>CAWDXD010000022.1:0-112937 GCA_963806145.1 uncultured Actinomycetes bacterium
CGTGCGCGGGCAGCCAGACCACCCGGTCGGGCATGTCGCAGACCCGCACACTGAGGGTGATGGCTCCCCGCGCCGTGGTCACGCAGACCCTATCGCCGTCGGCGGTGCCCGCTTCACCCGCGGTGGCCGCAGACATCAGGGCCTGCACCGGCCGTGCCGTGCCGGCCAGGAACGGCTCGCCGTCCTGCATCCGGCCGGTGTCGATCAGCTGATGCCAGGTGGCCAGGACGGCCTCGCCGGGCCCGGGCAGGGACCGCGCGACAGGGGGGTAGTCCGGCGCGCTCGTCCGGATGCCCTGCCAGCCGGTCAGCGTGCCCAGTTCGCGGCGCGCCGCGGCGGCATCGGGCAGCCCGAGGTGGACGTCCATCTCGTCCGCGATCCGGCCGAGTAGCTCCAGGTCGGACTCCACGCCGGGGACGGCAAGCGCCGCGCCGAACGAGCCCGGCCTGCCCTCCCAGTTCAGGAACGTGCCGGCCTTCTCCGGCACCGCCGCCACCGGCAGCACGACGTCCGCCCGGTCGGTGACGGCGCTGGTCCGCAGTTCCAGGCTCACCACGAACGCCGTTGCCTCGATCGCTTCCAGCGCGGCCTTCGGATCGGGCAGGTCGGCCGGGTCCACCCCGGCCACGACGAGGGCGTCCAGGTCGCCGGCCAGCGCCGCCGCGAGGATCTGCCGGCCGTCCTTGCCAGGCTCGGCGGGCAGCGCGGCGACACCCCAGGCACGGGCCACCTCGGCCCGCGCCGCCGGGTCGGCCACCGGGCGCCCGGCAGGCAGCAGGTCCGGCAGGGCGCCGGCCTCCACCGCGCCGCGCTCGCCAGCCCGGCGGGGCACCCAGGCCAGGCTGGCCCCGCTCGCACCGGCCAGCCGGGCGAGCGCGGACAGCGCCCCGGGCGTCTCGGCAAGCCGCTCGCCCGCCAGGATGACCGCGCCGTCGGCGGTCAGCGCCCGGCCAGCCGCGGCCTCCACGGCGTCGGTGCCCATCTCGGCGGCCAGCCGGTTGAGCACCTCGGTCTCTGCGCCGGGCGGGGCGGCCAGCAGGGTGCCGCGCAGCTTCGCCAGCCCGCCGGTGGCCAGCGGGGCCAGCGAGTAGACGGCGAGGTTGCCGGCCCGGGCGGCCTTGCGCAGCCGCAGGAAGATGATCGGCGACTCCTCCTCGGGCTCCAGCCCGGCCAGCAGCACCGCAGGCGCGCGCTCCAGGTCGGCGTAGCTGACCCGGACCCCGGTGCCGGCCACCGCGGCGGCGAGGAACTGCGCCTCTTCCGCCGAGTGCGGGCGGGCCCGGGAGTCGATGTCGTTGCTGCCCAGGGCGACCCGGGCGAACTTGGCGTAGGCGTAGGCGTCTTCCAGGGTGAGCCTGCCGCCGGTGAGCACCCCCGCCCGGCCGCGGGCGCCGGCCAGGCCGGCCGCGGCCGCCTCGATCGCCTCCGCCCACGAGGCAGGGCGTAGCACGCCCTCGTTATCGCGCACCAAGGGGGTGGCCAGCCGGTCCGGCTGGGTGGCGTAGGTGAACGCCCACCGGCCCTTGTCGCAGTTCCACTCCTCGTTCACCTGCGGGTCGTTGCCGGCCAGGCGGCGGGTAACCACTCCGCGCCGGTGGTCGGTGCGCTGGCGGCACCCGGACGCGCAGTGCTCGCAGATGCTGGGCGTGGACACCAGGTCGAACGGCCGGGCGCGGAACCGGTAGGCGGCCCCGGTCAGCGCTCCGACCGGGCAGATCTGCACGGTGTTGCCGGAGAAGTAGGAGTCGAACGGCACCCCGTCGGCGGTGCCGATCTGCTGGTCGGGCCCGCGCTCCAGCAGTTCGATGAGCGGGTCGCCGGCGATCTGCTCGGCGAACCTGGTGCAGCGCGCGCAGGACACGCAGCGCTCCCGGTCCAGCAGGACCTCGCTGGACAGCGCCACCGGCTTGGCGAAGTGGCGCTTGGCCTCGGTGAACCGGGTCTCGCCGCGGCCGTTGGACATGGCCTGGTTCTGCAGCGGGCACTCGCCGCCCTTGTCGCACATGGGACAGTCGAGCGGGTGGTTGATCAGGAGCATTTCCATCACCCCGGCCTGTGCCTTCTCCGCCACCCGCGAGGTGAGCTGCGTGCGCAACTTCATCCCGTCGGTGCAGGTGGTGGTGCACGACGCGAGCGGCTTGGCCTGGCCTTCCACCTCGACCAGGCACTGGCGGCAGGCGCCGACCGGGTCGAGCAGCGGGTGGTCGCAGAACCGGGGTATCTGGATCCCGAGCAACTCGGCCGCCCGGATCACCAGCATGCCCTTGGGCACGGTGATCTCGAAGCCGTCGATGGTGACGGTCACCCGCTGCTCCACGGGCGCCAGCGCCCCCGACTCAGCCTGTGCGGTCATTGGTCACTGACCTCCGTCGGCCCAGGCCGTCGAGGCGGCGGGATCGAACGGGCAGCCGCCGCGCTTGAAGTGCTCGATGAACTCGTCCCTGAAGTACTTGATCGAGGACACCACCGGGCTGATCGCACCGTCGCCGAACGCGCAGAACGCGCGCCCGGCGATGTTGTCACAGATGTCGAGCAGCTTGTCCAGGTCCTCGTCGGTGCCATGGCCCCGGTCCAGCCGGTCAAGGACGCGGACCATCCAGTACGTCCCCTCGCGGCACGGGGTGCACTTGCCGCAGGACTCGTGCTGGTAGAACTCGGTCCACCGGAGCGTGGCGCGGACCACGCAGGTGGTGTCGTCAAAGATCTGCAGCGCCCGGGTGCCGAGCATGGAGCCCGCCGCGCCGACGCCCTCGAAGTCCAGCGGCACGTCGAGGTGCTCGTCGGTGAAGATCGGCGTGGACGACCCGCCGGGCGTCCAGAACTTCAGCGCGTGACCGGCCCGGACGCCGCCGGCCAGGCCGAGGAGTTCCCGCAGGGTGACGCCGAGCGGCGCCTCGTACTGGCCCGGCGTGGTCACGTGCCCGGTCAGCGAGAAGATGCCGAACCCCTTGGACCTCTCGGTGCCCAGCGCGGCGAACGCCGCGGCGCCGTGCCGCAGGATGGACGGCACGCTGGCGATCGACTCCACGTTGTTGACCACGGTGGGGCAGGCGTAGAGCCCGGCGATGGCCGGGAACGGCGGCTTCAGCCGCGGCTGCCCGCGCAGGCCCTCCAGCGAGTCGAGCAGCGCCGTCTCCTCGCCGCACTCGTAGGCGCCGGCCCCCGCGTGCACGGTCACGTCCAGGTCGAACCCGGAGCCGAGGATGTTCTCGCCCAGGTACCCGGCCGCGTAGGCCTCGGCGACCGCGTGGTGCACCCGGCGGATGACATGCAGCACCTCGCCGCGCACGTAGATGAAGGCCCGGTTCGCCCTGATGGCATACGCGGCGATGATCGCGCCCTCGACCAGCGCCTGCGGGGTGGCCAGCATCAGCGGGATGTCCTTGCAGGTTCCCGGCTCGGACTCGTCGGCGTTGACCACCAGGTAGTGCGGCTTGCCGTCGCCTTGCGGGATGAAGCCCCACTTGACCCCGGTGGGGAAGCCAGCGCCGCCGCGGCCGCGCAGCCCGGAGTCCTTCACCGCCTGGATGACCTCGTCCGGGTCCATGCCGAGCGCCTTCGGCAGCGCCTGGTACCCGCCGGAGCGCCGGTAGGCCTCCATCGTGAACGAGTCGGGCTCGTCCCAGTGTGCGGTGAGCGCCGGGGTCAGCACCGAGGTCATGCCGCGCCCCCGTCGTCCGGCGTCCAGCCGTGCTCCCTGGCGATGCGCAGGCCGGCCAGCGTGGGCCGCCCGGCGGTGTCCCCGCCGGTGGCCTGGTCGTCGGGGAACCCGGCCAGGATCCGGCCCGCCTGCTTCCAGGTGGCCAGCCGCGGGGCGCCGCGGCTGGGCGCGACCGCCTTGCCCGCCCGCAGGTCGTCGACCAGCTCCCGGGCCGAGCCCGGGGTCATGTTGTCGAAGAACTCCCAGTTCACCATCACCACCGGCGCATAGTCGCAGGCGGCGTTGCACTCGACGTGCTCCAGGCTGACCTTGCCGTCATCGGTGGGCTCGTCGTCACCCACGCCGAGGTGCTCGCGCAGCCCGGCGAGGATCTGGTCGCCGCCCATGACGGCGCAGAGCGTGTTGGTGCACACGCCCACGTGGTACTCGCCGACCGGGCGGCGCTTGTACATCGTGTAGAAGCTCACCACCGCGCTCACCTCGGCCTCGGTCAGCCCGAGGTGGCGGGCGCAGAAGGCGATGCCGTCGTCGGAGACGTAGCCCTCCTCGGCCTGGGCCAGGTGGAGCAGCGGAAGCAGGGCCGACCGCGGGCGCGGGTACCTGCCGATGATCCCGGGAGCCTCCGCGTCCAGCCGGGCAAGCGCCTCATTGCTGAAGGGCATTACCTGTCCACCCCTCCCATCACAGGGTCTATGGTCGCCACGGCCGCGATCACGTCAGCGATCATGCCGCCCTCGGTCATCGCCGCGAGCGACTGCAGGTTGGTGAACGAGGGATCCCGGAAATGCGCGCGGAACGGCCTCGTACCGCCGTCGCTGACCGCATGGCAGCCTAGCTCCCCGCGCGGTGACTCGACGCTGGTGTACACCTGCCCGGCCGGAACCCGGAAGCCCTCGGTCACCAGCTTGAAGTGATGGATGAGCGCCTCCATGGACTCCCCCATGATGTGCGCGATGTGATCCGGCGAGTTCCCCAGGCCGTCGGCGCCCACCGAGAGCCGGGCAGGCCAGCCGATCTTGGGGTCGTCGATCATGACCGGGTCGTCCTTCGGCCGCTTGGCCGCCAGCCGGTCCACGCACTGGGAGATGATCTTGAGGGATTCCTCCATCTCGTCCATCCGGATCAGGTACCTGCCGTAGGCGTCGCAGCCGGTCTGCGTCGGCACGTCGAAATCGTAGGTCTCGTAACCGCAGTACGGCTGGCTCTTGCGCAGATCCCACGGGAGCCCGGTGGCCCGCAGCACCGGGCCGGTGACGCCGAGCGCCATGCAGCCGGTCAGGTCGAGATAGGCAACGTTCTTCGTGCGGCCCAGGTAGATCGGGTTCGCGTCGAGGAGCGCGCGCAGCTCACCGATCTGCCGCGGCATGACACGCAGGAACTCCCTGAGCCCTTCCAGGGCACCGTGCGGGAGGTCCTGGGACACCCCGCCAGGCCGGACATAGGCGTGGTTCATCCGCAGGCCGGAGATGAGCTCGAACAGGTCGAGCACTTTTTCCCGTTCCCGCAGCCCGTACAGCAGGACGGTGGTCGCGCCGAGTTCCAGCCCGAACGTGCCGATCGCCATCATGTGCGAGGAGATCCGGTTCAGCTCCATCATGAGCACCCGCAGCACGGTGGCCCGCGGCGGGATCTCCTGCTCGATGCCGAGCAGCCGCTCCACGGCCAGGCAGTAGACGGTCTCGTTGAAGATCGGGGCCAGGTAGTCCATCCGGGTGCAGAACGTGACGCCCTGCGTCCAGGTACGGAACTCCATGTTCTTCTCGATGCCGGTGTGCAGGTATCCGATGACCGGGCGCAGCTCGGTGACGGTCTCCCCGTCCAGGGTCAGGACCAGCCGGAGCACGCCGTGCGTGGAGGGGTGCTGCGGCCCCATGTTGACGATGAGCCGCTCTTCGCCCGCCTCGTCGGCGGCATTGACGACCTCGTCCCAGTCCTGGCCGCCGACGTTGTAGACGCGGCCCTCGGTCTCCGCCGTCATTGGTACGCTCTCCGATCCTCGGGGGGCGGCACCGTCGCGCCGCGGTACTCGACCGGGATTCCGCCCAGCGGGTAGTCCTTGCGCTGCGGGTGGCCCTTCCAGTCGTCGGGCATCTCGATCCGGGTGAGGGCGGGATGGCCCTCGAAGACGACACCGAAGAAGTCCCAGGTCTCCCGCTCGTGCCAGTCGCAGGTCGGGTACACGCTCACCAGCGAGGGAATCCGCGGGTCGCTGTCGGGCGCGCTCACCTCGAGCCGGACCCGCCGGTTGTGGGTGATGGACAGCAGCGGGTAGACGGCGTGCAGCTCGCGCCCGGTGTCCCAGGGGTAGTGGACTCCGCTGACCCCCAGGCACATCTGGAAGGCCAGCGACGGCTCGTCGCGCAGCAGCCTGGCGACCGCCACCAGGTGCTCGCGCGGCACGTGCAGGGTCAGCTCGCCGCGCTCGACCACCACCCGGGACACCGCCTCGGCGAACGCCGGGCCGTCGCGCTCCAGGCCCTCGGCGAGCCGGTCGGCGATCTCGTCGAAGTACTCCCCGTAGGGGCGGGCGGTGGCCGCCGGGCCCGGGCGCCGCACCTGCAGCCCGCCGTAACCTGAGGTGTCGCCGGTGGTCCCGGTGCCGAAACTGCCGGTGCGCTCGACCTGCTCGCCCAGCCGGAGCTCGCCCGCGGCCGCGGCCGGGTCCGGCTGGCCGCTGGTGCCCGGCGCGTTCTCGCTGGTCACGACTGCTCCCTCGGCTGAGGCTGGCCACCGCCGATGCCCAGCTGGCCGCCGGTCCCCTGGGTGAGCGGCAGCCGCCGGAGCCTGGCCTGCTCCAGTTCCTCGACCTCCGCCTTCCGGTTGGCGCCCAGTTTCATGTTCTGGATCTTGTCGTGCAGCTTGACGATCGCGTCCAGCAGCATCTCCGGCCGTGGCGGGCAGCCGGGGAGGTAGATGTCCACCGGGACGATGTGGTCCACGCCCTGCACGATGGCGTAGTTGTTGAACATGCCGCCGCTGGACGCGCAGACGCCCATGGAGATGACCCACTTGGGGTCGGCCATCTGGTCGTAGATCTGCCGGAGCACCGGTCCCATCTTCTGGCTCACCCGTCCGGCGACGATCATCAGGTCGGCCTGGCGCGGCGTGTTCGACGCCCGCTCCATGCCGAACCTGGCCAGGTCGTGGCGGGGACCACCGGTCGAGATGAGTTCCATCGCACAGCAGGCCAGGCCGAACGTGGCAGGCCACACCGAGCTTTTGCGCGCGTACCCGGCCAGCTTCTCGACGCTCGTGAGCAGGATTCCGCTTGGCAGCTTTTCTTCAATTCCCATTGCTAGTCCCAGTTCAGCCCGCCGCGCCGCCACACGTAGGCGTACGCGACCAGCACCGTGGCGATGAACAGCACCATCTCGACCAGCCCGAACACGCCGAGGCTGGTGAAGGTGACCGCCCACGGGTAGAGGAAGATGATCTCGATGTCGAAGAGGATGAACAGCATCGCCGTCACGTAGTACTTCACCGGGAACCGGCCGCCGCCCTGGGGCTGCGGGGTCGGCTCGATCCCGCTCTCGTAGGCCTGCAGCTTGGCCCGGTTCCACCGTTTCGGGCCCGCGAGCGAGCCCATGACGAGCGACAAGCTCGCGAAAACCGCGGCCAGCGCCGCCAGTATCAGGATCGGCACGTACAAGCTCAGCACCGGATGCCTCTCCTTTCTCCTCTGTTCGTGGCCCGCGGCCGCTCAGGCTGCGGGCGTCAGCCGGGACAGCGCGTTGATCACGCGGTCGGCCGCATCACCGCCCTGTGGCTCGGTCAGGTTCGCCAAGAGTTTGAGTACCAGGCGCATCACCGCCGGCCTGGGCATCCCGTGCCGGGTGGCGAACTTCATCACCCAGGGATGCCCGATGGCCCCGACGAACTTACGCCCGAGGGTGTAGTAGCCACCGTAGGCATCCCGCAGCGCCTGCGGGTAACCGTGCAGCGCCCGCTCGGTGCTGGCCTGGTCGGCCTGGGCCAGGGCGCGGGCGATCACGCGCGCGGCGATCTCGCCGGATTCCATCGCGTAGGCGATGCCCTCGCCGTTGAACGGGTTGACCATACCGCCCGCGTCCCCGGCGAGCAGCAGCCCGCGGGTGTAGTGCGGGGTCCGGTTGAAGCCCATCGGCAGCGCGGCGCCCCGTATCGGCTCGGTCCGGTTCTCCTCGGTGTAGCCCCATTCGGCGGGCATCCCGGCCAGCCAGCGGCGCAGCAGGTCGCGGTAGTCGGTGTGCTGGAACGCCGCGCTGGTGTTCAGCAGCCCCAGGCCCACGTTGCTGGTCCCGTCGCCGGCCCCGAAGATCCAGCCGTACCCGGGCAGGAGCCGGTCGCCGTCCCACAACTCCAGCCAGGACTCCAGGTAGTCGTCGTCGTGCCGGGGGCTGGTGTAGTAGGTGCGGACCGCCACCCCGAGCGGCCGGTCGTCCCGCTTGGCCAGCCCCATGGCCAGGGACAACCGGGAGGAGTTGCCGTCCGCCGCGACAACCACGCGGGCCCGGTAGGTGCGCGGTGCCCCGCCGGAGTCCGGCGCGCCGGCGCGCGCCGTCACCCCGGTGATCCGCCCGGTCGTCTCGTCGAGCACCGGGGCGGTGACGTTGACGCCTTCGAGCAGCCGCGCGCCGGCCTTGCTCGCCGCGCGGGCCAGTGTCTCGTCGAAACCGAGCCGGCTGCGCATCATCCCGTAGCCCGGGTAGCTGGCCAGGTCGGGCCAGTCCAGTTCGAGGCGGACCCCGCCGCCGATGATGCGCAGGCCCTTGTTCGGGAACCAGCCGTCCTCGGGGTTCAGCGGGATCCCCATGCCGAGGAGTTGCTTGACCGCGCGCGGGGTCAGCCCGTCGCCGCACACCTTTTCCCTGGGGAAATGGCTCTTCTCCAGCACCAGCACGTCCAGCCCGGCCTGGGCCAGGTGGAAAGCGGTGGACGAGCCCGCCGGCCCGGCGCCTACCACAATGACGTCAGCCGAATCTGCGGGGGCATTGGGTGGGGCGGTGGGGTCAGAGCTAGCAGCGTGCTGGTGCATCCGAACGTATCCCGACTGTCTTGTGAAGCTGTTCACAAGTGCTTACTGGAGGAGTCTAAACCTTTGCCCATGGCGCCACGGATCCCGGCCCTGGCACCACAATCCATCCGGCGCGCTCCGTCCTCCGGAGGCACTCCGCATGGTTACTCCGGGCGGAGCGCCGCATGCACGGTCACCACCCCGAGCGTCAGGTTCCGCCAGCGTATCGCCGACCATCCGGCCGCACCCATCCGCCTGGCCAGTTCCGGCGCCCGCGGCCATTCCCTGATCGACTCGGCCAGGTACTCGTAGGCGTCGCCGGACGGGGACAGCCGCCGGGCCACGGCCGGCAGGGCGGTAGCTCAGGTAGCGCCCGTACCAGTCGTCCAGCCGGGCCGCGGGCAGGTGCCCGAACTCGCATATCACCAGCCGGCCGCCCGGCCTGGTGACCCGCAGCATCTCGGCGAGAGCGGCATCGGGGTCGGCGACGTTGCGCAGGCCGAAGGAGATGGTCACGGCATCGAACGCGCCGTCGCGGAACGGCAGGGCGAGCGCATCCCCGGCCGCGAAGCGCACCGGCCCCGTGGCCGGGCCATCGGGCCGGCGCCCGCTGGCCGCCTTGCGCGCCCCTACCTGCAGCATGCCCAGGGAAAAATCACAGGCGACGCAATACGCTCCGGCCGTGGTGAACGTCCGCGACGAGGTACCGGTGCCCGCGGCCAGGTCCAGCACGCGCTCGCCGGGGCGGGCCGCCACCGCGGCCGCGACGACCCGCCGCCACAGCCGGTCCTGGCCGAGCGAGAGGACGTCGTTGAGCAGGTCGTAACGCTCGGCGATCTGGTCGAACATAGCTGCGACGTCCGCCGGCCGCTTATCCATACCAGCCTTAGTCATCACATAAGCCCCGTTCGTGAGGACGTGGGACCGGGGTCGGCCTGGGTACCCAGAGTCAGCCCTTCTCCGCAATCATCCCGGCTCCCACTGTGCCACCCGTCGCCTCGTCCACGAGGATGAGGCCACCGGTCTGCCGGTTGCGGGTGTAGGGGTCGCAGAACAGCGGATGTGTCAGCCGCAGCGTGACCCGGCCGATCTCGTTGAGGGACAGGTCGCTGACGCCCTCGTGCCGGTGCAGCGTGTTGACGTCCAGCCGGTAGTGCAGGTCGCGCACGATGGCCTTGGCCGTGCGGGTGGTGTGCTTGACGATCAGCCGGTCCCCCGCGGACAGCTTGCGGCTCTCCGACATCCAGCACACCATCGCGTCCACGTCCTGGGTGACCGACGGCTGGTTGTGCGGCCGGCAGATCATGTCACCGCGGGAGATGTCGATGTTGTCCTCCAGCACCAGGGTCACCGACATCGGCGGGAAGGCCTCGGGAATGGGGCCGCGGGCGGTGTCGATCCGCTTGACCGTGGTGGTGAAGCCGGACGGCAGGTGCATGACCTCGTCACCCGGCTTGATCACCCCGCCCGCCACCTGGCCGGCGTAGCCGCGGTAGTCGTGCAGCTGCGGATCGGTCGCCTGGTGCGGGCGGATGACGTACTGCACGGGGAACCGCACGTCGATCAGGTTCCGGTCGGAGGCGATGTGCACATGCTCCAGGTGGTGCAGCAGCGAGGGGCCGTCGTACCAGCCCATGTTGGCCGACCGCTGGACCACGTTGTCGCCGTGCAGCGCGGAGATCGGGATGAAGGTCAGGTCGGCGACCTCCAGCTTGGTGGCGAACGAGGAGAACTCCTCGGTGATCCGCTCGAACACGGCGGGGTCGTAGCCGACCAGGTCCATCTTGTTGACCGCGAGGATCAGGTGCGGCACCCGCAGCAGGGTGGCCAGGAAGGCGTGCCGCCTGCTCTGCTCGGTCAGCCCGTTGCGCGCGTCCACCAGGACGATGGCCAGATCGGCGGTGGAGGCGCCGGTGACCATGTTGCGGGTGTACTGGATGTGACCGGGGGTGTCGGCGATGATGAACTTCCGCCGCGGCGTGGCGAAGTACCGGTAGGCCACGTCGATCGTGATGCCCTGTTCCCTTTCGGCCCGCAGCCCGTCGGTGAGCAGGGCGAGGTTGGTGTACTCCTCGCCGCGCGCCCGGCTGGTCCGCTCCACGGCCGCGAGCTGGTCCTCGAAGATGGCCTTCGAGTCGTACAGCAGCCGCCCGATGAGCGTGCTTTTCCCGTCATCGACCGAACCGGCGGTGGCGAACCGCAGGATGTCGGTGTTATGCCCGGTCCAGGAACTCACCACGGCTTCGACGCTCTCCCCCGGCATTAGAAGTACCCTTCCCGCTTGCGGTCTTCCATGGCGGCCTCACTCGTGCGGTCGTCCGCACGGGTCTGGCCGCGCTCGGTGATCCGGGTTGCCGCGATCTCCGCGATGACCTCCGTGATCGTGGCGGCCGTGGATTCCACGGCCCCGGTGCAGGTCATGTCGCCCACCGTCCGGTACCTGACCTTGGCCTCGTAGGGCTGCTCGTCGTCGGGCCGCCTGGTGTACTCGCTGTCCGCGAGCAGAATCCCGTCACGCTCGAACACGGTGCGCGTGTGC
The DNA here is from genome assembly GCA_963806145.1 of uncultured Actinomycetes bacterium. Classification (GTDB taxonomy): domain Bacteria; phylum Actinomycetota; class Actinomycetes; order Streptosporangiales; family Streptosporangiaceae; genus DASXKD01. The sequence continues at coordinate 11,194 of CAWDXD010000022.1, forward strand.
GCGTAGTAGATGGACGGGATCTCCAGGTTCTCCCGGTCGATGTACTCCCACACGTCCAGCTCGGTCCAGTTGGAGATCGGGAACACCCGGATGTGCTCGCCCCGGTGGATCCGGGTGTTGTACAGGCCCCACAGCTCGGGCCGCTGGCTCTTCGGGTCCCACTGGCCGAACTCGTCGCGGAACGAGAACACCCGCTCCTTGGCGCGGGCCTTTTCCTCGTCCCGCCGGGCCCCGCCGAACACCGCGTCGAACTGGTTCTCGGTGATCGCGTCGAGCAGCGTGGTGGTCTGCAGCCGGTTGCGGCTGGCCCACCGGCCGGTTTCCTCGACGACCCGCCCGGCGTCGATGGACTCCTGGACGGAGGCCACGACGAGCTTGACACCGGCCTCGGCGACCCGCCGGTCCCGGTATTCCATCACCTCGGCGAAGTTGTGCCCGGTGTCGACGTGCATGACGGGGAACGGGACCCTGGCCGGCCAGAACGCCCGCTCCGCCAGCGCCAGCATGACGATCGAGTCCTTGCCGCCGGAGAACAGCAGCACCGGCCGCTCGAACTCCGCCGCGACCTCGCGGATGATATGGATGGACTCGGCTTCGAGCGAGTCCAGCTGGGACAGCGAATAGTCGTTACGCACTGGGGCCATCGAGTGGTCTCCGGAGTGTTGACAGGGCAATGGGCACGGCGTGCCAGAACCTCACTGGGGGCGGTGCGCCCCGGCGGCGCCGATCGCTTCCAGCAGTGCCTCCGCGAGCACTACCGGACAAATCAGGATATCCGGCAGCACCGGATCTGGCTGGTTGTATCGCAAGGCCGAGCCATCCAACCGGGATGCGTGCAGCCCGGCGGCCAGCGCAACGGCGGCCGGTGCCGCGGAATCCCACTCGTATTGCCCGCCCGCGTGTATGTAGGCATCGGCCTCGCCGAGCATGACCGCGGCGGCCTTCGCCCCGGCGGAGCCCATCGGCACCAGCTCGACGTCCATCTGTTCGCTGAGCCGCTCCAGGAACGCCGGTGGCCTGGTCCGGCTCACCACGATCCGCAGCGTGCCGCCCTGGTGCCCGGCCGGCACCGGGAGGCGGCGCGACGGTGGACAGCACCTGGCCCTGGGCCGGCAGCCCCACCGCGCCCGCCGTCAGCGTGCCGCGCTCCCAGAGCGCGACGTGGACCGCCCAGTCGGTGCGGCCGGGCTCACCGAACTCCCTGGTGCCGTCCAGCGGATCCACGATCCAGACCCGCTCGGCGGCCAGCCGCGCCCGGTCGTCGCGGCCCTCCTCGGACAGGACCGCGTCACCCGGCCGGCGCGCGGCCAGCTCCGCGGCCAGGAACTCATGGGACAGCCGGTCCCCCGCCTTGCGCAGGTCGTCCGGATCGCCTCCCTCGGCACGCAGGTCAAGCAGCAGCGTCCCGGCTTGCTCCGCGAGCTCAGCGGCAAGGCGGTCGTCTTCGGATGTCATCAGGCGAGGCTCCTTGGCGGGGGCAGCGGCCGGGCCCGGCCAGATTACCGTCTCCTAGTAGGCGCCAGAGCCCTTGATCACTGCCGCCGTGGTCTTCCAGAGGATTTGCAGGTCGAGGGCGAATGACCAGTTTTCGACGTAACGCAGGTCAAGCCGGACCGCTTCCTCCCAGGCAAGATCCGACCGCCCGCTGACCTGCCACAGGCCGGTGATGCCCGGCTTGACCACGAGCCTGCGCCGCACATAACTGCCGTACAGGGCGGCTTCGGCCGGCAGCGCGGGCCTCGGGCCGACGAGCGACATGTCTCCCTTGAGCACGTTCCAGAGCTGGGGCAGCTCGTCCAGGGAGTACTTGCGCAGCCACCTGCCCACCGGGGTGATCCTCGGGTCGTTGCGCATCTTGAACAGCAGGCCGTCGCCTTCGTTGTGCGCATGCAGCTCCGCCCTGCGCTGCTCCGCGTCGGCCACCATGGTGCGGAACTTGCAGACCAGGAACGGGTCGCCGTCCTTGCCCACGCGGGTCTGCCGGAAGATCGCGGGGCCGCCGTCGCCGAGCCTGATCGCGAGCGCGATGCCCGCCATGAGCGGTGCCAGCACGACGAGCGCGGCCGCGGCGGACACCCGGTCGAACGCGCCCTTGACGACCCAGCGCAGCCCGGTGAGCTCGGGGTGATCCACGTGCAGCAACGGCATGCCCGCGGCCGGGCGGATGGTGGTCCGCGGGCCGGCGACGTCGAGCACCGCCGGGGCGACGCACAAGCCGGTGCCGGTCTTCTCCAGCTGCCAGGCGAGTTCGCGCAGCCCCACGCCGTTCAGCTCGGGGCAGGCCAGCACGGCGACGGTGTCCGCGGCCAGGTCCGACACGGCCGACTGGATCCGCTCCAGGCCGCCGCAGACGGGAACGGCCGCCACCTGGGACCGGCTTGTTCCCCCGGTCAGGCAGGCGCCCACGACCGTCAGCCCGTGGTGGGCGTCCCGGCGCAGCTCGGTGATCAGGTGCGCCACGCCGTCCGCGTGGCCCACCGCGATCACCCGGCGCATGAAGGCCCCGGACCGCCGCCGCCGGTGCAGCCTCTTGCGCAGCGCATACCTGGCCGCCAGGTCGAGCGCAAGGGCGCACGGCAGGGCGACCAGCACGTAGCCGCGGGCGATTTCGCTCTTGGTGGCGTAGGAGAAGATGGCGATGGCGGCGGTCAGGCCCACCGCCGCGTTGAACACCCGGCGGAACTCGTCGGAGCCCAGGCCGACGATGCGCGCGTCGTACCCGCGTGCCAGCGCCACCGACAGCCACCACAGGACCGGCAGGCACACCGTGAACAGCCCGTAGGGCACCCGGCCGGGCCCCGGGTCCTCGAACCGGATCGCCAGGGCGGCAAGGCCCCCGGCCAGGGCACAGGCCCCGTCGGCCACGCCAACCGTGTGCAGATAACGGCCCAGCCACACGGCCGGGTTCGCGAACGCCCGCCGCGGTACAACCGTCAGCGCTGCCCGATCCGCGCGCATGGTGGTTTGACCCGACACTCCAGTACCTCCCCCAGCAGGCAAGAGCACACCCCCCAGCGGGCAAGCTTGCCTATCCCATAGGAGAGACGCCCAGCCAAAGCGTGAGGTTTACGTCAACTACCTGCTGGATTCGAAATGCCAGGACAAGTCAGGTTCCGGCCGGATCCTCCCGGAAGAGAGATCGCGCCAGATGACCTCGGGTGCCCGTCGGAACCTCAAGGCGACGCGGGCCGTGAAAGCTGTGACCGATTCGTTATCTTTATTTCGCCACCCGCCGCGTACTACCTGCGCGTCCACTAGAGTAAACAGCCGGCAATGTGTCGGTTCGTTCAGGCGGGGGGCCCTTCATGTCAGTCAGCGGATCCTTGGCGCGGCAGGCCCGGTGGCGGCGCCTGGGCGTTGTCCTCCCGCTCGCAGTCCTGCTCAGCCTGCTTTCCGTGGTGGGTGCGCGGCCCGCCGATGCCGCCGGCCCGTGCGGGCCGCCCGTGGTGAATCCGGTCGCCTGCGAGAACACCCTGCCGGGCGACCCGCCGAGCGACTGGCAGGTGAGCGGTGCCGGGGACTCGACGATCCAGGGCTTCGCCACCTCGATGAGCGTGAACGTCGGGGCAGACCGAGTCCTTCAAGATCAACACGCCGGCGAAGTCGTATCACATCGACATCCTCCGCATCGGGTACTACCAGGGCGACGGCGCCCGCAAGATCGTCTCGAACATGCTCCCGACCGCCACGCTCCCGCAGACGCAGCCCGCCTGCAAGAACGACACCGCGGCCACCGGGCTGATCGACTGCGGCAACTGGGCGGTGTCGGCCTCGTGGACGGTGCCGAGCAACGCGGTGTCCGGCTTGTACATCGCCCATCTCGTCCGCAACGACACCGGCGGCGACAGCCTGATCCCGTTCGTCGTCCGCAACGACGCGAGCCACTCCGACATCCTGTTCCAGACCTCGGACGAGACCTGGCAGGCCTACAACACCTACGGCGGCAACAGCCTGTACCAGTGCACCGTCAACTGCCCGCCCGGGAACCCCGAGGCGTACAAGGGCGCCGACAAGGTGTCCTACAACCGGCCATGGCACACCGCGCTGGATGACAGCGGCCGCGAGCTGGTTCATGTACGCCGAGTACCCGATGATCCGTTTCCTGGAGGCCAACGGGTACGACGTGAGCTATACGAGCGGCGTCGACGTCTCCCAGCCCGGGTACGCGCCTACTCAGCACCACAAGGTCTTCATGTCCGTCGGCCACGACGAGTACTGGTCCGGGCAGCAGCGGGCGAACGTCGAGGCCGCCCGCGACGCCGGGGTCAACCTGGCGTTCTTCAGCGGGAACGAGGTGTTCTGGAAGACCCGGTGGGAGCCGAGCATCGACGGCTCGAACACCGCCGAACCGCACGCTGGTGACCTACAAGGAGACCCACTACGACGCGCCGACCGATCCGCAGGACCCGCCCACCTGGACGGGCACCTGGATGGATCCGCGGTTCAGCCCGCCGGGGGACGGCGGGCAGGCCGCAGAACGCGCTCACCGGCCAGTTGTTCACCGTCAACGCCGGCACGACCGACATCCAGGTGCCGGCCGCCTACAGCAAGCTCCGGTTCTGGCGCAACACCGCCGTGGCCAACCTGGCGTCCGGCCAGACCACGACGCTGGATCCGGGCGCCGGCACCCTCGGCTACGAGTGGGACGTGGACGCCGACAACGGGTTCCGGCCCGCCGGGCTCTTCGACATGTCGTCCACGACCGACACCACCGCGCAGCCCTTCACCGACTACGGGAGCCAGACCACCACCAGAGCACCGTGACCCATCACCTGACCCTGTACCGCGCGCCGAGCGGCGCGCTGGTGTTCGGCGCCGGGACCGTGCAGTGGTCGTGGGGCCTGGACAACGGGACCGATCCGGCAATTCGGGCGGCAACACCGATCCGGCCATGCAGCAGGCCACGGTGAACCTGTTCGCCGACATGGGCGCGCAGCCCGCCACGCTGATCTCCGGGCTCACGCCCGGCCACGGCATCGACCGACACGACGCCACCCACGTCCACGATCACCTCGCCGGCACCGGGTGCCAACCTGTCGGACGGTTCGGCCGTCACGATCACCGGCACGGCCACCGACGCAGGCGGCGGCGTGGTCGCCGGCGTCGAGGTCTCCACCGACGGCGGCACGACCTGGCATCCGGTCACCACGATGTCCGCGCCGAACACCTCTGTGACCTGGAGTTATTCGTGGGTCGCCCACGGCAATCCCACGACCACGATCGAGTCGCGGGCGGTCGACGACAGCGGCAACCTGGAGACACCCGGGCCGGGCACGACGGTCAACGTGAGCTGCCCCTGCTCGATCTGGGGAACCGGTACACACCAGGCGGCATCGACTCTGGCGACGCGAACTCGATCGAGGTCGGCGTCAAGTTCAAGACCGACACCTTCGGCGTCGCCACCGGGGTCCGCTTCTACAAGGCCAGCACGAACACCGGGACCCACATCGGCAACCTGTGGACCTCGAGCGGCCAGCTGCTGGCGAGCGCCACCTTCACCGGCGAAACGGCGTCCGGCTGGCAGCAGGTGAACTTCGCGCAGCCGGTCCCGCTCAACCCGAACACGACCTACGTCGCGTCCTACTTCGCGCCCAAGGGGCACTACTCGCAGGACGAGGGATACTTCTACACCGTTCCGCCGATCGGGTCGTCCGCGAGCCATCGTGGACAGCCCGCCGCTGCATGCGCTGCGGAACACCAACGGCGTCACCAACGGGGTCTACTCGTACTCCGGCAGCAGCACCTTCCCGACCAACACCTTCAACGCCGAGAACTACTGGGTCGACGTCGTGTTCTCCCCGTCCGGGCCGCCCGGCCAGGTGACCAACGTCACCGCGACGGCGGGATACGCGTCCGCCAGCCTCAGCTGGTCCGCCCCGACATCGGGCGGCCCGGTGACGACGTACACCATCACGCCGTACATCGGGTCGGCCGCCCAGACCCCGACGACGGTGACCGGGTCGCAGGGTTCAACGGCTCCAACCAACGCCATCGTGACCGGCCTTACCAACGGCACCACGTACACGTTCACGGTCACCGCCTCCAACCCGAACGGCACGGGCCTCGCGTCCGCGCCGTCCGCCCCGGTGACACCGTCATCGAGCGCGTCGCTCGTCCAGAACGGCGGCTTCGAGAACGGGCTGACTTCGTGGACGCCCGGTGGTGTGGACCCGCCGAGCGCCAGCACGGCAAGGGCCCACACCGGCAGCGGCTCCGCCCTGCTCGGCACGGTGTCAGGCACCGAACCGCTCGGGGACAGCACCCTGACCCAGACGATCACCGTCCCCTCGGCGGGCACCACATCTCTGAGCTTCTGGTACTGGCCGGCCACGGCAGACGACCTCTGTTCGGGCAGCAACTGCGTGTACGACTGGCAGGAAGCTCAGATCCGCAGCACGTCCGGACAGACGCTGGCCAGCGTCTTCAAGAGCAACTCGAACTCCCAGACCTGGACCCAGGTCAGCTTCAACCTCACCCCGTACGCGGGCCAGACCGTGGTGCTCTGGTTCAACGTGCACGACGACGGATCGATCCCGCCGGACGACACCTCGATGTACCTGGATGACGTGTCGGTGACCAGCTCGCAGCCGACGGCGCCAGCGGCACCGACCGGGGTGACGGCGACGCCGGGCAACGGGTCCGCGACCGTCAGCTGGACCGCGCCGGGCAACGGCGGCAGCCCGATCACCAGCTACACGGTGACGCCCTACATCGGCTCGACCGCCCAGAACCCGGTGACAGTGACCGGCAGCCCGCCGGCCACCTCGACCACGGTGAGCGGACTGACCAACGGCACCGCGTACACCTTCACCGTGTCGGCCACCAACGCCATCGGCACCGGGCCGGCCTCCGCCCAGTCCAACGCCGTGACACCGAGCGGGCCCACGGCACCGGGGACGCCGACCGGGGTGACGGCGACGCCGGGCAACGGGTCCGCGACCGTCAGCTGGACCGCGCCGGGCAACGGCGGCAGCCCGATCACCAGCTACACGGTGACGCCCTACATCGGCTCGACCGCCCAGACCCGGTGACAGTGACCGGCAGCCCGCCGGCCACCTCGACCACGGTGAGCGGACTGACCAACGGCACCGCGTACACCTTCACCGTGTCGGCCACCAACGTCATCGGCACCGGGCCGGCCTCCGCCCAGTCCAACGCCGTGACACCGAGCCGCGCCCACGGCACCGGGGACGCCGACCGGGGTGACGGCGACGCCGGGCAACGGGTCCGCGACCGTCAGCTGGACCGCGCCGGGCAACGGCGGCAGCCCGATCACCAGCTACACGGTGACGCCGTACATCGGCTCGACCGCCCAGAACCCGGTGACAGTGAGCGGCAGCCCGCCGCCGACGTCGACGACGGTGAGCGGGCTGACCAACGGCACCGCGTACACCTTCACCGTGTCGGCCACCAACGTCATCGGCACCGGGCCCGCCTCCGCCCAGTCCAACGCCGTAACCCCGGCCGCGGCCGGGCCGATTACCGTCGATAAGACGGTGTTCACCGACGGCTCCGGCACTTTGACCAGCCCCAGTCTCAGCACGTCAGCAGCGGATGAGCTGATCGTGGCATTCGTGTCCGGCGACGGCCCGGCCGGATCCGGCAAGCAGACGTTCACGGTCACCGGCGCGGGCCTGACCTGGACTCTGGCCAAACGCAGCAACACACAGTCCGGCGATTCGGAGATCTGGTGGGCCCGCGCGAGCGGCACGCTCAGCGCCCAGACGGTCAAGGCGACCCCGTCCGCCGGTGGCTTCCACGGATCTCTGGTCGTCGTCGCGTTCACCAAGGCGGCGGGCATCGGCGTCACCGCCACATCCAGCGCGGCAAGTGGCACGCCGGACCTGTCGCTGGCAAACACCGGCTCCGGGTCGTGGGTGTACGCGGTCGGCAACGACTGGGACAGCGCGATCGGCCGCACCCCGGTCAGCGGGCAGACACTCGTGCATCAGCGCGTCGACACCGGGACAGGCGACACCTTCTGGGTGCAGTCCACCACCGCGCCTAACCCCTCAGCCGGCACCGTGGACATCCACGACAGCGCCCCCACGAGCGACCAGTGGAACTACGCGGGCGTGGAGGTGCTGCCCGGAACCTGACGCCGGCGGCCCGGCGTCTGGGGACGCCGGGCCGCCCGGCCGCACTAGTGCTTAGTAATTTCTTAGTATATAAAGATTGGATAACGGGAGGATCGCGAGGTAATCGGCTCTCGCGAAGCGGGCGTCATACGAGTACGAGACGGCTCACTAGCGACGCCGTAAACCGCGCCAGACACGCATGCGCGGTCCATGGTCTGGGGGGAGGCCGGATGAGCGTTCCCGCTGAGCGCGCCCACCAGGGGGAGTACGCCGGGCCCTCAGCGTCGCGCACCGGTGGGCTTGGAGTGACCGCAGGGATAGCCAGCGTCGTGGTACCCGCGCACAACGAAGCGGATGTGATCGGGCGCCTGCTCGGCCAGCTTGTCGCCTCCGCCCGGCCAGATGAACTCGAGATCCTTGTCGTCGCCAACGGCTGCACCGATACCACGGCTGACGTTGCGGCATCCTTTGGGCCTGCGGTACGGGTGCTGTCCGTTCCCACAGCCTCCAAGCGTGCCGCTCTGGCCGCTGGCAATCGCATGGCCAGGGTCTTCCCGCGGATCTACGTTGACGCCGATGTTGAGTTGCGAACGGAAGACGTCCGCGCGCTTGCCGGGGCACTGCGACGCCCAGGGGCGCTCGCCGCGGCGCCAGGCCTCGTGTTCGACCTGAAGGACAGCTCTTGGCCGGTCCGGTGGTACTACGACGTGTGGTCCCAGCTGCCTGAGGTACGGCAGGGGCTGTTCGGGCGGGGGGTCGTCGCGGTCAGCGAGTTGGGGTACACGCGGATCAAGGAGCTGCCGCCGGTGCTCGCCGAGGACCTCGCCGCGTCGCTCGCGTTTTCGCCCGCCGAGCGAGAGATCGTCGCCGGTGCCCGGGTGATTGTCCACCCACCGCGGACGCTGGCCCACCTACTGCGGGTGCGCGTCCGCGCCGCGGTCGGTGTCGCTCAGGTCGAGCGGACCGAGGGAGCACCTCCGTCGACGGCGCGCACGCGGCCACACGACCTTCTCGCCATCGTCAGAGACAGGCCCGGCATGGCGGCGCGCGTCGCGCTTTTCCTGGTCATAACCATGCTCGCGCGGCTTCGGGCAAGCCGTGCCGTCCGGCGTGGCGACTATTCGACCTGGCTCCGGGATGAAAGCAGCCGCCGCCAGCCCAAAATCCGGGGGGCCAGCGAGCATATGGCAGTGCGCAACCGCCAGTGAACATTTGAAATCTTGTTGAGGAGCGGGCAACGGGACGGGCGGGATATAGAGATGGCAATTTCAGGGGCAGTTACATCACCGAAATCAGCGCGGCCTTTGCCGCCCAGGATGCGAGTTGGCGATCTCTGGTTCGATGCGCTAACAGAGAACGGGGTCATCGACGTAGTGCGCGAGGGTTGGGCCGCTGGCCATGGCGGCTCGATTATCCCGGTGAACATCGATGTGGCCCGGGCGGTTGCGCGCGAGACCGCGCTGGCCCGGCTAGTATTCAACGGGTCCCTGGTACTGGCGGACGGGATGCCGCTGGTGTGGGCCTCGCGGGCCAGGGGACACGTCTTGCCAGAGCGCGTACCTGGTGCGTCTCTGGTGTTTTCGCTGAGCGCGGCAGCAGCCGCCGACGGCAGGTCTGTCTTCATCCTAGGTGGATCCGAAGGGATGCCGGAAAAGGCCGCCGAAGCGCTCGTCGCGCAATCTGAGAACCTGCGCATCGTCGGTACCGACTCACCACCGTTCGGTTTCGACCAGACCGAGGAGGGGGTACGGGACACGGTCGCCGCGGTTGCGGCCGCGGCACCCGACCTCGTATTCGTTGGCCTGGGCTTCCCCAGGCAAGAGCACCTCATCGAGCGGCTTCGGCAGGCAGTGCCCCACGCCTGGTATCTGGCCTGCGGGGGCGGTATTCCGATGGCCGCCGGAACGGTCCGCCGGGCATCTCCGGTCGTGCAACATCTCGGACTGGAGTGGGTGCACCGTCTGGCGCTCGAGCCCCGTCGGCTTGCCCGCCGGTACCTCCGCGACGATCTACCGTTCGCCCTTGTGCTGCTGGCCCGTTCGGCAGCGCACCGTTTCACGCGGCATCGGTCGCATCTTTCTTCATTCGCAGGATGAGCCGCACCGCGGCACCGAGATCTTCGACGACAGCATCGGCGCCGGTGGCCGACCCACCGGTGGCGCGGACGAGGATGGTCGCCGTACCGGCCGAGCGGCCCGCTTTCAGGTCGGTGTCGCTGTCGCCGACGATGACCGTTTCCGCTAGGTCGAAGAGGTGCTCTCGTGCCGCCCGGCGCAACATGCCAGCACCGGGCTTCCGGCAGTCACAGACGCCCGCCGCATGCGGGCAATGGTAGGCAGCGTCGAGCCAGGCGCCTTCGGCCGCCAGCAACTGTTCGAGGCGTGCGTGAACGGCGGTGTAACAGGCCGGATCTGCCGATTCCTCGGATAGCCAGCGCTGGTTGGTGACCAGGATGGTGCGCAGGCCGGCCACGTTCAGCGCGGCCAGCGCCCTGGCCGCTCCAGGCAATAGGACCAGTTCAGCGGGTGACCTGACGTACTGGCCCCTGGCGGCCTTGACGTTGATCGTTCCATCCCGGTCGAGAAAGACGGTGCGCAGGCTTCCCAGATTGACCGCGCACATGCTCAGGACGGCCTCGGGAATATGGCTGCCTCAACCATCTCGCAAATCGTATGGCCCAGGTGCAGGCATGCCTCCTGGACCCGCCCGGTGTTGTCACTTGGCACCCGGATGCAGGTTCCGGCCAGGCTGGCCACCTTCCCGCCGCGTGCGCCCGTGAGCGCAACGGTGGTCATCTGGGCCTGACCCGCCGCCTCCAGCGCGCGGACGACATTGAGCGAGTCGCCGGACGTGCTGAGGCCCACGACAACGTCTCCCGGGCGGCCCACGGCGAGTACCTGGCGGGCGAATACCTCGTCGTAGGAGTAGTCGTTGCCGATCGCCGTCATCGTGGCCGTCGCGTCCGGGAGGCTGATCGCGGCCAGACCGGGCCGGTGGAAGGCGAAGCGGCCCATCAGCTCCGCGGCCAGGTGTCCCGCGTCTTGCGCGGATCCGCCGTTGCCGAAGAAGATCACCTTTCCGCCTGAGCGGAGGGAACTGATGATCAGCCGCGCCACCTCGACCGCCTGTGCCGCGGAAGGGCCGACCAGCATTTGGCGCTTGACCTCGATCGCTTCCATCAACCGCGCCTGCGCCAGTTCCACGCTAGGCGCGACGACATCAGAAGCCCTCATGCCTGCCATGTCGTCAGTCCCCTGCTGTCGAAGGCGAACTCCGAGACGTCGGCGCCGGCGATCTCCAGTGCTTCCATGACCCGGTGCTTCTTCGTGAAATCGCAGTACAGCAGGATGTAACCGCCACCGCCGGCGCCAGTGATCTTGCCACCCAGCGCGCCCTTGCTCAGGGCAAGCTCGTAGAGCTCGTCGATGTGCTCGTTCGAGATGAACGGCGACATGCGTTTCTTCTGGTTCCACGCCTCGCCCAGCAGCTCGCCGAAATCGTTCAGCTCACCGGTGAGAAGGGCGGCCTTCATGGCGACTGCCAATTCTTTCTGTGCCCGCAATCCCGCGAGGGTGTCACCCGCGCCCGCCGTAGCACGATGCGTCTGGTCCTCAATCACCCGTGCGGAGTCCCTGGTAATTCCGGTAAAGCAGAGCAGCAGGCTGAGCTCAAGCTCCAAGACGATCTCGTCGCGGATGCGCAGTGGATTGACGAGCACCCGGTCGCTGAATTCGATGAAGTTGAAGCCGCCGAACGTCGCCGCGTACTGGTCCTGCATTCCGCCCGCGATCCCCAGGTCCTCACGCTCGATGGCGCAGGCAAGCTCCGCCGTGCGATAGGCACTCATGCCCACCCCGTAATGCTCGGCGAGCAGGCCCGTGAGCGCCACCATCATCGTCGATGACGAGCCGAGCCCCGATCCCGGCGGAGCGCTGGAGCGCAGGACCAGGTCGTAGCCGTTTGTTCCGTCCCGGCCGAACCTCCGCACGGCAGCCTTGATGAGGTCAAGGCTGCCGTCGTAGAGGATCTCGCTGTCGAGCGTCATCTCCGCGGTGGTCTTGAAATCCACCGACTCGATTGAGACCATGCGGTCGGTGCGCGGGATGAGGGAACCGTGCGCGTAGCGGTCGATGGTCGCGGAGAGAACGCAGCCGCCCTCGAGCGCCGGGAAGGGTGGCACGTCCGTGCCGCCCCCCGCGAACGATATCCGCAGAGGCGCACGGGCCCGGATTCGAGGGCGCGTCATCGCGACCCGCTCTGGCCCGATCCGCTCAGCTGACCACCGCCGACTCCACGCGGACAAGCAGCGACGACAGCACGAGAAACCATGCTCTCCCCCGTTCGAGGTCCCGTTGACACATTACCAACCCGTGATGCGTAACGAAGACGCCCGAACAAGCCGGAAGGTTCACATTTGGCACAGAACCCGGGAATCCACCCCGGGCCGTCACCAGAAGTGCGTTCCCGCCTCCGCGGCCACGTTGGTTCGGCTTCTATCGTGGCGAGCCCCGCCAAGCCTCACCAGAAGTCTGCAACCGGCACACCCCTGGGCCGCCCACGTGATAGGTAAGGACAGAGTCAACTGACGAGGCGATCACCGAGGGTGGTGCGAAGCTGGCGAATAGTTGCCGGGAAACAGCCCTCCGGCCGGGCCCGGTAGCACAGGACAGGCCGGTCAGCGATACGATATCACGTTGCCCAATAGTGCTGTCAATTAGCGCGGACGGACCGTATGCTTTTATTCTTATGCACTCTAGAAGAGGTTATCAGAACTGCTCTCATACTGAATAATCGTGCGGCCGGCGGCAGGCCCCAGCGCCAGTTTGATGCCTTTACCCTGTCATGCCACGATCACACCCTTCGCGAGGAGAACCGGTGATGAGAACCAAGCCCGTCCTCATACTGCTCACCGTGGTGGTGGGCCTGCTGACCGCCGCCGCCGCGGCCCGGGCGGTTTCACTGTCATCCTCGCCTAAGCCGGTTCCTGCGGGGACGCATAGCCCAATGACGACCCCCCGTGCGCGCAGCACGATGGCAAACAGCGGGCGCAACACAGCAGACACCAGCGCGAAACCAGCTCTAGTCCAGAGCCTTCCCGCCGGTGTCACCTTGGGTCAGATCGATGGCGGCCCGCACTACTACGCGCATATCCACCCGGCGAGTGCCTGGATGGATCGGCACATCATGCTGGGCGCATGGCTGGAACAACCGCTTACAGGTGCCGAGGTGCGCTATGACGTCGCCATGGGCAACAACATCTACTGGAACCTTGCGAGCAGCCCCTCGGACAGGAACTGCGGCAACCAGCCGTGCCGCGTCAACTTCAACGTCATCCGCCAGGACGGGATGCACGCGTCAGCTCCGGATGTCACGTCGCGCAGCGGCTCGGAGACTGTTGCCTATGAGGGCACCGACGAACCCGACATGGACTTCGGCCCAGGGTCTACCGGATGGGCTCACAATAATACGTATAACCAGTCTTCGTGTATCCCTTCCGGGTCAAGCTGCGGATACACGGTGGCCAATTTCTATTACACGGGGCACCCGGCCCGTTATGGCTCTCCCGGTTATCCCGCTGGCCGGAAGCCCATCACCCAAGGATTCGGCAAAGGCGTCCTGTTCTGGGAGACGAACACCCAGGCCGCAAGGTTCCTGACTTATTCCGATACTCTTTCCGCCGACAGCTACTGGATGACGGACTCGGATCTCAACGTACCGTCACAAGGCGGTTGCGCCCTGCTGCCCGATAACGCTGCGGCGTGTGGCAGCGGCGCTGGCACCGGCCTCACCTCGGCCCAGCGTGCCTTGCCAGCCAATTACGCCTACAACGTGACCCGGCTCGAGCGACTGCAAGCCCGAAATGGATCAGTGAAGCCGATAACGGTAGATGTCGAGACCGGCTGCCCGGGATCAAACGGCATCTGCACCACTCCGGCCGCATCGACCGCCGCCGCCTGGCATGCGATCATCGCCGGCGCTCGGGGCATCATCTGGTTTCAGCATAATTTCGGCGGCCCGTGCATAGACTTCAAGACGTTCTATGACGGGTCGAATCCGTCCAGCCCCATGTACACTGCCAGCAGACACCGGGCGTCACCCTCCATGACGTGGTGACAAGGTGTCTCCGCTTCAACCATGAGGTGGCGCGCCTCAACGGCGTTCTCCTGTCCCCGTTCGCCGAGCACTACGTCAGTACTGGCCATGCGGACGTCTCGGCCATGGCCAAGTACTCTCAGGGCACCTTCTACATCTTTGCTGCGTCGGGTAAGCCTGCCAGGCCCCCGGCAGATAACCAGCCCGTTACCTTCACGGTGGCCGGAGGCTACACAGGCCCGGTGACCGTGGTAGGCGAGCACCGCACCCTCCACGCTGTCAACGGCGTCTTCAGCGACACGTTCGCGAATGAGGACTCGGTGCATATCTACCGGGTCGGCTAAAGCCCCGGCGCACTACTTCTTCGTGCCCAGGACGGCGGACCCGTTCGCTCTTGCGACCGCCACCAGGTTGTCGCGGTGACGTGGGAGGCGGCGCAGTGGGGCGCCCAGCATCGACAGCATGCGATCCAAGGGCTGGTTCGGCCTGTGCGAGAAGTCACAGAGTTCCACGCTGAAGTCCCGGAACCCCGCGCGCTGGAACTGCCAGGAAAGGTGCTCGGCAGAGTACTCGAGAACGTGGCCATACCCGCGCTCCCCCGGAAGGCCAAAGTGGTCGAAGAGTTGCCGGCCCCGGATGAGATAGACGATGTTCCTGAGCCGGTAGAGGTTTGGCGTCGAACACAGCAGCGCCCCCCCGGGCCGGAGCAGGGTACGCAGCCGCGCCAGCGGGATGTAGCCGGGCACGGGCAGATGCTCGATCACCTCGGAGAAAAATATTGCGTCGAACCGCCGGTCCGTGGGTGGGTCGTCCACGGCAAGGTTCCACGTGAACGCGTCGATCCCGTGCTGCCGGAGACCGGCGAAGCAGCTGTCTTCGATGTCCGCGACGCAGGCGTCATCCCGCTGCCACAGCCGGGTGCTCAAGTAGGCCAGCTGGCCGCCGCCGATCTCAAGGAGGTCGACCCCCTGTTCTGGCGCCGTCTCGGCGAACCGCCGCAACATGGCCAGGTACCGGGTTCGATAGCGCGGGTAATACTGCGGTTCCTCTTGCCATTGCACCTGGGACACCATGCCAGCGAACTCACGCTCGAAGAGCTGCTCCGGAAATACCCGCATCCGAACCTCCTGTCAGTGGGCGCTCATCAGAGCCTGGAGAGCGGTCCGGCGAACATCGAGCGGGGTGTGAGATTTCGCCGAAATCATGATCGCGACATCATCAGCGGGCAGCGCTTGGACGAACTTCCGCGCTGTCTCGAAGTCAAGTGGCGACTGGTGCCAGTAGCTGTGGCAGAGCATCGATTCGGTCGGAGCGGCGTTCGCCTGCTCGCCGAGCACGTCATCAACGAACACGCCATACAGGATGAACTCGGAGACATGCAACTGGCCGGCCAGCGCGTCCAGCCAGGGCCGACCGGTCGCCTGCTGGATCCGATCCTGCAAGGCGAGCACAGTCCCCCGATCCCAGGCGGTGAAGGCGCTGATGTAGTCGGGCAGCGGGGGTCTGGCGGGAGGGATCCCGAGCAGGCGGCGAGCGACGTCATGCCAGGTGAGATGGCGGGGCAGGTGTTCGTCGACGCCCGCGTCCTTGCGGTAGAAACGCAGGCGGCCATCGTGCCGGAAGGTCTCTGCGGTAACCGGCCGTACCAGCAGGACGTCCGAGTCCACCAGAAGAAGTACCTCCGCCTCGATGCGGGCGGCCGCCTGAAGTTTGACCAACTGTTGCATCACCCATCCGCGGACGGGCGGGAACGGCCGGTACAGATTCAGCCACATGTTCGCTCTGGGAACACTCACCAGATGCCTGGGCATGAGTTCATTGACGGGCAGCACCTGGGTGCGGGTGCCCGTCAAGCACGAGAACAGTCTCAGGTCGCGGCGCGGGACGATGATGTGATGCACGGCGGGCGGCAGTGTATGGGCCAGAACCGACGCATTCAGGTCCCGGCAAAGCTCGAAGTCGGGCGCATAGCTAGGTGTAATCACCGCAAGTTCGGCCATATCACAGTCCTAGGAGGCTCGTTGGTGTGCCGCCTACGATCTCCCAGCCCTTGACCTGGCACGAGAGGAAGCTGACCTGGCAATGGACGTGGCGTTTCTCGGCGGCCAGTCTTCCGCGCGCCGACTCTGCCGAGGCTCGGGGTATCGCGCGCTCCGAGGCGTAGCGCCCGGCATCATGCCCTCGTCCTCGTCGGCCAGCTTGCCTTTGCGCCGCCTGTCGATTACGTCCATCACCGAGACGACGAGGAAGAGCAGGATGGCGCCAAGAGCCAGCAGCGCGATGAGCGTCCGAAGCTTGGAAGACACGCTGGACGTGGCCGCCGACGGCCGGACGAGTTCCACGGACCTGATCATGTAGAAGGGGTTGACGCCCTGCGCCTTCTGCATCTGATAAAGATCGTTCATGGTGGCCCGGGTAACGAGCTTCGCGCTCAAGATCGCTGCCTGCGAAGACGACCCGACGCCGCTTATCTGTATGATCGGCGGGGTTCCGAAGGCGGTACTCAGCGTGATCTGATACCGGGGATCTGCCCCAGCCTGGAGCAGGTGTTGCTGAGAGGTTGGAGCGGTAACGACGCTGATCACCGCGTCAGCGACCACAGGCAGGCCACCGAGGTTGATATACGGGTTGTTAGAGCTAAGCCTCTTAAGCTTCGGATTTGCGGCAATCTGCGCCGGGGTCGGCGCAACCGGCGGACTGACGAGCAAGACGCTCGCCGATGAACTGTAGACGGGTGCCTTGACCACGACGACGTAGTAGGCACCCAGGACGGTAAGCAACATCACCGGGAGCGCGGCGAATTTGTGCCGCCAGAGCGCTCCGAGGATCGACAGGAGATCCATTATCTTCCTCCACCGGACTTGACGGTGCCTATGCCAACGAGCTGGCGTCTGCCCACTGTGCCCGGGCTAGGTTCCCGGGACGGTTCCCTATCGGGCACAGTGTCACTTTCTCTGCTCACCAGCAGCCAGACGGCGCCGATTAGCCCGGCGATTAGTGCCTGTATATTGACGAACATCGGAAAAGAAAAAGAATCGAAGAACGACGAGCAGAGCAGAGCAGCCAGCTCCCCGCCCGCGAGTGCCGCGCAGAGGGCGCGCAGCGAAGGGTCAGCGGTACGGCCCCGGGCGGCGAACGCCGCCAAGGCCGGCCAGAGGAAATAGAAGATCAAGGCCGCCAGTCCCACCAGGCCAAGCTCGATCGCGGTCGTGAGATATTGGTTGTCGAGAATATGGACCGTATCCGGAGCGATGTAGGTGCCGCCACCTTGGCCGAACCACGGGTTTTCCCGGACGAGTTGCTCTACGAACGGATAGTTGTTCACCCGGTGCGCGACTGACGGATCACTCGTACCGGCCAGGAAATAGGTCTTGAGTGTGCCGAGAAGCCCGTGCGCGGTTACAAAGATGACTACCCCGCCCAGCAGGATGCCTGCGAGCCCGGCCAGTCGGCGTGCCGCGGGCAGCGAGACGACGAACACGCCGAATGCCACCCCCACAGCTAGAAAGGCCGACCGCGAGACCGAAGCGGGAATCGCGACGGCAATGCACATGGCCGGGAGCCAGCGCCGCACCCACGAGCGGCCGACATCATACATACCGAGATACACGGCAAGCGGCAACAGCATTCCGGCGGAGACGCCGAGCTCAATCGGATCGGTCGCGGTGCCGGGAACCCGGTTGAGCCCTCCCCTGTTTCCGATGACAGAGTTAGCGAGATCGGTCTGGTTCAGCGAGAAACCGGGCAGCTCCCGCAGATAATGCGTGACGTCCAGGTTTAGCCGAAACTGCAACCCAGCTACGATACCGCAAAATGCGCCCCCCCACACCAGTGCCCGCAGCACCCTCCGGATATCCTCGAAAGTGCGAAGAAACTCGGCAGCAACGAGGATGACGCCGGACACCCCGGCGAGCTGCATCAGCCACCGATCCGCGCTGGTTTGCTCGGGGTAGGTGAGCAGGGTCCGGTCCATGAGCAGGTACGAAACCAGCGTGACCAGCCACAGCAGGCAGAGGGGCATCCGGACCGGCGAGCGGTAGTCGAGAGGGTTGTGATACCCGAACAGTACGGTTGCCATGTATCCCAGGAACAGGCAATACGCGACCAAGGCGGCAACGTAGCCGCCCGCGCCGATCGCCTTGACCACCGAGTTCGACGGGAAGACCATCACGGTCACCGCAAACGCCTGCAGCAGCGGTACCGCGAATGAGCGAGGGGCACGCTGATCGATGGTGAGTGCCGTCATCGCAGCTCACCTCTCGCGGTGTCGCCCCGGACCAGTTGGACGAGTAGGGCCGTGACCGCGGTCAGCCGGGCCGGGCGCGGCATGCTAACTTCCAACGGCGGAAACCAGTTTCCTCGGCCAGCCTTCGACGTACCACAGTGCGGTATGAGCGTGACAGGCACTTGGGCGATACGCCGTCACGACGGGCGCAATGCCGCCCTGTCCATCCCGCGGCCAGGTCGGCCACACCGGTCCCCCGGTCTTGCTGCGCTTCTCCATCAGCAACTTACCACTGCCCCGCCTCGATCTCGGAGCTTGGCCGTGCTGACCCGAGCGGCTCACCTATCCCCCTCCGCTGCCAACCGTCCCAGCTCCCCCACTCTCCTGACGCGCGATCGACGGCGCAGGTTTACGGCACAACACGAGAAATGTTAGCTAATTCGACCGGAAACCGCCGAGTTGACCCCGATGCGCTCATCTAACAGATGTCCGGGTGTCATGGCCTTCAGGCCGGCTCGAGAGCTCTGCTGTACACTCCGTTGCCGGTGTCATGCGGGGTTGGGACGTTCGGCCGGCGGAGGGGCGCGTGATAACGAAGGGTCAAAGAGACGGGGGCGGCTCGATTCTAAACCTGTGCTTCCACGGCATCGGCGCCCCCGGCCGCGCCCTGGAGCCAGACGAGGACCTCTACTGGGTCGGGGAGACCCAGTTCGAGGACCTCCTGGATGTCATTAGCAGGCAGCCATCGGTGCGCATCACGTTCGACGACGCGAACGCGTCCGATGCCGCGCTTGCTCTGCCAGCCCTGCGCCGGCGAGGGCCTCGAAGCCACGTTCTTCATCATCTCCGGGCGGCTGGACCAACCGGGTTCGCTCGCCTCGGCCGAGGTGAGGACCCTCGTGCGGGAGGGCATGACGGTCGGCTCGCACGGGATGCGGCACGTATCCTGGCGATCCGCCAGCGACGCCGAACTCGAGGAAGAGCTTGGCGATGCGGCCGACGCCATCGCTGAGGCGGCCGACCAGCCAGTCCGCCAGGCCGCGTGCCCATTTGGTTCCTACGACCGGCGTGTGCTCAGGGCCGTCCGCCAGCACGGTTTCTCCCGGGTCTACACCGTCGACGGCGGGCCCGCCAGAAGCGATGCGTGGCTCCAGTCCCGCTACACCGATCCGGGCGGAGGACACCCCGGCCGACATCGAGCGGCTGGCCCGCTCTCCCCGGGGCGGTGCGGTCCCCACCATGGTGCGCCAGGGCAAGTCGTTCGTGAAGCGATGGCGGTAAGGCGCAGGACCGCGTCTGCGGGCGGCGGGCCGCTGGTCCTTATCGGCTTCGCCGAGGCCCTGGCGGCGATCGAGGCGGCATGGTCGCTGCAGAGCGCTGGTTTCAGGGTTGCCGCATTCCGCCGCGCAGGGAGCCGACCCGCGCTGCGGCGCGTCCGTGGCGTGGCACTGCACGAGGTCCCGTGCCCGGAATCGAACGCGGCCGCCACCGCGACAGCGGTGCGGACGCTCTGTGACGTGCTGCGGCCCGATGCGCTGCTGCCACTCGATGATCATGCGTTGTGGGTCTGCACCCGGCTGGAGGACGCCAAGGTGACGCTGGCCGGTGTGGCCGGTTACCCGGCTGAGTGCGCCCTGGACAAGAGCCTTCAACTGGAGGCCGCCCGGCAGGGCCGGTCTCCCTGTTCCGCCGACCCAGATCATGGACGATCTGGCCAGTGTGAGCCCGGCCAACTTCCCGGTCATGGTGAAGCCGGCCCGGGCGCTGTACGAGGTCGACGGCGCACTCGAACGGCCGACGGGCATCGTGTGCGCGGACAGCCAGGAGTTCGCGCGCGCCGCGGCACGGAGGTGGCCTGGGCCTGTCTTGATCCAGCCGTTGATCCACGGCGCCGGCGAGGGCCTCTTCGGCCACGCCAGCGCCCGGGGGGTGACCGGATGGAGCGCCCACCGGCGGGTGCGGATGGTCAACCCGCAAGGCTCGGCCTCCTCCGCCTGCCGGTCCGAAGAGGTGGACAAGGAACTGGTCGAAGCCAGCGAGCGCTTCTTGAGCGCCATCGGCTGGCGGGGAATGTTCATGCTCGAGTTTCTCCGGGACGCGGCAGGCCAGGCCTGGTTCATGGAACTCAACGGCCGCGCCTGGGGCAGCATGGCCCTGGCCAGGCGCCGGGGCTTCGAGTATCCGGCGTGGACTGTCCGGGCGGCCCTCGAACCGGGCTTCGAGCCAGTCCCACCGCCCGAGCCACCCGAGATCGTCTGCCGTAATCTGGGCCTCGAACTGGTTCACCTGGCATTCGTTGCCCGCGGACCGCAGTCAAAGGCGCCGATGGAGTGGCCACGGCTGGGGACGGCCGTCCGCGACGTGTGCACCTTTGCGCGCGGCGACCGGCTGTACAACTGGAACCGGTCCCAGCCCGCGGTGCTGCTCACCGACACGGTCGGCACGCTGCGGCACTATGCGGGCAAGATGGCGGGGCGGCGGCGATGACATCGGTACGGGTCGCTGCGCACGTCCATTCATCGTGGTCGTATGACGCCGAATGGTCGCTTGAGGACATCGCCAGGGCCTTCCGGCGGCGCCGGTACGACGTCGTGCTCATGTCGGAGCACGATCGGGGCTTCGACCAGCAGCGCTGGACGGATTATCAGCAAGCCTGCAAGGCAGCCAGCACCGACGACCTCCTCTTGGTCCCCGGCATCGAGTACGAGGACGCTGACAACGTGGTCCACACGCCGGTGTGGGGCGATAGCGTCCCCTTCCTTGGCGCAGGCCGACCGACGCTCGAGCTGCTCCGCTCGGCCCACGCGGAGGGCGCCGTCGCCGTGCTGGCCCACCCGTGGCGGCGGAACGCCATCTCGCGCTACCAGCCAGCCTGGGCCCAGTTGCTCAGCGCGGTAGAGATCTGGAACCGCAAGTATGACGGGCTCGCCCCGCGACCGGGAGGCCAGCCAGTTCGCCGACCGCGGCGGCCTCGGGCACTTCGTATCGCTGGACTTTCATACCCGCCGCCAGTTCTTTCCGCTGGCCATGTCGATCTCGCTCGACAAGGCGCCGTCGCCGGTCTCGCTGATCGAGGCGATCCGCGCCGGCCGCTGCCGCCCGGAGTTCCTGGGCATCTCCGCACTGCGCTTCACCAGGGGTCTCGAAGGAGCGACGCTGCGGGCCCTCGAGGCCGCGCGGCGAGGGGTGCGAGCGCCAGTCCGGCGACTCCAGCGCGGCACCGAGTGAGCCCCACCTCGGCATGAGGAGGTCTTCAGGTATCGGGAGAGGCGCTTCCTGGTAGGTCCTGCCAGCGGGAACGCCGCAGCAGCGTGCCCAGCGCCACCCGCTGGACGGGATCGGCGGAGCGCAGGAGATAGTGCAGGGCGACCGCGGCCCGGAAGAGCGAGGTCGCCGGCCGGCGATGATACTTCTCGTAGTAACGGACGCGGTTGACGGCCAGCAGGGCGCCCAGCGCCGGGGACCGGCCGGACCCGCCGTCCTCATGCCGGACCCGTGCGGCCGGGACGTAGCGGACGCGGTAGCCACAACGCCGGGCCCTCGCGGCGAAATCGGTCTCTTCGGAGTACAGGAAGAAACGGCTGTCATCCCAGTCGCCGACGGCGTCATGACAGGCCGCCGAGATGAGCAGGGCCGCGCCTCCTGCCCACGCCACGTCCTGCTCACGCTGGTAGGCGCGACGGTCACGGATGGTCTCGCTGAGCCAGCCCGGTCGCTGCGGCACCTTGGCCCCGAAGAGCGCGTCCCCGAAGGCCCGCGGCACGCTCGGCTCGCGGCGGGCCGACAGGTAGAGGCTGCCATCATCGTTGAGCAGCATCGGCACAGTGATTCCCACGCCGGTCAGCTGAAGCTCCTCGTAGAGCCGGACGACGGCCCCGGGCTCCAGCACGAGGTCGGGGTTGAGTATCAGCAGCGCCGAGCAGGGCCCGATCAACGAGCGCGCAAGGTTGATCCCGCCGGCATAGCCGAGATTGCGGCCGGCCTCGACGAAGGATCGCGTCGTCTCGGGCCCGCACGATGGCCGTCGTCTGGTCGGATGAGCCGTTGTCCACTACGATGCAGCGCGTCCTCAGCGAAGCGCTGGCGGCCGCCAGCGAATCGAGCAGCCTCTCGATATGCCCGGCACTGTTGTAGCTGACCACGATCACGCCGCAGTCGGCACGCCCGCGCATGCGCGGATCCGTCCGGAGATCGGTTTCCGCCGGGCGAGCGCCCTGACGGCGCTGTTCGGTCGCCTGGCTACCACCCGCCGGCGGCTGTGGCTTGTGGCCTGTCACGCTATCGTCCGCTCAGCGCAGCGCCGCACCCAGAACGGATACGACGCGCTCCTGCTGTGCCTGGGTGATTTCGGGGAAGAGCGGCAGGCTGAGAATCTGGCCAGCGGCCCGCTCAGCGGTGGGAAACGATCCTTCCGGGTAGCCCAGCCCACTGAAGGCGCGCGTGAGGTGGATCGGCACCGGGTAGTGAATCCCCGCGCCGATTCCGGCCGCGTGCAACTCCTTGAGCACGCCATCCCGGTCCGGCACCCGCACCACGTAGAGATGCCAGACGTGCTCGTTGCCCCCCAAGGTCTGTGGCAAGATCACGTCGCCGACGGCTTTCAGCAAGCTGTCGTACCGGGCGGCGGCCCCGCGCCTGGCCACGTTCCACCCGGCAAGCCGCCGCAGCTTGGCCGAGAGCACGACCGCCTGCAGCGAGTCCAGCCGGCTGTTGACCCCTATGACGTCGTGCTGGTACTTATGCACTGATCCGTGGTCGCGGATCATCCGCATCTCGGCCGCGAGCTGGTCGGATCCCGTCAGCACAGCTCCCGCGTCACCATAGGCACCTAGGTTCTTGCCCGGGTAGAAGCTCGTGGCGGCCGCGTGGCCGAGGTTCCCTGCGCACGTCCCGTTCCGGCGCGCGCCCTGGGCCTGCGCCGCATCCTCCACGATCCAGGCGCCGATCCGGTCGGCCAGCGGCCACAACCGTTCCACCGCGGCGGTCTGGCCGTACAGATGGACAGGGATGATCGCCCGGGTGCGCTCGGTTACCGCCGCCTCGACGGCGTCGGCGTCAATGAGGTAGGTACCGTCGCCGGCACAGTCCACGAGCACCGGCTTGGCCCCAGCACGGCAGACCGCCTCGGCGGTTGCCACGAACGTGTTGGCCGGCAGGATGCACTCATCGCCTGGGCCGACCCCGAGGGCGCGCAGCGCGATCTCGATCGCGTCTGTCCCGTTCGCGACGGCCACGCAGTGTCGCGCGGTGAGGAATGCCGCGAACTCCTGCTCGAATGCCGCCACCGGCTGGCCCCCGATGAACGCGGTCTCGCGAAGCACCTCCTGCCATCCCCGGGCGACCTCCTGGGCCACCGCCTCATGCTGTGCGGCCAGGTCAACGAGCGGAATCGTGGTCACTTCTCATCCTTCCAGGCAACTGAACGCCCATGTCGGCATACTCAGGGACGTCCAGGCACTAGCCCGGGTTTACCGGTGCGCCCGCCATGTAATCGCCTTGCGCCTCTGGCGCGTCTTACGATGTAACCACGATAGGACGCTGCTTGCGATCGATGCCCACCGGTCTCAGACAGCCAGGCCACCTGCGCAGCAGTACCGCCAGCAGCCGCAGAGAGGAATGGGGGGCGGGGGCCCGCGATGAGCTCAGTGAGCGTTGTCATCCCTTGCTACAACTACGGCCACTTCCTGCGGGACGCGGTCAGGAGCGTACTCGACGACCAGCCCGGCGTCGACGTCCGGGTCCTGATAATCGACGACGCGTCCCCGGACGGCAGCGCCCAGGTAGCTAAGGCGATCGCCGCCGACGACCCGCGCGTGGAAGTGGCGGCACACGCGGCCAACCGGGGGCACATCGCAACCTACAACGAAGGCCTACTGGAATGGGCCGACGGTGACTACACGGTGCTGCTGTCCGCGGACGATCAGCTGACTCCGGGAGCACTGCGCCGTGCGGTCGACCTGCTGGACGCCAAGCCGGGCGTGGGTTTCGTCTACGGGCACCCGGTGCACTTCCAGCACAGCACCCCCCTGCCGGCGCCACGGGTCGCCGTCATGGGCTGGTCGGTGTGGCCAGGTCACTGGTGGGTCGAGCGCCGGTTTCGTGATGCGCACAGCTGCATCACGTCTCCGGAAGTCGTCGTCCGCACGTCATTGCAGCAGCGGGTGGGCGGATACGATCCCCGGCTGCCGCACACCGGGGACATCGAGATGTGGATGCGGCTGGCCGCGTACGCCGATGTGGGCTACATCCGGGGTGTCGACCAAGCCTTCTACCGGGTGCATGGGAAGAACATGAACAAGTCATGGACCCAGCTGGTCGACCTGCAACAGCGCCGGATGGCCTACGAGGCGCTGCTGGAACGCTGTGCTGACCGGCTGCCGGATGCAGGCCGCCTGTCTGACACAGTGCACCGCAAGCTCGCCCGGGAGGCACTGTGGTTCGCTGCGAGAGCCTACGACCGCGGCCGGACCGGGCAGACACCCGTGGCGGACCTGACCGCATTCGCCTTTGACTGCTGGCCGGAGGCCGACAGGCTACCGGCCTACCGGGGCCTGCGAATGCGTCAGCGCATCGGCGCGCGCACCATGCCATACCTGCAGCCACTGGTGGTATCGGCGGCCGCCCGCCGGGCGCAAAGCTGGTGGTGGCGGCGGGCGTGGGCGCTGCGAGGACTCTAGAATCGCATGAGATTCCGCACCGAGACGATGCCCGGGCCCTTCACCCCCACGGCGGGCCGCAGAGTGCCGCAGCCCCTGCGGCCGACCCAGCCTGGCGCATTCGATGACCTGATCGTCATTTGTGCCGCCAATCATTTCGACGGCATGAAGCTGGCCGATCAGCACCTCGCGGAGCAGCTATCGAAACTGGCGCCCGTGCTCTATGTCGACCCGCCACGATCGTGGCTCACTCCACTCCGGCAACGGGAAGCGGCCCTGGTAGGTGGCCCGAGACTGCGAGTCCTAGCGCCCCGCTTCGCGCAGCTGACTCCGCTCGTGCAGCCAGGCCCGTCAAGGAAAGGACTCACCGGGCTCACTACCGCCCTCGCCCGCCGCCAGATTCAGGCGGCCACCACCCATCTGGGCGGCCGGGTCGCGGCGCTGATTTCAGCCTGGCCGCATTATCAAGTATTTGGCAGTTGCCAGGAGGGCGTCGGCATCTACTGGGCCCAGGATGACTTCGTGGGCGGAGCCACGCTGCTTGGTTTTGACGCCCGGCAGCTCGACGCCTGTGAACGCGGTGTCGCGGCCGCGGCCAGCTTCCTCGTTGCGGCCAATCCGGTGGTGGCCGAGACCTGGCGCACGCGGGGCCATGAGGTTTTCCTGATCCCCTTCGGGGCGGACGTGGATGCCTACAGGGGCGCTGATCAGGCTTCGCTGCCGCCAGACGTCGGGCTGGAAGGCCCGATAGTAGGCTTCGTGGGCCAGATCAACAGCCGGACCGATCTGCGGCTGCTAGAGGCGATAGCCAATCGCGACCGCTCACTGTTGCTGGTCGGTCCCAGGGATCCGGCCTTCGAACCCACCAGGTTTGATGCCCTTCTGCAGCGACCGAACGTAGCGTGGGTCGGGCCGAAGCCATTCAGCGCTCTGCCCAGCTACTTCCGGCTGATAGATGTGGGCATCGTGCCCTACGGCGACAGTCCCTTCAACCGGGGCAGCTTCCCGCTCAAGACGCTGGAGTACCTGGCCGCAGGGCGCCCGGTGGTCGCCACAGACCTGCCTGCGATCCGCTGGCTCGCGACGGATATGGTAGCGATCGCGTCCGAGCCCTTGTCTTTCGCCGACAATGTTGACCGCATGCTCGCCGGGGCTAGGTCACCAGCCTTGATGGCGCGCCGTCGGGAGTTCGCGGCCCGGCACAGCTGGGCCAGCCGCGCAGCCGAGTTCCACGAGCTCGTCCGCAGCCGGCGTTCTCCCCTGACGGTCTAGGGAAGCCGGAACGGGCACTGCAGCCGTCACACCCCACGCTTGTAGACGCGGCGCAGGGCCGGGTACCGCTGGCCGACATCGTGACGCAGCCGCTTGACGCGGTACATCATCGTCAGGCGCAGCCGCTTAGGCAGGGCGGCGAAGCCCAGATCGGGATAGCTCTTGTTAAATGGCTGTTGTGACCAATCCTCAGGCGCCGGGGGAGAAAGGAGCGTAAAGGCCGCCGCACGGTCGTCGGAGATACCGTCGAGACGCCAGTTGGGCTCCAGGCTCATGTGCCGGAATACATGCGCTACCGCGGGGATCGGGATGTCGTCCAAAAGCATCCGGCCGCCGACCTTCAAAGACCGGGTGATGTAATACCAGTCAACCTCCGGGAACGGGAACGAGTGCGCGCCGTCAATGAACGCCATATCGAGGGTTCGTTCACGGCCGAGCAGGGACGGCAGGACGTCGTCGGACAGGCCCTCTATGAAGGTGATCCGGCTGGCATCGACCCCGATCTTCTGGCAGTACTCCAAGACCCGTTCGTGCTCGGCAGAATCTGGGCTGATCGCCGTGTGGTACGTTCCTGCGGCCGCGAATATAACGGTGGATGCCCCGACACCCGTCTCGATCGTTCTCTCGCCGTTTCTCGCGAAGCCGCGGATCGCTTCGAGTGTCCCGGGAAGAGCGTCCCAGCGGACTTCTCCGCCGAGATGGAACGACGGCCTGTCAGTCAGCAGCCGCTTGACAATGTCTAGCCTGCCAGTGGTCTTCATATCGCATATCCCTGAGGTAAAAGTCGAGCAGAAGAGTAATGGTACTTCGTGTTACGTCTGCTCTCTAGGTTTCTGGAGAGTTACCGGCGCGGCCCCTAGTGGCTGTCCGCTGGGCGGCACAACAGGCGCCGCACCGGTGACCGGGTCGACTGCCGTTGATCATCACGGGGCTCCCTTCACGCTGAGGTCCGCGGGGACTTCCGCCATCCGGAGGCAGCGAGCTGGAACGCCCGCCCATACCTCGCGGGGAGGGATGTCACGAGTGACCACCGCACCCATTCCCACCAGCGAGAAGGCCCCTACGGTACGGTGTTCGCCGATGACAGCACCGGCACCGATGTATGCGCCTGTCCGAATCCTGGCTCCTCCGCCAAGGCACGCCCCGGACGCCAGCGTTGCGTAGTCCTCCACTACGTCGTCATGGGTCAACGTGGTGTGCGGCATGACGAGGACGTGTGCGCCGACCCGGACTGCCGCCGTGAGGACTACGTGCGCGAGCAGCACAGTGCCTGGGCCGATGGAAGACGACGCGGAGACGGCGCAGGTCGGGTGAATAATGGTGGCGTAGCGCTCCCGCGGCAGTCCTAGCTCGGCTACGATCCGCTGCCGACTGGTGTAGTCAGTGGGCCGCCCGGTACAGACCACGAAGAACGCGCCATACAACTGGGCTATCCGGTCGCGCCCGCCGAGCACAGCCGTCCCATCGATCATTTCCCCGCGCCGGGCCGGGTCGTCATCGAGGTAGCCGAGCAGCCGCCACCCGGCACCACATTCGTTCAAGGCGTGGACTGCCTGCGCGGTCTCCCGACCGAAGCCACCGGCCCCGATGATTACCAGGTCTCCGCCGGCAGGCCCCGGCGCCCTATCGGCGCTCATGCCGACCGGGCCAGTCAGATGCGAATACCTCGCTGCCAGCCGCCAGGCGGGAAGACCCGTAGGCCTGCTGCTCGGGCCCATCAGAGTCACCTGACACGGCTCCCGTCCTCGGCGGGTCGTTGCCGCCGCTGCCAGCAAGGGGTTCAGCCGATGCGCGGGCGCTGGGATTCGGTAGGACATTGTGATACATGTAAACAATCGTGTCCGGTTCCTGATTCATCGGCAGCGAACGTGACATGTCACTGCTTCGCGGGGCGGATACGGCGAGGGCCAGCAGCGCCTTGAGGCCCGCCACCTGGTCGGCCGGATCTCCGCGCCGCACCTCTGCTGTGGGATCCGCCAGGACCAATCCCTCAGCGGCGGTGCCCGCGGTCGGGTCCTTCCTGGCTGCCAGGGCTGGCCTGAGCTCGGCGAGAACAGGCCTCATCTTGAAGCCGAGCAGCCCAATGGCGCCGAGCGCGATGGTGCCACCGGCCGCGCACGCCCAGAATGCACTGGGAATCACCTGCGCCGCTGCCCACGCGGCGGCGCCTACACCTGCGGCTACCACGAGTGATAGCCACAGACGTCCCGCGAGGGACCGGGCTTTGATGCCTACTTTGCCCAGCTCGACCAGGTACCACGGGAGCACCAGGAAAGCCGCGGCCAGTACCCCCGCCAGGGCTACTCCGCCAATCCCGTAGAGCTTGGCCCCACCGATGAGCAGGGGAATGAGCGCCAGCAGCCAGGCGAGCTGGACGGTGAACACGACGCGAGACCGGGCCAGCACTACGAAGTAGTCATAGCTGAGCTCGAAGAAGATGCGCAGGGCCGCGAGCAACGCAAGCCAGAACAGCGCCTGTGCCGCCGGCACCCACTTCGGGCCGTAGACGAAGCTGACAAGCGGCACCGCCGACCCGCTGATGAGCAGGCAGATGGGCAGCGTCACGACACCGAGAAGTGCCGTCGCCGACGCGAAGCCAGTGCGCATGGCGGGCGGATCGTGCTGGAGCCTCGAAAACAGCGCGGGCGCGACGTTCCGGACCGGTTGCGAGAACATGTTGACCGGCCAGCTCGCCAGGTTCCATGCCAGGACGTAGTAGCCCAGAGCTGTGGCACCGAGAATGTGCCCGACAGTCAAATTGTCTACATTACCTATAAGAAAAACGATAAAGCTTCGAGCCGGCCAGTGGCAGCCCGAACCGCATCAGCTTGCGGGCCTTCTCCCGATCGAACCCGAAACGCAGCGGCTGTGGGGCGAACCTTATGATCACCGCCCCGCCCGCGATCGCACCGACTACCTGGCCAACCGCGAGGCTCATCGCGCCAAAGCCTGCCCAGGCCATGCCGACAGACACGGCGGCACCGGACCAGCTATGGACCTGATCGGCAACGGTCTTGCGCCCCTGGAGGAAATACCGTTCCAGTAGCGCCGCCGGCACCGCGACGACACCGTTGGTCACCACGCTCACGTCAAGTACCCGGATGACAGCGGTAGCGGCCGGGGCGCCCATCGCGGATGCGAACTCCGGGGCAGTGAAAAACAGGGCGACGTACAGCACCAGGCTCGAAACCACTGAGATGGTCGTAACGGTGGGAGCGATCTCCTCCGGCTCGCCAGGCCACCGTACGATCGCCAGGCTGACGCCAAGCTCGTTGAAACTCAGCACTGCGAGCAGGGCGACCATCGCCACCGCGGCCGTCCCGAACTGATGTGGGCCCAGCAACCGGGCAAGCAGGATGCCGAAGCCCATGAGGCTCAGCTTGCCGAATGCGGTGCTGAAGAAGCTCCAGCCTAGAGCCCGGGAAGCCTGGCCTCCTAGGGTGGTGTTCCCGCCTCCCCGGAGCCGCCCGATGGTGAGCCGCCATAGCGGCGCCTGACGTGCACCACGGTGAGCTGCCTTGCGGGACACTACTTGCGGGCCCCGGCTGCTGGGTCAAGATCCAGCGCAGCATAAGGCAGAGCTTCGCGTGACCCGGTCGGCAGGCCGGCGGCGGTACGGATCACCGAGATGACCTGATCCTGTTCCGCATCGCTCATCTCGTGGAAAAGCGGAAGTATCAAGCTCCCCGAGGAAAGCCGCTCCGTTACCGGCAGTGGCGGGGCGGCGCAGTCCACGTAGGCGGGCTCGGTATGGGCGGCCATGATGCCGCGCCGTGCGGACACCCCGGCAGCGGCGAGGTTGCAGAGAAGGTCGTCTCTGGTGACCGGGAACCCGTCGGGAAGCATCACCCAGAACGACTGGTAATTGGTGGTGCCGTAATCAGGGTCCCGGATCATTTGCAGCCCGGGGATCCCGGCAAGCAGGCTCTGGTAGCGCCGCGCCTGGTCGCGCCGCCTGGCGATGAGGCGAGGGAGCTTGGCGAGCTGGACCAGGCCGACCGCGGCCTGGATGTCGGTCATCCGGTAGTTGAAGCCGACCTCCAGGTAGTGCTCGATGACCGGCTGACGGCTGGAATGGCGCTGGGCTGCGCTGATATCCATGCCGTGTTCCCGCAGCCTCCTCAGCCGCGCGGCGAGTTCCTCATCGGGGGTGACGAGCATGCCGCCCTCCCCCGTGGTGAGGAGCTTGCGCGGGTGGAAGGAGTAGGCGGCCAGCCAGGCACCGGCCCCCACTGGGCGGCCACGGTAAGTCGATCCGACGGCACAGGCCGCGTCCTCGACGACCGCAATTCCGCGCGGATCGCACAGGGCACGCATGCCTGTCAAGATCGGCGGGGACGCCCGCTTGGTCGACGAGGATGACGGCACGGGTCCGGTCGGTCAGGTGCGGCTCGACGGTCTGCGGGACAAGGTTCTGCGTGGCCGGATCGACATCGGCGAAGACCACGCGTGCGCCCACGTAACGAACCGCGTTGGCGGTGGCGATGAACGACAGCGACGGGACGACGACCTCGTCGCCGGGGCCGATCCCCGCCGCTACCAGCGCCAGGTGCAGGGCCGCCGTGCAGGACGAGACCGCGACGCCGTGACCCCCTCCGATCATCGCCGCGAAGGCCTGCTCGAATTCCGCGACCCGCGGCCCCTGCGCCACCCAGCCGGACGCCACGGCTTCCGCGGCGGCCGCCGCTTCCTCTTGGCCGAGCCAGGGCCGCATCACGGGAATCATCGAGGGCCACCCTCGCCGACCGCGGTTCGTTCGCTCGCCACCAGGAGACGAGCCTCCGCAGGCCCTCCTCCAGATCCACCTCAGGCTTCCAGTCCAGTAGCTGCTGCGCCCGAGAGACGTCGGCCAGGCGCCGAGTCACCCCGTTGACGCCTCGCGGCGGCCCGAACTCAAGGGGCAGCCGTGAATCCATGGCCCGCAGCAGCGCTTCAGCCAGCTCGATCAGACTTGTCTCCTCGCCGCTGCCGATGTTGAAGACCTCGTCGGTGGCGTCGCTGATGGCGGCCAGCAGGTTCGCGCGGGCGATGTCCTCGGTGAACACGAAGTCCATCGTCTGCCTGCCGTCGCCGAGGATCAGCGGCGGCTGTCCGGCTTCGATCCGTTCCATCCAGCGGATCAGGACCTCGGTGTAGAGGCCGTGGATATCCATCCGCGGCCCGTACACGTTGAAGTAACGCAGCATGACGTAGTCCAGCCCGCGCATCGCATGAAAGCTGCGGAGCAGGCCTTCGTTGAAGGTCTTCGCCGCGCCGTAGAGGGTGTCGTTGGCGTAGGGGTGCTGGCGTTCCGGGGTCGGGAAGTCCTCCGCCAGGCCGTAGACGGAGGCTGACGAGGCTGCGACGACCTTGCGGACCCCGGCGTCGGCCGCGGCCTCGATGACCTCGAAGGTGCCGTCGACGAGGACCTCGAGGGCGAGCCGCGGCTCCGTCGGCGCACTGGGTGATCCGGATCGCCGCCTGGTGGAATACGAGATCAATGCCGGCCATCAGGGACCGGACCAGCGGCCGATCCCTGATGTCGCCTTCGACGAGCCGGACGTTGCCGGTCTGCAAGCGCAGCCGGAGGTTCTCCCGCCGGCCGCGGACGAAGTTGTCGAGCACAACGACCTCCGCCGCACCCGCGTCGACGAGCTGGTCGACGATGGTGGAGCCGATGGTGCCTGCACCGCCAGTGACCAGGAACCGTCTGTCCCTTGATCATCTGTCCACCTCCGAGGCGATCGGGATACGCGTGCCACCGCCTGTCCGCGCTCTTCGAGGCGGCCTCGAGCATGCGTAAGCACGCGCAAGGCCCGCGTGACATCGGTGAGCGGCTGCCGCCCCTCGGTGATCGCCGAGGCGAACTCGGCCATGACCGCCATCAGTGCCTCGCGCTCGGGCAGCGCGGGTACGCAGGGTGTCGCCGATCCGGTAGGAGATGAGCGCCTGCCTGCCGCTCGTCATCGCGGCAGCGATTCCGCGGGCAGGCGGTCCACACCACGGTCATGAATCATGAGCCGTGCCGTCGGGTTCATGTCGTCCCAGACGATGGTGCGCCGGGAGCCGCCGAACGACGGTCGTCCGGATCTTGGTCGGGCTGAGCCAGTTCACGTGGACGTGCGCGAGGGCGCCGTTGGACAGCCAGACCGAGAGGTAGGCCAGGCACGCCCGTCCGGCACCGATCGGGTCGCCGGTGTGGGCGGCGACCGCCACCGGGACGACGTCGTCGGGAAGAACGAAGTCCAGGATCGACAGGTCGTGCGGTGCGAGGTCCCACAGGACGTCGACGTCGGGCTGCACCAGGCCGAGGTTGATCCGCACCGAGTCGATGAACTGGACCTCGCCGATCTCCCCACCGCGGATGAGCTCACGGATGCGCTGCACGGCCGGGGTGTAGCAGTAGGTGTGATCGCACATGAGCACCAGGCCGGACCGGCGCGCCAGCGTCGGCCAGCTTCTCGCCCTCGGCGACCGAGGCGGTCAGCGGCTTCTCCACCAGCACGTGCTTGCCGGCCTCCAGCGCGGCACGCACGAGATCGAAGTGCGTGGCGGCAGGCGTCGCGATCGCGACGGCGGCGACCGCCGGGTCCGCAAGCACCTCCTCGTAGGACGCGGTGGCCCGCACCGTGGACGACGGGCCGAGGACCGTCCGGGCCCGCTCGATGTCCAGGTCGCACAGCCACTGCAGCCGGATGTCCGGTGTGGCCAGTGCGGTACGAACGAGGTTCGGCCCCCAGTAGCCAGCGCCGATCACCGCCAGACCCGATCGAGGGCACCATTGAGTACTCCCCGTCATAACTGTCCTGCCCGTCAGCAATTACGTCGCTGTGGTGCTGAACACGACGTCGACCCAGTAGTTGGTCGCGTTGTAGCTGTTGTTGGGGAAGGCCGGTGAACCGCCATAGCGGTACACGCCGTTACCGCCGCTGACCGCAGACGACGCGGGGACGTGCAGCGGGGAATTGTCGACGCCCGCATTGGCAAAGTCGGCAGAATCATCCGAGTAACCACCGTTCGGCGCGAAGTAGGACGCGACGTACGTCGTGCCCGCGGTCACCGGGATCGGCGTCGAGAAGTTCGCTTGCTGCCAGCCAGACGCCGACTCGTTCGTGAAGGTGACCTGGCCGAGCAGGTCGCCGCTAGCGTCCCACAGGCTGCCGACATGGGTCCCGGTGTTGCCCGCTCCCTTGTAGAAGCGGATGCCGGTGATCAACCCGTTCTCGTCCGTCGTGAACTGCACGCCGAGGTTGACGGCGCTCGAATCGTTAGCTGAGGCGATCGCCGGCTGCGCCGAACTCGGCCAGATGGAGCAGGGACACTGCGCCGGAGCCGCCGTGGTGAAGTTCCAGCTGAACGGGCCGCTCATCGGCTTACCGGCAGTGTCGGTCGCGGCCGACACCGTGGCGGTGTAACCCGTGCTGGGCGACAACGCGCCGGCGGGGCCGCCGCCCGACGGGGTGAACGTAGCCGTCGCGGTTGACGAATTGTAGGAAAGCGTGCCTGGCACGGAAGTCCCGCCCGGCCCGGTCAGCGCGAACTGAATCGAACTCGCCTGCACCTGCTTATTGAACGTGAACGAGACCGCCGCGTTCGTGGCGACGTTCGCCTGGCCACTTGCTGGATTCGTGGTTGCCACGGCGGGCGCTACGAAGTCCGGGGGCGGGCTGGTCCAGAAGATGGGGTCGACCCAGTAGTTGGAGGAACCGTAAGCTGCTGGTCGGGAACTGATCGCCACCGTAGGCGTAGACGCCGTTGCCGCCGTCGGTTCCGTCTTGCAGCGCTGTCAGCGGCGCGTTGCTGTAGCCGCTGCTGGCGAAGTAACCGCTGGTCGTCCGCGTAGTTCGCCGTTCGGAGCGTAGTAGCTGGCGACATAGGTCTGGCCGGCGCTGACCGGCACCGCCGTCGGGAACTCCAGCGTCTGCCAGCCGCTCGCGGTCTCGTTGGTGAACGTGCCATGGGCGAGCAGCGTGCCGCTGTCCGTCCACAGGCTGCCGGTGTGGGTGCCGGTGTTCCCGGGACCCTTGTAGAACCGGACGCCGGAGATCCAGCCGCTGGTGCTGGCCTGGAACTTGACTCCTAGCTCCACCGAGCTGGAGTCGTTGACCGACGGGTTCGCCGGCGTGGCGTCGCTCTCCCAGATCGTGCACGGGCATGCCGCGGCCCCGGACGTGGTGAACGACCAGTTGTCCGGGGATGTCATCGCGACACCAGACGTGCTGGTCGCGCCGCTGACGCTCGCCTTGTAGACGGTGCCCTGGCTGAGCGGGCTGGACGGGGTGAACGTCAGGACCGTCCCGGTGCTGTCGAGCGACGTGGTCCCGCGACCGCGTTCCCGTTCGGGTCGGTGAGCGAGAACGTCGCCGATCCCGGCCTTGATCGCCTTGTTGAAGGTGACCGTGACCGCGGATGCTGACCGGCACGCTTGTCGCCGAGTTCGCCGGCGTGGTCGCCGTCACGGTCGGCGGATTGGGGTCCGTGCTGGTACACCACGTCGACCCAGTAGTTCGACCCGTTGTAGGTGCTGGACGGGAAGGTGCGTGGACGAGCCGTAGGCGATAGACCCCGCCGTTGGCCAGCGCCGTCAGCGGCCCGTTCGTCACCGCGGAGGTGAGCCCGCCGGAGGTGTCCGCGTAGTGACCCGTAGTCGGTGTGGTACGACGCGACATAGGTGGTGCCCGCCGTGACCGTCACCGGGGTGGAGAAGTCGAGTTCCTCCCAGCCCTGGGTGGACTCGTTGCTGAA
The DNA here is from genome assembly GCA_963806145.1 of uncultured Actinomycetes bacterium. GTDB lineage: Bacteria > Actinomycetota > Actinomycetes > Streptosporangiales > Streptosporangiaceae > DASXKD01. Next base: position 46,242 of record CAWDXD010000022.1, read on the forward strand.
CGTGCCAGTCGCCAGCAGGGTGCCGCTGGACGTCCACAGGGTGCCGGTGTGGGTGCCGGTGTTGTCGGGCTCCTTGTAGAACCGGATCCCGCTGATCGTCCCGTTCTGCGTCGGCCTGGAACTGGACGCCGAGCTCCACCGAGCTGGTGTCGGTCGCGTCGGTCACGCCGGACGGCGGCGACGTCGGGCCAGATCGCGCACGGGCACTGCCCGCCGGAGTCGAACGCCTTGCTGGTGGTGAACGAGTACGTATACGGCGTCATCGTCTGGCCGAAGTTGTCCTGCGCCCCGCTGATCGTGACGGTGTAGGTGGTGCCCGCGGCCAGCGCGCTCGTCGGGCGTGAAGGTGGCGACCGTGTCGGTGCTGTCGAACGACGTCGTGCCGGGCACGGTGTTCCCGCTCGAGTCCTTCACGGTGAACGACGCCGAGCTGGGCACCACCGGCTCGGAGAACGTCACCGTCGGGTCGGTCGAGACCGGGATTGCTCGACGAACCCGCGACGGGCGTGCGCTGAGTTACCGACGGCGGCGGCCCCGGGTGGCTGTGTCGTGTCGAAGATGACGTCAACCGCGTAGCTCGTACCACCGAAGGTAGACGTCGGGAAGCCGGGGCCGCCGGCATTGAACACGCCGTTGCCGCCGCCGGTGACCATGTAGTCGGCCTTCACCGCGGTGAGCGGCGGGGTGCTTCAGCGGCCAGTCGAACAGGTCCGGGTCGCTGGCGTAGTGGCCATCGGGATCGTAGTACGACACGACGTAGGTCGTATTGGCGCTGATCTGGACCGGGTTGGCGAACAGCAGCGTCTGCCAGCCGCTGGCGGTCTCGTTGGTGAACGTACCGGTGGCGAGCAGGGTGCCGGAGGCGCGTCCAGAGCGAGCCGGTGTGCGTCCCGTTGTTGCCGGTGCCCTTGTAGAAGCGGACGCCCGCCACCCAGCCAGGCACGCTCGACTGGAACTTCATGCCGAGCTCGTACGCCGCGGGATCGTTCGCCGACGTGGTCGATCGGCGTGTAGTTGTTGCCGAAGAGGCCGCACGGGCAGTTGACCGTGACGGTGACTCCCGGCCCCGGGTTCTCCGTGTTGCCGCTGTCGTCGGTCGCGCGCGACAGGATCGTCACCGAGCCGTTGCCCGCCGCCGACCAGGTGTAGCTCCAGGTCACGCTGGTGCTGGCGGCGCGACATCGTGGTCACCGGATGCCAGGTCGAGCCGCCGTCGGTGGACACCTCGACGCCGGCGACCACGCCGCCGCCGGAGTCGGTGGCCGTGCCGCTGATCGTGACGCGTGCTGCCGTTCGTGAAGGTCGCACCTGCCGACGGCGAGGTGATCGTCGAGGTCGGCGGGGCAGTGTCGTGCGGCTGCTGTAGCCGGCACCAGGCCGGACATCAGCGTCGCTGGCTGCACGCCCATGTCGGCGAGCAGGTTGACGGTCGCCTGCTGCATGGCCGGGTCGGTCGGGTTGTTGGCGTCCCCGTCGTGGTTGGAGTTAAGGCCCCACGCCCACTGAACGGTGCCGGCATCGAAGACGAGCGCACCGCTGGCTGCCCGGTACAGCGTCAGGCTGTTGCAGGCATTGCCCGGGCCCGATGTCTTCGCTGACGGTCAGCAAGAGCTGCGAGACATTCTCGCACGTCTTCGACATGTCGATCTCGCCGGGCGGCCGGAATCCGTTGTCGACGTCTGAGTCCCACTCGTAGCCGAGCGTCTCGTCGGGCATGCGTGTACGTCTGGCCCGGCTGCAGGTTGGCCACGGCGGTATTTCGCCAGATCTGCAGCTTGGAGTACTGGCGACGGTACCTGATCCGCGTACGAACAGCAGTTGACCGTCCACAGTTGGCCGGTCAGCGCGTTCTCCGGCTGCCCGCCGTCGCCCGGCGGGCTGAACCGCGGATCTCGCCACGCCCCGGTCCAGGTCGGCGGATCCGCCGGATCGGTCTGGGCGCTGTCCAGGCTCTCCTTGTAGGTGATCAGCGTGCGGTAGGGCTCGTTGCCGTACTGGCTGTTGGCCCACCGGGTCTTCCACCACATCGTGTTGCCGGTGAAGAATGCGAGATTGACTCCCGCGTTCCTGGCCGCGGTGACGTTGGCCCGGTCTCCCGCATCCCAGTACTCGGAGTGTCCCGCGTTCATGAACACCTTGTGCTGCTCGAGCATCGATGCGGCACCCGGTGCGGCGACGTCCGCCTGGCTGACGTAGCTGACGTCGTAGCCGTTCTCCTCCAGGAACTCGATCATCGGGAATTCGGCGGAGAAGAAGAAGTCCTGCCCGCCGGGAGTGTCGAAGCGGGTCGCGAACGGCCGGTTGTAGCTGACCTGGACGGCGCGGCCCGGGTCCAGTGCGCTGCAGCACCAGGGGCTGCCGGTGGCGTTACCCGTGTACAGGCTGTAGCCGCCCCAGTCGTTGTAGGCCTGCCAGGTCTCGTCGGAGGTCATGAAGACGATGTCCGAATGACTCGAATTGTCGGTCACCACGAACGGGATCTGGTTCTCGTCGCTGGTCCCGTCGGTGCGGTAGATGTGCGCGAAGTAGACACCGGACACCAGCGTCGTCGGGCACCGTCCAGCTGGCCGACACGCCCCAGTTGCCGCAGTCGACCAGGCCGGTGGCGGTGTTGGTGTTGCAGGCAGGCTGGTTCTGCGACACCGAGATGTTCGGCGTGATGCTCGTGATCAAGCGCGCGCCGTCGCCGCCGTAGTAGCCCATCCGGTAGATGTCGATCGAGTAGCTGCTCGCCGGCGACTCGATCTTGAAGTTGATCGTCCCGCCGACGTTGACGCTGAACGGGTCGGCGAAGCCCTGGATCGTGGTGCCCTCGCCGGAGCCGACGTCCCAGACCGACTGCGGCGTGCCAGGCAGCTGGTTCTCGCACGCGATCGGGTTGGCGCACGCGGCCTGAGCTGGCGTGATGGGGACGATGGACAACAGGGTCCCGGCCAGGACCGCCACCGCTGGCAGGGCCAGCAGGCGCACCAGCCGATGGCGGGTGCGCAGGGCCATGGCAAAGCGAGCCGGGGACCTCTGGCCACCGGGAAAGTGCTTGTTCACTTGCTCCCCCCCACCGTTCGGGAGCGTCCAGCAAACGGCAGGACAGCGCCGTCGCGCACGCAGGCCGACACGGGTCTCACCGGACGGCCGACTACCTGACATGAACTAGACGCAGAGCGGGAGCGTCCAGATGGCAGCATACGCCCACTTTGCACAGGTTTTGCTTCTGCCCCGGGTATCTTTCCACCACGCCCGCGGATCTGGCGGCACGACCGGCCCCGTCAGGGGACGGTGCAGCTGAGCAGGCCCTCGCGCTCCTGGTACTGCTCGCCGGTTTCCGGGCACCGCCAGCGTCCGGGCCCGTCGGCCAGCAGCGGCAGCCCAGCACGGCCCACCCAGCCGATCCGGCGCGCCGGCGTCCCCGCTACCAGCGCGAAGTCCGGCACGTCGCGGGTCACCACCGCACCGGCCGCCACCGTGGCCCAGCGCCCGATGGTGCGGCCCGGCACCACCACAACCCGCGCGCCGAGCGAGGCGCCCTCCCGGACGACGACACCGCTGGCGTCCCAGTCCGTGGCACGCTTGAGCTTGCCGGTCACGTCCACCGAACGGGGATACAGGTCGTTGGTGAGCACCGCCGCCGGGCCGACAAAGACCCCGTCCTCCAGCCGGGCGGGCTCGTAGACCAGCGCGTAGTTCTGCAACTTGACGTTGTTGCCGATCAGTACGCCGGGGCCGACGTAGGCTCCCCTGCCCACGATGCAATTGCTGCCGAGGCGCGCGTGCTCCCGTATCTGCGCCAGGTGCCATACTGTGGTTCCCGGGCCAAGCACGGCCTGAGGGTCCACGTCTGCCGTGTGCCGCACGTGCGGGGCGTCCATGATTGAGACTCCGTTCAGTCGCCTCCATGGTCTCAGGGGCACATGTCAGGTAAACCCGGGGGCACCGTCAGGCGTCAACCACTGGGGGGCGATAAGAAACATGACAGATGATCTATCCCAGCCGACTGAGCCTGATCCATCCCAGCCGACGGTGCCCGATCCCGGTGACGAGAAGCAGGCGGGCCCGGCCAGGCTTTCCTGGGCCGGTCTCAGCGGCCAAGGCCAGATGCTGCTCGTCGTCTTGGCGGTGTGCCTCTGCGTGATCGTGGCCGGAGTTGTCGTGGCGGTGTTCTCCTCGGGCGGACGAGGCGGCGGCGCAGGTGCCATATCCGGAGGCGCAGGTGCCATATCCGGAACGGCCAGCAGCCCGGCAGTTGCCGGGACGCCGTCCGCCCGCCCCACGGCGGGACACAAAATCACAGCCCAGCCGGTCGTCGCAGGCGCCGGCCTCGCCAAGACCGCTCTGCAGTGGCCGCCGGGGCTTACGCACCAGATACTGCACTGGCGGGCAGGGCCCGGAGAGGCCGCGTTGTCCGCGGTCACCGCGCAGCTGGGCTACGCGATGCAAGCCGCCGCGGTGAAGCTCTATCCCTCGATGAGGCTCACCTGCGTGAAGCTTGCCTCCGACATCCAGACCGCTCAGGCCGCGCCGCCGATCCCGGACGCCGCCATGCAGCGGCTGTACGCCAAGGCGCTAGCCGGGCTCTCCAGCGCGGCGGTGGACTGTCGACACGCGATTTCCACCCGCCCGAGCGGAGATGAGACCCTCGATATTCACCTGAACAAGGCGCAGCTGAGCCGGACGCAGGCAGGGTTTACCATCGGGTCGAAGCGGATCTACAATGCGACCGCCCAGATCCAGGCGTTGCGCCACTGAGCCAGGCACCACCGGACCCTCAGGGCGTCACCGAAGGTGCGGATTGCCTGCCGCAGTACTCGCGGCAGCGATGTCCCGGTCATCGGGCACTTCCCCGGAACCGGGTGTCCCTCGCTGGGGCCGTTTGAGGGGTTCCCACCACTGGCGGTTCTCCTCATACCAGCGCACCGTCGCCTTGAGTCCCTCGCTGAACTGTGTCCGCGGGCGGTAGCCCATGCCGCGCAGCAGCGCATCATCCAGCGAGTACCGCCGGTCGTGGCCTTTCCTGTCGGCCACCTGAGTGACCATGTCCCAGCCCGCCCCGCAGCATTCGAGCAATGCGCGGGTCAGCTCGATGTTGCTCACTTCCACGTCGCCGTTGATGTGATAGACGGCTCCTGGTTCACCGCGTTGCAGGACCAGCTGGATGCCCCGGCAGTGGTCGTCCACGTGGATCCATCCCCGGACATTCCGGCCGTCGCCGTACAGGGGAACGCTCCGGCCGTCGAGGAGGTTGGTGACGAAGAGCGGGATCACTTTCTCCGGGTACTGGAATGGCCCGTAGTTGTTGCAGCAACGGGTGATGCTCACGTTGAGCCCGTGGGTCCGGGCGTACGCCCGCGCCAGCAGGTCGCCTCCCGCCTTCGCGGCCGCATACGGGGAGTTGGGCTCAAGCGGCGCGGTCTCTGCCCACGACCCCTGCGCTACGCTCCCGTAGACCTCGTCCGTGGAGACCTGGACGACACGCGGTACGCCCGCGTCGAGGCAGGCCTGAAGCAGGACCTGTACCCCGGTGACGTTCGTGGCCACAAAGTCCGACGCACCAGCGATGGACCTGTCGACGTGCGTCTCCGCGGCGAAATTGACCACTATGTCGTGGCCGGGAATCACCGATGCGAGCAGTTCGGCGTCGCAGATGTCGCCGTGGACGAAGGAGAACCGCGGGCTGGTTGCTGCCGGGCCTTCCAGGTTGGCGAGATTGCCCGCGTAGGTGAGCTTGTCCAGCACCGTCACCCGCGCGTCCTCGAAGCCGGGGTACCCGCCCTGGAGCAGCGTCCGGACGTAGTGTGATCCGATGAAGCCCGCACCGCCGGCCACCAGAATCTTCATGAGCTGATCTGCACCTTGCTGTGGTCTCCGAGCACCAGCCGATGGGCCTTAGGAACGCGAGGTGACGGAGTCACCTCGACGTGGTGCCCGATCAGAGATGCTTCGATCCGCCGTACCCCCTGGATAGACGCGCCACGTAGCACGATGGAGTACTCGATCTCGCTGTTATCGATCACACAGTCCGGTGCGACCGAAGTGAACGGGCCGACGTATGGCTTCCAGCCCGTAGAACAAGACCGGCTTGTTAGCGACCGGCACCAGCTGCTTTGCATATGTGTGCGTGATGGGGCGCAACCGGCTACCGGAGCCCCCCGCCAGAATCAAGGCCCTCACGCCACAAAGCTAGCAGCCACGCTGGATGACCAGTGCCTTACCGAGGGCGCCCCATTCGTAGGCGATCTGATACGGCCAGGAGGCCAGGGTCATCGGCGCGGTCATCACGTAGACAGGACCGCTGAAGCAGCGTTCCATCCTCAGCCTGGCACGCGTGTCCTGGGCGGTAGTCGTGACCAGCGCTATCGAGCGCCAGTGGTACTTCCGGGCCAGGCGACCAGCGAACTCCGCCTCGCCCCGGGTCGTGGCCGGGCTGGGGTCGAAACAGATCACCTGTCACACTCGGTATTCGCGGGGCGCAGCCACTGCCATGGCCGTAGGCTGCCGAGCCCCGAGAGACCACGAGGAAGGGCGCCCGCTGCTGCCAGGCGAGACGGAGCGCGGTGTCGAGCCGGTCGCCCGGCCCGTTGAGCATTACGATCGCGCTCACCCGGGCCGGCATGCCCCGGTCCGGCCAGATCAGCAAGCGAGCGGTCGTGGCGCTGAACGCGACGGCGGCTACGGCGAGGACGGTCGCCACCCAGCGCCACCGTTTGATCATGCAGCGCGGTCCCACTCATCGGCGATCATCTGGCCGATCGCCAGGGCGGACGTCGCCGCCGGTGACGGCGCATTGCGGACGTGCATGAGCTGGGTTCCCTGGATGTTGACGACGAAGTCGTCCACCAGGCCGCCGTCCCGGGCGACCGACTGGGCCCGTACCCCGGACGGCCCGGGGATGACATCGGTGTGCGCGAGCTCCGGGATGAACCGCTGGCATGCCGAGACAAAGGCCCGCTTGGACAGGTCGCGGTACACCTCGGCCGCCCCGGTGCGCCAGTACTTGCGTGCCATCCGCCGGAACCCCGGGTAGCGGAGGGTCTGCGAGAGGTCGCCGGGCCGGATCGTGGACCTGCGATAGCCTTCCCGCGCCAGGGCCAGCACCGCGTTGGGGCCGAGCCAGACCGCATCGTCGGCGATGCGCCTGGTGAAGTGCACGCCGAGGAATGGGAACTTAGGGTCGGGGACCGGGTAAATGAGGTTACGGGCCAGGTGGCACCGCTCGGGCCGGAGCTGCCAGTAGTCGCCCCGGAACGGGACGATGTGCGGTTCCTCCGGGGCGCCTGACAGCCCGGCGACACGGTCGGAGTGCAGGCCGGCGCAGGTGAGCACCCGGCTGGCGGTGAACTCCTCCCGGGCGGTCCTCACCAGGATCGAGCCAGCCCGCACGGTCAGGCCGGTCACCAGGTGCCCGGTCAGGATCACGCCACCGAGCCGGGTGACGTCGGCGGCCAGGGCCCCGGCCACCCGCGAGAAGTCGACGATTCCCGTGGCGGGCGACCAGATGGCCCGTATTCCGGTGCAATGCGGCTCGCGTTCCCGTATGCCTTCCGGGCCGACCATCTCCAGGCCCTGAACGCCGTTGGCGGTGCCCCTTCGGAAGAGCTCATCCAGAGCCGGCAGCTCGCTTTCCGCGGTCGCCACAATGAGCTTGCCGCAACGATCGGCCCGAATGCCATTGTGCGCACAGAATTCGTACATCATGCGCGCGCCCGCGGTGCACAACGTGGCCTTGAGCGAACCCGGCGCATAGTAGACACCCGAATGGATGACCCCGGAGTTGTGCCCCGTCTGGTGCTCGCCAACCGACGGCTCCTTGTCGAGGACCGCCAGGGACAGTCCCGGGCCGGCGCGCAAGAAGCTCACGCGCCGCGGCGATTCCCACTATGCCGCCACCCACGACCACGACGTCGAACTTGGTCACGCCCGGCGCCCTTCGCAGTCATGGCCGCGGCGGCAGCGTCTCCGGGACTCAGCCACCGTCACCGATGAGCTCCACCGCGGCGAGATTTCCACCGGTCCGCCGTGGGGGCGGTATCACTGGCTGTGACCTGTGTTCCCGCGACTGTTCTCGACATGGAGCCCCCCGCACCCCGAAACCGGCTGATGGGGATATGACGCGGCAAAGGCGTCATCGGTTGGCAAGCTTCCGGTTGCGGCCGGGCACTTTCTCACCGCCCGCGACGACGAAGTCCAGCCTGCTCATGCGGGTGCCAACGCCGGCACCGGGGCAACCCCGTCCAGCTCATGGTCGCCCTCGTGCTCAGGCCCGCGGGAGGTTCCAGGTATAGGCTGTGTCGGCGGGCGCAGGAGGGCCACAAAGCATCCGGCCGTTCACGTTAACGTCGCTGTGGGCGGGTGCGGCGAGGGCAGCCCGGCTCTATTGTCTGCCTCGCTGGTCCAGTAGGCGAGGCTGTCCCGGACTGTCTGGCAGGCTGGGTGTTCAGGACCCTGGACCCGCTCCATCACGGGCAACAGCGCAGCATAGTGGTCGCGCGCCCCGGCCGGGTCGCCCGCCAACCCGATCAAGTTGGCAAAGTTGGCGCGAACGGCCAGAGTGGCTGGGTGCTCAAGGCCCCCAATCCGCTCAAAGTCGGGCAGCAGAGCCGCGTGCTGGTCGCGAGCTGCAGCCGGGTCGCTCGCCCCTGTCCAGTTGGCGAGGTTAGCCCGGTCAGTCAGGGTGTCTGGGTGGTCCGGGCCGTCCACCCTTTCGCGGATGGCCAGCAGCGCGGCGAACTGATCCCGCGCCCCAGCCGCATCACCTGCCTCCCCCGTCCAGTAAGCAAGGTTGGCGCGGATGTCTAGGGTGTCTGGGTGATCCGGGCCGTCCACCCTTTCGCGGATGGCCAGCAGCGCGGCGAACTGATCCCGCGCCCCAGCCGCATCACCTGCCTCCCCCATCCAGCGGGCCAGGTGACTGCGAACGCTCAGGGTACCGCGGTGCCCCGGGCCCAAGAGCTGCTCGATCACAGGCAGCAGCGCAGCGTACCGATCCCGCGCCCCAGCCGCATCCCCCGCCTCCCCCGTCCAGTATGCAAGGTTGACGTGGGCAGTCAGGGTATCCCAGTGCTCCGGGCCCAAGAGCTGCTCGATCACAGGCAGCAGCGCAGCGTACCGATCCCGCGCCCCAGCGGCATCCCCCGCCTCCCCCGTCCAGTATGCAAGGTTGACGTGGGCAGTCAGGGTATCCCCGCGCTCCGGGCCCAAGAGCTGCTCGATCACAGGCAGCAGCGCAGCGTACTGATCCCGCGCCCCAGCCGCATCCCCCGCCTCCCCCGTCCAGCGGGCCAAGTGACTGCGAACACTCAGGGTGTCCGGATGGCCTGGGCCATCCACCAGTTCGCGGATGGCCAGCAGCACAGCGTACTGATCCCGCGCCCCAGCCGCATCCCCCGCCTCCCCCGTCCAGCGGGCCAAGTGACTGCGAACACTCAGGGTGTCCGGATGGCCTGGGCCGTAGACCCGTTCGCGGATGGCCAGCAGCGCAGCGTATCGGTCGCGGGTCCTGGCCGGGTCGTGCGCTGCCCCGGTCCAAGTGGCAAGGTTGGCGCGGGCCTTCAGGGTATTCGGGTGGTCTAGCCCGTCTACCATTTCATGGATGGCCAGCAGCGCAGCGAACTGATCCCGCGCCCCAGCCGCATCCCCCGCCTCCCCCGTCCAGCGGGCCAAGTGACTGCGAACGCTCAAGGTGTCCGGATGATCCGGGCCATCCACCCGTTCGCGGATGGCCAGCAGCGCAGCGAACTGATCCCGCGCCCCAGCCGCATCCCCCGCCTCCCCCGTCCAGCGGGCCAAGTGACTGCGAACGCTCAAGGTGTCCGGATGATCCGGGCCATCCACCCGTTCGCGGATGGCCAGCAGCGCAGCGAACTGATCCCGCGCCCCAGCCGCATCCCCCGCCTCCCCGGACCAAGAGGCAAGGCTGACACGGTCACTGAGCGTGTCCGGATGGTATGGGCCATAAGGCCCCTGGCCGATGGCGACCAGCGCGGCGAACTGATCCCGCGCCCCAGCCGCATCCCCCGCCTCGCCTGTCCAGTAAGCAAGACTGGCGCGGGTGGCCAGGGTCTCTGCGTGTTCCGGGCCGAGGACCTTCGCCCTCGCTTCAGCCACGCTCTGCCATAGTTCGCGGGCGGCCTGGTAACTGCCGCTGAACCCCAGATAGCTCGCGATTCGCTCCATGCTGTCGCTATCTGCCGCGAGGCAGGCCCGGGCGTGTGGCACCAGTACGGCGAAATCGTGCCAGGTATCCGGCCGTTCCGGGTCTTGGGGGATCGCGGCCTCGATCACGGCGACGGCGGCCTGCCGCCAGCCCCCGGCCAGATCCTCGGGCATCTGCTCAGCGGCGACCACCCGTACCAACCGCTGCACCGACACAAGCCCGTCGGTGACCGGACTGACCAGTGAATACTGACACAGCGTGGCCACGGCGTCCTTGGCTACCTGCGGGTCTTCCAGGAGTCGCTTCAGCACCCTTGCCACCTGTCGGGGCAGACCTTTGGTAAGCCCAGGCCGGGGTTGCAGCAGCAAGCGCCAGGGAACCGCTTCCGGCGCACAGAAAGCCAGCAGCCGCAGCAGCCCAGCAGCCGCTGGCGACGACCGTTCCAGCCGGCCGAACGCTAGCGCCCAAGTAGTCGCCACTGTCCCGCGGTACCCACCGGGCTCGCCGCGGCTCAGCATCTCTTGTCGCTGCTGCCGAAACGCTGTTAGGTAGCGGGCGAGGCTGTCGTTGGTGGCCTGCACGTACGCGGCGGCTTGCTCCAGGGCCAGCGGCAGCCCGCCCAGCTCGCCGGCAAGCTCCCGGGCGGCCTGCAGATCCGGGTCGCCGCTACGGTCAGCCAAGAAACCCGTGGCCGCCTCAGGGTCGAGCACCGGCACTTCCAGGGCGTGGCCAGGTGGCCAGTTCCGGTTCTGGCTGGTGATTAGTACTCGCCCGTCTCCGGCCGGCGGGAGAAACGCCTGCACCGACGCCGGGGCGCGCACGTCGTCGAACACCAAGAGCCACCGTGCTGGGAACGCGGCTAGTACCCTGTGAACCGACGCCACCGAGTCCCAGGCATTCCCGGCATCCTGGACCCCGAGCTGGGCTGCCAACTCCCCGAACGCGGCCGTCAGTACCGCGGTGTCCCGGGCAGCGAACTGCCAGGTCAACCCAACTTCATCCTTGTGGCGGTGCGCGTACTCCAGCGCCGCGCTGGTCTTCCCGACTCCTGCCAGGCCATACAAGGCCACTGTCCATGGCCCGGGACCATCGCCGCCGGCCAGCCGGGCATCGAGTTCCGCGAGCAGTTGCTCCCGCCCAGCTAGCAGCGACGGCGGGTCTGCCAGCCGTACGGGCCTGCCTGTGACCCGAGTACCCCCATGCGCTGCCTTGCCAGTGAACCAGCCACCGACGTCAAAGACCCCGTCCTGCGCCAGATCCCCAGTGAATCCAGGCCCGGCTAGTTCGTCACCAGGCCTGGACTGGTAGGGCCCAGCGGCATCACGTCCTTCGGCGGCGCCTTGCCAGCGAACCGCCCACGATCTGCGCTGATCTTCGTATTCCGCGGCAACACGACTGCGTCATCCGCCAGGGAAACCTCTCCTGCAGGCAGCGCCATGTGAATCTCTTCGACCAAGACGCGCAGGTCTGCCTCGATCCCCGGATCTTCCTTGAGCAGATCTGTCAGCCGCGTCACCCACTGCGCCGCGAGCGTTGCACGGGCGGACTCGAGGCTGGCGCCCGTCGCTCCCAGGAGCTGTTCGCGGGTCTCCGCCAAGCGTTGCGCCATCAGCTTGGCCTTGGCCGGGTCACCGTGGCCAAGCAGCCGTGCAAATTTAAGCCTCTCCGGCTCCCACCCGCTGGCAGCAGCAGCGACGACGACGTCGCCGGCCAGTTGCGCCAGCGCCGTTGGGCCATCCCCCGGCATCTCCCGTTCCCCTCTCCTCTGTCCTGTGGCCAATCATCGCACGACCCCAAACCGGCCATCGGATGATCAGTGGCCAATGCGAGTGATCGGCAAACATAGCGAGCTTGCCATACCGCCTACGGGCTGCGAGCGCGACGATGCAGGGAACACGCACCCGGATGCCCAACTACCCTACCTGAGCGCTTACTAAGGCGGTCTTGGGTCAGCAGGAACGCTGGACAACCAGCGCTTTGATGATGGCGCCCCATTCGTAGACGATCTGATCGGGCCAGGAGGCCAGCGCAATCGGTGCGGTCACCACGTAGAGGGGGCCGCTGAAACAGCGCTTCATCCTTATCCGGGCCCGCGACTTCTGGGGAGTGGTCGTGACCAGGGCCACGGAATGCCAGTGGTACTTCCTGGCCAGGCGCCCGGCGAATTCGGCACGCACTGGGGCCCGATCAGCCAGCTCCCGCCGCCGCGGAAGCTCAGTTGCGATTGACGAGCGACGGACTAGGGGTATGAGATAAGGTCGCACCGACATGCCGCCCCTTGGGCGGAGTCACGGGGTGGGGCCTGCGTTCGCGCAGGCCGTGCAGGGGGAGGGATGGACGTGCGCGTTCGACACAGGGTTATCACGCTGAGCGTGTTCGCGCTCGCGGCACTCACCGTCACGCAGACCGCGTCCGCCGCGGGTACCAACGCGCCGGGCTTGTGGTCTTCGACGTACACGGCGGCGCAGACCGACTGCGGGATCTTTTCCCTCGACGCCAACAACTTCTGCTGGACAGAGGGCGGAGACGGCGGCAGCCTGGCGGGCCCAGGCGTCGAGCTCGGCGTCAAGTTCACGTCTTCGCAGAGCGTGAACATCACCGGGGTTCGCGTGTACCGCGTCAGCCCCGGAACCGTCACCGGCCACCTGTGGGACGGGGCGGGGGGACCACCCCTCGCGACCGGCACCTTCGACGGGAGCGACACGCACAGCTGGCAGGACCTCATGTTCAACGCGCCCGTTCCGATCCAGGCGGGCCAGACTTATGTCGCGTCGTACCACGTGCCGGATGCGCAGTACGCGTTCCAGTACGGCTTCTTCGCCACCAGCGGGGACACGGTCGGCCCGATCACGGCGCTGAGCTCGCCGGACAGTAGCGGGAACGGCGTGTTCTGCTACGACAACGACCCGACCAACTGCGCCTCCTTCCCCGTGAACACCTTCCGTGACACCAACTACTGGGTCACGCCGTTGTGGGCGTACAACTTCTCCGGGTTCTTCCAGCCGGTCGACAACACGCCGACGCTGAACGTCGCGAAGGCGGGCAGCGCGATCCCGGTGAAGTTCAGCCTCGGCGGGGACCAGGGCCTGGACATCTTCCGGGCAGGCTATCCGCAGGTGACCACCGTGTCCTGCGGCACCAGCGCGCCGACGGACGTCATCGAGACGACGGTCACAGCGGGGGGCAGCTCCCTGCAGTACGACTCGACGGCCAACCAGTACAGCTACGTCTGGAAGACCAACTCGAACGGGGCCGGGACATGCGTGCAGTTCGACCTCGGGCTCAACGATGGGAGCACGCACACCTTCCTCGTCCAGTTCAAGAAGTGATCGACCCCAGGCGTCGGGCGCTGTCTGCGCCTTACGCCGGCCGGCTGATGGGGCGTGATCAGCCGATTCCGCCCCCGAGCCGGATGTCAGCTTCCGCTCGTCCCGGATACGCCCTCGCCATGGAAGGCGTTCTGCGCGGCGGCGAGACCGTCGGCAAGCAGCGCCTCCACCGCGTCCGCCGCCCGGTCGAGCACGAACGGCAGTTCCTTCCGCTCCGCCGCGGAGAAGTCGCGCAGTACGTAGGCGGCCGGGTCCATCCGCCCCGGGGGCCGCCCGATCCCGATCCTGACCCGGTAGTACTCCCGCGTTCCCAGGTGGGCAGTCACCGACCGAAGGCCGTTGTGCCCGTTGTCCCCGCCACCGAGCTTGAGCCTGATCGTGCCGAACGGCAGGTCCAGCTCATCGTGGATCACCACGAGCTGCTCCGGCCCGAGCCGGTAGAACCCGCTGACCCCGGTCACCGGCCCGCCGGATTCGTTCATGAACGTGAGCGGCTTGATGATGGTCACGCTCTGGCCGGCCAGCCTGCCTTCCGCGGCCAGCGTGCGGAACTTGCCGGCCTTGAAGCGTGCCCCGGCCCGCGCGGCCAGCACGTCCGCGGTCAGGAAGCCCGCGTTGTGCCGGTTGGCCGCATAGGCCGGGCCCGGGTTGCCGAGCCCGGCGATCAGCCACCTGCCAGCGGTCATCGGCGGCCCCGGAGATCAGCCAGAGGAGTCGTCCGCAGCCTCGGCGTCCGGCACGGCATCCGGCGCGGCCGACACCTCTTCCGCGGCCGGGGTCTCGCCAAGCTCGGCCTCGATCTGCTCGGCGGTCGGCGCCGCCAGCACGTGCAGCACGAGGGCGTCGGGCTCGGCCACCAGCGTCACGCCCTCCGGCAGGGTGAGGTCCCCGGCGTGCACGGCGGCCCCGATCTCCATGCCCTCCACGTCGATCTCGATCGCCCTGCGGGATCTGCGTCGCATCCGCCTCGACGGTCAGGCGGACCATCTGCTGGTCGAGCAGGCCGCCCGGCTCCACCTCGCCGGTGACCTGCACCGGGACCTCCACCGTGACCTTCTCGCCGCGGCGGACCATGATCAGGTCCACGTGCTCGATCCCGCCCCTGATCGGGTCGCGCTGCACGGCCTTGGGCAGCGTGAGCTGCGGGCGGCCGGACAGCCCGTCCACCTCGATGAGCACGTTCGGCGTCTTCAGCGCCATCAGCAGCTGGTGGCCGGGAAGCGTGATGTGCCGGGTGTCGGTGCCATGCCCGTAAAGGATGGCAGGCACGCGGCCCGCACGCCGGACGCGGCGAGCGGCCCCCTTGCCGAACTCGGTGCGCGGCTCGGCGACGATGCGGACCTCGGGCACGGTACTACTCCTTCATGGGAACCTTGACATTCACCGCACGGCACACGGTTCGTGATCCGGTGGCTTGACCGGCTGACAACGCACGGGCCGCCAACCTAGGCGCGTGAAGGAGTCTAGCGGACGCTGGCTACCCGGGATGCCTGTGCAGGTCGCGCTGCACGTTCAGCCATACCGACAGCCGCCCTTCGACGCGCCCCGGCGTCCCCAGCGCCCGGTGTACCAGCAGGTCGAAGTCGTGCCCGTATCGGGTCCGCCGGTCCACGAACACAGCGGCCACGTGTGACCTGGCGCACAGCTGGCGGATGGCCGCGACCGCGCTGGCGGTCATGGGCGGCGGCGGCGTGTGGGGGTACTGGCCGGCCTCCAGCACGGCGGCGAGCACCGGCGGGCCCTGCGGCAGCGGATGCCAGCTGCTCCGTAGGACGGCCCCCGGCACGAAGACGTCACCGCCGAGCACGCGGAACCGCATGCCCGAGGCTGCCTGCCACATCATGGCGTCGTTGCGCGGGGCCAGCTCGAACGGAAAGGTGAGTACTACCGCTCCGGGCGGCACCTCGCGGACCTTCGTGCTGGTGAAAAAGCGCGGTGTGTGGACCGGATAGGTATGGATGGGAAGCTCTGGCACGAGCGGGAGGAACGCGACAACGCCCACCGCTGCCACCACGACCGGCCGCACCCAGCCTGGGGCACGGCCCCGGGGACCCTCGCCCCAGCGGGGGGAGCCTGGATCGCCGCGCCCTGGCATACCGCCGGGACGGGCGGCGCCGCGCGGACGCACCGGGTCCTGCCCGTAGCCCTTCCCGGTTGCGGGCACGGCCGCCGGCACGAGGGAGTCGGCCTGGCTGGGCTGGCCGTGGCCAGCGGCCGCGCTCGCCCGGCGCCATCCGTACGCCCGGGTCCGGTCCAGCCCGACGGCCACGATGACGGCGGCGGCCAGCTGGACGTACAGCGACAGCCGGGCCGCCTCCAGATTTTCCAGGATGGGCAGGTGGGCGAACACGGCGAACGGGAGCGGGATGCCTGCCGCTTTGCCCGCCACCGTCAGCTTGGCGCCGAGGCCGAGTATGAAGGCGACCAGGCCGATCACGGCGGCGGTGGCCACCAGCGGTACCCGGCGGTAGCGGATGACGAAGTAGCAAAGCAACACCAGGAGCGGGAGCCCGAGGTAGAAGCCGTTTTCGATGGTGCTACCGGCCGGCAGGCGGTCACCGGCGGCTTTCAGCACACCGGGCGCGAGAAGCTGGTGGCCGGTCGGGAAGAGCGGCGAAAGCAGGTCCGCGTGGTAGCGGGCCAGGCCGGACAGGATGTGCACCGGCCCGGCGGGCCGGTTCGGGCCCGCGATCAGCAGCCAGATCGCGTATCCGGCGATCAGCAGGAAGGCCGGCACCGCCGCGGCCAGCCCGCGCGCCAGGGCGCCTGCCCGCTCCGGCACGGCGCGCGGATGCCGCAAGGCAAGCCACGCCAGCCCGGCAACGGCCATCATCGTGCTGGTCAGGAGTATCTCGGGGGATATCAGGTACTGCAGCGCGGCCACCAGCCCGAGCAGCAGGCCGCTGCGGAACGGCGGCCTTCTGCGGCTGACCAGCCAGTCGTCGAGCAGCGGAATGAACAACGGCACCAGCGGCACGAAGCTCAGGAAGACGTGCCGCACCGCCTGCCCGGCCAGGTACGGGGAGAAGGCGAACAGCAGGCCGCCGGCGAAGGCCGCTGGCCACCACGAGGTGTACCGGCGCAGGACGCCGAACATCGATGCTCCGGAGGCCGCCAGGCCCAGCTTGAGCAGCAGACTGAACGTGGCGACCGGCCCGGCCAGCAGCGTGACAGGCATGCCGAGGACGCCGAGCAGCGGCATGGCGGTGTCGACTGCCAGGTTCGCGCCCCTCGGCGCGTTGAGGTATTGCGTGAAGAACGGGTTGAGCCCGTGCGTCAGCGCATGTGAAGTCCAGGCCAGGAACCACGTCTGCTGCTCGGGGTCACCACACGCGCAGCCGGGCAGATGCCCCGAGCCCCACGGCGCCGTGGGCCAGTAGAGGAGGAAGGCGAGCACGAGATAGACGGCGCCCGCCGCGCCAGCTTCGGCGAGGGTGCGCAGCGGGGAACGGGCCTCGGCGGGCCGGCTGGGCGCTGGCGTCACGACTCCATCATTCAGGCCGCCCACCATGATCACTTGGCCGGGGTGATCCACGTATGCCCAGGTGGAGCCCGGGTAGAGCGGTGGCAATGAGGCTTCCACCAATGGAGACAGCCAAGGATGAATACGGGCGGTTCAGCAGTTTGTGCCTGGTAGCGCAGATTACACTGGCCGACTATCCAAGCTGGCCAATCCGCAGACCGGGGAATCAATCAGGTTGAAGCTGTCGATCTTGATGCCCGCCTACAACGAGGCGGCAACCGTCGGTATCGCTGTCAAGCGTGTCCTCGACATCCGCTATCCGTGCGACGTCGAGGTCGTCGTCGTGAACGACGGCAGCGCGGACAACACGAGCGAGGTGCTGGCCGGCATCGACGACCGGCGCGTCACGGTCACCGGGCATCCGGTCAACCGCGGCAAGGGGGCGGCGGTGCGGACCGCGGCGGCCCTCGCCACCGGTGACTACCTGGTGATCTTCGACGCGGACCTGGAGTACTCCCCCGAGGACATCCTCGGCCTGCTCACGCCCGTGACACGCGGCGACGCGGAGGTGGTGTACGGGATCCGCAAGTTCGGCGCGTCCACCGCCCACTCGTTCTGGTTCGTCATCGGCAACCGGGTGAACACCTTCACCGCCAACGCGCTGTTCAACACGTGGATCAGCGACCTGCACACCTGCCTCAAGCTGCTGCCCGCGAGCCTGTTCAGGGAACTGCCGCTCACCGAGAACCGGTTCGGCCTGGACACCGAGCTGACCGCCATGCTGCTGGCCAGGGGGGTGCGCCCCTACGAGGTGCCGATCACCTACAAGGCCCGCAGCCGGGAGGAAGGCAAGAAGCTCACCTGGGGCGACGGCGTGGTGTCCACCAAGATCCTCATCCGCGTCCGGCTGCGCAAGGCGCTCGCCGACCGCCGCGCCCGCCTGCGGCACAAGCCGACCCGCGGCGTATGACGATGGCCCCTCCCGGGGAGGGGCCATCACGCTAGCAGCTAGTTCCCGCGTCACCCGCGTACTTGTTCTGGGCGGAAAGCCCGGGATCATTCGCCGTCTTGTCAGCCCGCGTACTTGTTCTCGGGTGTGATCCCGGAGTCCTGATCCGGCGTCGGATCGCCGGAGCTGTCCGGCGTGGTCCCAGGGTCGCCGGCTGGCTCGTCGCCGGCGTACTTGTTGTCGGGCGTGGTCCCAGGGTCGCCGGCGGCTCGTCGCCGGCGTACTTGTTGTCGGGCGTGAGCCCAGGGTCGCCGCGGCTCGTCGCCGGCGTACTTGTTGTCGTCCCCCATCGCAGTTCCCTTCCGTTCGGATCCCCGTGTGCCACTTCGAGAACCTGGCAACAAACGCAGCGTAACGACAGATCGGGACGATCACCGCACTACCCGTCAAGTGTTACCAAAGAGGTAGAAGATGCAGACCTTAATCGGCTGCATCCGCGATCTCGGATAGGGCGGCACGGATCTCGGCGACCTTGGCATCGTCCCCCAGGTCCTCGTTCAGGCGCAGGGCCTCGGCCAGAAAGCCGCGGGCCAGCCTGAGGTCACCGGCATCTCGCTGGGCGTTGCCGAGGCGCCGCAAGGTAGCAGCCTGACCGGCGCGGTCTTCGATGCTGAGCCGGATTGCCAGCGAATCCTGGAGGCACGCGATGGCCTCATCCACCTGGTGCATACCGAGGTAAGTGTCACCGAGGTCGCTGAGCGAGTCGGCTTCGGAGTCCAGGTCGCCAAGATCACGGAAGATGGCCAGCGCCCGCTGGAAATGCGCCACCGCATCACCGAACTGCCCCAATTCCCGGTAGGCACAGCCCACCGTGCCCAGAGCCAGCCCCTCCACATAGCGGTTGCCGATCTCCTGCTGAATGGCCACCGAGCGCTGCGCCGCCTCCAGCGCCTCGGCATACCGCCCCAGGTCGAACCACGCGTTGGCCACGTTGTACTCGACCCGCGCCTGCCCCCGCAGGTCCCCGACCGCGCGATAAAGCTCCAGCGCCTGCTCCAGGAACTCAACACACTCCGGCCGGTGCTGGACCCCGTAGGCCATGCCGAGGTTGTTGAGCATCCACGCCTGCGCACCCCGGTCCCCGATCGCACGGGCGCTGTCCAGTCCGGTCTGATGGGCAGCCACCCAGTCGCCCCAGTGGCTGCGCCGGTAGTAGAAGCTCATCGCGGCGGCCGGCAGCTTCCAGGCGATCTCGTGCAGGCCAGAGGCTGCGGCCAGACGGGTGGCGGCCATCAGCCCGGCCCGCTCCATCTCGCACCAGGCGATGGCCTCTTCCAAGGTGGTGAAGTGCAGCGGGCGGACCGCGCCATCCGGAGGCTCCAGCGGCACCCGCGTGTGCTGCGGGGAGATGACCGCGGCGGCCGCCTCGGCGGTGTGCAAGTACCAGGTCAGCAACCGGGTGACCGCATCATCGCGGTGCTGTTCGGTCTCCTGGGTGCGGGCCCGGTCGGCCGCATAGACGCGGAGCAGGTCGTGGAAGCCGTACCGGTCCGGCTCCGGCGACTCAAGCAGGTGCGCGTCCACGAGCGCATCCAGAGCGTCGCCGGTGGCGACCTCGGACTCACCCAGCAAGGCTGACGCGGCGGGCAGCCGGATCCATGGGCCCGTCCACAGGCCCAGCAGGCGGAACGCCCCAGCCGGACCTGCTCCATCCGCCGCCTCGCGGCGCAGGCTGGCGAAACTGACCTCGAACGAGGCGCGCACTGCCAGGTTGCCCACCCGCAGTTCATCCAGCCTGCGCCGCTCGTCGGCGAGCCGGTCCGCAAGGGTACGCACGCTCCAGGCACTGCGGGTGGCAAGCCGGGCGCCGGCGATCCTGATCGCCAGCGGCAAACCCACACAGGCGGCAAGCACCTCATCGGCGGCGGCCGGCTCGGCAGCGACGCGCTTCGCGCCGACCACCCTGGTGAACAGCTCCCGGCCTTCGTCCGGGGACAGCACTTCGAGGTCGAGCGCCGCACTGCCCACCAGTTCCGGTAGCCAGTTGCGGGTGGTCACCAGCACCGCGCACGATGCGCTACCCGGCAGCAACGGGATGACCTGCGCGGCGTCGCGGGCATCGTCGAGCACGATCAGCACCTGCTTGCCTGCCAGCCTGGTGCGGAAATGCGCGGCTCGTTCCTCCTCGCCGAGCGGAATCCGGTGGCCGTCCATGCCGAGGTCCCGCAAGAATCTGCCCAGCACTTCGGCCGGATCGGCGGGCTGGGTGGCACCGAGCAGGTTGGCGTACAGCTGCCCATCGGGGAACTGGCTGGCCAGCAGGTGTGCCGCATGCACGGCGAGCGCGCTCTTGCCGAGCCCACCCGAGCCCACCACGAGCACCACGCGCACCGCTCCGGGGCTGTCCTCACCACCCGCCCCGGTCAGCAGCTCGCGAAGCTGGTCGACCTGCTCGGACCGGCCGGTGAAGTCGGGAATGTCGGCCGGGAGCTGGGCAGGCACCGGGGCGGGCGCGAGCACCGGCCCGCGATCCGCCGGGGCCAGCGGAATACCGGGCTGGTCGTCGTCGGCGTTCAGTATCTGGTGGTACAGCTGGCGGAGTTCGGCGCCCGGGTCCACGCCAAGCTCATCAGCGATCCTGTTCCTGGCCTGCTCGTAGACCTCCAGCGCCTCGGCCTGGCGCCCGGCCCCGTACAGCGCGCGGATGAGCAGGGCCCAGAGCTTCTCTTGCAGCGGGTTATCGGCGAGCAGCCTGCGCACCACGGGCACCACTTCGGCGGGCCGGCCGCACGCCAGGCTTGCCTCGGCGCGCAGCTCCAGCGCCTCGATCCGGGACTCTTCCAGCCGGTCCGCTTCCGCCGCCACCAGCGGCGTCGCGGGCACATCGGCCAGCGCGCGGCCCCGCCACAGCCCGACCGCCTCGTCCAGCAGCTCCACGGCCCGATCCGGGGCGCCAGATGCCAGCGCCTGCCGGCCCTCACCGACCAGGGCGGCGAACCGGTCCGCGTCCAGCTCGCCAGGGCCGGGCACCACCTGGTAACCGGGCGCCCGGGTGACAAGCACCAGGCCCTCAGCATCCCCGATCAGCCGGCGCAGGTGGTGCACGTAGACGCTGACCAGGTTGGCCGCCCGGGCCGGTGGCTTGTCCGGCCAGACCTGGTCGATGAGCGCATCGGTGGAGACCACCTCGCCGGGGCGCAGCAGCAGCGTGGCCAGGACCGACCGCTGCTTGCCCGCGCCGATCTTGGCCCAGTCCTGGCCGGTCCACACCTCGACCGGCCCAAGGATGCGGAACAGAGCCGCCGCCCCGGATGGCTCAATCACGGCTTAATCGTCGCGCAAACGTGTGCTGCCATGCTCGTTTTCAACCACGGTGTGAGCAATGAGCCGGATGAGAACTGGAATAGCAGCGGATCTCCGCGGGGGCGGGATCCGGAGCGAACCGTGACCCGGCGGCCGGGCGGCCGCACGGTCACGGGACGGTTCTCGTCCGGCCTGCGAAACGGCCCGAGCCGCGCGAGGCGGCTCCATGGAGCCGGTGACCGCTGCCCCCGCGCTTGCCGGGGCGGGGCAGCGGTCACCGCCAAGGCGTCCATCCTTTCGGGATCAGGCCTAGTGGCCCGAAGGCCGCCGCCGGCGGAAAGCCAGCCCTCCGCCGGCGGCTCAGGCCTGTCTTCGATCAGGAGTAGGGCAGGAAGCAGATCCCGGCGTGCCCGGAGACACCACCGCAGGTGGCCGAGCCCTGGAGGTTGTCGCTGGCGATCCACAGTCCCTTGCCGGTGAGCAGCATGTCGTCGGCGCCGAGCCCGCGTGCCCGCGAGTACAGCCCGGCGGTGTTACCGGAGTTCTCCAGCAGCGTCCCACCGGAGGCCCCCGGAGTGAAGCCGCCCATGCCCGGCGCGTTGACCGAGCCGGTGCCCGGGTGGTTACACCCGCTGGCGTTGTCGGCCCAGCGCTCGGCGCCGCCTGCGTACACGGCACTCGAGTCCGCCGCCACCGAGTACAGCGAGTCACAGCCGGTGTAGTTGATCCAGTCGGGGCTCAGGCCCCCCGACTGGGTCGCCGGGAAGGCCGCGACCACCGAGCACAGCCCGGTGAGCGGGAACGTGTGGTCCCAGTTGTGCGGGTTCTTGCCGGTGTCGGCGATGTAGACCTCCGAACCGTCCGGCGACCAGGCCGCTGACTGGATGTAGAAGGGCCGGTTGATGGCGCAGAACTGGCTGAACTGTGCCGAGTTCCAGGCCCTCACCGTGCCCTGGCTGGCGCCGAGGCCCAGCATGAAGATCTGCTGGCGGGCCACGCCGCCCACCGAGGTGAAGTCACCCTCCACCAGGACGCTGTTCCCGTTCGGGGACAACTGCTGGTTGTAGACCTCGGTGTTGTTGGTCTTCACGCCCGGGTAGACGTAGTGCCCGGACACGGCCAGGCTCAGGTAGCCGTCGTCCTTGCCGGTGGCCGGGTTCAGGCTGGCGTAGTAGGGGTCGGTGCTGCTGCCGTTGATCCCCTTGAAGAAGCCGCCGGTCAGCAGGTGGCCCTTGGCCGCCAGGATGCTCTCGACCTGGCCGCTCGAGTTGGACTTGAACGCGGCGACGACCGCGCCGGTGGTGGCATTGATCTCGGCGATGTTCTTGACCGCGGTGCTGCCCACCATGGTGAACTTCCCGCCGATGTAGGCGTCGGTGCAGCTGCCGTTGAACGCGATCGTGTTGACGGTGCCGTTGACGTTCGGGTTCCACGCCGTGACCGTGAACGGGGCCGTGTCGCTGAAGCTGAACACGTTGTTCCTGGTGAAGGTGGTGGCCCCCTGGCTGATCTGAGTGAAGGTCCCCACCGCGTACATGGTGCCGCCGCAGTCCACCAGCTGGCGGATCTGCTCCGTGGTGCCGGTGGTGGCCAGCTGAGGTGTTCCCGCCGCGGGGGTCGCGGACACCGGGCCCGTGGCCGCCGCGGCCGGGGCCATCCCGGCCACTCCCACGGCGAGTACGGCCACCACGGCGGCTGCCCCGTGCCACGCTAGCCATCGCGGACGTTTGTGCATCATGCCCTCCCCATAAGGTGCTCCCTGACATGCCTCGCCCGCCCGTCGGCAGGGCTGTGCGGCGCAGGTAGGTTCCGGATCGCATGATCCCCCGCGGCCGCGGCATTAGGAGTATTAGCCGCGTATCACGTAAAAGTGCCCGTTATCGGAAAATTCGTGCATGATCGCGCGGTCGGCACCGCGAATCTGTGCGCTGGGCTGCCACCCGGTTGCGCTGGGCGGTCGGCTGGTCAGGTGCGGCCCTCGAACAGGCTGGTCACCGACCCGTCGCTGAAGACCTCCTGGATGGCCCGCGCGAGGAGCGGCGCGATCGAGAGCACGGTGAGCTTGTCGAACCGCTTCTCCGCCGGGATGGGCAGGGTGCTGGTGACGATGACCTCGCTGATCCGGGAGTTCTTCAGCTCATCGACGGCGGCACCGGAGAGCACCCCGTGGGTGGCCGCGACGATCACCTGCGCGGCTCCCTGGGCGAACAGGGCCTCGGCCGCCTTGGTGATGGTCGAGCCGGTGTCGATCATGTCATCGACCACGATGCAGGTACGCCCGGCCACGTCGCCGACGACCTCGAGCACCGCCACCCGGTGCGCGACGTCGGGATCCCTGCGCTTGTGGATGATGGCGAGCGGGCTGCCGAGCCGGTCGGTCCACCGCTCACAGACGCGGACCCGGCCCGCGTCCGGGGCGACGACCGTCACCTGCGAGATGTCCACCCGGCCCTCGATGTAAGAGGCCAGGATCGGCAGCGCGAACAGGTGATCCACCGGCCCGGCGAAGAAACCCTGGATCTGCGCGGTGTGCAGGTCCACCGCCATCAGCCGGTCCGCGCCCGCGGCGGCGAACAGGTCCGCCATCAGCCGGGCCGAGATCGGCTCGCGGCCGTGGCTCTTCTTGTCCTGCCTGGCGTAGCCGAAGAACGGCGTCACCACGGTGATCCGCTTGGCCGAGGCGCGCTTGAGCGCGTCGACCATGATGAGCTGCTCCATGATCCAGCGGTTGATCGGCGCGGTGTGGCTCTGCAACACGAAGGCGTCGCAGCCGCGGACCGACTCCAGGAACCGGACGAAGATCTCACCGTTGGCGAAATCCGACAGCCTGGTAGGGGTGGGCTCGATGCCGAGACAGCCGCCGATCTCCTGGCCCAGCTCGGGATGTGCCCGGCCGGAGAACAGCATGAGTTTCTTCCTGGCCTTGACCGTGATGCCAGTCACACCTGTGCTTCCTTTCTCGCGGGCCTGCCCGCACCGCTCCGCGACCGCCCGGGCTGGCCGGCGGGCAGCCCGGTACCCGGTGCCAGGTAGGTGAAGGGATCCACGGTGACGCCAGCGCCGATGCTGGCGGACACGCCGACCACATGCGTGAGCGCGGCGCCCGTGCCGACGACGGTGTCCGTGAGCACGCAGCCCGGGCCGACATAGGCGCCCGTCTCGACCACCGTCGAGCCGGCGAGCTGGGTGCCCGGGCCGATCTCGACATCGGGCTCGAGGATCACGCCCGCGTCGATGAGCGTGGTCAGCGGGTCGACGATCGTCACGCCCGCGCGCATCCACCGGTCCAGGATCCGCGCGTTAAGTATCCGGCGGGCGTGCGCGAGCTGGACGCGGTCGTTCACCCCGCGGACCTCGTCGCCGTCGGGGATGGTCACGGTGGCCACATGGTGACCCTCCGCACGCAGGATGGCGACCACATCGGTGAGGTATTCCTCGCCCTTGGCGTTGTCGGTCGGCAGCCGCTTCACCGCGTCAGCCAGCAGGCCCGATTCGAATGCGTAAACGCCTGAGTTTATTTCCGTGACCGCCCGCTGCCCCGGAGTTGCGTCGGTTTCTTCGACGATCCCGGCAAAGGCGCCGCGGTCGTCTCGCAGAATCCGGCCATACCCGGCAGGATCGGCCAACAAGGTCGTCAATGCGGTGGCGGCGGCATGCTCCGCGGCATGCTCGCGTACCAGCGCGGCAAGGGTGCTGCCGCGCAGTAGCGGGGTGTCGCCGTAAGTAACCACTACGGTGCCCCGGCCCAGGCCCACCGCCTCGGTCACGGTCCGGACGGCGTGCCCGGTGCCGCCCTGCCGGTCCTGGACGACCACGCGCACGTCCGGCGCATGCCGGGCCAGGTGGGCGGCGACCTGGCGGCGGCCATGGCCGACCACGACGATGAGCTCGGCCGGGCTGAGTTCGCCGGCAGCGGCCAGCACGTGATCGAGCATGCTCGCGCCGCAGATTGGGTGCAGCACCTTCGGGAGCTGGGATTTCATCCGCGTCCCCGCGCCCGCGGCAAGGATGACGACAGCGGCCGGACGGCTCAGAGTCACGTGGCGGTGCTCCTTGATTGGCTGCTGCGTGGCTGGCCGGCCCCGCCCCGGTCTCGGTTACCACCGGTCACGAGGCGCGGACGAGACCGTTCACATCCCGGACTCTCGCAGGATACCGTCCGGCCAAAACGGTGGGCGGCCGCACGCCCGCAGCATGACCGGCATCACATTACCGTCCGTAGCCATGACGGAAGCCCGCGCCAGTGGCAGCGGGCCCGAATAATTAAGTAATCCTACCAAGAAACTAGGTTGTATATGATTCCCGCTAAGGCACGTGCCCTAAGCTTCTTAGTTCCGCCTAAGTTGTTCCAGAGTTTACCGGTTTCCGTATAATTGAAACGCCTTCCCGCTAAGGTTGAGCACCAGATCGACAGACATGACCGGGGTGTCGGGGCCCTGCAGCGAAGTCACTCCGCTCCGGTCACGTGTCCGCGTGGGGATCTCCGGCGGCCCAGGGTCGGATTGGGAGGGCACGTAAGTGCGAGAGCGATTGGCGGTAAGCGCGCGCGCCCAGGTGGCAGTGCCGACCGCCGTGAGTGGCACGGCCGACGCAGGCGGCTGGGTCGGACGGTACCTGCGTAACGCGATGGTCCTCGACGCCGCCGTGGCACTCGCGGCCGGGCTGATCGCGCTGCGCGGGCGCTATGACAGTCATGATCACCTGCCAGCGGCGTACATCGTGCTGACCGTGAGCCTGCCGGTGATCTGGCTGGGCACGCTGGCGCTGGCGGGCGCCTACGAGCCCCGGTTCATCGGCGCGGGCGCCGACGAGTTCCGCCGGGTGATCAACGCGGGACTGGGGCTCACCTCGGCGATCGCCATCCTTTCCTACGCCACCAGGGCCGAGGTGTCGCGCAGCTATGTGCTGATCGCGATGCCGTGTGCCGTGGGCATCGACCTGGTCGCCAGGTATGCGCTGCGCAAGCGGCTGCACCGGCTGCGGGAGTCCGGCGCCTGCATGCGCCGTGCGGTGGCGGTAGGCCACCCGCAAGCCGTGGCTGACCTGGTCAACGAGCTGCGCAGAGAGCCTTATCACGGGCTCACCGTGATCGCCGCATGCCTGGCCGGTGCCGCGTTCCGGCCCGAGGAGATCGCCGGCGTGCCGGTGCTCGGCGGGCTCGGCGACGTGATTAGTGCGGTGCGCGGTTCCGACGCGGACACCGTGGCCGTGCTCGCCTGCCCCGAGCTCAAGCCTGTCCAGCTGCGGCAGCTTGCCTGGGAACTGGAGAAGACCGACACCGACCTGTGCCTGGCGCCGGCGCTGCTCGACGTCGCGGGGCCGCGCACCAGCGTCCGCGCGGCCGCCGGGCTGCCGCTGCTGTACGTGGACCATCCGGACCTGTCCGGTCACCGCCAGGTCATCAAGGGCCTGTTCGACAAGGTGGCAGCCGCCTCCGCGTTGCTGCTCCTCGCCCCGGTGATGCTGACGATCGCGCTGATGATCCGGCTGGAGGACGGCGGCCCGGCCCTGTTCAAGCAGGTGCGGGTGGGCAAGGACGGACGGCCGTTCCGGCTGTACAAGTTCCGCACCATGGTGCCCGAGGCCGAGCAGCAGAAGGCGGCACTGCAACTGAACAACGAGGGGGCCGGCGTCCTGTTCAAGATCCGCGACGACCCGCGGATCACCAAGATCGGCGGCAGGCTCCGCCGCTGGTCCCTCGACGAGCTGCCCCAGCTAATCAACGTGCTGCTCGGGCAGATGTCACTGGTGGGACCGCGCCCCGCGCTGCCCGAAGAGGCCGCCAAGTACGGGGACTACGTGCGGCGCAGGCTGGCCGTGCGGCCCGGGCTGACCGGCCTGTGGCAGATCCAGGGCAGGTCCGACCTATCCTGGGACGAGGCGGTGCGGCTTGACCTGCGCTACGTGGAGAACTGGTCGCTTGCCTACGACCTGCTCATCCTGTGGAAAACCTGGCCGGCGGTGGCCCGCGGGCACGGTGCGTACTGAATCTGTTCCCCGCGACCGGACCCCGTCGGATCACGCCTGGCCGCAGTCTTTGCGCCAGGCCCGGGCAAGGCTGGGAATTTTGCCATATCGCATAGTTTGATCAGTGTGCCCGCTAGACGGGCCCTAGAATGTTGCGCTCAGGATACATAAGTACACAAAACGACCACGGCGCGGAATCTTCGGGGACTGATGGCCGCGCCGGTCGTGCGGAGCAAATGGAGGCATGATGCAAGGAGTGAGGCGCTGGTTGCTGCGCAACACACCTGTCGCAGCCTTGTGCGCACTGACAGCCGGTGCCGCGGGCCTGATGCCGTCGATGGCGGCCGCCCAGAGCGGGCCGGTGTCCCCCAACCCGGCTACCGGCACCCCGGCGCTCGCGCCCACCGGGACGACCGAGCAGGTCAGGCAGATGGTGGCGTGCGCCGGAGTCATGTATGCGGTCGGCAGCTTCACCCAGATCAGCCAGGGCGGCCAGACCTTCACCAGGGACAACGTCTTCAGTTTCAGCCAGAGCGCGCCCTACAAGGTCACGTCCTGGACGCCTACCGTCAACGGCACCGTCAACTCCATCCAGCTGACGAGTGACTGCAACCATGCTTTTATCGGCGGGAAATTCACCAAGGTGGATGGCTCCGCCGCCGACAATATCGCCTACATCAGGACCTACAACAACACCATGGTCCAGGACTGGGGGCACAGCGCCAACGACATGGTGGACACGATACTGCGGACCTCGAACAATCACCTGCTTGTCGGCGGGCAATTCACCTCGATCAACGGATCGGGCAAGAACTATTACGTAAGCCTGAATCTGTCCACCGGCAAGGACGACGGCTACCTCAACCTGAACATCTCCGGGCACTACGTGTACTCCGGCTCGGGCGTGAGCAACACCGAGGTCTACAACCAGCAACTGTCGCCGGACCGCGGCCACGTGCTCGTCGAGGGCACCTTCACCAAGGTCCAAGGCAACAGGCGGCAGCAGATCTTCATGCTCAACCTGGGCGGCCACGGCAACGTGAGCACTGGTACTCCAACGACTTCAACGCGTTCTGCGCCAACAAGCACCCGTTCTACGTCA
The DNA here is from genome assembly GCA_963806145.1 of uncultured Actinomycetes bacterium. Classification (GTDB taxonomy): domain Bacteria; phylum Actinomycetota; class Actinomycetes; order Streptosporangiales; family Streptosporangiaceae; genus DASXKD01. The sequence goes on from CAWDXD010000022.1 coordinate 74,502, forward strand.
AGTCGGCAGCCTGGTCAGCCGACCAGTCCGCGGTCTACGTCGCAGACACCGGGAAGACCCCGAATGACTGGAACGGCTCCTTCCCGCTCACCGGGCTTTGTGACGCGGTCGCGGCCTTCCCGGCCACCAGGGTCGGCGGGCTGAGCCCCGAGTGGGTCAACTACACCGGCTGCGACTCGCTGTACTCGGTCGCCGCCGACTCCAGCGCCGTCTACGTCGGCGGCCACCAGCGCTGGGCGGACAACGCCAGCGGCTGCAACGCGGCCGGACCGGGCGCGATCCCGGCACCGGGGCTCGGCGGCTTCACGCTGGGCGGCAAGTTGCTCACCAATTCCGGGGGCACCGCCGGCCTGTACAGCCGTGACCGCGGCCTGGGGGCGGACCAGATCTACAAGACCTCCGCTGGAATATGGATCGCCAGCGACAACGAGGGCGGCAGCAATGTCTGCGGCGGCGTGAGCGGGCTCGCCGGTATCTGCTTCCTGCCTTATCCGTAAGGCGGCGCACCACCGAAGTAGGCACAACCAGGAGGGGAAAGGCATGCGGCGCAGCAGCGCTCAGCTATGGGGGAAGCAGGGTGCGCGCGGCGCGCTGATCGCGGGTATCGCCGCGGTCGCATGCTGCCTCCCGGCACCGGCCCTGGCCGCCCCCGCCAGCCCAGCGCTGGCGGGGGCGGTGTCGCCCACGCCGGTCAACGGCACGCCCACGCTGGTGGACACCGGCACCACCGAGCAGATCCGCCAGCTGGTGCAGTGCGGCGGGACCATGTACGCGGTAGGCACGTTCACCGAGATCAAGTACGGCAGCACGACCTACACCAGGGACAACGCCTTCAGCTTCACCGCGACCGCCCCGTTCGCGGTCACCTCGTGGGACCCCGGGGTCAACGGCACGGTCGACACCATCGCCTTCAACGGCAGCGACTGCTCCACCGCCTACCTCGGCGGGCACTTCTCCTCGGTGGGCGGGGCCGCGGCCAAGAACATCGCCGCGGTCGACACGGCCGCCGGTGCGCTGGTGCCCGGCTTCAAGGACAACGCCAGCGGTGAGGTGGAGACCCTGGCGGTGGCGAACGGGCACCTGCTGGCCGGCGGTGCCTTCAAGGGCATCAACGGCAGCGCCGCGGACCCGTACTTCGCCAGCCTGAGCCCGGCCACCGGCCGCGACGACGGGTTCGCGCACCTGAACATCTCCGGGCACTACGTCTTCCCTGGGGCAGACAGCAACCCGACCAAGGTCTACAACCAGCAGATCAGCCACGGCGGCGGCCTGGACCTGGTCGAAGGCGACTTCACCTCGGTGGGCGGCCAGGGCAGGCAGCAGGTCTTCATGCTGGACCTGAGCGGGTCTGCGGCACAGGTCACCGGCTGGAGTTCGCCCGAGTTCGACGGCAGCCAGGGCAACCTGCCCCATGGCTACGCCTACCAGTGCTGGCACACCGACCCCTTCTACATCAGGGCCGCGGCCTGGTCACCCGACGATTCGACGGTCTACCTCGCGGCAACCGGGCTCCAGCCCTGGAACTGGTCAGCCGGCAAGCCGCGGACCGGCCTGTGTGACGCGGTCTCGGCGTTCAAGTCCACCCATACCGAGGTCACCCACGAGTGGGTCAACTACACCGGCTGCGACTCGCTGTACTCGGTCGCCGCCGACTCCAGCGCCGTCTACATCGGCGGCCACGAGCGCTGGGCAGACAACACCAACGGCTGCAACCACCAGGGCGCTGGTGCGCTGCCCGCACCCGGCCTGGGCGGCTTCAGCCCGTCCAGCGGGGCACTGATCACCAATTCCAGCGGCACCGCCGGCCTGTACAGCAGGTCGCGTGGCCACGGCGCCGATGACCTGCTGGTCACCGGGGCCGGACTGTGGGTTGCCAGCGACAACTTCGGCGGCGGCACCTCATGCGGCGGCAAGTCCGGCTACGCCGGGATCTGTTTCCTGCCTTACTCATAAATCAGGGGAGCCACCCATTCCCCGCACAGGAGGAACCATCATGCAGCAAGGAGAACACGCCCACCGACGGAGGAAGCTCGGCGTGCGCAGCGCGCTGATCGCGGCCACCGCCGCGGGCGCCCTCTGCCTTCCCGCGGCGCCGGCACTGGCCCAGACCGGCCCGGTGTCCCCCACGCCGGTGGCCGGCACGCCCACCCTGGTGGCCACCGGGACCATCGCCGAGACGATCCGGCAGGTCGCGGACTGCGGCGGGATCATGTACGCGGTGGGCAGCTTCACCTCGATCAGCGGGTACGGCAGCACGACGCAGTCGTACACCCGGAACAACATCTTCAGCTTCAGCGACACCGCACCGTTCACGGTCACCTCGTGGAACCCGAACGTCAACGGCACGGTCAACACGATCGCGTTCAACGGGACCAACTGCACCACCGCCTACATCGGCGGGCAGTTCACCACGGTGGGCGGTGCCGCGGCCAAGAACATCGCCGCGATCGACACCACCACCGGCGCGCTCGTGCCCGGGTTCAAGGACAACGCGGGCGGCCAGGTCGAGACCATCCTCGCGGTGAACGGGCACCTGCTGACCGGCGGTTTCTTCAAGGGCATCAACGGCAGCAGCGCCGACCCGTACTACACCAGCCTGAGCCCGACCACCGGCAAGAACGACGGGTTCCTGAGCCTGGGCATCTCCGGCCACATCACCTTCAAGGGGGTGAAGGCCAACTCGACGGAGGTCTACAACCAGCAACTCAGCCACGGCGGCACGCTGGTCCTGGTCGAAGGCGACTTCACCACGGTCAGCGGCCAGAACCGGCGGCAGATCTTCATGATCAACGTGAGCGGCTCCACCGCCACGCTGACCGGCTGGACCTCACCGGAGTTCGACGGCAGCGACCCCAACGGCACCCTCAACCCCAACGACAAGTACTTCAACTGCGGGGCCTCGCACCCGTTCTACATCCACGCGGCGGCCTGGTCCCCGGACGACCAGACGGTCTACATCGCCGACACCGGGGTCAAGCCCATCCTCTGGAACGGACCACGTTCCCACTGCCCGGGCCTGTGCGACGCGGCGGCGGCGTTCCCGGCCACGCAGTCCCGGGTCTTCTCCGACTGGATCGCCTACGACGGCTGTGACTCGCTGTACTCCGCGGCCGCCGACAACGGCGCCGTCTACGTGGGCGGGCCACAACCGGTGGTTCAACAACCAGAACGCCTGCAACAAGGCGGGCCCCGGCGCGATACCCGATCAGGGCCTGGCCGGGCTGACCCCCGGACCGACCGGTGGGTCGCTGATCCTCAACTCGGCCGGCACCGCCGGCCTGTACAGCAGGTCACGCGGCCACGGAGCGGACGACATGCTGCTCACCACCGCCGGGCTGTGGATCGCCAGCGACAACTTCGACGAACGGAACCTCGTGCGGCGGCAGTCCGGGTTCTCCGGCCTGTGCTTCCTGCCGTACACGTCCTAACGCCGTGCGCGGGGCTGTGCCAGGCGGGGCCTGTGGGCCACCGCCTGGCACAGCCGTTCCCGGCTGGCCCACCGGTCACGTGTCCGTCGGCCGCCGGCCCGGTGAACTCTGTCCGCTAATGTCCAAACTTTGCCCAGACCAGCCGATAGGATCGCCGGGCATGCACCGGGAGCCGCGCTGGCCGGCCGCATTGGCTGACCCGGCCGGGCAACATGCCAAAGAAACGGAAGGCCACGATAAATGGATCGCGTAGTTGTCACAGGCGGGGCCGGTTTCATCGGCTCCCACCTCGTGGATTCGCTGCTGGATTCTGGCGCCGACGTGCTGGTCGTTGATGACTTCAGGATGGGCAGGCGCGAGCACCTCGGCAGCGAAGGCGCGGCCAGCCGCCTGACCGTGATCGAGGGTGACATCAGGAGCGCCGAGGACCTCCGCCCGGTGGCGGACTTCGCCCCGGACACCGTCTTCCACATGGCGGCGCTGCACTTCATCCCCTACTGCAACGCCCATCAGCAGGAGGCACTGGACGTCAATGTCCTCGGCTTGGACGCGGTGATCCGGGCGGTGCGCACCGCGCCGCTCAAGTCGTTCGTGTTCCCCTCCAGCGGCGCGATCTACGGGTTCGGCGATGACCCGTGGCCCGAGACCACGCCGGCCAGGCCCGACGAGATCTACGGCATCTCGAAGTGGATGGGCGAGCAGATCATGGGCCGGTTCCATGCTGACCGGCCGGAGGTGCGGACCGTGGTAGCCCGCTTGTTCAACACCTACGGGCCACGGGAGACCAACCCGCATGTGCTGCCCGAGGTGATGAAGGCGCTGAGCGCTGGGAAGACCATCGAACTCGGGAACCTGTGGCCCCTGCGCGACCTGATCTTCGTTACCGACACCGCCGCGGGCCTGGTGGCCGCGGCGCAGGGTGACCCCGGCCTGGAGGTCTTCAACGTGGGAACCGGGACAGGAACCACAATCGAGGACGTCATGGAGACCATCGGTGAGATCACCGGGCACCCGGTGGACGTCCGCCAGGTGCCCGAGCGGATGCGCGCCGGCGACGGGCACCTCATCTCCGATCCGCAGAAGCTGATGCAGGCAACCGGCTGGAAACCGGAGTACGACCTGGAAGCCGGGCTCCGGCAACTGCTGGCTTCGGAGGGGCTGCTGTGAGGCCGGCCGGCGAGGTGACCGGTGACGCCGACGGGCTCGGCGCCGGGTACCGGGCACAGAAGCGCGAGTTCCTCGGCATCGGCCTGTCCTGCCTGTCCGACGAGGAGTTCATCGACGCCGTCCGGCAGGCGGTGGAGACCCGGTCCCGGCTCACCATCTCCTTCATCAACCCCGACTACGTCCTGCGCGGCCACAAGACGCCGGGGCTCCTTGAGAAGATGAACCAGTTCGACATCGTGCTCCCGGACGGCTGGGGCATCGTCCTCGGCGGCCGGCTGCTCGGCCTGCCGGTGCCCGACCGGCAGGGCAACGACGACATCTGCCCGAAGATGTTCACCCTGTCCGCCGAGCGCGGGTTCTCGAACTTCCTGTTCGGCTGCAGCGAGGGCACGCCGGAGAAGGCCGCGGCCAACCTCGGGCAGACCTTCCCCGGCATCCCGATCGCGGGCACCCTGCACGGCTACTGGGACGTGGCGCGAGGCCACCCCGGCCGGTACGACGAGGCAGACGTCGACATGATGGTGCACACCATCAACGAGGCCAAGCCCGACATCCTGCACGTGTCCATCCCGACACCGATGCAGCAGAACTGGGTGTCGCAGGTGGCCGGCCGGCTCGACGTGCCGGTGATCATCACCGGCGGAAGCTACCTCGACCACCTGGCCGAGCGGGTGTACTGGTACCCGGGCTGGGTGAACAAGATGCGGCTGGGCTGGGCCTACCGGCTGACCAGGGAACCAGGCCGGCTGTGGAAGCGTTACTCGCTCGACCTGGCAGCCTACGGCGGCATGGTGGCCCAGGCGAAGTTCGGCGGGCGGAGCTAGCCACTCCCGCCACAGGCAGGTGCCCGGCAGCGTCGCTGCCGGGCACTTTTTCCCGGACTAGCAGGGCTAAGGCCCCGTGACGAGGAACGGGGCCCAGGCCAGGGGGGTTCCAGGGTCGCCCCCCGGGCAGCAGGGCATCAGCCGCCGCGGCGCCAGCTCGGCTCGTGGCCGAGCCAGGCGGCCAGCCGCTCGTCGTAGGGGCGGTAGTGCTCCTCCAGTGTCTTCCGCACCGAGTCGGGCATGGGTGAGCGCGGCCGTGCGTTGCGGCGCTTGAACGCCGGGTAGCCCCGGTTGGGCAGCTCTAGGAACGCCAGGACGCCGTCGTACACGGCTTCCGGGTCGGTGAAGAAGTCACCGCTGTCCACCACGTGCAGCCGGTCCCGGCCGAAGTGCCGCTCCAGCCGTTCAAGCTGATCGACGTACTGGCCCCGGGCGATATAGGAGTGGTGCTGGTGACCGTAGCTGAAGTAGTCCGGGTCCATCGCGATGCGCTCGGCCTGCCCGGCCAGCCGGGCGGGCTCCAGTTCCAGGGCCGCTTCGAACGACTCGGTCTCGAAGCCGTGGGCCGTCTCATGGGCATGCCCGGAGTAGGCCCGCTCCACCGGGTCGCGGAGCAGCACGAGCAGCCGCACCCCTGGCAGGTCGCGGGCGATCCGCTCCGCGGCCAGCGGGTGGAACATGTAGTACGGGCTGGACTCGAACGAGACCGGCGTGACGCCGGCTCCGCGCGCGGCCCGGCGCGCCGCCGCGAGCAGCGGGAAGTGACACCGGTACCAGGACAGCCCGCGGCGGTAGGAGACGTCGAAGAAGTGCACCTCCTCGTGCAGCACCGCGCTGAACACGGCGGGGTGCTCGTCGAGCGTCCGGGACAGGGAGGTGGTCCCGCACCGCTGGGCACCGACGATGAGGAAACTGGGCAGGATCCGGGCACGGCTGGTGGGCATGCGGGCCGTGACCAGGGTCAGCCGGCCTGCCTGCTTGAGAGCCGGGTTGAGCGACTTGGGGTCGCGCATGTAGCCGGACAGGCTGCGATCCGGGCGCAAGACGGGCACCGGCCGCCGGTCCGCGGCACCCTTGCCCGCGTCGGGCCTGGCGGGAGCCGCGGTCTTGTCGGCCGCGCTCATGACGCCACCGGTCCTTGCGCACTGCCTGGACCGACCCTCTCCATTGGCGATCTCCCTTCACGACTGTCCTGTCGGGCCGGAACCTGCCGTTCGGCAATCAGCATGGCAGACTCGGGCACCCCCCTGCAGGAAGTGTCGATTGTCCGGGATCGGCTAGGCATGGTCAGCGCTCACCGGATCCAGCCCGGCTGGCGGCCGAGCAGCTTCGCCAACCGTTCGTCGTGGGGCTGATAATGCTCCAGCAGCATACGCCGGCACCCGGCGTCCATCGGCGGCCCGGGGCGCGAGTTGGCGGCGGCGAACGCTGGCTCGAAGGGCCGCAGGCCCAGGAACGCCAGGAGCCGCCGGTACTCCTGCGCCGGCTGGCGGAAGTAGGTGGCACTGTCGATCACGTGCACTTGGGTGCCGGGGAAGAATTCATAGACGCGTTCGAGCTGTTCGGCGTACTGGCCCCGGTGCCGGTAGGAGTGGTGCCGGTGCGCGAAGCTCTCATAGGCCGGATCGGCCCGGATCCGCTCGATCTCGCCGGCCAGCCTGCCGTCCTCCAGCTCCAGGGCTCGCGGGAAATCCTCCTGCTCATACCCCCGGGCGGACTCGTGCTTGTGGGCGGAGAAGGCTCGCTCGACGGGATCGCGGAGCATGACGACCAGCTTCACCGCAGGCATGTCGTGCCCGAGCCGTTCGGCCGCCTGCGGATGGTACAGGTAGTAACCGCTGGCCTCGAAGGCGGCCGGTGGCCCGTGGCGCCCGGCCCTGAGCCGCGCGATCTCGGTCACCGGGAAGTGGCCCCGGTACCACTGGGCTCCGCGGTGGTAGTTCAAGTCGAAGTAGTTGACACCCTTGCGGAACGTCGGCGGCATCACCTGCGGATGGGCCGCCAGCGCACGGAACAGGGAGGTGGTGCCGCAGCGCTGCGCGCCGATCAGGAGGAACCCCGGCTCCATCCGCAAGCCAGCGGTCGCCTCGCTCACCCTGGCGTAGGCGCGGCGCCCAAGCTGTGTGAGCGGCTCCGGGCCGGTGGCCCGGACCCGTGTGGCAGCTTCGCGCGCCCGTTGGCTCAATGCCAGCCCCACCGCCGCCGCAAGCCAAGGCCGAATTCGCTGTCCAGTGCCGCAATCTCCGGGCCGAGCTGCTCATGCATGAACGCGACATCCTCGGGCGCCATCTCGGGCTTGTCGGCACCCAGCGGCCGGTACAGCGCCCGTTGCACCAGCGCGGAGCGCTTCAGGCCGCCCACCAGGTGCGCGCCGTCATGGCGGCGTACCCAGTTGGCACCATACTTGGCGGCCATCGCGAGCGGCAGCCAGCGTGCCTTGCTGGCCGGCAGCTGGGCCTGCAGCTGCTCCGGGCTCAGCGGCAGCCGGCTGACACCGAGCCAGTCGGTGACGCCGTCGAGGAACGCCTGCGGGTCGGCTTGCAGATCGTCGAAGAGCCCGATGTACAGCGACTCCCGGCCGTAGTAGCGCAGGTAACTGCGCAGGTGGGTGGCGTAGCGGCCTTCTTCGAGCAGCTCGGGTGCGGTCTTCGTGGTGTCCCGGAAGGTGGCCGCCGCCTCGCCGTGCTTGGCCAGGTACAGGTAGCCGGAGAGCGCCCGCGATATCGGTTCCCTGAGCGTGACCATCAGCCGGACGTCCGGGCCGAGGCAGGTGCGGATCCGCTCGGGTGCCTCGGCACAGGACAGGTAATCGGGGCAGACCTCACCGATGATCTTGTGCTCCCGCAGGGCGCTGCGGAACTGCGCCCGGTACCACCCGGGACCGCGGTCGTAGTAACGGTTGAAAAAGTAGAGATCCTTCGCCTGGCTGAGGTAGACCTCGGGATGGCCGATGAGAACCTCGTGCAGCCAGGTGGAGCCCGATTTGCTCGGTCCTATGTGAAGGAAGTTCGGCAGCAGGTCAGACATGACACCCCCTCACGCCATGCCACGGCGGAACAGCCGGGCCGCACGCAGCAGATGCCTGGGATGAATGCGCGTGGCGGCATGCACGAAAGCGATATAGGGATAGGGCGATATCGGCCACCGCACGGCCCCCTTTGCCGCATAGCGAATGGCCGGCCCGCGCTCGCCGAGGGCGGACCGCGCGAAGGCGATCTGGCCGAGCATGCGCGCATGCCCGCGGCGGGAGGCCCTGATGTCCGGGTGCTTGGCGAGCATGTACTCCAGCGCCAGGGCCGCGTTCTCGGCACCGCCCGCATACCAGGACCTGCCGTCCTTGCGGATGTCGGCAAGCGGGCGGGTGACGATGCCGACCTGGCCCGCCCGGGCCGCCCGGAGCACCCAGTCGTAGTCCTCGGCGTAGCCGCGCGGCAGCTTCTCGTCGTAGGGGCCCACCTTGGCGAACGCCTCGCGGCGCATCACCAGGGTGGAGGAGTGCAGTTCCTTGACCCGGTTGCGCAGCAGCAACTGGTAGCTGACGTGCTCAGCCCGCCCCGGCCACTCGACCACCTTGCCGGGCAGCCGCAGCCTGATGCCCGAGCCCACCACCAGCAGCCCGGGCTCCTGCTGCAGCCGCTCGACCTGGCTGGCCAGCTTGTCGGGGTGCCAGACATCGTCGTCGTCGCAGGTCGCGACGATGGTGCCGCGCGCGTCGTCGAGGCCGGTGTTCCGGGCACCCGCCAGGCCGGGTGAGTGGGTGTTCGCGGCCACCTTGACCAGGCGCTGCGGCGCGCCCAGGCGGGTGAGCCCGGTGTCCGGTGGCTCCTGGTCGTGCACCACCAGGCACTCGATCTGCCCGGGATAGGTCTGGGCCATGACCGCGGCGATGGATTCGCGGACGAGCTCAGGCCGGCCACGCGTCGGCATGATCACCGACACCAGTGGCCACTGCTCGGGCGCCGGGGCCGGCGCATCAGTCATGGGCGTCCTGTTTCTGCGCAGGGCTGCCCGCGGCCTTAATGCCGTAGCGCAGCATGAGGGGCAGGCCGATCGCCGTGACGATGAGGCGGTCGCGCCGCGACATGCTGGCGCGCCAGGTCTCGTCGGCGCGCAGCGTTATCTCCCCGTCGCGGAACCGCGACGGGTTTCCCGAAAGGCCGTGGCTGATGCCCAGCATGACCCGCCCGTCGCCGATGTGCGCCAGGTGGGCCGGCGGCACAGACAGGCCGATCCCGGCCAGTGCCGCCGCCACGGCCTGCCGCGGGCGCCGGACGAACTCCTCGTAGCGCATCCGGGCGAGCGGGAGGCCGCACCGGCGCAGCAGCCCGGCCTGGCTCTGCACGGCCACCCACCGGGCGGCCGCGGCCGCGGGCGACAGATGCGACATGACGTCGGCCCCGGCGACCGCATGGGGGCGGGACACGTCACGCTTGCCCAGCGAGTAGGCAACCCCCCGCACGTCCCTGACCAGGTGGATCACCCGCACGTCCAGCCCGGCCCTGGCGAGCGCCAGCGCCTGGACCGGCCACTTGCTGGCATCCACGACACACGCCGCGCCAGCCTCCGCGGCGATGGCCGCATACAGGCCGCCGTAGCTCGCGCCATAGGCGCCGACGTCTGCCCGGAACCGGGCGCCAGCCAGCGGCATCGCGAGCAGCCGCGGCACGCGGCGCTGCCTTGCCACCTTGCCCTGCAGCTGGCGGGTCGCGGTGAGCTTCTGCTCCTGCCAGCCGCCGAAGGCGCGGTCGCCGACCCGGGACCAGAACGGGCACTGCGCGAAGGGCTCGCCGCAGCCACAGCGCTCCCCGTGGGCCGCGGTGCGCCGGTACAGGTCGATGAGCTCACCGACGTTGACGAAACCCGGGATCTCGCCGAGGGCGCGTTCCAGCAAGGTGCTTCCGGAGCGGCCGGATCCGGCGATGTAGACGACAATGGGCGCCTGCCCGGGCTTCCCGGTAATGCCGGCGGCGGTGGCGCTGGCGTCCGTTGCGGCAGCATTGGACCCGGCCAGCGCGGTCACGGACACCCCCATGTCGGTTCTTTCAGCACTCGCTCTCCCGCGTGAAGAACTTTACTGTGCTTCCCGCCCGATGTGGCGGGAATCCGGGCAGATCGTTTTGGAACGGAATGATTGGTTCTTGTTGAACTCCCGGTGAATCACCGGGCGGGCCCGGGGCCTGGCCGGGGCGGGGTCAGGAGTAGCCGAGCCGGGCAAGCAACGGCCCGATCTCCTGCTCGACGTCGCTAATCTGCCCCTGGTCAAGGGTCTTGCGCCACCTTCCCACAGAGTCCGGCTTGGCCCGCGACAATCCAGCCCGCAGCCCGTCAAGCCCGGCCGGCGTGGTTTCCAGGAACCCCGCAAGCACATCCGCCGCGTGCATCGGGTCAGACACGACGGATTCGTATCGCACTTCCATCGACCGGCCGGCCGGGAGAGTGGCCAGCCCGGCCAGCGCGGCCTCGGTGAACCGCCGCCAGCACCATGCCGACCGCACGATGTCGGAGACCGCGGCGAACTCGTCGCGGCGGTCAGGTTCCACCCACCAGCGCGCCGCGTTCCCCCACGACTGGCCCCCCCGGCCACGCTTGCCCGAGCCTGCCGACGCGGCATTGAGCCAGGGCTGCTCCGAGTGCGAGACCGCGGCGTCGCGGCCGTCCCTGATGATGTGCACGAACTGCGCGTCCGGCATGGCCTCGGCCAGGAACGGCACGACGAAGCTGTTCTCCGGGTTCTTCTCCGCGAACCGCCGGCCGCCGTGCAGCCCGGCGAGCAGCATTGCCGAGTAGAAGCCCCGGAACACCGCGGCACAGCGGCGCTCGGTCCAGGAACCGTCGTACACGCAGCGGGCCGCGGCCTTGGTCAGCCGGGGCTCGAAGTGGTAGGAGACCTCGGGCATCCGGCCCAGGCAGCTGCCCAGGAACGTGGTGCCGGACCTGGGCGCCCCGATGATGAAGATAGGCCGGTGCAGCCGCGGGTCGAGGGCCTGCGCCGACGGGCGCTTGCGCAGCGCCGGGTCCCTGCTGCGGTCGCGGATGTCCGAGGCAAGGCCGAGCACGCCGAGCTGGACCATCTGGCCGAAGCCAAGGCCCGACGGCGGCGGTGGCGGCTGGCTCCTGCTCCCGTGGCGTGGGGTAACTGCCATAGTGTGCGACCTCGTCTGCGTGCTGACCGGGCAATGAGCCCGATGCTACCGGCGGCCGGTGGCTCAGTGCTTGCCGTTCTGCTGGGCACGGAACCGGGCCACCTCGCCCATCAGCGCGGGGATCAGCCACGTGCCCGGCGCGCCGAGCGGCGCACCTGCCGCGGCCTGCCGGTCCACGAGGTACCTGGTGGCCACGTCGGCCAGGTACAGGGCCGCGGTGAGGCGGGCCCGCGCAAGGTCGATGCCGAACGGGGCGAGCAGCCCGGCCGCGTGCTCGAGGCAGTCGGTGGCGGCGGCCAGGGGGTCCCGGTGCTGCGGGCCCACCTCGCTCTGCAGCCAGTAGTGCAGGGCGTCGAAGCCGCGCGGCACGCCGGAGGCGAACCGCTCCCAGTCCCAGACCAGCAGCCCGCCGGTGGTGCTCGCCATGTTCCAGGGAGACCAGTCGCCGTGCCATGCCCCGAAGGTCAGGCCCGTGCACAGGCCCGTCGCGGCGATCGTGTCCAGGGCATCGAGCAGCGCCGAGCGCTCCTGTCCCTGGTCCGCTGTTTCCAGGCGTTCCCGAAGCTGCCGCAGGTAAGCGTCGCTGGCCAGCGCTCCCTCCTGGAGCCCGCCGACCCTGGCCACGGTGTCCATGGCGGCGGAGAGGTGCGCCGCGGAAAGCGCGCGACGGCGCTGCCAGACCGGGAGCGCGCTCAGCACGAGCACGTCCATGCCGTGCCATTGGTCGTGGTGGATCACCCGGGGCACCGAGATCCCGGCCAGCCCGGCGCGCTCCAGCCAGGCGAGCGATACGGCCTCAGCCCGCACCAGGTCACGGGTAAGGGCATTGAACCCGATCTTGACGAAGCCCGCCGCTTCCCCGCTCGGCGTGTGCAGTTGGAGCACCGGCTTGCGGTTGGCGCGGGCTGGCCCGAGACGGATGCTCACCCTGATGTCGGGGGACAGGACGGACTTCAGGTAGGACTCGATGCTCTCGGCCTCCGGCGGGGCGGTGACCCTGACCCGGACTCCGAGCAGCGTCCCGCCGAGCCCGCTGGCCAGCCCGAGCGCGAACGCCGCGACACCCATGCGGGCCGGCCATGACCTCGGCTGGCCGTACTGGCGCAGTGCCGCCGCGGCCGCACGGGGCGCCGCGGGCACCAGCAGCCGGGGATGCCGGACACCGGGAATCAGCACGAAGTCGCGTCCCTCGCCGCGCGCGGTGCCCCCCAGTGCCCGGGGCCGCACCGCCCCGGTGATCTGCGGCCAGCCATGCGCCCCGCCGTAGAGCGTCATTTCGGCCGTCGGCGGCCACAGGAGCTCACAGACCTCGCGCAGGTACGCAAGCCGCTCCCAGTCGTCGGCCAAACGCAGAGGCGACGCCCCCGCCCCGACGGCCGCGGCGGGCCTCGCGTCCCTGACGCCGTCCATGATCCCCATAGATCACATCCCCTAGAAGGACAGGTATCCCCGACCTTAATAGGCCCGTAAACTCCGGCTCAGGTCACGTACGGCCAAAAGCCTTGCCGCTGGCGGGCCCGCTGCTTGCCGTCGATAGCCGCGGAACAGATGGCTAAGGATATCGGAACGCCAGGTCACGGCAGAGTAACCTCCCGATGACCGATCGTAGCGCGGATGCCTGGCCCGCAGGCTATTCCGGCCAACGCGGATGTCCCGATCAGCCCGCCCCACAGGAACCGCCAGTCTCGTAGTCACCTGATGCCTGCCTCATTAACACGCCGGGACCCGCGTTTCACCTCGAAGGTGATCGGCGTCCCCCTTAACGGACGCCTGAGGTGGGGGTAATGGTTCACTTCTCGGTGGCATGGATTTTGAATTTCGATGCTGTCCTTGTGTCATCGTCTACTTGCGCGCCGTAGCCGCCGCTGGATGGACGAGACACCCGGCATGGCCGACAACTGCAGGACGCCGCGGAGCCGCCAGAGCCCGATCGCCTGCACCAGGCATCCGGCGGCCACGCCCGCGGCCAGTCCGGCCAGGCCGCCGCCGAGGACGGACCGGATCGCGAGCGGGATGGCGCCGAAGCTCACCGCCGACAGCCCGCCGGCCAGGATCGTGCCGCGCCCGAAGGGCTGCAGGCGGATGGACGAGGCCAGTTGGGCCATGGGCATCAGGTTGGTGACGATGATGGCGACGGCCCAGCCGATCGCGGCACCGGTGAGGTGGTACCGGGGGATCAGCACCAGGTCCAGGCCCACGTTCACGCCCACCGCCAGCAGCCCGTTGACCAGGCTCCAGCTACTGCGCCCCGTGGTGATCAGCACCATGTCGACCTGACCGCACGCAGTGGCCAGCAGCATGGTCAGGCCCAGGATGAGCATCACGTCGGCGCCGGCCTTGTAGGAGTGGCCGAACACGCTGAGCACTATCGGCCCGTAGACGATGGCCAGCATGTACAGCGGCCAGGTGAGCAGCACCAGCCAGGCGGTGGTCACCTGGTAGATGATGTTCGCGCTGCGCCGGTCGCCGAGGGCGAAGAGCTCGGTGAACCGCGGCTGCGCCGCCATGCTGATCGCCGTGTTGCCGAGCTGGCCGGCCACGAGGAACCGGGTCGCCGCCGTGTACACGGCCGCCCAGCCCGGTCCCATCAAGATCGCGACGAGCACGATGTCGATCCGCTGCAGCGTGATGGATGCCAGGCTGGCGATGCCGCGCGGCGTGGTGAACTGCCAGAACCCGCGGGGGTTGGCGTTCGCCAGCCGGCGCGCCGCCGTCCGGCTTCCGTGCTGGAGGGCGCCCCTGATCTTCGGCACCGGGGTGGAAATGGCCAGCAGCGCGGCGAGCTCAGGCGGGACGTCCGGCATCCCCCGCGGGCCCTTGGAGGGCCGTCGCCTGATCCGGCGTGCCCAGAGCCAGGCGATGGCCGCGGCGGGCACGTAGGGCAGCGCCCACAGTGGTGCGAGGAGCGCGGCGCTCCCGGCGGCCACCGCGATGAAGATCCCGGCGACCTGGGCAGCCGAACGGCCGATCTTGTCGATCACGACCGTGGGCCGCATGTCCCGGTAGCCACGGCTCACGCCCAGGTAGGTGTCGAGCAGCGCGGCGAAGGGCAGGGTGAGGGCCAGCACCCGCAGCGCCTGCGCCACCGCGGCCGGGCCCACCGCCCCTCCCTTGGCGAGGCCCCCGCTGAGCAGCACCTTCGCCAGCGGCTCCGCGAGGCCCACCATGATCGCCGTGAGCAGGAGCGAAGCCACGATCACCGGGATGACGGCCGCGCGGAGGATCGTCGGGATCCGCTTCTCCTCACCGAGCGAGCGGAGCCGGGCGATGAAGTAGACGAGGCCGACGTTGGCACCGAGGCTCGCTACCGCCTCGACGATGAGGAACGCGGAGATCGCGGTGAAGAAGGCACCGGCCACCGGCAGGCTGAACGTCCGGGTCACGAAGACCGTGACGCCCACCGTGGTGGCCGCGGAAACGCCCGCGCCGATCAGGTTGAGGGTGCCACCGCGGGCGACCTCGGCCAGTTGCGGCTGCCCGCCGCCGCCCTTCCCCGCCGGGCGCGCCGCCGGCCCGGGCCTGGCCGGTCCGGGCCGCGCCGGTGCGAACCTGCCGTTCGGCGCCCGGACCGGGGCATTGGCTGGCCTGCCGCGCTGTGTGGGGGTACGCGGAGCGCCGGCATAGGGCCGCGGTTCCGGCCATGCCTCGCTGGAGCTACTCCTCGTCCGCGCCAGAGCTTGCCACCCCCGGTGACCCGATCATGCCTGCGCCCTTGCGGCCACGGCCCGCGCACCTATCTGGGCGCGAAGCTGGGCCGCGGACTCGGCGGCCGCTTCCTCGGCTTCCTGCTGCAGTACCCGGTCATTCTTCCAGAGGAGGGCATAGGCGAGCATGGTGAAGGCAAGGGGCGGCCCCACCGCAATATAGACGAGCATGAACGGGAAGCCCAGTATCAGGACCAGCACGCCCACCAGCCCGTAGGGCGTCGGATCCCGCCAGTACCGCCAGATCCCGTAGATGAAGAAGCTGCAGTACAGCGCCGCACCCAGGAAGCCGCTGGTGATGAGCAGCATCCAGAGCTGGCCGTTGCCGCCGATGTCGCGAGAGCCGCAACTGTGGCACTTGGCCGTCTTGCCGACCGCGATCGAGTTGGTGCTGCCCAGCTCATGCCTGGTGTCCCCGTAACCGATGACCGGGGAGGACGTCGCGACGTCCACGGCGAGCCCGGACAGCGACGAGCGGACGGCGTTGCTCTTGCCGTGCGACAGCCGCTGGCTGATGAGGCTTTGCAGCGGGGAGGCCAGCACCACGATCGCCACCAGCGCGAGCACCCCGAACAGGCCGGCCAGCATGGCCAGCTTGCCCCGCAGGGCGAACCGGACGGCCACGTACAGAATGGAGATCCCGATGCCGACCCACAGCCCGCGGTCCAGCGAGTAGACGACCGGCACCAGCGCGACCACCATGACGATCAGCAGGTTCCGGCGCTCCTTGCGGTTGCCGTAGCACCACCAGGCGACGATCAGCCAGGGCAGCGTGATGGCCAGGACGTTGCCCCACATGTTGGTGTAGTCGAACGGGGCCCTTGGCCGGCCCACGGCGTAGCCGAGGATGTTCTGCACCTGGGAGAACCCGGGGTGGAGCATCATCGCGAGCAGCCCGTTGTTGTTCTGCAGGCTGTGCGGGAGCACGTAGGCCGTCGGCGAGGTGATTTGGAAGTGCGGGTCGAGCACGCCCAGTACGCCGCCGATCACGGTGTAGATCCCGACCAGGCCGAGCAGCCAGGCCAGGCGGCGCCGCGGCAGTTCCTCCTCGGTCAGGTTGCCCGCGTACACGAGCAGCACGGCCACCGAGAGGTAGACGCCGGTGCGCAACGCCCAGGAGATGAGGCGGCTGCCGGTGGGGCTGTCCACCGAGTCGGGCGCGGTCAGCGAGATCGTGGCGACGGAGAAGACGGTCACGACGAGGAACAGCGACCAGATCTTGAACCCGGGCGGAAGCTTGATGGTCCGCTCCCTGTTCACCCGCCAGTAGTACATCCGGCGGATCATGGGGAAGGCGAGGACGATCGGGAAGTAGTCCCCGACGCCCAGGACCCACCACAGCGGCCAGCCGACCAGCAGGGCCACGATGGGCCAGGCAGGATCGCGCGCGAACCAGCTGAGCCGCTTGGCCCGGGGGGGACGGCCGGGGACCTGCGGCTCGGCCTCGGGCGCGCCTATGGAGCCGCGCAGGCCGTTCTGGCGGGCTCGCTCAGGGGCGGTCGTCACGATCGGCTCCTCGTCACCTCTGCGGGGCATCTGGGCGCTGCCGCGCACGCTCCAGCCTGCCTCATCACTGTCCCCCCGATGTGCTGACCCTGGTGCCCCTCGGCGCGAAGATGACCCAGGTCGGGCCGGGCTGGAACGCCATCGGGTACCCGTTACCGTCGATGTAGTCGGTGAGCTGGTTCAGGTGCGGCTTGGACCAGGTGCCTGGCGCGGCCGTGCCGCCGCCGCCCGCACTCCCGGAGAGCACCTCGACGGTGCCCTTGCCGATCGGCCGGGCGCTTGGCACCGTGGTCCCGGCGCGGTGGCTCACCACCGCCTGCTTGTACCGGACCGTCTGCACGACCACGTTGGCGACCTGGACCTTTGGCCCGCCCGCTGTCAGTGCCCACAGGCCGGTCTTGGAGTCATAGGCCCATGCCTCGGTGCCGTAGCCGGGAATGGTCACCTTCGCGGCGGAGGGCCGGGACAGGTGCGCAGTGGCCAGCACGCCGCTCTGCGGGCCCTCGCCCCTGAAGTAGAAGATCTGTGGCGGTGCCCCGTTACCGCGGACCGCCCGCTGGACCGTCCTGGTGGAGGCCGACACTCCCGGCCCCGCGGTGGAGTACAGCGACCGGTGGGTCGTCATGCCGAGGTCGGTGACCTGGGCATGGTCCAGTTCCTTGGTGAAGACGGGGGTGCCGCCGTCATAGCCGACCAGCGCGCGCAGCACGGACAGTGTCTGGCCGTCGGTCGGCTGCGTGCTGGTCAGCGGGCCCACCTCCGTCGCCTCCTTGGACTGGTATACCGCGATGTAGCGCACCGGTGCCGCGAACTCCTGGTAGACGACATCGGCCGAGGTGAGCCCGCGCGGATCCGACCCGGACAGGACCAGCGCGACCGCCCGCCGCTGCGCGTCGGCGGCACTGGCGGCGGCCAGGTCCGTCAGCGGCGCCGCGGGCCCCGCCGCCTTGGTGGTGCGGGCCGCGGCGCTCGCCGTCGGGCCGCCCGCCGGTGCCGCGCCGCCGCCGGGCTGCCCGAGGTTGGGCGCGCCCGCGGCACAGGCCGCCACTGCCAGCCCTGCCGCGGCTGCGAGCCCGCTAGCGGCCCAGCGTGACGGCCGCGCTGGCTGCCCGCCTGCCATGGATCAGGTTCCTGGAACGCTGTCTGCCCGGCCGCCGCGCCCGTCCCGGGTGCGCGCGGCGCGGTCTCTCTTGTCCGGCGTGGTCGCGGGCATTCCGGACATGGGGGTGAACTCACTGTCACCCGGGCGCCCGGGTGGCGGCGTGTCCGGCCGCACGTCCGGGCCCGAGCCGGGCCGCGGCTGCCCCTGGCGCGGCGGGCGGACGGTGATGCGCCTGCCCAGCGCGGGCAGGATCGCCGCGCCGAGCACCGGCGTCCTGAGCTGGCGGAGCCGGCGGACGCACTCCGAGGCATCGGTCTTGGTGGTGCGGTCCACCTCGATCGTCACCAGCGCGGCATCGGCGAACTCGCCCAGGGCGAACGTGTCGGCCCCGTCGTCGGCGGCCTGCGCCTCGATGATGACGTACCGCGCGTCCCGGCGCAGCTGGCTGGTGAGCGCCCGGGCCGTGTCGTGCTGCAAGTGGTAGAACGCCAGCGACGGGTCAGCTCCGGGGGTGATCACCCACAGCCCCGGCATGCCGGCCGGGCCCTGCACCACATCCCGCACCGTGGCGTTGCCCGCGATCAGCTCGGCGAGCCCTTCGCCCTCGCCCAGCCCGAGCAGCTTCGGCGCGACCGTGCTGTTCATGTTGGCGCAGACGAGCACCACCTCGGAGTGGGTCCGGGCGAGCGTGACGGCCAGGTTGGCGGCGACCACGCTGCCGGCCGGGCCGGGTGTCGCGCCGGCCACGAACACGACGTGGTTGCCCTCACCGAGCGCCGCTGCCACGCCGTGGGCCAGGTCGGTGAATGCCTGCCCGGTCTTCGACCGCGGGGAGGAGATGGAGACCTCCCGGCCGAATGCCCCGGCGGGCAGGTTCAGCAGGACCGGCAGGTCAAGCACGCGCTCCGCGTGCGCGGCGTTGTGGATCCGCTTGTCGCGCCGGTCCACGAGGAACGCCACGATCAGGCCGATGAGCAACCCGGCCACCAGCCCGCTGGGGAGGATCAGCAGCTTCTTGGGGCTGCTCGGCTTGCCCGGCGGGGTGGCGACGTTGTTGATAGACCCGCCGTTGGTGTCCGCAAGCTCGCCGTTGGTCGTCGCATATTCCTGGGTGATCTTGCTCAGCTTGCTCTTGTCCGAATCCAGCTGCGCGGTGTCGGCGGCCCGCTGCGGTGAGTTCGACGGGAGGGTGCCGATCTTGGTGGTCTCCGCGGCGATGGACGCGTTGAGCGCGCTCACCTGCGTCTGCAGCGTCTTGAGTTGCCCCTGGACGAAGCTGACCGCGCTCTGCTGCCGGTTCTGCAGGTAGGCCTTGGCGAAGTCGTTCGCGCAGGCGGCCGCGCCGGTGGCGGTGGACGCCTTGCAGGTGATGTCGAGGATGGAGGAGTTCGGCGGGACCGTGACGCTGATCTGCGCGGACAGCTTGTAGGGGGTGAGCGTGCTGTGCAGCGTCTTGCCGGCCATCGTGGCAACCGCGGTCGACGTGACGACCTGGGCTTCGGTGTCGAGGTTGACCGTGGCGCCGCTGGTGCGGCTGCCGGCCACCGCGTTGGACTGGTCGGCGGCCGTGGGGTTGACGTTCACCGATGCGGTCGCACTGTACGTCTTCGGGGCGACGGTGACGTAGCCGAATGCACCGACGAGGCCGACGCATGCCAGGGCTAGCACGATCCACCACCGGCGGCGTAGCACGCCGACAAGGTCAGCCGCCTCGAAGGAGTCCGGCCGTTGGATGGGATTCATGCTGCGGTGCTCCTCACTGTACAAACTCCTCGCTTGCCTCCGGGCGCCGGGCCAGCGGGTAGCCGCCACACCCCGCTGTTCACTGCCCAAAGCCCCGGATCTCCGCGGCGGGCCCGTCCCCGAACCCTGCCGGTGCGGCCTGCGCGGCGGCCGGTGGCCGCCGCATCAGCCCGTACCGGCGTGTTGTCCTGCCGCACGCACTGTGTATGACGCTATACACGTATTGGACGCTTTACCCGCCTTGTCGGATGACATCTGGCCCCTACCCGGACATCGCGGGCCAGGCGCGGGTGAACATCCTTGATGCCGCGATCGTGCCGCAAGCTTACCGTATGTGATGTCAGCGGAAGGGGCGGATGGTCCGGTCGCCCATACCCGCTAGCTGGTGTTTCCCCGCAGGTCCGGGAGTGTTTTTTTTGCGTAAAGGCCGAGTATGGCCCGCCTTGCCAACATGGCTGTTACCCGGCGGCGGGCGGGTGCACCCGGCATGATTGTGTACAGCCCGTGCCTGACCGTCACACACAGGTTGTACCTAGCGGATTCTGGCCCGTTTCCCAGGCAGAACCCAGCGTGCCCACCAGGTGAGGTCCTACTGTTGGACCCCATGAAGTACGCCGGCTTAGACGTCTTGAAGTACGTCATTCACGTTAAGGAGCACCACGTGCACGAGGAGCGCAGGGATGGCGCTTCTCCCGCGCGCCGCGCCAGGGAGCGCCGCTGGAGGGCAGGTTCGGCCGTGGTGGCCGGCCTGTTTCTGCTGGCCGTGGGGAGCAGCGGCTGCGCCACGGTCATGGCGCAGCACAAGGCCGCGGCACATGGCTCGGCGACACATGGCTCGACGCTGCAGGGCAGCGGGAATTCAGAAGGCGGCACAGGAAGCCTGGGCAAGCTCAGCTCCGTATTGAACGGGAAGGCCAGCAAGGCGAACGCGGGCGGCACCCTGGCAGGCGTCGGCAACGGCGTCATGTTCGGCGGCGATGTGCCGCTGGCCGCGGAGCAGGGGGCGCTCGGCCGCAAGCTGGCGATCGTCCGCGTCTACGACCGGCTGGGCCAGACGTTCCAGAGCCGGCTGGTGGACAACCTCATGGCGCAGGGCAGCACGATCCTGATGAGCCTGGACACCTTCCCCGGCGGGACTCCCTATTCGGCCATCGCGGCCGGCCAGCAGGATGCGACCATCACGGCGTTCCTGGAGTCCATGAACTCCTCGGCGAGGAGCTACGGGCTCCCGGCCATCTACTTCACCTTCGAGCATGAGGCGAACGTCCCCGGCACCCACCAGGGGCTCGGCACTTCGGCCCAGTTCATCCAGGCCTGGGATCACGTCCACCAGATCGCGGTCAACCACCACCTGCTCTGGAACCAGGGCGGCCGAATCCACTTTGTGCTGATCCTGACCCACTTCTTCTACAACAACGGCAAAGCCATCCAGTGGTGGCCGGGGACGAACGAGGTCGACATAATCGCCGCCGACGGTTACAACACCGGCGGCTGCCGTACCGCCAGGAAGAACCACCAGGGCTTCACCACCGGCGTGACGCCGCCGGAAAGCCCGACCTCGCTGTTCACCGGGGTGGTTCAATTTGCCGCCGCGCACGGCGGGCTGCCGGTGTTCATCGCCGAGTGGGGCAGCGTCGCGTATTCCAGCGCCAGCGTGCGGGTCAACTGGATCCAGCAGATGCAGTCCTTCGTCGCGGCGAATCCGGCAATCCACGCGGCGCTGTACTGGGACAGCCAGGTACCGCCCTGCAACTACATCCTCAACGACTCGCCGAGCTCACTGTCGGCGCTGACCTCGCTGGCCCAGTCGGCGCTCATGCAGGGCAGGCCGGCCTGATCCACGCCCCCGCGAGTGCGCGCTGGGCCCGGCCGACACGTTCGGCCGGGCCCAGTCCGGCTTCCCGGGTAGAGTGTGCGCCGAGCCTTCCCGGGTCGTCTAGCCAGGCAGGACAAGCGGTTTTGGTCCGCTCAACCGAGGTTCGAATCCTCGCCCGGGAGCCAGCGGCCGCCCTGCTGGCCTCACACACCACGGTCGCCAAGCACACCGCGCCACCGATCCCACGATGTGAGACAACACGGCATGCCGCGAGTGTTATCTACACCACTTCTTGGTGAAATCTCTGTCTTCCTATTGCGTAACCTACGCCTTCGTAGGTTACGGTGACGTAAGCGTAATCGCCCCGTCCTGAGCGTTCCCCCGCCCGTGGCGCCCGAGCAGAGCGAGGAATCACATGACGGCACTCCCCGATACCCTCCTGACCGATCCACCCGGCACGCCCGCCGCCGCCCGGCACGCCCGCCAGCGCGCCGCGGACACCGCTCCCCGAGGTGGAGCCCGAGCCCAGTTCCTTCCGCGACCGCTTCCTGGTCGGGCTGTTCGTGGTGGTGCCGCTGCTCGCCGTGGCCGCCGCCGTCCCGCTGGCCTGGGGCTGGGGGCTGGGCTGGCACGACGTGGTGATCGCGGCCGTCTTCTACGTGATCTCCGGCCTGGGGATCAGCATGGGCTTCCACCGCCACTTCACGCACAGCTCGTTCAAGGCGGTCACGCCGCTGCGCGTCGCGATGGCCGTCGCGGGGAGCCTGGCGATCGAGGGCCCGCTGCTGGTCTGGGTGGCCGACCACCGGCGGCACCACAAGTACAGCGACCGGGAGGGCGACCCGCACTCGCCATGGCGGTTCGGCACCGACTGGCGGGCCCTCACCAAGGGGTTCCTGTGGGCGCACATGGGCTGGATGTTCAACCCCAACCGGACCTCGCAGCAGAAGTTCTGCCCCGACCTGCTGGCCGACCCGCCCATCCGCCGGGTATCCAAGACGTTCCCGCTGTGGGTGCTGATCTCGCTGCTCGCGCCCGCGCTGATCGGCGGCCTGTGGTCGATGTCCCTGGCCGGCGCGCTCACCGCGTTCTTCTGGGCCAGCCTCGTCCGCATCTGCCTGCTGCACCACGTCACCTGGTCGATCAACTCGGTCTGCCACACGTTCGGCAACGAGGACTTCGAGGTCAGGGACAAGTCAAGGAACGTCGCCTGGCTGGCCATCCCTTCCTTCGGCGAGTCCTGGCACAACCTGCACCACTGCGACCCGACCTGCGCCAGGCACGGAGCGCTCAAGGGCCAGATCGACATCAGCGCCCGGGTCATCAGGTGGGCCGAACTGCTCGGCTGGGCCTGGGACGTCCGGTGGCCGGACGAGCGGCGGCTGGAGGGCAAGCTCACCGGCCTGCGCGACGTCTCACTGGGCTCGATGACCCAGGCCGGCCTGACGAAGCCAGGTGACCGGACCGCGGCATGACCGCGATGATGGGCAGGTGAACAATTCGAGCACGGGCAACAACCACCGCAGGCGAATGACCGGCAAGGAGCGCCGCGAGCAGTTGCTCGACATCGGCCGCAGGCTCTTCGCGGAGCGGGGTTTCGAAGGCACGTCCATCGAGGAAATCGCCGCCCAGGCCGGTGTCTCCAAGCCCGTGGTCTACGAGCACTTCGGCGGCAAGGAAGGCCTGTACGCGGTCGTGGTGGATCGCGAGGTGGAACGGCTGCTCGCGATGGCGACGGCCATTCTCGGCGGCGCCAACACAAGGGAGAAGTTCGAGGCGGCGGCGGTGGCCCTGCTCCGCTACATCGAGGACAACTCCGACGGGTTCCGTATCCTGGTCCGCGACTCTCCCTCCCACGGGTCCGGCACGTTCGGCAGCCTGATCAGCGATATCGCCCGCCAGGTCGAGTACATACTCGGCGACTTCTTCCGCGACCGCGGCTACGACCAGAAACTGGCCCCGATGTACGCCCAGATGCTGGTGGGCATGGTGGCCGTGACCGGGCAGTGGTGGCTGGACGCCCGCAGGCCGAAGGTGGAGGTCGTCGCGGCCCACCTGATCAACCTGGCCTGGAACGGGCTGTCCCAGCTGGACCGGTCGCCGAGCATCTCGGCCAAGGCGGCGAAGGCGGCGATGGTGGCGCCCGCACCGCGCGACCAGCGCCCGGCAGGTCTCACCTGACCTGCGCGACCACGAAAACCCTGCGGAACGGCAGGACGGTCCCGTAGGGCGCCGCCGGGTAGGCCTTCGTCACCCGTTCGGAGTACTCGGCGAGGAACCGCCCGGCGTGACCTGGGTCCAGGGCCGCAAGGACGGGGCGCAGCCCGGTGCCCCGGTACCACTCCACCACCGGATCAGGGCCAGGGAGCACGTGCAGGTAGGTGGTCTCCCAGGCGTCCACCGAGCAGCCTTCCCTGGCCAGCAGGTCCAGGTAGTCCGCGGGGCTGCCGGCCTGGCGGTTGAGCGCCACGCCGCGCAGCAGCGGCGCCCAGCGGTCCGACCGGACGAGGTCGAGCAGGATGGCGTGCGTCGGCTGGTCGAAGTTGCCGGGAAGCTGGAAGGCCAGCCACCCGCCCGGGGCGAGCAGCCCCGGCCAGCGCCGGACCACGTCCAGATGGGCGGGCACCCACTGCAGCGCGGCGTTGGACAGGAGCACATCGACCTCGCGGCCGGGCCGCCAGTCCCTGAGGTCGCCGAGCGCGAAGCTGAGCCGGTCGTGCTGACCGGCCTCCTCCCGGGCCGCGGCGATCATCTCCGGCGAGTTGTCCACGCCCACGATCTCGGCGGCGGGCCAGCGGCCGGCCAGGGCGGCGGTCAGGTTCCCCGGCCCGCAGCCGAGGTCCGCCACGTAACCCGGCTCCGCCGCCCCCACCCGCGCGAGCAGGTCGAAGAACGGACGGGCCCGCTCGCCGGCAAAGCGCAGGTACTGGCCCGGATCCCACACGGCGCCTCCCCAAGTCTCTTGATATCAAGGTACTTGCCACCCTGCCCTCGATAATTCTTGATGTCAAGAGATATCCTTGGCCGATGGAGCATGCGGCGGACGGCGGGAGCACGGGCCGCGCGGGCCGGCGCGTCACGGACGAGGTCGACGACCTGGTGGCCGCCTGGCAGGCCGAGCGCCCCGACCTGGACGTGCGGCCGATGCAGGTGCTGAGCCGGATCTCCCGGCTGGCCCGGCACCTGGACCGGGAGCGCCGCAGCGCCTTCGCCGCGCACGACCTGGAGTCCTGGGAGTTCGACGTGCTGGCCGCGCTGCGGCGGCAGGGCGCACCCTACGAGCTGAGCCCGGGCGCGCTGCTGCGGGCCACGCTGGTCACCTCGGGCACGATGACCAACCGGATCGACCGCCTGGAAGCCAAGGGCCTGGTCCGCAGGCGGCCCGACCCGCAGGACAAGCGGGGCGTGCTTGTCACGCTCGCCGCGGCGGGCCAGAGCCGGGTCGACGCCACCCTCGCCGGCCTGATGGAAGCCGAGCAGGCATTGCTCGCGGGCCTCCCCGAGACCAGCCGGCACACGCTGGCCGGCCTGCTGCGGGTCCTGCTCGCCCCGCTCGACGCCGGCTGACCGGCCTCCGGCTCACTCCGCGTCTTCGGCGACGGCCAGCCACTCCTCCTCCAGCCGCCCCTTCTCCGCCTCGACCTCGCGCAGTTGCGCCCCCAGCTCGATCAGCGCCTCGTAGTCGCTCGCCTGCGCCGCCAGTTCCCCGGTCAGCTCCTTCTCCCGCACCCCGAGGCGGTCGATCTGCCGCTCCAGCCGCTGCAGCTCCTTCTTTGCGATACGGCGATCCCGCGCTGCCCCGCCCCCAGCCCGTGCCCCCCGATCCGGGGCAAACATCGCCACGCTCCCCGCCCGCACCCGCGCACCCCGCCGCTCCAGGTACTCCTCGATCCCGCCCGCCAGAAACGACAGCTTCCCATCCCCCAGCAACGCCACCACATGATCGGTCACCCGCTCCAGGAAGTACCGGTCGTGGCTCACCACCACCAGCGACCCGGCCCACCCGTCCAGCAGGTCTTCCAGCTCCGTCAACGTGTCCACATCAAGATCGTTGGTCGGCTCGTCAAGCAACAAGACGTTAGGTTCCCCCACCAGGATCCGGAGCAACTGAACCCTTCGCCGCTCCCCACCGGACAGCTCCCCGGCAGGCGTGAACTGCCGGTCCCCCCGCAATCCCAGGCTGTCCAGCAGGGTCCCCGCCGACCCCGCACCCTCCCACGCCTCCAGATTCCCCCGGACGGACGCCACCACCTCGCGCGCCGACAGCCCCGGATCCAGCCCCTCGCCCCCCTGCCCCAGATACCCGAGCCGCACCGTCTTCCCCCGCACGACATGTCCGGCGACGACAAATGCGGCTTCCACCCCCGCCGCCGCCCCCGGATCCCGCGCAGGGCCGTCCGGTGGGTCACCTGGGCGCGGAGTTCTGTCCGCGCCCAGGTGTCCCGCTGGACGTCCCTCAACCCCGCCCAGATCCCCCGGTGCACGGCCCTCAACCCCGCCCAGATCCCCCGCGAGCAGCCGCAAAAACGTAGTCTTCCCAGCCCCGTTAGGTCCCGAGGATCCCGATCCGGTCCCCCGGTCCCAATTGCCACGTCACGTCATCGAGCAGGACCCGCCCGGCAACCGTCACCGACACGTCTTCCGCGTCGAGCACCGTCTTCCCGAGCCGTGCCGCCGCGAGCCGGACCAGTTCGACCCCGTCCCTGGCCGGCGGCTCGTCGGCAATGAGCGCGTTCGCGGCGTCGATGCGGAACTGGGGCTTGCTGGTCCGGGCCGGCGGCCCGCGCCGCAGCCACGCTAGTTCCTTGCGCAGCAGGTTGCGCCGCCGCCGCTGCGTGGCATCGGCGATCCGGGCGCGTTCGGCGCGGGCGAGCACGTAGGCGGCGTAGCCCCCGTCGTAGGCGTGCAGCCGGCCGTCGGCCAGCTCCCAGGTCGCCGCGGTGGCGGCGTCCAGGAACCAGCGGTCGTGCGTCACCACCACCATCGCCGTGCCCTGCTCGCGGAGGAACCCGGCCAGCCAGGCGACCGCTTCCACGTCGAGATGGTTCGTCGGCTCGTCGAGCAACAGCAGATCGTGCTGGCCAGCGAGGAGCGACGCCAGCGCCACCCGGCGGGTCTCACCCCCGGACAATCGTTCGGCAGCCGACTTGAAGTCGATGTCGGGAAGCAGCGCGCCGATCACCGACCTGATGCGCGCATCGCCGGCCCATTCGTGCTCCGGCCGGCCGCCGGTCACCAGGCCGGCCACGGTCCCGGTCAGCCGGTCGGCCTGGGGGAGATGGCCGACGCGAAGGCCCCTGGCGCGGGTGACCCGTCCCGTGTCGGGGTGCTCGGTCCCGGCGAGCAGCCCGAGCAGCGTGCTCTTGCCCGCGCCGTTGCGCCCGACGAGGCCGATCGCTTCGCCGGCGGCCACCCCCGCCGAGACGCCGTCAAGCAGCGCCCGGTGCCCGTAGGCCTTGCCGACGTTCTCCAGGTTGACCAGGTTCACCGGGGTCTCCGTGCTCACGCGGGTGCCCTTACCCCTATTCCGGCGCGATGCCGGTCACGCTGGCTCCCGGCACCGGGCCCACCACGTGGACCACCGTGCGGCACACCCCGGCCCCGGCAAGCGCGACGGCCAGGGCCGCGGCGTGCCGTGCGTCCTTGGCCAGGTAGGCGCAGGTCGGGCCGGAACCGGAGACGATCGCGGCCAGTGCGCCGTGCTCCGCGCCCGCGGCGAGGGTGCGGCGCAGGTCGGGGCGCAGCGAGACCGCCGCCTGCTGCAGGTCGTTGGCGAGCAGCGGGCCGACCTCGGCGGGGTTCCCCGACCGCAGCGCGGCCATCAGCCGGTTGTCCAGGGCGGGCGGGCCTGGTGGCGCCGAGGTGCCGGTGCGACCGGACCTGGGCCGGGCGGCCGGTTTCACCGCGGCCGCGCCGGGACCGCCCGGCCCGCTGCGCGCGGCCCGAATCCGGTCACAGGCGGCATAGACCTGGGCGGTGGACAGCCCGCCCGTGGCGAAGGCGAGCACCCAGTGGTAGCTGCCGGCGGCCAGCGCGGGGGTCACCCGCTCTCCCCGCCCCACTCCGATGGCAGTGCCGCCGACCAGGCCGAACGCCACGTCGCTGCCGACGCTGGCGGCCAGCTCGCACAGCTCGGCCTGGCTCAGGCCGGTCCGCCACAGTTCGTTGCAGGCGACCAGCGCGGCGGCCGCGTCGGCGCTGCCCCCGGCCAGCCCGGCCGCGACCGGGATCCGCTTGTTGATCCGGATCGCCAGGCCCGGGGAGTCCTTGGCACCCGGGCCCACGGCCCGGAGCAGCTCGGCGGCCGCGCGCATGGCGAGGTTGCTGTCGTCGGCGGGGACGCTGTCGGCCCCCTCGCCGGTCACCGACACGCTGTCGCGTGCCGCGGGGGCCACGGTCACCTCGTCGAAGAGCGAGACGGCGTGATACACCGAGACCACATCGTGGTAACCGTGGGCCCGGGCCGGGCCGACGGCGAGCTGCAGGTTCACCTTCGCCGGCGCTCTGGCGGTGACGGCGGTCACAGGGGTAACGATGCCCTTGATCCTAACGGCAGCCTCGCTCACCTCAGCCGGGCCTGCACGGCCCAAGGCGACGTGCGGAGTCACGGGGCCTTGCGGCCATCGGGGGGTTCCGGGGGGTCGCCCCCCCGGGCCTGCACCGCGATGCGGGCGAAGTCGGCGACGGTCAGCGACTCCCCGCGGGCACCGGGGTCCACTCCCGCCGCGCGCAGGATCCGCTCGGCCTCGGCGGGCGTGCCCGCCCAGCGCGCCAGCGCCGCCCGCAGCGTCTTGCGGCGCTGGGAAAAGGCGGCATCGATCACGGCGAAGGTGTCCTCGCGGCTCGCACCGGCGTCCGGCGGCGGATGCCGGGTGAACGCCACCAGCCCCGAGTCGACGTTCGGCACCGGCCAGAACACCACCCGGGGCACCGGCCCGGCCCGGCGCGCGGACGCGAACCAGGCGAGCTTGACCGAGGGCACGCCGTAGACCCGGCTCCCCGGCGGCGCGGTCATCCGGTCGGCGACCTCCGCCTGCACCATGACGAGGCCACGGCCCACAGACGGGAAGGTGGCGAGCAGGTGCAGCACCACCGGCACCGCGACGTTGTAGGGCAGGTTCGCCACCAGCGCGGCGGGCGGCCCGCCGGGAAGGCTGGTCACCCGGGCGGCGTCGGCGGTGACCACCTCCAGCCGCGGCGCGAGCCCAGGCGCCACCGCGGCCACGGTGCGCGGCAGTTCCGCCGCGAGGGCGGGATCCACCTCGACCGCGATCACCCGGTGGGCGGCGGCCAGCAGGCCGAGGGTCAGCGAGCCGAACCCCGGGCCCACCTCCAGCACGTCGTCCCCGGCGGACAGGCCGGCCAGTGTCACGATGCGCCGGACAGTGCCCGGGTCGATGACGAAGTTCTGGCCGAGCCGTTTCGCGGGCCGCACGCCCAGCCGGCCCGCGATCTCGCGGACCGCGGCAGGCCCGAGCAGGTCGCCATCGGCCACGACCGGCGTCACCAGGGACCGAACATGCGCTCACCGGTCGCGGTGACCAGCTCGCACATGTCCGCGACGCCGACCTGCTTGACGCCGGCCAGGCACCGCACCGTGTGCGCCACCATCGCGGGGGTGTTGGGCTTGCCCCGGTGTGGCATCGGCGTGAGGAACGGAGCGTCGGTCTCGACCAGGAGCAGGTCCGGTGGCGCCACCGCGGCGGCCTCCCGCAGCGCGGGTGCGTTGGTGAACGTGAGGGTGCCGGCGAAGCTCATCACGTACCCGGCGGCCGCGCACCGCTCGGCCATCGCGGCATCCCCGGAGAAGCAGTGGAACACCACCCGCTCCGGCGCGCCGTCGGCCGCCAGGATGGCCAGCACGTCCTCGTGCGCATCCCGGTCGTGGATCATCAGCGCCTTGCCGGCCTGCTTGGCTATCTCGATGTGCGCGCGGAACCACTCCCGCTGAACCTCCGGGGCGGCGTAGTCCCGGTAGTAGTCGAGCCCGGTCTCGCCGACCGCGCGGACCTGCGGCAGGTCCGCCAGCTTCGCGATCTCGGCAAGCACCTCGTCCCGCCGCGCGGGCGAGGCGGCCGCGGCGGCGGTCTCGTTGGGGTGGATCGCCACCGCCGCGTAGACGCCCTCCGAGGAGCCGGCGCACCCGGCCGACCAGTGCGACGAGGGCAGGTCCACGCCCACCGTGATCACCCGGGTGATGCCCGCGGCCCGCGCGGCGGCGAGCACCTCCGCGGCTGGCTGCTCGATCAGGTCCAGATGGCAGTGCGCATCCAGCGCGGGAACAGGCAGCGGCTCGGGCGGCGGCGCCTGCCCGGGGCCGGGGACGCCGTCCCTGGCCGCGCGGGCAGCGGTCACGAGCCCTCCAGCCGCTTCAGTTCCTCGTCCACCACGGACGTGTCGAGCTTGGCGAACAGCGGCTGCGGCACGGTGAGCGGGATCCCGGGCCGGACCGGGACCGGCTCCCACCGGGCTTCGCTGGTGTAGTCGCCGGTGATCACCGGGTAGGAGGGGCCGCCGTCCTCGTCCACCTTCTCCAGATGCGGCAGGCCGGCCCAGGTGCCCTCGCCGCCCAGCATCGCGTGCACCTTCCCCGACGAGCGGGGCAGGAACGGGGTGAGCAGCGTCTTGGCATCGTCGATGAGCTGCAGCACCACGTGCATGATGGTCCGCATCCGGTCCGGGTCGGACTCGCGCAGCTTCCACGGCGCCTGGTCGGACATGTACTTGTTCGCCTCGGCGACGGTCCGCATGGCTTCGGTGGCCGCGTTCTTGAAGTGGGACCTGGCCAGCTGGCCGCCGACGGCGCCGAACGCCTGCCGGGACCGTTCCAGGGCGCCGTGGTCGGTGTCGGTGAGCGTCCCCGGGCCGGGGATCTCGCCGATGTTGCGGGCCGCGAACGAGACCGCACGGTTCACCAGGTTCCCCCAGGCGGCGACGAGTTCGTCGTTGTTGCGGCGGACGAACTCGCTCCAGGTGAAGTCGGTGTCCTGGTTCTCCGGCCCGGCGACCGCGACGTAGTAGCGCAGCGCGTCCACGTCGTAGCGGTCCAGGAAGTCCCGGACGTAGATGACCACCGAGCGGGATGAGGAGAACTTGCGGCCCTCCATGGTCAGGAACTCGCTGGCGACCACCTCGGTGGGCAGGTCCAGCGCGCCGAGCGACCCCGGGGTGCCGTTCCTGGCGCCCTTCCCGCTGTAACCGAGCAGCATCGCGGGCCAGATCTCGGTGTGGAAGACGATGTTGTCCTTGCCCTGGAAGTAGTAGGACTCGGCGTCCTCCGACTGCCACCAGGCCCGCCAGGCGTCCGGGTCGCCGGACCGGCGGGCCCACTCGATCGACGCCGACAGGTACCCGATGACCGCGTCGAACCAGACGTAGATGCGCTTGTCCGGCCGGTCCCGCCAGCCGTCGAGCGGCACCGGCACGCCCCAGTCCAGGTCCCGGGTGATCGCCCGGGGCTGCAGGTCGTCCAGCAGGTTGAGGGAGAACCGCAGCACGTTGGGCCGCCACTGGCCTTTCTTGCTCTGCATCCAGGTGCCGAGCACCTCGGTGAACGCGGGCAGGTCCAGGAAGAACTGCTCACTGTCCACGAACGCCGGCGTCTCCCCGTTGATCTTCGACCGGGGGTTGATCAGGTCGGTGGGGTCAAGCTGGTTGCCACAGTTGTCGCACTGGTCGCCGCGTGCGCTCTCGTACCCGCAGATCGGGCAGGTGCCCTCGATGTACCGGTCGGGCAGGGTCCGGCCGGTGGACGGCGAGACCGCGCTCAGCGAGGTACGGGAGAAGATGTAGCCGTTCTGGTAGAGGCCGGTGAAGATCTCCTGGGTGACCGCGTAGTGGTTCGCCGTGGTGGTCCTGGTGAACAGGTCATAGGACATGTCCAGGCCGGTCAGGTCCTCGGCGATCATCTGGTTGTACCGGTCGGCGAGCTCCCGGGGCGTGGTGCCCTCCTTGTCCGCCTGGACCTGGATCGGCGTGCCGTGCTCGTCGGTACCGCTGACCATCAGCACCCGGTTTCCCGCCATCCGCTGGTACCGGCTGAACATGTCGCAGGGCAGCGCGAAGCCGGAGACATGGCCGATGTGGCGCGGGCCGTTGGCGTAGGGCCAGGCCGGCGCCGCGAGAATGTGGCGAGTGGTCGCGGACATGCGCACCAGCGTAGCGGTGTGCGCGGGCCGTTCCCGCATGGTTATCCGGGCCGGCCGCCCGCCACCACGGCGTTGTAGACCTCGCGTTTGGGCAGGCCAGATTCGGCGGCCACGGCGGCGATCGCCGCCTTGCGCGGCGTCCCCGCGGCCTGCCGGGCGGCCACCTCCGCCACCGCCGCCGCCACGCTGTCCGCCCAGCCCGGCTCGTCGGGGCTTGGGCGGCTCCGGGCCGGGGCGCCCGCCACCACGAGGGTGATCTCCCCGAGGACGCCCCGCTTCGCCCAGGCGGCCAGCTCGGTCAGCGTGCCGCGGGCGATTTCCTCATGGGTCTTGGTCAGCTCGCGGCATGCGACGGCCTGCCGGTCCGGGCCGAACGCGGCGGCCAGCTCGGCCAGGGTGACCGCGACCCGGCGGCGCGACTCGAAGAAGACCATGGTCCGCGGTTCGGCGGCCAGTTCCGCGAACCGGCGCTTCCGGGCGCCGTCGCTGCGCGGCGGGAAGCCCTCGAAGCAGAACCGGTCGGTGGGCAGCCCGCAGACCGCGAGCGCCGCGGTCACGGCGGAGGGCCCGGGCAGCACGGTCACCGGGATGCCCGCTTCGGCGGCGGCGCCCACCAGCCGGTAGCCGGGGTCGCTCACCCCCGGCATCCCCGCGTCCGCGATGAGCAGCACGTCGGTCCCGGCTTCCAGCACCGCCAGCAGTTCGGCCACCTTGCCCTGGTCCACGGCGTTGTAGTAGGAAACCAGGCGGCCGGTGATTTTCACGCCGAGTTCCCTGGCGAGCCTGAGCGCCCTGCGGGTGTCCTCAGCCGCGATGACCCCCGCCGCCGCCAGGGCGCCCGCCAGCCTGGGCGAAGCGTCCGCGGGCTGGCCGAGCGGGGTAGCCGCCACGATGAGCGTGCCGGGGTCGCTGTCATTCATTCCGCGACCACCGTAGGCCATTGCACGGCGCCCGCGCCCGGCGCAGCCCTTACGATGTGCCTCGATGATGGAAACTCGGGTCGGGCCCGCGCCACGGGAGACCGCAACCCGGCTGGACGCGCTGCGTGCCCGGCTGGTCCCGGCCATGCCGCTCAGCACGTTCTGGGGCTGGGCCGGCCCGCTGCTGGTCACCGCGTTCGGCACCTACCTGCGGTTCGACCGGCTCGGCGATCCGCACGCCGTCATCTTCGACGAGACCTACTACGTGCCCGACGCGCTGGGGATTCTCCGGTTCGGCGTGGAGCACAACTACGTCAGCAACCGCAACGGCTTGCTGCTGCGCGGTGACCCGCGCGTGTTCACCAACGGCGGCGAGTTCGTGGTGCACCCGCCGTTCGGGAAGGTGCTCATCGCCGCGGGGGAGTGGCTTTTCGGGCTGTCCCCGTTCGGCTGGCGGTTCGCCGCGGCCGTGGTCGGCTCGCTGTCGATCCTGCTGCTCGCCCGGATCGCCCGGCGGATGACCAGGTCCACCCTGCTGGGCTGCTTCGCCGGGCTGCTGCTGGCAGCGGACGGCCTGGAGTTCGTCATGAGCCGGACCGCGCTGCTGGACATCTTCGTGATGTTCTGGGCGCTTGCCGCGTTCGGCTGCCTGGTGGTCGACCGCGACCGCTACCGCGCCAGGCTGGCCGATGCCGCGGCCGGCTCTGCGGCCGCCGGCTCTGCGGCCGCCGGGGAATCGATCCCCGCCGGCGCACCGCGGGCGGGGATCCGCTGGTGGCGGATCGGCGCCGGCGTCTGCCTCGGCCTGGCCTGCGGATCCAAGTGGAACGGCCTGTGGTTCGTGCCGGCGTTCGCGGCGCTGTCCTTCGCCTGGGATGTCGGGGCGCGCCGGACCGCTGGGCTCGGCAAGGTCACCGGCCCGGGGCTGCTCCGTTATCTCGGCGGCCTGGCCGGCTCGTTCGTCGCGCTGCCGCTGGTGGCCTACCTGGCCACCTGGACCGGCTGGTTCGCGACGAGCAGCGGCTACGACCGGAACTGGGCGCAGCTGCACGGGGTCAACATCCCGGTGATCTCGCCGCTGATCTCGCTGTTCCAGTACAACAAGGCGATGCTGGCCTTCAACACGGGCCTGCAGAAGCATCACCCGTACCAGTCGCAGCCATGGACCTGGCTGACGATGAGCCGCCCGGTGTCCTATTACTGGAACTGCCCCACGTCGGGGCATGGCGTGTGCGCCAAGGGAGATGCCGCCGAGGTGCTCGCGATCGGCACCCCGGTGCTCTGGTGGGGCGCCATCCTGGCCCTGCTGGTGTGCCTCGGCTGGTGGCTGACCCGCCGTGACTGGCGGGCGGGCGCCGTGCTGGTGGGCGTGGCCGCGGGCTGGCTGCCCTGGTTCGCGTACGCCAAGCGGACCCAGTTCTCCTTCTACTCGGTCGCCTTCGTGCCGTTCCTGGTGCTCGCCGTCGTGCTGTGCCTGGGCCTGGTCATGGGTTCCGCCACGGCGAGCGCCGCCCGGCGCGCGGTGGGCGCGTCCCTGGCCGGCGCCTTCGTGCTTGCGGTGCTGCTGAACTTCGCCTACCTGTACCCGCTGCTGACCGCCCAGGCCATCCCCTACCCCTCCTGGCTGGCGCACATCTGGTACCACGGCTGGATCTAGCCCGCAGCCCGCAGCCCCCGTGAGCCCGCAGCCCCGGTGAGCCCGCCGCCGCGAATGCGGTAGTCCACAACTCGCGCGGTCATCCCGCATTCGAGAGCCTGCGAACGCGAAACCACGCCGTGCCGCTTGGCCGCTAAGCCGGAGAGGGCTTGCCGGTCGAACTGCGCGGTTCTGGGCATGGGAGCAGGGTCGCATGGAGGACTGACACCCGGGCAGGCCGCGGGCGGGGACGGGGAGGCGCTCCATCTCGGCTGGCCCGGGCTTCGCCAGCCCGCCGGCGGGCCGCCCGGGAGCCTCATTCACGGCTCGGAACAAACCTTCAGGAAACATTCAGCATCGTGGCGTACAACAGGACTACTCGCCCGGGGTGAGGAAAGTTGCCGGAAACCGAGCCACTTTGGGGTTAGCAGACGTCTATATGGGTGAGAGACGATACGAAGCGGAGTGACCATGGCGAAGACCGAAAAGTCGCCGGATCGCGACGAGCGGTTCGAGCGCGACGTCGTGCCCGTCCTCGGACAGCTGTACATGGCCGCGCTTCGGATGACCCGCAACCCCACCGACGCCGAGGACCTGGTCCAGGAGACGTCTGTCAAGGCCTACGCGGCCTTCCACCAGTTCCGGCCCGGCACGAACCTCAAGGCGTGGCTGCACCGCATCCTGGCCAACACCTTCATCAACGGCTACCGCAAACGGCGCAGGGAACCCCGGCAGGCGACGACCG
Organism: uncultured Actinomycetes bacterium; assembly: GCA_963806145.1. Lineage (GTDB taxonomy): Bacteria > Actinomycetota > Actinomycetes > Streptosporangiales > Streptosporangiaceae > DASXKD01. Next base: position 109,384 of record CAWDXD010000022.1, read on the forward strand.
GCGACTATGCGGACTGGCATGCCCAGGGAGACCCGCTGGCCTCCGCGGCACGCTCGGCCGAAGCCGAGGCGCTGGACAGGCTCGCCGACTCGGAGATCCTGCGCGCCCTGCGTGACCTGCCGGAGGAGTTCCGGGTGGCGGTCTATCTCGCGGACATCGAAGGGTACGCCTACAAGGAGATCGCCGAGATCATGGGCACCCCGATCGGGACGGTCATGTCCCGGCTGCACCGCGGCCGGGGCCGGCTCCGCGACAAGCTCGCCGCCTACGCTCCCAGCAGGACCCTGCCAGGCTTCACCGGGTGACCCCGGGCCTGCCGCGCTAGCCGGCGGCGCGGGCACGGGCGGCCCGTGCGTTAGCGCGGCACCCCGGCGGCGCGCTCCCAGCCGAGGGCGACCGGGTCGTAGGCACGCTCGACGAAGATCTGGTGCCACAGCGAGAACACGATCAGCACCCACAGGTGCCGCCACTCCACCCCGGGCTCGCCCGCGCGCAGCCCCTCAAGCAGCCGGAGCGCCTCTTCGCGGTTGATCCATTCGTCGGTCTGTGCCTCCCGGAGCAGCTGCTCGGCGAAGCCGTAGGAGTCACCGGTGAGCCAGGGCCCGATCGGGACGGGGAAGCCAAGCTTGGCCCGCTCCGCCGCCGCCTTGGGCAGCACCTCGCTCATCGCTGACCGCAGCGCCAGCTTGGTGGTGCCAGCGCCGATCTTCTCGGTCCTGGCCAGCCGCGACGCGACCTTCAGCACCTCGGCGTCCAGGAACGGGACGCGCAGCTCCAGGCTGTGCGCCATGGTCATCCGGTCGGCCTTGACCAGGATGTCGCCGGCCAGCCAGGTGTTGATGTCCACCAGCTGCATGGTGGACACGTCGTCGAGGCCGGCGTGCTCCGCCTGGTCGTAGACCGGGCCGGTGACGTCCCACGGGCTCGCGTCGCCGGGCCGGACCGCGATCCGCGCCGTCTCGCCTTCGCTGAACACGCGGGCGTTGCCGATGTAGCGGTGCCGCAGCGGGATCGACGTGCGCTCCAGGAAGCCCCTGCCCTTGACCCCGGACGGGATCATCGCCGCGGCCTTCTTGATCGGGGCCCGGCCCCAGGCCGGCAGCCGCTCGCCGGCCCGGACCACGCCGGGCTGGTGGTAGATCGCGTACCCGCCGAACAGCTCGTCGGAGCCCTCACCGGACAGCACGACCTTGACGTGCTTGCTCGCCTCGCGGGCCACGAACCACAGCGGGACCGCGGCGGCGTCGGCCATCGGGTCATCGAGGTGCCAGATGACCTGCGGGAGGTGCTGGAAGAACTCCTCCCTGGTGATCACGTAGGGAATCGACCGCACGCCGATGGCGGCCGCCGTCTCCTGCGCCCGGTCGATCTCGCTGTACCCCTCGCGCTCGAATCCCACGGTGAACGTGAGCAGGTCCGGCCGGTGCTCGGCGGCCAGCGCGCAGATCGCCGCCGAGTCGATGCCGCCGGACAGGAACGCACCGAGCGGTGCGTGGCTGCGCAGGTGGACCGCGATCGAGTCGCGCATCACGGCGAGGATCTCGCGCGGGGTGGACTCGCTGGGAGCGCGGGCCGGCCGCAGGTCGGCCCGCCAGAAGCGGTAGACGTCAACCGGCCGGCCCGGCCGGGCGATCATGGCGTGGCCGGGCGGCAGCACCTGGATCGGCGGCGTGATGGTGTCCGGCGCCGGCACGTACTGGAAGGCCAGGTACCTGCGCAGCGCGGCGGGGTCCAGGTCCCGCAGCTCCCCCGGTTCGGCGAGTGCCTTGCGCTCCGAGGCGAACCGCAGCCTCAGGTCGGCCGCGCCGGACATGGCCGGCCGGGCCGCGGCGGCCCGGGCGGGCGGGGGCACCGCGGAAGAAGCCCCCAGCGCATCTTCTTTGTGCGATACGCCCGGCCCGCCAGGCTGTCCGGCCGCATGCCGGCCTGGCCGCCTGGCCGGCGGCGCGGTGGGGGCGAACCAGTCATCCAGGGCTGCCGGAGGGTCAGCCTGCCCCGGCGCGGCCGGCTCGCTGGCTGCCGCCGGTGCCGCATGGCGGCCGCCGCGCGGGCGGGGCGCGAGGCCCGGGGCAGGCGCGCCGCCGGCAGCGCCGCGAGCGCCGTTGGCCTCGCCGCCGGAGGCCGTGCCGGGCCCGCGGTCGATGCGGTAGTAGAAGGGCTTGATGCCGAACGGGTCCCTGGCGCAGAACAGTTCGCGGGTCCAGGTGTCCCAGATGGCGAGCGCGTACATGCCGCGGAGCCGGTGCACCACGTCCTTGCCCACCAGGGCGTAGGTCTCCAGCAGCACCTCGGCATCGCCGTTGGACCGCAGGGTGATCCCCTGTTCCCGCAGTTCGGCGGCCATCTCGACGTAGTTGTAGATCTCCCCGTTGAACAGCATCCAGAAGCGGCCGTCGGCCGAGCGCATCGGCTGGTGCCCGGCCTGCGACAGGTCCAGGATCGACAGCCGCCGGAAGCCGAGCGCGACATCCGAGTCGGTGTACACGCCATCGTCGTCCGGCCCGCGGTGGCTGATCCGGTCCAGGGCGCGAGTGAGCCAGGCTTGGTCCGGGTCCGCCTCAAGGGCCAGAGCCAGGCAGCCGGCGATTCCGCACATCGACGTTCCCAACAGTGTCCGCGAGTGGTCCGGTCATCGATACTACGGTGGGCTCGGCGGCCATGTGCCCCAGCTTCGCGGACCCGGCATACCTGTCCACCGCTGCTGCGGCGCTGATGATCATGACCTTGGCGGGGATAACCTCCCGGATCTCATGATCACGATCGGCGGTTATTCGCCGCGCCACACCGGCGGGCGCTTCTCCGCGAACGCCACCGCGCCTTCCATGGCATCAGCGGAGAAGAACACCGGCCCGGCAATCCCGGACTGCCGGTCGAATGCCTCGGCCAGCGGCCAGTCCGCGGACTCGGCCACGATCCGCTTGGTCGCGGCCAGCGACAGCGGCGCGTTCCGCCCGATCTCGGCGGCCAGCGTGCGGGCCCGGGCGAGCGCCTCGCCCGCTGGCACCAGGCGGTTGATGAGCCCGGCCGCATGCAGGCGGGCCGCGGGAACCCGGGCACCGGTGAGCGCGATCTCCATGGCCAGGTGGTAGGGAATCCGCCGGGGCAGGCGGAACAGCCCACCGGCGCCCGCGACCAGCCCCCGGCTCACCTCGGGCAGGCCGAACACGGCCTCCTCGCTGGCCACGATGAGGTCGCAGGACAGGACGATCTCGAACCCGCCGGCCAGGGCGTACCCCTCCACCGCGGCGATGACCGTCTTGGCCGGAGGGCGCTGTGTGATGCCGCCGAAACCGCGGCCGCCGGCCGTCGAGTCCTCCCCGGCCGCGAATCCCTTGAGATCCATCCCGGCGCAGAAGGTGCCGCCCGCGCCCGTGATGATCAGCGAGGTGATGTCGCTGCGGGAGTCGAAGTCGTCGAGGATCGCCGCGATGCTGCGGGCCACCGCCTCGTTGACCGCGTTGCGCGCCTCGGGGCGGTTGATGGTGATGATGCCAATGCCGTCGGCCACCTCGACCAATACCGCGTCGGCCACTGCGTGCCTCCCCATTCGCTCG
>CAWDXD010000023.1:0-153177 GCA_963806145.1 uncultured Actinomycetes bacterium
ATCAGCTCGTCAGCCCGGGCGGGCTGACCGACGCCATCGTCGCCAGCATCGCCTTTCTCGTGCTGGCCTTCACGCCCTTCCCGCTGTGGTGGCGGCTCCGGGTGCTTCCGCAGTGGCGGCATCTTAAGCCGGTGATGATGGCCGCACGCGTCACCGGCCCGGTCTGTTTCCTCCTGCTTGGGATTTCATCGAGCGCGGGCTCCGCGGAAGGGCTCACAGAGCGGATCCTGGCTACCACCTGTGTGCTGTGGATATGCATGCTGGCCATCACATTGATCATTGTTTCCCGCCATGCGCGGGCTCCGCCGTAAGCCGGACCGGCTAGATGAGGGTCACAAAGCAGCCCGGCAGCTCCGGCCGGCAAGCATCGCACCCACGCTCGCCCGTATTCACAACCCCGCTCCGAACACGGTGATCTGCACGTGCACCGTCACCCTGCTACCGATCACCGGAACCGCAAAAGAATCGGCGTTCCGTCGTGGCGGCGGGACTGGAAGTCGGCTACCGTCCGCAGTTGACGCCGATCGTGGATTGACAACGCGTATCCACCGAAGTGCTATGCGCGGTTGCGTTCCTGGCGGGTCAGCGGCGTACGGCCGTTTCAAGATCGTTCTAAGGCCCAGTTGACCGCTGACATCGAGTCGCGTCCGTGGCCATCGAAGGGCGTCTGGGCGGGGGTTTGTGTCATGGAATCTTGTCCCTTCCGCTGGGTGTGACCTCCAAGGTCACCGGCAGCAGAAGGTCTGAGATGATGCGGTTAGCAGTCTCGCCGCAGGAGCCGCTGACATGCCCGCACCGGACCTGGCCGTCCTCGCCGAAGGCGACCTGTCAACCGGGGAGCACTGGATTCTCCGCGCCGGTGGCACCAGCACCGGCTTCTACACGTTCCTGGAGACGGTCCACCCGGACGGCCATCGCGATGAGGGCGGCATGGGTGGCCCGCCTCTTTATCCTGGCTCCCTGCTGAACACCTATACCGGAGGCTCCGAGCGGGGACTGCGCCGCATTGTGGTGCGGGCCGATCCGCGCGTGGCGCAGGTGCGCGTGCACCTGGCCAGCGGGGAGCCGCTCGAACTACCGCCGCTGGCAACCCGGCCGGATGTCGGCGTGTCGTTGTTCGCCACCCTGCTGCCGCAGGCCGCCGAATTGGTCTCGGTCACCGCCATCGGCGCGCAAGGCCAGGAGCTCGAACCGCAGGATCTGGCCGGGGACGAGGCAGGCTGGCAGCGCTTCTTGCGGCGGCACGGCTGGACGTGAAGTAGCTACCGCATATTCACCCGCACTCCGCGCACGAGCCGGGCGCCGCTGACCTGCGCGTAGTAACCGGAGACCGTCGCGCTCCGCCGGCGGTTTATTCATGGCCCCGCCGCGCCCATCCGACGGCGAGCCTCAGCCCGCCACCACGCAGCGCCCAGGCTGCGCCGCGCCGCGGGAGCGTGAGCTAACGACCGAGAGCCGACGCGGACCTGTCCGGCGTGCGGCCCGCATTCAGCGCAGTGGCCCGTGCGAAACCCTCGCACCGGGAGGCCCGCCGACCATGCCACCCGAACCAGCAGATATGCGCGCAGACGATGGCGCATTTGACCGCGCTGACCGAAATTCATACTCGGCGATCTGCACAAACGCGCGCTGCGAACGCTTACGCTCCGTGACAGTCGCTGCCCGACTTGACGGCTGTTACCGGACAGCCGCGGTGGCCACCATATTCACGGAGTTGTTACCGCCGGTGAGAGCATTCCGGTTGGATGAACGGGCAACGCCCAGTGCCAACCATCGTGGCCCAGATGCCAACTAACGCGTCCCGGCTCACCTGCCCGCCAACTCCAGCGCGCAGCCCTGCCAGCTGAAGCGCTAACTCGCCAACTCAAGCGCTCAGTCACACCTCCGCTGGGAACATCAGCGAATCCCCAGGTCGCGTGAAGATCATCCGCCAACGATCATCGCCTGGGTGTGGCGTAAGCGGATCCTGCCCCGGGACCACTGACGCTGGCGAGGCGGTTGGCCGCCGGCCAGAGCCAACATGACGGCCCCGGCGACAGCGCCCCTCGGTTGCCGACCGGCTGGTGGGAACGCGCCGCCCATGGTCTGAAGAGACCAGCGATGAGTTGCCCGGCTCAACGGGGTCTCATAGCTGGGTACGCGAGCCTATCCAGGACGCTCAGCGAGACGGCTGTTCCCGCATGGCCCGGCGGCCCGCGCGCGGGCGGCCTGACGGACCAGGTGGTCGCGCTCGGCGACGTTCGTAGCCCGGCGGGCGGCATCCGCGTACGCCGTGGCGGCGGCAGGAAGGTCGCCACCCAGCTCGTGCAGGTGGCCGCGGACGGCGTGCCAGCGGTGCCGCTCGCCGAGCACCTCGCGCAGCCGGTCGGTCTCACGCAGCCCGGCGGCGGCGCCGAGGACGTGGCCGGCCGCGACCGCGCGCCCGAGCACCGCGGCGGGGTCCTGGCGCACCGGGTCGCCGGTGAGGGCGACGAGGTCGTCGTACCAGGCGAGGATCTGCGGCCAGTCGGTCTCCTCGGCGCTCGCCGCGTCGTCGTGCAGGGCGGCGATAGCGGCCTCGACCTGGTAGCGGCCGGGGCGCCGTTCCTCTGTCTGCATGGCCAGCGCCGACTGCAGGACGCGCACGCCCTCGGCGATCTCGCGCCTGTCCCACAGCCCGCGGTCCTGCCGGTCGAGCGTGACGATCCGGCCCTCGGGATCGACCCGCGCCGGCAGGCGCGCATGGTTGAGGAGCATCAGCGCGAGCAGCCCGCGCGCCTCCGGTTCCCTGGTGGCGAGGGTGAGCTGGCGGGCGAGCCGGATCGCCTCGCGGGCCAGGTCGACCCGGCCCGCGTGACCGGCCGTGTAGACGAGGTAGAGCACGCGCAGCACGACAGCGAGGTCGCCGGGCTGGTCCAGGCGGCGCCCCTGCAGGGCGCGCTTGGCCCGGCTGATCCGCTGCGCCATCGTCGCCTCCGGGACGTAGAAGGCGTCGGCGATCTCGCGGGTTGTGAGGCCGCCGACGGCGCGCAAGGTCAGCGCCACCTGGGAGGCGGGCGTGAGGCCACGGTGGCAGCAGCAGAAGAGCAGGAAGAGGGTGTCGTCGCCCTCCTCGGTGGCGGCGGCCCGCGGCCCGGCGCACGTCTGCTCCTCGCGGCGGTGACGGGCGGCCTCGCTGCGGCGGGCGTCGACGAGCCGCCGGGTCGCGACCGTCGCCAGCCACGCGCGCGGGTCGCGCGGCGGGCGCTCGGGCCACACCCGCAGCGCCTCCAGCAGCGCCTCCTGCAGGGCGTCCTCGGCGGCGGCGAAGTCCTCGCCCCGCCGGACCAGGCCCGCGAGCACCCGAGGGACGAGGGCGCGCAGCGCGCCCTCGTCCAGCCGTCGCGTCGGCTCGCCGCTCACAGCGGGTCAATCGCCCGAAGGCGCCCCGGACATGACCTCCCGGACGTCGATCCATTCGTACAGCGGCTCCCCGCCCGGGCCGGGCTCGGAGGAGACGTAGGCCGCGAGCTCGACCGCGCGCTCGTGCGACTCGACGTCGATCATGTACCAGCCCGCCACGAGATCGCTGGTCTCGGGCAGCGGGCCGTCGGTGGTGACTGGCGCGGCGTCCGGGCCGCCGTAGCGCACCCAGGTGCGCGCCGGCGTGAGCGCCTGCGCGTCGACGTACTCGCCGTTCTCCTCGAGCAGCTCGCCGACGTGCTTGAGGAAGGCCATGTGCGCCTCCACATCCTCGGGGGCCCACTGGTCCATCGGGGGAAAGGGACGGTGCGGCTCCGGGCCGCCGCGGTAGTGCTTGAGGAGCAGGTACTTCGGCATGGTGGTCTCCTGGTGTCGTGGGCCACGCCTGTCGTGGCCCTTCACCTGGTGAGCGGAGCCGGTCAGAGCTTCTCGACATGAAATCACTCGTAGCCGCAGGCTAAGTACAGTGCACCGCACGGCCCGCCGCGCATGTCTCAGGGGACTACCCGGTCTAGCCTTACCCAGGCTGTCGTGTCGAGGTAGACCAGTTCACCGCTGCGGGAGCGACACCGAGGCCACGATGAACGCGAGGACCTCGGCCTCGTAGCGCAGCCGGTCGTAGCGTCCCGCCGGGCCGACGTGTGCCCCGGCGCCGAGTTCCGGGCGGAAGAGCAGCCGGCCGCTGGTGCCGCCGCCGCTTGTGCCGCCGTCGCTGGTGGCCCGGAGCCTGGCCACCCACTTGGCCGGCTCATGGATCAGCACCCGGGGATCGTGCAGGCTCCCGGTGACCAGCAGGTCCGGGCGGGGCCCCGAGGGCATGTTGTCGTACGGGCTGTAGGACTCCATGTAGGCGCGGATGCGGGGATCCCGGGGGTCGCCCCATTCGTCCCACTCGTTGATGGTGAGCGGGATGTCCGGGTCCAGCATGGTGGTCACGCAGTCCACGAACGGGACCTCGGCCACCACGGCCCGCCAGCGCCGCGGGGCCATCGAGAACACCGCGCCCTGCAGCAGTCCGCCCGCGGAAAGCCCGCGCGAGACAATCCGGCCCGGTGCCGCCCAGCCCCGGTCCGCCAGCATGTCGGCCACGGCGATGAAGTCGGTGAAGGTGTTGCGCTTGCGGTCCAGCCGCCCATCCAGCCACCAGGCGCGGCCGCCCTCACCGCCGCCCCGGACGTGCGCCATCGCATAGACGAAACCCCGGTCGAGCAGGCTCGGCGTTGCCACGCTGAACTCCGGCCAGTCGCATGCCTCATAAGCCCCGTAACCGTAGAGCAGGCACGGCGCCGTGCCGTCCGGGCGGGCGCCGTGGCGGTAAGCGATCGTGACGGGGATCTGCGTGCCGTCCGCCGCGGGCGCGGTGATGCGCTCGGTGACGTACCTCGCCGGATCGTGGCCCGGCACGTCCTGCCGTTTGCGCAGTTCCCAGCGGCCGGTGGCCAGATCCACGTCGTGCCAGGCCGGCGGGTCGATGAGCGACTGCGTGCACACGGTCACCGCCGGGGCGGCGTAGTCCTCGTTGGTCGCCAGGGCGAGCGAGACCTGCGGGCCGCCGGCCTCGATGAGCCGCTGGTCACCGGTGTGGCGGTCGAGGATGAGCAACTGGGTCGCGGCGCCGTGCCGCTGCTCCACCAGCACGTACTGCCCGAACACGTCGGCCGACACCAGGCGCGTGTCCGGCGACCCGACGATGACCTCGGTCCAGGCGGCGCTGCCGGGCGCTCGCGCCGGCGCCCGCACCAACCGGAACTCCGCCGCCTGATCGTTGGTGACCAGGTAGAACTCCCCGCCGTCCGGTCCGTCGCCGTGATCGGCGCGGTATTCGACGCCGGCCTTTCGCGGTTCCAGGACGGCTGGCGCGGCGCTGGCGTCGGCCGCCGGGATGATGAGCGTCTCCGTGGTGTCCCGCGATGCCGATTCGATCAGCACGTACGCCCTGCTGCGGGTGGACCGCACGGTCAGGTCGAAACGCTCGTCGCGCTCGGCGAAGACCAGGGCGTCCTGGCCGGCCGGGGTTCCCAGCCGGTGCCGCCAGACCTCGTGCGGGCGGTAGCGGGCGTCGGGGACGATGTAGAAGAACGATCGCGAGTCGGCCGCCCAGGCCAGCTCGTAGTAGGTGCCGTCGATGCGGTCTGCCAGGTCGGTGCCGCTGACCAGGTCGCGCACCCGGAGCTGGTAGATCTCGTCCCCGTCGAAATCGACTGAGTAGGCGAGCAGGCGGCCGTCCGGGCTGACCTCGCGGACGCCGAGCTCCACGTAGCCGCCGGTGCAGGCCGGGTCGTCGAGCAGGAGGTTGACATCCAGGAGCACCTGCGCGGGCGCGCCCCCGGACCCGGCCCGGCAGAACTGCTCGAACTCCTGCCCCGGGACCGTCCTGGTGAAGTAGGTGTGACCGTCCCTGCGCCAGCTCACCGAGTCCTCCGCCGCGGCGACCCTGGCGATCAGCTCCCCCGCCAGTTCCTCGCACAATCCGGCATCCAGCTGCTGGTCGTAGTAGGCACGCTCGGCCGCGAGATAGTCGCGCACGGCGGGCAGGTCACGGTCACGCATCCACGCATACGGATCCGGTTCACCGCCGGGCAGGACGGCGGGTGGGCCGGCCGGCAGGAACCGGGGCGCGACGGGTGGCCCGGGCGCGGGCGTGCCAGGATCGGTGATATGCGACATCCCGTGATGCTAACGTCCGCAACCTGCGCGGAAGCCCCCAAGGGGGCGAACCGTTGAGCCTGCCGGTGCCGGTGGTGTGGAGCGAGGACTGCCTGCGGCATGAACCGGGCGGTGAGGTATGGCTGGGTGTCCGGGATGACGGCACGGAGGTCCCGGCTCGCGCGCTGGTCCTGCGCGAGGCGCTGGCCGCGGCCGGGGCACCGGTGGTGGCGGCGGTCCAGCACGGTGACGAGATCGTGCGCACGGTCCACGACCCGGAACTGGTCGACCACCTGGCCGGGGTGTGGCAGGACTGGGCGGCGGCGGGGCTTCCCGCGGAGTACGGCCGCGACCGGGTGGTCCCCTACGTCTTCCCGACAGCGGGCATGCTGGCCGGGCTGCCGCAGCATTCTCCGCCCGCCGTGCACGGGCGGGCCGGGCTGTTCTGCTACGACACGATGACGCTGGTCGGCCCCGGTAGCTGGGCCGCGATCAGGGGAGCCGCGGACGCCGCACTGACCGCCGCCGACCTGGTCGGCTGGGGCGAGCGGCTCGCGTACGCGCTGTGCCGGCCACCAGGTCACCATGTGACCCGCGGCGCGTACGGCGGGTCCTGCTACCTCAACAATGCCGCGATCGCGGCGCAGGCGCTGCTGGCCGCCGGGGCACGGCGGATCGCGGTGCTCGACATCGATGCGCACCACGGCAACGGCACCCAGATGATCTTCTATGACCGGGCCGACGTCTGGTACGGCTCGCTCCACGTCGATCCTGGCGCCGGGTGGTTCCCGCACTATGCCGGTTACGCGGCGGAACGCGGCCGCGGCGAGGGCGAGGGCGCCAACCGCAACCTGCCGCTGGCCCCCGGAACCGGGGACGATGACTGGCTCGCCGCCCTGGGCGCTCTGTGTGACGAGGCACGTGCCCTGGAGCCCGATGCCATCGTGGTGTCGCTCGGCCTGGACGCGGCTGCCACCGACCCGGAGAGCCCGTTGTGCGTCACCGAGGCCGGCTACCACGCCGCGGGCCGCATGATCGCCGCGCTCGGGCCGGTGGTCCTGATCCAGGAGGGCGGCTACGACCTGGCCTCGCTCGGCGGGCTTGCCGTGGCGGCGCTTTCTGGCGCGGCGGAGGGCGCGGGCCTGCGTGCGTCATCATGAGGTCATGCGCAAACTCTCGGCGGCCTGCGGGCCGGACTCGTCACGGTGGTCCCTGTGGTCACAGGACTCGTTCCTGTCGATCGGGTCGCGGGGTTCGGTGCTGTCCATCGGCTCTGTGGGCTCCGCGTTGTCGGTGGGCTCGGTCGGCTCCTTCGCCTCGGTGCTCTCCGCGGGCTCGGCCTTCTCGGTCTTGTCTCTGCTGTCGGCACGCTCCTGCCTGGCGGTCATGTCGTACCGCACCGTCCGCGCGCTGATGTCAGCACCGCAGGCGGCGGGCCGGCCAGCCCCGCGGACGCGTGGCGCGCCCGGATAGCCGGTACCGGGGCTGGGCGGGCCGTGCCCGGGTGGTCCGTGGCTGTGCAGGGTGCGGGTGTGGTCGGGGCTGGTGGCGGTGGTAGTGCCGTCGGGATGCAGGGTGAGGGTCCAGCCCCACCGGTGGATCGCGGTGAGGTGGTGGAAGGTGCACAGGGGCACCAGGTTAGGCAGGGTGGTGGGCCCGCCGCGGGCGCGGGGGATCAGATGGTGGATGTCGCAGACGCTGGCGGGCTCGTCGCAACCAGGGAAGGCGCAGTGCGGATGGCGGGTGGTGGCGGCGCGGCGCAGGTGGGCGGGGATGGTCTCGGTGGCGGCGCCGATGTCCAGGGGCAGGCTGGCCGTGGTCAGTGGCCTGCCGTCGAGGGCGGCGCGCAGCCGGGCGGCGAGCCCGTCCGGGCCGGAGAGGGCGTCGGCGGCCAGGCCGAGCAGCGCCCGGCGCAGCCGGTCGCGGGTCGCGGGACCGGGCGAGCCGCCGCCCGGGCCGCCGGACTGGCTGGGACCAGGGTCACCGGGCTGCCCAGGGCCAGGGCCACCGGACTGCCTGGGGCCGCCGGGCTGGCCGGAACCGCCGTGATGGCCGGGCACGTCGAGTCGACCGGGGCCAGGGCCGCCGGATCGGCCGGGGTCAGGGCCGCCGGATCGGCCGGTGCCGTCGGCGGTGGCGTGGCGGCCTGTCCCGCGGCTTAGTGGCTGTGTCTGAACCTCAGCTGGGGCGGGCCAGGCGCCGGGTCATGATGGTGATCATGGCCCAGTAGACGGCGGCTTCGTGGTGGGCGGGGAGGCGTTCGTAGTCGCGGGCGCAGCGGCGGTAGCTGGTGATCCAGGCCAGGGTCCGCTCGACCACCCACCGGCGCGGCAGGACTTCGAAGGTGTGCTGGTTGGGAGGCCGTTTGACGATCTCGACGGTCAGCTTGAGGTAGGTCGCCGCCCAGGGCTGGAGTGTCCCGGCATAGACGGCATCGGCCCAGGCGCGGCGGACGCGGCGGCGGGCCCGGTGCAGGTTGAACAGCAGCGGCCGGGCGGCGTCGCGGTCTTGCACCGATGCCGGGGTGGCCAGCACTTCCAGCAGCAGGCCACTGGTGTCGACGGCGAGGTGCCGCTTGCGGCCGTTGACTTTCTTGGCGTTATCCCAGCCACGGCTGGAGCGGGGCACGGTCGGCGCCGCCCGGACCGACTGCGAATCGATCACCGCGGCGGTCGGCTCCACCGTGCTCCCGGCGGCCAGCCGAACCGCCGCGCGTAACGCATCATGCAGGGCTATCGTGGCCCCCCGGGCGTTCCACCGCTGGAACAGGCCGTAGATGGTGCGCCAGGGCGGGAAGTCGGCTGGCAGCGCCCGCCACACGCACCCGTTGTGGATGACGTACCGGATCGCGTCCACCACGACCCGGCGGCTGTGCTGTTCGGGCCGCCCGCCCGCAGGGGTCTGGCAGGCCGGGACCGGCAGCAACGGCGCGTTTAGCGCCCATTCGGCATCGGTGGTGTCGGAGGGGGTAGCGGCGCGGGCGGCGGCAACACCGGCGGGCGCATGCGCGCCCCGGCATGGCAGGGCACACTGGCACCAAGGCTCCCGGTGTTGCGGGCTGGTTTCGTCACCCCCGTCACTACCAGGAGCCCCGCTCACATTCCAGCCGGGCTGGCTGGCGTGTGAGCGGGCTCCGGGGGGCGAGCTGGGGTAGCCGCCGTTGCTGGCCCGGGATCTAGGTGCCGGCGCTGCGTGCGGAGGACCTCGGGGAGCTGGCTGACGTTGGCTGGCCGGCGTGGCTGCGGGCGTCCGCGCTGATGGCGCGGCGATCCTCGCCGCGCCGGCTCGATGACCAGCGTGACGGGAGGGCCAGCGTGTCACCGCGGCCCCACCCGGGCTGGCTGGGGCCGCGGTGCGCGTGCCTCGCGGTGAGGCTGCGCTCAGCCGGTGTCACCCCTGAGCCCGATGCCCGGGGCGATGACCCGGACGCTCAGGAACTTGGTCTGCCCGGGGGCCGTGCACGCGGCGAGCGGCCAGAACGCATGGACTGACTGGGACTGGCCAGGCGGGATGACCCGCAACTCGAAGGCTGAGACGTTGTACGCGGGCGGGCAGTTTTCGGTGATCACATCGCTGTAATCCAGCAGCGCGTAACCGGTCGCTGCGGGCGCGAGCTGCACGGTATGCGGCGCGACCGAGTTGTCCCAGACCGCAGGGCTGCCGAGCTGGTGACCGCTGCTGCTGATCGCGGACACCCCCGGGTGGCCGGACAGGGTGCAGGTGTGGGTGCTGATGTTGGTGAATTCGAGTGCGTAGCTCGCGGTGCCGGCGGCACCGGTGCCCTGGTCGGCTGCGACCCAGACCTCCAGGTCGGCGGCGGAGCACCGGGGGGCCGTGGCGGCCGCGGGCCGCGACGACGTCGCGGCAGCCGGGGTGGTCAGTGCGGCACTGGCTGCCGCCGCCAGTGCCAGCGGGATTGCCAGGCCTGCCAGTGCCGCCGCCCCCCGCGGCAGCCAGCGTGCCCACCAGGCTCCCTGTGCTTTTTGATGGCGGACCGAAGTGAACATGGTGTTCCCCCTGTAGGTATCTGCGCGGCTTCCCCCGCCGCGTCTGCACCTCGACCGTGCCGGGCCGGGCAGATCCCGGGCAAGGGGAGCCCTCCCCACCTGGGGAGGGCTCCCCACCTGGGGAGGGCTCCCCTTTCCTTCCCCGGCGCTGGGGACGCACCCTCAATCATCGGGCGGCAGGGGATCGCCCACGAGCACACAGGGGGACACCATGTTCAGATCAGTGGTAACCGGACAGGGGATACGGACCGGCCGGGAGCGCCTGGCCAAAGCGCCTCGCCTTGCCCGTAAGGGCTTCATCCGCGCGCTGGCTGCCGGTGCGGCGGCCGGGATCACGCTCACCGCCGCCGGTCTCGCCGGGGCTGCGGCCCCGGCCCTGGCGGCCACGCAGTCGCTGGGACCACCTTCCTACAACCCTGTGGACGCGGGCTACAACGCCCAGGGGCGGTCGTTCCGGTTCGTGTCCACCACGCTGACCGTGGCCCCGCGCATCATGCCCAAGGACAGCGACGGCTCGGCGATCATCGGAATCCACGCGACCTGCCCGGGCCAGTGCGCCCCGCCGTCCGCCTACATCTACGTGGCGCCCGGCGGCGGCCCCGGCACCGTCGTATATCAGGGCGGTTTTACAGCCGGATCTTTCCGGGTCAGCCCGCAGATCGGTGACCAGCTGACAGTCAGCATCTACTACGACCGGCACGGCCACAACTTCTTCACCGCCGCCGACCTCACCCAGCACACCACCCAGACCGTCCGGCTGAGGGCAGAAGGAATCAGCCCGGTCTTTGACCACGCCGTCCTGGACGTACTGGCCGCCGGAACGGTGCCGCCGCCAGCGGCCGACACGCAGCTGTGGAACTTCACCGGCAGCCACCTGACCACCTACACCGGCGTGCACGGCACGGTCTTGGGACCGTGGCAGACCAGCCAGGAGATCAAGACCACCGACGGCACCGCAACCGGCACCGTGGTGACCAGCCCGTCCGCGCTGTCCAACGGCGGCCAGGACTTCGGCGTCTGGCTGCGCCACCACTAAACCGCACGAACAACGATGCCCCCGGGGACGGCCGCCCCGCCGCCCCGGGGGCAACTCATGCCACCATCACGCACATGGTCTGCCGAACTTCCCAGACCTCACCGAGGGCGGCCATCACCGCGGCACGGGCATACCGGGGATGGCGGTAGCCCGCAAGCCAGCGCAGGTTGGCCGCGCGGACGGCGGGCAGCCCGCCGGCCGGTCATAAGCCCAGCCCGCCAGCCCGGCCATCGCCGCGAACACCGCGCTTTCCGCGGCAGAGACCCGCACATCGGGCCGCACGTCGATCAGCATGCCAGTGCCGTCAGCGCGGCGGACGAAGAAGTCCGGGGCGTGGCGCCGGGTCAGCATACTCGACCTCAACGCCGTCACACCGCGGCGAACCACCGGCCTTCCCCGCCAGCCCCACCGCCATCCGCGTGACCCTTCACCGAGGAGCGCCGTCGATGGCTCAATTTTGATGGCAAAACCCGCAGATGGCTCAGACACGCTGGCGATGGCTCAGATTCGTTGGCAGAGGACACCTGGCCGGCGCCAACTGAGGTTCAGAAACAGCCACTTAGCTTGTCGTTTAACCTGTGCGTTCGCGCCGTGCTTTGAGGCTGGGTTGTCTTGTGGTGGTTTTCCCCACGTCGTGGCGGGGTGCGGGGCGGCGGTTCTTCGATCCTGGCGGGCGCCCGGGTCCGGGTTTGCCGGGTTTGGGCGCACCGGCTGGACAAGGGACCGTCGCGCGGATGTTTCTAAACCCGCGGCGGACGCGGGCGGGGGTGAGCCGCCCCGGCGGTGCGGGGCGTTCCCAGGGCAGGCGCAGGTCTGCGGCGAGGGGGCGGGCGAGGCGGAGCTGGGCGTGGGCGGTGATGGTCAGCCAGGTCCACCGGTCGGCGGCGGCCGGGTCGCGGAGTTTCGGGGTGGTCCAGCCGAGGACCTGCTTGTAGAGCCGGAAGGTGTGTTCAAGATCAAATCGGCGCAGGAACGCTTGCCAGAGCTGGTCCACGCCGGCGGGGGCCGCGCCGGTGGCCGAGGACCATAGCCACACGGGCTTGGGGTCGCGGTCGCCGGGCAGGTGATCGACCTGCAGGCGGATCAGGGTGCCCTCGATGACGGGCAGCGGGCCGTCGTGGCTGATCCAGGCGGAGCGGTGGGTGAGCCGGGGGTGCAGCCGGTCCCAGGCGCGGGCCACGGCGGTGCCGTAGCGGGTGGTCGCCGTGGTCGTGGTCACGGCCGGTTCTGGCCAGGTGGCGGGGTCAGAAAGCGCGAACTGGCGGCCGTGGCGGGGCGGCCGGCCGTTGGTGCCGGGCTGGCGGGCCGGGACGGGGAAGTGCAGCACCCGGTCACTGCGCAACCGGCCCAAGATCTCCACGGGCAGGTCGGCGAGCTGGCAGGCCAGCCGCATCGGGTCATACCCCGCGTCGAAGATCACCAGGACCGGCGGGTCGCCGTCGCGCCAGTGCCCGGCAGCGATCAGCCGGCTGACCACCTCCCGGACCTGGGCGGCGGTCACCTCGGCCTCGTCATCATCAGGGCCCAGGCGGATGGCGTCCAGCACCGCGGTCCAGGAAGTGCGGCCGCTCTCCAGCGCCGCGACCACCGAGTACGGCCAGCCCGGGATCATCTGCGCCTGCCCCTTGCCCCGCCCGTAGACATGGCAGAACAACCGGTCCGCGCTGGTGGCCGCGCCGGGCCGCAGCCAGTTACTCACATCGACCGCGAGCACCAGCCGCCCGTCCGCCGCCCGCGGTAACGGCAGGCCGGCCAGGCACCGGCGCAGCCGGGCAATGTCGATCCGGCCGCAGTTCACCGCGTCGTAGAGGGCACCGTGGCCACGACGGTGCCCCGGGACCAGCGACAGGCCGGCCAGGTTCCGCACCGGGCCGTCGGCGCACAGCACCGCATCGGTCAGTTCCGACAGCTCATCAGCGCGCGCGGTCAGGCAGGCATGGAACTCGCGGCGGAACCGCGCCAGCACGGCGAGTGCGAGTGGCCCGGCCCCAGTGCTCTCTGGCAATCTGTCCATCACGGCCTTCGTGGTGATCATGGGATCTTCAGCGAGAACACATGATCATGCGAAGGCCGTACTCACGCACCGCGACACGCCGGGACCACCCGGCACAAGACCCGCCAAACACCCAGGTCACAGCCGCAGAGGTTAAAGAACAAGCTTAGAGCGCCCGGCAATAGGGCGGGTTGTGACGTGTCGTTACATAGCACAGGCACGGGTCCCGATGATCATTGGCTTACCACAGTCAGTAATCATCGAGGTGTCCCGTGCCTGTCGTGCCATCATGCCTGCTGGAGCCGATCTGGGGCGAGTTCTGCGCGCTGATCGGCGGGGAGCGCCCGCCGTTTGACCCCGGTCACCCGCTGGGCTGCCACCGCCGCCGGGTCCGCGACCGGGTGGTGTTTGAGCACGTTGTCCAGGCATTGGTGCACGGCAGCGGGTACGAGCGGATCGCCACGCCGGGGTGCTCGGACCGCACGATCCGGCGCCGGCTGAAGACCTGGGCGGCGGCGGGCATCGGCGAACAGGTGCACGCCCTGGTACTGGCCGCCTATGACCAGATGATCGGCCTGGAGCTTGGTGATGTGGCGGTGGATGGGTGCCTCACCAAGGCGCCCTGCGGCGGGGAACGCGCCGGGCCCTCCCCGGTGGACCGGCGCAAAGGCGGCCTGAAACGCTCGGTGGCCACCGAGAACCACGGCATCCCGCTGGGGATCGCCTCCGCCGGCGCCAACCGGCACGACTCCCCGCTGCTGGCTCCCACGCTGACCGCCGCCGAACGCCAGCTCGGCGGCGTCCTGCCCACAGACCGCACCTGCCACCTGGACGCCGGTTACGACAGCCAGCCCACCCGCCAGACTCTCGATGACCAGGGCTTCGCCGGCCAGATCGCCCGCAAGGGCACGCCCGCGCCGATCCAGGCCGGGCAGCGCTGGCCGGTGGAGCGAACCCACTCCTGGATGAACGGCTACGGCAAACTCCGCCGGATGACCGACCGCGACGCCACGATCGTCGATTTCTACCTCTACCTCGCCGCCGCGCTCGTCACCGTGCGCCAGCTCATCCAGCGCGCCCGGACCCGGTACCGCTGGGACACCCGGCCAACCACCAAGCGGCTCAAGTGACACACCTATTGCCGGGCGCTCTTAGCAGAATTGCCTCCGCTAGCTGGTCCAGGGCGGCCCAGTCCACGTGCCCGGTCACGACCGGGATCACCGTGGCATCACACAACGCGGCGTCGGCTTCGGGGCCGGTCAGCCAGCCCGGCTGGGACGCCCGCGCGGCCGCCCAGGCATCCTCGGCCGCCGAACCGCCCGGGGCACCCCGCAACTGGGCCAGGGTCAGGTGCACCAGCACCTGAGTCGGCTGGCCAGCCCGGGCCGGGACCATCCCGGCCCGGATCAGCCGCCGGCACGCCTCCTCCAGCGCGTCATGACGGCGCTGCCAGGAAGTCCTGGTGTCCTCCGGGCCGGCTTTCTTCCCCAGCGCCTCCAGCACCGCCGCTAAGGCCGCGGCGCACCCCGGCGTCAGATCTCCTTCAGCCCGGCCCGCGCCGCGGAAAGTGATGCCCAGCCGGAACCACCGGTCCCCGAACCCGTCATCCCGGTCCTCAGGCGGCACGCACCGCTCGTACATCTCCCGGGCCAGCCCTGCCAGGCCAGCCAGATCCGCGCCGCCACGGGCTGCTCCGGCCAGAATCTGGTCCGCGTCTTCCCGCCGGTCCTCGGGCAGGCGGTCGGCCCAGCCGCAGATCTCCCGTGCCCACGACCGGGACAGTTCCCCGGTGGCCAGAGCTTGGCCGATGGCCGGGTGCGCGGCCAGTCGTCGCGCCCACGCGACGGCACTCGCGGCCGCCCCGGTGGTGACCCTGGTCTGCCATCTCAGCCAGGTCCGCGCCGTGCCGTGCCCGTCGTTCTCGAACCCGCCCTGCCCGGCGAACGCGGCCAGTACCCGCGCCTGCGCCGCGGTGTGCCTGGCCTCCGCCCGCCCCAGCGCCCGCAGCGCCTCGGCCTGGACGGCCGCCGGTAACGAGGCGGCGTCGGTGGCGGTGAGGTAGCCCAGGGCACTGTCGAGCATGCCGAGCGCGTCGCCGACGCTGGCCGGCTGGCCTGCGTGGTCGCACATGCTCCGCGCCTCCCTTGCCTGGACCGCCACCCGAACCTGTACCTTGAGTATTTATCGAAATTTAGTTCGAGAATACGGGAAGCCCCTGACAATTTCGTGGAGCCACGCCGGAGCAGGAAGCCGACTCTTGGGCGGGACCGGAGCCTCAGCCCTGCAGGGGGAAGTGGCAGGCAGCCACGTGCCCGGGGCCGAACGAGCGCAACGGCGGCTCCTCCTGCGCACACAGGTCCTGCGCGAACGGGCACCTGGTCCGGAACCGGCAGCCCGACGGCGGGGTGACCGGACTGGGCAGCTCACCCTTGATCCCCGCGCCCTCCCGCGCTCGCGCCTCCTCCGGATCCGGGACCGGGATGGTCGCGATGAGCCCGCCGGTGTAGGGGTGCGCCGCCCGCTGGTAGATGTCCTCGGCCGAGCCCATCTCGACCAGCTTGCCCAGGTACATGACGCCGATCCGGTCGGCCATGTACTTGACCACCGCGAGGTCGTGGGAGATGACGATGTAGGTCAGGCCGTGGTCCGCCTGGAGCCGCTTCATCAGGTTGAGCACCTGTGCCCTGATGGAGACGTCCAGGGCGCTGACCGGCTCGTCCGCGACGATGACCTTGGGGCTCAGGGTGAGCGCCCTGGCCAGCCCGATCCGCTGCCGCTGCCCGCCGGAGAACTCGTGCGGGTAGCGCTCGACGGAGTTGCGCGGCAGTCCCACCTCATCGAGCAGTTCGAAAACGCGCTGCTGCTGCTCATGGTGGGTCCCGACACCCTGGATGCTGAGCGGCTCACGGATGATGGAGCCGACCCGCATTCTCGGATCCAGCGACGAGTAGGGATCCTGGAACATCAGTTGCAGGTCGCGCCGCTGCCGTCGCAGCTCGCCCTTGCTGAGCGCGGAAATGTCCTGGCCGTTCAGCAGCACCGAGCCGGAGTCCGGGCGCTCGAGCGCCACCACTACCCGGCCGATGGTGGTCTTCCCGCAGCCCGACTCGCCCACCAGGCCGAACGTCTCCCCCGTGGCAACGGTGAACGAGACGCTGGAGACCGCGTGCACGGCCGCGACCTTGCGCTGCAGGATCGCCCCGGCAGTGACCGGGAACTCCTTGACCAGATCGCGCACCTCAAGCAGCGGGGCGTCCGGCCCCGCGGCCGCGCCGGCGGCGGCCCCGGCCAGGCCGGCCGCCACGGCCAGGCTGGCGGCCCCGGCCGGGCGGGCAGCCACGGACGCACCGGCGGCCGCGCCGTTTCCCGCATCGGCGGGCCCGTCGACCGGGTGCCAGCACGAGAACAGGTGCCCCGCGGTCTCCCCGGTCAGCGCGGGCTCCTGGTCATGGCACTTGTCGGTGGCCCGGTCGCACCGCGGCGCGAACCGGCAGCCGGCTGGCGGCCGGGACAGGTCCGGTGGCAGCCCGCCGATCGTGAGCAGCCGCCGGTTGCCGTCCTGGCTCAGCCGCGGGATGGAGGCCAGCAGGGCACGGGTGTAGGGGTGGCGCATGTGCTTGAAGAGGTTCGGCGTGCTGGTGACCTCGACCATCCGGCCCGCGTACATCACCTGGACCCGGTCCGCGTGCCCGGCGATCACGCCCATGTCGTGCGTGATCAGCAGCATCGCCATGCCGAGGCGGTCCTTGAGATCGTGCAGCAGGGCGAGGATCTGCGCCTGGATGGTGACGTCCAGGGCGGTCGTGGGCTCGTCGGCGATCAGCAGCTTGGGCTCACAAGTCAGCGCCATCGCGATCATCACCCGCTGGCGCATGCCGCCGGAGAGCTGGTGCGGGTAGTCGCCGAGCCGCTCGGCCGGCCGGGGCAGGCCGACCAGGCCGAGCACCTCGGTCGCCCGGGCCCTGGCCGCAGCCTTGCTCGCCCCCTTGTGCAGCCGGACCGGCTCGGCCACCTGGTAGCCGATCGTCTTCGTGGGGTCCAGCGAGGTGAGCGGGTCCTGGAAGATCATGGCGATGTCGTTGCCGCGGATCGTGCGCAACTCGGCATCGCTCATGCCGACCAGTTCCCTGCCGTCCAGCTTGATCGAGCCGCTGACGATCGCCCCGCCAGGCGGCAGCAGCCCCATGATCGACAGGCCCGTCATCGACTTACCGCACCCCGACTCGCCCACCAGCCCGAGGGCCTCCCCCGGCTCGATGGACAGATCCACGTTGCCGACGGCGTGAACGACCGACTTGGTGAGCTGGATGTGCGTCGACAGGTCGCTGATCTGGAGGACTGGGGGCATCCGGTTACTCCTGGGTCGGCGGCCTGGCGGGCGGATCGTGGGGCATGAAAAGGGCGGTCACCGGCGGCGCAGCCTGACGTCCAGCGCATCGCGGAGCGCGTCGCCGAGCAGGTTGCAGGCCATCACCACCACGATGATGCAGATCCCGACGGGGTAGATCTGCCACCAGTAACCGTCCTGCAGGTAGGTGATCCCGTTGTTGAGCATGTCGCCCCAGTCGAACGTGGGGTACTGCAGGCCGAAACCGAGGAAGCCGAGGGTGGCGACGGCCAGGATCGCGTCGGCCACGCTGAACGTGGCGGTGACGATGATCACCCCGAGCGAGTTGGGCAGCAGGTGCCGGTTGATGAGCCGGGCCTGGCCAGAACCCGCGGAGCGGGCCGCGGAGACGAAGTCCCGCACCCGCAGCGTGAGCACCTCGCCGCGGACCAGCCGGGCCGGGACCTGCCAGGTGAAGATCCCGATGATCACGCTGAGCCCGAGAACGGTCGCACCGTAGCGGACCGCGACGATCAGGATGACGAACAGGAACGGGATGGACAGCAGGACGTCCACGATCCGCATCAGGAACCCGTCGAACAGCCCGCCGGCCAGGCCGGCCACCGCGCCCCAGACCGCGCCGATGACCATCCCGATGAGCGCGGAGAGGAAGCCGATCTCCAGTGCGTTACGCCCCCCGACCATCAGTTCCTCGAGCACGTCGAAGCCCTGGTTGTCGGTGCCCAGCGGATGCCCGATGGACGGCTGCACGTTGGTGGCGGTGAGGTCGGAGGTGAGCCCGCCGTGGTAGAAGAACGGGCCCAGATAGCAGAAGATCACGAAGAAGATCAGTGCGCCGAGCCCGAGTACGGCCAGCTTGTTCTGGGCGAACTCGCGGGCCGCCAGGCGCCAGCCGCTTTGCACCGGTCCGACGGCGCCGCCCTCGGGCACGTGCTCCAGGCCCGGCGGCGGAAGTTCGGGGGCGATATTAGTCACGAGGTCTCCCGGGCCATCAGACGAGCCGGATCCGCGGGTCGGCGACCGTCAGGGCGATGTCGGCGACGAAGTTCCCGGCCACGACCAGGACGGCGCCCACCAGCGTGTAGGCGAGCAGGATGGGGTAGTCGGCGGTGCCGAGCGCGTCGTAGAAGAGCAGCCCGAGGCCGGGGAAGTTGAAGACCGCCTCACAGACCAGGTTGCCGGCCAGCAATGCCGGGATCGACAGGCCGATCAGGGTGATCATCGGCAGGAAGGCGTTGCGGACCAGGTGCCGCCACAGGACCAGCCGCTCCGGCAGCCCCTTGGCCCGGGCAGCCTTGATGTAGTCGTGGGCCAGCGTGTCGATCGCCGCCGACCGCATGTACCGTGAGTAACCGGCCAGCTCCAGCAGGGTGAGGCAGACGATCGGCAGCGTCATCGCGCGCCAGTCGAAGATGATCGAGATCATCGAGGTGGTCTGCGGGCCCTCGTAGCTGAATATCGGGATGGCGATCGCGAACAGCTGGATCGCGATCAGGTAGAGGAAGAAGTCCGGCATCGCGTAGGTCACGAACGCGCCCGTGGTCACCACGGCGTCGCCGGGGGTGTTGCGCCGGACCGCCTGGTAGATGCCGAGCGGGACGGCGATCACCACCGAGAGGAACAGCGTGATGCCGGACAGGTAGGCGCTGCGCAGCCAGCGCTCCTGGAACAGCGCGGCCACGCTCTGGTTCAGCTTGTAGGAGTACCCCAGGTTCCCGTGCAGCAACTGATTGAGGTAGCGCAGGTACTGCTCGATCCACGGCTCGTCGAAGCCGTGCTGCTGGTTCCACTGCGCGATGGAGAGCTTGTTCGCGTGCGGGCCGAGCACGTCGATGGCTGGCGTGGGGTAGATCACGTGCAGCATGAAGAAGATGAAGATCGAGACGCCGAAGAGCACCACGATCGCCGTCGCGGAGCGGCGGATCAGGTAAGCCGTCATACCCAGGCCTCGCTACTTGGTCAGGTACATCAGCTCCGGGTTGAGGAAGTACTGGGTTGTGCTCTCGATCGCGGCGGGCTGGCCGGAGACGTTGTTCTTCCACACGGTGATGAAGTCGTAGTTGGGCTGGAACAGGCTGGGCTGCTGCTGGGTGAGGTAGGACGCCTCGGTCTTGACCGCATCGGAATTGTTGCTGGTGACCGACGCGTGGATCAGCTTGTCCGCCTGGGGGTTGCTGTAGAAACCGCCGTTGAGGGACCCTCCACTGCTGAAGATGCCCAGGGTGGTCGGGTAGTAGGGGTCGACGAAACCGCCGTACACCGCCACCGCCCAGTCGTTGACGGTCTTCGGCGAGCCCGGATCGTCGGCCACGGTGATGACGTGGTTGAACGTGCCGCTCTGCAACGAGATGTTGATGCCGACCTTCTTCGCGTCCGACGCCCAAGCGGTCACCTGTTCGCCGAAGATGACCGGGTCGCTCGCGTAGAGCACGTTGAACGCGATCTTGGTCCCGGCCGGGATGCCGGCGCCGCACTCGCCGGCGCCGGTGCCTGGCTTCGCGCAGGTGCTTGCGCCACCGGGCACCACGTTCCAGCCGTGCGACTTCAGCAGGCTGGCCGCCGTGGCGACGCTGTACGGGTACGGGTTCTTCAGCGCGTTCGCGGGGGTGTACGGCGACGTCGGCACCGAGGGAATCGGCCCGTACGCGAGGCCGCCGGCGCCGTGGAAGAAGGCCTTGATGTAGCCCTCCTGGTTTTCCAGGTGCGCCAGGGCCTGCCGGATGTAGAACTGCCTGATGATGTTGTTGAAGTCGCCGGTCTTGTCAGCGAAGTTGTAGTTCGCGTAAGCGAATCCCCAGCCCGGGTAGCCGAAGACGTGATACCCCGCCGCCTTGACCGCGCTCATCTGCGGCACGTCATTCAGCGGCATGTACCCGAGATCGACGCTGTGCGAGAGCACCGCGTTGAACTCGGCGGTGTCGGAGGTGTACGGGACCGCCTGCAAGGTCGGGACGATCTTTGAGTGCGGGCCGCCGTACTTCGGGTTCGGCGCCAGGGTGTAGCCACCGGTGGTGTTGTTGAACTGCGTCAGCCGGTAGGGCCCGTCCACGACCTGCCAGAGCGGGTTGCTTGCGTAGGTGCTCGTGGAGCCGGATTGCTTGGCCAGGAAGTCGAAGATCTGCTTCGCGTTGGCCGGGTTGGTGAAATCCAGGACCGGGCCGTTCGCCGAGGCTTTGGCCCAGGCGTGCGCCGGTATCGGCTGGATGTCGTACAGCCCGTTGGCGGTGAACCAGGCCGGGTTGACCGCCTTGTTCAGGTGGATGACCAGCGTCGTGGCGTTCGGCGCGCTGGCGCTGACCACCTGGTCCGGTATGCCGACGTGTGGGGTGTACGACCCCCAGTTCGCTCCGCTCTCCTGCACGGCGGCGCGCACCATGTCGAGATAGAACAGGGCGTCCTTGGCGGTCACCGGCTGGCCGTCCGACCACCGGTAGTTCGTCTTCATATGGACCGTCACGGTCGTGTCGCCGTTGGCGTAAACCGGCGGGTCGGCCAGGCTCATGGACGGCACTACGACCGGGTGGACCCCGTCGCCGTACCAGTACAGCGGCCGCCACATCAAGTACTGGAAGGTGTTGATCGTGCCGGTCGAGAAGTTCGCACCTGGCGTCACTGGGAAGATCCAGGTCGGCGCGGTGCCGGGCGCCTCCGCCCAGGTGAGCGTGCCGGCGTGCGGCGTGCCAACGGCGGCTGGCACCTCGCCGAACGCGCCGGACGTGGAGGACACCGATCCGCTGGAGGGAGCCTTGCTGCAGGCGGCCAGGCCCATGGCCGCGGCGACTGCGCCCACCGCCAGCAGCGTCACCGAGCGTGAGGCGCTCAGCCGTACCGCCCTGCGGGCGGCTCCCATTCCGTGCCCCGGTTTGGTTGCTCTGGCTGTGTGCGGGGGAATCATCCGGCCGCCTTCCATCGTGGACTATGTCGCGCAACGACCCCGGTAGCCTGGCGTCTGGCCTGGCTGGGAGCCCGTGACCGAGCTAGGGGCCCCGGCGTGAGCCTATTGAACAGCCATATAAAGTCAGGCGCGAGAATTATCACAAATTGTTATCGATGTGTAGATGGGCCGAGGTTGCGCA
This sequence comes from uncultured Actinomycetes bacterium, assembly GCA_963806145.1. Classification (GTDB taxonomy): domain Bacteria; phylum Actinomycetota; class Actinomycetes; order Streptosporangiales; family Streptosporangiaceae; genus DASXKD01. Next base: position 21,548 of record CAWDXD010000023.1, read on the forward strand.
GGATCGAGCACACGTGGATACCGATGCGCGACGGGACCAGGCTGGCCGCGCGGATCTGGCTGCCTCCGGAGGAGGAGGCGCCGGTCCCGGCGATCCTTGACTTCCTGCCTTACCGGCAGGGTGACCTGATGGCCGCGCGGGACGCGGCGATCTACCCCTACCTCGCCGCGCGCGGTTACGCGTGCGCCCGGGTGGACCTCCGCGGCACCGGCAATTCCGAGGGCATCATCGATGACGAGTACACCCCCCAGGAACTGCAGGACGGCTGCGATGTGATCGCGTGGCTGGCCGCCCAGCCGTGGTGCGACGGGAACGTCGGCATGACGGGCATCTCGTGGGGCGGCTTCAACAGCCTCCAGGTGGCAGCGCTGCGGCCGCCCGCCCTGCGGGCGGTCCTCACCGTGTGCGCCAGCGACGACCGCTACGCCGACGACGTCCATTACCGCGGCGGCTGCGTGCTGGCCGTGGACATGCTGCAGTGGGCGGTCTCGATGCTCGTCTGGAACGCCCTGCCGCCGGATCCGGCGGTCGCGGGCGCCGCCTGGCGCTCGCGGTGGCTGGAGCGCCTGACGCGGACGCCCGCGTTCATCGAGCCGTGGCTGTCGCACCAGCTGAGGGACGACTACTGGCGGCACGGATCGGTGTGCGAGGACTACGCCGCGATCGAGGTGCCGGTCTACGCCGTCGGCGGCTGGTCCGACGGCTACACCGACGCCATCCCGCGCCTGCTGGCCGGTCTTGCGGGCCCGCGCAAGGGCCTGATCGGGCCGTGGTCGCACGCGTTCCCGAACGACTCGGTGCCCGGGCCGGAGATCGGGTTCCTTGAGGAGTCGCTGCGCTGGTGGGATCACTGGCTCAAGGGGATCGACACCGGGATCATGGACGAGCCGATGCTCCGGGCCTGGATGCAGGAGTACACGCCGCCCGCGCCGCACCATCAGGACTGGCCGGGACGCTGGGTGGCCGAACCGTGCTGGCCACCGGCCCATCCCGCGGCCCGGCGCCTGTTCCTGCGGGCCGCCGGGGAACTGGACCCCCTCCCCGGTACCGGGCAGGAGCGCGCGCACCGGGGCGAGCAGACGGCCGGCCTGGACGCGGGTGCGCTCACCGCCGATGGCGGCTTCGGCGACTGGCCGGGCGATCAGCGCGCCGAGGACGGGCGCTCGCTCAGCTTCACCTCGCCGCCGCTGGAAGCCCCCGTGGAGATCCTCGGCAACCCGCGGGTCAGCCTGACGGTCACCAGCGACCGGTCCGGGGCGAGCCTGGTGGCCCGGCTCTGCGACGTCGCGCCCACCGGGGAATCGCTGCTGGTCACCAGGGACCTGTTCAACCTCACCCACCGGGCGGGGCACGACCGCGCGGTACCGCTGGTGCCCGGCGAGGCGGTCACCGCCGAGTTCCCGCTGAAGGTCATCGCGCACCGGTTCGACGCCGGTCACCGGATCCGGCTGGCGGTGTCCACCACCTACTGGCCGTGGATGTGGCCGCATCCCGAGCCGGTGACGCTGGGCCTGAGCTGCGGGCCGGGCAGCTTCCTTGAACTCCCGGTGCGCGAGCCGCGGGCACAGGACGACGGCCTGCCGCCGTTCGGGCCGCCGGAGCGGCCGCCGGGCCTCGCGACCGAGGTGCTTGCCCGGCGGCCCACCCAGCGCACCATCAGCCACAACCTGACGGACGGATCCGCCGAGGTGATCTTCGACTGGGACGTCGGCGGTAACTTCCGGCTGGCCGGCGCGGGGATCGAGGCCGACGGGTCCAACCTGACCAGTTACCGGATCGTGGCCGGCCAGCCGCTGTCCGCCGAGGTGCGCACCGAGCAGTCGGCGTCGCTGCGCTCGGCGCGGCACGACGTGGCCGTCCAGGCGACCGGGCACATGACGGCGGGCCCGGCGGCGTTCCTGGTGACGCTCGGCCTGGACGCCCGCGAGAACGGCCACCGGGTGCACTCCCGCCAGTGGCACCTGGAGTTCCCCAGGGACGGGACCTGACGTGCGCAGCGTGCTCCCGTGGGACTGGTACCGCGACGCCAGGGTGCTCGAGGTCGAGGAACGGCGGCTGTTCCGGCCGAGCTGGCAGTACGTCGGGCCGCTGGAGTGCCTGGAACGGCCGGGTGACCAGATGGTCGGGCGCCTGTGGCGCGTCCCCGTGGTGGTGGTGCGGGGCACCGACGGCGCGCTGCGCGGCTTCCTCAACGTGTGCCGGCACCGGGGCAGCGTGGTCGTCCCGGCCGACGGGAACGCGCCGTGGCTGCGCTGCCCCTACCACGCGTGGACGTACGGCCTCGACGGCGATCTCAGGTCCGCGCCGCAGTGCGGCCCCGAGATCGCGGCCGAGCTTGGCGGCCTGGGCCTGCTGCCGGTGCGGGTCGCGACGTTCGGGCCGTTCGTGTTCGCCAGTGCCGCCGCAGGCGGGCCGCCGCTGGAGGTGGTCCTCGGCGACCTGGCCGAGGTCGTCGCCGGAGTCGGCCTGGACCTGGGCGGCCTGCGCCGCCGCCAGCGGTTCGAGTACGCGCTGCCCGCGAACTGGAAGATTCACCTGGAGAACTACCTGGAGTGCTACCACTGCCCGGTCGCCCACCCGGGGTTCTCCGCGGTCATGGAGGTCGGCCCCGGCCGGTACGAGCTGGCGGCGACCGCGCACCGGCTGAGCCACCGGGCACCGGTGCGCCGGCCCGCCGGCTTCGCGGCCGGCAGCGTCACCGCGGGCAGCTATCACCTGCTGCTGCCGAACGTGAAGATCAACATCAACCCCGGCCGGCAGAACCTGTCCATCGGGCCCGTCTACCCCGACGGCGCAGACCGGACCGTGGGGTTCCTCGACTACTACTTCGGCGCGGACGCCGACGAGGCGTGGATCGAGCAGATGATGGCGTTCGACACCGAGGTCGGCGACCAGGACGCCGTCTTGGTGGCCGCCGCCCAGGCGGGCGTGGCCGGGAGCTGGATCGACCGGGGCCGGATCCTGCCCCAAGAACGCCTGCTCGCCGACTTCCAGCGTTACGTGCACGCCGCCTGCGCCGGCGAGGTGGCGCCCGGCTGACCGGTCCTCAGGCGATCTTGCGGGCGCCCGGCCCGGGCAGCGGGGTGACCTCGCGCGGCGACTCGAGCACGTGCCCGTCCGCGCAGGCGAGCTGGAGCTGGATGCCCGCGCCGCAGTCGCGGTGGGTGAGCTGCACCTGCGGCGGCCGGCCCGGCCGCGTACCTGTCCCCCCACTGCATCAGCGCGACGAGCACCGGGTACAGGTCCAGCCCCTTCTGGGTCAGCCGGTACTCGTGCCGGGCGCGCTGGCCATGCTCCTGATACGGCACCCGGCGCAACATGCCGTCGGCGACCAGGCGGGAGAGCCGGTCGCTGAGCACCTGCCGCGGCGCCTGGGTGCGGCGCCGCATGTCGTCGAACCGGCGGACCCCGTTGAACGCCTCGCGCAGCACCAGGAAGGTCCACTTCTCGCCGATCGCGCTCACCGCCGCGCCGATCGTGCAGTTAGCCGTGTCGTACTCGAGGATCCAGGGCCGCGCCATTACTGCATGCTAAATCTAGTTGACAGACTCAGCAACCTTGGTGAAGGCTGGGTCCGTGAGGCGAACTCAGGTAGACGCACGGCGGACCGGGAATTTTGCGATACGACGGCCGTGCATCTCCGATCACGACGGCATCCGCGAGTTCCTCACCGGCCTGTCGCCACGGGCCCGCTACCTGAGGTTCTTCTCCGGTGCCCCGCCGGCCAGCCAGGCCATGCTGCGCCTGCTGACAGGCGGGGGCACCCGGACCGACGTGCTGGTGGCCACCGTGGACGGCGTGATCATCGGCCACGCCATGGCCGGCGACCGGGCCGGGCCGGGCGGTGCCCGGCTGACCGAGATCGGCGTGGTGGTGGCGGATGGCCACCGGGGCCGGGGCGTGGGCTCCGCGCTGGTGCGCGGGCTGATCGCGCGGGCCCAGATCCGGGGCGCGACCGCCTTGGTCATGGAGGTGCTGGCCGAGAACCGGCAGGTGCTCACCATGATCTCCGACCATTGGCCGGTGGCCAGCCAGGAGCGCTCCGGTGCCTACCTCACCATCAGCGCCCGGCTGCAGCCCGAGGTGCCCTCATGGCCAGGCCCTGAGCTGCAGCCAGCCCCCAAGCCGCAGTCAGCCCCCGAAGCGGAGCCAGCCCCCGAGCCGTGGCCGGGCCCCGGGGTGTGGCTGCCGGGATCCGGAAAGGAAACCGTGACTGCCGGGAGCGCAGGAGGGACGGCACGGTGAACGATTCCGGCGGCAGGCGGCGCACGTACGAGTGGGCGGACCCCGCGGCGTCGGCGGCCGCGGCCCGCGAACTCGACGGGATCTCGTTCTTCCGTGAGCTGATCGCGGGCCGGATCCCGCCGCCGCCGATCAGCGCCACGGTCGGCTTCGGCTGGGTGTCCGTGGAGCCGGGGCAGGTCGTCTTCGAGATCACCCCGGCCGAGTATCACTACAACCCGATCGGGTCCGTGCACGGCGGCGTGTACGCGACGCTCTGCGACTCGGCCTGCGGCTGCGCCGTGCACAGCATGCTGCCGGCCGGCGCCTACTACACCTCACTGGACCTGTCGGTCAGGTTCGTCAGGCAGATCACCGCCGGCACCGGGCGGCTGCTCTGCGAGGGAACGGTCGAGCACCTCGGCTCCCGCACCGCCCTGGCCACCGCCCGACTCACCGATGCGGGCGGCAAGCTCTACGCGCAGGCGACGAGCAGCTGCATGATCTTCCGTCCCGGGGGTTAAGCCCGGGACCTTCCCTGCCGCCGGCCGGGTGCCCACCGCCCGGGGCGCCCGGCCGGACGGCTCAGCGGTATCCGCCAGCGGTCGCCGGCACCCCCGCCGCGGGCTGGACGGTGGCCTCCAGCGGCCGGCCCCTCGACGGCACCGCGCTCAGCGGGACGACGCTCGACGGCTCCGCGCTGACGGCGGGCACGTCCCACACGCTCACCGGCACGGTGACGTTCAGCAAGGGCGGGACGCACCTGCCGGTGACCGCCACGCTGAAATTCACCTCCTGCCCGAACCCGTAGCCGCGGGACCCTCAGGTGGCCCGGCGATCCGGCCGGGCCACCTGAGATCCGTATAGTGGCGCCATGCCAGCCGATGCGCCTACTACCCCGGCACCGGTCACCACGGTCGCCGAGGCGATCGCGCGGATGGAGGCGATCGGCACCGGGCTGCCCGCCAGCGACGGCCTGGCCTGCTTCAACCGGATGTACCTCGCGGTGACCCAGACCGTGGGCGCGGACCTGGGCCAGGAGTTCTTCGCCGACCCGGCGTTCATGACCAGGCTCGACGTGACGTTCGCCAACCTGTACTTCGCCGCGGCGCAGGCCGCAGGCACCCCGGCCGCGGTACCGGTGGCCTGGCGCCCGCTGGTGGAACTGCGCGGCGCGGCCGGGATCGAGCCGGTCCAGTTCGCCCTGGCCGGCATGAACGCGCACATCAACCACGACCTGCCGGTGGCAGTGGCCAGCACCTGCGCCGAGCTGGGCACCGCGCCCGCCGACGGCGCGCACTTCGCGGACTTTCAGAAGGTGGACGCGCTGCTCGACGCGGCGGAGGAGGGCATCAGGAGGTCCTTCGAGTCCGCCCCGGAGCTCGCCCTCGACCGTCATCTGCAGGCCGTGGACAACCTGGTCGCATGCTGGTCGATCAACTCGGCCCGCGATCTCGCCTGGCACAACGCGGCCACCTTGTGGGAACTGCGCGGCGACCCGCTGGCCCGCGGGCTGTTCCTCGACGGCCTGGCCGGTGCCACGGCGCTGGCCAGCCGCCTGCTGCTGACCGCCGTCTAGCTGGTGCTGGCCCGGGGTCTGACGGCCCCGGACCCCCGCTGGCCTGAGGCCCCGTTCCTCCGTCACGGAGCCTGGGCCGCCCTAGGCTGGGCCGGTGGATGAACTGCGCTACGACCTGGAACGGGACGCGGTGCGCGTGGTGCTCACCGACGGCGGCGGGCGGGTCCTGCTCTTTCACGTGCTGACCCCGGATCAGGCACCGGACGGCTGGTGGGAACTGCCGGGCGGGGGGCTCGGCCCCGGCGAGTCGTACCTGGAGGCCGCGATCAGGGAGATCCGCGAGGAGACCGGCCTGCTCCTGGACCCGGCGCAGGTGAGCCCGCCGTCGTGGCGGCGCGACACCACCTGGGTGTCCCGCGGCAAGCGGCGACTGCAGCACGAGGTGGTGGTGCACGCCCGCATCACGGTGGACCAGCCCGCGGTCATCGACGGCGGCCGGACGCCGCAGGAGGTGGAGGACTTCGTCACGTTCCGCTGGTGGCAGGTGCCCGAGATCACCGGGAGCCGGCGGCGCTTCTACCCCGGCCGCCTGCCGGAACTGCTGCCGGCGTTCCTGGCCGGGGAGGCCATCGATGAGCCGTTCGAGCTGTGGAACTAGGCGGCGGGCGGAAAACGGATCGACCCGCGGCCCGGCCGGCGCGAGGATGGCTGCCGTGGCTGAACTGCGCACGGCACATACCGCTGACCTGGATCCGGCCGACTTCAAGGCGGCCCGCGCCCTCCTGGACGAGGTCTTCAACGGGGAGCTGACCGAGGCCGACTGGGAGCACGCCCTGGGCGGGGTGCACGCCCTGGTCTGGGACGGGCCCGCGCTGATCGGGCACGGGTCTGTGATCCAGCGCCGCCTGCTGCACCAGGGCCGGGCGCTGCGGGCCGGTTACGTGGAGGCGGTCGCGGTGCGCGCGGACCGCCAGGGGCAGGGGCACGGCGCGGCCCTGATGGGCGCGCTGGAACGGGTGCTGCGCGGTGCCTACGACCTGGGCGCGCTGGGGTCCAGCGACGAGGGCGCGGGCTTCTACGCGGCGCGCGGCTGGGAGCTGTGGCGGGGACCGTCCTTCGCACTCACCCCGGCGGGCGTCCAGCGGACCGCGGACGAGGACGGCTGCCTGTACGTGTTCGAGCTTGCGGTGCCGCTGGACCTGGACGGCGAGCTGACCTGCGACTGGCGGGACGGGGACGTCTGGTAGCTCAGGGCCGCAGCCGCTCGGCGAAGAAGGCCATCACCCGGTCGAGCGCGGCCCGGGTCGGGTGACCCGGCGTGTCCACCAGGTCCTCGGTGAGCACCGAGTGCGCGCCCTTGCGGATGCCGTGCGGGTTCCCCGGCGAGGAGTCGATCTCGATGGCCTCGAAGTTCTCGCCGAGTTCGGCGCGCAGCGTGGCGAACCGCTCCGGCGGGGAGCCCCGGTCGGCGGAGAAGCGCAGGCCCAGCACGCACAGGCCGTCGCTGGTGCGCGCCTTCACGCTGGCCAGGTCGGCCGGGTCCAGGCCGAGCGCGGCCCGCTTGCCCGCGGTCAGCGGCATGGGCAGCCCCGGCTGGCTGAGCACCGGCGCGAGCACGGCCGGCTCCACCGCCATGGCCAGGGCAAACCCGCCGGTGAAGCACATGCCGACCGCGCCCACCCCGGGCCCGCCGCACTCCGCGTGCGCCTGGGCGGCCAGCGCCCGCAGCCAGGTCGCCACGGGGCTGGTCCGGTCGGCCAGCATGACGAACTCGCGGGATACGCACACCCGCGACAGCGACCGGCCGAGTTCGCTGCCGCGGAACGGCGCGCCCGGGCGCCCGAAAAGGGACGGCAGGTACACGCGGTAGCCGGCATCGACGAGCCGCTGCCCGAACGCGGTCACGCCCGGGTGCAGCCCCGGCATTTCGTGCACTACGATCACCGCGGAACCGGTGCCCGCCCGGTACACCTCGTGCGTGCGTCCCCCGTGGGTGAACGTGGTGACGTCGAACCCTGGCACCGCATCGGTCATGGCGGCTCCCGCCGGTCGCAGCTCGGGGCGCGGCACCGGCCGCCCCGGCCCCTACTCTGCCAGAGGAGCCCCCGCCCCGCCGCGCGGGAAAGCGCACCGGAAAGGCACACGATCGCCGTGCCGGAAGACGGCGCACATCCCTTTCGCGGCCAGGCAAAAGGCGCCATAATTGCGGCACAACGGGGACCTCGGCCGGGGGGCGGCCGCCAGGAGAGTCAGGGGAGCACATCATGCCAGAGAATTCCTTCGTGCCGCTGCCCGGCAGCGACCGGCAGCCTGTCACCGGCGCCCAGCCAGGCCGTGATCTGGACGACGCCACGCAAATCGAGGTGACGCTGGTCACCCGCCGCCGGGAAGCGCTGCCGGCCGAGGTGGTCACCGGCCCGGCGACGATCAGCCGGGACGAGCTGGCGGCAAGGCACGGCACCGACCCGTCGGACCTGGCGCTGATCCGCGACGTGCTCGGCCGGTTCGGCCTGACGGTCACCGGGGCGGACACCGGGGCCCGCCGGGTCACCGTGACCGGCCCGGTTTCCGGCTTCTCGCAGGCCTTCGGCGCGACCTTGCGCCAGGTCAGCACACCGCACCCGACGGCCAAGGGGGGCGTGGCGCAGCACCGCTACCGGGTAGGCGGCCTGCACGTGCCCGCCGAGCTGGACGGCGTGGTGCTCGCCGTGCTCGGCCTGGACGACCGTCCTCAGGCCACGCCGCAGATCAGGCGGGCCCCCGGCATCGAAGCCGCGGCAGCGGGGACGGCCGCCCCGACCTCCTACACGCCCGTCCAGGTCGCGCAGGCCTACAACTTCCCCGCGGGCACCGACGGGACCGGGCAGACCATCGCCATCATCGAGCTTGGCGGCGGATTCGGCGCCAAGGACCTCGGCAGCTACTTCTCCGGCCTGGGCATCACCACCCCGTCGGTGACCGCGGTCGGGGTGGACGGCGGATCGAACGCGGCCGGGCAGGACCCGCAGGGCGCCGACGGGGAGGTGCTGCTGGACATCGAGGTCGCCGGAGCGGCGGCACCAGGCGCCAGCCAGGTCGTCTACTTCGCGCCGAACAGCGACCGCGGTTTCGTGGACGCGGTCACCACCGCGGTGCACGCCAGCCCGACCCCGACGGTGGTGAGCATCAGCTGGGGCCAGTCCGAGGATTCCTGGACCGGCCAGGCGCGCACCGCACTGGACCAGGCCTTCGCCGACGCCGCCGCGCTCGGCGTCACGGTGACCGTGGCCGCGGGTGACAACGGCAGTGGCGACCGGGTGTCCGACGGGAAGGCCCACGCCGACTTCCCCGCGTCCAGCCCGCACGCGCTCGCCTGCGGTGGCACCAGCCTGCGGGTGAACACGGCCACCGGCGCGGTGTCCGCGGAAACCGTCTGGAACGACGGGTCCGGCCGCGGGGCGACCGGAGGCGGGGTCAGCGACACGTTCGGGCTGCCCGCCTGGCAGGCTTCGGCCGGGGTGCCGGGCCAGGCCGGGTCCGGCCAGGCCGGCCGGGGCGTGCCCGACGTCGCGGGCAACGCCGACCCGGAGACGGGCTACCAGGTGCTGGTGGACGGGCAGGCCACGGTGGTCGGCGGGACAAGCGCGGTGGCCCCGCTGTGGGCGGCGCTCATCTGCCGGCTGGCACAGGCCACGGGCAAATCGTTCGGCATGTTGCAGCCATTGCTGTACGCGGGGGTCAGCGCCGGGACGGCCGCGGCCGGATTCCGCGACATCACCCAGGGCAACAACGGGGCCTACAAGGCGGGGCCGGGCTGGGACGCCTGCACCGGCCTCGGCGTGCCGGACGGCGCGGCGCTGGCGGCCAGGCTCGGCGGCTGACGCGGCCGAGGCCCACGCGACTCCAGTCGCGCCGGCCTCAAGGCCAGCGGGGGGCCCGGGGGTCGCCCCCCAGGCCAACAGGGCCCAGCCCCCGTGACGAAGGAACGGGGCCTGAGGCCAGCGGGGGTTCCGGGGGGTCGCTCCCCCGGGCCAGCAGGGCCAGGGCTCCCGCGACGGAGTCGCAGGAGCCGCAGGCCACCGGAGGGTTCCGGGGGGTCGCTCCCCCGGGCCAGCAGGGCCAAGGCTCCCGCGACGGAGTCGCAGGAGCCGCAGGCCACCGGGGGGTTCCGGGGGGTCGCTCCCCCGGGCCAGCAGCGCCTCAGCCGAGGTGGTCGCGGCCGGGCGGGGTGTCCCAGTCGGCCAGCCGCGGCTCGACCTGGAGCCGCCATGACGCGTCGTTGACGAACGTCGGCCTGGGCCCGCGGACCAGCCCGCCGAACGAGGAGAAGTCGGTGGTCTGCCGGAAGGCGGGCAGCCGGTACAGGTCGCGGGCGTAGGCCCAGAGGCTGCCGAACTCGGTGAGCCGCCGCTCGGTGACGCCGGCCAGCGGGTTGTACCCGGTGTCGAAGCGCGCCAGGGTCGGCCACAGCCGCACGTCGGCCTCGGTGATGCCGGCGCCGAACAGGTACCTGCGGCTGGCCAGCCGGCCGTCGAGTTCCTCCAGCATCGCGATCATCGCCTGCCTGAGTTCCTCATAGTCCTGCTGTGTCGTGGCCCCGGCGACCCGGTACGGGCCGTTGTTCACGCTGGTGTACACGCGCTCGTTCAGCTCATCGATCGCGGCGCGCAGCGGCTCCGGGTAGAGGTCGGGCGATGGCGCGGCCTGAGCGCCGAACTGGGTGCCGAGGTCGATCGTGATGTCAGGGAAGTTGTTGCTGACGATCTTGCCGGTCTCCCGGTCCCAGAGCACGGGCACAGAGACGTGGCCGTCGTAACCGGGCTCGGTCGCCTCGTAGGCCTGCGCGAGCAGGGTGAAGCCGTTGACCGGATCCGGGCCGCGGTGCTCCCGGAACGCCCAGCCGCGGCCGTCCCGCACGTCGTCCACGTAGGACAGCGAGACGACGTCGTCCAGGCCCTTGAGCTTGCGCACGATCGCGGTGCGCTGGGCCCACGGGCAGCCCCACGAGATGTACAGGTGGTACCGGCCGGGGACGGCCGGGTACCCGCTGGACCCGTCGGCGGTGATCCGGCCCTGGAACCGGTACACCGGGCGCTGGAACGAGCTGCCCTTGTTGAACCCGCGTCCCGGGCCGTACAGGCCGTAGCTGTCGTAGTCCACCGGGCTGGCGTACCGCGGTAGCGACGTCTGGGTCATCTGGGCCTCCCGGTCCGAACTGGCACTCCTGCCTATTCTGCGCCGCCGCCGATCGTGGCGGGAGCGCCGAACTGCTGCAGCACCCCGGGCACCGCGACCGTGCCCCCCTCGTCCTGGAAGTTCTCCATGATCGAGAGCAGCGCCCTGGCGGTGGCCCCGGTCCCGTTCAGCGTGTGCACGAACTCCAGGCCGCCCGCGCGCCGGAACCGGATATTCAGCCGCCGCGCCTGGTAGTCGGTGGTGTTCGAGCAGGAGGTGATCTCCCGGTACCGCTGCTGGACCGGGAACCAGGCCTCGATGTCGTACTTCTTCGCGGCGGACGCGCCGAGGTCGCCCACGGCGATGTTCATCACCCGGTAGGGGAGGCCGAGCGCCTGGACGATCTCCTCCTCGTAGCCGAGCAGCCGCTCGTGGAACTCGGCGGACTGCCCGGGCAGGCAGTAGACGTACATCTCCACCTTGTCGAACTGGTGCACCCGGAACATGCCCTTGGTGTCCTTGCCCGCGGCCCCCGCCTCGCGGCGGAAGTTCGTGGTGTACCCGGCGTAGAGGGCGGGCAGGTCGGCCTCGTCCAGGCGCTCGTCGGCGTGGATGCCGGCCAGCGCGACCTCGGACGTGCCGGTCAGGTACAGGTCGTCCTTTTCCAGGTGGTAGAGGTTGGACTCCTCGGTGGGCAGGAACCCGGTGCCGTACATGGCCTGCTCGCCCGCGAGCACCGGTGGCAGCACCGGCAGGAAGCCGAGGCCCGCCAGCTTGTCCAGGACGAACCGGTACAGCGCCAGCTCGGTCATGGCCACGTCGCCGATCCGGTAGGCGAACCGGGAGCCGGACAGCCGGGCGCCGCGCTTCATGTCGATCCAGCCGCGCTTGGACCCGAGTTCGGTCGCGTCGCGGGGGGTGAAGCCGAACGACGGCCGCTCGCCAACCTCGCGCAGGACCTGCGAGTCCTCCTCGGCCATGCCGTCGGCCGCGGTGGGGTCGGGCAGGTTCGGGATGCGGGCGAGCAGCGTGTTGCGCTCGTGATCGGCGTGCGCCAGGTCGGCCTGGGCCCTGTCCAGGTCCGCGGCGAGCCGCTTCAGCTCGGCGAGCTGCTCGGGCCCTGGCGGCCCGGCCCTGGAGAACCTCTTCTGGTCCGCGCGCAGCGACTCGGCGCGCTCGGTCAGCTCGCGCCACCTGGCGTCCGCGGCGAGCAGTGCGTCGAAATCGGCCGCGGCTCCGCGCCGATCCAGCGCGGCCCGGTAGCGCTCCGGTTCCTGCCGGGCAGCCTTGAGATCTATCACCGTCGTAATCCTAGTCCGGCAGGGCAGGCCGGTCGGCCGGTCGAAGCTGCCGCGGGGACAGGTCCGGGGCAGGCCGGGACGGGTCCGGCGCGGGCAGGCGCGGGCCGGGCGCGGGCCGCGGCCGTGGCCGGCCGGACCTGGTCGCCAGCACCGAGCCGGCCAGGATCAGCACGAACGCGACCACGATCGCCGGGGTGAGCGGCTCGCCGAGCACGGCCACCCCCAGGGCCACCGCGACGGCCGGGTTCACGTAGGTGATCACCGTGGCCCTGGCCGGGCCCGCCTCGGCGATGAGCTGGAAGAACAGGACGAACGCCAGGGCCGTGCAGAGCACGCCGAGTCCGGCCAGGGAGCCGAGCACCGCGGCCGAGGGCACCCGGGACGGCCAGGTCAGCGCTGCCGGGGCGGCATACACCAGCGCGGCGGCGGCCAGGCAGACGGCCGTCATGCCGAGGCCCGGCAGGTCGCCGAGCTTCCTGTTGGCGATCAGCGGCCCGGTGGCGTAGCACAGCGCGACGAGCATCACCTCGGCGATGGGCCAGGCGCCGCCGCCCTCCAGATGCGGGCCGGCCAGCAGCGCCACGCCGCCCAGGCCGGCCAGCAGCCCGGCCCAGCGGACCGCGGTGAGCTGCTCCGGGCCACCGGTCAGCCGGGCCAGCACCAGCCCGATGATCGGGACCACCGCGATCAGCAGCCCGGTCAGCGAACTGGACAGGTGCCGCTCCGCGTCCGACAGCAGCGCCCAGGGCAGCATGATCTCCACCACGGCGAACAGCGCCAGCCACCGCCAGCGGCCGGCCAGCACCCGGATCTGGCCGCGCCGGATCGCCAGGGGCAGCAGCACGGCCGCGCCGATCGCCACCCGGGCGAACACAAGGACCGGCACCGACACGCCGCCGTCCGCCACCTTGATGAGCAGATAGGGCACGCCCCAGATGACGCTCATCAGCCCGAACAGCACCCAGCCCCGGCGGCTCACCTGCGGCCCCTTTCCTACGGCACGTCCCGGTGCAGGCTACCGGGGCTCCGTGGGGCGCAGTCGCGGCGCGGCCCGGTGCTACGGGCACATGTCCACCGGGCAATCCCTCGGTTTCGCCTGCAACGGCCAAACCAGCGGAGGCAAACGTCCCGGCCGGTCCGCAGCCCCAATGGCGTGGATCGACGCCCCGGCGTAGCTGCCACCCCCGTGAATGGACACATGTCCACTGGTGAGCACCGCGGCGCTTGGCACGCTGCGCCAATCGGTGAGCCGCGCCCCGCCTGCATGCCACAAGGGTGCTCAGCGCATGGAACATGGCGCAGCTCGCTGACGACGCGGCACTTGCCGTAAGCGAGCTGGCGACGAACGCGCGGCAAGCGTCGTGGTCTGCCAGCCTTGTCCTGCCGGTGCTGATGCGCTTGCGCGCGGACGACGAAACCCTGATAGCCAAGTTGTGGGACGCCGCACCAGCGCCGCCCGGACCACGGCCGCACGCGATAGACGCTCAAGGCGGGCGCGGCCTGGAAATCGTCTCACTGCTCAGCGAAACCTGGGGTTACTACCTGGAGAACGGCCGCAAGGTCGTATGGGCACTCCTGCACGCAGAAGCATCCCACCATTACCGGGAGAGGCCCATATGCCCAGGCCGGCAATTGTCAGCCCGCCCTCGTAGATTACAACCAGAACCAGAATGAGCCACCGCGGCTCCCATTCGCACCCGAGGAACACCCCCGTCCGATCCAAGGAAATGAGCCGCCCGTGCAGCTCCGTTACAGCTATCGCCTGGATCCCGCTCCGCGCCACCGGATGGCGCTGGCCCGGACGCTCGGCTGCGCCCGGGTGGTGTACAACGACGCACTGCGTGCCCGGGAAGAAGCGCATAAGGCCGGGCTGCCCTACATCACGGATGCGGAACTCTCGCGGCGGCTGACCTTAGCCAAACGCATCCCTCAGCGGGCATGGCTGGCCGAGGTCTCCTCCGTGGTGCTGCAGCAGGCGCTGGCGGACCTGAACACCGCCTACCGCAACTACTTCAACTCCCTGTCCGGCCAGCGCCGCGGGCCGAAGGTGGGACCGCCCAATTTCCGGTCCCGCAAGAACCACCGGCAGGCGATCCGGTTCACCGCCAACGCCCGGTTCAAGATCCTGCCCAACGGGAAACTCCGGCTGCCCAAGATCGGGGACGTGCCGGTACGCTGGTCCCGGCCGCTGCCCTCCGAACCGTCCAGCGTGACCGTGATCAAGGACGCCGCGGGCCGGTACCTCGCCTCGTTCGTGGTGGAGACGGAGCGCGCCCACTGCCCGGGACGGACACGACGATAGGCATCGACCTAGGGCTCACCCACTTCGCCGTCCTATCCGACGGGCGCAAGATCGCTTCTCCCCGGTTCCTGCGTCGGGCCGAGAAGCATCTCCGGCGAAGGCAGCAAGACCTGTCCCGCAAGCAGAAGGGCTCCCGCAATCAGGACAAGGCGCGGATTAGAGTTGCCCGCGCGCACGCCCGGGTGGCCAACGCCCGCAGGGACTTTCACCACCAGTTGTCCACCAGGCTGATCCGTGAGAACCAAGCGGTCGCGGTGGAAGACCTGGCGGTGACCGGGCTTGCCCGCACCCGGCTGGCCAAATCCATCCACGACGCCGGTTGGGCTGCGTTCGTGGCCATGCTGGAATACAAGACCCAGCTCTATGGCCGGGAGTTCTGCCGGATCGGCCGGTTCGAGCCCACCTCCAAGGTGTGCTCGGCGTGCGGGGCGAAAGACGGCTCGAAGCCACTGCGCGTCCGCACCTGGCAATGCCCGAGCTGCGGAGTGTGGTTGGACCGGGACATCAACGCGGCAGTCAACGTCGCGAAGGCCGCCGGGCTGGCGGTGACAGCCTGTGAAGCGCAGGTAAGACCGGAACTCGTTCCGGCGCAGCGCAGTGAAGCAGGAACCCACCCGACCTCACACCGGGAAGTAGTGTGACAGGCGGGAACCCCGGCCTCCAGGCCGGGGTGGAAGTCAACCTCAAGGTGTCGCGGCCACCGCACGGCAGGCAGGGAGGGTGATCACGCTGACCGGCCGGGAGAGCAGCCCCGCTGGCCTGCCCACGGCCCCGCCGGTTCCTGGCGGGGCGGGCACCGGGTCGGCGCCTGGTGGCGCTCCGGCATCCGATGGCGCTCCGGCGCCCGGCGGTGCTCTGGCGCCCGCTGGCCGGCCGGCCGGCGGGCGGGGGCTGCCCGGTGAGCCGCGCCTGCCGCTCGGCTGGGCGCTGCTGGCCGCCGTGGCCGGCGGGCTGGTCCTCACCGTCGCCTTCCCCCCGGTCGGGGCGTGGCCGCTGGCCCCGCTCGGCCCGGCGCTGCTTGTGCTGGCGTTGCAGGGCCGGAGCCTGCGGGCCAGCTTCGCGGTCGGGTTGCTGTTCGGGCTCGCGCTGTTCGTTCCGCTGCTGTCCTGGCTGATCAACCTGGCCTGGTACGCCTGGGCCGCGCTGGCCATCGCCGAGGCGGTCATCTTCGCCCTGCTCGCCGTGGGCCAGCGGGTGCTGCTGTCGCTGCGGGCCTGGCCGGTGGCCGTGGCGGGGTGGTGGGTCGCCGCCGAGGCGCTGCGCGACCGGTGGCCGTACGCGTTCCCGTGGGGCAGGCTGGCCATGAGCCAGGCGGGCGCGCCGACCGCGCCCTGGACCGCCATCGGCGGGGCGCCGCTGCTCTCCTTCCTGCTCGCGCTCGTCGGCAGCGCGTTCGCCTGGCTGCTGCTGGCACCCGGCGCGCCGGGCGGACTGCGCCGCCGCCTGGTCCCCGCGCTGGCCTTCGCCGGGGCGGCGGGACTGGCCCTGGCGGGCAGCCTGCTGCCGGTGGACCCGGTGCCGGCCGGCACCCCCTCCGCCACGGTCGCCGCCATCCAGGGCAACGTGCCGCACGCCAGGAACCTGCCCGACCTGCTCCGGACCACCACCGTGACCGCGAACCACGCGGCGGCCACCGAGAAGCTGGCCGCGCAGGTCCGCGCGGGCAGCCGGCCCGCACCGGACCTGGTGATCTGGCCGGAGAACTCCACCGACCTGGATCCCCGGCAGTATCCCCCGGTGTTCGGCACGATCGCGGCGGCGGTGCGGGCCATCGGCCACCCGGTACTGGTCGGCGAGGTGCTCAGAAACCCGTTGCGCAACGCCGGGCAGCTGTGGACACCAGGCCACGGCCCCGGCCCGGTGTACGTGAAACGGGAGCTTGTCCCGTTCGGGGAGTACATCCCGTTCCGCGGCCTGCTGTCGCACATCACCTCCCTGGTGGCGCTGCAGCCGGAAAACTTCACCGCGGGGCGGCGCGTCGTGGTCTTCCACGTGGGGCCGATCCGCCTCGGCGACGTCATCTGCTACGAGGTCGGCTTCGACGGCCTGGTCTCCTCCGAGGTCAGGGCCGGGGCGAACCTGCTGGCCGTGCAGACCAACGACGCGACCTTCGAAGTGGACGGGCAACTCGGGGAGAGCCTGCAGCAACTGGCCATGGCACGGATCCGGGCGGTGGAATCCGACCGGGCGGTGGTGGTCGCCTCGACGACCGGGGTGAGCGCGATCATCGCGCCGGATGGCACCCTGGTGGCCCGCACCGGCACCTGGCGGCAGGCCATCCTCGATTCGCGGGTGCCGCTGCTGCACACGATCACCCTGGCCGACCGGGTCGGTGCCGGGCCGGAATACCTGATCGTCGCGCTCACCGTCGGCGCGTTCGGCTGGGCGGCATACGGCTGGGCCGTGGCGCGGCGGCGCCGGCGTTCACAACCCATGCCCTAATCGCTACTGACGCGTGACCTGGCGCGGGCGCGGGCACGCGCACCTGGCCGCACAATGGGAGCATGTCGTTCTGGCGGGGGCTGGGCCGTGCCCTGGCCCAGCCCGCCCGTTACGGCGCTCTTGTCGCCGGGGCCCTGCCGGTCCTCGCCTTCCCCGCGCCCAACCTTGAGTTCCTGGCGTGGTTCGCCCTGATGCCCGGCCTGATGCTGATGCGCGGCGCGCCCTCGGCGCGCGAAGCCGCGGTCCGTGCCTGGTGGTTCGGTACCGGATTCATCGTCGCCGCGCATTACTGGCTGATCCCCAACATCGGCCCCGCCCTGCTGCTGGTGGCCATCGTCCTCGGCATCTGCTGGGCCGGGGTCGGGGTGAGCGCCTGGGCGCTGCTGCGGCCACCGATGACGGCCCGGCGCTGCCTGGCCGCGCTGGTGGTGGTGCCGAGCTACTGGCTGCTCGTCGAGTGGATCCGGTCCTGGCAGGCGCTGGGCGGCCCGTGGGCGCTGCTCGGCGCGAGCCAGTGGCAGCATCCGGCGATGCTCGCGCTGGCGTCGGTGGGCGGCGTGTGGCTGGTCAGCTTCGCCCTGGTGGCGGCGAACACCGGCCTGGTCATCCTGATCACTGCGCCGCGGGGGGCGCTGCGGGCGCTTGGCGCGGTGGCGGCGGCCGTCGCGGCCGGGGCGGGCCCGCTCGCGTTCGTGCTCACGCCGCCGGTGCAGCCCGCCGGGTCGGTGACCGTGGCCCTGGTCCAGCCGGGCTTCCAGCAGCATCCCTCACCGCTGGGCACCGCCAGCCAGGCGCTGACCGCCAGGCTCGGCCCGCTGCACCCGGACCTGATCGTGTGGGGGGAGAGCAGCATCGACTACGACCTGCGGTTCCACCACGCGCTCCTGGACCAGCTGCGGCGGCTGTCCGCCACCGAGGGCGCCCCGATCCTGGTGGACCAGGACTCCGACACCCCCGCGGGGAAGTCGAAGGTCGCGGTGCTGATCGACAGCGGCGGGATCGTGGCCACCTACACCAAGACCCGTCTCGTCCCCTTCGGGGAGTACATCCCGTTCCGCCAGCAACTGGGCTGGCTGACGCGGATCAGCAAGGCGGCACCGAGCAACATGATCCCCGGCGACGGGGCGCGGGTGATGACCGCCACGCTGCCCGGCGGGCGGCCGCTCAAGCTCGGCGTGCTGATCTGCTTCGAGGCCGCCTTCCCTGACATGTCCCGTGCGGACACGCTGCACGGCGCCCAGGTGATCGTGTACCAGACCTCGGACTCCACGTTTCAGGGAAGCTGGGCGCCCGCGCAGCACGCCTCACTGTCCGCCGTGCGGGCGGCCGAGACCGGCCGGCCGGTGGTGCAGGCCGCACTGACAGGGGTCACCGCCGCGTTCGACGCCCAGGGACGGCAGATAGCCTGGCTCGGCACCGCGCAGCGCGGGGTGGCTTTTGTCCGGCTTGGCCTGGTTCCGCGGTCGCATCTCACCCTGTTTGACCGCATCGGTGATAGCGTCCCGTGGGCGGCAATCGCGATCTGTGTCCTTGCTGCCCTCGTCGCGGTGAACCATACGCATCGCCCGCAACGTCTGGTTGGCATAATGGTGAATGGCAACCGCAGGCCCGTCTCATCCGTCTCTCTATCGGAGGCTATAGACGGAGATCGGGTACCGCACTCCCCAGCACCCGGGGAAGGCGGCAGCGATTCGCGTGCTGGCGGCCCGGTACACCGCATTGAGGACAGGCCGTAGCCATGGGCGTGTGGCTTCGGATTTGGGCACCACAGGAGGACCAGAGTGCGGGATAGCGAGCGGATACTGACAGGCCGGCGTCTTCTCCGGGGCCGGCGGGCTGGGCTGGCCATCACGGGGGTCGCCGGTGCCCTGTGCCTGCTTGTGACCGCCTGCACGGGCGGATCGTCGCCGAGCGCGTCCACGGGCCGGCACGGGTCGGCCGGCGGGACGAAGACCTTGGCCAAATCGGGCGCGGTGGTTTCCATCAGCCCGGCGAACGGCGGCGCGAGCGTGAAGACCGACCGCGGCGTCACGGTGACCGTGGCGCACGGCAAGATCCAGAACGTCAGCGTGACCTCCGGGCACGCCACGGCCGCGGGCACGCTCGAGGGCCAGACGGCGTGGCACACGGTGTGGCCGCTGCACGCGGGGACCCGGTACAAGGTGACCGTGACCGCGGTCGGCGCCGACGGCAAGACCACGACCGCCACGAGCACGTTCAAGACCGAGCACCCGGCGGGGACGTTCAGCGCCAGCACCATCATGGGCCACCAGACCTACGGTGTCGGCATCCCCATCATGATCAACTTCAGCCAGGCGGTGGACCCCAGGTTCCGGGCCGGCATCGAGAAGGCGATCAACATCAAGAGCTCCAAGCCGGTGGCCGGCGCCTGGTACTGGGACGGCGGCCAGACCCTCGACTTCCGGACCAGGAACTACTGGCCGCAGCACACCAAGGTGAGCTTCGACGCGCACTTCAACGGGGCGCAGATCGCCCCCGGCGTGTTCGGCGTCAGCAACCTGAGCCAGTCGTTCACGATCGGCAAGTCGCTGATCGGCATCACCAGCACCCGCACCCACAAGACCCAGATCTACTGGGGCCACAAGCTCTGGGCGACCTGGACGGACAGCAGCGGCCAGCCGGGTGACGACACCGCCAACGGGACCTACCTGACCATCGAGAAGGCCAACCCGACGCTGATGAGCGGGCCCGGCTACAAGAACGTCCCGGTGTTCTGGTCGGTCCGGTTCACCTGGAGCGGCAACTACTACCACTCCGCGCCCTGGTCACTGGGCGAGCAGGGGTTCAGCAACGTCAGCCACGGCTGCGTGAACCTGTCCCCGCAGCACGCCGAGTGGTGGTACCTCAGGTCCGATCCCGGCGACCCGATCACGATCACCGGCAGCCCGGTGTCGGGCAAGTGGGACGACGGGTACACCGAGTGGTTCCTGACCTGGAAGCAGTTGCTCAAGGGCAGCGCGACCCACGAGGCCGTGGAGGTGAGCGCGACGGGCAGCACCTTCGTCAACCCGGGCACGCTGCCGGCCACCGTGTCGCACTCCAGGCTGCACGGGTCCAAGTCGCACAACTACCTCGCCGGCCCCGGCTGAGGTCTCAGCGGCTCCGGTGGCCCGGCTCGCGCGCGAGCCGGGTCACTGCCGTTTCCAGGCCCCGGGCGGCCCACGCGGCGGGGCGCGGCGCGGCCCCGTCGGCCAGGCCGTTCCAGTAGATCGACCAGGTGCTGGCCACCAGGCGGCCGACGACCGGGGCGGTGACCAGGCGCATGCTGGCGGACGCCACCCACGGCCGGCGCAGCAGAGTGCGCTGCAGCGCGCTGGCGCCGGGCAGGTAGCGCCCGAACGCCGCGTCCATGGCGCGGGCGTAAGCCGGGCCCGCCCGGCACGGATCCGCGAGCACCGCCTCCGCCGCCAGCCGGGCACTGATCATGGCGGGCGCGATGCCCTCTCCCTGCAGGGGGTTGATCAGGCCCGCCGCGTCCCCCACCAGCAGGACGTTGCCCGCCGCCGGGGGCGTCCCCGTCCCGCCCATGCGCAGCCAGCCGCCGATGACCGGTCCCGGCTCCGCGGCGGGCCGCAGGTCCCCGCGCGAGCGCAGCAGCGCGGTGAAGCGGTCCAGGTCCGCGCGGAGCGGCGCGGAATGCCTGGTGCCGCCCATGCCGATCCCGATGCCCACGTTGGCCTGCCCGTCCGCACCGGGGAACAGCCAGCCGTACCCGGGGTAGATCCGCCACGGCGCCGACTCCAGCAAGACCAGCAGCGGCAACGGGACCTCGCCGGGGACGTAGGCCCGGACCGCGAACCCCCACAGCGCCGCCGCCGGGTCCAGCATCCCGGCCAGCCGGGCGACCGTGCTCAGCGCTCCGTCGGCGCCGATGATCACATCCCCGGCCAGGCGCTGCCCGTCGGCCAGCACCGCGCGCACCGTCTCCTCCGGGCCCTTCTCCACGGCGGTGATGCGCGCCCGTACCCCGACCGCCCCGGCGGCCAGCGCGGCCTCGCGCAGCGCATTGTCGAAGGCCACCCGGGGGACCACGATCCCGTGGCCTGGGTAGCTGCGCCCGGTGAAGGCCGGCAGCCGGCTGCGGCGGCCGGACGGGCCGACCGCGAGCAGGTCGGAGCCGTGGCCGACGTCCGGCACGGTCAGCCCGAGGTCCGCCAGCACCTGCACGCCCCGCGGCCCGATCAGGTCGCCGCAGGCCTTGTCCCTTGGGAAGGCCGCCTTGTCGGCCAGGGCGACCCGGGCGCCGCCGCGGGCCAGCACCAGGGCGGCGATGCTGCCCGCGGGCCCGGCGCCGACCACCACGGCGTCGTAATGGGGCCCGCTCACCGGGCCAGCACCATGGCGACCGCGACGGCGCTTGTCGCGCAGACGAAGTAGCGCAGCGCCCGCTCGATCGGGGCCAGCAGGTCAGCGCGGCCGAGCTCGGCCGTGGTCCCGTCGGTGAACGTCAGCCGCACCGCGACCCCGGTGACCCGGCGGCGCAGCGTCCGGGCGGGCGTGCTCAGCGCGCGCTGGCCCAGCGACAGGAAGAAGGCGGCCACCGCCGCCACCCCCGCCGCCACCGACAGGGTCCAGTGCTGTGTATAGGCACCGACCAGCACGGGGAACGCCCCCCAGGCCACCGCGAACCAGACGTCGCTGTGCAGCACCCCGCCGAACAGCTCCAGGTTGTACCCGTAGACCAGCACCCCGCCGGCGATCACGAATGGCAGCAGCTTCCAGCCGCCCTCGGCCAGGCCGAGCACCATCGCCGCGGTGATCGTCGCGACCGCCGTGACTATAAGCAGGGTGGTGCTGATGCCGGTGCCGAGCGGCCGGCCGTGCAGTTCGTCCAGCGCGTGCGCGCCGATCCCGACCGCCAGGAAGAACGCGACCAGCGTGCCGGCCAGCCGCCACAGCACCAGCGGCGGCATGACCGCGGCACCGATCGCCACGTACGACAGGTGCCACAGCGTGTAGGGCGGGTGCAGTAGCGTCAGCCAGTCGCCGGGCCCGCCGGTGCCCCGGCCGACCGAGTAAAAGGCCGACCGTTCCCCGGATGACCTCATGAGGCGGATCCCTTGCGCCCCCACATGACCAGTCCCCCGCCAAGGCTCATCAGCTCGGTCCGGACCTCGGTCAGGCCCGCCGCCTGCCAGGCGGCGACGTGCCAGGCCAGCGGGTACTGCCGGTAGTGCACGGAGATGCTCGGGCCGAGGAACCTGCCCACCCGGTACCAGGGCCGGCCCCCGGTGAGGCCGCCGAGCACCGGCAGCGCCATCCGGGTGTAGCACCACCAGGCGGCCCGCCAGGCCGGCTGCGGCGGGACGTTGAACTCCAGGGAGGCCAGCGTGCCGCCGGGCCGCAGGCAGCGGGCCATCTCGGCGACCGTGGCCGCCGGGTCGTCCACGTATCGCAGCAGGTAGGAGAAGGTCACCGCGTCGAAGGTGGCGTCGGCGAACGGCAGCTGGTCGGCGCGGCCCGCGGCGACCCGGACCCGGCCGCGCGCCAGCGGCCGGGTGATCCGTGGCAGCCCTGCCCGCAGCATGGGCTCGTTGAGGTCCACCCCCGCCACGTTCGCCCCGGTCGCCTGGGCGACGGCCAGCGCGATCCCGGCGGGGCCGGTCGCGACGTCGAGCACCAGCCGCGGTGACCCCGCGGCGGTGCGGGCGACCACCGCCCGGCGCCAGCGCCGGTCCTGGCCGAACGAGAGCAGGTAGGCGAGCCGGTCGTAGCGGCCGGGCAGGCCGACGAAGACCTCACGCGCCACCGGCTCGCCGCGCAACGGCGGATCGCTGGAGGCGTGGTCGGGTGGGGCGGTTACTGGGTTGGGAGCCACTGAAGCAGGTTCGCATGCCCGGTCATTCCGAGCAAGACCGGCGGCACCGCGATGCTCAGAGATCGACGCTGGTGCCGGGCTCCAGCCGGGTGTACTTGGCGTCGTGAGGTCCCGCGGCGAGGCCGGCGAACATGTCGAGCACGGCGAGGCCGGTCTCGGACAGTAGCGCGTCGTGGATGATGAACCCGCGGCGCGGGGCCACCGCACGGCCGTAGTCGATCATCTGCGCCGTGCTGTGCCACGGCCCGCTGCCCGGCAGCAGCAGCGTGCCGGCCGGGTCCTCCGGCACGGTGTAGGAGTCACCGGGGTGGAAGACCTCGCCGTCGACGAGGAAGCCCACGTTCGCGCACCCGGGGATGTCGGGGTGGATCACCGCGTGCTCCGCGCCGTAGACGTGCACGCCGAACCCGGCGGCGGTGAAATCGTCGCCGTGCGCGACCGCCTTGGCCCGGTCGCCGAACTCGGCGAACTGGCCGGCCACCGATGCCGGAGCCCACAGCCGCAGGCCGGGCTGCGCCGCCAGCGTGGCACGCAGGCTGTCGGGGACCACGTGGTCGAAGTGCTCGTGCGTGACGAGCACAGCGTCGGCCCCGTCCAGGGCATTGTCACCGCTGAACGCCCCGGGGTCGATGACCAGGACCCCGCCATCCTTCTCCAGCCGCACACAGGCGTGCCCCAGCTTGGTCAACTGCATTGTTCCTCCTCGCTGCCAAGAAGTGGCGCAGTGCGCCGGCCCTCAGGCCGGTGGTGAAGCGCCACCCCGGCGTATCACGTTGACCCGGCATTATCCACCGGCCAGGATGATCATGTCAGGTACCGCCGGGCGGGCGGGAACGTCCCCGAGGGGTAAAAGCCTGTGGAGCGGGTGTAAGACCAGGAGTTTTGCCTCTTGGCGGTCTGCGGGGAAGCAGGAAGCCGCAGAAGTGCCGTATGCGCGCACAGGCTGAATCTCCAGCCTTCAGACTGGAGAGCGCGCCAACGGCGCGAGGCAAACCTACTCCTGCCCGCGCCCAGCCCTGCTAGCCGGGGGAGCGACCCCCCGAACCCCCCGCTGGCCAACGGCCCGGTTCCTTCGTCACCGGGCTGGGGCCCCGCCTCAGGTGAGGCCGAGCACGCTGGCCAGGGTGCGGGCGGGCGCGCCGCCCGCCTCGGCGGCCAGGTCGAGCGCGGCGGGGACGTTCAGGTCGGTGGCCAGCAGGCGGCGCAGTTCGGCCACGGCAGCGGGGTCGTCGCTCTCCTGCCGCGCCGCCGCCCGGTACAGCGATTCCAGCCGGGCGGCGGCGGGCCCGAGCAGTTCCGGCCGGTAGTCCCAGCCCTGTGCCCAGGGCCGGTCCAGGATCATCAGCCGCACCGCTCCCGCGGGATGCTCCTTCAGCAGGTCGCCGAGCAGCACCAGGTTGCCGGCCGACTTGGCCATCTTGGCGCCGCCGATGGTGACCACGCCGGTGTGGAACCAGGCCCGCGCGTACGGGCGCACACCGGTGAACGACTCGGCCATCGCGGCGTGGTAGGCGTGATGCGGAAAGCGCAGTTCGGCGCCGCCCGCATGGACGTCCACGGCGGGGCCGAACACCGACATAGCCATCGCCGCGCACTCGGCGTGCCACCCGGGGCGGCCGGGCCCCCAGGGCGAGTCCCAGGCGGGGTGGCCGGGCTCGGCGGCCTGCCAGACCGCCACGTCCAGCGGGTCGTCCTTGGCCGGGTCGTCGGGGCGGCCGCCGAACTCCCCGGACAGGGCCAGCGCCTCCGGCCGGCCAAGCCCCGCGCGCTCGGCCACGCCCGCGCCGCGGAAGTAGACCCCGCCCCCGCGCTGGTAGGCGGCGCCCGCCTCGAGCAGCCCCGCGGCCAGCCTGATGACCTGCGCCACGTACCGGTGCGCCCGCGGCTCGTGTTCCGGCGAGCGGACCCCGATCGCGGCCATGTCCCTGTCGAAGCCGAACTGCTGGATCGCCGCGAACTCGTCGTAGTCCGCGCCCGCCCGGCCCGCCGCCACGTCGAGCACGTCGTCCACGTCGGTGACGTTGCGGCACACCTCCGGCTGGACGCCGAGCAGGCGCAGCACCCGGCCGAGCGTGTCGATCCACACGAACGTGGCCGCATGCCCGAGATGGGTCACGTCGTAAGGGGTGATGCCGCAGGCGTAGACGCGGGCCCGGTCCAGCAGTTCCACCCGCTGTCCCGCGATCACCGCTCCGGCCGCGCCCTCGGCTGTGTCAGTTGTCATGGGTCTCAGTCTGGATCACCGGCCGGTGCCCCCGTCACCTGGCGTGCCCGGTGTGCCGTAGCCACCGCCACCGGGGGTCTCGATGACGAACAGGTCACCGGCGCCGACCTCCACGCTGTCGCAGCCGCGCATCGGGACCGTGCGGCCGTCGGGCCGCACCACCCAGTGCCGGCCCAGCGCCCCTGGCCGCCCGCCGGCCATCCCGTAGGGCGGCACCCGGCGGTGGCTGGCCAGCGTGGTCACCGTCATCGGCTCGAGCAGGCGCAGTTCACGCCGGCCCCCGTCGCCGCCGGCCCACCGCCCGGCACCGCCGCTGCCGCGCCGGATCGCGTAGCTTTCCACCCGCACCGGGTAGCGCCACTCCAGCACCTCGGGGTCGGTGAGCCGGGAGTTGGTCATGTGCGTCTGCACCACGTCGGTGCCGCCGAACCCATTTCCGGCGCCGGAACCGCTGGCCACGGTCTCGTAGTACTGGTGCCGCGCGTTGCCCAGCGTGACGTTGTTCATGGTCCCCGAGCCCTCGGCCTGCACCCCGAGCGCCGCGTACAGCGCCCCGGTGATCGCCTGGGAGGTCTCCACGTTGCCCGCGGCCACCGCGGCCGGGTAGCCGGGGGCCAGCATCGACCCCGGCGGGATGATCACCTTGACCGGGTTCAGGCAGCCGGAGTTCAGCGGGATCTCGTCGGCCACCAGCGTGCGCAGCACGTAAAGCACCGCGGCCATGGCCACCGAGGACGGGGCGTTGAAGTTGCCAGGCAGTTGCGCCGAGGTGCCGGTGAAGTCGATCTCGGCGGACCGCGTGGCCGGGTCCACCCGGACCGCCACGCTGATCACCGCACCGCCGTCGGTCTCGTAGCGGCACTGCCCATCGCGCAGCGTCCAGAGCACCCGGCGCACCGCCTCCTCCGCGTTGTCCTGCACGTGCCGCATGTAGGCGTGCACCACGTCCAGGCCGAAGTGCGCCACCAT
This sequence comes from uncultured Actinomycetes bacterium, assembly GCA_963806145.1. Taxonomy (GTDB): domain Bacteria; phylum Actinomycetota; class Actinomycetes; order Streptosporangiales; family Streptosporangiaceae; genus DASXKD01. Next base: position 47,519 of record CAWDXD010000023.1, read on the forward strand.
CCGCCGCAGCTCGGACACCCCGCGCTCGTTGGCGGCGATCTGCGCGCGCAGATCGGCCAGGTTCACCCCGGGGTTGCGCGACGGGTAGGGGGCATCGGCAAGCAGGGCACGGGTTTCCGCCTCCCGCAGCGTCCCGTCCCGCACCAGCAGCCAGTTGTCGATCACCACCCCCTCCTGGTTCACCTCGGTGCTGAACGCGGGCATCGACCCTGGCGTGATCCCGCCGATCTCGGCGTGGTGCCCCCGCGACGCGACGTAGAACAATAGGCGGGTGCCTGCCTCGTTGAACACCGGGGTGACCACGGTGACGTCGGGCAGGTGCGTGCCGCCGTGGTAGGGGTCGTTCAGCATGTACACGTCGCCCGGCCGCATGGTCCCGGCGTTGCGGCCGGCGACCATCGCGATGGACTCCCCCATCGACCCCAGGTGCACCGGCATGTGCGGGGCGTTGGCGATGAGCCCGCCGGCCGCGTCGAACACCGCGCAGGAGAAGTCGAGCCGCTCCTTGATGTTGACCGAGTGCGCGGTGGCCCGCAGCCGGGCGCCCATCTGCTCGGCCACCGACATGAACAGGTTGTTGAAGATCTCCAGCAGCACCGGGTCGGCCGCGGTGCCCGCCTCGCTGCGCCCGGGCCGCGGGACCACCCGGGTCAGCAGCAGGTCCTCCTCCGGCGTGACCTCGGCGCGCCAGCCCGGTTCCACCACGGTGGTCGCGAAATCCTCCGCGATCAGCGCGGGCCCGTCGACGCCTTCGCCTGGCCGCAGGTCCGCCCGCCGGGCGAGCGGCACGTCGGCCCACCTTCCGTGCACGTACATCGAAACGGCCGGCCCCCGGCTGCCCGCGGCCCCGGGCGCCAGCGGCCGCCCGCGGGAAACCTCCCCGCTGGCCGCGGGCCGAGGCGACGTGACGAAGCTACGGGGCCTTGCGGTCATCGGGGGGTTCCGGGGGGGCGCCCCCCCGGCCAGCATCGCCTCGACAGAAACGGCCTCCACGCCGATCGTCTTGTCCGGCATCAGGAACGAGAACTGCTGCCGGTAGGCACGCTCGAACGCGGCGGTCATCTCCCGGGCCGGGCCGAACGGCACGGGCAGCGCGGTGTCGGTGCCCGCGTACCGCAGATGCGCCCGCCGCACGCTGGTCACCTGGGCCGGATCGGCGCCGCCGTCGGCCAGTTCCGCCCGTGCGTCGGCCGCCAGCGCCCCGGCGATCTTGTCCAGTTCCGGCAGGAGCGCGTCCGTGAGCGGCGCCTCCACCGCCTGCTCCCGCATCGCCGTCAGGTCGGCCAGGCCCATCCCGTAGGCGGACAGCACCCCGGCGAGCGGGTGGATCAGCACGGTTTCGATGGCGAGCGCGTCGGCGACCGCGCAGGCGTGCTGGCCACCGGCCCCGCCGAACGTGGCGAGCACGTACCTGGTCACGTCATAGCCGCGCTGCACCGAGATCTTCTTGATCGCGTTGGCCATGTTCGCGACCGCGATGGCCAGGAACCCGGCGGCCACCTCTTCCCGGCGCTGCGGCCGGCCGGTCGCGTCCCCGATCTCGGCGGCCAGGGCAGCGAACTTCTCCGCCACGACCGCGGTGTCCAGCGACTGGTCGCCGCCGGGGCCGAACACCGCGGGGAAGTGGCTCGCCTGGATACGGCCCAGCATGATGTTGGCGTCGGTGACCGTGAGCGGCCCGCCGCGCCGGTAGGCCGCCGGGCCGGGCACCGCGCCGGCCGAGCCGGGGCCGACACGGAACCTGCTGCCGTCAAACTGCAGAATGGACCCGCCGCCCGCGGCGACGGTGTGGATGGCAAGCATCGGCGCGCGCATCCGCACCCCGGCGACCTGGGTCTCGTACTGCCGCTCGAACTCGCCGGCGAAGTGGGACACGTCGGTCGAGGTGCCGCCCATGTCGAACCCGATCACCCGGCCGAACCCGGCCGCCTGGGCGGTGCGGGCCATGCCCACGATGCCCCCGGCGGGACCGGACAGGATGGAGTCCTTGCCGCGGAACGACTGCGCGCTGGCCAGGCCGCCGTGGGACTGCATGAACTGCACTCGGACCCCGGGCAACTCGCCGGTCACGCTGGCCACGTACCTGGCCAGCACCGGGGAGAGGTAGGCGTCCACGACCGTGGTGTCACCACGGGAGACCAGCTTCATCAGCGGGCTTGTCGCGTGGGACAGCGACACCTGGGTGAACCCTGCTTTCGTGGCGATCTCGCCGATCCGGGCCTCGTGCTCCGGGTAGCGGTACCCGTGCATGCAGACGACCGCGACCGAGCGGAACCCGTCCTCGTAGGCGGCTTTCAGGCCGGCGGCCACGGCGCCGGCGTCCAGCGGTACCAGCACCTCGCCGTGCGCGCCGATGCGCTCGGTGGCCTCGATCACCCGGGAGTACAGCATGTCCGGCCGGATGATCTGCCGGTCGAAGATCTTGGGCCGGTCCTGGTAGGCGATCCGCAGGGCGTCGGCGAACCCGGCGGTGATGACCAGCACGCACGGCTCGCCCTTGCGCTCGAGCAGGGCGTTCGTCGCCACCGTGGTGCCCAGGCGGACCACGGCGATCCGTTCAGCCGGAATCTGCTGTCCCGGCGCGATGCCGAGCAGGTGCCTGATGCCGGCCACCGCCGGGTCGTCGTAGGCACCGGGGTTCTCCGACAGCAGCTTGTGCACCGCGAGCGTGCCGTCCGGGCGGCGGGCTACCACGTCGGTGAACGTGCCGCCCCGGTCGATCCAGAACTCCCAGCGCCCGTCCATCGGCTTCTCCTCGCCCGTCCCTCGTTTCGCCGCTCATGAATGTGAGTTTGGTGCCCCTCTACGGGCCTCGATATCACGCTCATGCCCTCTCGGACCACCAGCCGATGTTGCGGAGGGCCGCTACGCAGTGGCGGAGGCCGGGGATGGTGTAGGGGATGGCGGCCCGGGCCATCACCTCCCTGGTGTAAGCGGTGATCGGCTGCATCACCTGGCTCACGCACACCACGGGGGTTTTCGCCCGGGCGGCACCGGCGCCGATGGCGTCGGCGAGCACCTGGCCCGGCCACGGCCGCCCGTCGCCCTGCCAGGGCAGTCCGTTGATGACCGCGACCACGCCGACCGACGGGTCGGCGGACACGGCCTCGATGCACCGGGTGAACAGGCCCGGGTCGATGACCGCCGCCCCGGTGATGTCCAGCGGGTTCTGCACGGTGCCGAAGTCAGGCAGCACCTGGGCCAGCGCGGCGCGGGTGGCCGGGGCCAGGGCCGGCAGCGGGGCGCCGAGCACGGCAGCGTGGTCGGCGAGCATGTCGCACGCCCCGCCGGAGATCGACACCACCCCGACGCCCGGCCGGGCCAGCCGGCCGAGGTGGGCCGCGGCACCCGCGGTGAGGATGAGGTCCTCGATCTCCTCCACCCGGATCACGCCCAGGTCATGCAGGAACTCATCGATATGGCGGTCGTCGCCGACCGCGGCGCCGCTGTGCGCGGCCGCCGACCGCGCGGCCAGTTCGGACCGGCCGGACTTGAGCACCACGACCGCCTTGCCGGCCGCGGCGGCGCGCCTGGCCGCCCGGGCGAACGCCAGCGGGTCGCGGATCGTCTCGAGGAACAGCGCCACGGCCCGTGTGTGCGGGTCCCTGACCAGGTAGTCGAGCACGTGCCCGGCGGCGACCATGGCCTCGTTGCCGAGGGTCACCAGGTAGGACAGCCCGACGCCGGTCATCGTGGCAAAGTCGAGCATCGCACTGGCGGCCATCCCGCTCTGCGACACCAGGGCGACAGGCCCGGCCGCGCGGGGCAGCCCGGGGATCGCGGTGACCGGGACCTGGTCGACGAAGTTGGCGAACCCCAGGTGGTTGGGCCCGACCAGGAGCACGCCCAGCGCCTCGGCGCAGGCGACCAGGTCCGCCTGAGCGCGCTGCCCGGCCTCCCCTGCGTCCGCGTACCCCGAGGACAGCACCAGCGCGTGCCTGATGCCCGCCGCGGCCGCGTCGCGGAGCGCGTCCAGGGTGGCGGCCCGCGGCACCATCATGAACGCGAGATCCACCGGCTCGGCGATCTGCGTGCAGGAGGTGACCGTGGCCCGCCCGTGGGCCGCCGCGCCGCGCCGGTTCACCAGGTGGGTGTGCTCGCCCAGGCCGAAGTCCACCAGGTTTCGGTAGGCCATCTGGGAGAAGCCCGACTTGTCCGCGGCGCCGACCAGCGCCACGCTGCGCGGCCGCAGCAGCGTCCCCAGCCGCTGCGGGGTGATCTGGATGGTCATGCCGGCCTCCCGCTGTGCGCCCTGACCGCGGCGGCCAGCGTGGTGATGTACTCCCGGCGGGGGAAGAAGCCCTGGTGCACCTTGGCCGACACGCACGCCAGCCAGCACTGCCAGGCGGACAGCCAGAGGATGCGGATCCACAGGACGCCCTCGAGCCGGCCGAGTTCCGCCGGGGTCAGCTCGATGTGCTCGCGGTAGCCGGCCAGAGCCGCGGGGGCGTGCCGGGGGCCCGCGCTGTGCAGCAGGCCGGCCAGGGAGGCCAGCCGCGGGCCCGTTCCGGCGCCGGCCCAGTCCACGAATACCGGGCCGCCCGGCGTGACCACCACGTTGTTCCTGACCGGGTCGGGGTGGATGAACGCCTCGGGCAGGCCCTTGGCGTCGTCGCCCTCGGGCAGCAGTTCGGTGATCAGCTCGTAGAGCTGCCGGTGCTCGGCCGGGACACGCCCGTCAAGGTCGGCCAGCAGCGCGGCGGCTGCGGCGAGATCGGCGTCCGGGCCGCCCTCGTACCGCGGCAGGTGGTGCAGTGCGCCGGCCTGGCGCCGCGCCGGGCCTGGCTCGGCAGGCAGGGTGTGCAGCCGCCCCAGCAGGCCGCCGAGCTTGCGCCACACGGCGGGGCTGCCGGACGGGCGCTTGCCCGGGAGGTACCCGGTGACCAGGACCGCGCGGCCGCCGAGCTCGGTGACCGGGCTGGCGTGCGCGCAGCGTTCGGCAGGGAAACCCTGGCGTTCCAGGAAGCGGAGCACCCCGGCGTCCTGTTCGGTCCTGGCCAGCGGGCGGCTGGTCAGCATCATCCGCGCCACCCAGGGGGGACCGGCGTCGCGGTCCACCCGGAGGACGCCCTCCGCCAGCCTGGCCGTGGCGGTGACCCGGACGCCATAGTGCTCTTCCAGGTGGGCCGGCAGGGCGCTGGTGCCCGGCCGGTGGTACACCTCCCTGATCACCGTGCCGATCCGTGGCATCCCCGGTCCTTCTGCTCAACGGTTAGAACCCCAAGGTAGCGACACCTCGGATGACCTCGCGCACCTTGAATGAAAGTACGAATGACCGTACATTTGAGGTTCCGGCAATGGGGCTGGAAGGGGTGCACGTGGCCGAGGTACTGCCGATCGAGACGCCGGGCCTGGGCGATCGCAGCTACCTGGTCCATGACGGCAGCGCCGCCGTGGTCATCGACCCGCAGCGGGACACCGACCGGGTCACCGCGCTGGCCGCGGAGCACGGGGTGCGGATCACCCACATCGCCGAGACGCACATCCACAACGACTACCTCACCGGCGGGCCCGCCCTCGCCGCGGTCACCGGCGCGGCGTACCTGGTCAACGCCGCCGATCCGGTGGCCTTCGACCGGACGCCCGTCCGCGACGGCGACACGGCCGAGGTCGGTGACGCGCTGCGGCTGCGGGCGCTGGCCACCCCCGGCCACACCTTCACCCACCTGAGCTACGTGCTGGAATCCGGGGGCCAGGTGGCCGGGGTGTTCACCGGCGGGTCACTGCTCTACGGCACCACCGGCCGGCCCGACCTGCTCGGGCCTGAGCACACCGGCGCGCTCGCCCGGGCGCAGTACGCCTCCGCCCACCGCCTCGCCCGGTTGCCCGGCACCACCCCGGTCTTCCCGACGCACGGTTTCGGCAGTTTCTGCTCGGCCGGGCAGTCCGGCGGCCAGTCCTCCACGATCGCCGCCGAGATGCGGGCGAACCCGGTGCTGACCCTGGGCGAGCGCGAGTACACCGGCGGCCTGCTCGCGAGCCTGGACACCTGGCCCGCCTACTACGCCCACATGGGGCCCGCCAACCTGGCCGGGCCGACGGGTGCCGACCTGTCGCCGCCGCGCCAGGCCGCGGCCGACGAGGTCCGCCGCCGCCTCGACGCTGGCGAGTGGGTGATCGACCTGCGGGATCGCATCGCGTTCGCGGAAGGTTTCCTGCCGGGCTCTGTCAGCTTCCCGCTGGAGGGCAGCTTCGCCAGCTATGTGGGCTGGACCGTGCCGTGGGGCGCGCCGCTGACGCTGCTTGGCCAGACGCCGGAGCAGGTGGCACAGGCGCAGCGGGAGCTGGCCAGGATCTGGGCCGACCGGCCCGCCGCGGCGGCCAGCGGGGGCCCGCCGCGGTGGGCGGCCGGCGCCCGGCTCGCGTCGCTGCGGCTGGCCAAGTTCGGCGATCTGGCGGCGGCGATGAACGCCGGGAGCCCGGCGGTGCTGGATGTCCGGCTGCCGCTGGAGTGGGCCGAGAGCCACATCGCCGGTGCCCGGCACATCCCGCTGTACGAGCTGGCCGGCCGGGCCGGCGAGCTGCCCCCTGGCGAGCTGTGGGTGCACTGCCAGAGCGGGTACCGCGCGATCGTGGCCGCGTCCCTGCTGGCCGGCCGCGGGCGCCAGGTCACCGGCGTGGACGACGACTTCGCCAACGCCGCCGCGGCCGGCCTCCCGCTCCAGTCCGCCTGAGCCCAGGGCCCCGTCGCCCGCCATGGTGCTGGCCGCGGCCCTCGGCATCGTCGCCGTTGTGTTGCTGATCAACGTTGCGGTCTTCCGCTGGGCGAACCAGGTCAGCGCTAAGCTCGACGAAAACCGGATGCTGGTCACCGAGAAGGTGTTCGGAGGATGGGATGACGCTTGTGAGCCGCATCCGGCCCGTGCCGCACGGCAGCCTCTGACGGCCGGCGATGCATCCGCTTGCCGCCGCGGGCTCGTCGGCACCCGAAGGCTCCTGGATCTACCTCGCCGTCTTCACCCTGATCATGCTCGGGTGGGCCGGGATCCCCGGCATCGGCGCGACCGTGCTCGGTGCCGCCACCGTGGCCGCCAGCCAAGGCAAGCTCAACATCGCTGCCGTACTGATCGTTGCCGTCATCGCTGTCGAAGCCGGTGGGATGGCCGGGTACTCGATCGGGGTTCGCTGGGGCCGTGCGCTCCTCAGCCACCCTGGCCCGTTGCTGGCCCGGCGGCAGCGGGTGCTCACCGCCGGGGAGGCCATGTACGCCAAGTGGGGGCGCTTGGCGGTCTTCTTCACCCCGTGCCTGGTCTCGGGTATCGCCAGGATGAAGTACACCCAGTTCGTGGTCTGGAATCTCCTCGCCGGCACGGTCTACGTGATCTCGGTGGGCTTCACCGTCTACGGCGCGGGCAAGGTCACCACCGGCCACCACGACGCGGTCAGCGTGGGCGCGCTTGTGGTCGGTGTCGCGGTCGGCGTGGCCGCCTTCACCCTCGGACGGCGCTACCACCGCCGCCGCAAGGCACGGCTGGCCGGGGCACCTCACGGCCGCGGGACGGTGGCGGCGGCGACCGCGGACGAGGAGAAGTAGGGCGGTCATGGCGGGCACCTGCCCACCGTCGCCGCCATCATCAAGAACGGCGCGCACCTGAGCACCGTGCCGTTCCAGCCCAGCCGCATCACCAACGGGTCCGCGGCCCGGCGGCCGGGTTCCCGCTGGCCATCTACCTGTTCATCGGCTGGGAGAACTCCGCGGCGCTGGCCGAGGAGACCGGCAACCCGCGGCGCAACGTGCCGAGGGCGGTGTTCCTGTCCATCGCGATGATGGGCCTGGGCCGGCCTGGAGCGGCTGCTGCCGTCCAGGCTGGGCAAGGTGCACCCGACCCGCCAGACCCCGGTGAACGCCCTGCTGGCGTTCACCGCCATCGCGGGCGCCATCATCGTCGTGTGGCTGCTCGGCCACCTGATCAGCCGCGACAGCGGCAGCATGAACCCGCTGAACTTCTTCGTCGAATCCTCCACCATGGGCACGATCCTGATCCTGGTCGTGTACTTCCTGGCGAACCTGGCGCTGCGGGCCGGCTCGATCATCGCCGACGAGTAGGCCACGGCGGGCCGGTCAGGAGACGATGTCCTTGCCGCGGAAGTGGCGGAACGCCCAGGCGAACAGGATCAGGGCGTAGCAGAGCGACACCGAGGCACCTTCGAGCATGCCGCCCCAGGTGATCTGCGGCTGCATCGCGTCGAGCCAGGCGAACTGCCAGTGCGTGGGCAGCACCTGGCGCCAGCCGTGCAGCGCGGTCACCGCGTCCAGGATGTCGCTGACGATGACCAGGCCGACCGCGCCGCCGACCGCGCCGAGCGGCGAGTCGGTGGTCACCGAGAGCAGGAACGCAAGGCCGGCCACGACCAGCTCGGTGGCCAGCACGTAGACCAGGACGATGGCCATCCGGCCCAGTGCCGTACCGGAGCCGAGCTCCGCCCCGGTGCCGGGCAGCCGCAGCGGATGCCAGCCGAACGCCACCGTGCCCGCCACCAGCGACATCAGCGGGAAGGCGGTCACCGCGACCGTCGAATAGGCCAGCGCCACGATCAGTTTCTGCCGCAGCAGCCGCGACCGGGGCACCGGCGCGGCGAGCAGGTACCGCAGCGACCCCCAGCCCGCCTCGCTGGCCACGGTGTCCCCGCAGAACAGGGCCACCGCCACGACGAGCAGAAAGCCCACGGAGGCGAAGAAACTGAACGCGGCGAAGTTCAGCCCGCCGGTGGTGGCGAGATCGACGAGCCCCGGGGCACCCGAGCCCGGCTGCGGCGGGCCGCCAAGCTCGAACGCGCCGACCAGGATCCAGGGCAGCGCCAGCAGGATCAGCGCGGCCACCATGGTCCGCCTGCGGCGCAACTGCCGGATCGCCTCCACCCGCAGCGGCAGGGTCCGCCGCGGCTGGTAGCCGGGGGCGGCGGGCAGGTCCGCGGCCGTCATGACCTCACCCCTTCCTCCGGGCCTGCGGCCCCGGGCGGGCCGGCCGCGGCCTGCTGCCCGTCGATCAACGCCAGGAACGCGTCCTCCAGGCGGCGGCTGGGGCCGACCCGGTCCACCGGTACCCCGGCGCCGACCAGCGCCGCGACCACCGCCGAGGCGGGCACGCCGTTCGGCTGCACCTGCACGCCGTCGGCATGCCGGTGCACCGAGTCGATCCCGCTCAGGCCGCGCAGCACCGACACCGCGCGGTCCGCCTCGGTGGTGCCGACCAGCAGCGCCGCCCCGGCGCCGACGATGTCCGCTACCTGGCCCGCGGCGATACGCCTGCCCTGGTTCATCACCACCACGTGGCTGCAGGTCTGCTCGACCTCGGCGAGCAGGTGGCTGGACAGGATGACGGTGCGCCCGGCGGCGGCGTACCCCAGCAGCGCGTCGCGCATCTCCCTGATCTGCGGCGGGTCGAGCCCGTTCATCGGCTCGTCCAGCACCAGCAGGTCCGGCAGGCCGAGCATGGCCTGGGCGATGGCCAGCCGCTGGCACATCCCCCGGGAGTAGCTGCGGACCGGGCGGTCGATGGCGGTCCCCAGGCCCGCCAGGGCCAGCACCTCGTCCAGGTGCCAGCCGCCGGTGGGGCGGCCGGTGGCCCGCCAGTACAGCTCCAGGTTGGCCCGGCCGGACAGGTGCGGCAGGAAGCCGGGCCCCTCCACGAACGAGCCGAGCCGCGACAGCGCCGGGGAACCCGGGTGCACCCGATGGCCGAAGATGGTGATCGTGCCCTCGTCCGGGTGCAGCAGGCCCATCAGCGCCCGCAGCGTGGTCGTCTTGCCCGCGCCGTTCGGCCCGAGCAGCCCCAGTATCTGGCCCCGCTCCACCCGCAGCGACAGGCCGTCCACCGCAAGCTGGCCGTCGCGGTACCGCTTGACCAGCCCGGAGATATCCAGCGGGACCGGGGCCAGCCCGGTGACCAGCGTGTCCCGCCTGCGCCGCCAGCCCAGCGCCAGGATGAGCGCCGCGGCGGCCAGCGCGCACAGCGGCGCCGCCCAGGCCCAGCCGGGGGCGCCGCCGCCGGTGACGGCCAGCGCCGGGTCGCTGGGCACCGTGAGCCCGGATCCGGCCAGCGCCACCCGGTAGACGGCCGGCGCGGGCGGGGTCGCGTAGCCGAAGTCGGTGGTGGTCAGTACCAGCCGCATCCGGTGGCCCGCGGCGAAGCTGTAGTCGATCGCGGGCAGCGTGACGGTAACGATGCGGCCCGCGCGGGCGCCGGTGACCCGCAACGGTGCCACCAGTTCGGCGGGCAGGGTGGCGTGCCCGGCCTGGTCCACGTCGTAAACCTTGGCGAACAGGGTTACCTGCGGCGCGCCGCTGACCCGGATGCGGACCGTGGGCGACCCGGTGACCTGAAGTGCGGCAGCCAGCGGGGCGGAGGTGAACGCGGCGCTCTGCCCCGGCATGTCGAAGGTGACGCCGCTCGTGCCACCGCCGGCGACCGCGCCGAGGGCGCCGAGGCCGGGGAAGCCGGACAGCGACGGCGGCGCGCCGCCGGGCGGGTGGTCGATCGCCTGCGGCGGGCCGGTCAGCCGCACGACCGCGCGGGTGGTGCCGGCCAGCCCCGGGTAGGCCCCGGCCGTGGCGGTGCCCAGCGTCACGGCGTCGGTGGACGGGTCGAAGCCGAGCACCCGGGTCACCGCGAAGCCCGGCCGGCCGGTCCCCGCTGTGAAGGGGGGAGGGGAGGCGGGTGGGACGTGCCCGGGCGCGAGCCAGCGGGTGAACCACGCTGCGGTGAGCGAGTCCACGTAGCCGGTCTGCTGGTCTCCGCCGTCGTGGCCGCCGGCGAACCAGACCATGGCGGCGGGCCCGCCGTTGCCCCGGATCGCCTGGTAGTTCGCATCGGCCTGGCCGAGGCCGAAGAGGGAGTCGTGCTGGCCCTGGATCAGCAGCGTGGGGGCGTCCATCCGGCTCGCGACGCTCGCCGGGCTGGATCGCTCCAGCAGCGAGATCGCCGCCGGTGTCGCCTGCCCGGCCTGGGCGGCCTGCTGGTACATCGCGCAGATGCTGGGCAGGAACCGCCCGCAGAGCACGTGCTGGCGGACCGCGGCCACCGGGCTGGCCGGCCCGGGCAGCGGGGTGCCGAACCCGGCCGAGCCCTGGGTGAACAGCAGCCCGGCCCACTGCCTGGCGAACACGCCGTTTGCCGGCCCGCCACCCGCGGCGTTCGGGAACAGCGCCGTGGCCAGGTTGTTCCAGGCGCTCTGCGCAACCACGGCGTTGATCCGGTGGTCGTAGGCGGCGGCCAGCAGCGCCAGGCCGCCCCCGTAGGAGGCGCCGGTGATGCCTGCCCGGGGGTCACCCCGCCGGTCCAGCAGCACCCGGGGCTGGCGGGCCAGCCAGGTGACCAGCTGGCTGGTGTCCCTGACCTCGTAGTCCGGCGAGTCGAGCCCGATCTGCCCGCCGCTGGCGCCGGTGCCGCGCGGGGACCAGGTGAGCACGGCGAATCCGGCCCGGGCCAGGTATTCGGCTTCCGGGGCGACCGCGTACTTGGTCTCCCCGAATCCGGGCGCGAGCAGGATCGCCGGGAGCCGGCCCTGGCCGGCCGGGGTGAAGAAGCTGGCGTCGAGCGCCACGTGCTGGTTGTCCCGCGGGCCGTCCACCACGCCGATCCGCTCGGCGCGGACGGTGATACCGGCCGGCTGCCGCGCCACGGCGGCCAGCGTGATCGCGCCCGCCAGCAGCGCCACCACGGCCGCGGCAACGATCAGGAACCGCCACCGCGGGCTCATGCGCACACTCATGCCACGGACGCTAGCAACGCGCGCGGCCAATCCCTCCCCGCTCTCAGCCGCCCCTCAGCGAAAATGGCCGCCGATCTTCGCCAAGGCGGCCCCGTCGCCATGCCACCCGGCCTGACGGTGCCCGGCCGGTCAGTTACGGCTTGCCGCCTCGGCGAGCGCCCGGGCGGTGAGCACCCGGGCCAGGTGCTCCCGGTAGGCCGCGCTGGCGCCGAGGTCGGCGCCCGGGCTGGTGCCCTCGGCGGCGTGCGCCGCCGCGTCGGCATGCCCGGCCCCGGCGGCCAGCGCCTGCTCCACTGCGGTGGCCCGGATCGGGATCGAGCCCATGTTCACCAGGGCCACCTGCCCGCCCTGGACGGCGACTCCGACGATCGCCCAGTCGATGGCCCGCTTGGTGAACTTCTGGAACGACCAGCCCCGCTGCGCCGGCTTGGGTATCCGGATCTCGGTGAGCAGCTCGCCGGGCTCCAGGGCGGTCTCGAACAGCCCGCTGAAGAACTCCGCCGCGGCGATCTCGCGGCTGCCCGACGGCCCCCGGGCGACCAGGGTCGCGTCCAGGGCCAGGGCCACCGCGGGCAGGTCGGAGGCGGCATCGCCGTGCGCGAGCGCCCCGCCGATCGTGCCCCGGTGCCGCACCTGCGGGTCCCCGACCTGCCCGGCGGCGTGCGCGAGCAGCGGCAGTTCGGCGGCCAGCAGCGCGGAGTGCTCCAGGTCGTGGTGCCGGGTCAGCGCCCCGATCGCGATGTGGCCGTCCTCGCCGCGGATGTAGGAAAGCTCCGCGATCCGGCCGATGTCGATGAGCACCTCGGGCACCGCGAACCGCAGCTTCATCAGCGGCAGCAGGGAATGCCCGCCCGCCAGGTACTTGCCGTCCTCACCGGCGTCGGCGGCGAGGTCGAGTGCCTCCTCGACGGTGCTGGCCCGCCGGTAGGCGAACGGTGCGGGGATCACGAGGCCTTCTGCGCTGGCTGGCCGTCACGGGCCGCGGCGAGCACCGCCCGGACGATGTTGTGATAGCCGGTGCACCGGCAGATGTTGCCCTCGAGCCCGGCCCTGACCTGTTCCTCGGTGGGGTCGGGGTTCTCCGCAAGCAGCGACACGGCGGCCATCATCATGCCCGGGGTGCAGAACCCGCACTGCAGGCCGTGCTCGGCGTGAAAACCCTCCTGCACCGCGTGCCACCGGCCGTCCGCTCCGGCCAGCCCTTCGCAGGTGGTGATCTCGTGCCCGTCCGCCTGGGCGGCGAGCACGGTGCAGGACTTCACCGACTCCCCGTCCAGCAGCACGGTGCACGCGCCGCAGGAGGTCGTGTCGCAGCCGATGTTCGTAGCGGTCAAGCCGGCCTCCTCGCGCACGAAGTGCACGAGCAGCAGCCGGTCCTCAACCTCCGCTTCCACCTGCGTGCCGTTGACGCTGATCGCCACTTTCACCGGCCAGCCCTCGCTTCGTTGATCGCGGCCCACACCTTTTCCGGTGTGGCCGGCATGTCGATGTGCCGCACGCCCAGGTAGGACACGGCGTCGATAACGGCGTTCAGCACCGCCGGGGTTGATCCGATCGTCCCCGCCTCGCCGATTCCCTTGGCGCCCAGCGGGTTGATGGTGGTCGGGGTCTCGCTGGCGACCAGCTCGAACGAGGGAAGCTCGGTCGCGGTGATCGCCTCGTAGTCCACCAGCGTGCTGGTCAGCGGGTTACCGTCGGGATCGTAGCGCACCTCTTCAAGCAGCGCCTGCGCAACACCTTGTGCTATGCCGCCGTGCCGCTGGCCCTCGGCGAGCACCGGGTTGAGGATCCTCCCGGCGTCGTCCACGGTCACGTGCCGCGCCAGGGTCGCCTTGCCGGTCTCGGTGTCCACCTCCACCACGGCCAGGTGCGCGCCGAACGGGAACGTCGGCGCACTGGCATTGAAGCGGGCGTCGGCGGCCAGGCCGTCCGGCCCGGCCCGCTCGGCGATCTGGCCCCAGCCCAGCGCGGACGCCGGGTCGCCGCGCACCTGCCAGGTGCCGCGCACCGTGTCGAGTTCCAGGTCCGCCTCGGCCGCCTCGATCATCTCCGCGGCCAGGCGCCGTGCCTGCTCCTTGACCCCGCCCGCGGCCTGGACCACCGCGGTCCCGCCAAGCTGCAGCGACCGGGACCCGAAGGTGCCGATGGCCTCGGGTATCGCATCGGTGTCGCCGTGCACGACGGAGACCGACTCCATCGGGATGCCCAGCTCGTTCTGGACCAGCATCGCCCAGGCGGTGTGGTGCCCCTGCCCGTGCGCGGAACTGCCGGTGAACACGGTCGCCGCGCCGGTGTCGTCGACCACCACCCGGGCCGTCTCCCCGCCCATGTCCCCGGCGGTGATCTCCACGTAGACCGAGATCCCGAGGCCGAGCTGTACAGTGTCCGCGCTCTCCCGGCGGCGCGCCTGCTCGGCCCGCAGCGCGGGGTAGCCGGCGGCGGCCAGCACCCGGTCCAGCGCCGCCGCGTACTCGCCGGTGTCGTAGGTGGCGCCGGTCGCGCTGGTGAAAGGGAACTTGTCCGGGGGCACCACATTGATCCGGCGCACCTCCGCGGGGTCCATGCCGATCTCGGCAGCGAAGTCGTCGATCGCCCGCTCGATCGCCGCGGCCGCCTCGGGCCTGCCTGCCCCCCGGTAGGCGGCGATCGGCGTGGTGTTGGTCACCACGGCACGAAACGAGGCGCCCCCGTGCGGGAGGTCGTACACCCCGGCCGCCATCAGGACGGTGAGCTGCGCCAGGAACGCGGCGAGGCGGTTGAAGGCACCGCAGTCCTGTACGACGTCGAGGTGGTAGGCGAGCACCCGGCCGTCCCTCGTCCCGCCGATCTTGTAGGTCTGCCGCTGGCCCCGGCCGTGCACCATGCCCACCAGGTTCTCGCTGCGGGACTCGATCCAGCGGACCGCGTACCCGGTGTGCTTGGCCGCCCAGGCGACGGCGATGGCGTCCCGGTCCACCGCGACCTTGGCGCCGAACCCGCCGCCCACGTCCGGCGTGATCACCCGGATCAACGCGGGGTCGAGCCCCACGGCCCCGGCGATGGCACCGCGCGCGAGCTGTGGGTTCTGGGTGCTGGACCAGATCGTCAGCCGGTCGCCGGTCCAGGCGGCCGCCAGCGCCCGCGGCTCCAGCGGGACCGGGGCGAGCCGCTGGTTCACGATTGTCCGCTCGAGCACCACGTCGCAGCCGTCGAAGCTGGTGTCGTCGCCTTCCCCCGCCGTCCCGGTGCCGAGGATGTTGCTTTCCGTGCCGGGGAACAGCAGCGTCCCGCCGGTCAGGGCCTCCTCGATGCCGGGGACCGCGGGCAGCAGGTCGTAGTCGACGCTGACCAGTTCCGCCGCGTCCTCGCCCTGGTAGCGGCCCTCGGTCAGGACCAGGGCCACGGGCTCGCCGACGTAGCGCACCCGGTCGGTCGCGAGCAGCGGCTCAGCCGTGGCGTCACCACCCTCCGGCGGGGCGGGCATGTCGGCGGCGGTAAGCACGGCGACCACCCCGGGCAGCTCGGTGGCCGCGCTGGTGTCGATCCCGGTGATCAGCGCGTGCGCGACCGGGCTGCGCACGATGGTGACATAGGCCGCGCCGGTCAGCTCCGGCAGCCGCAGGTCGTCGGTATAGACGCCACCTTTGGTCAGCAGCCGCGGGTCTTCGGTCCGCAGCACCCGCGTGCCCATGATGCTCATCGGCTCTCCGTTGTCTCTGGCGTTCCCCTGGCCGCGTGGATCGCGCTTTGCTGGCTGGGGGAAGACTAGCCTGACCACAGCCTGCCACGGCCAGGACGCCAGCGCCTCATTGGCGAGTCACCGGCCACGGCCCGCCGCGTCATCGGCCCGCCGCCGGCGCGGGCGCCACCCGGGACAGGGCGGCCAGCACCCGGTCCGCCGCGGCCAGGTCACTGTCAAGCGGCCGGTCGGCGGTGGCCCGGTCCAGTGCGGAATCGGCCAGGTCGTAGGCCTTGCGCAGGCCGCCTCCGTCGGCCGGCACCCGGGCCTGCAGCCGCAGCGCCCGGGTCGCGGCGATCAGCTCGCAGGCCAGCACGGCCCGGTACGGCGCTACGGTGTCGCTGGTGGCCCGGGCCGACTGGGTGGCGAAGCCCGCGTGCTCCTCCACCCCGCGGGACAGCACCGCACCGCCCAGGGCGGCGGGCGCGGCGAAGCGGCGTATGTCGGCGACCGCGGAGTGCGCCACGTACTCCAGAATCATCACGCCCGAGCTGGCCCGGTCCTGCGCGAGGAAGCCGTTCAGGCCGGTGAAGGCGGGTTCCATCAGGGTCCCCAGCCGGGCCACGGACAGGGCCGCGGTCTGGAACAGCGCCGCGCGGATGGCGTCGAGGGCCAGGCCGGCATAGGCGGCGTGGAAGTTCCCGTTGTGCCACGCCGCATGCCCGGCCACGTCGATCAGCGGGTTCTCGGCACTACCGTTGAGCTCGGCGTCCACGACGCCGGCGGCGTGCTCGGCCGAGTCCAGCGCGGGGCCGTGGACCTGGGGGAACGCCCGGTATCCGTAGGGGTCCTGTATCCGTGCCGCGGCGAACGGGCCCGCCGCGAGCAGTGCCCGCATGCTCGCCGCGACCCGCTGCTGGCCCGGGTGCGGCCGGGCCAGGTGCACCGCCTCGGCGTACGGCTCCGCGGAGCCGCGCACCGCGAGCAGCGACAGCGCCGCCACCGGGACGGCGGCCCGCAGCAGGGCGGCCAGGTCGTGGCAGGCCAGCGCGGCGTCGCCCAGGGTGGCCGCGCTGCTGCTGATGAACCCGAGCGCCTCGCTGGTGCGGATGCGGAACTGCGGCGGCGGGCCGGTGCCGCCCTGCCACGCGCGCTCGCCGAGCAGGCACAGCCCGGTGGAGGCCAGCGCGGTGAGGTCGCCGGTGCCGATCGCCCCGTAAAGCGGCACCGGCGGGGTGAAGCCGCGGTTGATGGCGTCGGCCAGGACGGGCAGCAGCGCCGGATCCACGCCGGAGCCGCCAGCACCGAGCTGGTTGAGCCGCACCACGAGCATGGCCCGGGCCACCTCGGGCGCCAGCAGCGGCCCGGTGCCCGCGGCGTGGCTGCGCAGCAGCCGTATCCCGTGCTCGGACCGGTCCCGCTCGCTGAGTTCGACCACGTGGTTGGCGCCCACCCCGGTGTTCCTGCCGTACACCGGCTGCCGCGCGGCCAGTTCCTGCCCGGTCAGCCAGGCCGCCCGCGCCGCGGCCACGGCCGGCTCGCCGACGGCGACGCGCGCCTGCTGGCGCGCCACCGCCACCAGCGTGGCGCAGCTCAGTGACCTCCCGTCGATGACCACAACTGTGCCGGTCACGGCTCGTGTCCCCTTCCGTGCACGGCTCCTGTCCTCTCCGCGCAACACTGCCACCGCGCACCGTTCACCTGGCCGTGTCTCCCCGTGCACGTTGCTGCCGCGCACCGCGGGAAAGATCCGGCGTAACGATACGTCCCGGCAACTGCCCGCCCGCGGGCAGGCCCCGCTCCCCCGGGACTTTCCCGGCCGTCTCCGTGGCGCTAACTTGTGCAGGTGAGCCGCGCTGCCCCGGGCCCGGAGGACCGGTACACCCAGAACCGGGGCACCGGCGGCGGCGGTGCGCCGACCGGATGCGCCGAGGCGGTCGTCCCGGGCCGGCCGCCCAGGCGGGCCTGGGCCGCCCTGGCCGGGCTTCGCGCGCCGGTCGTCTGGGTGCTGCTCGCCATCGCGTACTTCACCGCCGTCTCCGGCAAGCCGGTGGACGGTGTGCTGATGCTCGTCGTGGCGGCGGGGCTGGCCTGGGACACGGGCCGCCGCGCGCTGCGCCATCCCGAATCAGGCAGCTCCTCCGTGGCCCGGCCGGCCCGCCGGGCCGGGGGCCGCCGGCGGCTTCTGATCGTGAGCGCGCTACTGGCCGGCGGCGCCGTCTACGCCGGGGTGGTGGGCTCGTTCAGCCGCTACTCCTGGCCCGCGACGGCGGGCATCATCGTCCTCGGCACGATCGTGGTGGTGATCGGCTGGCACGGCCCCCTCCGGGACCGCCCGGCCAGCGGGCGGCTGCCGGTGGCCGGCACGCTCGCCTGGGTCGTGGTGCTCGTCGCGGGCTGCCTGTGGGAGCTCGGCGCGCTGCTGCAGCAGCCGTCGCTCACCACGGACTCCTACAGTCACCCGACGGTCAGTACCCTGACCGACCCGGTGCTGGCCACTTCCCCCGGCCGGTCGGTGGTCTTGCTCGCCTGGCTCGCCCTCGGCTGGTACCTGGTGGAGCGATGAGCGGCCATGAGGTGACGATCGCGGGATACCTGCTGGTCGTGGCGGGGATCGTGCTGCTGCAGGTGCTGGCGACCAGGACCCGTGTCCCGGTGCCGTCCCTGGGCGAACTGCTCACCCGCGCCATGCGCAGCCGGACCGGGCGGGTGGGCGTGCTGGTCGCGTGGGCCTGGATAGGCCTGCACTTCTTCGCCAGATAGCAGCGGGGCCCTGCACGGCGCTGTGGGGCCCCTTCACCTGGCTCCCCGCCGGCTTTCCGGGCCACCGGCAGGGAGCCCACCGCTACCTCTCGTCCCCGCTGGCGCGTGCCTCGTCCGCGGGGCGTCGCTGTGCCGCCACAAGCAGCGGCACGATCGAGATGACATCTTCGCGGCCCGACTGGCAGCCCGCCTTGAAGGCATCAGCCTCGCGGGCAACCCGTGCCGCCTCGGCGGTGGCGCGGGCCGCCGCCTCCTGCCAGTGCTCCACCTCCCTGTGCATGTCCGCCCGGGCGCGGGCTAGTTGCCGGCGCGTCTCCGCACGGCCCTGTGACCGGGCGGCCCGCCAGCCGATCACGGGGCCGACGGCCGCCCCGATCGCCAGAAGAGGGATCATGGGGCCACCTCATTCGCGGCCGGCGCGGACCACTTGCCCATGCCGGGAGTGATTCCGCAGGTGGAATGGCTGCTCTGGCCCTTGCATACTGCGTGGTTGAGGGTAATGCTGATCATTACCAGGTCTCCTTGGTCTGTTGGTTCAGGATGGGGAGCTTGGTTTACCGCTGGGCTGGCGGGTTCCGACCGCTGGCCCAGCAGCATGTCCGGGGACGAATGGTGGGCGCCCCAGCGACGCGATTCCATTGCAATCCTGGGCGGGGCTTCCCCCGGCGGGCCTCGCGCGCGGTGGCGCGGCGGTGGCTCTGACGCAGTGGCGGGGGCGGGGCCGATCCGGCGGGCCGATGACCCGGCCGGGGCAAAAGGCGGTGGCACTCTCCGCCCTTGCCCCCTGGCGATCATGTGGCCCCCTGTTCCTGGCCGCACTTCCATTGAACGACAGCGCTCACCTGTATGCAATGGGCAAGAATGCAATCTGCACTGCAGTTCCCTGTGCAGTTAGCCCTCCGGGCCTTCACCGCAGGCCACTCCAGGCACTACGCTGCAATGAAGTCACATCCTCCCGTGGTCCCCCAGAGACCGAGAGGAGGCCAGGTGCGTGCCTGAGCAGGGCACTTCCGTCGGCGGTCGCCGGCTCGCGGCAGAGCTACGGCGGCTCCGCGAGCATGCGGGCCTTACCGGGGAAGAGGCGTCCGAGCGCCTTGGCTGGTCTGGTTCGAAGCTGAGCCGCATCGAGCTACACCGCATCGGCGTGAAGCAGGCCGACTTGCGCGAGCTCCTCGCGCTCTACGGCGTGGACGACGGCTATCGCGACGAACTGCTCGCCCTTGCCCGGGAGTCGAAGCAGCGGGGCCCGCCGCAGAAGGCAGCGGCCAGGTTCCCCCAAGTCGCGCCCTATGTCTCGGCAGAGGCCGAAGCCGAGTCGGTCTGGAACTGGGAACCGCAGGTTGTTCCCGGGCTTCTCCAGACGCCCGGCTACACCCGGGCGGTGCGCCAGCTATGGCGGGAAATGTTCCCTGGGCCGCCCGGTGAGATCGACCGTTGGGCGGAGACCAGGCTGCTGCGCCAGCAGGTGCTCACCCGGGATCCGCCGCTGGAGTTGTCCGTCATCATCGAAGAATCCGTGCTGAGCCGCAGGTTCGGCGACAGGGCGGTGATGCGGCAGCAACTGGAGCACCTGGTGGCGGCCGCGGAGCTGCCCAATGTCGAGGTGCGGATCTACCCCCTGAATGGCGAGCACCCTTCCTTGGCCACGGGCGCCTTCTCCTACATGCAGTTCCCGCAAGTCCACGACGTCCCCTTGCATGACATCGTGTCTGTTGAGCATCTCGAAGGAACATCTGACCTCGAAGACGAAGAACTGACCTACATGTACCGGGCGGCATTCGAGTACCTCAAGAGCCGGGCTCACGATCCAGCGGAATCACGCTCACTCATATCCGTCATGGCAGCCGAACTCTGGGCATGAAAAACCCGGGTCGATGCCTTAGCAGCCGACCCGGGTGATCGGGCTCAGATGGGCAGGTCGCCGTTCTTCAGCGCACTGATGAACGAGCCCCAAGCCTCGGGGTGGAAGGTCAGAGCTGGCCCGCATCCTGCATCTTTGGTATCACGGACGGCGACGAGGCCAGCGCGCAGGGTCGCAACCTCGACGCAATTACCGTTGTAGGCACTCCAGGTGCTTTTCCGCCATACAGCGCCGACGAGGCCAGCCTGGCCCGCCTCCTGGCTATCCCCGTCAGACTGGACCCGCTCCCCAAAGGCCACTGGATCGCCACCTCAGACATTGTCGTTGCTGAAACAGAGGCTGCCCCAGCATGACTGGCCGGGCATCGCGACCTTTTATACACCCCTGAGCGGCGCTGCATGCTGCTTCCCCCAAGACGTGGCGCGTCACAGTCACATCTCTGGAGGGCTGGGATGCCGCCTTTTCCGCCAACAGTGCCCGCAAGCAGGCAAAAACCGGGTGGCGGCACTCGGGAGGCCGCCGCCCGGCTGGTTGCCGGATGGGCTTACGAGTGGGGGACGGGCACCTTGAAGTTGCCGCCGGGGGCGCCGCCGAAGAACCGGTGCAGGCCCTGCTGGAGCAGGGACAGGTCGACGACCCGGACGGCGCTGGCGGTGCTGCCGCTGACGGTGGCGTCCACCATCACCTGGTTACCGGCCTTGATGGAGCCGATGCCGTCGCGCCGGGCGTTCACCATGGTCGAGCTGGTCACCTGGTAGGTGTGGCTGTAGCCGTCGGCGCTGCGCAGGGTGATGGAGGTGCTGGAGACGGCGGTGACCTTGCCGTTCTGGAAGGCGACGGTCTGGTATCCGCCCCCGGGCTTGGGCACCACGACGGTGCCGTGCACGGCACCGAACAGCCCGCCGCCAGCGGGCCGGGGCCGGCGAAGGCAGGCCCGAACGGGACCGGGCCGTGGATGCGCCCGAAGGCGCCCTTGGGCGGCAGCGCGCGGAACGGCGGCCTGGCCGACGGCGCCGGCGGCGACACGGTGGGAGCCGGGGTCGGCGAGGACGAACCGGTCGCGGCGACCGCAACCCCGGCACCGGCGAGCACCCCCACGGTGATGACGCCCGCCAGGACCGCGACCCGGCGCGAGCCGAGCCAGGCGGCCCGCAGGCCGGGCTTGCCCGGTTGGGGGTGGTGATCGTGTTCTGGGCCTGCCGGCATGCGAAGCCAACTCCTTCATGCAGTCGAGCGTGCCCGCCCGGGCACAGTCAGCGACACGTTCCCATGCCAACTTGAAAGGAAGCTAAGTGGCAGCGCAAAATTCCGCGTCAGGGCGCCACCTGGTCTGCCTGCTGTGCGTCAGGCCGCCCGCGGCGTCTCCTTCCGGGCAGCGCCACGTGACGCCAGCGTGCGCGCCACCGTGCCGCTGATGCCACCGCCCGGCACCCGCCGGACCATCTGCTCGGCCAGGACCATCGCATCGGACGCCATCTTGCGCACCTCGGGCGAGGATCTGATGGCGTTCACCGACGTCTTCAGCCGTTCCAGGCCGGCCTTTCCTTCACGGGCCCCGACCAGGTAACCAGCCAGGAACCCAATGATCGTCTCCATTAGTCGCTCACCCACCTGATGCGTACCTGAGCCTGTGCGCGACCACGCACGGGTGTTGCTCTGCCGGGCGCGGCAGCGCCCGGCGCCTCGTGCCCCCGTCACATCTCGCGGAGTTCGAGATAGCGCTTGATGTCGGGCAGCGACTGCACGATCAACGCCAGCACCGCCGCGATCAGCGCCGCCTTGATGAGGTTGCCGATCATCGTGTTTCCTCCTTCCCGTGCTCGCCGTCGTCACCGTGCCCGCCCGCGCCGGCCGCGGGGAGAGGCTCTATCTCGTCGGGGGCGAAGTAGAGGAACCTGCCATGGTTGCGCTGCAGGTCGGCGAGGGGGTCACTGACCGGGCTGACCGCGACGTGCACCTGGCCGTCCACGTCGTGCAGCACCGCCTCCACCAGCGCTTCGCGCCCGGTGAGGAAGATGTCCTGGGCGTCGGCGCGGCGGGCGCCCGGGCGCATCAGCACCCGGCTCCCCCGGGCCACCCGGATCCCGCTGACCAGGACGTGGTCGGTCTGCGGGGAGACCGAGGTGTCCGCCCCCGGGTCCCACCACGGCTGCGCCGGCGGGGAAACCTCGCCCGGCTCGGTGAACGCGGGCGGCTCCGCAGCCGCCTTGCCGGGCCCCGGCGACAGGTAGCGGATGGCGCCATGCATCCGTTCCAGCATCTCCGGGGGCAGGCCGTCCAGGCGGTCGATCAGGTCGGCGGCGCGCGGGTCCGTCGCCCGTGCCTCCTGCCGCTCCGCGTCCGTCAGGGCCAGCGTGCGCAGGGTGAGGATCTCGTCGATCTCGGTGGCGTCGAAGAGATCCCCGGCGCTTTCCGGCGCCACCTCGGGGTGGTCGTAGAGGATGACCGGCGAGGACAGCATCAGGTCGCGGCACTCCGCCGGACCGGCCAGCACCGGCCAGGTGCCGGTGTTCACGCACGCGGCCACCTCCCCGGCGGCCCACTCCGGGGGGTCGGTCATGGACAGGAACGTGCCGCCCGTGACGCCGATCAGCAGGTGCGCAGCGATCAGCGAGTACTTCAGGCCGTCATCCCGGCTGCGCAGCGGGACCCGGGGCTCGGTGCGGTTCTCCACGCGCACCCGGAGCCGGAGCACGCCGTAGGGCCCGGGGGCGCGCTCGGCCCGGACCACGAGGGCACCGTTCAGCGGCGCGCAGCGGCGGACCAGCCGGCCGCCGGCGCCCCGCCCGGGCCGGTGAGTTCCTCGGCCTCCTCCGACGCGGGGATGTCGAAACGCAGTTCCGTATCCGCATCAAGCAGGTCGGCGACCCGGCCAGACAGGTGCTGCTCCCGCTCCACCGCCTCGTCGAACGAGCCGTGCTCGGTCCCGTCGACCAGCACCGCGTCCACGTCGCTGGCCTCGCCGGTGGCCCGGTCGATCCGCTGCGCGGCCCGGTGCTGCAGGTGCAGGAAGCGCAGGCCGATATCGACCCCGGCATCGTCGCGGCACTCGACGAGGCATTCGGTCTGGCTGGCCGACGGCTCGCAGTCGTCGATGGCCCGGTAGGGCGGCGGCATGAGGACACCGAACTGGAACCTGGTCCGGTTCTTCTGCGACGATCGCCGGTACGGGTAGAGCAGGTAGCCCTCGTAGAGCACGGCATCCGCGACCTTGCGGGCATGCTCGAGGTGCGCCGGGTCCGCGGTCATGGCTGGTCCGTGGTGTCCGCATCGGTCCGCGCGAGCAACTCGGTCAGCGTCATGTCCCAGGTCGGCAGTGCGCGGGAAGATTTGAAGCGCTGGAGTTCCTCCATCGTCTGCCGGCTGATCTTGATCCAGGCGCTGTTCGGGAAGTGGGCGTCGATGGCCTCGCGCCAGACCGAGACGGGCAGCCGGTAGGACGCTTCCTTGCTCCAGGGCACCTGGTATACCTGCATGCGGCCGTCGCTGACGGTGAACACGGTGCCGCTGAACAGCAGCAGCAACGGGATCTCGCCGGCTTCGAGGCTGTCGAAATACCTGGCCGAGCCCACTTCCAGGTCATAGGTGAACGGAACCGGCAGTTCGATCTCGCAGGAGCCGGAAAAGCCGGGCACCATCGTCGCCACGGTGGTGAACTGCATGGGCTTCAGCGTGTCGGCCCAGCGGTCCGTGTCGCCGAAAAGATCGTTCAGCCGTTCCGCCTCCACGCTCGAATACCGGCGCCTGGCCGGCTCGATCCTGATCTGGCACCGCAGCGCGATCGCTTCCACCTGCTGGCCGCTGGTCTCGCTGATCCGCAGCACCAGCGAGAGGGCCGGCACCACCGCGTACCGGTCTACCGTGGCCCCGATGCAGTCGAAAGTCAGCTCGGCCACGTCAGGACTCCCGGGCCGGAGCTAGCCCTGACCCCGCCACCCCGCCCAAGGGCCGCGCCCGCGAGCGGACCTTGTCGAGGAACTCGGCGATGCTCTCGCGTGCCTGCTCCCCGCCGTCGAAACCGCGCCAGTGCAGGCGCATCCGCCCGGCCAGTTCGTAGCAGACATCGACCGGCACCAGGAAATGCTCCACGCTGGTGTCCGTGCGGCAGATCAGGGCCGCCTCCACGTCCGGTGCCAGGGCCGCCAGCAGCGGATGGTCCGCGGCGAGCCGGTCCCAGGCCGCCAGGTCGAGCCGGCACTGCGTGGCGCCCGCGGGGCTCGGGTAGAAGCCGGTCACCTCGCCGACCGCCGAACTGCGCAGGAAGAACGCCAGCCCGACGGGGATGTCGAGCATGTCCCACTCGGCGGCCGTCATCGGCCGGTCCGGGTCGACCGCGTACCTGTCGGGCACCGACCGGTACCGCCCGCGGCCCGCCTGCCCGTGCGTGAAGAGCAGATAGCACGGGCGGCAGGCACACATCAGGCTGGACTGCTCCAGGTCCGCGACATGCCCGTGCTCGGAAGCGATGACGGCCGCGCAGAACTCGCACTTCTCCTCGGCCGCTGCGCTGCCCTCGGCGGCGCCGCCCTCGGCCTGAGGGCCGGCCCCGGCGCGGCCCCCCTCCGTGCCCACGCCGGGGCCGTCCGCCGGGGCGCCCGCCGGGGCCCGGCCGGCCGGTCCGGCACGAACCGGCGCAGGCCCGCGGGCCCGCTCATGACGGCACCGCAGCCGGCACCGCCACGCGCACCCCCTGGCTGTCGGCCAGCAGCGGCAGCGGGTCGAGATGGGCAGCCAGGCCAGCCAGCCCAGTGCCCGCCCGGCTGACGTCATACCGGGCTCCGCACGGGCAGGTCAGCACCTCGCGGTCGAGCGTCCCTTCGCCCAGCCGGGAGCCGCAGGAGCCGCACTGGTCGCGATAGGCGTACAGCGTCCCGCGGACCGAGCAGACGAGCACCGCCAGGTCTCCGGCGGACGCGGTCACCGGCCGCGAGCTGGGCGGCCCGATGTCCGGCAGCACGATCCACTCGCCGCCGGCCGTGGCGGCCGGCGGCCCGGCGGCCGCCTCCGCCCCCGGGCGCGGCCCGATCTGCAGCAGCTTCGGCTCGGGCGGGGCGGTCATGCCCTCCACGACCACCTCGGTCACCTCCGGCGCCGCATCCTGCACGGCTCCCTCGATCGCGAGCTGGACCGTGACGGTCGAGGACGGGCAGCCGTGGCACGAGCCTTCCAGCCGGAGCCGGGCGACGCCGTCGCTCACGCCCAGGTACTGCACGCCGCCGGCGTGCGAGCCCAGGTAGGGCCGGACCTGGTCCAGCGCCCGCTGGATCCGGGCGTCCACGTCCAGCGGGTGCAGCCCGTGCAGCAACAGCAGGCCCTCGACGAGGGGGTCCGCGGCGAGCCGGTCCAGCACGGCCCGGCCCGGCTCACCCTCTTCGGCCAGGGCCGCCATGATGGCGGCCAGGCCGTCTCCGTACATGCCGACCAGCAGGCGGACAAGCTCCTCCGCGGTCGCGGCGGCAGTGCCGCCGCGTGCCCGCAGCGAGGCCAGAAGTTCCTCGATCCGTTCGCCCGTCTGCGCAACGCTGGTCATCGGGCCTCGCTTCCCCTAGGCAGCCGCGGCACCGCCGCCGTGACGGCGCCGCACATCCTCAGGCGTCAGGTTGCCAGGGTGACCGACATCGGCGTGTGCACCTTCTCCAGCTTCTTCCCATCGCCGAGGTACATGTGCACGCCGCACGGCAGGCACGGGTCGAAGCTGCGGACCGCCCGCATGATGTCGATGCCCTTGAACCTGTCCGGAGGATTCTCCTCGAAGATCGGCGTGTTCTGCACCGCGTCCTCATACGGCCCGGGCGTCCCGTAGACGTCGCGGACGCTGGCGTTCCACGGCGTCGGCGGGTACGGGTGGTAGTTCGCGATCTTCCCGCCGCGGATCACCATGTGGTGGGACAAGACGCCGCGGACCGCCTCGGTGAACCCGCAGGAGTTCGCCTCGTCGGGCACGCTGAACGGCTCCCAGGTCTTGGTTCGCCCGGCCCGGATCTCGGCCAGCGCCTTCTCGGTGAAATGCAGCGCGCACGCCGCCGCGTAGGCCTGGAAGTAGGTGCGGGCGCGGTCGCGCTCGATCGCGTTGGACAGCGGTGCCCCGGACTTGTCGGTGGGGATCTTCCACTCGAACGTGACCTCGGGCTTGCTGACCGTCCGGGGCAGGTTGATCTGCACGCTGTGACCCGTGGACTTGACGTAGCCGAAGTCCACGAGACCGCCGAGCGCGGTCGCCCAGAGCCGGGCGATGGGGCCGCCGCCGGTGTCGGCCGCAAGGTGGTTGGTGCCGTCGAACCACCGCGGCGACATGACCCAGCTGTACTTGCCGCCGAAGTCACGCTTGGCGGGCTTGGGGATGGTGTGCTGGTTCCACGGGTGCCTGCGGTCCACCGGGTTGCCCAGCGGATCGCGGGTGACGAACATCTCCTGGTCTTCCCAGTCCTCGTAGTAGGAACTGCCGAGCAGGATGCGGATCCCGAGGTTGATCTCCACCAGGTCGTTGGTGAGCAGTTGCCCATCCCTGATCACGCCGGGGCTGACGAACATCTTCCGGCCCCAGTCGGTCATGTGGTCGTACCGGAAGTCGCAGTGGTCGGGGTCGTTGAGGCTGCCCCAGCAGACCAGGTCGGCACGGCGCCGGCCGACCTCCTCGTACCCGGGCAGCGCCTCGTAGAAGAAGTCGAACAGGTCGTCGTGCATCGGCACCACGCGCTTCATGAACTCCACGTAGCGCATGAGCCGGGTGAGGTAGTCGGTGAAGAGCTGGACGGTCGCGGTCGTCCCGACGCCGCCGGGGTAGAGCGTGGAGGGGTGCACGTGGCGGCCCTCCATCAGGCAGAACATCTCCCTGGTGGACCGGCTGACCTGCAGCGCCTCGCGGTAGAACTCGCCTTCGAGCGGGTTCAGCGACCGCATGATGTCGCCGATCGTCCGGTAGCCGTGGTCGGCCGCGTGCGGCGACTCGGTCCGGTTCGCCAGCTCCAGCACGCCCGGGTTGGTCTCGCCGACCATCCGCTCGCAGAAGTCCACCCCGACCAGGTTCTCCTGGAAGATGTTGTGGTCGAACATGTACTCCGCGGACTCGCCCAGGTTGATGATCCACTCACCGAGGTGCGGCGGGCGCACCCCGTAGGCCATGTTCTGGTTGTACACCGAGCAGGTCGCGTGGTTGTCCCCGCAGATGCCGCAGATGCGGCTGGTGATGAAGTGCGCGTCCCGCGGATCCTTGCCCTTCATGAAAATGCTGTAGCCGCGGAAGATCGACGAAGTGCTGTGGCACTCGGCGACCCTCTTCTGCTTGAAGTCGATCTTGGTGTAAATGCCCAGGCTGCCGACGATCCGGGTGATCGGATCCCAGGCCATCTCCACCAGGCCGGCGTCTTCGGCGGTGGTCATAGCACTCCCCTTCTCTGCCACACGGCGCGGGGCGCCGCCCAGCCGGTGGTCACCAGGTCTTCTTGAAGCCCGTCAGGAGCTCGTCGCCCTTCTTGCGCCACTTGGGCTCTTCGTCGGCGGTCCTCGCGGTGAAGCCGCGGAGAGTGCGGATCACGGTGCCGTACATCGTGCTCGCGGTGGTGGAGACCTTCGACCCGGGCGGCTCGTCCATGAACGGCATGAACTTGTCCGGGAAGCCGGGCATGGTGCAGGCGATGCAGATGCCGCCCACGTTCGGGCAGCCGCCCACGCCGTTGATCCAGCCGCGCTTGGGCACGTTGCACTTGACCACCGGCCCCCAGCAGCCCAGCTTGACCAGGCACTTGGGCGAGCCATACTCGTTGGCGAAGTCGCCCTGCTCGTAGTAGCCGGCCCGGTCGCAGCCCTCGTGGACGGTCGCCCCGAACAGCCAGGTGGGCCGCAGCGCCTCGTCCAGCGGGATCATCGGTGCCTGGCCCGCCACCTGGTAGAGCAGGTAGAGGATGGTCTCCGACAGGTTGTCCGGATGAATGGGGCAGCCGGGCACGCAGACGATGGGCAGGCCCGCCTTCGACCGCCAGTCCCAGCCGAGGTAGTCCGGGACGCCCATCGCGCCGGTCGGGTTGCCCGCCATGGCGTGGATACCGCCGTAGGTGGCGCAGGTGCCGACCGCGAGGATCGCGGTGGCCTTGGGCGCCAGCCGGTCCAGCCACTCGTTGGTCGTCATCGGCTGCCCGGTCGCCGGGTTGTTGCCGAAGCCGCACCAGTAACCCTCGTCCTTGATCGCCTCGTTCGGGATCGAGCCCTCCACCACCAGGACGAAAGGATCCAGCTCACCGCGGTCGGCCTTGTGCCACCATTCGATGAAATTGTCGGCCCCGGTTTCCGGGCCGCATTCGTAATCGATCAGCGGCCAGTGCACGGCGATCTTCGGCAGGCCCGGCAGAGCGCCGAGCACGATCTCCTCGATGCTCGGCTGGGTGGCCGCGGTCAGCGCGACCGAATCCCCGTCACAGCCGAGACCCCCGTTCATCCAGAGGATGTGCACCACCGGCTCATCCCCGCCGCCTGCGCTTGACACCGCTTCGCTGGATGTGGCTGTGGCCATCCGCGGCCACCCCCTGACTTCTGATTCGAGGTTCGTGATGCGCGGACGGTCGTCATGCTAGACCCGGCCAGAGCTACCTTCAAGACCGAACAGGCGTGGACCGGACAGAAATGTCTAGATCCAAGTCACCAGGTGGTTACAGCTGGCCGCGCAACGACCACTGCCTGCCACAAAGATGCCCGCAAAGGCCGGCCAGCTCCGGCGTCAGCGCTGGCCTGAGCAGGCGGGATCGAATAACCTGACATCAGCCTGGAGACCGCGTCGCGGTGCGGGCAAACGCCAAGGGAGCAGTCGGTGAGCGAGGCCATGACGGGTCCAGGCGACCCGATCCAGGTCACGCCGGTCGTGGTGCTGTTGCAGGTGTTCCCCGCGCGGCCCTCCTCGATCCCCGACATCCGGGACTTCGTGCGCCGCTGCCTCGCCGAGTCACCGCTCACCGAGGAGGGGACCCGCGAGGTAAGCGAGACCGTATTCCGCGCACTGCTGGACGCGGCCGGGCCGACCGGGTACATCCAGGTGGCGTTCCGCATCTTCCCCGAGCACGTCGAGGTCGACGTGCTGCACTCCGACAACCAGATCCAGCAGCCGGGGGCCGCGCCGAACGGGTCGCGCGGCGGCCAGGCCGCCGACCGCACCGTGACCACCACGGCGGCCCCCGTGCCCGACACGGCCAGCCCGGTGACCGGCACTTCTGCCGCCGGGGAAGCGGCCGGCCCCGGCGGTGAGCTGGGCGGCATGGTGCCCGGATCCCCCGGCCACCCCGACACCTTCGCGGACTGGATGTCGACGGCACTGCGCCGGGAGGGCCTGACCCAGGAGGCCGCCGCCCGCATGCTCGGCGTGTCCGTCAAGACGGTCAGCCGCTGGGTGGGCGGCGCCACCGAGCCGCGGATGCGTGATCTGCGCCGCATCCAGGAAGTCTTCGGCGAGGTACCGATCTCCTAGCCCCGGCGGGCATCCTCGTGGCATCGGGTGCCCGGCCGCCGGTCAGCGGCAATCAACCAGGACTTGTCTGTCCAGTTCACTAGACGTCCCCCCAGAACTGTCCTAGCGTGCTGCCATGGCGGTACTCGCGGGCCGGCACCAGCTCGGCCCCGACCGGGGCCGCATCATTCTGCGCACCTTCCGTGATGGGCTGGCCGCGCAGGCAGGTCATGACCTCACCATCGAAGCCACCCGGTGGTCGGGTGTGCTCGAGGTGAACGACGACCTCAGCCCGGCCGGACTCGATGTCAGCATCGACATGGGCGCCCTGGTGGTCCGGGAAGGGACCGGCGGCGTGAAGCCGCTGACCGACCGGGACCGCAGGGAGATCGCCGTCACGGCGCGCAAGGTGCTGGCCGCTGACCGCCATCCGGAGGCTGGTTTCGCCGCGGCCGGCTTCGAGCCTGCAGCCGGGGGGGGCGGCGAAATCAGCGGTACGCTGACCATTCGCGGCCAGTCACGGCCGCTGCGGGTAAAGGTCACCCAGACCGGGGACGGCCAATACCACGCAGAGGCCAAGGTCGCGCAGTCCGACTACGGGATCAAGCCCTACACCGCGTTCCTCGGCGCTCTGCGGGTCCGTGACGCCGTCGAGATCGCGGCCGACGTTGGCTTGTCAGATCCGCCCCCGGGGACAGCTTGATGACCAGCGGCTACGATCCGCAGACGACGGCCAGGCTGGCCGCCGCCGGTGACGACGCCGGCAAGGCGTTCGCCCGCCGCATCGAGCCGATGGCCGGCCTTGCCGGGCAAGCCGACGCCGTGACCGAGGCCTGTCACGCCATGGCGGTGCGGTTCCATCAGGGCGGCAAGCTCGTAGTGTTCGGCACCGGCAGCGCCAGCACCGACGCGCAGCACGTCGCGGTGGAGTTCGTGCATCCGGTGATCGTCGGCAAGCGTGCGCTGCCGGCCATCTCGCTGACCACCGACATCGCCACGGTGACCGGGATCGCCGAGCGCGAGGGCATGGACGCGATCTTCTCCCACCAGCTTCGATACCTGGCCGAGCCCGGCGATATCGCGATCGGCATCTGCGCCACCGGGCACTGCGGCAGCGTGCGCGCCGGGCTGGCCACGGCCAGGGAACTCGGCCTGCTGACGGTCGCGCTCACCGGCCGGGCGGGCGGGGAGGCCGGCGACGGCCCAGCCGCGGACCACGTGCTGGTCGCGGACTCCAGCGACCCCCGGCTGATCAAAGAGATGCACGTCACCATGTACCACCTGCTGTGGGAACTGGTGCACGTCTTCCTGGAGCAGCCGGGCGCCCTGAGCCCGGGGGTGTTCGCGTGACCAGCGGGCGAGGAAGCGTATTCATATGACCACTCAGAGCGGCCAGCCGGCCCGGCCGGGCCAAGGCCCCATGACGGAGGAACGGGGCCTTGAGCCAGCGGGGGGTTCCGGGGGGTCGCTCCCCCGGGCTAGCAGCGGCCAAGGCCCCATGACGGAGGAACGGGGCCTTGAGCCAGCGGGGGGTTCCGGGGGGTCGTCCCTCCGGGCCAGCACGGCCGGGGAATGCTATGGCGATGTCTGCATCACCTGCTCGGACACCGCAGTGGAGGTCACCGTGCTGCGCCTGCTCGGTGACGGGCTGGCCATGGTGGACACCGGCCAGGGCGAGGAGGAGGTCAGCGTCGCGCTGGTCGAGGCCCGGCCCGGTGACACCATCCTGGTGCACGCCAAGGAAGCCATCGCGATCGTGGGGAGGTGACGTCGCGTTGTCGCGTGCCGAACCCGGTGCGAGCGCGATGGAGGCGCTCTACCCGTTCCTGTACTCCGACGCCTCGGATCTGGCTGACCTGAAGGCGGAGGTGCGTGAGTCGACGCTGGCCAAGGCCCGGGAGATCGCCGAGCTGCGCAACGTCGTGGCTGCCCGGGAGTCGGCCAGGCTGGCCAACTGCGCCGAGGACATGGCCGCCCGGTTCGCCGCGGGCGGCCGGCTGTTCGCCTTCGGCAACGGCGGCAGCGCCACCGACGCCCAGGAGGTCGCCACCTTGTTCCTCAGCCCGGGCGGCGGCGCGCCCGCGCTGCCCGCCTTCGGGCTGGCCAACGACACCTCCGTGGTCACGGCGCTGTGCAACGACGTGGGTGTCGACGTGGTGTTCGCCCGGCAGCTCGCGGCGTTCGGCCGCCGCGAGGACATCGCGATCGGGCTGTCCACGAGCGGCAACTCCGAGAACCTCGTGCGCGCGTTCGCCGAGGCCAGCCGGCACGGCATGCTCACCGTGGGGCTGGCCGGCTACGAGGGCGGGGTCATGGCCGAGCTGGACAGCATCGACTACCTGTTCGTCGCGCCGTCCACCTCCGTGCACCGGATCCAGGAAGCCCAGACCACCATCTACCACGTCCTGTGGGAGCTGACCCTCGCCGCGCTGGCTCCCCGCCGGGCCAGCACATGACCGGGCCGGGGCGCACATGACCGACCGGGGAAGCAGCCCGCCGGGCCGGATGCTCATCGCCGGAGTCGGCAACATCTTCCTCGGTGACGACGGCTTCGGCCCCGAGGTCGCCAAGCGCCTCGCCGCCGAACCGCTCCCCGGCTGGGTGCGGGTCGCCGACTACGGGATCAGCGGCATGCACCTCGCCTATGACCTCGCCGACAGCTACGACACCGCCATCCTCATTGACGCCGCCCCGCGGGGGGGCCAGCCTGGCACTGTGACCGTGCTCGACGTGGCAGCGGAGCACCGGCGGGACCTGGCGGCGGACGTGGGCCCAGTGGCCGCGAGCCGCCTGTTCGACGCGCACGGCATGCAGCCCGACGTGGTCCTCGGGGTGCTGGACATGCTCGGCGCCGGCGGCAAGGCGCGCATTCTCGTCGTGGGCTGCGAGCCAGCCAGCGTCGACTACGAGATGGAGCTGAGCGAGCCGGTCGCCAAGGCGGTGGACGAGGCGGTCCGGGTGGTCCTGGACCTGGTCGCCGAGGCCGGCCCCGGCTACCAGGACACCGCCACCGGCCACGACCACCGCGACGCCGCGACCACCGGGACCACAGGCCCCGGAATCCCCGAAACCACTGGTGAAGGAGCGTCCCATGTGCCTTGGTATTCCCGGTGAGGTGATCGAGTTCCTGCCGGAACAGCCTGACCTGGCACGCGTGGACGTCAGCGGAGTGCGCCGGGTCATCAACGTCGGCCTGCTCTCCGACGAGCCGCCAAAGCCCGGCGAGTGGGTGCTGATCCACGTCGGCTTCGCCCTCTCCAAGATCGATGAGGCCGAGGCCGCCGCCGCCCTGGAGTTCCTGGAGGGGATCGGCCAGGCCTACGAGGACGAGCTCGCGGCGCTGCGAGACTCCCGAATCGAGTAGGAGACTGGTGACATGCGTTTCGTAGACGAGTTCCGCGACGCAGAGAAGGCGCACGCGCTGGCCGCCCGCATCGCGGCACTGTGTGAGCCCGGGCGCCAGTACAAGCTGATGGAGGTGTGCGGCGGGCACACGCACACCATCTACAAACACGGCCTCGAGGATTACCTGCCGGAGTCCATCACGCTGGTGCACGGGCCGGGCTGCCCGGTGTGCGTGATCCCGATGGGGCGGGTGGATGACGCCATCCACCTCGCCTCACAGCCGGACGTGATCATGACCTCGTTCGGCGACATGATGCGGGTCCCGGGCAGCAACGGGGCGTTCTTCGACGCCAACGCGCGCGGCACCAACATCAAGATGGTCTACTCGCCGCTGGACTCGCTGAAGATCGCCAAGGCCAACCCGGACAAGCGGGTCGTGTTCATGGCGATCGGGTTCGAGACCACCGCCCCGTCCACGGCGATGACGGTGCTGCGGGCCAGGGCGCAGGGCATCAAGAACTTCTCGGTGTTCTGCAACCACGTCACGATCATCCCGGCCATCAAGGCCATCCTGGACTCCCCCGACCTGCGCCTCGACGGGTTCATCGGCCCTGGGCACGTGTCCACGGTGATCGGCTGCCGGCCGTACGAGTTCATTGCCCGCAGCTACGGCAAGCCGGTCGTGACGGCCGGCTTCGAGCCGCTGGACATCCTGCAGTCCATCTACATGCTCATGCTGCAACTGCACGAGGGCCGCAGCGAGGTGGAGAACCAGTACTCGCGCGTGGTGCCCTGGAACGGCAACCCAGTGGCGCTGAAGGCCATCGGGGAGACCATGGAACTGCGGCCCTACTTCGAATGGCGCGGGCTCGGCTTCATCTCCCACTCGGCCCTGAAGATGCGCGAGGCCTATGCGGACTTCGACGCCGAGCTGCTGTTCGACGTGCCCGGCGTGCGGGTCGCCGACCCCAAGGCGTGCCAGTGCGGCGAGGTGCTCAAGGGCGTGCTCAAGCCGTGGGAGTGCAAGGTGTTCGGCACCGCCTGCACCCCGGAGACCCCGATCGGCACGTGCATGGTGTCGCCGGAAGGCGCCTGCGCCGCGTACTACAACTACGGCCGGCTGAATCGCCAGCGGGTGCCCGAGGCGGTCTCCATAGAGCTGAGCAGGCCATGACGCAACAGCGGGTGCTGCCCCCTGGCGAGCGTGAGCAGCAGGTCCTCGACCGCATCGAGCGGGTCCGCCGGCGGCGTCCCAAGCTCAGGGAAGAGCGCATCACGATGTCGCACGGGGCGGGGGGCAAGGCGACCCAAACCCTGATCGAGGCGATCTTCCTCGACGCGTTCCGCAACCCGCTGCTTGAACCGCTGGAGGACGCGGCCCGGCTCCCGATGAAGGGGGTAGGGGGCGCCACGGTGGCGCTGACCACCGACTCGTTCGTGGTGTCCCCGCTGTTCTTCCCCGGCGGCAACATCGGCGACCTGGCGATCAACGGCACGGTCAACGACCTCGCGGTGGCCGGCGCGACCCCGCTGTACCTGTCGGCCGGCTTCATCCTCGAAGAGGGCTTTCCGGTCGCCGACCTGACCCGCATCGCCGAGTCCATGCGCGACGCGGCCGCCGCGGCCGGTGTCGCCGTGGTCACCGGCGACACCAAGGTGGTGGAGAGGGGCAAAGCGGACGGCTGCTACATCAACACCGCGGGCGTCGGCACCGTGGCGGCGGGCGTGGACCTGGGCGTGGCCAATGCCCGGCCGGGGGATGCGGTCCTGGTGTCCGGGCCGATCGGCGACCACGGCGTGACCATCATGCTGGCCCGGGGTGAGCTGGACATCGAGGCGGAGGTGGAGTCCGACACCGCGTCCCTGGCGGACCTGGTGGCCGGCCTGCTCGGCGCGGTGCCGGGGGTGCGCGCGCTGCGCGACGCGACCCGCGGCGGCGTCGCGACGATTCTCAACGAGATCGCCAGGGCCGCGGACGTCGGCGTGTTCATCTCCGAGAACGCCATCCCGGTGCGGGACCAGGTCCGCGGGGCGGCGGAACTGCTCGGCATCGACCCCCTCTACGTGGCCTGCGAAGGCCGCCTGGTCGCCGTCGTGGACGGCGCTCAGGCGGAGCAGGCCCTCGCCGTCCTGCGCGCCCATCCGCTCGGCACACAGGCGGCGATCATCGGCGAGGTGACCGCCGAACCGGTCGGGCTCGTCACGATCAAGACCGCGTTCGGTGGCACCCGCATCGTCGACCTGCTGGTCGGCGACCCGCTGCCGCGGATCTGCTGACCGCGCCGGGGAGGGCCGCGTGCACGAACTGGCGATCGCAGAAGGCGTGGTCGACACGGTGACGCAGCGGCTGCCCGGCGCCCGGATCACCCGCGTGCACCTGGAGATCGGGGCGCTGTCCGGCGTGGTGGCCGATTCGATCAGGTTCTGCTTCGACCTCGCCACCGAGGGCACCGGCCTGGAAGGAGCCACGCTGGAGATCACCGAGCCGCCCGCGCGGTGCCGGTGCCGGTCCTGCGGCACCGAGTTCCGGCCGGACTCCCCGATCGTGCTGTGCCCCTGCGGGAGCGCGGACGCCGCCGTGCTCGCCGGCGAGGAACTCAAGATCCGCTCGGTCCAGGTGGCCTGAGATGTGCGCGACCTGCGGCTGCGCTGACGGGGGACGGATACGGCACCAGCACGACGACGGCACCTGGCACGAGCACGGCGCGCACCAGCACGACGACGCCGGGCCCGGCCACGGCCGGACGGTCACCCTCGAAGAGAAGGTGCTGGCCCGCAACGACACGCTCGCCCGGCAGAACCGGGACTGGCTGCGCGGGCGGGACATCCTCGCGCTCAACCTGATGAGTTCGCCCGGCGCGGGAAAGACCACGCTGCTCGAACGCACCGCCCGTGACCTGGCCGGGGAACTCGCCATCGGGGTCATCGAGGGGGACCAGGAGACCGCGCTTGACGCGGACCGGATGCGCGCGGCCGGCTGCCGGGTGGTGCAGGTCAACACCGGGACGGGCTGCCACCTCGACGCGCTGATGGTGCGTGAGGCGCTCACCGCGCTGGACCCGCCGGACGGCTCGGTGGTGGTGATCGAGAACGTGGGGAACCTGGTGTGCCCGGCCCTGTTCGACCTGGGGGAGGCGCACCGGGTGGTGATCGCCTCGGTCACCGAGGGAGCCGACAAGCCGGTCAAGTACCCGCACATGTTCCGCACCGCCGACCTGGTCCTGGTCAGCAAGACCGATCTGCTGCCCTACCTCGACTTCGATCTCGCCCGGTGCACGGCTGACCTGGGGACGATCAGCCCCGCCGCCGCGGTGCTGCCGGTCTCCGCGCGGGCCGGGGACGGGATCGGCCGGTGGTACGAGTGGCTCCGCCAGCGGGTGC
Organism: uncultured Actinomycetes bacterium; assembly: GCA_963806145.1. GTDB lineage: Bacteria > Actinomycetota > Actinomycetes > Streptosporangiales > Streptosporangiaceae > DASXKD01. The sequence continues at coordinate 83,669 of CAWDXD010000023.1, forward strand.
CCGCCCGCGCCCCGCTAGCCCGGGGGAGCACGGTGTCGCCCGGGGGACACCCCCGGACCCCCGATTGCCCGGAACCCCCGATGGCCAGCGGCCGCGCTAGCCTCGACGGGTGACCGCCTGGGAAGAGGTGGCGGACGGCGTGTTCCGGCGCCGGTACCAGCCCTATGACGTCAGCGTCTCCGCCGTGCGCGGCAGCGATGGCCTGCTCATCGCCGACACTCGCTCCTCCCACCGCCAGGCCGACGAGATCCGCGCCGACCTGCGGGAACTGGGCACGCTGCCGGTCCGCTGGGTGGTCAACACGCACGCGCACTTCGACCACACCTTCGGCAACGCCCGGTTCGGCCCGGCCAGCGACACCGGCGCGCCGATCTACGCGCACGAACGGGTGCCCGCGCACCTGGACGCCTACGAGCGGCCGATGCTCGCCGAACTGATCGCGGCAGGCGAAGAACCGGCCGACGAGTGGCGCGAGATCGTCATCACCCCGCCCACGGTGCTGGTTGGCGAGAAGATGACGCTCGACCTCGGCGGCACCACGGCCGAACTCCTGCACCTGGGCCGCGGCCACACCGACAACGACCTGCTGGTGCACCTGCCGGCCAGCGGGGTGTGGCTCACCGGCGACCTGATCGAGGAGTCCGGGCCGCCGGTGTACGGTTCCGGCAGCTTCCCGCTGGACTGGCCGGCCACCATCGGCCGGCTCCGGGCGGCGCTGCGCGAGGGGGACGTCCTGGTGCCCGGGCACGGGGCGGTGGTCGGCGCGGCGTTCCTGGCCGCGCAGCACGAGCAGTTGGCCGCCGCGGCCGCGCTCATCGTCGAACTGCACGCGGCCGGCGTGCCCGCCGAGCACGCGGAGGCCGAGGCCGGCGACCGCTGGCCGTTCCCGGAGGGCCTGCCCGGCGCGGGCCTGGCCGCCGCCGCCCGCGACGGCTACGCGGTATTGGCCCGGGGGAGCGACCCCCCGGAACCCCCCGCTGGCCTGCGGCTCTCGTGACTCCGTCACGAGTGCCGCGGCCCTGCTGGCTGAGGCCGGGCCCGGCTAGCTCCCCAAGGCCCGGTCCCGGGCACCTGCCACTACCGCCTGGCCGAGGCTGATGCCGCCGTCGTTGCAGGGCACCCGCGAGTGCAGCAGCACCCGGAACCCGCGCGCCTCCAGCCGCGCGGCGGCCCGCTCGGTCACCAGCAGGTTCTGGAACACCCCGCCGGACAGCGCCACGGTGTCCAGCCCGTGCCGCTCGCGCGCCAGCACGCACCCCTCCTCGATCAGCGCGGCGATCCCGTTGTGGAACCTGGCCGCGATGACCGGCGCCGGCGCGCCCTCCGCCAGCTCGCCGGTGACCGCCCGCACCAGGCTGGCGCCTTCGATGCGAAACGGCTCTCCCTCGCCGATCGCCGCCCGGTAGCTGCCCGTCTCGCCGGGGTCGGCCAGTTGCTCGAGTTCCACGGCGGCCTGGCCCTCGTAGTTGATCGTGTCCCGGACCGACAGCAGCGCCGCGACCGCGTCGAACAGCCGCCCGGCGCTGGAGGACAGCGGGGCGTTGACGCCCCGCTCGGCCATCGAGGTGATCACCGCCCAGTTCCGCTCGTTGCGCTTGACCACATCGAGCCCGGACGGCGGCCCGCCGGGAAAGGCGGCGCGCAGGTAGGCGGCGGCCATCCGCCACGGCTGCCTGATCGCGGCGGCGCCGCCCGGCATCGGCACGGGTTCGAGGTGCCCGGCCCGCTCGAAGCTGGCCAGGTCCGCGACGAGGAACTCGCCGCCCCACAGGGTGCCGTCGGTGCCGTACCCGGTGCCGTCGAAGGCCACCCCGATGACCGGGCCTTCGTGGCCGTTGTCGGCCAGGCAGGAGGCGATGTGCGCGTGGTGGTGCTGCACCCCGCAGGTGTCCAGGTCGAGGTCGAGCGCGTACTTGGTAGACAGGTACTCCGGGTGCAGGTCGTAGGCGACGACCTGCGGCTCGATGCCGAACAGCCGGCCGAAGTGCTCGATGCCCTCGGTGAACGAGCGCAGCGTCGCCGCGTTCTCCAGGTCGCCGATGTGGTGGGACAAGAACGCCCGGTCGGCCGACGCCAGGCAGAACGTGTTCTTCAGCTCGGCACCGCAGGCCAGCAGGGGACGCCGGAACCTGTGCCGGACGGTGACCGGTTCAGGTACGTGCCCGCGGGAGCGCCGGATGAGCATCTCCCGGCCGCGCACTGCCAGCCCTGACCCCGCCACCCCGCGCCCTGCTAGCCCTGACCCCGCCACCCCACCCCATGCCCGCACGACCGAGTCGTCGGTCCTGATGTGGATGGCCCGGTCGTGGGTGAGGAACGCGTCCGCGATCGCCGCCAGCCGCTCGAAGGCATCCTCGTCGCGGTAGGCGATGGGCTCGTCCGAGAGGTTGCCGCTGGTCAGCACGATCGGGCCGCCGACCGCTTCGAGCAGCAGATGGTGCAGCGGGGTGTACGGCAGCATGACCCCAAGCGCCCGGTTCCCCGGCGCGACCGCCGCGGCGACCGTGCCTGGCCGCCGGGGCAGCAGCACGATCGGCCGGCGCGCGCTGGCCAGCAGCGCGGCGGCCGTCTCGTCCACCTCAGCCAGTTCCCCGGCCGCCGCCAGGCCGGCCGCCATCACCGCGAACGGCTTGTCCTCCCGGTGCTTGCGCGCCCGCAGCGCCGCGGCCGCCGCCTCGCTGCGCGCGTCCACGGCCAGGTGGTAGCCGCCGATCCCCTTCACCGCCAGCACCTGCCCGTCCCGCAGCAGCGCGGCCGCCGCCGCCAGCGGGTCGCCGTCCCCCAGGTTCCCAGCGGCGGAGCGCAGGCTCAGCCGCGGGCCGCAGGCGGGGCAGCACACCGGCTGCGCGTGGAACCTGCGGTTCGCCGGGTCGTGGTATTCCGCCGCGCACGGCCCGCACATGGCGAAGGGTGCCATCGTCGTGTTGGGCCGGTCGTAGGGCACGTCGGTCACGATGGTGAACCGCGGCCCGCAGTTGGTGCAGTTGATGAACGGGTACTGATGCCGCCGGTCCGCGGGATCGAGGAGTTCGGCCAGGCAGTCGGCGCACATGGCGCTGTCGGCCGACACCAGGGCGGTGCGCTGCGCACCCGGTGCGCTCGGCGCAATCGTGAACCCCGCAGTGCCGTATGGCTGCATGCTTGCGGACACGACCTGGTCGATCCGCGCCAGCGGCGGGGCATCACGTTCCACCGCGACCAGGAACTCCCCCACGGCGGCGGCGGGCCCTTCGATCTCGGCGAACACGCCCTCGGTGTCGTTGCCGACGAAGCCGGACAGGCCCAGCCGCGCCGCCAGCGAGTAGACGAACGGGCGGAACCCGACCCCCTGGACGGTCCCGGTCACCCGCACCGATCTCCGCACCCGGGCCACGTCGCTGTTCACCGTCCCAGTGTGGCGCGGCCGTGCCCTAAGCTCCCAGACGATGACGACACACGCCACGACCGGCCACGAACTGCGGGAGCAGGGCGGCCTGCGGGTGCTGGCCTGGCCTGCCCTGGACCGTTACCCCGTCGATGCGCTGGTCACCACCCGGCACGGGGGCGTCTCGGCGGGCGCGTACGCGACGCTGAACCTGAGCTTCGGGGTGGGTGACCGGCCGCAGGACGTGCTGGAGAACCGCCGCCGGGCGGTCACCGCGCTGGGCGCCGGCCTCGGTGACTTGGTCTTCGGCAAGCAGGTGCACGGCGCCGTCGCCCGGGTGGCAGGCCGCGCGGACCGGGGCGCGGGCGCCGCCGTCGCCGACGCCGGGGTGGGCGAAGCCGACGCCCTGGTCACCGGCGACCCCGGAACGGTCCTGGGGGTGCTGGTCGCCGACTGCGTGCCGATCGTGCTCTACGACCCGGCCGCGCACGTGCTCGCCTGCGTGCACGCGGGCTGGCGCGGCACCGTGGCCGGGGTGACCGGCGCCGCGCTGGACGCCATGGCGGCCCTCGGCACCCGGCCGGGCGACGTGATCGCCGGTATCGGCCCCGCGATCGGCCCGGACCGCTACCAGGTGGGCGAGGACGTCGCCGCGGCGGCGCGGGATTGTTTCGGCGAGCACGCCCCCCTGGTGCTCCGGCCCGATGGCACCGGCAGGTGGCTGTTCGACCTGTGGTCGGCCAGCCGCCTCCTGCTCCGTGAGGCGGGCGTGGCCGATCGGCACATCCACGTGGCTGCCGTTCCCACCGGCGCGGACTTCTTCAGCAACCGTTCGGCCCGGCCGTGCGGCCGGTTCGGGCTGTTCGCCCGGCTGCGCCCGCGGGACGGCGCGCCGTGACCGCCGGCCCGCGGCCCGCCCTGTCCTGGCCGGACCTGCGGGGGACGCGCACCGGGGTCTGGGGGCTCGGCGTCGAGGGCCGGGCCAACCTGCGCAAGCTGGCGACGCTGGGCGCGGAGGCGGTGCTGGTGGACGACCGGCCATCGGGCCCGGGACCGGACGGGCAGCCGGTCCTCGCCACCGCCGCAGGCGGCCTGGAAGCGCTGGCCGCCTGCGAGGTCGTGATCAAGTCACCCGGCATCAGCCGGTACCGCCCCGAGGTCGCCGAACTGGCGGCCCGGGGCATCCCGGTGGCCGGCGGCCTCGGCCTGTGGCTGGCCGGGGCGGACCGCAGCCGGGTCGCGTGCATCACCGGGACCAAGGGCAAGAGCAGCACCACGGCGATCGCGGGGCACCTGCTGCGCGAGTGGGGCTACCCGTGCGTGGTCGGCGGCAACATCGGCCAGCCCCCGTGGGACCCTTCGCTCGATGGGGACGCCCGGTACTGGGTCATCGAGACGTCCAGTTACCAGGCCACCGACCTGGCCTGGTCGCCCGTGGTGGTCGCGGTGACCTCGCTGCACCCCGACCACCTGGACTGGCATGGTGACGTGGAAACGTACTACGCCGACAAGCTGTCCGCTTGCTCACAGCCCGGCGCGGACCTCACCGTCGCGAACGGGGACAGCCCGGAACTGGCGGCGCGCGCGGCGATGCTCGGCCCACGAGTGGAGTGGGTCCGGGCCGGCGATGACCCCGGTGCCGGCTGGATGGCACCGCTCGGCCTGCTCGGCGCGCACGGCCGGCGTAACGCGCTGATCGCCCGCGCCTGCCTGCGGGCACTCGGGGTGCCCGAGGCCTCCGACGAGGCCGCGCTGACGCGGGCCGCGGCGGGCTTCGTGCCGCTGGCGCACCGGCTCCAGGTGATCGGCGAGGTCGGCGGGGTGACGTTCGTCGACGACAGCCTGTCCACCAACGTGCTGCCCACCCTGGCCGCGCTGGATGCCTTCCCGGGCCGCCGGGTCGCGCTCATCGCCGGGGGCCACGACCGTGGCATCGACTACGCGCCGCTCGCCGCCGGGCTGGCCGGGCGGGATACGCCTGCCCTGGTGCTCGCCGTGCCCGACAGCGGGCCCCGGATCCAGGCGGCGATCGAGGCGGCCGGGCCCGCGAAGGTGGACGTGGTGGCGTGCGACGGACTGGACGAGGCGGTGCAGCGCGGGTTCGGCTGGGCGCGCCCGGACGGGGTCGTGCTGCTGTCACCCGCCGCGCCGAGCTTCGGCCGGTTCCGGGATTACGCCGACCGCGGTGCGGCGTTCGCCCGGGCCATGGAGTCCTGCCGGGGTTAGCCCGCCCGCCAGCCAGCCAACCACCACAATTGGGTGACATGAGCGACAGCGGGCTTTCCGGGGCCTTGTTGCGCGAGTTCGCTTCCGTGGTGGGCGATGCGCATGTGCTGACCGGGGATGCCACCGCCGGGTACGCGGTGGACTGGACCGGCCGGTTCCGCGGGCATGCCCCCGCCGTGCTGCGCCCGGCGGACACCGCTGAGGTCGCGGCGGTGTTGGCGCGCTGCCGGGATGCGGGCGTGGCCGTGGTCCCGCAGGGCGGTAACACCGGCCTGGTGGGCGGCGGGGTGCCGCGGCACGGCGAGGTGGTGCTGAGCCTGGCCCGGCTGGACCGGCTGGGGCCAGTGGACACCGACGCGGCGCAGGTCACGGCCGGCGCGGGGGTGTCCTTGCAGCGGGTCGCGGACGCGGATCCGGGCCTTGACCTCGGGGTGCTGATCGCCAGCAGGGACAGTGCCACGGTGGGTGGCGCGGTCGCGACCAACGCGGGCGGGCTGCGGGTGCTGCGCTACGGGCCGATGCGGGCCCAGGTGCGCGGCGTGGAGGCGGTGCTCGCCGACGGCACCGTGGTGTCGCACCTGGCCGGGCTGGTCAAGGACAACACCGGGTACGACTACGCGGGCCTGCTGGCCGGCTCGGAGGGGACGCTCGCCGTGGTCACCGCGGCCCGGATCCAGCTCGTGCCCCGGGCGGCCGATCCGGTCACCGTGATCATCGGGCTGGACGGCCCCAGCGAGGTCCACGAACTGACCAGGGCGGCGTTGCGCGCCGTCCCCGGCCTGCTGTCGGCGGAGTTCTTCACCCGGGCCGGGCTGGACGTGCTGGCCGAGCACGCCGGGCTGGCGCCGCCGCTGCGTGCGCCCGTTCCCGCCTTCCTGCTGCTAGAGGCGGCCGGGCCGGGCGCCGACCAGGACCTGGCCGGGGTGGCCGGCGATCACCCGGCGGCGGTGGGCACCACGGCGGCGGACCGGTCCAGGCTGTGGGCCTCCCGGGAGCGCCATCCCGAGGCGGCCGGGTTCCTCGGGGTGCCGCTGAAGCTCGACGTGTCCGTACCGGCCGCGCAATGGGTCAGGCTGGCCACGGAAGTCGGCGCGGTGGTCCGGTCCGCGGACCCGGACGCGAAGGTGATCATCTACGGGCACGTCGCGGACGGGAACCTGCACGTCAACGTGGTGCCCGCGGCCGATGCGGACGGGCGGCACGAGGACGCGGTGTTTGGCTTCGTGGCCTCGCTCGGCGGGTCGATCTCGGCCGAGCACGGCATCGGCGCGCTGAAGGCCCGCTGGCTGCCGCTGGTCCGGTCCGCGCAGGAGCGCGCGCTGTTCGCCCGGATCAGGTCCGCGTTCGACCCGGACGGGATACTCAACCCGCACGTACTCCCCCGATGATCAGCGGGGCCGGTCCTGCCCACCGCGGTAGCCGGCATATAGTTGATCTCTCAACCAGAGTGGCCTGCCGGAGGTGCGATGACCGCGCGTGACGCGCTGGGTGTGACGCCGACCCCGGACACCGGCGAACGGCTCAGCACGGCCCGGCTCTGGGACGAGTCTGACCGGCCGGCCCGCAGCCACCGCCGGACGCGGCCTACTCGGCGCACGGCCGGGCGGTCGCCCGCCATCTCATCGAGATACACGACCACCTGCGCTCCGAACTCGCCCAGATCCGCGACCTCATCGGCCAGGTCAAGGACGCCGCCGGCGCCGCCCGGGCGCGTTCGGCGATCAACCAGATGACGCTGCGGCAGAACAGCTGGACGCTGGGCGCGTACTGCGCCTCGTACTGCCGGATCGTGACCGGGCACCACACCCTGGAAGACCAGGCGGTGTTCCCGCACCTGCGGGCGGCTGAAGCGGGCCTGGCACCGGTGCTCGACCGGCTGGCCGGCGAGCACAAGACCATTCACCAGGTGCTTGAGGACGTGGACGCCGCGCTGGTCGAGCACCTGCGCGACCCGGACGGGTTCGACGGGCTGCAGGAGGCGGCCGACATCCTGACCGACGTCCTGTTGTCCCACCTGGCCTACGAAGAGGCCCAACTGGTGGAGCCGCTCGCCCGGCACGGCTTCTACGGCGGGCAACTGTGAGCCCCGCCGGGAGATGATGGCCCGGTGAGGGTGATCGCCGGCAGCGCCAAGGGCCGGATCCTGCGGCCGCCGCGTACCTCCGCCACCCGGCCGATCACCGACCGGGCCAAGGAGAGCCTGTTCAGCATCCTCACGCCGCGGACCGGTGGCCGGCGCTTCCTCGACCTTTTCGCGGGCACGGGCAGCGTCGGCATCGAGGCGCTCAGCCGGGGCGCGGCCTGCGCCACGTTCGTCGAAAGGGCCGGGCCTGCCCTGGCGGGCATCCGGCACAACCTGGAGGTCACCGGCCTGGCGGCACGGGCCGAGGTGGTCGGCCGGGACGTGTTCGGGTACCTGCGGGAACCCCCGGTTCCCTTCGATGTGATCTTCGTGGCCCCGCCGCAGTGGCGCGGCCTGTGGCCGCGCGCCGTCGCGCTCCTCGACCGCGAGCCCGGCTGGCTGGCGGACGGCGGGATCGTCGTGGCGCAGCACGACCCGTCGGAGAGCGTTCCGCTGGACCTGGCGCACCTGGAACTCGCCGACGAGCGGAGCTACGGCCGGGTCCGGTTCACCTTCTTCGCCGCGCGGTCACCCTCATGAGCACGCCCTGGCCGGACATCGCGCACACCTATGACGTGGCGGCCGAGCACTATGCGGCCGCGTTCGCCGCGGAACTCGACGGCAAGCCGTTCGACCGCGACCTGCTGGACCGCTACGCGGCGGCGCTCGCCGGGCGCGGCGAGGTGTGGGACGTGGGCTGCGGCGCGGCCGGCCACCTGACCAGGTACCTGGCCTACCGGGGCGTCGCGGCGTCCGGGGCGGACATCTCCCCCGGCTCGGTGGCGGTGGCGCGGCGGTGCCAGCCGGGACTGACGTTCCGGGTGGCGGACATGTGCGGCCTGCCGGCCAGCGACGCGTCCCTGGCCGGCGTCGTGGCGTTCTACTCGATCATCCACCTGCCCAGGCCGCGCATCCCGGCGGCCCTCGCGGAGTTCCGCCGGGTACTTGCTCCCGGCGGTGCGCTGCTGGCCGCCATGCACGGCGGTACCGGGGAGACCGGCTCCGAGGCCGCGTTCGGCCTTCCGGTCCAGGTTCGTGCGACCCTCGTAGCGCTGGATGAATTCGCGGCAATGGCGGAGTCGGCCGGCCTGACGATCCGGGAGCGGCACGAACGCGCTCCCTACCCCGGCGAGTACCCCTCGCCGCGCCTCTATCTCTGGGCGGAGGTCCCGCTACCGCGGTGAGCCCGGCCGGGCCTGGCTGTCCTGCCAGGTGCCGCCGTGTTCCTTGGCATACCGCCGCTGCTGACGCGGGGAGCCGGCGTACTGGTCGTACATGTCCTCGGCCCGGCGCTTGGTCCTACGGCTCATCAAGCGCGTCTGCCAGCCGGTCAGCACTGCGAAGCAGTAGATACCGATGACAAACAGGGCCGCGATGGCGATATCTAGCCACATATGGGTCACCCCATCCGCGCGGGCGCCTCGCCCGCCAATGACTTGCGTACCCCGAAAGCCGGTGGCAAACATTCCATCCGGGCGGTATCGGCCGTCAACCGCTGTGATCCTGCGCACGTCTCACCTGTGGATGACGCCGCCCCTGCGACGACAGTCAGCGCGGTGGTCCAGGGCCGGGCCAGGCCACCGCGCACGGTGTCGGTGGTCGGCCCATAAGGCTAGGTGGCGCGGACGAAGTCGGCGATCACGGTGCCGAGCCGCTCACCGGCGTCCTCCTGCAGGAAGTGGCCCGCGCCCTCGATGACGGGGTGATCCAGGCCGGCCGCGCCCGGCACGGTCCGCTTCAGTATCGGCGCCATGGCCCCGGTGATCGGGTCGGAGTCGCTGAACGCGACGAGGAACGGCTTGTCCCAGGCCGCGAGCTGCTGCCAGGCCGCCCGGTTGGCCGCCGAGGCCGGATCGTCGGGGGTCGTCGGGACCAGCGTGGGCATCGCGCGGGGACCGGCCTTGTAGCTCTCATCGGGGAAGGGTGCCTCGTAGGCGGCGAGCACCCCGGCGGGCAGCACGGTCCGGCACCCGGCCTGCACCAGCCGGGAGATGCCCAGCTCCGGCGCTGCCGCCACGACGTCACGGAACCGCAGCCACACCTCGGGCATCGCCTGGTCGCCGGTGGGCAGCCCGGTGTTCGCCGCGACCACCCGCGCGAACCGGTCCGGGTGCTCGGCTACCAGGCGGAGCCCGATCAGCCCGCCCCAGTCCTGGCCGACGAGGGTGAGCCCGGTGAGGCCGAGGGCGTCGAAGGCAAGGGCGCGCGTCCACTCGACGTGCCGGGCGAAGGAATGGTCGCTCATCTCCGCGGGCTTGTCCGACCGGCCGAAGCCGATCATGTCGGTGGCGATCACCCGCAGTCCGGCATCGGCGAGAACCCGCATCACCGTGCGGTACAGGAACGACCAGCTCGGCTCGCCGTGCAGCAGCAGCACCGGCGGGCCGCCGGGTGGGCCGTCCTCCACGTAGGCCATCCGCAGCCCGCCGACGTCGGCATACCGCGGCGCCCAGGGGAAGCCGGGCAGATCGGCGAAACGGTCATCGGAGGTTCTCAGCGCGCGCACCCGCACATGCTCCCACGCGGCACCAGAGCGCGCAGCCCGGGAGCCGGGGGCCAGCGAGATAGGACTTGACAGCGCCGGCCGGATCTGGTGACCAGGCCGCCTGGCCAGGTCACCCGGCCAGGTCACCGGCGTGCCGAGCACGCCGGTGACCGCCGGGCATCCTTAGGCCGGAGTCCGGTTGGCGTCGATCTGGTCGAAGTCACCGAACCCGTTGAAGGTGCCGCCGCCGCCGGACCACTGCCACATCACGGCATTGCTGTCGGAACTGGTCACCCCGCCGTAGAACTGCGCGCAGGTGGTGGTGTTCCGCAGGCACCAGCCGTCCGGTGTGTGCGACAGGCTGCTGGTGTCGCCGAGGTAGGTCCACTCGTAGGTGTGCCTGATGTGGGAGAACCCGCCGGTGCCGAAGATGCTGGTCCATATCGGCGCCGAGGAGTAGACGCCCGGCGTGAAGGCAGAGTTGTGCGCGATTTCATCGAAGAACCCGTTGAAATCGGCCCGGTCCACGCTCGACGGGATGCCGGTCTTACTGACCTTGCCGCTGCACGGTGAGGTGTAGACCGACTTCCAGCCATTGTCCGTCGCCGGGCTGATGCCGGGCGCGTTGCCAGGTATCTCGACGTCGGCGAAGATCACCGGGTAGGTCACCGTGAGCTTGGCGACATCGGAGAGCGTGCGGATCGCCTGCTGCTGGCCCCACGCGTACGCCTCGGTCGCGGTGCCGTTGTAGTGCGGATCGACGCCGGGGCCGCCCATGAACCAGTAGACACCAGTGCCGATGCCCAGGTGGTAGGTGCTGAAGTTGGTATCCGCGTCCGCGGCATTGGGGTCCGACCAGGCAATCTTGTCGCCGCAGTGCTGCCACGTCGCCCAGTTCCCCGTCATGCCGATGTAGCCGCCGTACTTCCCGCCGATCCGCGGCTCGGAGTAGGGCGCGGAACCGCTGACCGTCACGGCAAAGCTGTCGGTGCCGTACCAGAAACCCGGCGGGCCTGGCTCGCCGCGGGGATTCGGCCGCCCTGCCTCGCGCCCCTGGCCTGCGCGGGCCCCGGCGCGGGCGGGCGCGTTCGCGGCCGCCGCCAGCCCGAGCACCAGTGCCGCCACGCCGACCACCGTGAGCCAGCCTCGCGGGCCGCGGGCCCGGGCCCATCTGTTCATCACATGCCACCTGTCTCTCTTGTCGTGATGATCCCGGTCTAGCCCCAGATGCCGTGATTCACCTGAATGTTGTCTGCCGGCACGTTGCACGATCAGCCCCGGCGTTAGCTAAGACGTTCGAACCCGCCGATTGGTGGTGGCGGATTCGGCCGAAAAACAGCAGGCGAGCACCTTCGCCGGTGGCGCGGCCTGGCTAACCGAGGCGGCTGGCGGCCGTCTGCGCCCGGGCGAGCCGCTGCCTGGCCGTGTCCGCCGCCCGCGCCGCCGCCTCCTTGCCCCGCTGGGCGTCACGGGCGGCGCGGTTGGCCTGGCTCTCCGCCGCGATGGCGAGGCTGAGTTCCTTGTCGAGTCGCTCGACCTGCTGCCTGGCGGACTCCTGGGCGGCCCGGGCGCTGGTGAACCGCGCTTCGGCCCCGGCAAGGTCGGCCTGCGCGGCCGCGACGGCGTCCGCCGCGCGGCGGACCGCCTCCTCCGCCTCCGCGATCTTGGCCGCCCGCCGCTCCGCCTCGGCCGCGGCCTGCCTGGCCTGGCGTTCCGCCTCCGCAGCGGCTAGCCGGGTCTCCCGTTCGGCCGCCGTCTCGGCTGTCCGCCGGCCGCTGGCCCGCTCCCGCGCGGGTGCCTTCCACTTGGCCGCTGCTTTCTCCTTAGCCGGTGTTTTCTCCTCGGCCGGCGCCTTCTCCCGGGCCGGTGCCCGCTGCCAGGACACCGCGCCGGCCTCGTCCCCGACGCCAAGCCCGGCATAGGACAGCGGGCTGGCCAGGCAGCCCGCCCGCACCGCGGCCGCGGCATCGGCGTCGGCCAGCGCCGCCTGCAGGGTGGCCTCCACCTCGCGCTCGACCTGGGGGCCGGCCGCCCGGCCATCCTGCTCCGCGAGCCGCTTCGCCTCGGCGACCAGGGCGGCGACCAGCCGCCTGCGCTGCACCGACAGTTCCCTTACCTGTTCCCCGGCCAGGTCCTGCTGCGCCCTGCGCAGCGACTCGCCCAGCGCCAGCAGTTCGCCCACCTGATCCCCGGCCTCCCGGACAAGCTGGTTGACCAGCCACGCGCTCACCGTCGGGCGGCGCAGCGCCCCGATGGCGCGGGCGAGATCCCGGTTCCCGGACGTACGGGCCTCCGCCACCCGCTCGTCGCGGGCGGCGGTGAAATCGCCCGGCGAGAGCGCGTACAGTTCCTCCGCCGCGTTCGCCAGGTCGCCGTCTTGCACGGGGGGCCGTTACCGGTCGTCTTCGCGGTAGGGGACTTCCTGGCGCTGTTCGAGCACGTCTGCTTCGGGCTCGTCGTCGGGAATCTCTTCTGGCGTTGAGGGCTGCTCGCGATCCTCGGCGTCATGGTCGGCGTACTCGTCGTCGGCGTACTCGTCCTCGGGGTTGCGGTCGGTGCTGGATGACATGGCTGCGAGTCTTGCTTGCTGGTGCCCGGGACGCAACCAAGCAGCCCGCGCCGGTGCCGGGCCGTTGGCGGCCGGCAACAGGGCTGCGTGCTTTGGCCGCGCTGTTCGGCCGCCCGCGCGGGCAGGCTCCGGCGTGGCCCTTTGTCTCTGGCCGGAGTGCCCCGCGGAGGCCTGCGGGGATCAAGGGTCACCTTGCGTGTGCGTCCTGCGGCCTTGCCCGGCCCTCACCCGGCAAGGCAGGGTGGACGGGTGATCGAGGCGGTCGTGTTCGACCTGGATGGGGTGCTGGTCGATTCCGAGCCGGTGTGGGAGCAGGTGCGCCTGGCAGGTGGTGGCCGGGCATGGCGGTCACTGGGCCCCGGACGCACAGCAGCGGCTGATGGGCATGAGCACCGGGGAATGGGCCCGCTACCTCAGCCACGACCTGGGCACCGGCCTGCCGCCGGAACAAGTCGCGGCGCAGGTGATCGGGCTGATGGCCGCCCGGTACTCCGAACAGGTCCCGTTCCTGCCCGGCGCCGTGGCCGCGGTCCGGCGGCTGGCGGCGCGATGGCCGCTGGGGCTGGCGAGTTCCTCCCCGCCCGTGCTGATCGACGCGGTCCTGGACGCCGCGGGCCTGCGGGAATGCTTCGCTGCCGCGATGTCCACCGAACAGGTCCCGCGCGGCAAGCCAGCACCGGACATCTACCTGGCGGTGGCGGGCCGGCTGGGCCACGCCCCGCAGCGGTGCGCGGCCGTGGAGGATTCCGCGAACGGGCTCCGCTCGGCGGCGGCCGCCGGATTGCAGGTGATCGCCGTTCCGCACCCGCAATACCCGCCCGGGCCCGCGGCGCTCGCAGCGGCCAGGCTGGTGCTGGCCGGGCTGGACGACCTTACGGTCCAGGCCATCTCGGAACTGGCCGCCTGCTGACCTCCGGTCACCCCGAAGCGGAACAGGCCGCCACGCGGCGAACTGGAGAATCTGCGCGCGCCCGCCCACCAAGCCGTCACGACCCTCGGCACGTCGAGCAGGCGCCCGGGGAAGCCGGTGACCTAAGGATGTGCTCACGCTATGTGATCGACCCTCGATTTGGGCGAGGGCGCGCACTGCCGCCGATTAGGGACGGCCGCCGGCCTGTTGCCGCTTAACACCGGGCACACGCATATTGGAGTGTCATGCGGGTGGCCCGCTGGCCAGGTTGACGGTTGCCGTGTGCTGCTGGCCGGATGCGCCGGTGTAGCTGACGGTCACGCTCTGGCCGGGGGTGAGGTCGGTGACCATGATGTGCTGGAGCGTGGTCTGGGAGGTGGCTGGGTGGCCGTCGACCGAGGTGATCACGTCACCGGCGGTGAGCCCGGCCTGGGCGGCGGGGCTGCCGTGGACTACGCCGGCGATCTGCACGCCGGAGCCCTGTGCCGGGGCGCCGCCGTTGCCGGAGCCGAATCCGCCCGCGGGGCCGGCCGGGGTGCCTTGCCCGATCTGGACACCGAGGAACGCGGTGGGCCCCACGTGGACGCCGGTGGCGGGCTGGCTGCCGAGGACTTGGGCGGCTACGTGTGTGGCCGCGCTGATCGGGATGGCGAACCCGCCGGTTGCCTGCTGGTCGGCGAAGCCGGAGGTCTGCGGCCCGGCGGTGTCTATCCCGATCACTTGCCCGGAGGCGTTGACGAGCGGGCCACCGGAGTCACCTGCCTGGATGTTGGCGTTCGTCGCGATCATGCCGGTCAGCCGTTCGCTGGTGCCGGACAGATCGTCTGCCGCGGTGATGGACTGGCCGGTGGCGGCGACTGTCCCGCCTGCGTAGCTGGGCGTGCCGCCGGCGCCGCCGGCGTTGCCGATCCCGACGACTTCCTGGCCCGCGGACACCTTCGACGGATGGGCGATGGTGACGGTCTGCAGGCCGGTGGCGCCGGACAGCTTCAAGACGGCGACGTCTTTGCCCTGGTCGTACCCGGCCACGCGGGCCCGGTAGGTTTTGCCGTTGCCCACGTCGGTGACGCTGATGGAGGTGGCACCGTCGATCACGTGATTGTTGGTAAGTACCACGCCGTCGGGGCTGAGTACCATGCCGGTCCCGGCGCCTTGGGCCTGACCGTAGTCGACCGTGATGTTGACGTCGACCAGCCCGGGATCGACGCGGGAGGCGATGGCAGAGGCGTCCGCGGGCCCAGAGTTGGTGCCTTGCGAGCCAGAAGGGGAAGACCCGCCAGCGGGAGGCTGGCCGAACCCTCCGGACGGGACGCCTCCGGAGCCGCCGCCTGGCTGTGAGCCGGAGCCGCTGCCTGGGCCTGAGCCAAAGCCACTGCCCGGGCCTGAGCCGAAGCCACTGCCCGGGCGTGCGGGAGCCTGGGCCGGGGTGAAACCTCCCGCCGCGGCGTGTACCGGAGCTGCCAATGGCATCGCCAATGAACCCCCCGGTCGTGCCGGCCACCAGCAACGCGGCCACGCCACCGGCGGTCAGCAGGCCAAGGCGTCGCCCACGGCGCCTGGCCCCGGGGTTCGTCCCGCCTGGCCCTGGCCATCCGGCCGGGCCAGGCGGGGACGCAGGTGGCGGCCCATATGCCCAGGCACCGCCAGGCTCGCCATAGCCAGGCCCGGTATAGCCCGGCCAGTACGGCGGCGGCGGAGGGGGCGGGGCCTGAGCTGGCCAGTAGCCGCCCCCGGGGCCTTGCTGCGGATGCCCCGGCATCCCGCCTGGATTCTGGTTTTCGCCCGGCCCGGGTACGGGCTGTGCGCCTCGTTCACTGGTCATGGTCACATGGTGGGCCAGCGAACCTCAGCCTCCGATGAGTCACACCTGTGGGTTTGCCAGAAGGCCGCACGCCCGACATCGCGCGCCGCTGGCAGATGCCTCTAGCGGGGGGACGGGAGCAGGGCTGGCTAGAGCCCATGCTGGCGCAGAGTGTCCTGGGCGCGCTGGGCGGCTGGGGCGCCGATGCGCTGGTAGATGGTGAGTGCGTGTCGCAGGTGGGCGGTTCCCTCGCGCGTGTAGCCGTCGTCGAGGTAGCTGTTGCCGATTCCGTCCAGGGCGCGTGCCTCCTCCAGGGGCGCGCCGACTTGACGGGCGATAGTGAGCGCCTGGTTGCGCGTCCACGTCCTCCTATGGTTCCTGCCAGCCCTGAATCTCCCATAGGGCGATCCGGGTCGGCGGCATGACGCCCCGCGGGAAGGCAGGAACCCGCCCAGTCGTACCCACCTGGGATACTTGAGTCATGCTGCAAGCCCCGGTCAGCAAGCTCGTGGGCAGGGCCGTCGAGTTCGGCCGCCTGACCCGCGTGCTTGACCAGGCCGCCGCCGAGGAGCCCATAGTGGCCCTGGTGAGCGGCGACGCAGGCATGGGCAAGACCAGGCTGGTCGCCGAACTGGCCACGGTCGCCGCGGCGCGCGGGTTCATGGTGCTGTCCGGCAGGTGCGCGGAACTCGGCGACAGCGTCCCGTACCTGCCGCTTGCTGATGCACTGCACAGCGCCGCCGGCACCACCCCGGCCCTGGCGGACGCGATCGCTGCGCGTCCGGTCCTCGGCCTGCTGCTGCCGGACCGGGGCGCCGCACAGATGGCGGGCGGCGAGGCAGCCGGCATGGCCCGGCAGCAGTTGTTCGGTGCGGTGCTCGGGATGCTCGCGGAACTCGCCGGAAAGACCCCCGTGCTGCTCGTGCTCGAGGACATGCACTGGGCCGACCGTTCGACCAGGGACCTGCTGACGTTCCTGAGCCGGGTGCTGCACCGCGAGCGGGTGGCGGTCATCGCCACGTACCGGACCGACGACCTGCACCGCGGCCACCCGTTGCGCGCCGTGGCGGCCGAGTTGCTCCGGCTGCCCAGCGTCACCGCGGTCGAGGTGGGGCCGCTGCGCGACGAGGCAATGGCGGAGCACCTGGCGGCACTGGCGCAGTACCCGCTGGAAGCGGCTGCCCTGCAGGTCATCATCCGCCGGGCGGAGGGCAACACCTACTACGCCGAGGAGTTGCTTGCCGCCTCGGCGTGCGGCTCCGACCTGCCCGCCGGCCTGGCCGAACTGCTGCTCGCCAGGCTGCAGCGGCTCTCCCCGGCGGGCCAGCAGGTCGTGAACGCCGCGGCCGTGGCGGGCCGGCGGGTCGAGGACGACCTGGTCCGGCAGGCCTGCGGCCTGGAGGAGCCGGAGTACGAGCAGGCGGTCAGGGAAGCCGTCGCGAACCAGTTGCTTGTGCCCGATGGCGAGGAGGGCTACGCCTTCCGGCACGCGCTGCTGCGCGAGGCCGCCTACGCCGACCTGTTGCCTGGCGAACGGACCCGGCTGCACGCGCGGCTGGCCGAGCTGCTCTCCGACGAGGTCCGGCTTTCCTCCGTGCCAGGGACCGCCGCCGAACTGGCCCATCACAGCCTGGCCAGCCACGACATCCCAGGCGCCTTCAGCGCATCGGTGCGGGCCGGCCAGGAGGCGGACCGGCTGGCCGCGCCCGCGGAGGCACACCGGCATTTCGACCAGGCGCTGGCCCTGTGGGAGCGGGTCACCGACCCGGAGAAGCTGGCGGGCATGCAGCGCGGCTGGCTGGCGTTCGAGTCAGCGACCAGCGCCGCGGCCGGCGGTGACATGCATCGCGCGGTGCAGCAACTGCACCGGATGCTGACCTACATGACCACGGCCGAGGATCCGGTGCTGGTCTGCAGGGCCAACGAGCGGCTCGCCTACTACCTGCTCGAAATCGACGCGCACGCGGCGGCCGTGGCCGCGGCCCGCGCGGCCATCGACGCCCTGCCGGAGGAGCCGCCGCGCTGGGAGCGCGCCCGGGCGCTGGCCACCTACGCGCAGACACTGCTCACCGCCGACGACCTGTCACCGGCGCAGACCTGGGCGCTGGCGGCGCGGGACGCGGCCCGGGCTGCCGGGGCGCAGTCGCCGGAGGCCGACGCCCTGGTGACGCTCGGCCAGCTGGAGGAGCGCTCCGGGCGCATCCCGGAGGCTATCGAGCTGTTCACCCAGGCGCACCGCCAGGCACAGGAGGCGGGGGTCCTCGGCGTCCACCTGCGCGCCGCGTTCCAGCTCGCCCGGATCAACCTGGAGCGCGGGGACCTGGCCCAGGCCAGCGCGACGGCGCACGAGGGCCTGCGGCGCGCGGAGGAGGCCGGCCTGCTGTTCGCCCCGTACGGTCTTGACCTGCAGTACCTGCACTACCTGGCGCACTTCAACGACGGTGACTGGGACCATGCCCAGCAGGTCGCGGACGGGTTCCCGGTCCGGGTCACCACCGAGCGCGAGGCCGTCCTTTCGGCCATGGCGCTGTTCATCGACGTGGCCAGGGGCAGCGACGCCACGGTCGCTGACCGGCGTACCTGGCTGGAGCCGTTCTGGCCCGCGGAGAACTTCAGCGCGTTCATCGGCCGCGGGCTGCTGGCCGAGCACGCGCTGTGGCACGGCGACACCGCCACCGCCCTGGCCCAGGTGGCGGCGTGCATCAAGTCAGAACTTGACTACCTCGGCGGGTACGGGCCGCCGCTGATCCGGGTGGCCGCGGTGGGACTGGCCGCCCAGGCCGACCGGGCCGCCCAGGCCAGGGCCGCGGGTGACGAGGCGGCCGCGGCTGCGGCCGTCGAGGCGGCCGGGGTGCTGATCGACACGGCCCGTCAGGGGGCGGCGCACACGCGCAGGCCGAAGTCGGTGCTGGGAGTGGACGGCCGGGCGTGGCTGGCCCGCGCCGAGGCCGAACTGCTGCGCGCTCAGGGAGATAGCGACCCGGCGGCCTGGGCTGCCGTGGTGACCACGTTCGGCCCGGCGTTCGCCTACGAGACGGCCAGGTCGCGGTGGCGGCTCGCCGAGGCGCTGCTGGAGACCGGCCGCCGTGACGAGGCGCAGCGCGAGTGGCGGCTGGCCATCGAGACGGCGGAGCGCCTGGGCGCCCTCCCGCTGCTCGCCGCGCTGACCGCTCTCGGCCGCCGTGGGCGGCTGTCCCGCGACCAGGAGCGGCCGGGCAGCCAGGTGAACGTGCTGCGCGGCCTCACCGCACGGGAGCACGAGGTGCTCCTCCTGCTGGCCGCGGGCCGCACCAACCGGGAGATCGCGACCGAGTTGTTCATCGCTACGAAGACCGCCAGCGTGCATGTGTCGAACATCCTCGCCAAGCTGGGTGCGGCCAGCCGTACCGAAGCCGCGGCGATCGCACACGCCGAGGGCATCGGGCTGCCGGCTGGCCGCACCGAATCCTAGATGTGACTAGCGGACCGCCTGCCCCGCCGAACGCCCGGCGGCGGTCGGCTCGCGCGCCGCCGTACTGGCCGTCTGGCACAGGAAGTCCTCATAGCTGTCTGGCGCCTGGATGCCGTGCACAGTGTGCCCCGTGACCCGCGCGCGGCGGGCGGCCCGCCGGATACGCCGGGCTTCCCTCTGCTGCCGGGCAACGGTCGCGGTACCCTGCATGTCCTTGGCACGCTCCGCGGCCAGGGCCAGCGAGATGTAGGAATTCATTTCGGGCCTCCTCGATGCGGTCCCGCTTCCCGGTCCCGCATAATCGAGAATCGCCGTAAGGCGCCGGCCCTGGCATCGGACGTACGCCCTAATTCACGGCCCCGACCTCGCCTAAGGAGGGCTAGGGTGCCTTAGGCGTGACCGGCGGCCGGCCACACGATGCCCCGGACGTCTTCATCAAGCAGGAGCCCCCGGTACGACGAGAGCATCCGGTGAGGAGATGGGCGTGCTTATTCGGCTGCCCCGCATGATGACGGCGATCCCCGCCGCGATGGCGCTGATTTCGCTGGTGCCCGCGGTGCAGCCGGTGCTGCGCGCCACCGCCCGCGGCGCGGCGGGCGGCAGCGTCATCGAGACGATCACCCGCGGCTACGCCATGGCGGGCTCGTCGTCCGCCACCATGAGGAGGTGAGCTGGCCGTCCCGGGTGTTCCTGTCCGGGCAGGCGGTGTCGCTGCTCGGTGATGGCCTGGCCGTCCTGGCCATTCCGCTGCTGGTACTCGGCCTCACCCGCAGCCCGCTGATCTCGGCGCTGTCCGCCGCCTCGGTGACCCTGGGCTACCTGGCCGTGGGACTGCCCGCCGGGGTCCTGGTCGACCGGCTCGACGCGTGGCGGGTGCTGGTCGTCACAGACTCCGTGCGCGCCGTCGCCTTCGCCGGGCTCTACCTGCTCTGGGTGACCGGCGCGGCGCGGCTCTGGGTGATCATGGCGATCGCCCTGGCCGCCGGGGCGGCGTCGGTGTTCTTCGAGACGGCCCTGGTCATCGTGGTGAAGGACCTGTTCCCCGGCCCCGGGCTGATCCGGGCGAACTCAGCCCTGGAGCTGGCCAGCCAGGCGGCGCTGGTGGCCGGCCCGGCCGTCGTGGGCGTGCTCGCCGCCGCCGGCGAACTCGGCGCGGCGCTGCTCGCGGACGCGGTGACGTTCGGCGTGTCGCTGGTCACGCTGCTGGCCGTGCGGGGGAATGTGCCGCACACCTCCCGCCGGGCCGGCGGCGGCTGGCGCGCCATGACCGCCGAGTTCCGCGCGGGCGTCGGTTACCTGCTCTCGGTCCGGGTGCTGGTCATCATGACCGTGATGCAGATCATCGTGAACCTCTGCCTGGCCACCGAGAAGCTCATGTTCTTCTACGCCAGGGACACCCTCGGTCTGAGCGCGGCCGGGGTCGGCGCCGTGGTCGCCGCGGGCGGCGCCGGGGGCGTCGCCGGCGCGCTGTCCGCCAGCTGGCTGGCAGCCAGGATCGGGCAGATGCGCCTGGTCGTGCTGACGGTCGCCGCCAGCGGGCTGGCGATCGGGTCGGTGGGCGTCACACACTCGCTGGTGACGCTCGCCGCCGCCAACCTGGCGTACCTGTGGGCGATCACCGTGGCCAGCCTGGCCAACCGGACCTACCGGCAGCTCATCGTCCCGCGTGAGCTGCTCGGCCGGGTGACCAGTACCGTGCGCCTGCTGTTCCTCACCGCCGACCCGGTGGGCGTGGTCATCGCGGGCTCGCTGGCGGCGGCCCTCGGCGACCCGCGCCCGGTGTTCCTGGGCGCGGGAATCCTCGTCACGGTTACCGCGGCGGCGGGCTGGCGTGCTGGGCTGCGGCGAGCGGGGCCAGCGGGCCCGCCCCGCTGACCTTGGTGCCCTTGGTAAAGCCGCCGAACAGCAGCGATGCCGCGATGAGGATGACGATCAGGGCGATGAGCCAGATCAGGCAGCCCACCAGCCTGGGCCTGCGCCGCCCCTCACGGCGGCCGTACCACCTCGACATGTCGCCTCCCGCCGGGACCGTGCCAGTCACCGGAACACGATCTCCGGGTACCCCGGAGCGCGGGAATCATTCACCGCTGCCCGGGTAGTGAGCGGGCGCGCCCCAGGGCCCGGTGACAAAGGAGGGCGGCGATGTTGCGCATACGGAAAACCGGCGGCGGGTTAATAGGCCGGCTCGCCATGGCAGTGGCTGCGCTGGTTGCCGTGGCCGTACTGGCCATCGCACTGTCCGCGGTGCACCTGCTGCCGCGACTGCGGAACCCGTTCGCCGAGCAGACCACGGTGACCAGCCAGCCGGTGCTGCTCAAGTCGATCACCGCGCTGAGCCGTTACGAGGCGGCCAGCGGGTCCTTCCAGATCGTGGTGGACCTGTCACAGCACTCGCTGCTGCCGTCCTTCCTGCAAGGCAGCGACACCCTGTTCATCGGGCAGGGCACGGATATCGCGTTCGTCGACTTCTCCCAGCTCAAGGGCAAGGCGATCCAGGTGTCGGCGAACCGTTCCGCGGTCACGGTCACGCTGCCGCCCGCCCAGCTCGAACCGGCCGTCCTCAACGTGAAGCAGTCTTACGTGTACGCGCAGCAGCAGGGCCTGCTGAACCGGATCGGTAACTTCTTCGGCGGCAACCCGAACAGCCAGCAGCAGATCTACATCGCCGCGCAGCAGCGGATCCAGACGGCGGCCCGGCGCAGCCCGCTGCTGGCCGAGGCCGAGCGCAACACCCGGGGCATGCTCGACGGGATGCTCGGCTCCCTGGGATTCCGCCGGATCACGGTGAACTTCGCGTCGCCGGCCCCGGCCGGCCGCTGAGGTCAAGCACAGCCGGTGGAAGCTCCAGCCGAGCCGCTGCGGGTGCTCACCGCAGCCGGTCACGGTCCCGGACGCTGCCCGATTGCCGGTAGGAGGCACCATCGGGGCCCAGCACACCGTCGCCCGTTCCCGGGTGCTGGCGGCGTTCGCCGCCCAGGGCGGGTATGAGGATGACGGGCGTGGCAGCGCCCGGACCTGGCTGAGGTGGCGGCCCCGGGTGACCAGGGGTGCCGCCACCGGAGCGATCGGGTGGATGCGGCGGCTGAGTGCGCACCCGGTGATCGGGGAGGCCCTGGCTGCCGTGGGGTTGTCGGAGTCCTGGGCCAGGCAGATCTGCGAGTGGACCGACCGGTTGCCGCAGGCCCAGCGTGGCGACGCCGACGAGATCCTGGCCGGCGCCGCACGCGGCGGCGCGGAACTTTCGGGGCTGGCGGGGCTGGCGCAGGAAATGTACGAACGCAGCTCCACCACCTGGTGCCCCGGGCCCGTGGCGGGCCGACCGCGCTAAGCAACCTTAAGTACGCGGCATTGGGCTGGGCGCTGACCCTGCACGCGGACGGCAGCACCACCGCGACCAGCCCGGACCAGGCCCGCATCCTCCGCGATCATGGCCTGCCAGGCGATGCCGTCCGGGCACGGCCGTCTGCGCACGGCGGCCGCCTAGCACGGCACCCCGCGGCCGCCGTGGCCATGGGGTAACGGCGGGAGAATCAGCGCGCTCCTGACGATCTCCAGCGGGTGCCGGGCAGCGCGGCCGGTGCCGTGGGCGATCTGCTGGCGGCAGGAGACGCCGGACGCAGCGATGACCGTGCTGGCCGGCTCGGCGCGGACGGCGGGGAACAGCCGAAGCTCGCCGATCCGCATCGACAGGTCATAGTGCTCGGCCTCGAAGCCGAACGAGCCAGCCATGCCGCAGCAGCCCGCGTCCACCTCGGTGACCTCGGTTCCCGGGATGGCCCGCAGCAGCGCCACGGTGGCGGCCGTGCCGGTGACCGCCTTCTGGTGACAGTGGCCGTGGAACAGGATCCGGGTGCCTGCCATCGGGCGCAGGGCGAGGCGGCCGTCGGCGATCGCCTGCAGCAGCAGGTCCTCGGGCAGCGTGCTGGCCGCGGCGACGGCCTGCGCCCGCCGGTTGCCGGGCAGGATCGCGGGGTACTCGTCGCGCAGCGTCAGCAGGCAGGACGGCTCCACGCCGACGACCGGGCCACGGCCGGCCACCCGGTCTGCCAGGTTCCTGGCCTGGTCGCGGGCCTGGTCGACCAGGCCCTTGGACAGGCTGGCGCGGCCGCAGCAGGCCGCCGCCTCCAGCCGCACGGTCCACCCGGCGGCTTCCAGCAGTTCGATCGCGGCCCGCGCCACCGGCGGCTCGGTGAAGCTCGTGAAGGAATCGGCGAGAAAGACGAGTTCACCCTGCGTGCCGGGCATCGCCGGGCGGCGGGCATGCCACCTGGCCAGGTTCTGCCGCTGGAACCGGGGCAGCGGCCGGGCGGCCGCCACCCCCAGCCAGCGCTCGGCGAGCAGTCGCGCCGGCCGCATGCCGCCGAGCACGTTCGCCAGCGGCGCGGCCGCGGAGCCCATCCGGTTCAGCGCCCGGACCGAGCCGAACATCCGGGACCGGAGCGGCACGCCGTGCTGCTCGTGGTAGGCGGCCAGGGCTTCGGTCTTGAGCGAGGCCACGTCCACGCCGAGCGGGCACTCGCTCTTGCAGGCCTTGCACTCCAGGCAGAGGTCCAGGATCTCGTGCAGCCGCTGATCGCCGAGCGCTGCCCGGGGGCTGGGCATGTCCAGGGCCTTCACCAGCGCGCCGGCCCGGCCCCTGGTGGAGTGCTCCTCGTCGCGGGTGGCCATGTAGGAGGGGCACATCACCCCGGACGCGGACTTGCGGCACAGGCCGATGTTCATGCACCGGTCCGCCGCCGCGCGCATGCCGCCCGGGAAGCCGATCTTGCTGACGTAGCCCGGGGCGGCCGGCGGGGCCGTCTCGCGCAGGTTGCTCGTCATCGGCTGCGCGCCGGTGATCTTGCCGGGGTTCATCCGGTTGTCCGGGTCGAACAGCCGCTTGACCTCGCACATCGCCGCATAGAGCGAGTCACCGAACACGGCGCGGTTGAACTCGCTGCGGACCAGTCCGTCGCCGTGCTCGCTGGAGTTGACGCCGCCGAACTCGAGCACGAGGTCACGGATCTCCTCGGCGACCGCGCGCATCGTCTGCACCTGTCCCGGTTCGGTCAGGTCCACGAACGGGCGGACGTGCAGGCAGCCGACCGAGGCGTGCCCGTAGAAGCCCGCGGACAGGCCGTGCGCGCTGAGCACCTGGCGGAACCGGCGGGTGTAGGCGCCGAGCACGGCCGGGTCGACCGCGGTGTCCTCGACGAATGCCAGCGGGCGGCGGGCCCCGGTGCTGGCCGCCATCAGCAGGCCCAGGCCCGCCTGGCGCACCTTCAGCAGCGCCGCCTGATCCGCGGCCGCCTCCGCCCGCAGCGTGTGATAGCCGTGCCGGTGCCGCCGCCACAGCGCGTCCAGCCGGTCGAGGCCGGCGGCCGCCTCCGCGGCGGTGTCCCCGAAGAACGTCACGAACAGCAGCGCGCCCGGGTCGCCGGACAGGATCGACGACAGCTCCCGGTACTCCAGCTTGGTGCGGGCCAGTTCCAGGATGGTGCGGTCCATCAGCTCGACCGCCGCGGGCTCGCAGGCCAGCGCGTCCCCGGTCGCGTCGATCGCCGCCTCGGACGAGGTGAAATGGCCGACCGCGATCACCCGGTGCCGGGGGGCGGGCACCAGGGCGACGTCCGCCGCGACCACCGTGGCCAAGGTGCCCTCCGAGCCGACCAGGAACCTGGCGAGGTCCATGCCGCCCGGCCCGCCGCGGCCGGCCAGGCGGTCAAGCCGGTACCCGCCCGACTGGCGCCAGAACCGCGGGTATCCGGTGGCGATGGCCTCGGCGTTCCGCTCCGCCAGCAGCGGCAGTTCCCGGCAGATCGTGCCCTCCAGCGCGGGCCGGGCCGCCCGGCCGGCGACCTCGGCCGCCGAGAGCGGCCCGAACACGGCCCGGCTCGCGTCGGACAGGACCACGTCCAGCGTGAGCACGTGGTCGACGGTCATGCCGTACCGGACCGAGTGGCTGCCCGCCGAGTTGTTGCCGATCATCCCGCCCAGCGTGGCCCGGTTGCTGGTCGAGGTGTCCGGGCCGAACATCAGCCCGTGCCGCGCGGCCGCCAGGTTGAGCTGCTCCTGCACCACGCCCGGCTGGACCCGGGCCCGCCGTGCCTCGCCGTCGATCGCGAGGATCTGGTTCATGTGCCTGGAGAAGTCCATCACCACCGCGCGCCCGACGGCCTGCCCCGCCAGGCTGGTCCCCGCGCCCCGTGCCAGGACCGGCACGCCGAACCCGGCGGCGGTGGCCACCACGGCGGCGGCCTCGTCACCGTCCCTGGGGAAGACCACGCCGAGCGGCTCGATCGCGTACATGCTCGCGTCCCGGGAGAAAAGGTGCCGGCTGTAGGAGTCGAACCGCACCCCGCCGCCCGTCGCGCGGCGCAGCGCCGCCGCCAGTTCCCTGGTGCCGGGCGCGGAAGCGGAATCTGGAATGCTAATTTCCCCTCCTGGAGATGACCGGCCTTCGGGTTACATAATAGGACGATGAATCACCGAAGTGGCCGGCATTTTCTGCAGATCCCCGGGCCGACGAATGTTCCGGACCGGGTGCTGCGCGCGATGGCGGCGCCCACGATCGACCACCGGGGCCCGGAGTTCGCCCGCCTGGCCCGCGAGGTGCTCAGCGGGGTGGCTAGCCTGGCCGGCACGGCCCGGCCGGTGGCGCTTTACTCCTCTTCGGGCACGGGCGCGTGGGAGGCCGCCCTGGTCAATACGCTTTCCCCGGGTGACAAGGTGCTTGCGTTCGAGACCGGTCACTTCGCCGTGCTGTGGGCCGCCATGGCCGAGCGCCTTAGCCTGAACGTGGACCTGGTGCCCGGGGACTGGCGCCGCGGCGCAGACCCGGAGCAGGTGTACGGCAGGCTCTCCGCCGATGCCGGGCACGCCATCAAGGCGGTCACCGTGGTGCACAATGAGACCTCCACGGGCACAGAAAGCAGTATTCCGGAAATCCGCGCGGCAATCGACGCCGCGGCGCATCCGGCGTTGCTTGTTGTGGATGCTATTTCATCACTCGGATCCATTGACTACCGGCACGATGAATGGGGTGTCGATGTCACCGTGTGGTGTTCCCAGAAGGGCATGATGCTGCCCCCAGGCCTGGGCCTCAACGCGGTCAGCGCGAAGGCGCTCGACGCGTCACGCCGGGCGCGGCTGCCACGGAGTTACTGGGCGTGGCAGCCGCTGCTCGACGCCGCGGACACCGGGATGTTCCCCGGCACACCTGCCACCAACCTGCTCTACGGGCTGCGGGAGAGCCTCGCCATGCTCGGCGAGGAGGGGCTCCCCGCGGTCTTCGCCCGGCACCGGCGGCACGCCGAGGCCACCCGCCGCGCCGTGCGGGCCTGGGGCCTGGACATCGTGTGCCGCAATCCGGCGGAGTACTCCGGCACGCTCACCGCGGTGCTGGTTCCCGATGGCTGCGACGCCGACCAGGTGCGGGAGATCATTCTCGACCGGTACAACGCCTCCCTCGGCGCGGGCCTCGGCAGGCTGGCCGGCCGGGTGTTCCGCATCGGGCACCTCGGCGACCTGGGCGACCTGATGCTGGCGGGCACGTTGTGCGGGGTCGAGATGGGGCTGGCCCTGGCCGGGGTGCCGATCGAGCGCGCGGGCGTCCGCGCGGCGCTTGACCATCTGGAACTGCCCTAGGGCGCTGGAGCCGGGGCCGGCGGTCATCCTCGGGAATGATGCGGTAACGCGGCACGGTGGCTACCGTCGGTTAGGTGCCGACCAATTCTCCGGCCGCGCGGCCGCGGCGGGCGCTGGCCATCACTGAGCGGCAGCGACTCGGGCTCGCCGCCGCCCTGACAGCGCTCGTCGGCGCGGTCGCGATCGCCCTGGTGATCGTTCAGCGGGGGGCCCCGCATGGGCCGAGGCTCGATCCGGCGGTCCTGCCGTGCATCCCGGTGATCGCATTCGGCAGGCGATGGCCGCTTCCTGTCCTCGCACTGGCCAGCGCCGCCGCCGCCGCGCAGATGGCGACGGGCATCACATCGCTGCTGGTGGGCCTGGTGCTCGGCGCGGCTGGGTACACGGTGGCCGTTGGCGTCCCGCGGCGGTTGTCGATCCGCGCGGTGCTGGCCGCGGCGGCGATTTTCGGCGCGGCGCTGCTGTACGCGGGGATGACGCGCGGGCCCTCTCTGCTCGCGGCCGGGGCCGTCGCGGGCTTCTTGCCGCTGGCGGCGGGGTGGTTTATCGGCGACAGCGTGGCGGCGCGCCGGCGTTACGTGGCCGGGCTGGCCGAGCAGGCGGAGCGCGAGCGAGCCGCCGAGGCCGAGCGCGCCCGGCAGGAGGTCCGGGAGGAGCGGGTGCGCATCGCCCGTGAGCTGCACGACGTCGTCGCCCACACGCTCGCGGTGATCACCGTCCAGGCCGGGGTGGGCAGGCGCCTGATGGCGAGGCGCCCGGAGGAGGCGGGCGCCGCGCTCGAGTCGATCGAGATGATCGGGCGGACCGCCCAGGACGAGCTGCGGGTGGTGCTCGGGCTGCTGCGCGACGAGGATGCCGGAGCCGCCGCGCTCGCGCCGGCGCCGGGGCTCGTCGACCTCAAGGAGCTTGCGGACACCGTGCGGGCCTCGGGGACGCCCGTCGAGCTGCGCACATCGGGCACCGATCGGCAGCTCTCCCCGGCGCTTGAGCTCACGCTCTACCGGGTCGTCCAGGAGGCGCTCACCAACGTCGTCAGGCATGCGCCGCAGGCCCGGGCAACGGTCGACCTCACCGTCTCGGCCGCGCAGGTCCGGCTCGAGGTGGCCGACGACGGAGGTTCGGCCGGGCGGGCGGCGGGCGATCAGGAACGGCCCGGCATTCCGGGCACGGGCCACGGGATCGCCGGGATGCGGGAGCGGATCGGCGCTTTCGGCGGCTGGCTCGTGGCCGAACCGCTCGCCCGCGGTTTCCGCGTGCGCGCCGAGGTCCCGATCGAGGGCGCGATGTGAGCGGCGCACCCGCAACGGGCGGAGAAGCGAACCGGGCGGCACCGTGACGACCGGCGTCCTCGTCGTCGACGACCAGGCGCTGCTGCGCACCGCGTTCTCCTCGCTGATCGACGCCGAGGACGACCTGGAGGTCGTCGGCGAGGCGGCCGACGGCAGGCAGGCGGTCGAGCGCGCGGCGAGCCTCGCGCCGGACGTCGTCGTGATGGACGTCCGGATGCCGGTGATGGACGGGATCGAGGCCACCCGGCAGATCACCTCGGGCCAGGGGCCCGGCGGGGCGCGGGTGCTCATCCTCACGACCTTCGACCTCGACGAGTACGTCTTCGAGGCGCTGCGGGCGGGAGCCAGCGGCTTCGCGCTCAAGAGCCGGCCGCTCGACGAGCTGCTGAACGCGATCCGCACCGTCGCCGCTGGCGAGGCGCTGCTGGCTCCGAGCGTGACCCGCCGGCTCATCGCGCACTTCGCCGGCCAGGCGCGAACGCCCGCCAGAACGCCCCCCGGCCTGGCGGAGCTGACCGAGCGCGAGCGCGAGGTGCTGTCGCTGGTCGCCGAGGGGCTGTCGAACGCCGAGCTCGCCCGGACGCTGCATGTGAGCCTCCCGACGGCCAAGACGCACGTGAGCCGGATCCTGACCAAGCTCGGTGCCCGGGACCGGACCCAGCTGGTCATCCTCGCCTACCAGTCGGGGCTCGCCACCCAGGCCTGACCGGTCCGGTGAATCTCCGGGCGTCGTTCGCGGGAATGACGCGCTCGTGCTTCCCGGGCACGATGACAGCCCGCCGCCGATCGCCCACGATTGCTTGCCATGAACGTCTCATGCGCTCTGGGCTCGCACTGCCTGGCCGTCACGCGGCCTGGCGGCAACATCGGGCCCGGCCTCCCCCTGCTGGTGGTCCTGCTGATCGCCGCCGCGGGCTACGGCGCCACGCGCCTGCGCCGCCGGCGGCGCAGCGGCCGGGTAGCGGACTCGGCCTGGCGTCCCGAACGGCAGGGGTCTGCTCCGGATGGCGCCACGGCGCCCCCCGGAGACCGGGCCGCCGCGCCGGATCCCGTCGCGCCGCCCGCGCCCCGCGCCGCCGGCCTCCACGGGGGACCGGCCGGCGGCTGGGCGGTCGAGACCCACGGCCTGACCAAGCGGTTCGGCCCGAACGCCGCTGTCGACAACGTCGAGTTGCTCGTCCCCCGCGGGTCCGCGTTCGGCTACCTCGGACCCAACGGCGCCGGCAAGACGACGCTCATCCGCACCCTGCTCGGCCTGACGCGGGCCGACGCCGGCACGATGTCGCTGCTCGGGATCCGGGTCCCGTCCGAGCGCAGCCGGGCGCTGGCCCGGGTCGGCGCGATCGTCGACGAGCCCCGCTTCCACCACCACCTGACGGGCCGGGAGAACCTGCGCCTGCTGGGCGCCGCGCGAGGCGGCGGCGCGGACGGGCGGATCCCGGGGTCGCTGGCCAGGGTCGGCCTCACCGAGCGCGCCGACGACAAGGTCGCCTCGTACTCGATGGGCATGCGCCAGCGCCTGGGGGTGGCGGCGTGCCTGCTTGGCGACCCCGAGCTGCTGATCCTGGACGAGCCGATGAACGGGCTCGACCCGGCGGGGATGCACGAGATGCGCGCGATGATCCGCTCGCTGGCCGACGAGGGACGCACGGTGATGCTCTCCTCGCACCTGCTCGACGAGGTCGAGCGCACCTGCGACGCGGTCGCGATCGTCGACCGCGGGCGGATCATCCGGCAGGGCCCGATCGATGAGCTCGTCCGCACCGCGGGCGCCCGCGTCGTGCGGCTGGACTGCTCCGACCCCGCCGCGGCGGGCCGCCTCCTCGAGCGGTCCGGGATCACCGCGGGCGTTACCCCCGGCGAGCCGATGCTGACCGTGACGCTTCCGGCCGGCGCCTCGCGCGAGACGGTGGCGGAGGTCAACCGCCGGCTGGTCGAGGGCGGGATCTCGGTGTACGGCCTCCAGGAGGTTCACGCCACCCTGGAGGACTGGTTCTTGTCGGTGACCAGCCGCCTGGGAGAGCAGTCATGACCGAGGACACATCGACCGCGACCGCAGCCCCGGCGATGCACGCCGTGGTGCCGGGCGGCGCCCGGCCGGATCGTGCCGCCGTCCCAGGCCGGTACCGGTCGTGGATCCCGAGCTGGGGCCTGATCACGACGAAGCACCTTGAGCTGCGGAAGCGGCGCGGCCTCATGGTGGTCGCCGTGCTGCTGACCGTGGGCCTGCCGGTCCTCGTCCTGGGCATCCGGCTGCTGTTCCACGTGGTCGACCCGAAGAGCTACGGCCCGGCGGGCAGTCCGTCGGCGTTCCAGTTCCTGTGCCAGCCGATGGCCGAGTTCGGGTTCATCATCGCCGCGACCCTGGGGGCCACGGCCGGAACGACGGACCTGACCGACGGGATGTTCCGGCACCTGGTGATCACCGGCCGCTCGCGCCTCGCGCTCTACCTGGCCCGGATCCCGGCCGGCCTGTCGATCGTCCTGCCGCTGGTCGCCGTGGCCTTCGCCCTCGTGTGCGTGGTGACCAGCTACGCGGGCACCCCCAGCCGGCCTCGGTCGGCGTCAACGGGATCTCCGTCCCGGCCCGGCTCAGCCAGGCGCAGCTCAAGAGCTGGATCCTGCAGCATCCACGGCAGTACGACCAGGCCTTCACCAACGGAGGCCCCCAGCTCGGCCCGGTCCCCGGCCGCATACCGGTCGCGCGTCCCGCCAGCCCCCGGCCCGTGATCGACCGCGACATCGCCATCATCTACGGTGACTACGTCTCCAGTGAGACTGGCCAGCTCAACCCGCCGGTCAACGAGATGGTCAAGATCGGGCTGTGGCTCGCGCTCGACATCGGCACCGGGTTCCTGGTCGGTCTCGGCGTCGGCTCCCTCATCGGCCAGCGCACCGTGTCCATAGTGCTGATGATCGTGCTCCAGATCATCGTGACCCCGATCCTCGCGGCCCACGTGATCCCGTACTTCATCAACGGCCAGCGCCTCGTCGTGGGGATCGCCTTGGACCAGCTCCGGCCCGCGGGCCTGGCGGGCGGCGGGGCCGGCGGCCCTGGCCGGGTGCTGTTCGGCGGGCGCGGGGTCCTCAACATACCGCCGATGCCCACCTGGGCGATGATCACCGTAATCGCAGGCTGGATCGCCGGCTGGTCGCTGATCGGCGCATGGCGGATGGCCACCCGCGACGCCTGACGACCCGCCGGCTAGAGCGGGACAGGGAGGATCAGCGCGGACGTGTGGCCGGGGTCGTGGAACACCTGCTGCTCCGCGGGCACCAGGGTGATCGCGGTGCCGAGCGGGTCGCCGGTGCCGGGGTTGCGGGCGTACCGGGGGTGGGCGCCGCTGGAGACCTGGAGCCGGAGCCGGTGGCCCCGGGCGAAGCGGTGCGCGGCCGGCCAGAGCGTGAACCTGGCGCGGATCGTGCCGTCGGGCTGCCGCTGCGGGCGTCCCGGCGCCAGCCGGAGCAGCGCGTCGCAGATGTTCTCCGAACTGCCAGACGGGCCGACGTCGCACAGCCGGGCGAAGAAGTCTGTGTGCTCCCGGCTGGAGGAGACGAACAGGTCGGCCACCACCTCCCCGGCCAGTTCCAGGTCCCCGGCGAGCGGGGCGCTGGTGTAGGTCAGCACGTCTGGCCGCGCCTCCAGGGCGCGGTTGTCCACCCTGGCCCGGCCGGTCAGGCCCGTCGGCCCTGCCAGGTTCGGTGTCGGGTCCGCCGGGTCGTAGGTGTAGCGGTCCGGGTCCGCGTGCGGCGGCGCGGCCTGGGCGAGGACCCCGCCAGGGTGCAGGTGCCAGCGGTGCGGCCGGGTTTCCGGCGGCCAGGCGGCCAGGTCGCGCCACTCGTCCGCGCCGGTGACGAAGACCCGCACCGGCTGCGGCCTGAGCGCGGTGCGGTCCCCGGCCAGGTGCGCGCGCATCCAGGCCAGGGTGTCGGCAACCCACGCCTGCGCGGCCTGCTGGTCCGCGTGCCGCCACGGGCCGATGAGCAGGTACGGGTCCCGGCCTGCGGCGCGGAGCGCCGCGTAGTCGCGCAGCTGCAGCGGCAGGAAGATGTCGTGCCACCCGCCGACCATGCTGACCGGGGCGGTCACCTCGCCGCGCGTCGCGGCGAAGCTGCGGCTCTTCCAGTACTCGTCACCCGGCTCGTCGTGCGCCAGCCACTCCTGCCAGTACGGCACGGCATGGCCGGTGGCCAGCAGGTCGAGTTCGCGCAGCGGCAGGTGGTCAAGCAGCGGGCGCCTGCCGCGCTCGGCAAGCTGGTCCCGCAGCGTGGCGAGGGGCCGTTCCTGGCCGGCGACCTGGCACATCCAGCTCATCGCGGTGTCCAGCGAGAACGACCCGCCCGGGTAGAACGCCGCACGGAAGTCGGCGGTGGTCACCTGGGCGGCGATCGCGCCGAGGTCCGGCCCCGCGTCCGCCGCGATGGCCCACTGGGTCATGCCGAGATAGCTCGGGCCGCAGGTGCCGAAGGAACCGGGGTACCACGGCTGCTTCCGCAGCCAGGCGACCGTGGCGAGGCCGTCGTCGTGCTCGTCGGGCCCGAACGGGTCGAACGTGCCGCCCGAGCCGAAGGTGCCGCGGCAGCTCTGGATCACGGCCTGGAACCCCCGCTCGGCGAGCAGGCGGCCGAACAGCAGCCCCCACGCCCGGCGCCGCCCGTAGGGGGAGCGGACCAGCACCAGCGGCGGTGGCGGCCGCAGCGGCCAGGGCCGGGTCCGCGGTGCGTACCGGTCAGCGAGCAGCACAGCTCCGTCCGGCATGGGAACCCGCAGGTCACGGTCGACGTTAATGGTCCTGCTCGTGGCGGGCGGCAGCTTGAGCGCCTGTCCCATGAAACGGCTGGCGACGGTCATGTCCTGGTCAGTTTCGGTGTGTCCGTACGGGAGGAGAGTCTGCTACGGCCGCGTTTGCGGTTCCAGGATGACACGGTCACGCCCGCCAGCGGAGCGGGACGCTGGCGGGCGTGAAGGACCCGAGGCTACGGACGGCGCCTGGCGAAGCGCCACCAGAGGAACACCACGAGCCCGATCAGCAGCCACGGGATATGGAAGCCCCAGCCCAACGGGGACACCGCATGGAACGGGAAGGCGAAAAGCGGCCCGGCGAGCGCCTGTCCCACCATGATCGCGACGATCGCGACGAACGCGAGGAACACGATCCGCAGCAGCGGGCTGCGCTGCCGCGGCGGCCGCGGCGGCCGGATCACCGGTGGCGCCGGCGGCCCGGCTGACGGCTTGGGCGGTTCGCCGGAGTCCGGCAGGTCGTCGAACAGGCCGTCCAGGTCGGCGCGGGTCTTGGCCTTCATGGCCCGGTCGAGGCGCTCGTTGAACTCCTCTTCGTCGAGCCGTCCGTCGCCGTAGTGCTTGGACAGGCGGTCGGCGACCTCGGTGCGCTCGGCGTGGGAGAGCCTGATGTTCGGGTCGGGGGTGGGGCGCTGGCCTGACGATCCGCGCCCCCATGGCGGATTGTACGGCGCTGGCATGGTGATGGCCTCCTTGGCTCAGAGCGGCCGGGTCTGCCGGGACTGGACGAAGCTGCTGGCGATGGACTGGTCGGATCCCTCTTCTGGGATCAGCAGCCAGCAGGCGAGATAGACGGGCACGCCCGCGCCGCCGACGAAGGTCAGCACGGCGAGGACGATCCGGATGATGGTGACGTCGGCGCCCAGGTAGTTGGCGATTCCGGCGGCGACCCCCGCGATCATCCGGTCGCTGGTCGGGCGGCGGAGTGGCTGGGGCCTGCTCTGGTCGATGGTGTGCGTCTGGGCTTCTGCGGTGGTGTTCATGCCTCCAGCGTGGCCGCGCGGGCCGCGCGAGGGTATCGGGAAGACCCCCGATCTGACCCTGAGGTCTCCGCCGGAGGATCAGGGTTCGCCCGGATAGCCGGGCGGGCGCGCGAGGCGCGATGATGGTTTCGTGGAAGAACCGGCAGGCTGGACGCCGCCGCCCCGGGAGGCTGCCCGCGCCGCGGGCAGTTCCGGCGTGCCACCGGCCGAGGGCCCAGGGGATCAGGAGCAAGCGCCCTGGCACTTCCGGCGGCATGGCCCAGGGCGCTGGAGCAGGTGGCCCGGTGGCGCGCTGCGGCGCCCGCGGGAGGACCGCCTCGTCGGCGGGGTAGCGGCCGCCATCGCGGCCAGGATCGGCCGGGACGTCACCACCGTACGGATCATCATGGTCGTCGCCGCCGTGCTCACCGGTGGCTTTGTCGCGGCCGCCTACGTGGTCGCCTGGATGCTCATCCCGATGGACGGCACTGAGCATGGCCTGGCCCGCAAGGCGATGGCCGACCGGCACGGGCTGGGGCTCGTCCTGAGCCTGTGGTCGGTGCTGATCGTGGTGCGCATCCTGGCCTCGGTGTTCAAGGCCGGGTGGCTCGGCTCGCTGATCTTCCCGCTGGCCATCGCCGGGGCGGGACTGATCCTGATCTGGCGCAACGCCTCCGAGGACGAGCAGGCGATACTGCGCCGCCAGGCCCAGCCGCTGCTCGGCCTGACCAAAGGCTCCCGGCGGACCGGGCTGATCCTGCGGCTGACCGTCGCGGTGATCCTGCTGGCCGGGGGCATCGGCGCGCTGGGGTCCGCGCACGAGAACATCGCGCTGCTGCAGCCTCTGGCCGGGGTGGCACTGCTGATCTCCGCCATCGTGGTGCTGCTCGGCCCGTGGTGGCTGCGCGTCGCGCGCGACCTGGTGGTGGAGCGGCAGGCCCGAATCCGGGCCGAGGAACGTGCCGACATCGCCTCCCGGGTGCACGACTCGGTGCTGCAGACCCTGGCGCTGATCCAGCGCCGCGCGGACCAGCCGCAGCAGGTGGTCGCGCTGGCCCGGGCCCAGGAGCGGGAATTGCGCTCCTG
The DNA here is from genome assembly GCA_963806145.1 of uncultured Actinomycetes bacterium. Taxonomy (GTDB): domain Bacteria; phylum Actinomycetota; class Actinomycetes; order Streptosporangiales; family Streptosporangiaceae; genus DASXKD01. The sequence goes on from CAWDXD010000023.1 coordinate 118,361, forward strand.
GCTGTTCGACGGCAGGCCGCCCGGCACCATCGACGAGGCGGCCACGACGCTGGCCGGCGGCGTCCGGCTCATCCAGCAGGACGTGGAGGCACAGCACGAGCTGGCCGTCGAGGTCGTCCTGGTGGGTGACTGCCCGCTGGACGACGACCTGACCGCCCTGCTCGCGGCCGCGCGGGAGGCAACGGTCAACGCCGCGAAGTGGTCAGGCGCCAGCGTCATCTCGATCTTCGCGGAGGTGGAACCTTCCGAGGTGTCGGTGTTCGTCCGGGACCGCGGCAAGGGATTCGACCCCGAGACGGTGCCCGCCGACCGCAAGGGCCTGGCCGAGTCGGTGCGCGCCAGGATGGCCCGCCGCGGCGGTCACGCCGCCATCCGCAGCGCCCCCGGGGAAGGAACCGAAGTGTCCCTGACCATCCCCCGCACCGTCACCCAGGCGAGCCAGGCATGAGCAGCGCCAAGCCGCGGGTGTTCATCGTGGACGACCACGGCCTGTTCCGTTCCGGGGTGCGGTCCGAGCTTGGTGACGATGTGGAGGTCGTGGGCGAGGCGGACGACGTGGCGCCGGCGATCGCCCGGATCCGCGAGTGCCTGCCCGACGTGGTGCTGCTCGACGTGCACCTGCCCGGGGGCGGCGGCCAGGCAGTGGTGACGGCGCTCAAGCCGGAGCATCCGGAGGTGCGCTTCCTGGCCCTGTCCGCGTCCGACGCCCCCGAGGACGTCATCGCCGTGATCCGGGCGGGGGCACGCGGGTATGTGACGAAGACGATCTCGGGCGCCGAACTGGTGGACGCGGTGCGCCGGGTCGCGGCCGGCGACGCGGTGTTCTCCCCCCGGCTGGCCGGGTTTGTCCTCGACGCCTTCGCCAATGGCCCCGGCCAGCAGCGCCCGCCCCTCGATCCCGAACTGGACCAGCTCACCGCCCGCGAACGTGAGGTGCTGCGACTGATCGCCCGTGGCTACACCTACAAGGAGATCGCCCGGGAGCTGTTCATCTCGATCAAGACGGTGGAGACCCACGTCTCCTCGGTGCTGCGCAAGCTGCAACTGTCCACCCGCCATCAGCTCGCGCGCTGGGCGACCGAGCGGCGCCTGGCCTGAGCCGTTCTCCCACGCCGGCCCCTCGGCGGCGGCCCTCCGGCCCCTCGGCGGCGGCCCCTCGGCGCGGGCCAGGAGGCGGTTGCTAGCCTGGCTGGATGCCTGCCTTCCGGGCACCGGTCTATGACCGCATCGGGGAACGTTACGCGACGGGACGGCGCACGGACCCGCGGATCGCGGCCCCGATATGGGCTGCCCTCGGCGGCGCACGGACCGTGCTGAACGTGGGCGCCGGCAGCGGCTCCTACGAGCCTCCCGGGCGGCGCGTCGTGGCGGTCGAGCCGTCCATCGTCATGCTCGCCCAGCGCCCCAGCGGCACCGCCCCGGCGGTGCGCGCGTTCGCCGAGAAGTTGCCGTTCGCCGACGGTGCCTTCGACGCCGCCATGGGCGTGCTCACCGTGCATCACTGGGCGGACCGGGACCGCGGCCTGGCCGAGATGCGCCGGGTGGCCGGGCGCGTGGTGCTGTTCCTGCGCGACCCACGGCGGCGCCCGCCCTGGTGGCTGGACCACTACTTCCCCGCGACCGCGCGGCTGGAGGCCGCCAGGGAAACCCCGGTCGCGGAGCTGGCCCGGGTGCTCGGCCGGCTGGAGGTGATCCCGGTGCCGGTCCCCGGCGACTGCGCCGACGGGTTCAACGGGGCGTACTGGCGGCGCCCGCGCGCCATCCTGGATCCGGCGGTCTGGGGGCCCATGTCGGCCCTGTCGCTGATCCCGCCAGCGGACCGTGCCGCCGGAATGAGCCGCCTGCGCGCCGACCTGGACAGTGGCGCCTGGGAGCGGCGCTGGGGCCACCTGCTCGGGCTGGCCGAGCTGGATCTCGGCTACAGCGTGGCGGTGACCCGCTAGCTACCAGAAAGCGTGGCCGCCAGGAAATCCAGCTGGGCCCGCAGGTGCAGGGTCCCGCCGCCCTCGTGGCCGTTGAACTCGTATACCGCGATGTCCTTGGGCCCGGCGTAGTGGTTGAACGCGGCGAAGACCGTGGACGGCGGGGTGATGTCGTCGGCCAGCCCGGCGGAGAACAGCGCCGGGGCCCGCGCCCGCTTCGCGTGGTTGACCACGTCCACGTAGGACAGCGTGCGGAACACGGTCTCCACCCGGTCGCTGTGCACGGCGCAGTACTCGGACAGCTCGTAGTAGGGGTAGCTGTTGGTGACCTCCACCGCGCGCCGGGGATGGGCCATGAACGGCACGTCGGGCATGGCCGCGCGGACACCGTCCGTCAGGTGGGCCGCCACGATCGCCAGCCCCCCGCCCTGGCTCACGCCGGTGGTGACCAGGGGCAGGCCAGCCGTGGCCGGGTGGCCGCGGGCCGCGTCCACGGCGCGGGCGGCGTCGATGAACAGGCGCGTGTAGTAGTGCGTGCGCGGGTCCGCGATGCCGCGGGTCATGAACCCGCGGGCGCTCGGCGCGCCGTTGTCGCTGGGGTCAGGCGTGTCCGCGCCGCGCCACCCGCCGCCCTGGCCGCGGGTGTCCATGATCAGGTGGCTGTAGCCGGCGCTGCTCCAGGCCAGCCAGTCGAGCGGGTCGCCGCGGCCGCCGCCGTAGCCGATGTACTCCACGATCGCGGCACCGCGGGGCACCGGGTCGTGCGGCACGAGCAGCCACCCCTTGACCGGGTCCCCGGCGAACCCGGAGAACGTCACATCGAACACGTCGGCGTGCCTGATCGCGGTGCTGGCCGCGGTGAACGCAGGTGCCCGGCCGGCGGATCGGGCGGCGGCGAGCTGGCCGGACCAGAACTCGTCGAAGTCGGCGGGCTCGGCCACGTCCGGGGCGTAGCGGCGGAGCTCGGCAAGCGGGAGGTCGGCGAGCATGGAAAGGAGCGTAACCGTCTAGCCGGGCGGCAGCAGCGTCACGACCGGATAGAGGACCCGGTCGTAACCGGCGCGGACCCCCCGCTGGCCTGCGGCCCCTGCGACTTCGTCGCGGGGGCCTTGTCGCGCTAGCCCGGGGAAGCGACCCCCCGGACCCCCCGCTGGCCTGCGGCCCCCGCGACTTCGTCGCGGGGGCCTTGTCCACGCCGTAGGCTTTCGCCGTGGGTGGCGACCCCGATCCGGCCGCACGGATTCAGCGGCTGCGTACCAGGCTGGGCTTGTCCCAGGAACAGCTCGCGCGGCAGCTGGGCGTGTCATTCGCCACGGTCAACCGCTGGGAGTCCGGGCGCACCCAGATGTCGGCGCGGGCCGGCCGCGCCCTGGCTGAGTTCGAGGCACGTGCCGCCGCGGACGGCCCGCCCACGGCCGGGCTGCCGGTCGCGCAGTCGAGCTTCATCGGCCGGGCCAGCGAACTCACCGAGCTGAGCCAGATCATCGCGACGTCCCGGCTGGTCAGCCTGGTTGGCCCGGGTGGCGCCGGGAAGACCCGGCTGGCCATCGAGGCGATTCGCCGGGGCGGCCCGCCGGCCGAGGTGGCGTTCATCCCGCTCGAACCGGTGCGCCAGCCGGCCTCGCTGGTCCCGGCGGTGGCGAACTGCCTGCGGGTACGCGATCAGCCCGGACTGAGCATGCAGGAATGCCTGGCCGCGGCGCTGGCGGCGGCACCGCGGCTGCTGCTGCTCGACGGCGCGGAACACCTGCGTGCCGCGGTCGCAGAGCTGGCGGGCCAGTTGCTCGCCGCCGCGGACGGGCTGCGGATCGTGGTCACCAGCCGGGTCGTGCTGGGCGTGCCCGGCGAGGTGTGCTGGACCGTACCGGCGCTGGAGTGCCCCTCCGCGGCGGCAGGCGCCTCCGACATCGCGGCCAGTGACGCGGTGCGGCTGTTCATCGCCAGGGCGCACGAGCGGATGCCGGGCTTCGCCAGCGCCGATGTCGCACCGCACGCCATCGCGGAGCTGTGCCGCCGGCTCGATGGCCTGCCGCTGGCCATCGAGCTGATCGCGGGCTGGGTCGGCACCCTGTCGGTGCCCGAGATCCTCACCCAGCGGGCGGTGCTGCTCGACGCCGAACCGGGCAGCCAGCCGCAGGGCCGCAGGCTCGTCGACGTCGTGCGGACAAGTTATGACCTGCTCAGCCCCGGGCAGCAGCGCCTGCTGCCCGCACTGAGCGTGTTCGCCGGGCCGTTCACGGCCGGCGATGTCGGGGCCGTCAGCGGCGCGCCGGGCACGCCGGCGCACCTGATCCGCGGGCTCGTCGACTCCTCCTGGCTGGTGGTCATCCCTGGCGAGGAGCACAACAGGTTCGCCATGCTGGAGACGCTGCGCAGCTTCGCCGCGGCCCGGCTGGACGAGACCGGGGAGGGACCGCGGCTGCGGCACGCCCATGCGGCGCGTTTCGCCCAGCTCGCCGTCGACAGCGAGGAGGGCATGGCCGGGCCGGACGTGGCTTGCTGGACCACCCGGCTGGAGGCCGCGCAGGCCGACCTCGATGTCGCGCTGGCATGGGCGGACGAGGGAGATACCGACCTTGGCCTGGCGATGAGCGCGGCGCTGTGGCGATGGTGGCTGGTCAGCGGGCGGCTGGCGGCGGGCCGGGGGTGGCTGGCCACCTTCCTGGCCCGGGCCGGGCAGCGCCGGGACGCACTGGCCGGCCGGGCGCTGTGCTCGGCCGCGGTGCTGGCCGCGGAGAACGGCGACTATGCCGCGGCGATCCGCCAGGGCCAGCAGGCACTGGCGGTGTTCGAGCCGCTCGGCCAGCGGGAGCCGATGGCACACGCCGCCACCGTGGTCGGCTCGGCGCACCGTTATCTGGGTGACCGAGCCGCCGCCCGGCGCAGCTTCCAGGCCGCGATGGACCTGCGGGCGTCGGCGGGCGACCGCCGCGGCGTCTCCGTAGCGCTGAACAACATGGCGCTGCTGGAGGCGGACGACGGGGAACTGGGCCGGGCGCGGGAACTGTTCGAGCAGGCCCTGGTCATCAAGAGGCAGCTCGGTGAGCAGCGGTCGCTGGCGATCGGCCTGGCCAACCTCGCCGACGTCCTGATCCGCAGCGGGCAGTGGGAACCGGCCCGGCGGGCGCTGGCCGAGGCCGCCGAACTGGCCGAGGGCATTGGCAGTCCGCAGCTCATCGGCACGCTGCGGTGCAGCCAGGGCAACCTGGCGGTGAAGGAGCGCGGCTGGGCCAGGGCGGCCGGGCACTTCCAGGCAGCGGCCGCCGCGCACCGCGACGCCGGGCACCCGCACGACACCGTGGAGGCCATGATCGGGCTGGGCCGGGCCTGGCACCAGCTGGGCCGGACCGTGGACGCGCTGCGGCAGCTGCGCGCCGCCGAGGCGCTGGCCGCCGAGATCGCGAACCCGCAGCGGCTGGCCGAGGTCCGCGCGGCCCTCGCCGAGGCCGGCGAGGGCGTGGCGCCGCTCCCCGGCGGGCTCACCGCCCGCCAGGCGGAGGTGCTCAGGCTGCTCGCCTGCGGCCTGTCCAACAAGGAGATCGCCGGGCAGCTCTACCTGAGCCCGGCCACGGTGGAACGGCACCTCGCGACGGTGTACCGAAAGCTCGGGGTGACCGGGCGGGTCGAGGCCGCGCGCTACGCCATGGCCCATGGCCTGGTCACCACGTCAGCGCCACCGGTGTTATAACTCCGCGCCGCGGCTGTCGCGGGCACCGGTCCGCCCCGGCCGCGAATACATGGTTACCAGGATTCGGCGCGCTCTTCCCGCGGCCTATAAATGCCTGTAACTCGCCGCGCCGGGCCCGGTACCGGGGCACGGGCCCGCCGCGGCGGCGAATACGCGCTCACCGAAAGGACCGCCATGGAAGAGCAGCTTCTCGGCTCGACGCTCCCGGTGCTGTCGATCTGCCTCAACCCGGGGGAGAGCGTCGTCGCCGAGACCGGGGAGTTCTCCTGGATGACCGACTCGATCCAGATGTCCACCGGCATGGGCGGCTCGGCGCTGTTCCTGTCCAGCTACACGGCCACCGACAGCGCCGGGACCATCGCGTTTGCGGCGAAGCTGCCGGGCAGCATTCTCGGCATCGATGTGGGCCCGCAGCACGAGTACCTGGTACACCGGCACGGGTTCCTGGCCGGCACCGCGGGGACCGAGATCTCCGCCGGATTCCAGCAGTCCTTCTCCGCCGGGATCTTCGGCGGCGAGGGTTTCGTGCTGCAGCGCGTGGCCGGCCAGGGCCGGGCCTGGATCGAGCTGGCCGGTGAGGTGGTCAGGTACGACCTGGCCGCCGGCCAGTCGCTGCGGGCGCATCCCGGGCACGTGGGGATGTTCACCGCCTCGGTCTTCTTCCAGGTGATGCGGGTTCCGGGGGTCACCAACCGGTACTTCGGCGGGGATGCACATCACTTCGCGGTGCTGTCCGGCCCGGGCGCCGTCTGGCTGCAGTCGATGCCCCTGCCCGTGCTCGCCGCCTCACTGGCGCCCTACCTCCCCCAGGCGCAAGGCGGCCACACCGCCACCGAGAGTGATGTGACCGGCGCGATCATCGGCGACCTGCTGCGCTGAGCAGCCGCTTTCGTCACTTCAACCACAAAGGACAAGACAATGGATGTTCACTTTCCCGGCCGGATGGCCGGCGTCCTGGCGGTGGCCGCGCTGCTCGTGGCCGGGTGCGGTGGCGGGTCGGGTAACTCGGGCGGGTCGGGCGGCTCGGGCGCGTCCGGCGGCTCGGGCTCTGGCTCCGGCACGCAGTCCAGCAGTTCAAGCTCGTCCGGCGGTTCGACCACGTCGGCTGGCTCGACCCTGTTCCCGGTCGCGGTCGGCGAGAAGTGGGTATACGTCAGCCACCTGGGCGTTGGCGGATCGTCCACGGTCACGAACACGATCAAGGCCGTCAAGCCGGTGTCCGGCGGCGACCTGGTCACCATGGCCGACGCCAACCACATCGCCGGGGTGACCAAGCCCACCCAGGTGACCTACATGTTCTACTCAGACGGCTCCATCGGCGTCCCCTTCACGCAGTTCGAGGGGGGCAAGGTGACGATCAAGTCGGGCAGCATCGTGTGGCCCTCGGCGTCGCAGATCGCGTCCGGCCAGTCGCACTCCTCGGTGCTCGCCATCTCGTTCAAGACCAGCGGCCAGACTCTCAACGAGAAGGTCCACGTCACGGTCAAGGGCGGCGGGACGCAGAGCGTGACCGTGCCGGCCGGGACCTATCAGGCCACCGTGGTGGACCAGAGCATGGCGGAGACCGTCCTCGGGCACCGGGTGGACACCGTGGTCCGTACCTGGCTGGCGCCCGGTGTCGGCCCGGTGCAGTCCGAGGTCCTCGACCAGGGCAGCGTCGGGGGCGTGCTGGTCCGCCAGGAACTGAAGTCGTTCACCAAGTAGCTGTGCCGGCCCGGGGGGAGCGACCCCCCGGAACCCCCCGATGGCCTACGGCCCGGTTCCTTCGTCACCGGGCCGGGGCCCCGCCGGCCCGGGGGAGCGACCCCCCGGGCCACACCAGCCACCGCACCGGCCGGGCACCGACCGCCCCGGCCGGTGCGGTCTATTGCCTGGCTCAGGTGAGCTCGATCAGCGGGAACGCGCGGTGGCGGCGCGGCGGGATGAGGAAGTTCTGCCGCCGGGTCGCGGTGATGAAGCGCTCAAGCCCGTTGGCCGTGGGGTCCACGCCGAACTCGTTCTGCAGGTCGAGCGACGCCTGGTGGATGCGCAGGGTCTTGAAGAACTGCGCGGTCGGCACGAAGATCGTGAACTGCAGCTTGGGCAGGCTGCCGCCGCCCGGAACGTCCATGGCGTCGAAGCCGGGCCCGTCCATGCGCAGGTGAATGGGCGTCCCGTCCGCGGCGCGGGAGGACCGCTGCAGGCAGGACAGGTGGCCCATCCGCTGCTCCCCGTTGTTGGTGCCGATGCCCGCGGCGGTCTGCTGGGCGTAGTGCGGTCCCCGGTTCTGGTTGGGCAGCAGCGACGGGCCGCCGCCGTCGGTGAACTGGTCGGCGTTGCCGGGCACGAGGTTCGGCGCGTGGAACGCGTACTGCACCCGCTGGACGAACTTGCCGTCGGTGCCCGGCTTGGACGTCGGCGTCTTCATGGCGAAGAACTGAAGCATGTCCAGGATCAGGTGGGACAGGTGCTGGACGGCGCCGTGGTCGAAGTAGTCGCCGGCCGCGGCGGTGGTCAGGTGCGCCGAGGAATTGCCCGCGAACGTGCAGGCGGGAGCCGGGCCGGAGCCGTTCACCTGCTGGTCGGCGAAGCCCATCCACATCGGCGACTGGTGCTGGATGAAGTCCGCGAAGGGCAGGCCGTGCCGCGTGGCTATCGACTTCGGCAGCCCCATCTGCACGAACATGTGCCGGCTTGAGGTGAAGCTGAGCAGCCCGGTCCAGGCGGGCGAGGAGACCGCCTTGCCGCGCAGCTTGCCGCTGCCGCCGAGCCAGGCCAGCACGTCGGTGAGGAACGCCGCGTTGTCGCTGCGCAGCGTGAACAGCAGGTCGTTGCGCTCGATGGCGACGTCCACGTTGAACCGCAGCTTGCGGATGCGCGGGTTGGCCGGGCTGACGTCGGTCGGGCCCGGCACGGCCTCCTGGAGCACGTATTGGCTGTGGTCGGACAGCAGCCGGGGCATGTGCCCGGACACCAGGCTCCCGTGCAGCCCGCCGGGCAGCCGGCTGAAGTACGGCACCCCGTAGGACACGAACGTGACCAGGTTCGCCGCGCCCCAGGGGTAGGCCTGCTCCAGCGCGGCCAGCACCCGGCCCATCTCCGCCTGGTCGGCCTTGGCCGGGGTGCGCTCCAGCGCCGCCGTCAGGAAGATCGTGTGCACCGGCGGCAACTGGAACTTCACCCCGCTGCCGAAGGTCTGCGGCGGCGAGGAGAGGAAGGCGGAGATGTCGAACTGGATGTCCGGCGGAGCGGCTGCCGCGAGCGCGCGCTGCGGCACGAAGGCGAGCGGCCCGGCCGCCTCCAGCGCGGCCACGGCCGCCGCCAGGACGCCGGCCTGCCGCAGCGCGGCGCGCCGGGTGATCTGTCCCCGAGAATCCACCAAGCATCCCCTTCATCTGCGCAGGCCGGAAAACGGCACCAGGAAACGCTTAAGACGGCGCAATCCTATTCAGCCGGCCAGCAGTTCGGCAGCGTGGTCCGGGACGTAGGTCTGCGAATCGCGCGGGGCGCGCACGTAGCCTTGGCTGGCCGGCCGGGGCGGCAGCTCCAGCGGCCTGCGCTGCACGTCGTGGTAGGCGAAGGTGCTGAGCAGGTGGGAGATCATGTTGATCCGGGCCCGCCGCTTGTCCGCGCTGTCCACCACGAACCAGGGTGCCTCGGGGATGTCGGTGTGCACGAACATCTCGTCCTTGGCCCGCGAGTAGTCCTCCCAGCGGGTGATCGACTCCAGGTCCATCGGGGAGAGCTTCCAGCGCCGCATCGGGTCCTCCAGCCGGGAGCGGAACCGGTTCTGCTGCTCGGAGTCGCTCACCGAGAACCAGTACTTGCGGAGCAGGATGCCGTCCTCGACGAGGAGCCGCTCGAAGATGGGGCACTGGTGCAGGAACCGGCTGTACTCCTCCTTGGTGCAGAACCCCATGACGTGCTCGACGCCGGCCCGGTTGTACCAGCTCCGGTCGAACAGCACGATCTCGCCGGCGGCGGGCAGGTGGTCCGCATACCGCTGGAAGTACCACTGGGTCTGCTCCCGCTCGGTCGGCGCAGGCAGGGCGTTGATCCTGGCGATCCGCGGGTTGAGGAATTCGGTGACCCGCTTGATCGTGCTCCCCTTGCCCGCCGCGTCCCTGCCCTCGAAGATCACCACCAGCCGGGCGCCCTCGGTACGCACCCATTCCTGCAGTTTCACCAGCTCGGCCTGGAGCCGGAACAGCTCCTTCTCGTAGATCTTCTTGGGCATCCGCACGATCTGCTCCGCCGCGTCCGGGTCGCCTGGCTTTCCGTTCTTCCCGTCCTTGTGTGCCACCGTGGTGCTCCTTCCCGCGAGGCGGGCCGCTGCGTGCGGTCCGCCGCGCCTCTGCGGGAATACTTGCCCGGAGTTGGGGGGTCACGCACTTCCCAGACCAGGCAGGCCCTAACGCCGCTTTGTCCATGCGCGCGACTGGGTCACAGTACCGGGTCAGCCGGAGCCGCTCCCGCCGGACGGCGCGGGCGGGAGGCTGACGCAGCGGGGCACGCGCCCGGTGATGATGCCCCCGGCTCCCAGCGAGGTACTGCCTGGGCCACCGCTACCGCTGAAGGCCAGTATCATCGTGTCCCCGGCGGGGATGCCGCCCTTGCCCAGCTTGACCGTGACGGAGCGATGCCCGCTCTTGGACACTCCGGTCATGACCGACACGCTCGGATGCGGGGCCGGCCGGGGTGCGGCAGCGACCCGATCGCCGGGCAGCCTGGCCGCACCGGGACGACTCTCACCCGGGCGCGCATCGCATGCAGGGCCGCATTGGCGCCGGCCACGCCGGACGCGCGGTCGACCGACACCGTCACGGTGCCGTTGTGCTGGGTCACCGAGTACGCGGCAAGGGCGGGTGCGCTGCCCAGCGCCATCACCACAGCGGTGGTGACAACGGCCACCGCGCCGGCCGCGCCGGTGGCCAGCCACACCGGCCGCCGGACCCGGCGGCGGGCCGGCACTGGCCGCGGCACGGCACGCAGCCGGTGCCCGTGCTCGGCCATCAACTGCCCGAACAGCTGATCCTCGAACTTCGTCATGCCTTCACCTCTGGCTCACTCGCAGGATCGGTGCCGTGCGCCGGATCCGGGCTGGCCGTTTTCCGCAGCCGGGCCCGGGCCCGCATCAGCCGCATCCGCAGTGTGCCCGGCGCGACGCCGAGCACCTGGGCCGCTTCGTTGGGCCGCAGGCCCGTCAGGTCCACCAGTTCGACCACCGCCCGGTCCGCGGCGGGCAGCGTGGTCAGCCCGGTGACCAGTGCCCGGCCAGCGCGTTCGGCATCGATCCGGTCGATCAGCTCGCCGACCTCGTCGGGGGCGAGTTCGCTGCGGCCCGCCAGCCGCTCCACCCTGCTCCGCTGCTGGCTGTGTGCTCGGCAGTGCGCGGCGTAGATCCGCCGGGCGATGCCGAACACCCAGGCACGTGGCGTGCCTTTGCGCGGGTCGAAGGTGGCGAACGACATGATCGCCTGGACGAAGGTGTCCGCGGTCAGGTCGGCCACGGTCTGCGGCTCCGCGCTGCGCCGCGCGAAGTAAGCGGTCACCGCCGCCACGTTCGCCCGGTACATCGCCTCGAACTCGGCAATGCCGCCATCAGCCGGCCCGCTTTCCTGCGGTGCCGGGCGTGACGGCGGTGAGTTCGGCGACGATGACGCTATCTGGCTCACACCCCTAGTTGGCCCTTTGCCCCCGCGGCGTCACACCCGTGCGGTCAGGACGGAAACCAGCCGAGATCATCACGGGGCAAGGTTGCCCGATGCGGCACTACGTCCCTTCCGAGGGCCGGTTTCCCGGGCCTCCGGCAGGCTCGAAGCCGGCTCCGCGATCCTCGGCGGCCCACCGGGCGACATAGCTGAACCGGTCCGCGCGCACCAGGCCGTGCCGCCATTCCACCGGGGTCCCGTGGCTTGAGGCCAGCCGCTCGATGGCGAGCGCCGGCGTGCGGGCACCAAGGCCGAGCAGGTCCCGCTGTTCGGCGGTGGGCAGCACGGGCCGCAGCCGCTCCCAGCCGGCGTCGGGCCACAGCCCGCACTGGGCGTGCAGTTCGTGGTACAGCGCGGTGCGGGCGAAGTCGACCTCGAGCAACGGCCGGGCCAGCGCGGCCGGGAGCCAGGAGCAGTCGAGCACGATCGGCTGGTCGTCGGCCAGGCGCAGCCGCTCCAGGTAGACCAGCGGCTCGTCCGGTGCCCGGCCAAGCACCTTGGCCGCTTCCTCGTCACGCCGTTCCTCAAGGTGGCGCACGACGCTGCGCTGCACGTAGCCCTGGGCCTCGACCGAGCGGAACAGGCTGTACAGCGCGCCGAGCGGCTGTTCGATCAGCGCCCCGGTGACGAACGTTCCCCTGCCGCGGCCGCGCTCGATGACCCCTTCGGCCTGGAGCCGGCGCACCGCCTCCCTGACGGTGTGACGGCTCACCCCGTAGGTCTCCCTGAGTTCCTCGTCTCCGGGGAACCGCCCGGTGAACTCGCCTCTGGCCAGCCGGCCGCGCAGGTCGCCGAGCACCTGGGCCCACAGCGGCAGCGGGCTGTTGCGGTCGGGGATCACCTTCCCAGTATGCGGCCTGCCACCTGGCCGGCCGGTGGGCCGGCTGCCGCCGGGGGCGGGGGCCCTGGCCGCTGCGGGCCCGGCCTCACATCGCCATCAGGCAGCCGTCCCAGTACGCCTCCACCCTGGCCCGGCGCCGCCCGGCGACGCCGATCTCCAGCACGTCGGGCCGCCGTCCCCCGGGCGCGCGGAACCAGACCTCCAGCGGCGCGTCCGCGGCGGGCGCGAACCCGGTCAGCCCCGGCGGCGGCTCGGTCGCCGCGTGCATCATCGCGGGCGTCCCCGAGCAGCACAGGCGCGGGGTGGCGGACCAGACCCACAGCCGTCCGCCGTGGGCGCGCACGAAGTCGGCCGCCTCGCTGCTCACTTCCACCCGCACACTCGTACGGTAACCCCGGCTGGCGCGGGGAGCCAGGCGCCGTGGCTGGCCCGGATCGCTTGAGCGGGGGGATACTGGGCAGCGCAGCCCATCCCCGCACGGAGGGGCCCGTGATCGCACGACGTGTGCGCTGGCCGCCCGACGCCCGCCTGATGGTGCGGCAACTGGCGGGCGTCTGGCTCTGCGGCTCCGTGCTGATGGGCACGGTGGCCTGGGGGTTCATTTCCGCCCAGGGAATCGCCGTCCCGTCGGCCGCCCGGCCGTCGCGGTACGCGCCCTGCCCCGGCCCGGGCGTGCCGTGCGTGTATCCCTCGTTCTTCCAGCTCCTACCGCTGGCCAGGCTGGCGGTCCTGGTGCTGGTCGCCCTGCTGTTCGTCACGCTGGCGATCGTCGGCAAGCGAACCGCAGGTGCGTCCTGGCTGACCGGCGACGCCCGGGCGCGGCTGCTGTGGGTCCTGGTTGTCGGCGCGGCCGGGCTGGCGGGCTGGTCCTACGCAGCGGTCGTCACCTACGCCGCCGGGTTCGGTTCCGCGGCCAAGCTCATCCTCGCCTACACCGCGGGCGGGCTGCCGTTCGCGCTGGTCGCCGCGCTGCTGCTGCGGCCATGGCGGGTGAACGTGGTGGCCGGCGGCATGTGCGCCGGCCTGGTGGCGGCAGGTTTCCTGATGGTGGCCGGGCGCCCGGCGCCGCAGAACGTGTTCTGGCTGTACGCCGACTACGCCCGCTCGTTCTTCAGCGGCGGCTCCTCGGCGGTCCTGTTCTACTAGGCGAGGATTTTGCCCTTACGCCCGTTGCGCTCGGCGGCGCTGACAGGCAGCGGCGCCGCCTGCTCGCTCGGGGAGCAGGCGGGTGCCGCGTTTATCAGTCCGCGCCCGGCTGGGGGCGCAAGCCGTCCAGGATCAGGGCCAGCATCCGGTCCGCCTGCGCCGGGTCCGGTGCCTTTTCCGTGGCGATGTTCACCGCGTGCACCAGCCTGATCAGGTCCTTGGCGTCGGCGTCCGGGCGCACCACGCCGGCCTGCTGGGCGCGGGCGAGCAGGGAGTCGGCCGCGCCGCCGATCCTCTTGGCGCAGGCGGACAACAGTTCCGAGTCCGTGCCGAGGGTGGCCAGCAGGGCCGTGGTCATGCTCCGCTTGGTGCTGCTGAACTTCACCAGGGCGCGCATCCAGTCGGCGAGCGCGTCGCCCGGCGACTCGGCCCGGAGCAGTTCCTCCGCTCGCGCGCTGAGCGATTCGACCTGACCGGTGTAGACCGCTTCGAGCAGCGCCTGCCTGGTGGGGAAGTGGCGGTACAGCGTGCCGATCCCGACGCCGGCCCGCCGGGCGATCTCCTCCAGGGAGACGTCGTCGGCGCCGTGCTCCACGAACGCGGCGCTCGCCGCCTCGAGCAGCCGGGCGTAGTTGCGCTGGGCGTCGGCGCGCATCGGGCGCGGCTCCGGCGCCTGCGCCCGGGTACCGGTCACGCTCATCCGCTGTCACCTGCCCAGTCATAAATCAGTTTGCCAAACGGAGGCACCCTCCGTATAGTTAGCGGAGGTTGGCTCCGGTTACAGGATAACCAACGCCGGCCGGGCCGGCGCTCATTCCCCGGCCCTCTCATCTCGAGTTCGTCGCTTGAAAGGAACTCATGCCGACCTCGTCGATCATGCAAGAAACCAGCCAGCGCCTCGGTCGCCGGAACGCGCTGCGGGACCGCAGGGGCCTGGCCCTGGCGATCGTCCTGGGCGCCCAGCTCATGATCATTCTCGACCTGACCGTGGTGAACATCGCCCTGCCGGGCATCGCCAGCGGGCTGCACTTCTCCGCGGCCAGCCTGTCCTGGGTGCTGAACGCCTACGCGCTGACGTTCGGTGGCCTGCTGCTGCTCGGCGGCCGTACCGGTGACATCCTCGGCCGGCGCCGGGTGTTCGGCGCCGGCGTCGTCTTGTTCACCGCTGCCTCGCTGGCAGGCGGCCTGGCGCAGTCGGCGGGCTGGCTGCTCGCCGCCCGCGCGGCGCAGGGCGTCGGCGGCGCGTTCGCCTCGCCGGCCGTGCTGGCGATGATCACCGCCAGCTTCGCGGACGGCCGCGAGCGCGCCCGCGCGCTGGGCATCTACACCGCCGTGGTGATGGGCGGCGGGTCGCTCGGCCTGGTGCTCGGCGGCGTGATCACCGAGTGGGTGTCGTGGCGCTGGGTGCTGTTCATCAACGTGCCGATCGGCGTGCTCGTCGCCGTCGCCGCCCCGATGTTCCTGCCCGAGACCGCCCGCCAGCCCGGCCATTTCGACGCCGCCGGCGCGCTGACCTCCACGGCGGGGATGGTCTCGCTCGTGTACGGGATCATCCGCGCCGCCGCGGACGGCTGGGGGAACCCGGTCACGCTGGCCGCGCTCACCGCCGCCGCCGTCCTGCTCGCGGGGTTCGTCTGGCGCGAGTCCCGCGCACAGCAGCCGATCACCCCGCTGCGGCTGTTCGCCGACCGCCGCCGGGCCGGCTCCTACCTGACGCGGCTGCTCATCGTGGCGGGCATGTTCGGCATGTTCTTCTTCCTCACCCAGTTCGTCCAGGAAATCCTCGGGTTCAGCCCGCTGCGCGCGGGGATTTCCTTCCTGCCGATGACCGCCGCCCTGTTCGGGGTCTCCCGGCTGGCGCCCCGGCTGGTGAGCCGGTTCCGCCCCTGGACGCTCATGGTGACCGGCATGCTGCCGGTGGTGGCCGGGATGACCTGGCTGTCCCGTATCGAGCCGGGAACCGGCTACCTGGCCGGGGTCCTCGGCCCCATGGTGCTCATCGGCGCCGGGATGGGCGTGGTGTTCGTGCCGCTCACCATGGCCTCGCTGTCCGGGGTGCGGCCGGGCGACTCGGGCGCCGCGTCCAGCATGGTGAACGTGATGCAGCAGGTCGGCGGCTCGCTGGGGCTGGCCGTCCTGGTCACCGCGGCCAGCGGCGCGATGGGGCACGCGGCCGGGCAGGCCGCCGTGGTGCACGGGATGTCCCGCGCCTTCACCCTGGCAGCCGTCCTGGATGTGCTCGCCCTCCTGGTGGTGCTGACCGTGATGCGGCCCGCACCGAGCGAAACGGGCGATACCGCTGCAAGTCGGTAACGTGCGGCGCCCGCGCTGCGCACCGGCGGGGGTAGTCCCTGGCGGCAACCGGCCGGCCGCCAGGGACCGCGCTCAGGATGGCCGGCGTAGCGCACCGCGGCCCTGGATGAGCGCGAGGGTGGCGCTCGCGGCCTGGTCCGCGGCAGTGCCGGCGGGGTCTTCCTCGTCCTCGAAGGAACCGTCGAGCAGCAGCGCGGCGTGGCCGTGCGCGGTGGCCTCCACCACCGCTATCAGGGCGTCGGCGGCCTTCGCGTCGCGCCCGCACACCTCCAGGGCGCAGGCACGGAAGGTCTCCTCCAGGGCATGAAAGGCGCACCGGAACTCGGGGTAACGGCTCTTGTCGATGCCCGTCACGAACAGCGTGCCGAACAGCGGGCGCTGCTCGCCGGCGCACCTGACGTAGGCACGGGCCAGGGCGGCCAGCCGCTGCTCGGGGGAATCGGTGTCGCGCACCTCCGCCGCCAGGGCGGCGGCGAACTCCTCAACCGCGCGGATTCCCACCGCCGCGAGCAGGTCGTCGCGGTCCGCGAAATGCCGGTAGGGGGCGGCCACCGTGACGCCGAGCCTGCGGCTGACCTCGGCCAGCGAGAGCCCGGCCCGGTCGTGTGCGGCTGACGGCCGGAACTGCGTTACGTTTCGTCGTGGAGGTGAGCCGATGGCGGCTGGCCCAGTGCGCGGCGCCGGCCGATCGCTGGCGCTGACTCCCGCGCACGGGCGGGCGCTGACCGCGATCACGGCCGGACTGAGCCGGGCCGCCGGTTACGACGACGAGTCGATCGTGCACGAGTACTGGCTTATGCGGCGCTACGACAGCGGCCGCTATGCCACGCTCGGCGACGCCCGGCGGGCCGCCGTCGCCACTGCATGGCACGAGGCGGGTCACGCCGTCGCCGCCCTCACAGCGGGAGCGCGGTTCAGTTCAGCCAGCATCCACCCTGGCAGCGGCACCGAGGGCCGGGTCCACCGCATCCAGGGCGCGGGCGACCTGGCCTTCGTGGTGGACGCCGCCGGTCAGATTGCCGAGCGACTGCGCGCCTGGACCCTCCCCGACGACGACTGGCTGCGCGAATGGCTGCCCACCTGGCGGGATGACGGCGGCGACGCCAAACGGTTCCGGGCCGCCATCCGGCT
The DNA here is from genome assembly GCA_963806145.1 of uncultured Actinomycetes bacterium. Lineage (GTDB taxonomy): Bacteria > Actinomycetota > Actinomycetes > Streptosporangiales > Streptosporangiaceae > DASXKD01. The sequence continues at coordinate 135,092 of CAWDXD010000023.1, forward strand.
GCGCTTCGGCAACGACGAGTTCGCCGCCTGGCGCTACAGCGAGTCACTCCTGACCCCGCACCGCCTGAAGATCCGCAACGTCGCCCGCGCCCTGCTGGTACATCCCCGGCACATTCCGCTAGCGGTCGTCGCAGCGCTCGCCAAAGACCGCTGATCGTGCCCCGGAACCCGGTCAAACCCATCCCCGCCCCCCAAAGCACTTCACGGTCGAACAGTTAGACATCAACGGATGGGATAAACTTGGTATATGCGACCGGCGCGGACACCTATCGGGCTGGAACTGGCCCGGGCGGCCCGGACGGTCAGCCGAGCCTTTGACGACGCCCTGGCCGAGGCGGGCGGTTCGCTGCCGGTCTGGCTGGTCCTGCTCAACCTGAAGACCCGGCAGGTGTCCAGCCAGCGCGAACTGGCCGAGGCGGTGGGGGTGCGGGAAGCAACCCTGACCCATCACCTCAACGCCATGGACACTCAGGGCCTGGTCACCCGGACCCGGGATCCCGCCAACCGGCGCATTCATGTGGTGGAGCTGACCCCGGCAGGCGAGGCGGCCTTCATCCGGCTGGCGGAAGCGGCGACCACCTTCGACCGCCGACTCCGCGACGGCCTGAACGACGCCGACCTCGACGTCCTGGCAACCGTGCTCGGCAGGCTGGCCGGAAACGTGGCGGGCGGGCAAGGCCCGGCCGGCCCCTGGCCATCCTGAGCCGGCCCTGTTGATCTGGAGCCGCGCTGGCATACGCTTCGGGCCAGCGGCGGGGACGGCCTCCGCTGGCGTTCCGCGCGGGAGCGGCCATGGATCTGTTCGATCTGTCCGGGAAGACCGCCGTCGTCACCGGGGGCAGCCGCGGCATCGGGCTCATGATCGCCCGCGGCCTGCTGCAGGCCGGGGCACGGGTATACATCAGCTCACGCAAGGCCGATGCCTGCGCCGAGGCGGCGAAGGAGCTCTCCGGGCACGGCCCCGTTCATGCCATTCCCGCCGACCTGTCGGCGGAGCCGGAGTGCCTGCGACTGGCCACCGAGGTCGGCGAGCGCGAACAGGCCGTGAACGTCCTGGTCAACAACGCCGGTGCCACCTGGGGCGCGCCGCTAGCGGACTACCCCGCCGCGGCCTGGGACAAGGTGGTGGACCTCAACCTGAAGACGCCATTCTTCCTGACCAGGGCGTTTCTGCCGCTGCTTGAGGCCGCCGGAACGGATGAGGACCCCGCCCGGATCATCAACATCGGGAGCATCGACGGCCTGCGAGTACCGCCGTTCCCGACGTACGCCTACTCGGCCAGCAAGGCCGGGCTGCACCACCTGACCCGGGTGCTCGCACGCGAACTCGGCCCCCGGCGGATCACCGTCAACGCCGTGGCCCCGGGGCCGTTCGAGTCCAAGATGATGGCCGCCACCCTCACGACACTGGGGGACGCGATCGCCGACGCGGCTCCGCTGAGGCGGATCGGCCGGCCCGACGACATGGCCGGCGTCGCGATCTACCTGGCCTCGCGTGCGGGCGCCTACGTCACCGGCGCTGTCATCCCGGTAGACGGCGGCATCGGCACCACCGTCTGACGCCGCTCCGGCACTCCAGGTGCACCAAGCTCAGGATCGCCATCCTCGCCGCGCGCCAGGCAAGGGGCCGGACAGCGCAGCCACGAGCTAGACGCCGAGTGGCGTGAGGAGTATCCGCAAGACCTGGCCATCCTGACAAGCTGGCGATCCTGCAGCGCGCCATCGGCGCACGCCTGCCCGGCTTCCACGGCAGCATCACCGGCGCCGCCGCGCGGGCCGCCGCCGACCCGGTCCGTGCCCTCCCCGCGCTGGCGGACGCGTTCGGCGCCACGTTCTGGGTCGCGCTCGGCCTCACCGCGGCCTCGCTCATCGCGGCGCTCGCACTGCCCGGGTGCCGCGCCGCACAGCAGCCGACCGCACCGCAGGCCCGGCACAACCCGGAGCCGGCCGCCGCAAGCCGGTCAAGCAATTCAGGCGGGAACTCAGTGAGCCTTTCGTCCTATCTGGGGTGCCTCATTCATCTGCCGTTGCTTTCTCCCATGGCAGTTTGCCGTAATACTCACCTGCCTCGGTTAGCTTGTTGTCCCAGCTGTTCTTGGCCTTTGATATGGTCGTTGACCGCCAGAAGGGGAGGCGGTAGTTTTCCCAAATGAGCACTGAACACCCGAGGGCTTTATTGAGCTCATCCTCGATCTGCTTCAGCCGCCCAGCGCATCTATTTATGTAGTAAAGGAAGAGTATCCAGATTACGATAGCGGCTCCGAGGGCAATGATGATCGTGGCAAATATTATCAACGTGTCGTGTTTCCCGGTTCCCCATTTAGCAGTCACTATAGTCGCGGCCACTGCTGCCAGCCCCACAAGCTGGAACCGGGAGCTGGCGCGTGACACTATCTCATCGCGCAGTGAGTCATACTCGTGAAGGAGCACATTGATGACGAGCTCACTATTGGTTTCTCCGCTGCCTGTCATGCTGCTATCTTCCTCCTCGGAACAGCGGAGTGCTTTATCGCGCGGACGGCTCGTCACCTCCCGGCGCTTGCCATGGCTGCAGAGGGCGTCCCGAAGGCGGGCCCGGCGGAGACGGGGAGACCTCGCGGACGGTGACGGCGCGGGCCAGGTCCCGTGCCGTCGCCAGGTCCGGGCTGCCCGCCGTGCCGCCCGGCGCGCGGGTGGACGCGGCACCCACGGCACAGCCGAGTGCTACCGCCGCGGGCAGGTCCAGCCCGCCGAGCAGCCCGGCGATGACGCCGGCGTTGAAGCAGTCGCCGGCCCCGGTGGCGTCGGTCACCTTGACCGGGGGCGGTTCGGCCAGATAGCGGCGGATTCCGTCGGCGCACAGCGCGCCGCGCTCGCCGAGCTTGACCACCAGCGCCGGCCCGGCCGCGGTCAGCGCGCGCACGGCCTGCTCCAGGTCCGGCACACCTGCCAGCAACAGCGCCTCGGCCTCGTTGGGCAGCAGCAGGCTGGTGTGCCCGAGCGCCTCGGTGAGCCGCGGGTCCGCCCACCGCTGTGCCGGGTCCCAGTTGGTGTCCAGCGAGGTGCTGGCCCCGGCGGCCCGGGCGGCGCCGAGCAGCGCGGCCAGCCCGGGCCCTAGCGAGTCCGCCACCAGGAAGTAGGAGCTGACATGGACGTGCCGGGCGCGCACCAGCAGCGCGGACGGTACGTCGCGGGCGGTCAGCGTGGCCACCGCCCCGGTCGCGGTGAGGATCGCCCGGTCCCCGCCGGCCGACAGCGCCACGGTCATCCCGGTGGGCGTATCGCGGCGCACCGCCACGGGGCCGGCGTCGACTCCTTCGGCGGCCAGCTGCCCGAGCATGAACCGGCCCGCCGGGTCGTCGCCGACCGCCGCGGCCAGCGCCACCCGCAGCCCCAGCCGCGCCGCGGCCACCGCGGTGATCGAGGCGGACCCGCCGATCTCCAGCGAGATGCCGTCCACCAGCTTTTCCTGCTGGCCGAACGCGGGGGTGACGTCACCGCCGACGACCATCACGTCGGGATTGCAGTCCCCGATGACCAGCAGGTCAACCGGGCCGGCCCCGGTTTCCCAGGCCGGGCCGCGCTCAGGCGGTGACAACCTTGACCCCGGCGTCCGCGAGCCTGGCGGCCTCGGCGGGTGCGATGCCGGTGTCGGTGACCAGGATGTCCACCTCGGCGGCCGTGCAGATCCTGGCGAACGCGCGGCGGCCGACCTTGGAGCTGTCCGCGGTCACCACGACCTGGCCCGCGCGCTCGGCCATCAGCCGGTTGATGCTCGCCTCACCCTCGTGGTGCGCCGTGGCCCCGGCGACCGCGTCGATCCCGTCCACCCCGAGGAACGCGATGTCCAGGGTGACCTGCTCCAGGACGCCGGTGGCCAGCGGGCCGGTCAGCTCGTAGGACTGCGGCCGGGCCACCCCGCCGGTCGCCACGATCTTGATGTGCTGGCGGACGGCGAGCTCGGTGGCGACGTTCAGCGCGTTGGTGACGATGGTGAGCCCGGGCGACGGTGCGCCGGAATTCAGGTCGGCGCGGACGGCGAGCGCCCGGGCGACTTCGGTGGTGGTGGTGCCCCCGTTGAGGCCCGCGATCTGGCCCGGCAGCACCAGCGCGGCGGCCACGGCAGCGATCCTCTGCTTCTCGGTGGGGTGCCGTTCGGTCTTGTACCGCAGCGGCAGGTCGTAGGTGACCCCCTTAGCCACAGCCCCGCCCCGGATCCGCGTGAGCATCTGCTGCCTGGCCAGTTCGTCGAAGTCGCGCCGCACGGTGGCCGCCGACACGCCGAGCACCTGCGCGGCGCGCTCCACCTGCAGCTGGCCGTCTGCCGCCAGCAGTTCCAGCAGCTCGTTCCACCGGCGATAACGGCTCACCTATGCCCCGCTCCCGGATCGTCCTGCAAGATCTTACCGTCCCTAATCTGATCATTCCTGCTCAATACCGAGCAATACCGATCAGCATGCCGCGCCCAGCACGCCGAGCAGCCGGGTCACCTCGGCAGCCACGGCATCCCGGCCGGCCGCGCCGTACCGCCTCGGGTCCACCAGCGCCGGTTCGGCCGCCAGGCAGGCCCGGACCGCACCGGTGTAGGCCTTGTTGAGCTGCGTCGCCACGTTGATCTTCGTCATCCCCGCGGCGACGGCCGCGGCGAGCCCGGCGTCGGGCACCCCGGAGGAGCCGTGCAGCACCAGCGGCACCGGCACGGCCCGGTGGATCGCCGCGATCAGGTCCTCATCGAGCACCGCGTCCCTGGTGAGCATCGCGTGCGAGCTGCCGACCGCCACCGCCAGCGCGTCCACGCCGGTGGCGGCGGCGTAGCGGGCAGCGTCGCCCGGCGGCGTCCGGGCCCCGGCGTCATGCACCCCGTCCTTGCCGCCGATCTCGCCGATCTCGGCTTCGACCCACACCCGGCGCTCATGGCACCACCGGGCCACCTCCGCCGTGGCCGCCACGTTCTGCTGGTACGGCGCCGCGGACGCGTCGTACATGACCGAACCCATGCCCACGGCCACCGCGGCCCGCACCAGATCCTCGCCCGTGGCATGGTCGAGGTGCACCGCGACCGGCACGGCCGCGGCCCCGGCGGCGGCGAGCGCGGCCAGCGCGATCGGTTCCAGTGCCCCGTGGTAGGCCACGCAGTTCTGGCTGATCGCCAGCACCACCGGTGCCCCGGCCGCCTCCGCCCCGGCGATGACCGCCTCGGCGTGCTCGATCCCGATGATGTTGAACGCGCCGACACCGCGGCCCGCGGCGCTGGCGGGGCCGACGATCTCGGCCATGCCGACGGCCGGCATCAGCCGTCCGCCCACTCGGTGACCTGGGTCCCGGCCAGCGCCCGCTGGTAGTCCGCCTCGGCGAACTGCCCGGCGGCCGGGGCCGCGACCGAGGCGGTACCGAGCGCGGCCGCGTGCCGCAGCACCTCGGCCCACGGCCAGCCGAGAACCAGCCCGTGCGCCAGCCCGGCGACCACGGCGTCACCGGCCCCGGTCGGGTTGCCAGCCGCCTGGGCCGACGGCGCCGCGTGCCAGGTCCCCTCACCGGTGACCGCGAGCAGCCCGTCGCCGCCGAGCGAGACCACCACGGCCGCAGCCCCCTCGGCCCGCAACTCCGCCGCGGCCGCCGCGACGGCGGCCCGGTCGGCGAGTGGCCGGCGCACCGCGGCCTGCAGTTCGACCAGGTTCGGCTTGGCGATCGCCGGGCCCGCGGCCGCGCCCCGCCGCAGCGCCGCGCCCCCGGCGTCCAGCACCACCGGCACGGCCGCCGCCGCCGCCCGCGCGGTCAGCCCGGCATAGCTGTCCTCAGGCAGTCCCGGCGGCAGGCTCCCGGACAGCACGACCGCGTCACAGCCGGCCAGCGAGTTTTCATACAAAACGAGAAACTCCTGGTACTCACCGGCCGCCACGGGGGGGCCCGGCTCGTTGAACAGGGCGGTGTCGTGGCTGCTGGTGTCCACCACGGCGAACGTGCGCCGGGTCTCCCCGGCGATGGGGGTGAACGCCCCGGGCACTCCGGCCGCCGCCAGCCCCGCGCGTACCGCCGCACCGGTGACCCCGCCCGCCAGCCCGATGACCCGCACGCCGGTGCCCAGGGCGCGCAGCGTCCGGGCCACGTTGAGCGCCTTGCCCCCCGGTACGGTGGTGACCTGCTGCGGCCGGTTCACCCCGGACCAGTCCACCCCGGCCACGTGGTGGGTCACATCCAGGGCCGGGTTGAGGCTGACGGCGAGGATCATCGGCGCCCGGGCGCGCTCAGCGGGGTGCCAGGATCACGGACCGGGTCAGGTTCCGCGGCCGGTCCGGGTCCAGGCCGCGCGCCCGCGCCACCGCGGCGGCCAGCCGCTGCACCAGGACCAGCTCGGCCAGCGCATCCCGGCCGCTCTGCCAGGCCAGCCCGCCGGCCGCGGCCACCTCGGCGGGCAGCCCGTCCGGCGCCGGGCCCAGCAGCCAGACCACGCTGCCCGGCCCGGTGACCGAGATCGGGCCATGCCGGTATTCCATCGCCGGGTAGGCCTCGGTCCACATCCCGGCGGCCTCGCGCAGCTTGAGCGCCGCCTCGTTGGCCAGCCCGTAGGTCCAGCCGGTGCCGAGGAAGGTGAACTGCCGGGCGCCCGTCAGCGCCGCGGGCAGCGGCTCGGCCAGGGCCGTCTGCGCCGCGGCGGCCACCGCGGTCATGTCCTGGCCCAGGTGGGCTCGCAGCAGCGCCAGTTCTGTGGTGGCGAACCGGGTCTGCACCACCGACAGCTCGTCGGCGAAATCCAGCACGATCGTGGCGCCGGCCGCTTCGGCGACGGGGGTCTGCGCGTCGGCCGTGATCGCCACGGTGGGCACCGCGCCGGGCAGCCGGTCCAGCAGTTGCAGGATCTCGGTGGTGGTGCCGGACCGCGACAGCACGACGACACGGTCGTAGCGCCGCCGCACCGGCATCTCCGAGGCGGCAAATGCGTCGGTCTCGCCCTGTCCCGACGCCTCGCGCAGCGCGGCGTAGGACTGGGCGATGAACCAGGAGGTGCCGCATCCGGTCACCGCGACCCGTTCCCCGGGGGCCGGCAGCAGGTGCGCGACGCTGGCCGCCAGCCCGGCGGCGCGCAGCCAGCAGGCCGGCTGCGAGGCCACCTCGGCGTCGATGCCGCCGGCGGGCGTCACGCCGTCCCCGCCCGGCTCGCCGCCCAGGATCGTGTTGTCGTCGTCCACGTCTCCCCTCCTCATGTCCCCGCGAGCCCGGTCGCCGCGACCGAGCGGATGAAGTACCGCTGGGCCGCGAAGAAGACCAGCAGCATCGGGACCAGGCTCATCACGTTGCCCGCCATCAGCAGCGTCCACTCGGTCGAGTGCGCGCCCTGGAACGTGGCCAGCCCGAGCGGCAGCGTCATCTGATTGGTCGAGGTGACGACGATCAGCGGCCACAGGAAGTTGTTCCACGAGTCCAGGAACGTCAGCGCGGCGAGCGTCGCCAGCGCGGGCAGCGACAGCGGCAGCACGATGCGCCACAGCACCTTGAGCCTGCTCGCGCCGTCGACCCGGGCCGACTCCTCGTACTCGATCGGGAGCGTCCTGAAGAACTGGCGCAGGAAGAAGATGCCGAACGCGGTAGCCGCGTTGGGCAGGATCAGCGCGCCGAGGTGGTTGATGCCGACCTGCGCGAGCACATGCACGCCCAGCCACTTGGTGATGATGAACTGCGGGATCATCGTCACCTGGAACGGCACCATGAGCGTGATCATGATGACCGCGAACAGGACGCCCCGGCCGAGGAACCGCAGCCGGGCGAACGCGTACCCGGCGAGCGAGCAGAACGCCAGGTTGCAGAGCACCGTGGTCACCGCGACGACCGTGCTGTTGATGAAGAACCGGCCGAACGGCGCGGCCTTGAGCGCGTCGCTGTAGTTGGCGAACCTGAGTTCGTGCGGGATGAGGATCGGCGGGAAGTGCAGCGCCTCGGAGGGCGTCTCCAGCGACGTCACGATCAGCCACACGAACGGGAAGAGCAGTGCAATGGTGGCGGGCACCAGCACCAGGTGCCACGGGCTGAACGGCAGCCGGAACCGGCGGCGGGGCATCGCTTGGGCGGGCGCGCTCATGTCAGGACCTGTAGTACGTGAACCGGCGGCCGACCCGGAACTGGATCGCGGTGACCACCAGGATGATCAGGAACAGGAAGTAGGCGATCGCGGAGGCGTAGCCGAAGTTGAAGTTGACGAAGGCCTGCTCGTACAGGTAGTAGACCAGGACCGTGGTGGCGTTCAGCGGGCCGCCCTGGGTGCTCAGGTACACCTCGTCGAACAGTTGCAGCGCGTTGATCGTCAGCCATACCGCCAGGAACAGCGAGGCCGGGCTGAGCAGCGGCAGGGTGACCCGGCGGAACGTGGTCCACTTGCTGGCCCCGTCCACGGCCGCCGCGTCCGTCAGCACCTGCGGCACGCCCTGCAGCGCCGCGAGGTAGATGACCACGGAGAACCCGGTCCAGCCCCAGATCGTCATCGCCACGATCACGTACAGCGCCTGCGAGGGGGAGTTCAGGAACTGCTGCGGCGGGATGCCCACGAGGCTGAGGAAGTAGTTCACCACCCCGTAGGACGGGTCGAACAGCCAGATGAAGACGATCGCCTCGCTGATCGTCGAGATGGCCATGGTGGCGTAGGCGGCGGTGCGGTAAAACGTGATGAACCGGATCTTCCGGTTCATCGCGACCGCGAGGAACAGGCCGATGATCATCGTGCCGGGCACGAACAGCGCCGTGTAGACGAACGTGTGCTGTACCGCCTGGGCCACCACCGGGTCGTGCACCATGAGCCGGTAGTTGCGCAGCCCCACGTACGGGGTGTTGCCCGTCAGCAGGTTGTTGCGCTGGAAGGACATCACCGCCGACCAGACGATCGGCACCGCGCCGAAGAGCACGATGATCACCGCTCCGGGCGTCACGAAGGCCCACCCGGTGAACTGCTCGGACGCGCGCGGGCGGCGGCGCGCGGCCGGCGCCGGCTCGCCGCGCCCGCGGCCGGGCGCCGCGGAGCGCCTGCGGCGAAGCAGCGCAGAGGGCGCGGCCACGTCAGCCGTTCGAGCTGGCGAGCGCCTGGTTGACCTGCTGCGCCGCGCTGGTGAGCGCGGCCTGCGGCTGGCTCTTGCCCAGGAGCACCGACACGATCATGTTGCCGAGTATCTGGGAGACCTTCGGGTACGTGGGGGTCTGCGGGCGCGCCTGGTGGACGTTACCCAGGTTGGTGACGAACGTGTCCACACCGGGCAGGGCCTTGTTCATCGCCGACAGGAAGCCGGGCGCGGCGTCCACGGACCGCCGGGTCGGCAGGTCCCCGGTGGCCAGCGACCAGTACTTCACCTGGGCCGGGGCGGTCAGCCAGAGGAGGAATTTCTCCGCCGCCGCGGTCTGGGTGGAGCCGTTGTTGAAGATCACCCAGTTGTCCGGCCCGGAGATGGTCTGGTGGCCGCCGGCAGCGCCGGGGAACGCCGGCATGATCTGCACGCCGTAGTGCACGTTGGGGAACCCGGACAGGTCCCACGGGCCGGTCACCAGCATGCCGATCTTGCCCGAGTTGAACAGGTTGGCATAGGCCGAGTCAGTCGGGTCCAGGTACATGGAGTGGTCGCTGACCGCCATGTCCCGCAGCGTGGTGAGGGCCTGCAGCCCGGCGGGCGAGTCGAACGCGGCCTGCTTGTTACCGGGCTTGAGGATCTGGCCGCCGGCCTCCCACAGCAGGACCTCCCAGTGCCAGACGGTGTCCTCGCTGCCCGGGGTCACGTACGCGGTGCCGAACTGCTTCTTCGCCGGGTTGGTGAGCTTGGCGGCGTCGGCCACGAACTGCTGCCAGGTCCAGCCCGGTCCCGGCGGGGTGAGGTGCGCCTGGGCGAACAGCGTCTTGTTGTAGACCACGGCGAGGTTGTCCACCAGCGCCGGGACGCCGATGACCTTGCCGTTGACGGTCGCCACGTCCCGCTCGCCGACCCAGAAGTCATTCCAGTTCACCCCGGGCCGCTGCACCACCTTGGTGAGGTTCACCACCTGCGGGATCTGCGCCACGTTGGGCGCCCAGGAGCCGTACAGGTAGGCGATGTCCGGCGGGCTGCCGCCGCGTACCGCGGTGAGCACCTTCTGCAGCGTGTTGTCGTTGTTGACGTACAGGCTGCTCACCGTGGTGCCGGGGTTCTGTTTCTGGTACACGCCGACCAGGTGGGTGAATGCCTTCGCCTCGGCCCCGGTCCAGCCCTCCCAGATCGAGATGGAGTTCCCGCCACCGGATCCGCCGCTGCTTGCGTCGGATCCGCAGGCCGCGAGGCCCAGGGCGACGAGCGAGGACGCGACGGCCACGCCTAGCCAGTGAGTTCTCATAAGGTCCTCGTTCCCGCCCCAGGATCCAGGCCGTGCCCGACGACTCTTGCACGGAGAGCGGATGTTCCAGACATCATCGCGCGTGCTTAAGGCCCGATGTCAACCCTTACGGGACTATTCAGCAGTTCTGTATGCGCAGTCTTGCTCGAAGCTGAACGAAATGCGACACTGCCGAGGTGGTCAAAGTCGCGTTCATCGGCGCCGGCAGCGTGGAGTTTACCCGCAATGTGGTAACTGACCTGTGCGGCTACCCGGAGCTGGCCGGGCTGGACCTGGCGCTGCACGACGTCAGCGCGGAGCGGCTCGCCCACGCGGAGGTCCTGGCCAACAGGATCGTCGCGCAGACCGGGGCCAGCGCGTCCGTGACCGCCTCGGCCGACCGGCACGCGGTGCTCGACGGTGCCGGCTACGTCATCAACGAGATCCAGGTCGGCGGGTACGACGCGACCCGGCTGGACTTCGACATCCCGGCCCGGTACGGCGTGCGGCAGACGATCGCCGACACCCTCGGCATCGGCGGCATCTTCCGCGGGCTGCGCACGATCCCCGTGGTGACCGGCATCGCCGAGGACATGCACCGGCTGTGCCCGGACGCCTACCTGCTGAACTACACCAACCCGATGGCCATGCTCCCGTGGGCGGTGTACGAGGGCACCCCGTTCAGCAACGTATTCGGGCTGTGCCATTCGGTCCGGGACACGCACGCGTTCCTCGCCGGGCTGGTCGGGCTGGACCCGGCCGAGGTCGACTTCGTCACCGCGGGCTTCAACCACCAGGCGTTCGTGCTGCGCTTCGAGCACCAGGGCCGGTCCCTGTACCCGCGGCTGCGCGAGATCATCGACGCCTCGCCGGAGCTGCGGCGGCGGGTCCGGGTCGAGCTGTTCCGCCGGTTCGGCTATTTCCCCACCGAGTCCAGCGAGCACTCCGCCGAGTACGTGCCGTGGTTCATGCGCCACGACGATCAGGTCGAGCGGTTCCGCATCTTCGTCGGCGACTACCTGGCCCGGTCGGAGGAGAACCTGCGCGAGCTGGAGGAACTGGCCCGCCAGCTGGACGCGGGCACACCGCTGGACCTCGAATCCACCAGCGAGCTGGCCTCGGAGTTCATCCATTCCCTGGAGACCGGCACCGAGCGCGAACTGTACGTGAACGTCCGCAACGGCGATCTGATCACCAGCCTGCCGCAGCAGTGCTGCGTCGAGGTGCCCTGCCGGGTCGGCGCTGGCGGCGCCGTGCCCCAGCCGGTCGGCGCACTCCCGCCGCAGCTCGCCGCGCTGAATCGGACCTTCCTCAACGTTGTCGAGCTGACCGTGCGCGCGGCGCTGGACGGCAATGTCCAGCACGTGTACCAGGCGGCGCTGCTGGACCCGAACGCGTCCGCCACCCTGACCACCTCGCAGATCGTCGCGATGTGCGACGACCTGCTCGACGCGCACAAGGCACTGTTGCCACCCGGCCTCGCCCGCTGAGCTAAGGAGCGTCCCATGCTCCGTTCCCCCCTGACTCTCGCCCTTGCCGCGTGCCTGGGCTCAGGCGACCGGTACAACCCGCTGTTCGAGGTGGATAAACAGCCGAACGGAGGCACCAACGTCGTGGACTGCAACGACTACGGGAACCTGTCCACGGCCGGTAACACGGTCATCGGCGGCTTCTCCGCGAACTGCCCGGTCGGGTCGATCCCGTGACCGCCGCGATGCGCAGGCCCAGCCTGATTGCCGCGTTCGCACTGGCCGTAGCCGCCAGCGTCGTCGCAACCCCAGCCATCGCCCTGGGGTCGCTCCCCCGGGCCAACACCCCCACTTACCCCCCGCCACGGCACCACGGCACGTTGCGGATCACCGGTTCGCTGCGCGACGGCGGGACCGTGCGGGCGGCGGGCCTGTCCTGGCGCCCGGGCAAGCTGCCGCCCGGGGACCGGCTGCTCAGCTTCGAGGTCGGTTACTACTGGGATGCCTGCACCGCCGCGGGCAAGTGCCAAACGGGTGCGGACACCACCGTCGCCCCGTTCGCGCGCCCGGCGGTACGTCGCCGGTCACGCCGATACCAGCCGGTTTTTGAAGCTCACCGAGACCGCCACCGAGGTCGTGGAGACGAGCCCCGCGACATTTTCGTTCAGCACAAAAAGCGTCTCGGTGAGCACTACCAGCAACAGGGCCGTACGTGCCTACCGGGCCGGGCGGCCGCCGGTGAGCAGGTTCGTGAACGGGACGCCGGAGCGCCGCACCGCGTCGGCGGAGGAGTATTTCAGCGTGGCCGCGCCGCACTACAGCGCCGCCGACGGCCCGGCTTCCCAGCACTACCGGGTGGACCACGGGCGCTGGCGGCCGATGCCGGCCAGCGGCGTGTTCTACACCGGCACGCTGCGCGCCGGCAGGCACCGGGTGGCGGTGCGCACCGCCGACCAGGCCGGCGCGACCACCGCACGATTCACCTGGCGGGTGGTGCCGCTGCCCGCGCCGCTGGCCTGCCAGGGGCACTGCTGGTACCCGCAGCACCTCGACGCGACCGGGCACCCGATGCGCTGGGACTGGCAGATCGGCCTGGTGACCCCGCTGCAGCGGACCGGAGCGCACGCGGTGGACATCTATGACATCGACGGCTTCCTGACCACCCCCGCCGAGGTGCGCGCGCTGCACACCCGGTGGCAGGCCGCCACGCTGCCGCACCCGAAGGCGATCTGCTACCTCGACCTGGCCTGGGAGGACTACCGGCCGGACGGCACACCGGGGCAGTTCTTCCCCGCCGCCGCGCTCGGCAACATCTACTTCGGCTTCCCGCAGGAACGGTGGGTCGACTTCCGGCAGCTCGACGCGCTCAAGCCGATGCTGGACGAGCGGATCCGGATGTGCGCGGCAAAGGGTTTCGACGCGGTCGAACTGGACGACATCGACAGTTTCGACCCGCCGTCCACCACGGGCTTCCACCTCACGCCGGGGGACGCGCAGAACTATCTCGCCTACGCGTTCAACGAGATCCACCGCTACGGCATGACCGGCCTGTGGAAGAACTCGCCGCTGCTGTCCTGGTGGGGACGCCGCTACACGGACGGCGCGGTCGTCGAGGAGTGCTACCGCTACCAGCAGTGCTTCGCCTCGCAGATGCGCGGCAGCAGCCAGTACGGGATCACCTGCACCGCGCTGGCGGGCCGGACGCCGTGCGGCTGGGATGACTTCTCGACCGACCGCACCGCGGCGCAGCCGACTGGCAAGTGGGTCGGCGAGGCCGAGTACGGCGCGGACCACTACGTCTGCAACCCGGGGCAGCCGTGCCCGGGGAAACGGCGTTTTGCCACGTTCTGCCGGATCGTCTACGCGCCGCCGTACGGATTCTCCGCGGTCAAGTTCGACGTGGACCTGAACGGCAAGATGTTCTACCCCTGCCCCCGCGGCACCTGACCGGCCGCCCGGGTGCCTGACTGGTCCGCCCGGGTCCGGCTTCGCCGGGCCAGCGGGCGGGCCCGGCGGAACCGCCGCATTGCGACGTCCGATAGGCGCCAGCAATGCGCGGCGCCGGGACGCAGGCTGGGATCATGAGCACACTTCAGTACAAGGCGATCGACCCGGAGCGCCTGGACGCCATGCGCGGCCAGGGCGCGGATGAGTTCGGGAACCCGTGGAAGCAGCGGACGGCCGAAGGCTGGGAGCCGCTGCGCTGCTGCCTGCGCACCGCCGCCGAGGGCGAGGACATCGCGCTGATCAGCTACAGTCCCTGGCCCCAGCCGTGGAACACGCCGTGGGCCGAGGCCGGGCCGGTCTTCGTCTGCCACGGCCGGTGCGGCGGCTACCAGACCCCCGGTGATTACCCGCCGGACCTGCGCGGCCGGTTCAGCCTGCTCAGCCCGTTCGACCACACCGGCGCCCGGGCGTACCAGCACATCAAGTTCGTCGAACCGGGCGACGACTACCCCGCGGCGGTAGCGATGGTCATGGCGCAGCCCGAAGTGGCGTACCTGCACGTCCGCAGCGCGACCGCGCAGTGCTTCACCTTCGAGGTCCGACCCGCCTAGCGCCCGGAGCGCCTGCGCCGCTTACGCTCCAGGGCGATCATCGGAGTCGATGCGGTCAGCCGTTGTGATCTCCTGGCAGCGTGGCAGAAGCGATCCGCTGGATACCTTCCGCGCACGGCCAGGAGGTCACGATGGAGCAGCAACCGGCCGCGGGCCCGCTGGGCGCCGATCTCGCGCTCACGCACATCCTGGTGGTCGCCGACCCGGCGCGCTCCCGGGACTTCTGGGTCAACGTGCTGGGGGCGACGGTATACCGCGAGTACGGCGGAACCAGTGTGGTGCTGCGGTTCGCCGGCACCTGGCTGCTGCTGGTGAGCGGCGGCGGCCCGACCGCCGACAAGCCTGCCGTGGTATTCGCACCGCCCCGCGACGCTAACCAGGTGAGTCATGCCATGACGCTGCGGGTGACTGACTGCCGCGCGGTTTACGAGGCGTTGCGGTCGCGGGGAGCGGTGTTCCTCACCCCGCCACACGACTGGGGCGCGGAGATCCGCTGCTTTCTGCCAGATCCCGATGGCCACCTGGTGGAGATCAGCGAGTCCGTAGCTACCTGACAGCGGCCAGAAGCGGACGCGCCGGCGCTCCGCGGTGATGCCGCGGCTCGGCGGGGTCGTTCGCTAGGGTGATGTGCGGGGGCGTGGTGGGCTGGAAGGCGAATACCATAACCGTGAACCGGCGCGCTACCGCCCAGGGGGCTCTTGCGGTTGGTGCTCTCGGGGTTGTCTTCGGGGACATCGGCACCAGCCCGCTGTACACCGTCCAGACGGTCTTCAATCCGGGCGATCCGCACCCGGTCGAGGTGTCCACGGAGAACGTTTTCGGGATCGTCTCGCTGATCTTCTGGTCGGTGACGATCATCGTCACCGTCACTTACGTCTTGCTGGTGATGCGCGCCGACAACGACGGCGAGGGCGGGATCATGGCGTTGATCGCGTTGATCCGCAGGGGAGGAGTTCCCGGCGGGCGCCGGACGAAGGTGGTGCTGGCGGCGCTGGGGGTCTTCGGCGCTTCGCTGTTCTTCGGCGACAGCGTGATCACGCCGGCCATCTCGGTTCTTTCTGCGATCGAGGGCGTCAAGGTCGCCGCGCCGTCGGTGGCCGGCCTGGTCGTTCCGATCACTGCCGCGATCATCGTCGGACTTTTTCTTGTTCAGCGGCTGGGCACCGGCACCGTGGGGCGCCTGTTCGGGCCGGTCATGGGCGTCTGGTTCGCCGCGATCGGCGCGATCGGCGTGCGCGGTATCGCCGCGCACCCCCAGATTCTGAAGGCGCTGTCGCCCACCTATGCCGTTGGCTTCATGGTGGGCCATTTCCCGGTCGCGTTCTTCTCGCTGGCCGCTGTCGTTCTGGCCGTCACCGGGGCCGAGGCCTTGTATGCGGACATGGGGCACTTCGGCCGCGCGCCGATCACCCGGGTCTGGCTGATCCTGGTCTTCCCCGCCTGCATCCTCAGTTACCTGGGGCAGGGCGCACTGGTCCTTGGCGACCCGGGCAGTATCTCCAGCCCCTTCTTCCTGCTGGTCCCGGGGTGGGCACGGCTTCCCATGGTCGTCCTGGCCGCGGCTGCGACGGTCATCGCCTCGCAGGCGGTCATCACTGGTGCGTTCTCGGTTGCGCAGCAGGCCGCCCGGCTCGGCTACCTTCCGCGGCTGCGGATCGCGCACACCTCGGAGGAGAGGATAGGCCAGGTCTATGTCCCGTGGATCAACTGGCTGCTCCTGGTCTCCGTGCTGACCCTCGTCGTCACGTTCAAAACCTCAGCCGCGCTCGCCTACGCGTTCGGTATGGCGGTGACCGGCACGATCACGATCACGACCCTGCTGTTCTTCTACATCGTCCGTTATCAGTGGCACAGGCCCCGGTGGATCACTGCGGTCGGCGCCACCGCCCTGCTCAGCGTGGATCTTCTCTTTTTCGCCGCCAACCTGACCAAGCTCGTGCACGGAGCCTGGCTGCCGCTGCTCATCGCCATCGCGGTGTTCACCATCCTCACCACCTGGCAGCGCGGCCGGGAACTGGTCACCCGGCAGCGCCAGCGCGACGAGGGGCCGCTGCGGGCGTTCATCGACCAGCTCCACGCCACCAAGCCCCCGCTGCACCGGGTGCCCAGCACGGCCGTCTTCCTCAACCGCGGCAAGGCCACCGCTCCGCTGGCGCTGCGCGCCAACGTCGAACACAACCAGGTCCTGCACAAGCACGTCCTCATCCTCTCCATCGAGACCATGCCCGTACCGCACGTCCCAGCCACCCAACGGGTCACAATCGACGACCTCGGCTACAAGGACGACCGGATCATCCACGTCACCGCCCGCTTCGGCTACATGGACCAGGCAGACGTCCCCGGCCTGCTGCCACAGATCCGCCAAGCCGACATCGAAAGCCCCCTCGACGACGACAAGGTGTCCTACTTCCTGTCGCGCATCGAGCTACGGCCGGGTAACACACCCGGCATGAGCCGCTGGCGCAAACGTCTGTTCCTCGCGACATCACGGATCACCGCCGACGCCGCCGAATACTTCCAGCTCCCCCGCGAGCGCACCGTCATCATGGGCTCGCGCATCGAGCTCTAACCGCGCTCGGCCCCGGCATACCCCGGCAACTCAGTGGCCGGTGACGGGTACCCCGGGGGATCCGCGAGATATCCACCCGTCCTCCATCGCCCGGACATCGCCGCTGCGCATGGGCGGCCTACCCAGGAGGCAGGGCCTGATAGCCAGGCCGCGTACCAAATGAGGTGATCGCGATGACAGCGGAACGGGGACCAGTCCCTGCACGTTCGGGATGGGCACTGACGGCCCTGCGCCGGGCGATCGGCGTTCTCCACAACCTCCACGAGGAGAATATGCGCGCTTCGGAAGCTATCTTCCGCCCCGTAGGTGCACCGCGTCCACGCCCGCGAGCAGGCGTGCCCGCGGGCTCGGCCGGTCCTGCGGCTTCCGTCACTGAACCGGCTGAGCGGGTCAGCTGACTCCGGCCAGAAATCGGCGCGATCCGGAGGTCTGGGATGGGGGTCACCGCGGCCGGCTGGGCCCTGACGATCGGCGTGATCGTGGCGCTGCTCGCCCTGGACCTTCTGCTGGCCACGGTGCGCCCGCACGCTGTCGGCTACCGGGAGGCCACCGCCTGGTCGGCGTTCTACATCGCGGTGGCGGTGGTCTTCGGCCTCGTCTTCGCCAGCCTGGTGGGGTGGGGATACGGCGCCGAGTACTTCGCCGGCTACATCGTGGAGAAGAGCCTGTCCGTCGACAACCTCTTCGTCTTCGTGATCATCATGGCGACGTTCGCGGTGCCCCGCGAGCATCAGCAGCGGGTGCTCATCTTCGGCATCATCGCCGCCCTGGCCCTGCGAGCGGTCTTCATCGCGCTGGGGGCGGCCTTGTTGTCGCTGCTGTCCTTCATGTTCCTGGTCTTCGGGCTGCTGCTGCTGTGGACCGCCGTACAGCTCTACCGTCACCGTGACGAGGACCCCGACGTCGAGGACAATGCGCTGGTCCGGGCCTCACGCCGGATCCTGCCGGTCAGCGATACCTATGACGGTGGCCGGCTGATCTCCCGCGCCGGCGGACGGCGAGTGGTCACACCACTGTTCATCGTGTTCATCACCATCGGCGTCACCGACATCTTGTTCGCAGTGGACTCGATCCCGGCCGTCTTCGGCATCACCGATCAGCCCTATATCGTCTTCACCGTCAACGCCTTCGCCCTGCTGGGCCTGCGGGCGCTGTTCTTCCTGGTGACCGGCCTGCTCGACCGGCTGGTGTACC
>CAWDXD010000024.1:0-104303 GCA_963806145.1 uncultured Actinomycetes bacterium
TGATCACGGACGATTTCCCGCTCCATGTGCGGAAGATCGTCCGTGATCAAGGGAGCCAGGGAGCAGGCCGGTGGCGCTCCTGATCGCGTTCGACTGCCAGGGAGGGGACGGCGATGGGCAGCGGGCACACGCTACTGGTGCTGCGGCATGCCAAGGCGGCGGGGGAGCCAGGGGTCAATGACACCCAGCGCCCGCTGACCGGTGGTGGCCGCCGGGATGCCAGCGCGGCCGGCCGGTGGCTGCTGGCCCGCGGCATTACGCCGGACGGGGTGCTGTGTTCCCCGGCGCAGCGCGCCCGGGAGACCTGGGCACAGGTGAGCGCGGCGCTGGGGGGTAGGGCGCCAGGCGAGGGCGCGGTGAGCTTCGAGCCCAGGGTCTACGACGCGGGCGCGCATGATCTGCTTGACCTCGTCAACGAGCAGCCCGACGACGCGCACACGCTGCTCACCGTGGGCCACAATCCGGCCGCCGGGCAACTGGTCGCCTGGCTCACCGGGCGCCCGGACATCGCCTTCCCCGCGTGCGCGCTTGCGGTCGTCCGGCTCGGCGCAAGCTGGGCCGCCGCGGCACCCGGCGGCGGGGAACTGGCCGATCTGTGGACCCCGCACGCAGCGGGGTGACCGGGCCCAGGCGCCCTTGATCACTAGCGGTGCAACAGGCGCCGCTCAGGCACCGGGGCCGTCGCCGGCCACCACCTCGTCCCTGGACACCCCGAGCAGGTAGAGCACGGTGTCCAGGTACGGCACGCTCACCGACGCGTCGGCGGCATCCCGGACGGCCTGCTTGGCGTTGAAGGCGATCCCCATGCCGGCGGCGGCGATCATGTCGAGGTCGTTGGCGCCGTCCCCGACCGCGACGGTCTGGCTGAGCGGCACCCCGGCCTGATCCGCGAACCGCCGCAGCGCTGCCGCCTTGCCCGCGCGGTCGATCACCGGCCCGGTCAGCTTGCCGGTCAGCTTCCCCTCGGCGATCTCCAGGGTGTTGGCCGCCGCGAAGTCCAGCCCCAGGCCGGCCGCGAGGCCCTCGGTGAGCTGTGTGAATCCCCCGCTCACGATGCCGCAGCGAAATCCGAGGTGCTGCAGGGTGCGGATCAGGGTGCGGGCACCCGGCGCAAGCTGGATCTCCGCGCGCACCTCGTCGAGCACGCTTGCGTCCAGCCCGGCCAGCAGCGCCACCCGTTCACGCAGCGAGGTCGCGAAGTCGGCCTCTCCGCGCATCGCCGCGGCGGTGATCTTGGCGACCTGTTCCGCGCAGCCGGCCCGGGCCGCCAGCAGGTCGATCACCTCGGCGGAGATCAGCGTGGAGTCCACGTCCATGACGATGAGCCGCATGGCACGCCGGTGCAGCCCGCCGCGCTGGACCGCCACGTCCACCCGTTGCTCGGCCGCCTCCCTGGTGAGCGCCGCCCGCAGGCCGTCCGGGTCGGCCCCCGACACGTCGAGTTCGATGCAGGTCACCGGCCGGTCAGCGAGCCGGTCGATCCGGTCGATGTTCGCCCCGCTCGCGGCGATACGGCTGGCGATCGCGGCGACCGCGCTCGGCAGCAGCGGGCTGCCCATGACGGTGACGTGCAGCCGCCCGCGGCGCCCGGGCAGCTCACCCCACCCGGTGGTGATCTCCGCTTCCAGGTCCAGATCGGCGGCGAGGGCCCGGACCGCTCGGTGAATCCCGGTGAGGTCGGGGTCGTCCTCGCAGGCCAGCAGCACCCCGAGGACCAGGCGCCCGCGGATGACCACCTGCTCGATGTCCGCGACGGCCAGATCGTGGGCGGCCAGGTCGGAGAACAGCCTGGAGGTGACCCCGGGGCGGTCACGGCCGGTCAGGGTCACCAGGATGGTGGTTCGGCCAGCAGTCATCGCGCGTAACGCTACCGTCGCCGGACCCCTCCTCCGGACGCCGGGGCGCTACTGCCCGCCCTGCGCCGCCGGAACGTCAGGGCAGGAGCAGATGCACGTCGCCGAACTCGTGCCAGAGATAGGAGTGCTCCACCGCGGCGGCGTAACACCTGCGGAGCAGCCCGGCCCCGGCGAAAGCGTTCAGCATCCAAAGATGTGTGGAGCGCGGTTCGTGCAGTCCGGTGAACAGCGCATCCACCACCCTCGGGGGGGTTTGCGGTGTCACCAGGTGGTGCGTCCAGCCGGCGGATGCGGGCAGCGGGCCGTCCGTCCCGTGCTCCCTGGCCGCCGCCGCCGTCTCCAGCGCGCGCACGACCGTGGTGCCGACCGCGACCACCCGGCCACCGGCCTGCCGGGTCATGTCGACCAGCCGGGCCGTGGCCGGCGGGATGTCGTAGGGCTCGGGATACGGCTCCTCATCGCCTTCCAGCGAGGAAACGCCGGTGTGCAGGGTGAGCGGTGCGATCGTCACGCCCCGCACCACAAGCCGGGCGAGCATCTCCGCGGTGAACGGCCGGCTGGCGCTCGGCATCTCGGCGCTGCCCGGCGTGGTGCCGAAGACGGTCTGGTAGGCCTCGGCGGGCCAGTCGGAAGCCACGTAGGAGTAGTGGATGTACGTGCCGTGCCGGAGCAGGTAGGGCACCACCGCGGTGGACAGCCGCACCCGCCACAGCCGCCCGGTGACCCGCTCGGCCAGGGTCGCCACCGCACCGCCGGGCAGCGGCAGCGCCTGGCCCGGTGAGCCGCCAGGGAAGGGCTGCGTGGCGTGGCCGCGCACGGCCCGCAGTTCGGCCAGCCAGCTGCCGTCCGGCAGCGAGGTAGAGAAGTGCATGACCAGCCCCGGGCCGCAGCGGACCGAGGCAGGCAGCGTAGCCGAGGTGTTGACCACGAGCAGGTCCCCCGGCAGCAGCAGGCCCGGCAGGCCGGTGAACGGGTGGTGCGTGATCTCGCCGGTCCGGCGCCGGCTGACCATCATCCGGACCGCGTCCCTTTGGACGCCGCGCGCCTCGGGCGGCTCGCTCGCCTCCAGGGCGGGTGGCAGCTCGAAGTCGGCCAGGACCGTCATGACCGCACCGCGGGCTCGGCGACGGCCGCGGCCTCCGCCGCCTGGTCGCCGGCGGGCATGAGGTCGGCGGCACGGTAGCGCCCGCTCGGCATCCGCTCGCCGATCAGCCTCCGGAACGCGGGCACCACCGACTCCGGCAGCGGCCGGTCGGAGATGTCCTCGCCGGGGAACGCGGCCTGATGCATCTGGGTGCGCAGATCTCCCGGGTCCACCCGCCAGACCCGGACGGCGACCTCCTCGGCGGCCAGCACGTTGCAGGCCTGCTCCAGGGCGGCCTTGGCCGCACCGTAGCCGCCCCAGCCCGCGTACGCCTCGACCGCGGCGTCGGAGGTGACGCTGAGCACCGCGCCACCCCGCTCGCGCAGGGCGGGCAGCAGCATCTGGGTGAGGGCGACCGGGGCGATCACGTTCACCTCGAAGGCCGTGCGCAGTTCGTCGAGCGGGAAGTCGGAGACGGCGGGCAGCGGGCTCGGGCCTAGCGTGCCAGCGTTGTTGATGAGCAGATCCGGGCCCCCCAGGGCCTCGGCCGCGCGGCGCAGGTCGCCGCGGTGGGCCGGGTCGGTGATGTCCCCGGCGATCGCGGTGACGACCGCGCCGGCCGGCAGCCCGGCCATGGCCTCGCGCAGTGCCGCGCCGTCCCTCGCGTCCACCACCAGCCGGTATCCGTCTTCGGCCAGGGCACGCGCGAGCGCGCGGCCGAGCCCGCGGGAGGCGCCGGTCACCACGGCGACGCGGGCGTCCCGCGCGGTGCCCTGGGTGTGGGCCGGGCCGGTGCCGTTGTCAGCTTGTCTGTCGGTCATGACAGCCACGCTAGGCCGGGGCGCCGGTGGCAGCATCGGCCGTGCGGTCCGGCTCTCCTGCGACGTTGGTCCTAGGACTCGTGCCCGATCCGCACGGCCGCTCGCGCCGGTAACGTCGTGTCATGGGCAAGTACCGCCCCGCGGCCGACGGGAGTTCCGGTGGCCCGGCGGCCGTGGGCTCACCTTCCGCGGTGCCGGCGGGATCGCGTTCCGGCGCCGCGGCCCCCGGTGATGCGCCCGGCCAGGACGAGGTCCTCCGCCGGGTAAGCGCGGCCGTCCTCGCCGTCACCAGGGAACTGTCGGTCGGCGACGTGCTCGAGGTCATCGTGCGCTCGGTGCGCTCGCTCGCGGGCGCCAGGTACGCGGCGCTCGGGGTGCCCGACGACCGCGGCTCGTTCGCGGAGTTCGTGGTCGACGGCATCTCCGAGCGGCAGCGCAAGGCGATCGGCCCGCTGCCCCGCCAGCACGGCATGCTGGCCGTCATGCTCCGCGAGGGCCAGCCGCTGCGGCTGGCCGACATTCGCGCCGACCCGAGGTTCGAGGGCTGGCCGTCGGCGCATCCCGAGCTTGCCGACATCCTCGCCATGCCGATCAAGGACGGCGACCGGGTGCTCGGCTTCATCTTCGCCGCCAACAAGATGGCCGGCAGAGGCGGCGGGTTCACCGAACGCGACGAAGAAGTACTGGCACTGTTCGCCGCGCATGCCGCGATCGCGCTCACGAATGCCCGCCTCTACGAGCGTGCCCGGCAGCTTTCCGTGCTGGAGGAACGCGCCCGGCTGGCCAGGGAGCTGCATGACGCGGTCTCGCAGAAGCTGTTCAGCATCCGGGTCAAGGCACGCGCCGCGTCGGTGCTCGCCAGCCGGGATCCGGCGAGCGGGGACATCGACCGGGCGGCCGCCGAGATGGAGAGCGTGGCAGCACTGGCCGGTGACGCACAGGCCGAACTGCGCGCGGTCATCGACGGGCTGGCTCCGCCGGAGATCACCGAGAGCGGCCTGGCCGGGTCGCTGCGCAGGTACGCGCTGCTGGCCGGCAAGGCGCACGGGGTGCGGGTCCGGTTCGCCGCCGACGACCTGCCGGCCCTGGGCGCGGACCGGGAGGCCGCACTGTACCGGATCGCCCAGGAAGCGCTGCACAACGCGCTGCGCCACTCCGGAGCGGCCGAGGTCGGCGTGTCGGTGTGCGCGGCGGCCAAGCGGGTCACCCTGGAGGTCCGCGACCAGGGCAAGGGCTTCGTCCCCGAACTGGCCGCCGGTGGCCGCGGCCTGCCGTCGCTGCGGGAACGGGCCGCCGGGGCCGGTGCCTCGCTGGTGATTCGCTCGGCTCCGGGGCAGGGCACGACGGTGCGGGTGGTCATGCCTGTGCAGCGCGGCAGTCATGGAGGCCCGCGGTGAGCGCATCCGAGGCTGGGAAGATCACCGTCCTGATCGCCGACGACCACCCGGTGGTGCGGCAGGGACTGCGGGTGCTGCTCAGCCTGCACGCCGACATCGAAGTGGTGGGCGAGGCCAGCGACGGCGCGGAGGCCGTCGAACTGGCCGCCGCGGTCGCGCCGGACGTGATCCTGCTCGACCTGAAACTGCCCGGCCTGGACGGGCTCGGGGTGCTGGCCGAACTCAGGGACCGGAACCTGCCGGCCAGGGTGCTTGTGCTCACCAGCGCGGCTGACTCCGCGTCGGTGACCCTGGCGATGCGGGCCGGCGCCACGGGCTTCCTGTACAAGGACGTGGACCCGGACGCGCTGGTCCGGGCGGTCCGCTCGGTGCACGACGGGCACACCGTCCTGGCCTCGGAGGCGGCGGGCACGCTGGTACGGTCCCGCAGCAGGCCCGCCGCGGTCGGCGGCCTCGACGCGCTGACCGCGCGAGAGCGGGAGGTGCTCGCGCAGATCGCCGAGGGCCGGTCCAACAGGGAGATCGCGCGCTTGCTGAACATGTCGGAGAAGACGGTGAAAACCCACGTCAGCTCGGTGCTGGCCAAGCTCGGCGTGGCCGATCGCACGCAGGCTGCGCTGCACGCGGTGCGCAATTCACCTGCCTGAGACGCATCCGGAGCCGGGCCGGCGGCGGCATGAAACGCCGGCCCCGCAGAGCGCCGTTGTGGCCTGCCGTATGACGTAGGTTCATCCTGACGGGTGCCGCTGGAAGGAGCCGGATGTCCGACGAGGTGGTGCGGCTTCGGGGTGTCGGCGTCCGGCGCGGCGGCTCGATGCTTCTCCGCGACATCACCTGGACCGTCCGCGCCGACGAGCGCTGGGTGGTCATCGGCCCGAACGGCGCGGGCAAGACAACGTTGCTCCAGGTGGCCGCGGCGCAGTTGTACCCGACCGAGGGCACCGCACGCATCCTCGGCGAGCGGCTCGGGGCGAGCGACGTGTTCGAACTGCGGCCGAGGATCGGCCTGGCCAGCGCCGCCCTCGCGGACCGGGTACCGCCCGGGGAAAAGGTGATCGATCTGGTCCTCACCGCCGCCTATGCCATCGTCGGCCGGTGGAAGGAGGAGTACGACTCCACCGACGTCACCCGGGCGGTGGAACTGCTGGACGCGCTGGGCTGCGCGCACCTGATCCGCCGGCGGTTCGCGACGCTGTCGGAGGGGGAGCGCAAGCGGGTCCAGATCGCCCGCGCGCTGATGCCCGACCCGGAACTGCTGTTCCTCGACGAGCCCGCGGCCGGCCTGGACCTCGGCGGCCGGGAGGACCTGGTGCGCCGGATCGCCCGCCTGGCCGCGGACGGGACCGCGCCCACCATGGTCCTGGTCACCCACCACGTCGAGGAGGTGCCAGCCGGGTTCACTCATGCGCTGCTGATGCGCCGCGGGTCTGTGCTCGCGTCGGGCCGGCTGGAGCGGGTGTTCACCGAGGAGAACCTGTCCAAGTGCTTCGGCGTGCCGCTGGCCATCGAGCACCGCAAGTCCCGCTGGTCCGCCCGCACAATGCTGTAACCCGGCTACGCGCCGCGCGCCCGCACGGCAGGGTGCCCAGGTGCCTGGCGGCCGGAGATTTGCGGGGGGCGCGTCAGGGGCAGAAGAGAAGTATGCGCCGTATGACCGTCACCTGGGCCACCTTGCATCCGTGGGGGCAGCGATGAAAGGCGACCGGGTCGAGATCGTCATCGATGCGGGTGGCAGCACCAAGACCTACGAGGTCACCGCCACCCGGGCCGGCCGCCGGGTCGAGGTGGTCAACCACCGCGGGGTGTTCGAGGTCACCGAGGTCACCCGCAGCGGCGTGGTGGTCCGGACGGCACGCTTCATGGCCAGCCGGGTGCTCGCCCTGGTCGAGTACCCCGCTCCGCGCCGCCCCGAGCCGTACCGGCGGCCTGGGCCGGGGGGCGCGGCGGAGTAGCCCGGAGGCGACCCAGCGGCAGCGGCAGTACGCGACGCATTGATCCCAGGATTGGGAACGTTAACAGTACTGAGATCAAAACGCTACCGTTGCTTCATGGCAAGCGCGGATCTCCTGCTCCACCCCGTCCGCCTGCGGATCGTGCAGGCCTTCCTCGGCGACCGGGCCCTGACCACCAGCGCCCTGGCCGCCGAACTGGCGGATGTCCCGGCGGCCAGCCTGTACCGTCACGTGGCCCGGCTGGTGGACGCCGGGGTTCTCGCGGTGGTCGCGGAGCGGCGGGTACGCGGCGCCGTGGAGCGCACGTACGTGCTCCGGGTGAGCGCGGCGGCCATCGGGCTGGATGAGATCAGCGAGATGAGCGCCGATGACCACCGGCAGGCGTTCATGGCCTTTGTCGCCGGGCTGCTCGGTGACTTCGACCGCTACCTCGCCCGGGAGGACCGCGACCTGCTGCGGGACGGGGTGGGTTACCGGATGGCCGGGCTCTGGCTCGATGACGCCGAGTTCGCGGAACTGATGCGTGAGCTCACCCGGGTGCTCCAGCCGCGCGCGGCCAACCCGCCCCGCCCCGGGCGCACCCGCCGCATCCTCGGCTACGTCCTGCTCCCCGGGACCGACCCGGCGCCCTAGCTCCCAGGGACCCGGCCCGGCGCCCTCGCGGACCGGACCGCACCCCGGCGGCCGCCGTCCATTGTGAGCATGGGCCTGGCATCTGGCATGATCAGAGGCGATGAGCAGCCCCAGGACCCGCCGTTTTCCCGTGACCGTCACCCGCCTTCCGGTCATTCGCTGCCAGATCTGCCGACGCACCTTGGCGTCCAGGCCAGGCGAGGCGAGCACCGTGATGACGGAGCACTACCGCCGGGAACATCCCGAAGTGCTTGACGCCGCGGCCCAGCGGCCACACTGAACGAATCCGGTCAGGCGCCGGGATGTGCCGGCCTGACCTGGACAATGCCGCCTTCGGCGATTCTGCAGTCGAAGGCGGGCTGGCGCGCGGTGGCAGGACCGTGCACGACCGCGCCGTCACTCAGCCGGTAGGTACTGCCATGCCAGGGGCAGGTGAGGCACGGTTCCCCGTCGGCCTCGCCGAGCGTGCCCTGGTGCAGCGGCCCGCCCAGGTGCGCGCACCGGTCCGCGAGTACCAGCACGTCTGACCCCTGGCGCACCACCGCGAGGCTCAGGTAGCCGAGCTGGCGCCGGGTCACCCGGCCATCGGGCAGGTCATAGATCCGGCACAGGTCGTGCCAGCCGAGCGGGGCCAGGTGCGACACGGACTCGGCGTGGCTGGTCCCCGCCCCCAGCGGGAACGTGAGGTGCCTGCCCAGATACGCGCCCGCGGTCAGGGTGGCCAGGCCGCCGAGCGCCAGCACCCGGCCGCTCGCCTCCTGGCCGGTCGCCCGGGCCAGCAGCGATCCCGCGAACAGCGCCCACGCGCCGACGCTGGCGGCCCCGTGCGCAAGGCCCACGCGCTGCTGTTCCCGGTGCAGGGCGGACCAGTCCGCCAGGCCTGCCGCTGCCGCCGGGACCGAACCCGCGAGGCCGAGCGCGATCAGCGCCCTGGCGGCCCGCTCCGAGCCCGGTACGAAGTCGAGCACGGCCGCCGAGGTCCAGAAGCCCATGGGCAGGCCGGTCAGCGCGGGGTGCACCGGCTGCCCGAGCCACACCCCGTGCAGCGCGTCGGCCCGTGTCCCGGTACCGACCCTGCGCTGGACCACGGCGGTGAGGGCGCGGGCGGCCGGGTCCAGGCGCTGGGCATGAGCGACCCGGCGGGCAGCCTCGGCAGGCCCCGCCACGCGCCTGCGGCGCGTGGCGGAATGGCGGGCCGGGCGGGCCCGCGGAAAGAGCCTGGGAAAGGTTCGGCTCATACTCAGAGTCCTACCCGGCGGGCGGGCCTGATACCGCCTACCCGGCGGGCGGGTCCGCTACCCGCCTATCCGGCGGGCGGGCCCGCTACCGCCGCGCCCGGTTCCGGCGGGGTGCCCGGCTGGAGAAAGCCCTGCGCCACGGCCGCGGCGATCATCGCCCTCGCGTAGCGGCCCAGCGACGCGGAACCGTCCTCGATCAACGTCACCTTGGCGAGCACCTGATCGGCGGTGACACCGTGCGCCACCCAGGTGCCGCCGCCGGTCCGCATGTTCAGCAGCATCGGCTGCAACCGGTCCAGGGCGCGGGCGAACCGTGCCTCGGCCGTGCGCCGTTCCTCGAACTCGTCCCACAGCGCGCGCACCGCCGCGGCCTGGGGATCCGGCAGGATGGCGAAGATCCGGTCGGCGGCGGCGCGCTCGGCCTCCTCCTGCCTGGCCAGCGCCGCGCTGTCGGAGTAGACGAAGAGATCGCCAGCGTCGATCTCCACCATGTCGTGCACCACGAGCATGGCCATCACCCGGGCGAGGTCCGTGCCCGGCGGCGCATGCCCGGCCAGGGCCAGTGCCATCAAGGCCAGGTGCCAGGAGTGCTCGGCGGAATTCTCGTGCCTGGATCCGTCGGTGATGCGGCTCTGCCTGGCCACGGTCTTCAGCCGGTCGGCCTCGAGCACGAACCGGATCTGCAGTTCCAGCGATTCGTCGGCGCCCATCCTCCCAGCATGGCGCAGGCCACGGCAGGCCGTGCGGCACCGGGCTTCCGCGCGCCTGGCCACCCCCGCTGTAACCCCTCTGACCAGGCATGTCCCCATGATCCTGGGGGACCCAAATGATGAATCGGGGACCGGCTTCATCACGCTCACCCTGGCGGGACATCTGCCCGCCAGGGTGGGCCTTCCCCGGCCCCGTTATCCGTCGCGGTCCTCGGTCCGCAGCCGGATCAGGTTATTGCGGAACACCTGCTCCATTCGCGCGTAGAAGTCCACGATCAGCCGTAGCTCGTCGTCGGAGTACCGGGCCGCCATCTCCCGCCAGTCCCGCAGTACCGGCAGGAACACGCTCGCCACGTTCCGCATCGCCTTGTCCAGGGCCATGGTGACCACCACGCGCCTGCGGTCGTTCGGATCCCGCTCCCGGCTCACATAGCCGGCCTCTTCCAGCCGGTCGATCACCCCGGTGATCGAGGCAGTGGTCAGGCCGGTCGCCCTGGCCAGCTCGCCTGCCGTCATGTGCCCGCTGAAGCTGAGGATGTTCAGGCAGTTCAGGTCGGTGGCGTTGATGCCGATCCGGTCGGCGGCCGCCTGCCCCACGAGCTGCATCAGGGAGCCGGTCCGGCGCATCGCCGTGGCGAACGCCAGCTCAAGGTCGGCCCGCCCGGGTGTGCTCGTCTCAGCGGCCGGCGACTCCAGCCAGGGCACGTCCCACCCGCCCGGGCCCGGGCCCTGCTGCCCTGCGCCGGTTTGCCAGGACCGCTGCTGGACCGCAGCCATATCAACGGCGTCCCCTTGGCCGGCGTCCCCCTGCCCGGCGCCCCCTTGCCCGGGGTCTCCAGACATGCTTCACCTTCTTATTATCTAATTAAACTAGATATCTGGCACACAAGATGATAGCTTCCCTAGTGTAATTCAGATACCTCCCGATGAGCGGAGACCACGATGACTTCGGACGCTCAGATCCTGGCACCTCCCGCGGGCGCGGGCGAGGGTGCCGACCCACGCCGCTGGCTGACACTCACGATCCTGTTGCTGGCCGCGTTCATGAACCTGCTCGATGTTTCCATCGTGAACATCGCGATCCCATCCATACAGCGGGATCTGCACGCCAGCTACGCGGACGTGCAATGGGCGCTGGCGGGATACACACTGGCCTACGCCCTGGTCCTGATCACCGGCGGCAGGCTCGGGGACACCTTCGGGCGCAAGCGGCTGTTCCTCATAGGCGTATCCGGCTTCACCATCATGTCGGCGCTGTGCGGAGCCGCGCAGAGCCCGGGTCAGCTCATAGCGTTCCGGGTCGTCCAGGGCGCGATGGGCGCGATCATGGTCCCGCAGGTGCTGGCCGTGATCCAGGTCATCTTCTCGCCCCGCGAGCGGATCAAGGCGCTGGCCGGCTTCGGGATAACCGCGGGCCTCGGCACGGTGAGCGGGCCGCTGCTCGGCGGCCTGCTCATCCAGCACAACCTGTTCGGCCTGGGCTGGCGGCCCATCTTCCTGATCAACGTCCCGGTCGGGATCCTCGCGGTGATCGCCTCGGCGGTGCTGGTCCGCGAATCGCGGTCGCCCCGCCCGCCCCGGCTGGACCCGGTCGGCGTCGTCCTGGCGAGCGCGGCGCTGCTGCTCCTGCTGTACCCCCTGGTGGAAGGGCGCGAGCTCGGCTGGCCTGGTTGGACATTCGTGTCCATGGCCGCTTCCGTGCCGGTGCTCGCCTTGTTCATCTGGTGGGAGCAGGTCAAGACGCGCCGGGACGGCTCCCCGCTGGTGCCGCTGCGGCTGTTCAGCCAGCGCGAGTTCAGCGTGGGCATGGCCATCGCCATGACGTTCTTCCTGGGGATCGCCTCGTTCGGGCTGGTGCTGACCCTGTTCCTGCAGCTTGGCCTGGGCTTCACCCCGCTGCACGCCGGGCTGAGCTTCCTCCCGTTCTCCCTGGGCGTGCTGGTCTCCTCGGGCGCCGCCGCCCGGCTCGCGCCCCGGTTCGGCCGCGGCGTCACGATGACCGGTGCGCTGGTCATCGCCGCCGGGATGGCCGGCCTGATCGCGGCGGTGCATCACTACGGTGCCGCGGTGACCACCTGGGAACTGGTGCCCGGCCTGGTCGGCGCGGGCCTCGGCCTCGGTGCCGTGATCGCGCCGCTGGCCGACATCGTGCTGGACCGGGTACCGCACCAGGACGCGGGCGCCGCCTCGGGCGTGTTCAACACCGGCCTGCAGGTCGGCAACTCGATCGGCATCGCGGTGATCGGCGTGATCTTCTTCGCGCTGCTCGGCACCCAGTCCGGCGCTGCGGCGAACACCGTCGCGCCGGCGCTGCGGTCCGGCGCGGTGGCCGCCGGGGTTCCGGCCCGCGAGGCGGGGGCACTCGAGGCTCAGTTCCGCACCTGCCTGCACGACCGGCTGGTGGCCGCCGACCCGACCGTCACCCCGGCGTCCTGCCGGCCGCGCGCGGGTGAGGTGCTCCCCGCCGCGGTGCACCCCGTCCTCGCCCGGGCCGGGGCGGCCGCGGTCCGCACCGACTTCGCCGCGGCGGCCGTCCGCACCCTGTGGTTCCAGGTCGCCGTGTTCGGCCTGTCCTTCCTGCTGATGCTGGCCTGGCCACGCGGCGCGGGTCGCAGGGCACGCGGGAGCGGCGACGATGGCGAGGCGGCGGGCCACGCCGCCGCCAGGCCGCCGGTGGCCGCCGACCGCAGCGCGGCGCGCTGGCCACGGTGGCGGCCGTTCCGGCCAGGCCGGGCCAGCGGTCCCGGCCGGGCCGGGACAGGCCACCTGACCTGCGCGGACACAAGGCAAGCGGCAGCCGGGGATTCCACCAATCCCCGGCTGCCTTTGCTACCCCTGCCCTGGATGGGCGCGGTCAGTCGTCCGGTTCCCAGGACGAGCGGCCAGGGTCAGTCGCCGCCCTCGGCGATGGCCGCGTGCACCTCGTCGTGGCGGGTGGCCAGTTCGGCCTCGTACTTGCGCCGGTCCACCTCTTCGGCGATGCGCTCGTCGTCGGCCATGAGCGCTTCCAGGTCGGTGTTCGCCGCATCGAGGACGCCCAGGTCAGCGTAGGCCTGCTGCACCTTGGGCCCCCACAGCCCGATGTCCTTGACGCACGGCACGATCCGGCTGAAAAGCAAGGTACGGAACGCCTGCTGGACCGGGGAGTGCTCGGTGAACTCCAGGCATTCATCCACGTCGAAGCCCATCGTCTCCCACACCTCCTGCGCCCGGAACCGGTTGCGCATGAGGTAGCAGCCCTCCACGACGAACTCCTCGCGCTCGGCACGCTCGCGGGCGGTCAGCTCGCGGTAGTAGTCGCGCAGCGCGAGCCGGCCGAACGCGACGTGCCGTGCCTCGTCCTGCATCACGTAGGCGAGCAATTGCTTGACCAGCGCGTTCTGCGCCATGTCCCGGTGCACGCCGAACGCGGCGAGTGCCAGCCCTTCGATAAGGACCTGCATGCCCAGGTAAGGCAGGTCCCAGCGGGAGTCGTTGAGCGACTCGGCGAGCAGCTTGGCCAGGTCGCTGTTCATCGGGTAGTAGAGGCCGACCTTCTCGCGCAGGAACCGCGAGTACAGCTCGACGTGCCGGGCCTCGTCCATGGTCTGGGTGGCGGCGTAGAACTTGGAATCCATGTCCGGCACCGACTCGACGATCCGGGCCGCCACGGTCATCGCGCCCTGCTCACCGTGCAGGAACTGGCTGAACAGCCAGGCGCCCAGGTGGTGCCCCAGGTTCTCGCGTTCCTTGTCGTTGAGGATCTCCCACTGGCGCGAGCCGTAGATCGGCACGAACTCGTCCGGGGTCTCCATGATGTTGCTCGGGTCCACCGGCAGGTCCCACTCGATCCGCTTGGTGGCGTCCCACTGCTTGTCCTTGCCGCGCTGGTACAGGTCGAGCAGCCGCTGCCGGCCGTCGTCGTACTCCCAGCTGAATCGGGTGGCCCCGGCGGCGGGAACGTCCCAGGTGCCGGGCTCGACGGGGATGGTGTATGCGTCGTAGGTGCTCACGCTGGCTCCCTGGGCAGACGTCTTGCCCACATATTACTGGTTGGTATAAAAGCGCTCCAGACCTCGTCGCCGCCCGGCGCCCGCCCAGAGCGCCCAGCTCGTCCCGCGGTGCGCTCTGATTTGCGGCACTACGCACCCCGTGGTCGGTGGTCACAGCCACAGCGACGGCTCATGCCCCGCGTGGCTCGCCGGACGGGCCCCGTGCTTACAGGCACACCGACGGCTCATGCCCCGCGTGGCTGGCCGGCTCGAGCTGGAACGTGGAGTGGCCGACGTCGAAGTGGCCGTGCAGACAGGCCTGGAGGGCGTCGAGCATGGCCGCGCTCCGGCCGTTGGCAAGCACGCCCGGGTCGACCACCACGTGCGCGGAGAGCACGGGCAGGCCGGAGGTGATGGTCCAGGCATGCAGGTCGTGCACGCCCACGACGCCGTCCAGTGCGGTCAGGTGGGTGCGGACCTCGGTCAGGTCGATGCCCCGGGGGCTGGCCTCCAGCAGGATGTCCACGGCGTCCCGCAGCAGCCGCCAGGTACGGGGCAGGATGAGCACGGCCACCGCCAGCGAGGCGATCGGATCCGCCAGGGTGAACCCGGTCGCCGCGATCACGATCCCGGTGCCGATCACCGCGACGGCGCCGAAGGTATCCGAGGCGACCTCAAGGAAGGCGCCACGCACGTTCATGCTCTCCGCGCTGCCCGTGCCGCAGCAGGAGCAGGGACACACCGTTGCCGGCCAGGGCGACCACCCCGAAGACGATCATCAGACCGGGCATGACCTCAGGCGGCGCGGCGAGCCTGCGGGCAGCCTCGACTCCGATGAACACGGCCATGCCGAGCAGCAGCAGCGCGTTGACCGTGGCGGCCAGGATCTCGGCGCGGGCATACCCGAACGTCGCGCGGTCGGTAGCGGGCCTGGTGGCCACGTACGCGGCGAGCAGCGACAGCCCGACGCCGGCCGCGTCGGCGGCCATGTGCGCGGCATCGGCGAGCAGGACAAGGGAGCCGCTCACCAGCGCGCCGCACACCTCCGCGACGGCGATCCCCACGGTGATCGCCAGCACGGCGCCCAGCCGCCCCCGGTGCCGTCCCGTCGCGGTGAGCACGTGCCCGTGCCCGCTATCCCACTGCCGCTTTCCCTTCTCTCGGTGCCTGGTCCTGCCCTTGCCAGGCTAAGGCCGCTCCCAGCGGCCCTCCATCACCGGATTCTTCCCGGGCCCGGCACGCTTCCCGCGGGGGGACAGCCGGGGATGGTCCCGCCGCGGACAGAACTCCGCGGCAGGGCAAGCCCCGTCCGCCCCCTACCGGATCCCGGGCTAGCCAGCCAGAGCGGGAGCGCGGGCGACCGCGTTGCCCCTGAGGACAGCCGGGAAGCGGCGAAGGGACGGACCGGGGTTGCTTGTGCGCGGAGTTCTGTCCGCGCACAAGCCATCCCCGGGCTGTCCCGGCTCAACGCAGTTCGTGAGGAGAGCTATCTAGCCGTACCGTCGTTCGGGCGGGGATTCGCCGGTGGCGAGCAGTTCGTAGGCCGGGTTGATCATGATGGGGCCGCTGGCCCGGATCCCGACGGAGCCGCGGAACCGGACCCGGGACCCGCACACGATGCCCGGGATGTGTGACCGCCCGTAGAACAGCGCGGTCAGGTCTCCGGTCGAGTCGGAGATCTCGCAGGCCAGCACCGAGTTCTTTTCCACGGGCCGGATCTCGACCGCGCGGACCCGGCCCTCGACGGTGGCGCGCCCTGGTGCCTGGATCGAGCCGATCGGCTTGACCCCGGGGGAGGGTGCGGGCCGTTCGTAGCTGGCCTGTCCCGCGTGCGCCGCGTCCGGTGCGCTCTCACCACGGCGCTGGCGGAACCGGCGGCCCGGCAGCAGGCCGCGCATGGCCGAGGGCGGCGGGGACGGGGCGGCCGGCTGGCCGTCCTCCCGCCCGGCCTCGCCCGCACCGGCAGCCACGGCTCCGGGGATGTAGTCCCCCGGCGTGGCCTGGCCATCGCCCGGCATGGCCGCCGTCCCGGTGACGGCGGCCTTCCCGCCCGGAACTGTCTTCCCGCCCGGGGCGGTCTGGCCGCTCGCCGCCGGGGCCGTGATCTTGCCGTTCATCGCGTTGCCCCGGGCACGCAGCACCTCCAGGCGGTTCCGCACGTCGAACGGCACGATCGTGGCCGCGCAATGCGGGATGCGGCTCACCACGGCCGCGATCTTGTCGGCGGTGCGGTCGTGGAGCAGCCGGCCGAGCAGTTGTGAGTAGCTGCGCCTGGGCAGTACCGCGGTGACGTGCGTACCGGGCACCGCCGCTTCGGCGCTGACCAGTTCGGCCGCGGCCCGGGCAAGCCGCCGGTCCGGGCAGTCGATGAAGTCGAGCACGATGCCCCGGTCGGCGCGGGTCCACTCCTCGCGCAGCGTTTCCGCCTCGGCGGTGTCGATGACGAAGTGCACCGCGCGCAGCGTGGTCGGCCGCAGGCCCCGCGCGTAGCGCATGGCCGCGAGCGTTGCCAGGTCGAAGCTGTCCACCAGCAGGAACACCGTGCGCTGCGGGTAGTTCGGCTGCTCCGGTGGCTTCTTCCGCTCGCCGATCCGCTCCAGTACCTCGGCCTCCATCATGTACTCCTGGTTCAGCCGGATCAGCGCGAACACCAGGATCGGGAACACCACCACGACGATCCACGCGCCCTCGGTGAACTTCACCACGGCGAAGATCGCGACGACGACCGCGGACAGGCCGCCGGCCGCGGCGTTGATGACCAGCTTGTGCCGCCAGCCGGGCTCCCTGCGCCGGTTGTGATAGCGGGCCATCCCGAACCCGGCCATGGTGAACGCGGTGAACACGCCGATGGCGTACAGCGGGACCAGGTTGTTGACGTTCGATCCCCGGATGATCAGCAGGGCTATCGAGACGATGGTCAGCCCGATGATGGCGTTGGAGAACACCAGCCGGTGCCCGCGCTTGAGCAGCCAGCGCGGCAGGAAGGCGTCTCCGGCGACGTAGCTGGCCAGGAACGGGAACCCGTTGAAGCTGGTGTTAGCGCCGGTGAAGAGGATCAGTGCGGTCGCCGCCTGCACGACGAAGAACATGATGTGCCCGACGCCGCTGCCGAAGATCAGCTGCGCCTCCTGGGCCAGCACCGTGGGATAGCCGCTCTTCCTGGGCGTCGCGAAGGTCGAGTGGGCCAGCCAGGAGATCCCGGCCACGAGGAAGCCGAGGATGACGCCCTCCGCGACCAGCACCCGGCGGGCGTTGGGCCCCTCCGGCGGCTTGAACGCGCCCACCGCGTCGGAGACCGCCTCAATGCCGGTCAGCGACGCGCCACCGTTGGCGAACGCGCGCAGCAACGTCAAGATCATCGCGAAGGTGATCAGGCCCGCGGTGCCGCTGCCGATCGTGTAGGTGTCGTGGAGCGCGTGCGGGTCATATTGCGGCAGATCCCCGGCGAGCTGGCGGGCCACCCCGACGACGATCATCAGGATGACCGACGCGGAGAACAGGTACGTGGGTATCGCGAAGGCCTTGCCCGCCTCCTTGATCCCGCGGAGGTTGCCGTAACACATGAGCAGGATGACGGCGATGGTGATCTCAAGGCTGAACTTGCCGAGCGTCGGGAAGGCGGACACCACCGCGGCGGTGCCCGCGGCAGCCTGGACGGCGACCGTGACGACGTAGTCGATGAGCAGCGCTACCGCGGCGATCTGGGCGATCTTCGGCCCGAAGTTCTCCCTGGCCACGACGTAGGAACCGCCGGGCCTGATGTAGACCATCACCACCTCGCGGTAGGACAGCACCACCAGCACCATGACCACGAGGATGACGAGGGTCATCGGCAGGATGATGTCGAAGGCCGCGAGCCCGAACAGCGGCAGCAGGGCGATGAGGATTTCCTCGGTGCCGTAGGCGGAGGAGGAGATGCCATCGGGGGAGAGCACGCCCAGCGCGAGGAAGTTGGTCAGGCGCTGGTGGCGCAGTTCCTCGTTGACCATGGGCGGCCCGAGCAGGCGGCGTTTTACCGAGTACCAGAAGCCCTCGGGCACGTCACCGCCGCCGCCCAGGAAGCCGACTGCGTTGCGAATGGCCACGTCCCCACTGTCCCGTCGATAGCAAGTGCTCTCGTGGCCTTCATACCATCGGTTGCCTGCGGTTTGTCCATGGGCATGACAAGACCGCTCTACGTGCCTCCCTCGCGGGGCGCCGTGGCCGGAGGTGCGCCAGCTGGCACGGCACTGGGAGGCGGCTGCGGCGTGACGCTGCCGCCGGTTGACCGAGCGTTTCTTACGACAGGAGCTCGTACGCCGGGTTGACCATCACTATGCCGGTGTCCTTCACCCCCACTCGGCCGCGGAGCTGGATCATGCTCCCGGTCTCCATGCCCGGGATGTGGGTGCGCCCGTAGAAGAGCGCGGTGATCCCGCCGGTGGCGTCGGTGACCTGGCAGGCGAGCACGCAGCTGTGGTCCACCGGCCGGATCTCCAGGCTGTGCACCCGGCCCTCGACGGTGGCCCGGCCGTGCCCGGTCAGCGACGCGATCGGGGTGACACCCGGGCGCATCGCGGGCTGGTCGTCCTGGGCGGCCGCCGCCCCCGGCTTCACCGGCGGGGCGGCCCGGCCTGCCTGCCGCTCGTGCAGCACCTCCAGGCGGGCCTGCACGTCAAACGGGATGATCGTGGCGGCGCTGCGCGGTATCCGGCTCACCACCCGGGCGATCTTGTCGGCGGTCTGATCGTGTAGTAGCCGGCCAATCAGCACCGGATAGCTGCGCCGGGGCAGCACGACGGTCACGTGCGTGCCCGGCTGGCTGGCCTCCGTGGCGACAAGCTCGCCCGCGGCCCGGGGCAGCCGCCGGTCAGGGCAGTCCACCAGGTCCAGCGGGATGCCGCGGTCCGCGCGGAGCCACTCGTCCCGCAGTT
Source organism: uncultured Actinomycetes bacterium (assembly GCA_963806145.1). Lineage (GTDB taxonomy): Bacteria > Actinomycetota > Actinomycetes > Streptosporangiales > Streptosporangiaceae > DASXKD01. Next base: position 18,576 of record CAWDXD010000024.1, read on the forward strand.
CGTTGGCCCGCTCCTGGTCGATCACGAAGTGCACCGCCCGCAGCGCGGTGGGCCGCAGGCCGCGGGCGTAGCGCAGCGCGGCGATCGTCGCCAGGTTGAACTCGTCGATGAGGACCAGGACCGTCCGGCGGGTGTAGTTCGGCGGGTCCGGTGCCTTGCGCCCGCTGATGTTCTCCAGTACCTCGGCCTCCATCCGGTACCGGCGGTTGAGCTGGATCAGCAGGTAGACCAGGACCGGGAAGATGATCACGATGAGCCAGGCGCCCTCGGTGAACTTCACGATCGCGAAGATCACCACCACGATCGCGGTGAGCACCCCCGCCGAGAAGTTGATCACCAGCTTGTGCCGCCAGCCGGGCTCCTTGAGCCGATGGTGATACTTGGCCATGCCGAACCCGGCCATGGAGAAGGCGGTGAACACTCCGATCGCGTAGAACGGCACCAGCCGGTTGACGTTCGAGCCGACGAACACCAGCAGGGCGACCGCTGGGATGGTGAGCGCGATGATCCCGTTGGAGAAGACCAGGCGGTGGCCGCGCTTGGTCATCCACCGCGGCAGGAACGAGTCCTCGGCGACGAAGCTGGTCAGGAACGGGAACCCGTTGAAGCTGGTGTTGCCGCCGGTGTAGAGGATTAGCGCGGTCGCCGCCTGCACCACGAAGAACATGATGTGGCCGACGCCGCCGCCGAACACCAGGTTGGCTTCCTGCGAGATCACCGTCGGATAGCCGGTCACGCGCGGGATCGCGTGGGTGACGTGTGCCAGCCAGGAGATCCCGGCGACCAGGGTGCCGAGGATGATGCCCTCGATCACCAGGACCCGGCGGGCGTTGATCCCTTCCGGCGGCCTGAATGCGCTGACCGCATTGGACACCGCCTCGATGCCGGTCAGCGAGGAGCCGCCGTTGGCGAACGAGCGCATCAGCGTGAAGATCACCGCAAGGAGGGCCACGCCCTCGGCGCCCGAGCCGATGTGGACGGCGGCGGGACCGGCGATGTTGTGCACGTCCTGGGGGTGCAGGTTGCCGGTGAACTCACGGAGCAGCCCGATCACGATCATCAGCACGACGACGCCGGTGAACAGGTAGGTGGGCGCCGCGAACGCCTTGCCCGCCTCCTTGATCCCGCGCAGGTTGCCGTAGCACATGAGGAGCACGACGCCCACCGAGATCGGCTTTGTGTAGGGCCCGAGGACAGGGAACGCGGACACGACGGCCGCGGTCCCGCCGGCCACCTGCACCGCCACGGTGACCACATAGTCGATGAGCAGCGCCACCGCCGCGACCTGGGCGATGCGCGGCCCGAAGTTCTCCCTGGCGACGACGTAGGACCCGCCCGCCCGGGTGTAGACCATCACCACCTCGCGGTAGGACAGCACCACCAGGACCATCACGAACAAGATCAACCCGGTCATCGGCAGGATCACGCGTGAAGGCCGCGAGGCCGAAAAGCGGGAGCAGTTCGATGAGCATTTCCTCGGTGCCGTAGGCGGAGGAGGAGATGCCGTCGGGGGAGAGCACGCCCAGGGCGAGCACCTTCGACAGCCGCTGATGGCGCAGTTCCTCGTTGACCATCGGCGGCCCGAGCAGGCGCCGCTTGACGGAATACCAGAAGCTCTCCGGAAGGTCGGCTCGCGACGTTCCGGAGAACAGGCTTGCCGCTTTGCGCAGCGCCAACGGTCCTTATTCTCCTGTCCTCAGGCCGCGGATCCGCATCAGGTGCCGCCCCGCATCCGGCGTCGCTCCGCCGGGTTTTTGATCACCTCCACAGACGCTAAGCGCCACCGTCCCGGGGCGGCGCTAAGGCCGCGTCAAGAGTGCTGACCTGCGCGTTAAGGATCTATCAAGATCATTAATTTTCCCTGGATTCGGCGCTTGACTCGTTACGAGATGAGTAGTTCAAGGCAGCGAGGATTCGCGGCGCCGTTCGCTCTGGTGACCGGCTTCGGGCTGCTTTTCGCCCTCGGCACGGTGGCGGCGGCCCTGCACGGCTGGGTCTCGCCGACGGCGGTGCTGATCGTGAGCGCGGCCGTGGTGACCGTTCTGTCGTTTGTCTCCGAGCCGCTCGCGGCGATACCTCTGGGCGTCGTCGGGTGGCTCAGCGCGGTGGGGTTCTCCCACCCGCCCTACGGGCAACTGCGGGTCACCGGCCCGTTCGCCGGGCGCTCCGCGATCGTCATGGGTGCCTGCGTGCTGGCCGCGGGCGCCCTTGGCCTGGTACTGCGCCAGTCGGCGGACAGGCACATACTGGAAGGCGTGGGTAGTGACGCCGGGCTGCCAGGCGCGGGCCCCGCACCTGGCCGGGACGATCACGGCCTGGCCGCGGGCACCCAGCCAGCGCCGGAGCCCGGCTCGGTGCTGGCCAGGGCGGCCTACGCGGTGGGCGCCCGCCGGGCGCTGACCGGGATGCTCGTCGCCGCGGTCGGCCTGCCCCTGCTGACCCTGCTGCTGGCCCTGGCCAGGCATCACCTGAGCCTGACCGATGACCTGCTCATCTACCTGGTGGCCGTGGTCGCGCTCGCGGTGATCGGCGGCTTCTGGCCCGCCGTGCTGGGCGCCGCGTCCGCCAGCCTCCTGCTCAACTGGTACTTCACCCCGCCGCTGCACACGTTCACCATCGACAAGCCGGACAACCTGCTGGCGCTGCTGCTGTTCGTCACGGTCGCGATGCTGGTCAGCAGCGTGGTTCACCTCGCCGCCAGCCGGGCCGGCCAGGCCGCCCGCAGCCGGGAGGAGGCCAGGCTGCTGCTGACGCTGGCGCAGACGGTCCTCGGCGGCGCCGACACCCCCGCGGCGGTACTGGACCATCTCGTGATGACCCTGGGCGGGCAGGCCGAACTGCTTGAGCACGTGAGCGGCCGCTGGGTGCGGATCGCCGCCAGCGGCGGCGTCATGGACCAGGCCGCGCCCGCCACCCGCGTCGACGTGCGCACCGACCTGGCGCTCGAGGTGAGCGGCCAGCCCGCCCCGATCACGCCCGGGCTGCTGGCCGGCTTCGCGGCCCAGGCCGCCGCGGCACTGGACCGGGAGCGGCTGCGCACCCAGGCCGCCCAGGCGGAGGCGCTGGCCGAGGGCAACCGGATGCGGACCGCGCTGCTCGCCGCGGTCAGCCACGACCTCCGTACCCCGCTGGCCTCGATCAAGGCCAGCGTCAGCAGCCTGCGCCAGACCGACGTGACCTGGACGGAATCCGACCAGCAGGTGCTGCTCGCCACGATCGAGGAGAACGCGGACCGGCTGGACGGGCTGATCGGCAACCTGCTCGACATGAGCCGCCTGCACACCGGTTCGCTGCAGCCGTTCCTGCGGCCGATCACGATCGACGAGGTGGCGCCGGTCGCGCTGCGCGGCCTCGATGCCCCGGCCGACCTGCGGATCGAGGTGCCCGACGGGATGGCGATGGTTCTCGCTGACCCCGGCCTGCTGGAACGGGTGCTGGCCAACCTGTTCTCCAACGCCCTGGATCACTCGCCGCCGGCCATGCCGCCGGTGCTGCAGGCCCACCGGGAGCAGGACACCGTCGTGGTCGAGGTCGTTGACCACGGGCCTGGCGTGCCGGACAAGCTGAAGGCACGGATCTTCGAGCCGTTCCAGCGCTTCGATGACAAGAAGGTCGGCGTGGGCCTCGGCCTGGCGGTCGCCAAGGGCTTCACCGAGGCCATGGGCGGCGCCATCGTGGCGGCCGACACCCCGGGCGGCGGGCTCACCGTCAGGGTCACGCTGCCGGTCGCGGCCGCCGGTGCCAAATCCATGCAGGACGCCGGCTCTTGACCCGCGTGCTGGTCGTCGACGACGAGCCGTCGATCCTCCGGGCGCTCCGGATCAACCTCTCCGCGCGCAACTACCAGGTCAGCACCGCCAGCGACGGCGCCTCCGGGCTCGCCGCGATGGCACGAGACCGGCCCGACGTGATGATCCTCGACCTCGGGCTGCCCGACATGGACGGCACCGAGGTTATCCGCGGGGTCCGGGGCTGGGCCTCGACGCCGATCATCGTGCTATCGGTCTGGGGGCACGAAAGCCAGAAGGTGGCGGCGCTCGACGCGGGCGCGGACGACTACGTGACCAAGCCGTTCGGCATGGACGAACTGCTCGCCCGGTTGCGCGCCGCCATCCGCCGCGCCTCGCCGGCGGCGGACGAGCCGGTCGTCAAGACGGACGACTTCACCGTCGATCTCGGGGCCAAGCGGGTCACCCGGGCCGATGGCGGCGACGTGCGGCTGACCCCCACCGAGTGGCAGTTGCTCGAAGTCCTGGTGCGCAACCAGGGCCGCCTGGTCACGCAGCGGCAGTTGCTCCAAGAGGTGTGGGGCCCGTCATACGAGACGGAGAGCAACTACCTGCGGGTGTACGTCGCCCAGTTGCGGCGCAAACTGGAGCCCGAACCCTCGCGGCCGCGTTACCTGCTCACCGAGTCCGGCATGGGCTACCGCTTCGTGGCCTGAGCGGTCTCACCCACACCAGCACTCTTCCAGCCCAGCCAGCAGGGCCAAGGCCCGGTGACGAAGGAACGCGGGCCTCGGCCAGCGGGGGGTTTCAGGGGGGTCGTCCCCCCAGGCCAGCACTGCGTGCTATCCGATGCCGAAGAAGCCGAGGATGGTAGAGCCCAGCAGGAGCAGGCTCATCGCTGAGATACCTATCACGCAGAGCCCGGCCACGGCCCGGAACAGCGGCTTGTTGGCGGCCTTGCCGAGCACGCTGCGCCGGCTGGTGAGGATCAGGATGTAGATCAGGATGACCGGCGTGACGATGCCCTGCAGCACCTGGGTACCGATCAGCAGCGAGATAAGGTTGATGTGGGTCAGCGCGAGCGAGGCGCCGATGATGACCTGCACGGTGAACAGGCCGAGGAACAGCCTGGCTTCGTTGAACCTGCGGGACACCGAGCGTTCCACGCCGACCGCCTCGCTGATGGCGTAGGAGCTGGACAGTGGGACTACCGCCCCGGCGAGCGCGGACGCGCCGATCAGGCCGATCGCGAACAGTGCCTCCGCCCCTGATCCGGCGACCGGCCGCAGCGCCTGGGCGGCCTCAGAGGCCGAGCTCAGTGGCCCCTTCCCGCCGATCGCGGCGGCCGTCGCGATGATGATCGTGATCGAGATGACGCAGGCGAAGAGCGCGCCCGAGATCGCGTCGATCCGGGCTCGCGGGTAGTCCTCCGGGTCGGCACCCTTGTCTACCACGCCCGCCGCAGCATAAAGCTGCATGTACGGGCTCACCGTGGTCCCGATCAGTGCCACGCCAAGCAGCAGGTAAGGCTTGCTGAACTCAAAATGCGGTATCACCAGGTTCTGCCCGACCTGGGACCAGTCCGGCCGGCCGAGAATCGCCGCGATCGGATAGGCGAGGAAGGCCAGCGACATGACAAGGAAGATCCGCTCCGCGTAGCGGTAGGAGCCGAACAGTACGAGTGCCCAGATGGCGATGGCCGCGATCGGGATGATGACGTACCGGCTGACGCCGAGCAGCCCGAACGCGGCGCCGATGCCGGCGAACTCCGACACGACCAGCCCCGTGTTGGCCAGCAGCACGCAGAACAGCGCCAGTGCGGTGAAGCGCAAGCTGAACTGCTCCCTGATCAGCGCCGCCAGGCCCTTGCCTGTGTAGGTGCCCAGCCGCACCGCCATCTCCTGCACCAGCACCAGCGCCACGGTGACCAGCACCATGAAGAACAGCGTCCGGTAGACGAACTGGGAACCCGCGGAGGCGTAGGTAGCGATCCCGGCGGCGTCGTTCCCGGCGTTGGCGGCAACCACGCCGGGCCCCAGGATGGCCAGGAACAGGAAGATCCGGCTCTTGCGCACCCGGATCAGCCGGCGGACCCCGCCGAGGCGGATCCGGGGGAGCGTGGTCAGGCCCGCCCAGGACCGTGCGGCCCCGCCGCCCGTCGCCCTGGCGCCTGCCTCCTGCCGGGCCCGTGCTGCCCTGGCAGCCGCCGCCTTGCGCTCCTGCCGCGGGGTCCGCTCCTGCCCTGCCTTCCCGGCCGCCTCCCGCTCCGGTGCCGCCGTGGGCCCCTGGGCCTCCTCCGGCCCGCCGGTCACTGCAGGAGCCTCGGGAAGTGCAGCCGCCCGTGCCCGGGCACCAGCGCGTCCAGCATGTCGTCGACCAGGATCCGGCCCAGCGGCTTGCCCTCGTCGTCCACCACCAGCAGCGACGAGCGCCGGGACTCGACCATCTCGGTGGCGACCGTGTCGAGGTCGGCGTCGGGGCGCAGGGTGACCGGGGGATTTTCCGGGTCGATGATGTCCGCGAGCTGCTTGCCGGCCTTGTTGACCAGCAGGTCGAAGGCGGAGACATCGCCGATGAGCCGCCCTTCGGCGTCGAGCACCGCCACCGAGTCGATTTCCGTCTGGTGCTTGGCCAGCTTGACCAGCCTTTTCCGCACTTCCTCGACCGTCTCGTGCGGTTCGGCGCAGGCGAGCACCGTGGTCATCACGCCACCGGCCTCGTCGGGGGCGTAGCCGAGCAGCCGGGCCAGTTCCCGCTGGGTGGCGAGCGGCATCTGTGCGAGCAACTGCGCCTGTTCGTCCTCGGGCAGCCCACGCAGCGCCTCGGCGGCCTCGTCGGGCTCCATCGCCGCGACCAGGTCGGCGGCCTGCGCGGGTTCCATCTCCCGCAACAGCGCGGTCAGCTCGTCCGGTTCCATCTCCTCCAGCGCGTCCGCCGCCAGGTCGTGGTCCAGGCTGGCAAGCAGCTCCTTGCGCCCGGACCTGCCCAGCCCCTCCAGCACGTCGGCGAGTTCCGCGGGGCGCAGCCGGCGCAGCGCGGAGCTCGGGGTGCGCAGCTTCATCGCGGCGGGCTCCTCGGGCGAGTCCTCGCCGAACGACTCGATCGCGGCCCAGTCGATCACCCGGTCCGGGGTGGGATGCCAGCGGAAGCGCTTGGGGCCCAGGCGCCGCAGCAGGGTCTGCAGGCTCACGTCCACGCCGACCAGCCGGACCTGGTCGCCCACCTGGGCGAGATACAGGTCGGCGGCCCGGATCACCTGGATCTCGTCGGTGTCCACGAGCTGGTGGTCGAGGATGTCCCTGGCCAGCAGCACCTCGCCCTCGCGGCGGCGGAACTCGCGCAGGTCCATCCGGGCGGTCCGCAGCGTGACGGACCGGCGGTCCACGTGGTCGATGACCGAGGAGTCCAGGTAAGCCTGCCGCCGCCCGACCCGGACCACCAAGCCGGTGACCGCCGGGTAGTCGTCGCCGCCATCCATGCTGGCCACCAGGTCGACGAGGCGGCCTACCTCCTCGCCGGACTGGTTCAGCACGGGGGCGCCGTCCAGGCCGACGAGCGAGATGATGTTGTGCCGCACCTGCCGCGATGTGGTCAGCCGCTGCGAGTAGGCCTCGAACAGCTGAGCCGGGGCGGCGCGGTGGCCGTCTCTGGTCCGCCGGGCAGGGCCACGGGGCCGGGAGAGAAATCGCCGGTCGGGCACAGCAACCTCCTGGTCCGCCGGCCGATCCGGGTGATCTACCCGGGAGGGCCCGGCAGGCGTAGGGACGGGAACGCGCAGCATCTGGCGGCCCGGCCCCTGGTGGTAGCCGCGCCCGCCGTGGTTGTACTGCAGGGATCGCCGAGCACGACCGCACCTCCCTCATCTCGGTTGCGACATCAAGGCTAGACGCCGCGGGCGGGGGAGCGAAATTGAGGGGTCGCTGCGGCGGTTAAGCCCGGGGGCCACCGGCGGCCTTCGTCGCGGGGCCTTGGCCCTGTCAGCTCACCGCGCCGCGGTCCTGGAGGCCGGTGATCTCGGCCGGGGTCAGGCCGAGGCCGGTCAGCACTTGCCTGGTGTTGCTGCCGGGCCGGACCGGCGGTGACGGCGGGCCGCTGGGGGTGCGGCCGAAGCGGGGCGCCGGGGCCGGCTGGATGACCCCGCCCACGTCGACAAAGGTGCCGCGGGCGGCGTTGTGCGGGTGCGCCGGGGCGTCCGCGGGGCTGACCACGGGCGCCACGCAAGCATCCGAGTCCGCGAAAGCCACTGCCCACTGCGCCTGGGTGCGCCCGGCGAACGCCTCGGTGAACCGCGCCCGCAGCTCCGGCCACCCGGACCGGTCGTACTGGGCGGGCAGGCCCGCCTCGTCCAGGCCGAGGCCCGCCAGCAACTCGGCGTAGAACTTCGGCTCCAGCGCCCCCACCGCCATGTGCCGCCCGTCGGCCGTGGTGTAGGTGTCGTAGAACGGCGCGCCGCCATCCAGCACGTTGGTGCCCCGCCTGTCCTGCCAGCCGCCCGCCGCGCGCAGCCCGTAGAGGAAGGACGCGAGCATCGCCGACCCGTCGACCATCGCAACGTCGATGGCCTGGCCCAGGCCGGACCGCTCGCGCTCCAGCAGCGCGGCGAGTACCCCGATCACCAGCAGCATGCCGCCCCCGCCGAAATCCCCGATCAGGTTCAGCGGGGGGACCGGGCGATCGCCTTCGCGCCCGATGGGCTCCAGGGTGCCGGACACCGCGATGTAGTCGATGTCGTGGCCGGCCGTCGCGGCGAGCGGGCCATCCTGCCCCCAGCCGGTCATCCGGGCGTAGATCAGCCGTGGGTTCCGCTCCGCGCAGACGTCGGGCCCGAAGCCGAGCCGCTCCGCTACCCCCGGCCGGAACGCCTCCACCAGCACGTCCGACTCGGCGGCCAGGCGGAGCAGGATCTCCATCCCGGCCGGGTTCTTAAGGTCCAGCCGGATCGACCGGCGGCTGCGGGACAGCGGATCCACCGGCGGCAACTGCTGCCGGCCCGAGCGGTCCGGGCGGTCGATCCGCAGCACGTCCGCGCCCATGTCGGCCAGGACCATGCAGCCGAACGGTGCCGGTGCCAGGCTCGCAACCTCGATGACCTTGAGCCCTTCCAGGGGGCCTGTCCGTCTGTCCACGCCGATAGCCTGCCATGCCCGGCCCTGCCCGGCAGTGCTAGCCCGGGGGGCGACCCCCGGACCCCCCGCTGGCTCAGTGCCCCGTTCCTTCGTCACGGGGCACTGGCCCCGCCGGTGGCCGAACTTCCTACCTCCACGTAGGGTTGCGCCCATGCGCGGTTACACCCAGGACAAAGACGCCTATCTCCGCAGGCTCCGCCGCATCGAGGGCCAGGTGCGCGGGATCGCGCGGATGGTGGACGAGGACGTCTACTGCATCGACGTGCTGACCCAGGTGTCGGCGGTGACCAGGGCGCTCCAGGCCGTCGCGCTCGCGCTGCTCGAAGACCACCTTGGCGAATGCGTCTCCGAGGCGGTGCGCAAGGGCGGGGACGAGGGCGCGGAATCGGTGCGTGAGGCCGCGGCGGCCATCACCCGCCTCGTCCGGTCTTAACGGGCGTGTTACCCCTGCGGATCCGTGGCAGGGGCGGCGAAGCGGGCGAAGGCGCGGAGGTTCGCGGTGCTCTCGCCGCGCTTGACCCGCCACGCCCACTCGCGGCGGATCGAGGACTCGAACCCGATGGCCAGCGCCGAGTTGAAGTTGTCGTCGGAGTAGCTCAGCACGCAGCCGAGCACCCTGTCGATCTCCTCGGTGGAGACCGACGCCAGCGGCAGCCGCCCGGTCAGGTAAACGTCCCCGCGCTCGTCCACGGCGAAGTGCACCCCGTACATCCGGCCGTTGCGCTCCAGCAGGAACCGGTAGAAGCGGGCGTGGTGCTCGTCCGGCTGACGGCAGAAGAACGCCTCCACATGCAGGCTGTGCGCGCCCACTATCAGCCAGGTCATGGTCGCGAGCTTTCGCTGGCCCTCGAGCCGGACCAGATAGCTGCCCGGGGCCGGGCTCTCCGGCGTCAGCTCCAGCGCCTGCAGGGCCGCCTCCACCGCGGCCGCGGCGGCCGCCTGGGCCGCCGGCATCTCCCCGGCTGACGTCATCGCCGCGCCCCGTGCTCCATGGGGCCATCCTGCCAGCCGCGAAACCGCGCCGCCCGCCGCCGGGCGGCCCGGTCAGACCGCGCGCAGCGCGCTGCGGGCCGGGGCGGGGGCGCTCACGGCCCCCCGGTACACGCTGAGCAGGCGGTCGACCGTGCTTCCCCAGCCGAACCGGCTCGCGTGCTCGACGGCGCCCGCCGACAGCCTGGCCCGCAGCGCGGGGGAGGCGAACAGCCGGCGCAGGGCGTCGGCGTAGCGGGCCGGGTCGTGCCCTTCGACGAGGATGCCGGAGACACCGTCCTGAACCGCGGTGCGCAGGCCGCCCACCGAGGCCGCGACCACCGGTGTGCCGCAGGCCTGCGCTTCGACGGCTACCAGCCCGAACGACTCCGAGTATGACGGGACCATGACCACCGTGGCGGCCCGGTACCAGTCGGCGAGTTCCGGCTGCGGGCAGGGCGGCTCGACCCGCACCACCTCGCAGAGCCCCAGCGCCTGCGCGGCCTCGGTGAGCTGGTCGGGGTCGGCGCGGCCGGTCCCGCTCGGGCCGCCCACGAAGGCAACCGTGAGCACCCGCGCTAGCGCCGGGTCGCCACGGATCAGCTCCGCGGCCGCGTGCAGCACCACGTCCGGCGCCTTCAGCGGCTGGATGCGGCCGGCGAACACGATGACCGGGCCGTCCTCGGGCAGGCCCAGGCGGCGCCGGGCGGCGCTGGCCGGACCGGGCCGGAAGATCGACAGGTCCACCCCGGGGTTGACGGTCCAGATCTTGGCCGGCTCCGCCCCGTAGAGCCTGGCGAGCTGGCGGGCCTCCTCGTCGGTGTTCGCCACCAGCCGGTCGGCCGAGGCGACCACGTCCGATTCGCCGCGCAGCCGGATGTCCGGCTCGCGCATGTCCCCGCGGGCGAGCGCGGCGTTCTTGACCCTGCCGAGCGTGTGCATGGACTGCACGAACGGCACGCCCCACCGTTCCTTGGCGACCGCGCCGACGTGACCGGACAGCCAGTAGTGGCCGTGCACCAGGTCGTACCGGCCCGGGGCGTAGGCGGCCTCGGTGCGCAGCACTCCCAGGGTGAACTCGCAGAGCTGGGCTGGCAGGTCGGCCTTGTCCAGCTCCTCGAACGGGCCGGCCTGCACGTGCCGGACCAGCACCCCGGGCACCAGTTCGTGCACCGGTGCGGCGTCGCGGGAGACCGCCCGGGTGAAGATCTCCACCTCCACGCCGCGGGCGGCCATCCGCTTGGCGACCTCGACGACGTAGACGTTGAGGCCACCCGCGTCGCCGGTGCCCGGCTGTTCCAGTGGCGAGGTATGGAGGCTGATGGTCGCGATCCGCCTTGGTACCCGTGCCGGCACAGGCATCCACCTCCGACAGGGCGACCCGGAGGCCGCATCACGTGTACCCGCCAGGGCCAACCACGCAGCCGCACCGCGTGTTCCCGGACTCCGGACCCCGGTGGCCTGCCGGCCCCGCGACTGCGTCGCGGCGCCCGGGCCACGGGACGGATAGGCTCTCGGCCATGTCCACACTGGTGCTGCTCAGGCACGGCGAGAGCGCTTGGAACGCGGAGGGGCTGTTCACCGGCTGGGTGGACGTCGGGCTGTCGGACACCGGCGCCCGGGAGGCCGTCGCGGGCGGAGCGCTGCTGCGCGAGCATGGCCTTCGCCCCGAAATCGTGCACACCTCGGTGCTCACCCGCGCCATCCAGACCGCCAACCTGGCGCTGGAGGAGGCCGGCCTGCTCTGGCTGCCGGTGGCCAGGTCGTGGCGGCTGAATGAGCGCCACTACGGCGCGCTCCAGGGGAAGAGCAAGGCGCAGACCCGGGAGGAGTTCGGCGACGAGCAGTTCATGGTGTGGCGCCGCTCCTACGATGTCCCGCCGCCACCACTGCCCGACGATCATCCGCTCTCCCAGGCGGCTGACCCCCGCTACGCCCATCTGCCGCCTGAGTTGCTGCCCCGCACCGAGTGCCTCGCCGATGTGCTCCACCGGATGCTCCCGTACTGGTATGACGCGATCGTGCCGGAATTGGCGGCAAGCCGGACGGTTCTCGTGGTCGCCCACGGCAACTCGCTGCGCGCCCTGGTCAAGCACCTCGACGAGATCGGCGATACCGAGATCGCCGGGCTGAACATCCCTACCGGCATTCCGCTGGTGTATGAACTGGACGGGAGCTTCCGGCCGAAGGTGCCCGGCGGCCGGTACCTGGACCCCGCGGCCGCCTCGGCCGCGGCCGAGGCAGTGCGTAATCAGGGCCGATGACCGGCCGGGCGGCCGGAAACGGCCGGATGTTGTTCGTTATGCGCGGAAGATCCCGGCGTGGCCAATTAGTGACTGTTTTATGAATACCTGAGGAACAGGCCCACCATGGGGAGGCCGCCAGAGGCGCCCCAGGCCTTCTCCGCATACCATCGAGGCGTGTGCGTGCACGTGACGGCTGGTGTTGGTGATCTGGCGCCAGCATTTCGCCCCGCCACGGCAAGGGCTCGCTGGTGACCGCCCGCGGGCGTGTCGCTGACCTGGAGCCCGCCGCCGACCGGCCGCGCGCCACCAGGCTCCCGCCGGGCGTGGCATCGGTGCTGTCCGTGCTTTCCTCCTCCGCCGTCGTGCTGGACCGTGCCGACAAGGTGCTGATGGCCAGCCAGGCGGCCCGCACGTTCGGCCTGGTCAAAGATGGCCAGCTCATCGTCGGGGAACTGCTCGCCCTGGTGCGGCAGGTCCGCAGGGACGGGCAGACCCGCGAGGGGGAGGTCGACCTGTCCGGCAGCTCGTTCGGCGGCCGGCGGACCAGTTTCGCCGTGCGGGTCGCCCCGCTCGGCACCGAGGGGCTCATCCTGCTGCTCGCCGAGGACCAGACCGAGAGCCGGCGGGTGGAGGAGGTCCGGCGGGACTTCGTCGCCAACATCAGCCACGAACTGAAGACGCCGGTCGGTGCCCTCGCCCTGCTCGCCGAGACCATGGAGGAGGCGGCCGACGACCCCGAGGCCGTGCGGCGCTTCGCCGGCCGCATGCGCCAGGAGGCGTCCCGGCTGACCTACCTGGTGCAGGACCTGATCACGCTGTCGCGGATCCAGGCGGCCGAGCCCATGCCCGACCCGATCGCCGTGGATCTGAGCGCGATCGTCGCGGAGGCCGTGGACCGGGTCCGGATGAAGGCGAGCGCGGACGGCATCGAGGTCGTCGCTGCCTGCGAGGAGCGCATTTTCGTGCTCGGCGATGAAGATCTCCTGGTGACAGCGCTGCGCAACCTGCTGGAGAACGCGATCGCCTACAGCCCGGTAAAGACCAGGGTGGTGGTCTCGGCGTCCAGGGACGGCAGCCGCACCGCCCAGATCAGCGTCGCCGACCAGGGGATCGGCATCCCCGAGCGTGATCTCGAGCGGATCTTCGAGCGGTTCTACCGGGTGGATCCGGCCCGGTCGAGGGCCACCGGCGGAACCGGCCTCGGGCTGGCGATCGTGAAGCACGTGATGGCCGCGCACCGCGGCAAGGTCACGGTGTGGAGCCAGGAAGGCGTCGGGTCCACCTTCACCCTGCAGATGCCCATCGTGAGCAAGCCCCCGACCGCGGGCACCAAACCGGCCGGCGGTCCCCCGCAGCATGTCAGGGAGGCGGTCAAGTGACCCGAGTGCTGGTGGTCGAGGACGAGGAGTCCTTCAGCGACGCGCTGTCCTACATGCTGCGCCGCGAGGGCTTCGAGGTGGCCGTCTGCCCGACCGGGCCGGACGCGATCGAGGCTTTCGACCGGCACGGCGCCGACCTGGTGCTGCTCGACCTCATGTTGCCCGGCCTGCCCGGCAGCGAGGTGTGCCGGACGCTGCGGGAGCGCTCCAACGTTCCGGTGATCATGCTCACCGCCAAGGACAGCGAGATCGACAAGGTCGTCGGCCTGGAACTCGGCGCCGACGACTACGTCACCAAGCCGTTCTCCTCCCGGGAACTTGTCGCCCGGATGCGCGCGGTCCTCCGGCGCCGTGGTGAGCCGGACGAGCCGGGTGGCTCGATCATGGAGTCGGGCCCGGTCCGGATGGACGTGGACCGGCATGTGGTGACCGTGCGCGGTCAGCAGGTCCAGGTACCGCTCAAGGAGTTCGAGTTGCTGGAGGTCCTGCTCCGCAACGTCGGCCGGGTGCTGGCCAGGATGCAGCTCATCGACCGGGTCTGGGGCGCGGACTACGTGGGCGACACCAAGACCCTGGATGTGCACATCAAGCGGCTCCGGGCCAAGATCGAGACCGATCCGGGCAACCCGCGGCACATCATCACGGTGCGCGGGCTCGGCTACAAGTTCGAGCCTGGCGACTAAAGTCCCGCCGCCTCCGCTTGCCGGGCCCTGCCTGCCCCGGTGCACGGCCTGTGCGGCGGGGCACCACGGGCCCCGCGTGCGGCCAGGATGCCCGCTGGCACGGGGTGCGTAGCGGCCCGTTAAGAGGTGGGCGTCGCGGACGGCGTGCCCGGCGCCGGCGGGGTCGGCGTGGGGTGCGGGCGCAGGATCTGCGGCGCCGGCGAGAAGGTGCCGTAGGACGCGGTGCGTGGCATCACCGGGACCTTCAGGGACACGAAGCCGGCGTTCTGGAACAACAGGTTCAGCCGGATCCACTGGCCGCCGTTCAGGGTGCGGGTGAGGTGCTCGAGCACCACCCGGGGGGACGGGCCGGTGAGGAACAGCGTCTGCTCCCGGCCGAGCGTGATCCCCCCGGCGGGCACCAGGACCGAGATGGCGTCGTCAGGTGCCTTGATGCTGAGCAGCCGGTCCGGGGCACCGTCGTTGGCCAGGGCGAAGAAAACGCCCGCCGAGGCGCCGCGGGGCAGCGTGAAGCCGGGCGTCGGCCCGAGCACGAACATGTTGTTGATCCGGAGCGTGTTGTCCACGATCGCCGACGCCCCGGGCGTGGGCTGGTGCCACTGCTGGGTGGGCGCGTTGTTTCCGGCCTCACAGCCAGCGACGGCGGGAATCAGCCCGACGGCGGCTACCACCACGAGGGCGCGCAGCGACAGAAGGCCGCGCCTGCTGCGGATCACTGGGTGCTCTCCTCCGGCTCGAACGAGCACGTCTGCGTCGCGGGAAAGAGTATCGGCTCGGGGCCGCGGCGGTCACAGCAGCCCCTGGCGGACTCACCCGGGTGGCGCGCCGCTTGCTGTCTGCGTGCTGCTGGCGGTCGGGGCATCGCTGGCGCTGGACGCGGCCGGCGACGCGCTCGCCGGCACGAGCCGCGCCGGGCTCGGCGGGGCGGCCGTGGCCAGCGCACGCACGTCGTTATCGATCTGGAACCCGTGACCGTGGTCCTGGATCACCACCGGGCCCGCCGAACCGTCCGGGCGGACCACGACGGCCGTCAGCGCCGCCACCTTGTAGGGCGGGGGCAGCGCGTTCGTGCTGTCCTCCAAGCCCTGGGTGGCCCCGAGCCCGAGGTCCGTGGTGAGGGCCGTCACCGGGGCGTTGCGCACGCCCACCAGGTAGATCAGCGTCCTTGCCTGCGACGCCGCGATGGCGAGCTGCCGCAGGCTGGCCAGGCAGTGGCAACCGGGCGGGATCAGCGCCAGCACCACCACCGGGCCGGGGAGGCTGTTCAGCGGCTTCGGCTGGCCCGCAGCGAAAAGAATGGTGTGGACCAGCGCCGCGGCCGGCGGCGCGGGTGCCGGGGAGCCGGTGCCCGCGGCCGTGCGCTGCGGCCGCAGGCTGCCCGTGGGCTGACTGGCGGTGAACACGGTGAGCAGCGTCGCGGCGACCAGCGTCAGCGCCAGGCAGCCGGCGAGCAAAGGCAGCACCATGCCGTCCCTGGTGAGCGGCCCGAAGAACCGCCTGGCCAGGTGGCGCCTGCGCCGCGACCTAAGCTCGCGGTGATATGCCTGCACATCCCTGGCGAGTGCCCGGGCATCATCGGGAATCTCGATGTCGACCGGCGGCAGGCCGTAGTCGTCCCGCCCCTGGTCGCCGCCAGTATTCACGCACATCTCTCCTGCACGAGCGGCCTGATTCACCTCCAGTATGAGCCCGCGAGGCGTGCCGCGTCACCGGCAAGGCCTTCCGTGCCTGGCACCGGGCGGCGGGTACCGGTTCCCCGTCACGCAGGGTGGCACCGCCGATCACCACCCGGGGTATCGCCAAGGACACATTGAGCCAGCTTCCAGCAGGGCATCAGCGTGCGCCCATGCTGGCCAGTAACTCTTTCAGATCGTTTAATTGCCTCCTTGACCTGCATGTTCGCCATCAAGGCGGGCCATTGGGCAGTGCTCGTCGTGGTAGTATTGGCGTAGCGGAAGGGGTATGTGCCACATGACTTTCAAGGTCGGCGACACGGTCGTCTACCCCCACCATGGGGCTGCTCGCATCGAGGAGATCGAAACCCGCACGATCAAGGGCGCGGAAATGAGCTACCTGGTCCTCAAGGTCGATAAAGGGGACCTGACAGTGCGCGTGCCCGCGGACAACGCCGAACTGGTGGGTGTGCGCGATGTCGTCGGGCAGGAAGGTCTTGAGAGGGTGTTCGAGGTGCTCCGCGCCCCGCACACCGAGGAGCCGACCAACTGGTCACGGCGGTACAAGGCCAACCTGGAAAAGCTCGCCTCCGGTGACGTGAACAAGGTGGCCGAGGTCGTCCGTGACCTGTGGCGAAGGGACAGGGAGCGCGGGCTTTCCGCAGGTGAGAAGCGGATGCTGGCCAAGGCCCGGCAGATTCTCGTGAGTGAGCTTGCCCTGGCCGAGAAGACGAACGAGGACAAGGCCGAGGCACTGCTCGACGAGATCCTCGCTTCCTGACCCAGCGGCCTGTCCTGGTGCTGGTGTCACGTGCGTGATGATGTGCCCAGAGTCGGCGTCGGCGTTGACGTGCACCCGGTCGCGGCGGGACGGCCGCTCTACCTGGCGGGCCTGCTCTGGCCGGGCGAAGATGGGCTGACCGGTCATTCCGATGGGGATGTGGCGGCGCACGCCGCCTGCGACGCCCTGCTGTCCGCGGCCGGCCTCGGTGACCTCGGCGCCAACTTCGGCACGGCCGAACCGGAGTGGGCCGGGGCGTCCGGTCCCGCGCTGCTGCGTGCCACCGCCGCGCTGCTGGCCGGTGCCGGGTTCGCCGTGGGCAACGTCGCGATCCAGGTGATCGGGAATCGCCCGCGGATCGCGGCGCGGCGGGATGAAGCGCAGAAGGTGCTCTCCGAGGCCCTCGGCGGCGCACCGGTCAGCGTGTCCGGGACCACTACGGACGGACTGGGCCTGACCGGCCGCGGCGAGGGCATCGCGGCGGTCGCCACGGCACTGGTGACGCACGCCTGAGCGGCTGGCTTGGCCCGCGGGTCACTCCTGCGGCCGGGTCGGGGTGCTCCGCAGCCGCTCCAGCCCCGGGCTCTCAAGGGTGCTCCGCAGCCGTTCCGGTCCCGGGCCATCATCAGCCGCCGTCTCGCCACCTGCGTCGCCACCTGCGTCGTCTCCGGCGTGCTCCCCGGCCGGGCCGTCGCCCGCAGCTGCGTCAGGAGCTGCGGGCGGAGCCGCGTCCGCCTGGACCGCCTCTGGTTCGGCTTCCTTCGGGCCCTGGCCGCCGTCCACGCCGTTGCCCGCGCCGGTGCTGTCCGGGGGTGCGCCGCCGGGACCGTCGTGATCGCCGGCCGGCTCGTCCTGGCCCAGGTACGCGGGGCCGCCGTTGCTCCCCGGCCCGCCGGAATCGCCGTGCGGTGAGTACTCTCCCTCGTCCCGGTAGCTGTCCGGGTGGACGTAGCCCGTCTCCTCGCCATAGCTGACCGGGTCGCCAGCCTGGCCGCTGTCGTCACTGGTCCCGGTGCCCGCGGCATCGGCCTCGCCGGGTGCCTCGATGGCCGGCGCCTGGCCCGGCTTGGGCCCGAGCAGCATGTCCAGGCTGGACCGCGGCGGGGGCAGCGGACGTTCCTCCACCGCGGCCGCGGCCGCGCCTGCCGCGGACCAGGTCACCACGGTCCGCCCGGCCGCGGTGCCGTTAGCCTCGCCCGGCTGGCCGCCGTTGGCCTGGCTCGGCTCGCCGCCGTTGGTCTCTCCCGGCTGGGAGCCGTTGGCCTCGCCCGGCTGGCCGCTGTTGGCCTGGCTCGGCTGGGTACTGTTGGTCTCGCCCGGCTGGGTACTGTTGGTCTCGCCCGGCTGGCCGCCGGTGCCCGCGTCCACGGCCGCGGCGGCCCGGGCATCCTGCCTGGCCACCACCGCGGCGCGGGCCTTGCGGAAGTACCGGAGCATCGTCAGCAGCAGGCCGAACGCGAGCAGCAGGAGCACCCACGGGGTGATCGCCACGGCGGCGCGTGTGGCACGCACCGGCAGGACGGTGCCCGTGGCGTACACGGCGTCCCCGATGGCCACGGCCACGAGCAGCGCGATCAGGCAGGCCCACGCGTAAAAGCGGCTCCACCAGCCCGCTCCGCGCAACGCCATGGCCGCCGCGCCGGCGATGACCAGCATGGCATCGAAGATGACCGGGTATAGCTTGGCGAGGCTGGATGACACCCCGGCCTGCAGTGCGACGTGGTGTATTCCCGAGTAGGACAGCACAAAGGCGGCAGCGGCCAGCAGTACTACGCCCGCGACGACCGCGGTGAGCGCGGCGAGGCGGAGCCTGGACTGCGGGTCCGCGGAACGGGGGGGCCGGCCAACAGGGTAATTACTCATCGGAGGCTGGTGGTCCTTCCTGCGGCACTGCTCGGGTGCAAAGCACCCGCCTATAGTCGAAACTACAGCGCCTTTCCCGGCAGACAGGGGGCGCCGCGCCGCACGAAAGCCATGCGGCACAAGTGCGGGCGCGGGGACGGCGGCCAGACGGCGAGCGGCCACCGTCCGTCCGGGCCGTGCGATCTTGGCGTCAAAGGAGACGATATGCCGTATTACCGGGTGGCCGGGGAGATTCCCGGCAAGCGCCACGTGCGTTTCCGCCGCCCCGATGGCGGCCTGTACTCCGAGGAGCTGATGGGCGAGGAAGGCTTTGTCTCCGACTCCTCGTTGCTCTACCACGTGCACCCGCCGACGGCGATTGTGAAGAGCGAGGGGATCTCCGGCGCCGAGGCGGGCCAGACCGCGCCAAACCATCCGTTGATGCCGCGCCACGTGCGCACGACCGACCTGCCCCGGGGTGGTGACCTGGTGCTCGGCCGGCAACTCCTGTTCGCCAATGACGACGTGCGGATTTCCTTTGCCGCCGCTGACGTCTCCAGCGACCTGTACCGGAACTCCGCCGGCGACGAAGCCATTTATCTGCAATACGGCAGTGCGCGGCTAGAGTCCGTCTACGGGTCGATCGACGCGGTGGCCGGTGACTATGTGGTGATTCCCCGCGGGACGATTCACCGCTGGCTGCCTGGCGGGGACGGTACGACCGCGCTCACCGTGGAGGCCGCCGGGCACATCCGGCCGCCCCGGCGCTACCTGTCCCAGTACGGGCAGTTCCTCGAGCACGCCCCCTACAGCGAGCGTGACCTGCGCGGCCCCGACGGCCCGCTGCTCGCCGAGGGGGAGGACGTGCCGGTCACCGTGCGGACCAGGGCCGGCCTGACCCGGCTCACCTATGCCAGGCACCCGTTCGACGTGGTGGGCTGGGACGGTTGCCTGTACCCGTTCGCGTTCAACATCGCCGACTTCGAGCCGGTGGTGAAGCGGACTCACGCGCCGCCGCCGGTGCACCAGACGTTCGAGGGGCCTAACTTCGTGATCTGCTCGTTCTGCCCCCGGCCGCTGGATTTCCACCCCGAGGCCGTGCCGATCCCCTACAACCACCACAACGTGGACTCCGACGAGATGATGTTCTACGTCGGCGGGGACTACACCGCCCGGCAGGGCTCCGGGGTCGGGCTCGGCTCGATCACGCTGCACCCCGGCGGGTTCACCCACGGCCCGCAGCCGGGTGCCGTCGAGGCCGCGGTCGCGGGGCTGGCGGAGGGCAAGACGACCACCGATGAGACCGCCGTGATGATCGACACCTTCCGGCCGCTGGGCCTCGGCCCGGCCGCCCGCCGGGCCGAGGACCCCGAGTACGCCTGGTCCTGGGCCCGCGCCACCCGCCGCTGAGGATCGAACGGCCATGATCATGGCGCCAGCGGCGGCCTTCCCTGCGTGCTCGGGCTCGACAGCGACGACCCGGTGATCATCCACGCGTTACCGTTACGGGCTTTCAGGCGCCAGAACCGGGTCTTCGGCGCCGCGCGGCCGCCGTGGCGCACAAGCACGCGCGTCCTTATCTGCCCGGCGAGCCCGCCGGGTGAGGGCGGCCAGAGTCAGGACTGTGCTATGTGCGGTGTGTTGCCGCCGGGCGCGGCGGGCAGCGCGGGCCAGCGCATCACGCCGGGCCTGGGCATGCATTTCGGCGAGCCGGATCTGGCCCAGGGCCTGGACGGTGGTGGGATCGAACATCGTGGTCTCCTCGGATGCGTAGCTGAGCTATGTTCCGAGAATGCGGCTAAGGCCCGCCGGCGCGGATCGGGCGATCACCCCATATTGGAGCGGGCAGGTCCTTAGATTCCCGCGGACTCTGCCTTAGCCTCACCGGCCGAAAGCAGGCCGGCCCGTTCGGCGACGGTGGCGGCCTGCACCCGGCCGGAGACCCAATGGTTTTAGGCCCGGCGGAACGCGGCTCGTGTTGCGGCTGCGGTGGAGCTGAAGTACTCGGGTGGTTCGATGAAGCCCCACTCATTGAATGTCGAGCCGCTGGCCAGGGCGCGCCGGTAGCCGAAACAGGCGAGGTAGAGCGTCCGGATGTACATGACCGCCGCGAGCCGGTCCAGTTCGTCGCCGGTCGGCTCAACATATCGACGGTAGGCGTTGACGGCCGCGTCGATCCGCTCCTGGTTCGGCCGGCGCGGGTTCCACGAGCCCGTGCCCCAGATCAGGTAAGCGAAGTCGGCGAGGCGCGGTCCGCGGCCGGACGCCTTCCAGTTGATCGCGACTGGCCCCTGTTCGCTCAGGACGGCGTGATCGGGGGCGTGGAGGAGGTTTCCGTGGAGCAGGCCCTCCGGAAGGCCGTGACCGTCGTCGGCCGAGCGCACCTGGTCGCGGAGCTGCTCGAAACGCTCGCGGTCGGCGGTCGCGACCTTCGTATCAACGGCGTCGAGAAACGACAGGGCGGCCAGCAAGTCCTGACGCGGCGTGCCCTCACGGCTCGGGTCCTCACCACTCGCTCCACCCGGGCGTCCGGCGGAATCGTCGTACGGCAGCGCGTGCAGCCGTCCTAGCAGCGCACCCATCATGGCGAACTTCGCGGCACCATCAGGGAGCTGGACGCCTTCGACGAACCGCGTCACGAGGACCGCGCTGCCATCGAAGTCAGATACCGCATCGCCGACCGCCAGGCGCTCCGCGGGATAGCCCTGCCGCTCCAGGAATCTGAGGATTGCGGCGTCGCCCTCGACACCGGCACGTGGCCGGCCGGGGGGGAACGCGCGGGCGACCCACGGGCTGCCGTCATTGCGGTCGATGCGGAACACGTAGGTCTTGTGCACGCTGAGCTTC
Organism: uncultured Actinomycetes bacterium; assembly: GCA_963806145.1. Lineage (GTDB taxonomy): Bacteria > Actinomycetota > Actinomycetes > Streptosporangiales > Streptosporangiaceae > DASXKD01. Next base: position 39,850 of record CAWDXD010000024.1, read on the forward strand.
GTCGCCGCGACCGGGTCAATACCGTAGCGATCCCTCAGATGAGCGAGAAGCCGCTCAGGGACTGGCTCGTGATGCATTCGCGCGCCGAGACCCTCGAGATCTGTCAGCGCTTCGGTATAGCGCTGCCCAGTCTCCCCGGCGTGGCGCCGGACAACCTTCTTGAAGCTGGCGTCCTTGGTCATGGACAAGCCTCCCCTTGACACCCTCGTCCCCCAGCGACGTGGTGCAGGAAGATGGCCTGTGACATTGACGACCGAGAGGGCGAATCCCCTTCGCCAATGGAACCCCAGCTGGGGCGGATGTTCCACAGCTCGGCGACCGGTCGCCGCCGTGAACAAACTCTTCCTGAGGCGCTCGGTCTTCGTCAAGCCCTTCACCTGCGAGATGACACTGCCCGAAGTGCCGGGCAGTGAGGCGCCGAAGACCAAGAGTGCTGCAGCCCACCGAACTTCGATCGTGAGCTCAGCCCGGACGCGCGACCCGAATTCGCGAACTGACCGCGGACGCGGCGACGGGCGACGATCCCAGAACGCGCTCCGATTCAAGATCCTCAGGCGCTCCCCCAACCGCCGGGAGCGGCGTACATAGCGGCTGCAGTCAGTCCGGCCGGCGGAGGCAGACCGCCGAAGGGGTCTTCGCAGGCTTTGTGGTCGGAATGCCAACCACCACAATCTTTTGTGGTCGGAATGCCAACCTCCACAATCGCGTCTGCCCGGCGGGGCGCGGGCTCGCGGGCTGGGATTATCGGTCGGCTGGCGGGACCGGCGGCGGTAGCCTTGGCGGCGTGACGCTCCGCCTCCACGACACAGCAACGCGCTCCGAGCGCGAGTTCTCCCCGGTCGAGCCCGGGAAGGCTTCGCTGTACCTGTGTGGCGCCACGGTGCAGGCACCGCCGCACATCGGGCACATCAGGTCCGGGGTGAGCTTTGACATCCTGGTCCGCTGGCTGCGGCACAGCGGCTACCAGGTCACGTTCTGCCGGAACGTCACCGACATCGACGACAAGATCCTCCGGGTGGCCGCCGCCGAAGGCGCCCCCTGGTGGGCCGTGGCACAGCGCAACGAGCGGGCGTTCAGCCGCGCCTACGACGTGCTCGGCTGCGTCCCGCCGGAGGTGGAACCGCGCGCCACCGGCCACATCCCGGAGATGATCACGCTCATGCGGCGGCTCATCGACAGCGGGCATGCCTACGCCTCGGGCGGCGACGTGTACTTCGACGTCTGCTCCTGGCCGGCCTATGGCGCCCTGTCCGGGCAGCGCCTGGACCACATGCGGCCCGCCGAGGACACCGACACCGCCGACGCCAAACGCGACCCGCGGGACTTCGCCCTCTGGAAGGGGGCCAAGCCCGGGGAGCCCGCCTGGGAGACGCCGTGGGGCCCCGGCCGGCCCGGCTGGCACCTGGAATGCTCGGCCATGTCGACCAAATACCTCGGCCCGACGTTCGACATCCACGGCGGCGGCCTGGACCTGCTGTTCCCGCACCACGAGAACGAACTGGCCCAGTCCCGCGCGGTCGGCGACGGGTTCGCCAGGTACTGGATGCACAACGGACTCGTCGGGGTGGCCGGGGAGAAGATGAGCAAGTCGCTCGGCAACTCGCTGCTTGTCGACGCGATGGTCACCCAGGTGCGCCCGGTGGAGTTGCGCTACTACCTCGGCCAGGCCCACTACCGGTCCCACATCGAGTACTCACCGGACGCCCTGGACGAAGCGGTGACCGCGTACCGGCGGATCGAGGGTTTCGTGGCGCGCGCCGTGGAACTGACCGGCGACGCCGGCGACCCGGCCGCGGCGGGACGGGACATGATCCCTCCGGCCTTCGCCGCCGCGCTCGACAACGACCTCGCCGTCCCCCAGGCGCTCGCGGTCGTGCACGACACCATCCGCGACGGCAACAACGCGCTGGCCGCCGGGGACGAGGCGGCACTGGCGGCGGCGCTGGCGCAGGTGCGGGCCATGCTCGGGGTGCTCGGCCTGGACCCGCTTGCCCGCGAATGGGCCACCGCCGACGGCGACCACGACCTGCGTGCCGTGGTCGGTGCGCTGGTCGGCGTGGCGCTCGACCAGCGGCAGGCGGCCAAGGACCGCAAGGACTGGGGGGCGGCGGACGCGATCAGGGACGACCTGCACGACGCCGGGGTCCTCATCGAAGACACACCGGACGGTCCCCGGTGGACCATCAAGCGATGAGCCACGGACGGGTACCCCGTATCCCCTTGTCCTGCTGGGCTACGGCATGAGCGGGGACGCCCAGGGGCGTGGCGGGCGGACCAGGTCAGGCAAGGCGCGGGCCGGGACCGGGGGCAAGGGCCGGGACAGGCTGGAGGGCAAGGGGCCGACTCCGCCGGCGCACCTGCGCCCCGGGCATCCCGCGCAGCGCCGCGCCGAGGCCGCGGCCCGCGGCGGGACCAGGCGCGCCGGGCGTCCCGAACCGGGCGACGGGCCACGGAACCCGGCCGGTGGCGGTGCCAGCCCGGGCAGCGGGCGTCGTTCGGCAGCAAAAACAACAGAACGTGGCGGCGCGGCGCGGCCCCGCGTCGAGGCAGGCGGCCGGGCGCGTGGTGCGGGCGACGCGGCGGAAGTGGTGGCCGGCCGGAACGCGGTGCTGGAGGCGCTGCGCGCGGGCGTGCCCGCGGCCGCGCTGTATGCCGGGCCGCGGCGCGACGCCGACGACCGGGTGCGCGAGGCGGTGGACCTGGCCGCCGCGGCGGGCGTGCCCATGGTCGAGACCGGCAGGGCGGAACTGGACCGGCTCACCGGCGGGTCCGTGCACCAGGGCCTGGCGCTGCGGGTCCGCCCTTACTCCTACGCCGCGGCGGAGGACCTGACCGAGCGCGCGCGGGCCGCCGGGGTCCCGGCGCTGATCGCCGCGCTGGACGGGGTCACCGATCCGCGCAACCTTGGTGCGGTGGCCCGCTCGGTCGCCGCGTTCGGCGGGCATGGCGTGCTGCTGCCGGCCCGCCGGTCGGCCCGGGTGAGCGCCGGGGCCTGGAAGGCGTCGGCGGGCGCGCTTGCCCGGGTGCCTGTCGCCCAGGTGCCCAACCTGGCCCGCGCCCTCGCCGCCTACCAGCAGGCCGGCCTGTTCGTGGTGGGCCTGGACGCCGGCGGGGACACCACGGTCGCGGACCTGGCGGTCGCCGACGCGCCCCTGGTGATCGTCATCGGCTCGGAGGGCCGCGGGCTGTCCCGGCTGGTCGCCGAGCGCTGCGACGTGCTGGCCCGGATCCCCATGGCGGCGGACACCGAATCACTGAACGCCGGGGTCGCGGCGGGCATCGCCCTGCACGCGGTGGCGGCGAGCCGGGCCGCCGGGTCCTGGTAGCCTGCCGGGCGTGCAGGACGTGACCACGGTGCGGGCCGCCCGGGCTGACCAGGTACGGCGGCTGCGCGAGGAGTACCCGGTGTTCCGGATCGAGGACGCCCGTGCGGTCCCCGGCCCCGCCGGGGTGACGCTGGAGTTCGCGTTCGCCGCGGGGGACGCTGCGGTTCCGGCCGGTCGTCGAGTTCACCGGGCTGCGCCCGGACGAGGCCGGGCGAGTGGTCACGGTCACGGCACAGCGGATGATCCGCGCCCTGGCCATCGTCGAGGCGTTCTCCTACTGGAAAGCGCTGTGCAGCCCGGTCATCGAGGTCGCGCTCCCGGGGCCGGACGCCGCAGAACTCGACTGGTGGCAGGCGTTCTGGCCCGGGGCGATGGGGGAGTTCTTCTACCGCAACCAGATCGACTACACCGCGCCGGGATTCCTGGTCATCCGGGGCCCGGCGGGCGGCCCTGGCACCGCGGCTCCCGGGGACGCCGGCGGCCCGGGCGGGGACGGCGCCGCGCCGGCGGGGCCGCCGCTCGTGCTGTTCAGCGGCGGCAAGGACTCACTCGCGCTGGCCCGCATCGTCTCGGCGGGTGCGGGTGCGGGTGCGGGTGCGGGTGCGGGCGCGGGGGGTGCCGCGCCCGTCGATTTCTTCCTGTACAACCCGGGCGAGCGGCTGCGCGGCCTGGCCGGATCGCTGGCGCCGGGGGGGCGCCTGGTGGAGGCACACCGCGCGATCCTGCCCGAGTTGCTGGCGCTGAACGCGGCAGGCCACCCCAACGGGCACACGCCCTTCTCCGCCTACCTGGCGTTCGCCGCGATGCTCACCGGCTACCTGCGCGGCAGCGGGCCCGTCATGGCGGGCAACTCGCGCAGCGACGACGAGCCGAACGTGCGGTCCTACCTCGGCCGCCCGGTGAACCATCAGTGGACCAAGAGCTACGAGTTCGAGACCGCGGTCAGCTCCTACCGCGACCGCTGGCTGCCCGGCGCGCCCGGCTACAGCAGCCCGCTCCGGCCGCTGTATGAGGTGCAGGTCATCGCCTCGCTGGCCGGTGACGTGGACGCCTACCTGCGCACGGCGAGCTGCAATCAGGTGCGCGGCGGCGGCTGGTGCCGGTCCTGCGCCAAGTGCGCGTGGGTGTTCCTGGCGACGGCCGCATTGTTCGGCCACGATCTTGCGATACGCAAGACCGGCGGAGACATGTTCGCCGATGCCGCGCTTGCCGGGGTCTACCAGGAGATGGCTGGTCTCACCGGGGTCAAGCCCTTCGAGTGCACGGGCTCGGAGGACGAGGTCAAGGCGGCCATCCAGGCGGTGGGCCAGGGCCAGCCCCCGGATGCCTACCCGGCTCTGGCTGCGTGCCTGCGCGACCCCGCGGTCGCGGCCGCCCGCCCGCTGGCCGCGCTGCTCGCCGGCTGGGGCCATGACGACCTGGTCCCTGCCGCCCTGCTGGACCGGGTCGCCGTGGCCCGCGCCGAGGCCGCCGCGCGCGGTTAGGGCGGGACCGGCAAGGTGCGTCTGGCCGCGCGGGCTATCCGGGCAGTATCGTTCGCTATGTGAACGTTCGGGAGGACTCCGCCGGGCCGGCGCGCCGCGCCCGGGAGGATGTCGCGGCGGACGGCCGCCGCGACGCCGGCGCGGCCCGGGCCGTCCCGGCCCGCCGGACGGACTTCGTCCAGTCACTGGACCGCGGCCTTGCCGTGATCCGGTGCTTCTCCTCGGAGCACCCTTCGCTGACGCTGTCCGAGGTCGCCGAGCGCACCGGGCTCACCCGGGCCGCCGCCCGGCGGTTCCTGCTCACCCTGCAGGAACTGGGCTATGTCGGCAGCTCCGGGCGGCAGTTCTCGCTGCGCCCCCGGGTGCTGGCACTGGGTTATGCCTACCTGTCGTCGTTCAGCGTGTCCCAGATCGCCCAGCCGCACCTCGAGGACCTGGCCGAGGAGTTGCACGAGTCGTGCTCGGTCAGCGTGCTGGACGGCGATGACCTGGTCTACGTGGCCCGCGCGTCCGCGAACCGGATCATGACCATCGCGCTCACCGTGGGCACCCGGCTGCCGCCGTATCCGACGTCCATGGGCCGCATCCTGCTGGCCCATCTGCCCGAGCCGGAACTCGACGCGTACCTGCGCCGCACCACGATGCGCAAGCTCACCGAGCACACCATCACCGACGAAGGCAAACTGCGGGCCGTGCTCGCGGAGGCCCGCAGCCGTGGCTGGACCGCCGTGGACCAGGAGCTTGAGGCGGGCGTGCGGTCGATCGCCGTGCCCATCAGGGACAGCTCGCGCAAGGTCGTGGCGGCCATCAACGCCAGCGCCCACGCGGCCCGCGTCCAGATGCGGACGCTGGAGAAGCAGTTCCTGCCCCGGCTCCAGGAGGCGGCGCGGCAGATCGACTCCGAACTCGCCGCCCGCATGTCCACGGGCAACCGCGCCGTCCGCTAGCCGCGTACCGGGCCGGCTGGCCCTGGCTGCCCCACGCGGTGGACGCGGGCCGCCGCACCACCAGCGCGGGCCGGGGGATGGCTCAGGCGTGGTGGACGCCACCGTGCCCATGGATGTACTCGCTCAGGCTCGCCTCGCTGAACTGGGCGTGCGCCGCGCCCGGGATGTCGCTCTGCCCGGCCGGGTAACGCCGCGAGATCAGCTCGGCCTGGACCTCCTGCAGGTGGGAGGGCTGCCCGGCGGACGGCCCCGGGCCGGTGGCCGTGGGCACGGTCACCCCGGACAGCACGTCGTCGGCGCGCGGCGTGGTGAGGCTGAGCACGTCGCCCACGCCTGGGGCGGCCGCGTCCCTGGCGGTGAGCGCGGGGAGGTTCCAGCGCTGCTCCACCGTCTTGAGAACCGAGGTGTGATCCAGCGGCACGGAGCCGTCCGGGACACGGAACACCGTCCCCGCCGGGATCAGCGGTGACACCAGGACCGTCGGCACCCGCACCCCGAACCTGGTGAAGTCGAAGCCGAACTCGCCCGCGCTGTTGTCCGGCGGGGTGGCGCCCGCTGGCGGCGCCACATGGTCGTAGCATCCACCGTGCTCGTCGTACGTAACGATCAGCAGGGTCTGGGCCCAGCCCGGGCCGCCGCGCAGCGCCTCGTACACGTCGTGGATGAACTGCTCCCCGAGGGCGACGTCGTAGTTCGGGTGCTGGCTGTTCCCGCTGGATGGCCAACTCGGCTCCAGGAATGTGAACGGCGGCAGCGTTCCGGCCGCCGCGGCCGCGGTGAAGTCGGTGAAGCGCCCGAAGTGGCTGGCAGCCGCCGAGGAGATGTCCGGGAAATTGGACTTGGTCAGCGGCTCGGCGTCATACCCGTAAATGGACCAGCCGAGCTGGTGGTTGCCGAGCAGGCCGAAGATCGACGGGCAGGTGAACGTGTGCGTCTTGTCGTCCATGTGCCCCTGGCTGGTGGCGGCACAGGCGAACGCGCGATTGGGCAGTGTCTCGGTGGGCACCGACGCATACCAGTGGTCGCAGACCGCGTAGCCGCGGGCGAGGGCGGACAGCACCGGCAGCGCCTCAGGGGTGAAGCAGCCCATGATGTCGTTGGCGGTCGTGCCGGGCACGATCGTGTATCCGCTGGTGTGTGACTCCCAGGAAAGGGTGTACGCGAGGTCCTTCACGAATCCCTGCATGGCCGGGACCGTCGCGGAAGTCGGCGGCGCGGAGGTGCTGCCGAACAACTGGCTGTTGGTGGCCATGTAGCCCTCGCCCGGATCGGCGCCGGGCATGAAATAGGCGCTGGGCGTTGTCGGCTCGATCCTGAAAACGGTGACCGGCTGGCCCGAGGCGTCCGGGTTCGACTCGGTGCCGCTGAGCCCTTCGAACGGCTGCCCGGCCGGGGACACATTCCCCGCCCCGGCGTACAGAAAGCCGAGCATGTGGTCGAACGACCGGTTTTCCAGCATGAGGACGACAACGTGCTCAATGGCGGACAGGCTGTTCCCTGGCATGAAAGCCCTCCCTCGCGGGGATCCCCTGGCAGCGCTTCCCGCCGCCCCCGCGCCAAGTATGACCGCGCCCCGTCATTCGTGCCTTTTGGTTGCCGCTCAAACATGGGTTTGTACCGCTGCGGCGGACCCCGCGGCGACATGCGGGTTCGCGGACTGGTGACCGCCGGTTCGCGCGGCCCGGTGACCGCTGGCTGGGCAGCGTGGTGGCCGCTGGTTCGCACGGCGTGGTGGTGCCGCTGGTCCGCGGCCCGGGGGTTCGCGGCCCGGGGTTCGCGGCAGGTCCGTGCGGCGCGCCTGGGCCGGGTCCGCTCCGCGGCACCGCCGGCTGCGCTCCAGCCCTCGAATATATGTTTGATTGTGTTCTATAATCTACAGCGTGAACACCGCGTTCCAGGGCTCGCTGCTTGACGCCTCGGACAACGCGGGCCTGGGGCCGCTGGGACCGGCCATGCGGCGGGCCCGGCTGGCCCGCGGCGCCTGGGTGGATTTCCGGCCGGGCTGGATCACCGGGGCCGACGCGCTGTTCGAGCGCCTGGAGGAGGCGGTGCCGTGGCGCGCGGAGCGGCGCATGATGTACGACCGGGTCGTCGACGTGCCGAGGCTGCTCTGCTTCTACGCCGAGGGGCAGGCCCTGCCCGATCCGATGCTCACCCTGGCCAGGGACGCGCTCAGCGAGTACTACCAGGCCGAACTCGGCGAACCGCTGTGCACCGCGGGGCTGTGCCTGTACCGGGACGGGCGGGACAGCGTCGCGTGGCACGGCGACACGATCGGGCGGGGCAGCACCGAGGACACGGTGGTAGCCATCGTGTCGCTCGGCACGCCACGGCCGCTGCTGCTCCGGCCGCGTGACGGCAACGGGCCTGCGCTGCGCCATGACGTCGGCCACGGCGACCTGCTCGTGATGGGCGGGAGCTGCCAGCGGACCTGGGAGCACGCGGTGCCCAAGAGCACCCGGGTCACCGGGCCGCGGATCAGCGTGCAGTTCCGCCCGCGCGGTGTCCGCTGAACCGGCCGGCGTCCGCTGAGCGCCCGTCGGCGTGTCGGCGTCACAGCACGGTGAGCGCGGCACCGAGAACGCACAGCGCGCCGCCGAGCCAGACCCGTTTCCCCGGCCGGTCCCTGGCTATGAGGATGCCCAGCAGGATGGACAGTTCCCGGATCGTGGCGACCGGCGATGCGGGAGCCCGCTGGTAGGCCAGCAGGACGAGCAGGTACGCGGCGACCGAGCCGATCCCGATTCCGGTCCCGGCGCGTGCCGCGGCACGCAGCCGGCCCCAGTCGAGGCGGACGGCGGAGAGCAGGATCAGGGCCTGCACGGCGGTGACCGCGCCCAGGTATCCGATGGCGTTCGCGGACCGTACCGCCCCGGCGTCGATGACGGAGTAGACGGCGATGGTGACGCCGGTCAGCGCCGCGAACGCCAGCGCAGTGCCGCGGCCGCGCGCCAGGCCCGCCTGCGAGATGACCGCGAGGCCGATGCCGAGCGCCAGCGACCCGCCGACCCGCGCCGCGTTGAGCGACTCGCCGAGCACGGCCGCGCCGCCGAGCGTGATCAGGAAGGGGGCGATGCCCCTGGCCACCGGGTAGGTGAAGGAAAGCTCACCGCGCCGGTACGCGGCCGACAGGCAGGCGAAGTAGGCGGCCTCGGCCAGGCCCGAGGCGGCGACGGACGGCCAGACCCGCACCGGCGGGGCCGCGATCGTGGCCGGCATCAGCAGGACGGCTCCCACCGCAGCGCCCACCGCTGCGGCGGCCAGACGGTCCGCGGCCCCGTGCAGTACGCGGTTCCAGGTCGCATGGAGCACGGCCGCTGCGAGCACCAGGGCAAGTGCGGCCCCGCTCACCGTGGCCCGGGCGAGCAGGCCGGATGGTCGGCGGTCATCCCCTCACCCTAGGTCGGCCTTGCGGGTCAGCAGGGCTTGCCGGGCGCGCCGGTGAGCCGTATTTAGCCGGGGGAATTGGCGGTGAAGTGTGCTGCCGCGTCGATGCCGGTGCCCGTGGCGTGCCCTGGAAGGCGGACAGCGGGGCCACTGTAGCGCATCCCGCCACGGACGAACCTCCTGGGCATAAGCAAGGGAGTATCGAGGTCGATGTAGCTGAAGAAGGGATAGCTCGCAGCCGCGATCGCGGCTGAGAATGTCATGGATACCGCTGTCTCGACCATGCCGCCGATCATCCCGGTCATCCCCGCTGACCGGGCGATAGATATTATGTCGAGCGCGTCTGCGACACCGCACTTCATCAGTTTGACATTGACCGAGCTTATGCCGCCCAACTCCGCAACGCGAATGGCATCCGCAGGGCAACGGACGGACTCGTCGGCGCAAACGGGAATGCCGTGCTCTCTTTCCAGCTCCGCAAGGCCGGCGATGTCAGGCGCCGCGACCGGCTGCTCGACGAGGATAACTGCCGCGCCTGCCCCGGCCACACTGCCCAGGAATCGATGAGCCTGTGAGCGGGAAAACCCAGCATTTCCATCCACTATAATGGAAAGCTCGGGCGTCGCCCGGGAAATAGCCACAACGCGCGCGACATCCAGCTCCCAGTCATCGGCGCCAATCTTCACCTTGACAGTCTTGAATCCAGAATCCTCGGCATGATGTGCAGATTCCACACTGTGCCTGACGTCGCCGGCCGGGATGGTGATATCGGTCATGAGCTCGTGCGGGAGTCCCCCGAAAAAGGCAGGCAGCGAGAGGCCGAGATGGCGAGCCAGGGCATCGATCACCGCCTGCTCCACGGCGCATCTCGCCGCGGCCGCCTCGGGGCGGAGGTGGCGCAGGTCAGCCGCCAGAACCCGCCAACCGGCGGCGTCGCGTCCTGCGACAGTCGCGATCATGCCCTGCAACGCGGTGAGCGTGCTGGCTTGTGTTTCCCCGGTAATCACTTCGAACGGGGCGGCCTCACCGTACCCGGTCGAGCCATCCTGCAATACCGCCCGTACCAGCACGTTCCGCGCTGTGGCAACTGCGCCCTTGGAGATGGCGAAGCTCTCGGCCAGCCGCACCGTGATAGGAACCATGTCCAGTCGCGCGATCGTGCGCGTACGCTCTGCTGCCGTGCCGCCTTCCGGCCCGAGCGCGTGCCGCAGTGCTGCCATGGTCGTGATCTCTGCTCCCACCTGGGGTGATACCCCGGCGGCTAACCGCGAATCAGGCAGCAAAGGGATCTGCGCCTTAAAGTTTCGCGGGGTTGGAGTGGCGGCAGAGGCGATCTTGAAACTATCGGGTGGGCCCCCACCGGTCTCTGCTGCGGGCATCTGGCAAACTCAGCCTACCGGCGCCGCTGTCGTGCCCGGCAACCTCTTTGCCACGCGACTCGTCCTGCGCCCGGATCGCCTATGCTACAACGCAGTCCAACGTTGACGAGGCACCGGCCGCCTCTCACGCCTCCCGCGAGGAATTGAGTTCTACGGGCACTCGTAAAATACTTGCCAAAGATGTGGAGCATTGATGGTATCGCTTGCGCTGCTGCTCGGCGGTCCCTCGCGGGAGCGGGGTATCTCCCTCAACTCCGCACGTTCCGTCGCTGATCATCTGGTGGGCACGGATGTCCAACTCAAGGAGATCATTTACTTCGACCGCCACTTGCGCGCGTACTCTATTTCGCGGAGCCTCCTGTACTGCAATACTCCTTCGGATTTCGACTTTAAGCTAACGCTGGCCGGCGGCGCGCTGGCCGGGAGAGATCTCGCTGCCCGTCTCCGGAGCGTGGATCTTGTCTTTCCTGCCATCCACGGCGCCTTCGGCGAGGATGGGCAACTCCAGGCCCTGCTTGAATCAGCAGAAGTCCCGTTCGTTGGGACAGGTGCCAGCGCCTGCCGGGTGGCGTTCGATAAGTTCCGGGCAACAGACACGATGCGCACGGCAGGCGTGGGTACCGTTCCCACTATCTTGATCACCTCGCAGCAGTCGGCCGCGATGAGAGAAGAAGCACTTCTCGGTGCGTTCCCCGAAGCCGCCAAGGTTGTCGTCAAGCCTGCTCAGGGTGGTTCCAGCATCGATGTTCATGTCTTGCCCGACCGGCGCGCGGGCGTCGAGATCGTCGAAGACATGATGAGCCGGTACAGCCGCGTCGTCATCCAGCCGTGGATCACCGGGACCGAAATGACCACTATTGTCATGCAAGGGCCAGCCGGTCCGGTTGCATTGATTCCCCTGCAAATTGAGCTGAGGAATCGCTGGGGTGACAACGACATCTTTGACTACCGGCGTAAGTACCTTGCCAGCAACGACTCGCACTATTATTGCCCGCCCGCGCAGGACATGGTGGTTATCAAAGAGATTCAACGTGTCTCTGAGCGTGCATTCACCCTGCTCGGCCTCAGGGATTTCGCCAGGATCGACAGCTGGCTTCGGCCGGACGGCGAGATCCTCGTCTCCGATATCAATCCCATTAGCGGTATGGAACAGAATAGCTTCCTGTTTATCTCCGCCGCGCAGATGGGAATGAGCCATGCAGACATCCTGCGGTTTGTTGTTCACACCGCGGCCAGGAGGATCGGAATCGAGGAGGCTGGCGGAAGCCCGGTCAACGCCGGCGCTCCCGCGATACGCCAGCAGGTCGCGGTGCTGTTCGGCGGCGAGACGGCCGAGCGGCAGGTGTCGGTGCTGTCCGGCACCAACGTCTGGCTGAAACTGCTCGGCTCGCAGCGCTACCTGCCACTGCCCTACCTGCTGGATCCCGATGGGTCGGTATGGCGGTTGTCGTACTCGGCGGCGCTCCGCCATTCCGTCGAGGAGATCGTGGAATCATGCCGGGACGCGCAACAGCTCGATGACGTCCGCAGCAAGCTCGCGTCCTCGATACTCCACCGGCTGGGCGTGTCCGGGGATGACCTCAGCTCACCTGTATCGCCGCCTGTCCGGCTCACCATGGATGAGTTCCTTGCCGAGCATGATCTGGTGTTCATTGCGCTGCACGGCGGCGAGGGAGAGGACGGCACGCTGCAAGAAGTGCTTAGCCGCCGCGGCGTCCGCTACAACGGGTCGGGCGCAGCAGCGTCACGCTTGTGCATGGACAAGTACGAGACCGGCAAGATCATCGCAGCGCTGGCCCCGGAGGGCATCTATACAGCGCGGCGGATCTGCGTGCCGCTGCTGGATGCCCTCGCGCGGGACACGTCGGAGTTGTGGCAAGAGATCGAGGCGGCCTGCGGGGCTTCCCGCGTGGTCGTGAAACCCGTCGACGACGGTTGCTCAGCGGGCGTGGTGCCGCTCGGCCGTGCCACCGATCTTGAGCTATACCTGCGCCTGATCGACAGCGGCGCACCGCGGCTGCAGGGGGATTCGTTCTCCCTGCTGACGGCCGGCCAGATCATCGAATTGCCGACCAAGAAGCAGACGCGCCTGCTATTCGAGGAGTACATCGAGACCGATGATATCCGGGTCGATGACATAAGCGGCGATACCTCGAGCGCGGCCAGCTTGATTTGGGGGCAGAAACGTGACACTGGCTGGGCCGAGGTAACCGTCGGAGTGCTCGGGAAGAAAGGCTCCATGATGGCCATGAATCCGAGCATTACCGTTGCGAGCAGCGGTATCCTCTCGCTGGAAGAGAAATTTATGGGTGGCACCGGCGTCAACATCACTCCGCCTCCCGCGCCACCGCTTGGCCGAGTCCGCCCCGAAGCTGTGCACGCGGCGAAAGAAAGAATAGCCCGGGTAGCGAATGCCCTTGGAATGGCTGGTTACGGGCGAATAGACGCGTTTATGCATCGGGAGACCGGAGAGGTCATCATCATAGAGGCCAACTCCCTGCCCGGCCTGACCCCTGCCACCGTGTTCTACCACCAGGGGCTCGCCGAGGAACCGCCGCTGCCGCCGCGCGACATCCTGGAGATGATCGTCGACTTGGCTGACTCACCTGGGACGTAGCCGACGGCCTCCTGGCCCGGCCGCCCTGACCTGCGGCAGGCAGGCCGATCGCGGACCGCGCACTAGTAGGCTTGGTGGCCCGGCCGGGCGGCGCCCGTCGTAGTCCTGCGTTACAAACCGCTGTCCGGCAGTGCGGTCGCCGCGCGCCGCCCGCAGCTCGATGGCTCGGAGGACCCCCTGTGGATGCAGTCAGCATCGCCGACCTGGCCGACATAGTCGGCGGCCGGGTGACCGGCTGGACACCACAAGCCGATCTCGTCCGGCATGTGACCACTCACTCCCAGCACATCATGCAAGGAAGCGTCTTCTTCGCTTTGGCGGGCGCGCGAACGGACGGTCATGAATTCGCACGCCAGGCGCTGGCAAATGGCGCCGTCGGAGTGGTGCTCGCAGAAGACCAGAGCCAGGCGCATGACTATGGCGGCCCCGTCGTCCAGGTGCGGAACCCGCTGGAAGCATTGCAACGGCTGGCTCAGTGGTGGCGCTCTCAGCTGTCGGCAACTGTTGTCGCGGTCGTGGGCAGCAGCGGCAAGACCGTGACCAAGGATGCACTCGTCCAAATTCTAGGCGCCGACCGGCGCGTTTTTGGCACACCAGGAAGCTTTAACAGCAAGCTGGGGGTTCCGCTTGCGCTCCTGGATTGCCCGGCTGACTGTGAGGTCGCCATCCTCGAAGCGGCGGCGACTGAACCGGGTGAAATGTCCCTCCTGCACGACATCATTGACCCGGATCACGTTGTTTTCACCAACCTCGGCACGCGGCACGCCTCGAGCTTTCCTGGCCCCGAGGCGCACGCGCGGGAGCTGCTGTCCATTACCGGGGACGGTGCGCACGGCTGGCTGGTCATCGGCGATCCGCAGCCGGTGGTGCGCAGCGTGGCCGGGAGCCTGGCCACCCGCAGCTACTACCGTGGCGACTCCGCCGTGATACCTGCCTTTACGATCCTGGAAAGCGACCCGAGGAGCACGCTGGCCCGGGTCAGCTTCCCGGGTGTGGCTGACGGGCACGTCGTCATCCAGACACCGTTCGAGGAAATCCTCATGGATGTAGAGGTGGCCCTGGCCGCCTCCTGGCTGCTTGGCGTGGAACCCGGCACCGCACTCCAGGCTCTGACCGACTACGTGCCGACCGAGACCCGGATGGAGGTCTGGCAATCACCGGAAGGATGGACCGTGGTGCGCGACGTCGCGACCACCGATGCCGTCACCCTGGGCACGGCGCTGCAGGTATCCCGTCGCCTGGCACGCCAGTCGAGCCGGTTCAGCGTCGTACTGTCCGACCCCCTCGGGGCCTGCAAGACGGAAAGCGTGCATGCCCTGGGCCGCACTCTCGGCAGCTCGAAGGTGGACAGCCTCTGGGCACTGGAGTGTGACTCGCACCGGGGGATCGGGGCAACCCTCACCGCGATGGGCTCCGATATGGAAGTTCGCTACTTCGCCAGCCTCGAGGCGATGCGCCCCGTCCTTCGTGACAATCTCGGCAACGACGACATCGTCCTGATCGAGTCCCCCAGGGAGCGCTCTCTCGCGGACGTGACCTCAACCCTGATAGAGCCGCTCGCCCCCACCCGGCTTTATATCGACAGGGCAGCGCTGGAGAGCAACGTCGTCGCGTTCCGCCGGCTGGTCGGGCCCCAGGTCCAGCTTCTCGCCATGGTCAAGGGCCTGGCGTACGGGACGAACGCGGTCCATGTCAGCAGGTCACTGCAAGCCGCAGGTATCGACCAGCTCGGCGTGGCAACGGTGGATGAGGGCATTGCCCTGCGGCGAGCCGAGGTAACACTGCCGATTCTCGTCACCCTCGCCACATCGACGGAGATGGACAAGGTCATCAGGAATGACCTGACTCCGCAGATCTATACGTCAAACATGCTGGACGCGGTGATCTTCCATGCCCAGCTGAGCACACGGCGGCAGCCGGTAAAGATTCATCTGGAAGTTGAAACGGGCATGCATCGGACAGGGTTTCAGCCGGACGACGCTATCAAGGCCCTGGAACGCCTTCGCGGCGAGCCATCGGTCAGCCTGGCCGGGCTCATGACGCACTTTGCCTGCGCGGATGAGCCCGGCGAGGATGAATTTACACTGGAGCAGATCGCACGATTCATGAAAGTGGCACGCGCCGCGGAAGAGCTTGGCTTTAAGGACGTCATCAAGCACGCGGCAAACACGGCCGGTGCCATTCGCTTTCCGGCGGCGCGCCTCGACATGGTGCGCGTTGGCATTGGCCTGTACGGGGTCTATCCCTCAGCCGGGACGGCGCACCAGATCAACCTCACCCCTGTCGTGGCGCTGGTCAGCCAGATCGTCGAAATCCAGGACCTGTCCGCAGGTGATCGTATCGGCTATGGGGGGACTTACCGGGTGCCGGAGGGCGGGCGGCGGGTCGCCGTCGTGGCCGCCGGTTACCATGATTGCGTTCCGCGGAGCCTTTCAAATTTTGGCTATGTTTCCGTCGATGGCCGCAAGTGCCACATCCTGGGCAGGGTATCGATGGACTCGATGGTCGTGGACGTCAGCGACTGCCCAGGCGCCGCGGTCGGCAGTGACGTGCTAATTTATGGCCGGCACGGAGGGTCGAGCGTGTCCATCGAGGAAGTGGCAGCGGCAATGGACACGATCCCGTATGAGCTTCTTTCCCGGGTCCAGCCGCGGGTCCTGCGGGTGCTGACCCAGCATTGATCAGCAGTGGGGAACCGGCGGTGCTGAGAAAGGCGTCACGGTAGGCTTGCCTGATGCGAGAGATCATTGACATCCTGCAAGCCGATGGGCGCGCCACCCCGGAGCGCATTGCGACCATGACAGGACTCGACGCCGATAGCGTGCGTGATCAGATCGCCGCCTGGGAGCAGGAGGGGGTCATCAGGCGCTATAAGGCCGTGGTCGACCCGGATCAGATGCGCAAGATCGCGGGCGTTGAAGTGATCACTGCACTGATCGATGTATCGGTCTCCCCGGAGCGTGGTGTCGGCTTCGACGACGTAGCCGCGCGGATATCCCAGTTTCCCGAAGTCCGGTCCGTGCACCTGGTATCCGGCGTCCAAGACCTGCGTTGCGTGGTAACCGGACGAAGCATGCACGACGTCGCCGATTTCGTCGCTCAAAAGCTCGCCACCATAAATCGGGTAACCGCCACCGCCACACATTTCGTTCTGAAGACGTACAAGGATGACGGCGAGCTGTTTATCGCGGCCGCCGAGGACCACCGCCTGAGAGTGGCACCATGAGGCCCCTGAACCCGGCCGTCGTCGCCTGCCCGCCATCGGGGATACGCCGCTTCTTCGATATAGCAGCCAGCATGGAAGACGTCATCTCGCTGGGGGTGGGCGAGCCCGACTATACGACCCCCTGGCGTATCAGGGAAGCCGGAATATTCGCCCTGGAAAGTGGCATCACCACCTATACATCGAACGCGGGCCTGCTGGAACTTCGCGAGGCCATTTGCGCGGATCTTCATCGCCGCTATGGCATGAGTTACCGGCCAGCCGATGAATGTCTCATTACCGCTGGTGTGTCAGAAGGGCTTGACCTGGCACTCCGGGCCTTGCTGGCGCCAGGCGATGAGGTGCTGATCCCGGAACCTTGCTATGTCGCGTATGGGCCTTGCGTGAGCCTGGCGGGCGGTAAGCCGGTAGCCGTTCCCACGAGCGGGACCGACGGCTTCCGGCTGCACGCCGACCGGATCGCGGCCGCTATTACACCAAGAACAAAGGCAATACTGCTCAGTTCGCCCGCCAACCCGACGGGGGCCGTTCAGGCACGTGAAGATCTAGCGGCCGTGGTCGAACTGGCCGTGCGGCATGATCTTTACCTGATTTCTGACGAGATATACGAGAGGCTCAGCTACCTTTCGCCACACGTCTGCGTGGCCACCCTGCCGGGCGCGCTCGAGCGGACTATCCTGCTGGGCGGCTTCTCGAAGGCTTACGCCATGACGGGATGGCGCGTAGGCTATTTGTGTGCTCCTGCGGCCATATCGGAGCTGGCCTGCCGGATCCATCAGTACACCATGCTCTGCGCGTCACATATATCGCAGCTGGCCGCGCTGGAGGCGCTGCGCAGCGGCGAAGCTGACGCGGATGAAATGATCGCCGACTATGACCGCCGCCGCCGTGTCTTCGTCAAGGGCCTCTGCGAAATCGGCCTGGACTGCCCAGAGCCTGGCGGGGCATTCTATGCGTTCCCTTCTATTAGCGGTACCGGCCTGACCTCCCAGGAATTCGCCGAACAACTCCTCTACGCCGAGCGCGTTGCCGTGGTTCCTGGAGATGTCTTCGGTGCGTCGGGCGAAGGATATGTTCGGTGCTGCTATGCGACAGCACTATCGGAACTCGAGGAGGCGCTGGTCCGGATCGAGCGTTTCTTGGGCAAGCTTCCCGCTGCTCCCGGCGCGCACTGACCGCCCTGCGGTAGCCCTATGCTCCGGCGGCAGCTGCCAGAGGGCGCGCTCCTCCGGCCGGGAGCCTGCGCACCGGGAGCATGCACAGGACCCCTGCCAGCCACGGGTGGCAGGACCGCGGCCCTCCCGCGGCTGCGCCGTGAAGATCAGCACGTAGGCCGGCCGCTCCCCTCGTAAGTTGGGGGGATGGCAGACGACATGGACGGCGCTTTCGCCAGCTACGCCGCGGCGACCCTCGGCGGCCTGCTGGAACTCCAGCCGGAGTGGGCCACCAGCGTCGGCGATCACCGGTACGACGACCGGCTCACCGTGGGCTCCGCCGCACACTATGAGCAGGCCAGCCGCTGGGCCGGCGACCGGCTGGCCGGGCTGGCGGGCATCGACGCCGATCACCTTTCCCCGCAGTACCAGGTGGACGCGCAGATCCTGGCGAACCAGCTCTCCCGGCTTCGGTTCATGATCGGCGAACTGCGGGAGCACGAGTGGAATCCCATGGTCGCCAACCCCGGCAGGGCGATCTACAACCTGCTCGCCCGCGACTTCGCGCCCCTGGCGGACCGGCTACGCAGCGCCACCCGGCGGCTCGCCATGCTGCCGGAGTCACTGGCCGCAGCCCGGTCGGTGCTTGGTGCCATGCCCGAGGTCCACATCGAGACGGCGCTCACCCAGTTCGCCGGAACCGAGCGGCTGCTCACCGGCGAACTCACCCGGTGGGCAGCGGAGGTCAATGGCGGCGAGGCGGACCTTTCGGCCGTCCTGCCGCAGGCCCTGGAGGCCCTTGCCGAGCACACCCGGTGGCTGGAGGAACGGCTGGCCAGCGGCCGGCGCGAGGGCTTCCGTGACCCACGGCTCGGCACCGAACTGTTCTCCCGCAAGCTGCGCCTGGTGCTTGACACCGAACTCCCCGCCGAGCAGATCCTGGCCCGCGCCGAAGCCGACCTGGCCCGGATGACCGGGGAACTGGAGGTAGCAGCGGCCGAGTTCATGGAGACTCAGCCCGGCGCGGCCCTGGACAGGGCGGACGCGGTGCGCGCCGCTCTCGACTCGCTCGCCGCCGACGCGCCCGACGACGCCACCATTCTTGGTCTCGTCCGCGCGGCGTACATCGCTCAGCGTGAGTTCGTGGCCGCCCACGACCTGGTCACGGTGTTCGACGACCCGCTCGATGTGATCCCGATGCCGGAGATCGACCGGGGCGTGGCGGTCGCCTACTGTGACTCACCGGGCCCGCTGGAGACGGCCGTGCTGCCCACGTTCATCGCCGTGTCACCGACACCGGAAGGCTGGACGCAGGAGCGGATCCGGTCGTTCTACCGCGAGTACAACCGGCACATGATCCACAACATCATGGTCCACGAGGCCATGCCCGGCCACGCCCTGCAACTCCAGCACTCCCGCAGGTTCACCGGCGCCACGCCGGTGCGCGCCGCCTGGCGGTCGGGCTCGTTCGTCGAGGGCTGGGCCGTCTACGCCGAGCAGGTCATGAACGCGCACGGCTACCGCGGCGAGGGCAACCCGGCCGCGCTGGCGACGCAACGGCTGAAGAGCAAGCTCAGGACCATCATCAATGCGATCATGGATACCCGCGTGCACTGCCTCGGGATGACCGAGGCGGAGGCCATGGACCTGATGACCGGCGCTGGCTACCAGGAGGAAGGCGAGGCGGCCGGCAAGTGGCGCCGCGTCCTGCTGACCTCCACCCAGCTTTCCACGTACTACGTGGGCTTCCTCGAGGTCGACGGCCTGGCCACGGACCTGCGCCGGGAGCACCCTGAGTGGCCGGAACGGCAGTTGCACGACGCGATGCTCGCTCACGCCTCGCCTCCAGCCCGCCACCTGCGCACGCTGCTGGGCGCCCGCCCGGCGGGCTGAGGCATGCCGAGCGTGCTGCGGGTCTCCTCCCGCAACGCCCGCTTCCAGCAGTGGCAGGCCCTGCTCGGCAACAGGAACAAGCGGCAGCGCGCCGGGGAGTTCCTGGTCCAGGGGGTCCGGCCGATCACGCTCGCCGCCAGGTTCGGCTGGCGGTTCCGTGCGCTGATCCACGACTCGCAGCGCCCGCTGTCGCAATGGGCACAGGACCTGCTGCGCGACGCCGGGGCGGTGCGGGTGCCGATGGCGCCTGACCTGCTGGCCGAACTCGGCGAGAAGGACGAGGGCACCCCGGAGCTTGTCGCGGTCGTCGAGATGCCCGCCGATGACCTCGGCCGGATCGAGGCCGGCGACGGCTTCCTCGGCGTCGTGCTCGACCGCCCGGCCAGCCCGGGCAACATAGGCAGCGTCATCAGGTCCGCGGACGCGCTCGGCGCGCACGGGGTCGTCGTCACCGGGCACGCGGCCGACGTCTACGATCCGCGGTGCGTGCGGGCCAGCACCGGCTCGCTGTTCGCGCTGCCGGTGGTCCGGGTGCCCGGGCACCGCGAGGTGGCCGCCTGGGTGGCGGCGCAGCGTGCCCGGGGCTGCCCGGTCGTGCTGGCCGCCGCCGACGAGCGCGGTGACAAGGACGTGTTCGACTTCGACTTCACCCAGCCGACGCTGCTGCTCGCGGGAAGCGAGAGCGCGGGGCTGAGCGCCGCGTGGCGCGAACTGTCCGACGTGGTGGTCCGCATCCCCATGGCCGGCGCCGCGAGTTCGCTGAACGTGGCGAGCGCGACCACGGCCGTCTTGTACGAGGCGGCCCGCCAGCGCCTGCTGGCACGGAAGGCCACCGAGCCCAGCTCTTGATTTGTGCAATACGGCGTCCCATGGCCGGCCGTGATCCGCAGCGCGCGCACGGCGAGCCGGGCTTCCCCAACCGGATCCCAACGGCGACCTGCTCTGCCGCGCGAGAATAGAGTGACCTGTGTGTGGCGCATGGCTGACCGGGCGACGTCTGCCTGTGCCGATGTGCGCGCACTCGGACGGCTTGTGACCCGCGTAGGCGCGATGACTTTCGCGGTCGTCGCGCGTCTCATCTCGACACGCCGTTAGCCAGGATGTCCCCTGGACAATGGAGGGATGCCTTATGGAGATCACCAATCTGGGTAAGGCGGATGGGCTGCCGCCAGTGGATTGGGCCGCAGTTGTTGAGCAGCTCGATGCGGGGTCGGCGCCAGCTCCGGACGCGGTGAACTCCCGCACGACCTGGCTGTCCACCGTCAACGAGGACGGCAGCCCGCATGTGACCGCGGTCGGTGCCCTGTGGCTGGACGGCACGTTTTGGTTCCAGACGGGCGCAGGCACGCGGAAGGGGCGCAATGTCGCGCGCGATCCGCGCTGTTCGATCGCGGTGTCGGTCCGCGGCGCGGACGTCGTAGTCGAGGGTGACGCGGCGCGAGTGACCGAGCCGGGCGCGGTGGCGCGTACTGCGAAGGCGTGGGCGGACAACGGCTGGCCGGCCGAGCCCGACGACAGCGGGTCGGGCATCACTGCCCCGTTCAACGCACCGTCGCAAGGACCACCGCCGTGGAACGTGTATCGCATTGAGCCACGCTCGGCGATCGTGACCTTGGCGACGGAGCCGGGCGGCCTGACTCGCTTCCGGTTCTGACGCTGGCCGGCCAGGGCTAGTCAGCTGCTCATGCCGGCCGCTGACCCGCGCCGGACCCTCGTTCCGGTAGTCGCCGGTATCAGCACGGCGCCGCCAGCCTCCTACAGATGAGGGATGCGTTATCCGCCAATCGGCCGATGACGCCCGGCGGTCCGGCCGTGACGCTGAGTACCTCGCTGCCGGGCCGCCGCTCACCAGGTGCGCGGGAGGCCGGGCACCGCGTGCGAGGGGGTCGCCATGAAGCAGCTGAGGATCACCAAGCGGCATCGCCCGGACGGCTGGCGGCAGGAGCCGCTGCCGCTCGACCCGCGAGATCCCGACATCGTGCGGGCCAAGGAACTCGCCCGGCGTGCCGGTGCCGCGTCAGCGCGGCCCAGCCGCCCGGCGCGGGCCAGGGCCTGACCGGAGCGGGCGGGGCTGATCCGGAAACGGCAGCCGCCGTGGACGGCCAGCGGCCGACCGTCGCGGGACAGCCCCGGCCGGCGCGCCGGGATACCTGTGCGGACCGCACCGGGGCACCCGCACGGGCGGCCTACCGTACCGTGTACGGGCCGGTGGAGACCGGGTGGTATCCCTTGGCGCCCACCGCGCGGGCCAGCGGGCTGCGCGGGTCCTCGCCGGCCTTGAGCAGGTCGAGCACATGGCGGAAGTCGTAGACGGGCATCCAGCCCAGTTCCGCGCGGGCGCGCTCGTTCACGTAGACCCGGTCGATGTGGCCGAACATCCGCCACCCCCGCCGCGCGTACTCCGCTTCGGCGTCGGGGAACAGGCGGCGCACCACCGCGGGCGCGTCGGCACGCAGCCCCGGCAGGTCGGCGGGGGTGAACGGCGTTGTCGCGCTGACGATGTAGCGCCCGAAACCGATCGCGGGCGCGCGGTCAAGCGCGAGCAGGTGGGCATCCACCACGTCCTGGATATCGGCACGCCGGTAGAGGAACTCGTTCGCCTTGATGTTGGCGTCAGGGTAGGCCGTGCGTAGCGCATCGACATCGTCAGGCTCGGGAAAGAAGCGGGACGTGCGCAGGATCACGACGGGAAGGCCGTGGTCGGCGTGGATGAGCGCGCACAGGTCCTCCGCCGCTGTCTTCGTCACGCCGTAGATGTTCCGCGGTACCGGGGTGACCTCCTCGGTGATCCACGCCGCGGGCGCGCCCGGGGCCGGGGTGAGCGCCCGGCCGAAGGTGCTCGTGGTGCTGGTGAACACGAAACTGCCGACGCCCGCGGCGACGGCCTCCTGGAGCAGGGTCAGCGTCCCGGTGATGTTGGTGTCCACGAAGTCCTGGCGGCTGTGCGAGCCGACGTGCGGCTTGTGCAGCGTCGCCGGGTGCAGCACGGCGCTCACCCCGGCCAGGCAGCCGCGGACCGTGGCGCGGTCGGCGATGGAGCCGACCGTGGTGGTGAACGGCGAGGCGAGCAGGTCAAGGCCCACGACGTCGCGGCCGCCGGCGCGCAGCACGCGCACCAGCGCCTCACCCAGGTGCCCGGCGCTGCCCGTTACCAGGACGCGGTCACCAGGCATGCGCCTCACCCTACTGCCCGGGGACCCGGTCGCCGGGCCCGCGGGCGCACCTGCCCAGCGTGCCCGGCCCTGCCACATGCGGGCACCGTCGCCGGGCGCGGCCGCCATCCCGCTGACCGCGGCGCACGAGGTGGCTGGGCGTGGTGGGATGGTCAGGTGCGCCCACACCTGACCATCCCTGGCAAGCTCGTCCCCGGCGACAAGGTCGCGGTGGTGTCGCCCTCGTTCGCCGCGCCGGGCCCCTTCCCCGAGGTACACGAACTGGCGATGACCCGGCTCCGGGAAGAGATCGGGCTGGAGCCGGTGGAGTACCCGACCACCCGGCAACTGGGCGCCTCCCCGCAGGCCCGGGCGGATGACCTGATGGCGGCGTTCGCCGACCCGGACATCAAGGCCGTGCTGGCCACGATCGGCGGGGACGACCAGATCACCGTCCTGCCGTTCCTCGATCCCGATGTCGTGATGGCGAATCCCAAGGCCTTCTTCGGCTACAGCGACAACACCAACCTGCTCAACTGGCTGTGGTATCACGGGGTCGCCGGGTATCACGGCGGATCGACCATGGTCCACCTCGGCCGCCCCGGCGGGCTCCACCCGGTGTCCACCGCCTCGCTGCGCGCGGCCCTCCTCGACGGTGGCGAGCTGCAGTTGCATGAGGTGGGCCGGTTCTGCGAGGTGGAGCTGAGCTGGGCGGACCCGGAGGGATTGCGCTATCCAGCGCCGACGTCCCCGGCCCCGGGCTGGGTGTGGCACCGGCCCGACCGGGTGGTGACCGGGCCGACCTGGGGCGGCAACCTGGAAATCCTCCAGTGGAGTCTCGCCGTCGGGCGGTGGATCCGGCCGGCCGGGGACTACGCCGGATGCGTC
Organism: uncultured Actinomycetes bacterium; assembly: GCA_963806145.1. GTDB lineage: Bacteria > Actinomycetota > Actinomycetes > Streptosporangiales > Streptosporangiaceae > DASXKD01. Next base: position 63,300 of record CAWDXD010000024.1, read on the forward strand.
CTGATCCTGGAAACCTCCGAGGAGATGCCCTCGTCGGAGGAGGTCTTCCGGATCCTGCGCAACGCCGGCGAGCGCGGGCTGCTCGCACAGTTCCCGGCCGCGGTGGTCGGCACCGCCAAGGCGACCAGCATCGACCGGCCGGTCAGCCCGGACAAACGGGAGCCGTACCGGACCGCGCAGCGCGATGCGGTGCTTGCCGCGTTCGAGGCCTACAACCCCGAGGCGATGATCGTCTTCAACGTGGACATCGGCCACACCGACCCGCAGTGGGTGCTCCCGTACGGGGGCACGCTGACCGTCGACGGCCCGGCCGGCACCATCACCGCGTCGTACTAGCCCGCCGTGTTTGTGGTGATCGTGCCAACGAGGCCCCTGTAGGGGCATCAACGTCACATTCATGCCTGCGGGGGCGCTACGGGCGAACCGCCGCGGAGCGCGGTCAGCGCCTGGCGGGACGGGTGCCGGCGCAGTTGACGAGCTAGATCCCGGCCGGTCCTACCCGGAGAAGGTGATTGTCATGCTGGCCACTGAGCCAGGGCAGCCTTGCATGGTCTGCTCCTGCTCCGACCAACGGCGGTGCGGGACCATGACGCCGTCGATGACCTTACGTTCCATGCTGCAGGACGGGCAGGTCGCCCAGGTCCCGGCGGGAGCGGGCTGAGGTGAAGCCGTTCCTCGTGCTGCTGTCGGTGAGGTCAAGCGGCAATCCTTATCTTTGCGCGATTTCAACGCGAGGCCCTCTAATTCCGCGTGAGTTCTTCCACCTGCGCGCGAAATCAAGCGAGCCGGGCGACGCCCCGCGGGTCCTTCGCCGTGATACTTCCCCGTAGCCGAAGAACGCGAACGACCCGAGGTACCGGGAGATCAGCCGACCGCCGACTCCGGGTCGGCCTCGTCGTTGTCCAGGGCCAGGATACAGGGGCGCGGGCAGCATGCCCAGGCTGGCGATCTGGTCGCGGTTCACGCGGGCGCCGAAGGACCAAGCCAGCCTGAGCGGCGCCGACCCGGCTACTGCGCGACCGATCTCAACGGCAGCAGCGGGTTCCGCGCCGCCGCGCAGGGTGCCGAGGTCAGCGTGCACCTGGCTACGCTGCCGCGGCGGCCCGTCTGGGGTGCTCTAGGGGCACCTGTGGACCACAGAGGGCCCAGAGGCCTCCGGCGTCCTCCCCTGGTAATCCCGGGGAGCCTTAGGCGGCCGCGCCACTTACCATGAGGGGATGCGGTGGCATCGGCCGGTTTCAGCTCCTAGCTCCGTGATCGGGCGCCCGTGACGGCCCCCAGCCCGCCGGACGGGCCAGCGGCACCGGCACGCCCGGTCATCCTGACCGTGGACGACGACCCGGGCGTGTCCCGTGCCGTGGCCAGGGACCTGCGGCGCAAGTACGGGGAGCGGCACCGCATCGTGCGCGCGGAGTCCGCGGAGGCGGCCCTCGACACACTCCGGCAGATGAAGCTGCGCGGCGAGCAGGTGGCCGTGCTCCTGGCCGACTACCGGATGCCGGAGATGAACGGCATCGAGTTCCTCGAACAGGCCATGGACATCTATCCCGCGGCCCGGCGGGCGCTGCTGACCGCCTATGCCGACACCGGCGCGGCCATCGAAGCGATCAACGTGGTGGACCTGGACTACTACCTGCTCAAGCCCTGGGACCCGCCCGAGGAGAAGCTCTACCCGGTGGTGGATTCGCTGCTGGAGTCGTGGCTGGCGGCGGATCACCGGCCGGTGCAGGAACTCAAGGTGGTAGGTCATCGCTGGTCGGCGCGTTCCTCGGAGGTCCGCGAGTTCCTGGCCCGCAACCAGGTGCCCTACCGCTGGTACCCCTCGGACGAACCGGAGGGGCAGCGGCTCCTGGACGCGGCGGAAGCGGACGGGATGACCCTGCCCGTGGTGATCACCGTGGACGGCGCGGCACTGGTCGGGCCCTCCGACTCCGAGCTTGCGGCCCGGGTGGGGCTGGCGACCACGCCGTCGGCGCAGTTCTACGATCTGGTGGTCATCGGCGGCGGCCCGGCCGGCCTGGGCGCGGCCGTCTACGGTGCCTCGGAGGGGCTGCGCACCGTCCTGGTGGAGCGGACCGCGACCGGCGGGCAGGCGGGCCAGAGCTCACGGATCGAGAACTACCTCGGTTTCCCCGACGGGGTGTCCGGGGCGCAGCTCACCGATCGGGCCCGGCGGCAGGCCACCAAGTTCGGCGCGGAACTGCTCACCACCCGTGAGGTGACCGGCCTGGAGGTGCACGGCCCGGCGCGGACGGTCCGGTTCTCCGACGGGACCGCGATCGACACCCACGCGGTAATTCTCGCGACCGGGGTGGCCTACCGGCAGCTCGCCGCGCCCGGCGTCGACGACCTCACCGGGCTGGGGGTCTTCTACGGGTCGGCGCTGACCGAGGCCACCACCTGCGCCGGCCACGACGTGTACATCGTCGGCGGGGCCAACTCGGCCGGCCAGGCGGCGGTGTACCTGTCCCGTGGCGCCAGATCGGTGACGATCCTGGTGCGCGGCCCGTCGCTGCGCAAATCCATGTCGCACTACCTGATCGAGCAGATCGAGAAGATCCCCAACATCACGGTGCGCACCTGCACCGTGATCGCCGAGGCCCACGGTGACGGCCACCTGGAGCGGCTCACGCTGCGAGACAGCAATACCGGCAGTACCGAGGTGGTCGACGCGCAGTGGCTGTTCGTGTTCATCGGCGCGGCCCCGCTGACCGGCTGGCTCGACGGTGTCGTGCACCGGGACAAACGGGGCTTCGTGCTGGCCGGTCCCGACCTGCCGGTCGGCGGTGACTGGCTGGCCGGCTGGCCACTGGACCGGGCACCGTACCACCTGGAGGCCAGCGTGCCCGGCGTCTTCGTGGCCGGAGATGTCCGGGCGGAGTCCGCCAAGCGGGTCGCCTCGGCGGTGGGGGAGGGCGCGATGGCCGTCATGCTGGTACACCGCTACCTGGAGCGGACATGAGCTCTCAGCCGCCAGCCATCTGCAGCCCCAATGAGCTGCGCACGCTGTTCCTTTTCGAGAAGCTCACCGACGATCAGCTTGCCTGGCTGTGCGGCCACGGCCACGTCGAGCAGGTCGAGCCCGGGCCGCTGTACGCCGAGGGCCAGCCCGCGCAGAAGCTGTACGTACTGCTGGAAGGCACGGTGGTGATGTCGCGCCGGGTCGGCACGGACGACATCGAGACCGGCAGGACGTCCAGCGTCGGCGTGTACGCGGGCGCGTTCACCGCCTACCTGGGCGACCAGGTGCCGCAGGTCTACAACAACTCGGTGCGGGTCACCGAGCCGTCCCGGTTCTTTGTGCTCGCCGCGGACAAGTTCGCGCAGCTCATGAACGACTGGTTCCCCATGGCGGTGCACCTGCTCGAAGGGCTGTTCATCGGCAACAAGAACGCCCAGGAAGCGATCGGCCAGCGGGAGCGGCTGCTGGCGCTCGGCTCGCTGTCGGCTGGGCTGACGCATGAGCTGAACAATCCGGCGTCCGCGGCGGTGAGCGCCACCGCTGCGCTACGCGATCGCGTGGCTGGCATGCGCCACAAGCTGCGCCTGATTGCGGGGTCGCCGCATCCGCCGACGGCGCTCGCTGCGCTGGTGAGGCTGCAGGAGGAGGCGGCCGAGCGGGTCGCCAAGGCGCAATCGCTCAGCCCGCTGGAGGCGTCCGACGCCGAAGACGCGCTCACCGACTGGCTCGACGAGCACGGCGTCACCAGTGGCTGGGATCTCGCGCCGGTCTTCGTCCAGGCGGGCCTGGACACCGCCTGGCTCGACCAGGTGGCGGCGACCATGGCCGAGGAGGCCCTGGAGGCCTGCGAGGTGGACGGCACCGGAGCGGCGGCCCCGGGCGGTGCCACCGCGCCGGGTGACGGGCTGGATGGCGCGGTGCGCTGGCTGGGCTACACGGTCGAGACCGAGTTGCTGATGAACGAGATCGCCGACTCGGTCACCCGGATATCGTCACTGGTCGACGCGTCGAAGCAGTACTCGCAGCTCGACCGGGCGCCGTATCAGGTGGTGGACGTGCACGACCTGCTGGACAGCACCCTGACGATGCTGGCCGCCAAGATCGGGGACGGCATCACCGTGGTCAGGGACTACGAGCCGGGCCTGCCCCCGATCCCGGCCTACCCCAGCGAGCTGAACCAGGTCTGGACGAACCTGATCGACAACGCGGTTGCCGCCATGGACGGCCACGGCACGCTCACCGTCCGGACCGCGATGGACGACGACCGGTTGCTGGTGGAGTTCGCCGACACCGGCCCCGGCATCCCGCCCGGCATCCAGGCCCGGATCTTCGAGCCGTTCTTCACCACCAAGCCGGTCGGCCAGGGCACGGGGCTGGGGCTGGACATCTCGTGGCGGATCGTGGTGAACCGGCACCACGGTGACCTGCGCGCCGTGTCGGTCCCCGGGGACACCCGGTTCCAGGTGCGCCTGCCGCTCACGGCCCCGCAGGACGGCCCCTGAGCGGGCCGCGCGACCTGCGGCGACGGCCGTTCAGGCGGCCTGATCGGCCAGGCGGCCGCTGCCCTGTAGCAGGACGTCGGCGACCAGCGCCGGGTCGTCGGTCATCGGCACGTGCCCGCAGCCGGGCAGCGGCCGGATCCGGGCCTGCGGCAGCCGCGCCTTGGCGACCAGCACCTGGGGCGGCCGGAGCAGCCGGTCCTTGGTCCCCCAGGCGATCGTGACCGGGATGCCGTCAGGGATCTGGCCGGTGAACGGTGTCAGCTCCGCCAGGACCGCCTCGAGCGCGTCATGGGCGGCCAGGAACGCGGTCAGGTCACCCGCCGCCTGCTCGGCGGTCATCCGCGAGGGCCTGTTCACGATGGCGCCATAGGTCAGGGCCCGGCCCGCGGTGTGCCGCGACAGTGCCGGGCCGAAGCGCTGCAGCCGGCCTCCCGCGGCCTCCATCACCCTGAAGGTCGCCCGCGCCATGCTTGCCTCGCGCTCGTTGCGCCAGAACCCGGCGGGTGACAGCCCGGTCGCCGACGCGGCCCATCCGGCCACCGCCGACTCCAGGGCGAGCCTGCCGCCCAGCGAGTTCCCGGCCATGTGCGGGTGCTGCACGCCCAGGTCGTCGAGTTGCGCGCGCACCGGGCCGAGCAGCGCGTCCAGGACCGGCAGGCCCTGCTCCAGGGGAGGCGACTCGCCGTGCCCGGGCAGGTCGATGAGGATCACGTCCCGGTGCGGCGTCAGCCTGTCAAGTACCGCGTGCCAGGCCTGGCGACGGTGCCCCACACCGTGCAGCAGCACCAGGGGCGGTCCCGACCCCGTGCGCTCAAAGGCCAGTCCCATGGCAGCTCCCTACTCGGGGTAGCCATGGATGCTACCTCAGCCTGCCCCGCAGCGAAATGCCTGTGGGAGGGCGAGCCGCCTGGCGCCCCTGGCCCAGGGCCCGCCGCAGTGCCCCGGCCCGCCACGGCGCTAGCCGCCCGCGCCGGCGGCGGTGACCGCCGCGGCCGCGGCGCCCGCCCGGGTGACCGAACCGGCCCCGGCCAGCCGCGCCGCCAGGACCACCGGGATGATCGTCAGCAGGATGACGATCGACACCACGGCGTTGACCTCAGGCAACTGCTGGCCGAGCCGGATCGCCCCGAAGATCCACAGGGGCAGCGTGTTCTGCGCGCCCGCGGTGAACACCGTCACGATGACCTCGTCGAACGACAGGCCGAACGCGAGCAGCGCGCCGGACACCAGCGCGGTCGCGGTCATCGGCAGCATCACGAAGCGCATGGTCTGCCAGCCGCGCCCCCCGAGGTCCATCGACGCCTCGGCCAGCGACCCTGGCGTGCGGCGGAGCCGGGCGATCAGGTTGTTGAAGACCACCACGATGCAGAACGTGGTGTGGCCGATCACGATGGTCAGCGTGCCGAGCTGGATCCCGGTGAAGGAGAAGAACGAGTTCAGCGCGATCCCGGTGATGATGCCGGGCAGCGCCAGCGGCAGCAGCAGCAGAAGCGAGATCGCACCGCGGCCGAAGAAGGTGAACTTGTACAGCGCGTAGGCCACCGCGGAGCCGAGCAGCAGGGCCAGGGCGGTGGCGATCAGCCCGACCCGCACCGACAGCAGGAACGCGCTGCGCACCTGCGGGTCATGCCAGGCGACGGCGAACCAGTGCAGCGTGAAGCGCGAGATCGGCCAGCTCTCGATGTTCGAGGAGTTGAACGCGTACAGCACGATGAGCGCGATCGGCACGAACAGGAACGCCAGCACCAGCCCCACCCAGATCCGCAGCGCGACGCGCAGGCCCGTCGGTTCCATGGCGCTCAGATCTCCTCGAACGCGCCGAGCGCCCGGGCGCCGAGCAGGTAGATGGCCATGATGGCGATGGGGAACAGGGCCATCGCGGCGGCGAACGGCACGTTGTTCGCGATGCCGATGTTCGTGTAGATGATGTTGCCGATGAAGGTGGCGCTGGTGCCGCCGACCAGCAGCGGCGTGATGTAGTCGCCGAGCGTCAGCGAGAACGTGAAGATCGACCCGGCGACGATGCCCGGCAGCGCGAGCGGGAACAGCACCATGCGCGTGGTGCGCCAGGTGCGGCCGCCCAGGTCCTGGGACGCCTCGATCTGTGAGGCCGGGATGCGCTCCAGCGCCGCGTACACCGGGATGATCATGAACGGCAGCCAGAGGTAGCAGAACACGATGTACACGGCCCAGTTCGTGTAGATCAGGTGTACCTGGCCGAGGCCGGCCTTGCCCAGCGTCCAGTCCAGGATCCCGTGGTGGGTGAAGATCAGCAGCCACGAGTAGACCTTGGCGAGGTAACTCGCCCACAGCGGCAGCAGTATCGCCATGAACAGGAAGGTCCTGGTCCGGCCGGACGCGATGCGGGCCATGAAGTAGGCGAACGGGAACGCCACGACGGCGTCGGTGACCGTGACCGCCGCCGCCATCCCGACCGTCCGCAGGATGATGTCGCGGTAGGCGGGGGTGGTGACGATCGTGCGCAGGTTGTCCAGGCTCCAGACCCGCTCGATGTTCGTGGTGAACGGGTTGATCTGCCAGAACGCCGTGACCAGGAGCACGGCCAGCGCGGCCAGGTAGATCAGCACGAACCAGGCCAGCGGCGGGGTGAGCAGCATGGTGGCCCGCGCCCACGGCCGGCGCCACAGCGCCGCCGTGACGCGGGACCACATCCCTTCCCGCCCGGCCTGCGTTCCCGGCCCGGCGGCCGTGGTCACCGCCACTGGCCGCCGGCCCCGGGAGCGCTGTCAACCAATGGCCCCGTGACGAAGGAACGGGGCCGCTGGCCAGCGGGGGGTTCCGGGGGGTCGCTCCCCCGGGCTGGCGCGAGCCTCACTTGACCTGGGTATTCCACGCGGACACCCACCCGGAGTAAGCCACGCAGTCGGGCTTGCCGTTGTCGCAGGTCGCGAGCGGTGTCTTCCACAGCTTGATGGTGTCGAAGTAACTGGTCGGCGCGTTGGCGTGGTACTGCGCACAGGAACCCGCCTGCAGCTGGTTCATGATCGGGCAGGCGAGCTTGTTGTCCGGGGTCTCGCCGTAGTTGACCGCCTGCTCGGCCTGGACCTTCGGCGTGCTGATGTACCGCATCCACAGGTAGGCGCAGTTCGGGTGCGGTGCCTTGGCCGCCAGCATCCAGGTGTCCGCCCAGCCGGTCGCGCCCTCGCTGGGGATCTCGTCACCGATCGGGAAGTGAGCCGCCTTGAGCGTGCTGACCTGGTATGGCCAGCCCGCGCCGACGACCGCGTTGCCGTTCTTGAAGTCGAAGATCTCCTGGGAGGCCAGTGCCCAGTACTTCTCGATCAGCGGGCGCTGGGCGGCGAGCAGGTTCACCGCCGCCGTGAACTGCGGCTGGGTCAGCTCGTAGGGGTCGGTGATCCCCAGGGACGGCTTGTGCTTCTGCAGGTACAGCGCCGCGTCGGCGATCTGGATCGGGTTGTCGGGGACCGTGACCTGGCCCTTGTACTTGGGGTCGTAGATGACGCTCCAGGACGGCGGGGCGGCCGGGAAGTCCTTGGTGTTGTACATGAGCACGTTCGGGCCCCATTGCAGGGAGACACCGTAGTGCACGCCGTCGATCGTGTTGAAGGGCGGGGACTTGAACGCGGGGAAGAAGTCCTTCCAGCTCGGGATCAGGCTGATGTTCACCGGGCGCGCGTCGCCCGCGTAAAGGATGCGCAGGTCCGCGTCACCCGAGGAGGACACCATGTCGTACTGGCCGCCGCCGCCGTTCTTCATGAGCGCGACCATTTCGTCGGAGCTGCCCGCGTATTTCGCGTTGACCTGGCATCCGGTCTGCTGCTCGAACGGCTTCACCCAGATCGGGTTCAGGTAGCCCTCCCAGGCGATCAGGTTGAGCTGGCCCTCACCTTTACCGATCTTCTTGAGCACGGGGAGGTTCGCGGTGGGCACGCTCTGCCCGGCGACGCCGGAGCCTGACGTGCCGCTACTGCCGCTGCCGCTGCTCCCGCTGCTGCCGCAGCCCGCGGCGATGACCGACACGACGCTGAGCGCGAGCACGGCCGCTATGGGGCGCGAGATGCGCCGCCGGTGTATTGGGATCACTGGTTACCCTCCCCAGAGCGCGAACCCTGATCGGGCCGGCGCGGAATTGTGAATGCCTGGTCGGGCCGCCAGGCGATGCGCACCCGGCTGCCCGCGGCGATGCCCGTCAGGGCCTCGGTGTTCTGCCTGCTGACGACGAGTTCGCCGCCGGCGTCCAGATCCACCACATAGCGGGTGAGGACCCCCGCGTAGATCACATCGCGGACCTGACCGGGCTCGGTGTGCGCGCCGGGCTGTTCCGGCTCGTCCTCCTCGATCAGGGTGAGCTTCTCCGGCCGCACGGTGATCGTGCGGCCATCCCGCTCGATCAGGTTGGAGACGCCGATGAAGCCGGCCACGAACTCCGTCAGGGGCTGCTCGTAGACCTCGACGGGCCCGCCGACCTGCTCGATGCTGCCGCCGTTGAGCACGGCGATGCGGTCGCTCATGGTCAGCGCTTCTTCTTGGTCGTGCGTGACATAGATGAAGGTGATGCCGACCTCGCGCTGGACCCGGAGGAGTTCGAGCTGCATCTCCTGGCGGAGCTTGAGGTCGAGCGCACCGAGGGGCTCGTCGAGCAGCAGCACCTCGGGCTCGTTCACGATCGCGCGGGCCAGCGCGACGCGCTGGCGCTGGCCGCCTGACAACTGGGCGGGCCTGCGGGCGCCGAGCCCGGGCAGCCGGACCATTTCCAGGGCGCGGTCCACCTTCTCGCGCCGGTCCGCCTTGGGCACCCGCCGCACCCGCAGGCCGTACTCGATGTTCTGCGCCACCGTCATGTGCGGGAACAGCGCATAGTCCTGGAAAACGGTGTTGACGTTCCGGGAGTAGGGCGGCACCCGGGTGACGTCGGCGCCGCCGAGTTCGATCCGGCCGGCGTCCGGGCGCTCGAACCCGGCGATCAGCCGCAGCAGTGTCGTCTTGCCCGACCCGGACGGGCCGAGCAGCGTGAAGAACTCGCCTGCCCCGATGTCCAGGTCCACTCCGGCGAGTGCGACCACGTCCCCGTAGCGCTTCCGCAGGCCGGAGACGTGCACGGCTGCCGCTGCGGCAGCCGGGTCACCTGCGGCGTCGGGCGGCGCTGGGCCCGGATCGGTGATCATTCGGCTCGTTGTACCACGGTTCAGCGGCGCCCCGCAATGGACCCGCGACCCGGCCGCTGCCCGTATTCCCGCCTCGCGGCCCGGGTAGCCCGCCGCGATGTCGGCACCTGCGGTTAAGCTGCTGCGACATACCCTGGCCGCTGGAGCGAATCTCCCATGCTGGTGCTGCACGGGTTCTGGGCCGCCCACGATGGGCTGTGCCTGTGGGCCGAGGACTCCGAGCTTCCGGTTACCAGCACCAGCCACGCACTCCGGTCGCCCCGGCCGCACCCGTTCGCCGCGCCCGCCAGCGTTCTCACCACGCTGCACGCGGGCAAGCCGGCCACGGCGGATCTGCTGCTGCCGTCGCTGCGGATGGCCCCGCTCGACTCACCAGAACTGATCAGGACGGCGCCGCGCCCGGCGGCCCGTTCGGAGCCGGCGCTCCTGCCCTGGACAGTCCCGGTTGTCATGCTCTACGCAGGCCCGGCGCTGGCCGCCATCCCCGAGCGGGCACCTGGCGTCCGGTATGGCGCCGCCATGGACCACCTGGCGGGCCTGGCTGCCTTCGCGGCCGAACTCGTGGCCCGCGGCCGGGTGCTCCCCACGCTGGATCACGACGGCGCCGGCGCGGTGGCCCGGTGGCGCCCGGTCATCCAGGGACCTGACGTCGCGGCCATGCACGCCCTGGTGGCCGCGATGCCCCCGGTCTGCCGGGCGGTCCCGGGACACGCCGACCCGCACGAGGTGATGGCGGCGGCGCTGGCGGCGCTCGTGGACGCGGCAGCCAGGGAGGCACTGCCGGCCGGGCTGGCGCTGGTGCCGCCGCGGCGGGGCCGCCTGCCCGCCCGGCTGCCGGCGGCCGAGGCGTGGCTGACGGCGCTCACCGGGTCGGACGGCCGGTTCGACGCCGACCCCGGCGAACTCTCCGCGCTCGCCCGTGCCCTGGCACCGTGGGAGGACATCGGCACCGGCAGGACCGGCCCGGCCAGGGCCACGTTCCGGCTGGCCGAAGTCACCGAGGAGCCGGACGACGTGCTGTCCGGCGCGGCCGAGCCCGGGGTACCCGAGCCTGGCTGGCGGCTGGAGTTCCTGCTCCAGTCCATCGCCGACCCGAGCCTGCTGATCCCGGCCGAGCAGACCTGGGCCGACGACGGCACCCTGAGCCGCTGGCTGCCCCGCCCGCAGGAGCTGCTGCTCGGCGAACTGGGCCGGGCCAGCCGGATCTACCCCGAGCTGGCGGACGGCCTGCGCCAGGCCCGGCCGTGCGCACTGGACCTGGACGCCGACGGCGCCTACCGCTTCCTGTCCACGATGGCCCCGGCACTGGACGAGGCCGGCTTCGGGGTCCTGCTGCCGTCCTGGTGGGACCGCCGCGCCAGGCTCGGGCTCACCATGTCCGCGCACACCCCTGCCGACGGCGTGGTCACCAAGCCGGGCAAGTTCGGCAAGGACCAGCTCATGGACTTCCGCTGGCGGCTCGCGGTCGGCGACGACACGCTCAGCGAGGCGGAGATCGCCGCGCTCGCCCAGACCAAGGCGCCGCTGGTCCGGCTGCGCGGCCAGTGGGTGGCGGTGGACCCCGACCAGCTCAGGCGCGGCCTGGAGTTCCTGGCGCGGAACAAGGCCGGGCGGATGTCCGCCGCGGAGATCCTTCGGCTGGCGGCCGCCCACCCGGAGGACTCGGCCACCCCGCTGCCGGTCACCGGGATCCAGGCCGACGGCTGGGTCGGCGAGTTGCTGGGCGGTTCCGTTTCGGACAATGTGCGCTCTATCTCTGTGCCGGCGGATTTCCACGCCACGCTGCGGCCCTACCAGGAGCGGGGGCTTTCCTGGCTGGACTTCCTTTCCTCACTAGGCCTCGGCGCGTGCCTGGCCGACGACATGGGGCTGGGCAAGACCGTGCAGCTACTCGCGCTGGAGGCCGTGCACCGCGCCGAGCGCCCCGGCGACCCGCCGACGCTGCTGCTGTGCCCGATGTCGCTGGTCGGCAACTGGCAGCGGGAGGCGGCGAGGTTCGCCCCCGCGCTGCGCGTGTACGCCCACCACGGGCGGGAGCGGCTGCGCGAGGGGGAACTGGCCGACCGGCTGGCGCAGGCCGACCTCATGGTCACCACGTACGCCACGGCGACCAGGGACATCGAGGAACTGGCCGGCTACGAGTGGCGCCGTGTGGTGCTCGACGAGGCTCAGGCGGTGAAGAACAGCCTGTCCCAGGCGGCCAGGGCGGTGCGGCGGCTGCGCGGCGGGCAGCGGGTCGCGCTGACCGGGACCCCGGTGGAGAACCGGCTGGCCGAGCTGTGGTCGCTGATGGACTTCCTCAATCCCGGCCTGCTCGGGCCCGCCGACAAGTTCCGCACCCGCTACGCCATCCCGGTCGAACGGCACGGCCAGACCGAGCCCGCCGAGCGGTTGCGCGCCATCACCCGCCCTTATCTGCTGCGCAGGCTGAAGACCGACCCGGCGATCATCACCGACCTGCCGGAGAAGATCGAGATCAAGCAGTACTGCCGGCTGACCACCGAGCAGGCCTCGCTGTACCAGTCGGTGGTCGACGACATGATGGAGAAGATCGAGAATTCGCAGGGGATCGAGCGCCGTGGCAACGTACTGGCGGCGATGGCCAAGCTCAAGCAGGTGTGCAACCACCCGGCGCTGCTGCTGCACGACCGGTCCGCCGTGGGCGCCCGGTCCGGCAAGGTGATCCGGCTGGAGGAGATCTGCGAGGAGATCCTCGCCGAAGGTGACAAGGCCCTGCTGTTCACCCAGTTCACCGAGTTCGCCGCGATGCTGCTGCCGCACCTGGCCGCGCGTTTCGGTACCGATATCTCCTACCTGCACGGGGGGACGTCGAAGAAGCGCAGGGACGAGCTGGTGACCAGGTTCGGCTCCGGCGACGGCCCGCCGCTGTTCCTGCTGTCGCTGCGGGCCGGGGGCACCGGGCTGAACCTCACCGCCGCCAACCATGTGATCCATCTCGACCGGTGGTGGAACCCGGCGGTGGAGAATCAGGCCACCGACCGTGCCTTCCGCATCGGCCAGCAGCGCAACGTGCAGGTGCGCAAGTTCATCTGCACCGGGACCCTGGAAGAGAAGATCGACGAGATGATCGAGGAGAAGAAGGCCCTCGCCAACCTCGTGATCAGCGACGGAGAGGGCTGGCTGACCGAGCTGTCCAGTGGTGAGCTGCGCTCGATGTTCGAACTGTCCGCGGAGGCCGTCGGTGACTGAGGACCCGGGCGGCCCGCGGCCGCGGCGCTGGTTCCCTGCGGAGCCAACGCGGCCGCTGGCCGTGGAGGGCGGGCTCAGGGCGCGCAGCACGCGCGGCGCGATCGGGCAGACCTGGTGGTCCGGGCGGTTCATCGCGGTCCTGGAGGCCATCATCGTGGGCGGGCGGCTGGAACGCGGCCGCAACTACGCCCGCCGCGGCCAGGTTCTTTCCATGGATGTGACCGCGGGGATGGTCAGCGCGCTGGTCCAGGGCAGCCGGGTGCAGCCATACCGGGTCCGCATCGGGCTTGACGCGTTCGGCACACCGGAGTGGGACGCGGCCGAGCGCACACTGGCCGCCAGCGCCTGGTACTCGGCGAAGCTGCTGGCGGGCGAGATGCCGGAGGACATCGAGGACGTCTTCGCCGAACTGGGGCTTGCGCTGTTCCCGGCCTCGGCGGCCGAACTGTCGATGTACTGCTCCTGCCCGGACTGGGAGGTCCCCTGCAAGCACATCGCGGCCGTGTTCTACCTGCTGGCCGAGGCGTTCGATGACGACCCGTTCAGCATCCTGGCGTGGCGCGGGCGCAGCCGGGAGGATCTGCTGGCCGGCCTGCACGCGGCCCGCGGCGGGGCCGCGGTGGACCCCGGCGAGCCGGGCGGCGTGCCGCTGGCCGACTGCCTCGGCTCGTTCTTCGCCCTGCCCGCGCCGCTGCCGGTGACCAGCCCGCCCGCCGCGTCGAGCGCCTCGGTCCTGGACCAGGTCCCGCCGCTGGGCCTGGCGGTGCGCGGCCGGCCGCTCGCCGACCTGCTCCGCCCGGCCTACGAGTCCTTCGCCGCCCCGCCGCCGTGAGCCGCCCTGACCCCGTACCCCCGGTTCGTGATCATGGTGATGTGACCCATGGGCGGGCCGGATCCCCATGATCATCGCCGCTGTGGGCGTGGCGGGTGACCTCGGACGGTGGGTGCGCGGGGTTTACTGCTCCCGGAAGCCGCCGAGGAACCGGCGGAACAGGCCGCCCTCGCGGGGCAGTGCCGGCTCTGGCGGCGGTGCCACCGAGCGCTCCGTGGCTACCGGCCCGTCGTAGTCGGTCCGGGCGATCGCATCCACGGTCTGCGCCTCGTCGAAGTCCTCGGAGCCGTCGATCTTCGGCACGAACCCGACCAGATCTCCGTCCTGCATGACTTGTGCCTCAAGCCCGATGGTGCCGTCGGTGTCCCATTCGGCCTGGCGGCCGTCGTGCAGGTTCACCCGCACCCCGAACTGGTCTACACCCGCGTGCAGCATGTGGGCATCGATGCCGCGGTCGCGCAGTGCGTCGACCACCCGGCGGGCCCGGTTCTCTTCCACCGCCCCAAACTAGCTGGTCCGCGAGACTGCAAGATACTCTTCGGGCCTATGGTGCCAGGTGCATGTTTTCCCAGGTAGACCCCAGTATCTGCGGGACCTGGTAAGGCCGTCGTGCAACCAGCGTGCGACATAGATTCGGCGCGGTTGACCACGGGAGTCCATGCCTGTAACTTCAGTCCCGAAGGCGCTCACGCGGCCACAGTGCCGCGTTTCCCGCACAACCGGAACCACGCCGGTCTCCCTCGAACCCGAGGCGGGGACAACCCCCAGTCGGCACAGGCCAACAGATGCGGTGGGCAGGGGTTGGCCGGGTCCCTTCAGGTGATCCATGCCTGGAGGCATCCCCATGCCCGTTCCCCACCACGGCGCACCCACCCGCAAGCGCGAGTGGGAGTCCGTCAACAGCGCCGCCGCCTACGCCAAGGTCTCGGCCAAGACCATCAGAAGGCGCATCCTCGACGGGTCGCTGCCCGCGCACCGGCTCGGGCCGCAGCTGCTCAGGATCGACCGCGCCGACCTCGACCAGCTGTTCCGCCCCGTCCCCGCCGGCGGCGGCGATGCCGCCTGACAAGCGAACCGGGCCCCAGGACACCATCAACCCTGAAGCCCGGCCCTATGCCGAGGGTCCTCACCACACCGACAACACGGCCAGCGTAGCTGAAGACCTCGATATCGCCCGCGCGCTCGCCGCGGCGGGCATCCCCGTGTTCGTCGCCTACGACGACCCGGAGGGCAAGACCAATTCGGGCAGGGCGACCGGGTACCGGCTGCCCACGGGATGGGAGAACACCACCGCGAACCCCGCCTACGTGAACGCATGGCGGCCAGGGCGCGCGCTGTGCGCCGTCATGGGCTGCGGGCTCGACCTGGTGGACATCGACCCGCGAAACGGCGGCGACCCGGCCGCGCTGGACGGGATCATGCCAGAAGTGCTCGGCGAAGCCCGGTCACCCTCGGGCGGCGAGCACAGGTTCGTCGCCTCGATGGGTGTCCGGTCCCGGGACGATGTCCTCCCCGGCATTGACGTCAAAGCGGGCATCGAGGGCGCAGCGGGCCGCGGGTTCGCGTTCATCGCCCCCACCGTCCGCAAGTCCAAGGTGACCGGTCACCCCGCGGCCTACCGATGGACCCGGCCGCCCGACCTGGCACGCCTGAACGGCAACGTTCCCAGCGGCGGCCCGCTCGCCGAACTGGTGCGCAAAGCTCACGGATCACACGGGCAGCCCGGTGCCCTGTTCCAGCAGCCCGGCGGCCATTCCGAAGGCTGGACCAACCCGGACATCGCCCAGCTCATCCGCGAGGGCATCCCCGCCGGGCAGGCACAGCAGCCCGTCCTCCGCGACACGGTCGCCAGGCTCGCAGGCCAGGGATACGACCGGACCGTCTGCTTCGGCATCTGGCAGGCCATCGTCGACCGGACCACGCTGACCACGCCCGGCTGGCCATGGGCCGAAGCTGACTTCACCGACATGTACGACAGCGCGGCGGCCAAATACGGCGCCGCGCAGCGCGCGCCCGCCGGCGGCACGGGGGACATCGCCGAGCCTGCCGACCGGCTGGAGTTCCTGCCCATCGCCGAACTGTGCGCCCAGGTCGATAAGGCCGGCCCGCGCCGGTTCCTGCTCCGGGGCATCTGGCCCGCCGGCGACTACGGCGTCCACGCCGCCGAGATGAAAGCGCAGAAGACGTGGAACACCGCCGACCTGGCGGTGTCCGTCGCATCGGGCACGCCATGGCTCGGGGCGATCCCCGTCGACCAGCCCGGCCCGGTGGTCATGCTGGCCGGTGAAGGCGGCAAGGCATCCGTGGTGCGGCGGCTGCGCGCCATCTGCGCCAGCCGCGGCCTGCGCCTGGAGGAGCTGCCCATCACCATCTGCGCCCGCGCGCCAAACCTGGGGAACATCGCGGACCTCGCCCAAGTGCGCGACGCCATGACCGCCGTCACCCCGCACCTGCTCACCCTCGACCCGCTCTACCTGTCCGCCGGGAACGCCAGCGCCGGGCAGCTCTATGAGATGGGCGTCATGCTCGGCCGCGTCCAGCGGCTCTGCGAAGACGCCGCCGCGGCGCTGTTCGTCGTCACCCACTTCAACCGCAAACCCGGCGCCGGGGCGCAGCGCATCACCGGCGCCGGGCCGGCCGAGTGGGGGCGCGTACTCATCACCGCGACCATCATGTCCAGCCACACAGACCCCATCACCAAGGCCACCACGAAACTGGCGCGCCTCGACGTGATCGGCGGCGAGATCCCCGACCAGTCCATCCGCGTCCACCGCGTCATCCGGGCAGACGACCCCGACGACATGAACTCCGCCCTGCACTACGAGACCACCGTCCTCGACGGCACCGACGACAGCGGCGAGGACGGCATGCCGCCGGGGAAAGCGAACCTGCTCGCAGCGCTCCGCGCCGACCCCGCAACGCCGCGGACGCTCCCGCAACTCGTGGACTGGATCGTGAACGTTCGCCGCGGGCTGCCGCTGAAACGGACAACTGGCAGCGAGTACCTGAACGAGCTCGCGAAGGACGGCTACGCGGACTGCATCGACCAGGGGCCTGGCAAGGCGAAGCTTTGGTTCGTCCCCGAAGGGGTGTCGGACGACGCGTCGGCAAGTCTTCCGACGGGTGGGCTCACACCTACTGCCGACCCGTCGTCGGCGTCGTCGTTGTATAGCGACGACGACGGGTCGGCGGGTGAGCTGACAGGTTCCAGCGCCCCCGGCGGGGGATGGGGTGCCGGCTGGCCTTCCGACACCCTCGGCGCGGAGGCGAACCAGTGACCGGCGACCCGCTGGCCCTCGCCGATCCGCTGCCGCTCGCCGACCGGGTACGCAAAGCACGGCACCCCGGGGTATGCACCGTCTGCCGCGCGCCTGTCACCATCGGCCAGCCCATCGCGCACCTGGCCAAGCCGCCTGGATGGTGCCACGTCCGGTGCGCGCCAGCCGTGACGGCCCGCCCATCCCGGCCCTCTTGACCGTCGCCAAGCGCGCTACGGAAGCCCTCTTCTCAAGCGCTCCAGGAGCAGCTGGTCAGGCTCGGGCTTCGTCAGCTCCTCCGCGATGGTCACCGCTGCAATCGCCTGGTCGCGGTCAAAGACCCAGTCACCACCTGGATAGGAACTGACCGCCCAGACCTCGCCGCGGCGTTCCGCGAACACGGTCGTCATGTCGGACGTGATTTCGGTCTCGGTGATGGTAAGCGCCATACGTGCAGCATTGCATCAGGGGCGTGAGCGTGTACGAGGGTGGCCATGGTGACGGCCACCATGACGACGATGGTCCCGCTGCCGCGTGACCACCCCGGCCCTCCTGACCACTCAGCGGCCCTCCTACCATCCGCAGTCACAGAGGGTATCGGATCGCGACGCAAAGTTACCGCAGGTCAGAGACCCCGGCGTCATGCGTCCTGTCCGCGACATGCGAAGGACGTTTTTTTGGTGACGCGCTGTCATGATGGTGGGGTGGGCATGAGACGGTCACCCTCCGGGCTGGGGAAGTCCGGCCGGGCGCTGTGGCGCGAGATCAACGCCGAGTACGGCCTGGCGCCGCACGAGGCGGCGATCCTGACCCAGTGCTGCCGGTGCGCCGACCGGCTCGACGCCATCGAGGCCGAGCTGGCCGGCGCCGGGTCGCTGACGGTGGCCGGCTCGACCGGCCAGCCGCGCGCCCATCCCCTGCTGGCCGAGTGGCGGATGCAGGCGCGGGTGCTGGAGTCGCTGAGCCGGGCGCTGTCGATCCCGCTGCCGTCGGAGACCGTGGGGCGCAGGCGCAGCCCGTCGGCGCGGGAGGCGGCGTTGCAGAGGTGGCACGGTGGCGTGGCGTAAGGCCGCCGCGGGCCCGGCCGCGGATGCGGTGGCGGAGCTGGCGGGGTACGCGGAGGAGTACGCGGCCGCGGCGGCGCGGGGCGATGCCGGGGCGGCTGTGCGGCTCGGTGGCGTGCTGTCCTGGATGGACATGATCCGTGTCTCGGGCGGCGAACCCGAGGTTGCCGAGTTGTTCCTGGGGTTCGCGCGGGACGATCGCGCATGGTTGCACGGTGGCGTGGCGCAGGCCGGCGGCTGACCCGGAGGCGGCCGCGGCGCTGGCGGTCCTGGACCGTTACAAGTCCATGCTCGAAGCGCTGCGCGATGCCGGGGACCCGCACGCGGCGTGGCGGCTGCACATCTTGTGGTGGGCCCGGCATGACATTGAGCAGTGGGGCATGGACGCTGTTTCCCGGCTGCGGCTGGAGGGGTACGAGCGGGAGATCCGGCATCTGCTTCCTGACATACCCCGGGGG
Source organism: uncultured Actinomycetes bacterium (assembly GCA_963806145.1). GTDB lineage: Bacteria > Actinomycetota > Actinomycetes > Streptosporangiales > Streptosporangiaceae > DASXKD01. The sequence continues at coordinate 81,732 of CAWDXD010000024.1, forward strand.
GGTATGGGACGATAGGACTGCACCGGGAGTGGGGCGCAGTCCCGTCTCCTGCGTCCCGCAACCCGGGCTGAGACGGAGGTCCGATGGAGCCAGTATGGCTACCGCTGGCCGTGCGGCGCGCGATGGCAGCGGAGGAACGCGCTGAAGCCCAGCAGGCGCGGGAGTCTGCCCGTGTGCTGGCGGAGCGTACCGAGGCGCGGCGGTCGGCTGACCTTGCGATGTTCGCGGCGGTGGCCGAGGCGCGCGGGGAGTACGTTGACCCGGTACAACTGAGTCTCGGCAAGGTCGGGGGCCACACCCTCGCCGGTGTGCTGGAGTCGGCGCGGATGGCTGCCGAACGGGAGGACGCCGCGGCTGAGCTTGAGGAGCGGCGGAAGCGTGGCGAGCGGCTGAACCTCATCGGCGAACTTGAGGACCCGTCAACTCGCAGCGTGCCCGCGATGACGACGACGCGCCGGGCTATCGAGAAGCGCGCCGAGCGGTTTGCCGGGGCGGTCACTTCGCAGCGCCAGGCGGATGCGGCGCGGGGCCAGCTGGAGAACGTGGTGCCTGCGGTACGGGCGCCGCACTGGGCGAGTGGCCGCCGGAGGTCACGGTGACCATGCCGGACCCGGCCGACTTCGCCGACTTGTGCGGCGACTTGCCGGACCATGCCGGGGAAGTGCTAGCGAGTCACAGTGGCCAGCCAACGATCGCTGAGCAGGACCGGACCCACGGCGCGGGCTTGCCTGCCGCCGACCACGGCGCGAGCGACCAGCAGAAGTACGGAGGGATGGGTCCATGAAGATTGCGACCGGCCAGGCGGAGCAGCACCCGACACCGCTGCCAATCGACACCGCGGCCACGCCAGGAGTAGTCTCACCGACCCCGCGGTTCCCGTCCGGGATTGAGCAGAGCGGCGTGCGGGACCTGACCGGGGAGCGGCTGTCCCAGCTGGCCGACAGTGAGGCCGAAATCGCCGCGGCGCAGAGTTTCGGGGTGAGTGCGGACTCCGGGCGCAGGACGGGATACGCGGCGGACATATCGCCGCTGGGTGCGTCCTATGGCGATGAAATGAGTTTGCCTCCGGTGCCTGAGCAAATCACCATGCCCGCCAGTGGTGACCTGTACGGCCAGGGCAACCAGCCAGGCGCATGACCGTGGAACTGTATCCGCTGCCGTCGATGCCGGTCCTGCGGGCTCAGGGTGAGGCGCGGGCCGTCCAACGGGGGCCGCGGACCATTCAGCAGATTCTGGATGACGCACGGCGGAGCATGGAATTGGAAGATGCCTACGTCTGCTGGCTGGAGGGTAAGCCGGTCCCGCAGCTGCGGCACCCGAGGCGAACCCTGCGTCAGTGGCTGACCGGCCGCCAGCCGGAACCGGTACCCATGACCTCTGTGACGGAGATAGTGCCGGTGTGGCGCTCTGAGCCGTAAGCGCGTTTGTTCCGGAAATTGGGAGATTGACACCGGACGGCCCGGGAAGACAACCGGGCGGGGCGCTGCCGCGCAGGAATCGCTCGCGTGTTCTAGCTGGGCCTTGTGGGAGGGGCGGGATAGCTGGTGTACTGCACAAATGACCCGGTGGTCGCGGCGCCGGGATAGTGGCAGTCCAGCGGTGCCCCCGGTACCGGGAGCGCTGGGCCTGCCCGCAGTCCCGGCCGGCAAGCCCGCCCGCCGCAGGACAGCGCCGTTGGCGCGGACCCTGCGGACTCGCTGGTGGCCCAGGTTCCTGCTTGCGGGCGTGCTCCTCGTCGTCTTCAGCGTCACGCTGCTCACCGGCGCGGCAGCGGCCTGGGTCGGGATCTCTGGTGCCGCGGTCATCACCGTCGCCGTATTGCGGGCGGCCTCGATGACGCCCGAGGACTACCGGCGCGAGCCGCCGGTTCCGCCCGGATCTGGCGGCGGCGCGTAACACACGCGGGTCGGCCGGCCGGTGTGGTACTCGCCGCGGCACGAGCCGTGAGGGTTCGGTCGGCCCATGCGCGGAATTACCAGCGCCCTACCTGCGGCTCCTGGTGAGGCGTAAGCTGCCAGACGCAGGTGCGCGGCAGTTTCTGCCGGCGGGGGACGTGCCGCGACCCGCTGCCCCGGCTTTTTACGAGGGGGCGGTGCAGCGGGTCGCGGCACATGCCCAGGGTCATCAGCTTTGGCGCGCCGGGCGCCCGGGTGCCGCTCGGTGTGGTACTCGCCCCGGCACGAGCCGCAGGGCTGAGCATGGCGCGGCCCGGGGCGGCAGAAGGGGAAGGGCCGATAGCCCGCGGCCCCGGGCCGGCAGTTATCAGACGCGCGGGGTTGCCATCCGGTTCCCGCGGCGCGTGATGGCCCGGCCCGGGGGAACGCCCTGCTGGCGCCCCCGGGCCGGGCCATCACGCGTTACCCGATACGCCCGGGATTATGCGGAGCCCACGCGCCCGGTCACAGCGGCCAGCGTGTCCGTGATGGCCTGGAAGTGCCTGTGTCCACGTTCACCTGTGCTCCCGTTCCCACCCGCGGATCTGGCGGGCGAGTCCTTCTCCGGTCACGTCGCGGAACACTACCGGGGGGCTGGTCTTGCGGCGCCGGGCATACAGCACTCCGCCGATGCCGCGCCACGCCTCCCACGCGGGGAACTGGCCGCGCAGTGGTGCGAGCGGGTCTGGTGGCAGGTGCGCGGGGTGCTGGTGGCTGGAATGATCGTCCATGGGTCGCCTCCTAGTTAGGCGATCAAGGGACCGTCTGGCGCTTACACCGCTGGGCGGTCCCGCTTACGTGTTGCCACGCTACGTCTATACGTTGACCAACGTCTACCCACGTTGGGACAGATAGGTCCGCCTATCCGTCTGGGTACGTTGACCAACGTGGGCGTGCCAGAGATCAACCCGCGGGGCAGCGTGCCTCCGCACCGGCAGATCGCGGCATGGCTGCGCACCCGGATCGAGGCGGGCGAGTTCCGGCCGGGCGAGGACCCGCTGCCATCGGAGAAGGACCTCGTGGACCTGTTCGGGGTCGCGCGGGACACGGCCCGGCGCGCCATCGCGGTGCTGCGCGACGAGGGCCTGGTTGAGACGGTCCCGCAGCGCGGGACCTACGTCATCGCTCGATGACGGTTTGCGTGAGAGCGATCCTAAGCAGGATCACGGCTGACCCCTTGCCTGACCTAAGGGTCTGTGCCGTCAGCGGCGTGACCTGCGGAAACGTAAACCTATGACAATGTAATAGATACTCCGTGACCTGCGGAAACGTCACCCTGCTTGTGTGAGAGCAATCCTGAGCAAGATCACTTGACGGCACGCCGCTTCCCCTTGGCGCTGCTGATCGGCGTCACGGTCCCGGCTGCCAGTTCCGACAGCGCCGAGGCGATCGCCTTGTCCCGGTCGGCCGCCGCGTGCTGGTACCGCATCGCCGCGCTCACCGTGGAATGGCCCAGCCTCGCCATCAGTTCCGCGAGGGTGGCGCCCGTGGCCGCGGCGAGGACGGCCCCCGTGTGGCGCAGGTCGTGGAAGCGGAGATCCGGGCGCCCGGCCGCCTCGCGGGCGGGATGGTAGGCGCGGCGCAGGCTGGCCGGGTTCAGGTGGCCGCCGTGAACGGCGGGGAAGACCAGCGCATCCTGTTTCGGAAGCACGTACTTCCGGAGGTGGTCCTTTACCGCCGGCATCAGGTGCGGGGGAATGTTCACGTCCCGCTTGCCCGCCTCGGACTTGGGGCCCTTCACCACGAGGCCACCGTCAGTGCTGACCACCCCGCGGCGAACATGGACAATCGCGTTCTTCACATCGATGTCGTCCCGCCGCAGCTCGGCCAGCTCGCCGAACCGCATCGCGCACCAGGCGGCCATCAGCACCATCAGCCGGTACCGGCTGGGCATCGCCGCCGCGAGGGCCTCCAGTTCCGGCAGGGACGCGGGACGGATGTCCCTGACGGTCTTAGCCGACCCGGCGCCGCGGACCCGGCACGGATTCACCGGGATCACGTCATCAGCGACCGCCGTGTTCAGGATGGTGCGCAGCAGCGAATAGGCGCGGGCGCGCTGCGTCGGCCCGGTCTCGGTGCGCAGCCCCGCGTGCCATTCGCGGACCACGGCCGGGGTGATCGCGGTCAGCGGCACATCCTCGAACGCGGGGAGGATGTGGGTGTCGAGGATGATCCGGTACAGCTTGCGGGTGCTGCCCGACAGGTCCCGGCCGGCCAGCCACGAGGCGGCGTAGGTGCCGAAGTCCAGCGCGATCTGGTCCGCCGGGCGGACTTGATCGGGCGACACCCACCGCTCGCGCTGGATGTCGGTGCGGACCCCGGCCAGCCACGCATCGGCGTACGTCCGGGAGTCGAACGTCTGCGGCGCGGTGTGCCGGCTGCCGTCCGGTCCCTTGTAGCTAGCCTGGTACCGCCCGGAGGGGAGTTTGCGGATGTTGCCGAAGTATCTGCGCGCCATAGCCCTTCACCCTTCGGTGCGGTTGCCGTGCAACCTGCGTGCAACAAGTATTGCACATTCGTGTCCGCGCGTGTCCACGCATGACAGGAGTCTCCGCAGGTGAGCGAGCATTCCCGCAGGCAGCGGCAGGGGACGAAAGTAGTCTTCGGGCCTATGGTGCAGCCCCTGGGCCCGCTGGCGGGCGACTCGCCGGCCGGTGATCCGCCGGCGGGCGATCCGCTGGCGAGTGCGCCGCCCGCGTTCGGTGACGAGGCGGCCCGGCAGATCCTCCGCGAGGGCTTCGGCGTCGCGGGCTCCCTCACCGCACTGGCAGGCGAGCGCGACCAGAACTTCCGGGTGGACACCGCCGGCGGGCAGCGTTTCCTTTTCAAGATCTCCAACCCGGCGGACACCCGGCCGGTCCTGGACATGCAGACGGCCGCCCTGCGCCACATCGAGCAGGTCGACCCGGGCCTGCCGGTGATGCGGGTGATCCCCTGCGCCACCGGGGACCCGTGGGCGGAGGTGCCCGGGCCGGACGGCCGGACCTACCCGGTGCGGCTGTTCACGTTCCTGCCCGGGCGGACCATGCCGGCGGCGGCGCTCAGCACCGGGGCGATCCGGTCCGTCGGGCAGACCACCGCCCGGCTCGGCCGCGCGCTGCGGGGCTTCTTCCACCCCGCGGCCGACTACGAGATCCTCTGGGACATCACCCGGCTGCCCAAGCTGCGCCCGCTGCTCGGCCACGTCTCCGACCCCGCGCGCCGGGCCCAGGTGGAACGGGTCCTTGACCGGTTCGAGGCCCGGGTCGCCCCGGTGCTGCCCGGGCTGCGGGCCCAGGTGATCCATGCCGATATGAGTCTCAACAACGTGCTGCTGGGGGAGGATTACCAGGTCAGCGGCATCGTCGACTTCGGGGACATGACCCATGCGCCGCTGGTGTGCGATCTGGCCGTTGCCGTCGCGGATGTGCTGCACGGCCGGGACGACGCGATCGACGCGGCCGAGGTCATGATCGGCGGCTACATCGAGGTGACGCCGCTGGACGACGAGGAGGCCGGCCTGCTCGCCGACCTCGTGGCGGCCCGGCTCGCCGCCGATGTCACGCTCACCACGTGGCGGCTGCAGGTCTACCCGGACAATGCCGCCTACGCGGCGGACAGCGAGTCCGGCGCGCCCGCCTTCCTGGACAGCATCGAGGCCGCGGGGCTGGACACCGTTGCCGGGCGGTTCCGTGAGGCATGCCAGGGGCTGCCCTACCGCCGGTCCGCGACCGCCCCGTTGGCGCAGCGCCGCCGGCGGGCGCTGCCCCGGTCACCGTTGTTCTACGACCATCCGGTGCACCTGGTCCGCGGCGAAGGCGCCTGGCTGTTCGACTCCGCGGGCCGAAGGTACCTGGACTGCTACAACAACGTCCCCGTGGTCGGCCACGGCCACCCCCGGGTGGTGCGCGCCGTGGCCGCGCAGCAGCGACTGCTCGCCACGCACAGCCGCTACCTGCACGAGGCGATCGTCGAACTCGCCGAACGGCTCAAAGCCACCCTGCCGCCCGTACTGGACGCCGTGATCGTGGTGAACTCCGGCAGCGAGGCCAACGACCTCGCCTGGCGGATCGCCCGCGCCGCCACCGGCCATGCGGGCGCCGTGGTGAGCGAGTACGCCTACCACGGGCTGACCGAGGCCACGCACGCGCTGTCGCCCGAGGAGTGGGCCGCCGGGGAACGGCCCGCCCACGTCGCCACCGTGCCCGCACCCGACGGGTACCGCGGCGCCTACCGCCGGGACCAGGCCGGCTGGGCGGAGCGGTATGCCGCGCACGTGGACGAGGCCGCGGCGGGGCTCGGTGAGCGCGGGCTCGCGGCGATGTTCGCGGACCCGGCCTTCACCGCCGACGGCATCCTCGCCCCGCCGCACGGCTACCTGCGGGAAGCGGCCCGGCGGGTGCGGGCCCACGGCGGCCTGCTGATCGCCGACGAGGTACAGGCCGGCCACGGCCGGTGCGGCAGCCACCTGTGGAGCTTCCGGCCGTCCGGGATCGAGCCGGACATGGTGGTGATGGGCAAGCCCATGGGTAACGGCTTCCCGGTTGCCGCGCTCGTGGCCAGGTCGGACGTGCTCGCAGCGGTGCCGGAGGAGACGGAACTGTTCAGCACGTTCGGCGGTAACCCGGTCGCGTGCGCCGCCGCGCTCGCGGTTCTCGCCGTGATCGAGGACGAGGGCCTGACGCAGAACGCCGCCGAGGTGGGCGGCTACCTCATGGAGGGGCTGCTGGCCCTGCAACAGCGGCACCCGGTCATCGGGGACGTCCGGGGCGAGGGCCTGCTGCTCGGCGTGGAACTGGTCGAGGACCCGCAGACGCGGGCTCCCGCGGCCGGCCGCGCGGACCAGGTCACCGAGGCCATGCGGGACCGGGGGATACTGCTCGGCACCACCGGCCCGGCCGGGAACGTGCTCAAGATCCGGCCGCCCCTCGTCTTCGGCCGCGACCACGCCGACCTGCTTCTCGACACCCTCGCAGAGGTTCTCGCCGCGTCCCCGGCTGACTGAGCCGGCTCAATGTGCGCCCGCGGCGCGTCCGATGCCCAGGCGGCATCCGGTGCGGCGCGCCGCATCCCGCCGGACTGACGTACCTGTTCCATACGATCGTGCCGTGGGGCCGCGTTACGACGTGTCTGAGGTACCGCCGCAGGGCGGCTACCTGGCCAAGCAGTGCCCGGTGCGGGCGCAGTGGGACCTGATCCGGCCGTGTGACCCGCTGCCGGTGTCGCGGGTGCTGGAACGGCGGTTCGCGGCCGGCCGCCGGTTCGAGGCCGAGGTCGTCGCCGGGCTGGCAGCGCTGCACCCGGATGCCTGCGTCGTGGCCGAGCCGGACCGGGACGAGCGGGAGGCGGCAACGGCGGCCGCGATGAAGGCCGGGGTGCCGGTCATCGTGGGCGGACGGCTGCCCGCCGACGCCGAAGGCCGCCGGGTCGGGGAACCGGATCTCCTGGTGGCCGCGGCGGGGTCCGGGTACCGGCCGGTGGACATCAAGCACCACCGCTGCCTGGACGACGGCGACGGCGGCCTGCCCGCACTCCGTTCCGCCCTGGACCGGCCGGCCTGGGAGGCGGCCGAACTGGCCGCGGATTCCTCGGCCCGCAAGCGCCGGGACGACCTGCTGCAGCTCGCCCACTACCAGCGGATGCTGGAGGCCTGCGGCATGGCCGCACCCGATGGGCGGCACGGCGGCATCATCGGCGTCGACCGCGTCGTCACCTGGTATGACCTGGACGCGCCGGTCTGGCGGACCCCGTCGGCCAGCGGCCGGGTCAGGCAGCGGCCGACCATGGACGTGTACGACTTCGAGTTCACGTTCCGGCTGGACATCCTCGCCGCCGCCGCCGAGCATCAGGCCGATCCGCAGGCCGGCCTGCTGGTGCTACCGGTGCGGGTCGGCGAGTGCGCGGAGTGCCCCTGGTGGTCGTGGTGCGGCCCGGTGCTGGCGGCAGGCTCGGGAGATGTGAGCCTGCTGCCGGGCGTGGGCTGGCGGGAGTGGCGCATCCACCGCGGCCACGGGGTCACCAGCCGCGGCGAGCTGGCGGCACTCGACCATCGCACCGCGGCCCTGGTGGCCGCCGGGGTGGACCTGCGGCCGGTCACCGCGGCCCTGGGCACGATGCCGGAGGACACACCGCTGCCGGACGTCATCGGCGGGCGCAGGAAGGCGCAGCTGAGGCGGCTGGCCGGGGCGGGCATCCACGTGCTCGGCGACGCCCGGGCGCTGGCCCCGGGCACCGCCGCCTACAGCGATGCGCCGATGCGGGACCTGCCCGAGCAGATCGACCTGGCCCGGGCCGCGCTGGGCACGTCACCTGCCTACCGGCGCCGGGGCGTCACGCGGGTGCGGGTGCCGCGCGGCGACATCGAGGTCGACGTCGACATGGAGAACACCGAGGACGGCGTCTACCTGTGGGGCGCTCTGCTCTCCGCCGGGCCTGGCCGGGCCGGTGAACGGGACGGGTATCACCCGTTCTGCACCTGGGAGCCGCTGGCCGGGGACACCGAAGCGGAGCTGTTCGCCCGGTTCTGGGCGTGGCTGACCGGGCTGCGCCGGGACGCCGCGGCCGCGGGCCTGGTGTTCCGCGCCTACTGCTACAACGCTGCCGCGGAGAACACCCAGATGCGGCGGATCGCCGCGGCCGCCGGGCTGGCCGACGAGGTAGCGGCCTTCACCGGGTCCGGACAATGGGTGGACCTGCTGCGCGTGTTCGACGGCCAGCTCATCACCGGCGGCCCGGCCGGGCTCAAGCACGTCGCCGCGCTGAGCGGCTTCACCTGGGACGTCGAGGATCCTGGCGGCGGCGAGTCGATGCTCAGGTACGACCAGGCCGCCGGCTTCGCCGGCACCGGGCCGGGGGACGCCGCGGCCCGCGGCTGGCTGCTCACCTACAACCGCAACGACGTCGAGGCCACCCGGTCGCTGCGGGACTGGCTCGAACATGAGGCCAGCGGATGCCCGCCGGTGGAGCGCCTGGGGCCGTGACGCCGGGCGCGCCCCGGGGCCGGTCATGGCGGCGGGGCCAGGGTGGCACGTGGAGCGTAGTGCAGCGTAAAACGCCAGCGCAGGCCGGCCGGCTGCGCTGCGCGATCACCCTGTACGAGTTCATCGATGCCCAGATGAGGGCAGGCAGGGATGTACTGATCCGCGACAATGAGACCGGCGAGACCCAGGTCATCCGCCTCCTTTGAGCTGACGGCGGGCAGCGCCTGACAGCTTGGGCAGCGGGTCTTGTGCTAGTACGGGCCCCGATCAGCCACCCGGCGGGTATGACCGGCCCCCGCTGAGCCAAGGGCGTCCCCGGATCAGGCCAGCCGCTGATGATGCGGTAGGCATGTGCTGGGCCGCCTGTCCTCCTCAGCGGTACTCGGGTATGGGTTCGGGTTCGGTCATCTTTCCCCGCCGGGAAAGGTAGACGGGGATGCCGAGCAGGAGGGCGCCGCCGGCCAGGAGGAACGGGGCCCAGTACACAAAGGTGCTCTGGCCGGTGTTGCGCGAGTACCATATGAAAAGGATCGAGAATACCAGAGCAAGCACGGCGACGATCATGTCGCGGGTGAATCGCTGACCATGGAGGGCCCGGCGGTCGGCAATACGCCATTTGATTTGCGCGAGCGCTGAGAAGCCGTACGGGATGGCGGAGGTGATGCCAGTCATCAGTACGAGCGTCGTGAACACGGTGGCGCCACCAGAGCCGATGTAGTTGATTGCCATCGCGATCGATGCCAGCGCGGTGGAGGCGATGATGCCGTAGGCAGGTACCCCGTTCTTTGAAATGTGCTTGAATCGTTCGGGGAAAAGTCCGTCTTTGGCCGCCGCGAGGGGCATCTCGGCGCAGATCATGGTCCAGCCGTTCAGCGCCCCAAAGCCGGAGATGATAACGACGACGGCCATGACATAGCCCGCCCACGTACCACCGAACATTGCGTTGACCGCAGCCGAGAACGGCGCGTTGGATTTCTCGAGCGTATGGGATGGCAGAATGCCGAACACGGCGATCAGCGATAGCATATAGACGACCGCGGTGGCGAGCGTGCCCCACACCGTGGCTTTGGGAACGTTCTGGTCAGGGTTGCGCACCTTGCCCGCGGCGACGGATGCGACCTCGACGCCGAGGTAGCTGAACAGTGCGATCGCCATGCCGCCGCCGATCGCCCCGATCGCGCCTTCGCCGCTGATATTCCACGGCGTGTAGTGGGCACGGCTGATGAAGAACAGGCCCACGGTTGACATGAAGACGAGGGCCGCGAACTTGAGGACCGTGGTCCACATCTGGACCGAGCCCATGTTCTTGACGCCGGACAGGTTGATGGCCGCGGGGATCCACAAGCCGACCAGCACGAGCAGGATCGTGATCAGCTTGTTCCCGCCCTTGTTGATGAACTCCTCGACATACAGGACCCAGCCGACGGCTATCGCCGCGTTGCCGGCCCACGCGGTGATCCAGTACGACCACGCGTTGAAAAAGCCCACCACGTTGCCGAACCCAACCCGTGCGTACGCGTACGGCCCACCGTCGGCCGGCAGCCGGCGTGACAGTGCGGCGAACATCAGGGCCAGCGCGATGGCACCAACCGTGGTGAGCGCCATCGAGACCAGCGTAATCGGCCCGTAGAAGGCCAGCGAGGTCGGCAGGTTGAAGATCCCGACACCGATGATGCTGCCCATGATGAGCGCGATCGCCACCGGTAGGCCGAAGCCGGGCCCCTGGGCGGCCCCGGCCCCATCCCCGGATGGCTGGGGGGGTGCAGCGTCCCCCTGAGGCGGAAGGTGTGCAGCGTCTGCCTGCGGCGGAGGGTGCGTGACAGCCTCTCCGTGCGGGTCACCTGGGGTCTCAGTCATGGCTCAATCGCTTTCTCTTTCCTGCATTCCCTTTTCACCTTCAGTGAAGAGCGCAACGATCCTCTCTCTAGACACAAGCTCGTATCAATATGAGACACAAATCTTGACCGACAATCACCAACTTCGGCATATCTACGCCAGATGGCTCTTGAGCGACGTAAAGATGACGTAAAGGTGACACGAGGGAGAACAGTTACAGATGCCCCCTTCCCTGATCCAGCGCTGAGCACCGACAATGCTGATGGCTGGCAGGGCATCGTCGTGCAGTAAGGGGACATTAGTGTTCTGGCCGGACGCCTGACAAGCGGGATACGTTACCACGCATGAGGGGAATTTCATGAGCGTGGTGGTCGCGCTCGGGGGAAATGCATTGCTGCGCCGAGGGCAGCCGATGACCGTGGAAAATCAGCGCGAGAACGTCCGGGTGGCGTGTGATCGCCTGGCGCCGATCGGGGAGCAGCACGAGCTGATCATCTCACACGGGAACGGCCCGCAGATCGGGCTGCTTGCCCTGGAGGAGGCGGCATACGAGGAGGTACCTGAGTCTCCGCTCGATGTGCTGGGCGCCGAGACCCAGGGGATGATCGGTTACCTCGTCGAGCAGGAGCTCGGGAACCGGCTCCCATTTGAGAAGCCGCTCGCGTCGCTGCTGACGATGATCGAGGTTGATCCGGACGACCCGGCCTTCACCGATCCGAGTAAGCCGATCGGCCCGCTTTACACCAAGTCCGAGGCAGACAGGCTGGCGGCAGATCAGGGCTGGGCCTTCAAAGTCGACGGGAACAGCATGCGCCGCGTGGTGCCTTCGCCGGTACCACAGCGGATCCGGCATGACCTCTGGCCTTGAGGTGACCGGTGAGGTGTTCGAATCGGCTGCCAGCATCGTGTTCGACCAAGCGGAAAACCGGCTCCACACCATCGAGGCCATCCTCGTGGCGACGCTCGGCAGGTAAAGAGACGCCGGGCGCCGGCATCAGGAGTTTCGGCGCGACGATGACATCGCTGGTCACGCGTCCCGGGTCAGTAGGTCGTCCCAGGTCTCGCGGCGGACGACGAGCCTCGCGTCTCCGCTGTCGGCGAACACGACAGGTATCCGGCGGGCACCGTTGTAGTTGTTCGACATCGTGTAGCAGTACGCCCCGGTGACCGGGACGGCGAGCAGATCGCCGACGCGCGGCTCGCGGAGCCGGACGCCGTCGCTGATCACGTCACCGGACTCGCAGTGGCGGCCGACGACGGTGACCGTCTGTCCGCCACCGACGCGGTTGACGATGCTGGCCTCGAACCGCTGGCCGACGAGCGCAACCTCGAGGTTGTCGCCCATTCCGCCGTCAACCGCGACAAACGTCTTCGGGCCATGCTTGACGGTGGTGACCCGGTAGACGGTGACTGCGCTTGGGGCGATCATGCTACGCCCAGGCTCGATGAGGATGCGGGCGGCGGAGGGCAGATGCGCACGGGCCGCGTTGACCAGGACGTCCAGGTATTCCTCCAGGCTCGGTGGGTGGTCGGCGTAGGTGTACCGGCAGCCGAGCCCGCCGCCGAGGTCATAAACCGGGTATTCGCCGACGGCGGCCAGCGGCGCGACCGCGGCCGCGAGCTCATCCGCCACCAGGATCTGTGATCCGACGTGGGTGTGCAGGCCGTCCATGCGCAGCCTGCTGGAGGCCTCGATTCGCCCGATAGCCTCTGTGGCCGCGGCGGGATGCAGCCCGAACTTGGAGTCGGCGTGCCCGGTTGCATATGCGGCGTAGGTGGAGCTTTGCACCCCGGGAATGATCCGTACCAGGCAGCCCTGCACGCGGCCGGGCTGAACCGTGGCCTCCAGCCGGTCGATGTCGTCGAGGTTGTCGACGACGATGGTGCCCACGCCCGCGCCGACAGCAAGCTCGATCTCCTCGGTGGTCTTGGCGTTGCCGTGCAGTACCAGGGTCGCCGGATCGGCCCCAGCGGCCAGCGCCGTGACGACCTCGCCGCCGCCTGCCACATCAAGCCACAGCCCCTCGGAGACCATGAGCCGCTGCACAGCGGTGCAGGGGAACGCCTTCGAGGCGAAGACAACTTGTGAGTCAGGCCAACGTGCGGCCAACTCTGTCTGGTAGTCGCGTGCGCGCCGACGCACAGCGCCCTCATGAACCACCATGACCGGCGTGTCATAGGCGGCCGCCAGCTCATCCAGGCGGCACCCACCGACCCTCATCATGCCGTCATCGTCTTGCGTTGTACCAGGCGGGAACAGTCCGAGCAGGTGGTCGACCCCGCGCGACTCCTTCGCCGGCGAGCCCGCTCCTTCGGTGTCAGTCTTTGCGTCCATCCAGTCCCCGTGTCGAGTATCAGCGCTTGCCTCAGACCGCGCGCGATCACGATAACTCCGAGGTGGGCTACTATGCAGCGAGTCCCCGGCCGGTGTAGCTCAGTCGGCAGAGCAGCCGTCTTGTAAACGGCAGGTCAGCGGTTCGAATCCGCTCACCGGCTCCCAGGCCGACAGCCTCCCGGGTCGGCACGTCAGTGAATGACGGCCCGGGATGCGCGCCGGGCAGGGATGCCCCATTCAGCTCCGGCAGGGCGCGAGTACCGACACCGAGTTGCCGTCTTCGTTGGTTACGTAGATGGTCCTGGCATTGGGATTCACCGCGATGTTGACCGGGGCGCTGCCCACCGGGACGGTGGCGGTCACGGTATTGGTCCGCCCGCTGACCACCGATACCGTGTCGGCGCCGGTGTTGGCCAGGTAAACGGTATCGTTCCGCGGGTTCACTGCGGCCCCGAACATGTTGCCCACGGAGACGGTGGCGGTCACGGTGTTGGTCCGCCCGTTGATCACCGACATCGTGAGGGACTGGCCGTTGGTCACGTAGACGGTGCGGGTCGCCTTGTTCACTGCGATCCCGAGCGGGTTGATGCCTACGGGGATGTTGGCGATTACGGTGCCGGTTGGCCCGTTGATCACTGACACCGAGTCGTCGCCAAGGTTGGTCACGTAGATGGTGCCGGTCCTGATGTCCGCCGCGACCGCGAACGGTTCCGCGAACCGGTCGGTGCCGACGGGGATGGTCGCGGTCACGGTATTGGTCCGCCCGTTGATCACCGACACCGTGTTGGACAGAGTGTTGGTCACGTAGATGGTGTCGGTCTTCGGGATCACCGCGATGCCATCGGGGGAGCGGCCGACGGAGATGGTCGCGGTCACGGTGTTGGTCCGTCCGTTGATCACCGACACCGTGTTGGACTGGGTGTTGGCCACGTAGACGGCACGGGTGTTGTTGTTTACCGCGATCCCGAACGGTTCGGCGCCGACGGGGATGGTGGCGGTCACGGTGTTAGTCCGCCCGTTGATCACCGACACCGAGTCGCCGCTGACGTTGGTCACGTAGAGGGTGCGGGTCTTCGGGTTCACCGCGACCCCGCGCGGGAAGTTCCCCACGGGGATGGTGGCGGTGACCGCGATACAGCCTGGCGCCGCCGGGGCCGCGCTGGCCGTGGCTGTTGCGACGGAGATGAGTGCCGTAACGACTGCGCCGATCAGGCACGCGGCGCGTGGCGTGAACCGCATGATGTCCTGCCTCCTTGTCCCGGACTGTCAGACGCCTACCCCCATCGGCACCTTACGGGGAGAACCATCTTCTGCGCCCGGCCGCTGGATCGGTCACACGATGAACAAATCGGTCACACGATGAACAATAGGTACCGGTGACCCATGTCACTTTGAGCCGGGCACGCATGGCGCCGGTGTAATCAGGTTTGGCAGGGCCGAGAGGCGCTGCGACGGACCAGGTCCGCCACGCTCGGCATCGGTGACATCGGCAAGGGTGCCTTCGCGTAGCTGGAGGCAGCCATGACTATGGTGGGTCGCGTCGTGGCGGTATCCGGTGAATCCACGGCCGCAGAGGAGCTGGACGGCGCCGAGGTCTCGTGGCATGGCCTGGCGGGTGATCGCCGGTGGGCGTTCATCCGCGCCGGGTCGGTGGTGTTCGCCCGAGGGCCGATGTGTGGCCGCGGCCGGGGTGGTTGCCTAAGATGCCGTGTTCTGCTGTGGCCTCGGCTGGGTCAGGCTGCGCCGGGTTCGGGTTCGATGCCGTGCTCGCGGAGCAGGGCATGAAGGTGCTCGATTTCGTCGCTGAGCTGACGGACCTTCTCGGCAAGGGATGACAGGTCCGGGTGCGTGGCGGCCCACTCTTGCTGGCGCGCGGCCTGCTGCGTGAGCAGGTCCTTTTCCTGGTCGCGCAGCGACGCGGCCCGCTCATAGTCCTGGGCGTCGACGGCGGCGTGCCTGTCGCGCAGTACCTGCTCGATCTGCTCATCCAGCTCGCCGGTGTCCGGCCCGGTCCCGGTGCGCTGCTCGACAGCCGATAGCCGCGAGCCGATCGCATCGAGGCGGGAAGCGATCTCCGGCGGCAGCCGGCGTTCCCGCCCGCCCGCGGCGGAGGCCGCCGACTCCTCGCCCCGGCGGCCATGGAGCAGCTCGATCACCTGCTGGCGCACCCTGTTCAAATCTGCGCCCAGCCTGACCAGCACCTGGGCGGCCACGCCCTCGCCCTCACGCAGCAGGCCCAGCAGGATGTGCTCGGTGCCGATGTAGTCGTGGCCAAGCTGCCTGGACTCACGCAGCGACAGCTCAAGGACCGTCTTGGCACGAGGGGTGAACGGGATATGCCCCGACGGGGCCTCCTGGCCCTGGCCGATGATCTCCTCAACCTGCGCGCGCACCGCTTCCAGGCTGACCCCCAGCGACTCCAGGGCCTTGGCCGCCACGCCCTCGCCCTCGTGGATCAGGCCCAGCAGCAGGTGCTCGGTGCCGATGTAGTTGTGATTGAGCATCCTGGCTTCCTCTTGCGCCAGGACTACAACCCTCCGCGCCCGGTCGGTGAACCGCTCGAACATCTTCTGCCGCACCCTTCTGGCAGCCGCTGGCCGACCGCGCGGACACTGACCTGGCAAGCTCAGCCCGCGCTCGGGGCGGCGACCCTCTCACCATAGGCGCCCAACCGGCCAGCACAGCAGCTGATCCTTGGCCAGATCGAATCAGCCGAATCAGCGCGGCCGGTGACCGAGCCTGTTCACGCTGGTGGCGATGCGCAGATACCTCGGCTCTGTGGCGATTGGCCGTAGTGGTATGTGCCTTTGTGGCGGGCGGCCGGGTCGCGCCGAGATCTTGTGATCTTGATGGTGGGGGCTGGGTAGCCGTTGAAGGTACTGCGGCCTGAGTAGCAGGTGGTGTAGGCGCCGGCGTTGCCGATCAGCACGCGGTCACCGGCGCGGGGCATGGGCAGCCATACCTCGTCGAGGATGGTGTCTTGGCTGTCGCAACTGGGCCCGGTCAGGGTGCACGGGATGGGTGTCCTGTCCGCCGCGGCGGGGATGGTGACCGGGAAGCGCAGTTCGCGGCCGGATTCCAGCGCTTCGATCAGGCCATGGAATGCGCCGGTGTCCAGGCTGACCCGCAGCGTGCGGTGTCGCCATGCCGTGCCGACTACCGTTGCGATCATGGTGCCGGCTGGGGCGGCGATCGCCCGGCCGGGTTCGCAGGCCAGTTGTACCGGGTAGGGCAACTGGGCTGCCGCGGTATTGATCGCGGCGGCGTAGTCGGCGAGCGGCGGCGGGTCGGTGTCGTAGCGGACCGGGAATCCGCCTCCCACGTCGACCATGGCCAGCCTGATCCCGTCGGCGGCCAGGTCGGTCATGATCTGCGCGCAGTGGCGGAGGGGATGGTCCCACGCCTTGGGGTCCATGGTCTGTGATCCGACGTGGAATGCCAGCCCGTACGGGTTCAGGCCCAGTGACCTTGCCAGCCGCGCCAATCCCAGCGCCTGCTCGGGCGGGATTCCGAACTTGCCCTGGTCGCCGACCGTGCCATCGGCACCGGCGTCCAAGCGCAGCAGCACCGCGGACCCGGGGGCGCTCCGGGCGATCTTGTGCAGCTCGGTATCGCTGTCGGCGGCGAACCGCCAGACCCCGGCCTTGTAGGCGCGGGCGATGTCATGGACGGGTTTGACCGGGTGGGTGAAAAGCACCTCAGACGCGTCCGCACCAGCCCGGATAGCTGCACGGACCTCGGCCCAGGAGGCGGCCTCAAACCGGCACCCGGCTGCGTGCAGGCAGGCCAGCAGCCGGGAATGGGGGTTTGCCTTGACCGCGTAGTGGACCGCCACTCCGGGCAGTGCTGCGGCCAGCTCGGCGAAGCTGTCCTTAGCCCGGGCGAGATCGAGCAGTACATACGGGGTGGCCGGCCGGGCGCCGGGGACGGTCCAGGCTGCGCTCCGGCGGGCCGAGGCCTCCGTGCCATACCAGGCCACGTCCGCGGCAACCTTGCCGACCGCGAACCCCAGCCATATTCCACCGGGCAGCGGCCGGGCCAGCCACGCCGCCCCGGCCAGGCAGCCCGGGCGGATCAGGAACCCGTCCAGCGCTTCTGCGAGCACGCACGAGGCCAGCTGTTCTGTGATCGCGTGCCATGTCCCGGCGGCTAGCCTCCGCAAACCGTCCAGGTGGGCCGTGGCCCGGCGGGCCGCAGTCGTCGCCTTTACCCCGACGCACCCATAAAACCCCAGAGCTTCGCAGATGGTGGCCAACCCGGCGGCGGCCAGGAGCGACCCGGCGGTCAGGTACCCGGCGGTGAAACCGCTGATAGCGGCGATGGTGCCGCACACCTCGGCCAGCCCGAACCGGGCCCGCCACGCCTGCCACCACCCCGCCCTGGCTGGCGCCATGCAGCGGTCGGTCGCCCGCCGCCCAGATACGGCACCGCCGGGAACATCCCCGGCCGGCAACGGCGACATGCGCTCGGCGCCCCTAACCGCCAGCGCCGCAGCCGTAACCCCCCGCTCGCTCATGTTGGTCCCCCGTCATCCGCAGCTTCCCGCAACGCGGGTAGTGCTCCCTGTAAATAGGGGGTGCCAGCGCGGTCTTGATACACGACTTAAGGCGAGATTGCGCGGACATGACGCTGAACGTTCGGCGCCCTCAACGCGCCGCCGGGCTCAAAGCCCTGCCCCGGCGGTCGCCGAGTCAGCCGGCGCAGAAGCAGACGAAGCTGGCCTCGGCGTCGCGTTCGAGCGCCGCGGCGAGGGCGGCGGCCGGTGGGGTGCCTCCCGTGATCGCGCGGTGGTACCCGACCATGGCGGCCATCGCGGTGTGGTCGGCGACCCTGGCGACGCTGGCGACGACGGTCGCGGCGCCCGCGTTCAGCAGCGCCGTGACGATGCCGAAGGTCTCGTCGCCGGGCCGGACGTCGGTCAGCCCCAGATCGCAGGAGGACAGCACGACCATGTGCGGTACCTGGGCCAGCCGCTGCAGGTCATAGCCGAGCAGCGGCCCTCCGGCCAGGTCCAGGGTGGAGAACAGCGCGTTCTCGGCCTGATGATGGCCGTGCGCGGCGATGTGCGCTATAGCCGCCGAGTCCAGCGCGGCCAGGGTCGCGGCGGGTGTCGCGTCCGCGCCGGTGAGGACGCGGGCGCCGGGGCGGAGCGCGGCGACCGCCGCTATCTCCGCCTCGCCGCGGGCGTTGCCGGGCCCGGCAACGAGCAGGGTGGGGACTTGCGGGCCCGGCCAGCCGGGGTCGCGCTGGCTAGCGGTCCGCAGCCGTTGCCTGGCGGCGTGCCACGCGGTGGCCGACGGCGCCACCGTGACCGGGCGCCCGGTGCAGCCGGGCAGCACCGCCCACGGCACGGTGGTCAGGATGCCGGTCGGCACCACGACCAGGTCGCGGTCGCCGACGTCGGCCAGCAGCGGGGTGAGTACCGCGGTGGCGACCGCGGCGGCGTCCTGCCGCGCCGCTGCGCTCACGGCCGCGGCGAGCTGGCCCGGCAGCGCGCGGCCCGCCTTGACGTCGAGGTCGGCGCGCAGCCGCAGCACGGCCTCCGCCGCGGCGGCGTACCCGCCCACCGGCCGCAGCCGCGCCGAGTCACCGACGACGACAAGCGCCCAGAGCCCGGGCCCGTCCCGCAGGTAGATCACGAGCGCCGCGCCCGCCAGCTCGTCGCGGATCGCGCGGATGGGGGCGGGCGCGGGGGCCGGGACATCACGCCGCCCCGGGGTGGCCCACGACTGCTCGCGGACGCTGCGCTGGAGGGCCTCGATCCGGGCGGGCAGGCCATGGGTCGGCCGTCCGGCCAGCTCCCTGGCGCGCAGCGTGTGCCTGGCTTGCCGCAGTTCCTCCAGCGCTGCCGCGGCGGCGGAGTCGTCCGGCGGCCGGACCGTCGGCAGCAGCAGGGCCTGGGCCCTGGCGCGTTCCGACCACCGGTACACCGCGTCCGGTGACCCGCTGGCGAGCGCCGCGGCGAGCCCGGCCCGGGCCAGGTCCTGCCCGTGCACGGCGGCGCCGGTCTGCAGGTCGAGGCAGCCGAACTGGGTGCGATGCCGGTGCAGCGCGGCCATCCCGGCCACGAGCTGCCGGGACGCATCGGCAGCCCGCGCGTCCGCCCAGGCAAGCTCGGCCCGCGCCAGCCGCCAGAGCAGGCGGGTGTCCAGGCGGTCCACGGGGCCGGGCGGCCCGTAGCGCGCGACGGCGCGGGCGGCGCGATCGGGCCGGCCTGCCGCGATCAGCGCGCGGGCCGCCACCAGGCTGGCCACCCGCGCGTCCTCTGCCAGGCCCAGCCTGTCGAGCCGCCCCGCGAGCGCCTGCGCCCTGACCGCGATCCTCACGGCCGGCTCGCCCGCCGCCCCGGAACCGGCGCCCGCGCCCCTGTCCCCGAGTCCGCCCCCGCCTCCCGGGCCCACCTCCCACGGGCCGCTGCGCTCGCCCGCCGCTGCGAGGTCGGCGCGCAGTTCGAGCAGCGACGCGAGCGCGGCCCGGCGGGCGTTGTCCCGGCCGAGGAACCGCTCCCTGGCGTGCCGCGCCCACCGCAGGGCGTCCTCCGCCCGGCCCGCGAGCAGCGCGGCTTCCGCGCGGACCTGGACCGCGTCGGCGTAGATGTGGCTGAGCCGCTGCGACGCGGCCTGCTCGGCGGCGTAGGCCAGCTCGCGGTCGGCCTCGGTGAACAGGCCCGCCGCCACCAGGGCGCGGGCCCGCTCCACCGCGAGGCTCGACAGCCGCCCCGGGGCCAGCGCCTCGAAGTCCTCCCGGGCGGCGGCGAACGCGCCCAGCGCCGACGGCAGGTCGCCGGCGACCACGTCCATGCAGCCGAGGTTGACCCTGCTGAGCACCACGTGCAGGGCGAGCCCGTGCCGTTCCGCGACCTGGCGGCAGCGGTGCAGGTCGGCCCGGGCCAGCCGGATGTGGCCGGCCTCCAGGTGCACCAGGCTGCGGTTGTTGAGCAGCTTGACCAGGTCCAGCGGGCTTGCCTGCTCGGTGAGCAGGGCCACGGCCTGGTCGTACTGCCGCAGCGCCTCCTCGTTGCGGCCGCTGCGCTTGAGCAGCAGGCCGCGCTGGGCGAGCAGGATCGCCCGCTGTGCCCGCGGGATGAGCCGCTCCGCCTCGTCGAGCAGCCGGAACCCGACGTCCACGCGGCCCCGTTCCGACTCCGCCCAGGCCAGGCTGACCAGTAGCCGGGCGCGGATCTCGGCGACCGCGGGATCCCCGCCGTCCGGAGCGTCCCCGCCCGGACCCGATGAGCCGCAACCCGGCGCGAAGCTGGCGCACAGCGGCCGCGGGCCGGCCGTTGTCGCTGGATGCCAGGCCGGCCGCGTGCATCCGCGCGGCCCGGTCGGCAAGCGACGGCGCGGCCACGTCAGAGCGCGAACGCCGGCGTGACCACCCGCGGCAGCGCGCCGCCCTCAGGGGGCTGCACCAGCAGTTGGGCGATCCCGTGCGGGACGCCCTCGAACGCGAAGCGGCCCGCGGCATCCGCTGTCACGGCCCGGAGCGGCGCCGGTTCCGGCAGCCGCAGCTCGACCCGCAGCGGCGCGGAGGGCGCGAGCCAGCCGTCGATGCGGACCGTTCCGTCCTGGTGGTCCGAGACCGTGATCATCATGGCGCGGCTGTCCGCGTCGAAGGTGATCGTGCGGGTGCGCTCGGTGCCGCGCGCGCCGGACCCGACGGGCTGCTGCTCGCTGAGCCGCGCCACTTCCGCGTCGAGGCCCTCCAGCGCGATCGCGAACGAGACCCGCTCGTCAAGGTCGCCCGGCGGCGGGTCGAGCAGGGTGTGAATGGCCGCCAGCCGGTCGAGGATCGCCTGGTCCATGTCGTCCAGCGGCAGGTCGGCGGGGTCTGTCATGTTTCCCTCCAGCCGGGGTCGGCCAGCAGCATCTCGCGCAGCTTGGCCAGGCAGCGGCCGCGGGTGGGGCCGATGCTGCCGACGGGCATCCCCAGCGCCTCCGCCACCGCCGCGTAGTCGGGCCTAGCGGCCTGCGCGACGATCCGCAGCAGCGTGCGGCAACGCTCCGGCAGCCGCTGGAAGTGCTGCCACAGCGCCCTGTCCCGCTCATCGGAAAGCAGCCGCTCGCCGGGCAGCGGCCCGGGATCGGGCGCCGACTCCAGCCGCGCCGCGCCGTCCGGGGCCTGCCTGCGGGACAGCTCGCGGGCACGCCACGCCTCCCGGCGGGTCGCGGTGACCAGCCAGGAGGTGAGCGCACGCGGGGACCGGATGTCGTGCAGCCGGCGCAGCAGCTCCAGCCAGGTCGTCTGGACGACGTCGGCGGACTCCTCGGCGGTGAGCCCCTCCGTTCGCGCAACGTGCCACAGGAGCGGGTTCAGTTCCCGTACCACGTCGCCGAGCGCGCCCATCTCGCCGTTCCTGGCCCGCTCCAGGCACTCACCAAGCCGGGCCGCACGGTCGGGCCCGGCTTGGCTGGTACCCGCCCCGCCGCTACCGAGCGTCACACCCGTCATGCTACGGGCAGGCGGCCGCCCACGGGAGGGGCGGCCGCCTGCCCATCGTGCCGGGCGCGCCTGGCAGCGGGCCTGAACGAGAACCACGGCCTGCTCGCTGAGCAACTCGCGGAGCAACCTGCCGCTACTTGACCCGGATGTTCCAGCCGACCTCGATGTGATCGACATCGGTGATCAGGCTGGGGTTGAGGGCGGCGATGGCCTGCACCGTGGTGCCGTAGGCGCGGGCCAGGCCGCTGAGGGTGTCGCCCGGCTGCACCTTGTGCCAGACCTGGGTCGTCGGCGTGACCGGATGCACGTCGGACGGCACGTCCCCGGGCCGCCAGCCGATCCGCCACTGGCCGAAGTCACTGGCGTCGCAGAAGTTCACGTCGTAGCTGCCGTGAAAGCCGGTCTGGTACAGCGCCGCGCGCGGATAGCGCTGGCCGCCCGACCAAGCCACGGTCTGCCAGCCGAAACTGATCAGGTTCGCCTCGAACAGCCGCTTGATCACCCAGTAGCCGCCGTAGGCGCCGGTCAGATGGGAACCGAGCACGTCGTTGCAGCCCTTGAAGTACTCCCCGATCGGGCCGAGCTTGGCGAGTGCGTGCTCCGGCGTGTTGGGCAGTTGGGCGGCGTAGTCCGGCGTGTCGAAGTCCACGCCGAAGTAGATCGGCCGCCCGGACGGGCCGCCGGCCGCGGTGTGCTGCTCGTGCGCCAGCGCGGCGTACTCCTTGCCCTGGTGGTAGCCGCCCGTGGCGTCCTTGCTGTCGAACTCGAACACCGACACCAGGCCGATCCCGGCCGCCGACATACCTGCGGCCTCCGCGCGGGTCAGCAGTTTCCCGCTGGTGCTGGGATTGACGACGGTGAGATACCGGCACACCGCCACGGCGCCGAGGTTGTGGACCTGCGCGGGGGTGAACCGGGCATACGAGTAATCCAGAATCTTCTGAGTCATTGGAAGACCTCCCCTGTCGGTCATCTGCCGCCGGGGTGGCCCCGGCGAGATCAACGGACAAGGGGACCGGCCGGCGCGTGTGATACATCCGATCGCAAATCCGGCCCGTGCCCGGGT
>CAWDXD010000025.1:0-51113 GCA_963806145.1 uncultured Actinomycetes bacterium
CGCCGCCGCGAGCTAGGGCCGGGACGACCGCTGTGCGGGTGCTGATCGCGCCCGACTCGTTCAAGGGCACCCTCGGGGCCGCAGCGGCCGCAGCCGCGCTGGCCGAGGGGTGGCTCAGCGTGCGGCCGGGGGACCAGGTGACCCGGCTGCCGCTGGCGGACGGCGGCGAGGGAACCCTGGACGTGCTGGCGGCCACGGTGTCCGGGGCCCGCTGGCACCGTGCCAAGGTCACCGGGCCTGGGGGCGCCCCGGTCACCGCTCGCTGGCTGGAACTGCCTGACGGGGGAGATGGGGCGCCCAGTGGGTCACCTGGCCGCGGACAGAACTCCGCGGCCAGGTGGCCCGCCGACCGCTCTGCGCCGGCTCAGGTCGGCACGGCCGTCGTGGAATTGGCGCGGGCGAGCGGGCTGCCGTTGCTGGCGCGGCCTGACCCAATGGGGGCACAGACGACCGGGCTCGGTGAGCTGCTGGGCCGGGCATTGGATGCCGGGGTGGGACGGATCCTCGTGGGACTCGGTGGTTCGGCGTCCACCGATGGGGGAACCGGGGCGCTGGGCGCGCTGGGGGCCCGGTTCCTCGATGCCGCGGGCAACCCGCTTCCGCCGGGCGGCGGAGCCTTGGCCGACCTGGCGCGGGCGGACCTGAGCGGGCTGCGGGCGCCGCCGGCTGGTGGGGTGACCTGCCTGACCGATGTCACTGCGCCGCTGCTCGGGCCGGGCGGGGCGGCGGCGGTGTTCGGGCCGCAGAAAGGCGCCGATGGGCCGCAGATCGCCCGGCTGGAGAAGGGACTGGCCCGGCTCGCCGAAACGCTCGGCGGGGACCGGGCCGCCCCGGGCGCCGGGGCCGCCGGCGGGACCGGTTACGGGCTGGCCGCCGCCTGGGGCGCGGTCCTCACCCCGGGGGCGGCCGAACTGTGCCGCCTCGCAGGGCTGGACCGGGCATTGGCCGGCGCCGATCTGGTCATTACCGGGGAGGGACGGTTCGACGAGACCTCGCTGACGGGGAAGACCTGCGGCACCGTGATCGCCGCCGCAGCGGCGGCGGGGGTGCCGGTGGCAGTGGTCGCGGGCCAGGTGAGCGAGGGGCTCACAGTGCTGGCCCGGGGGAGCACAGCACCATCCGGGGGACACCCCCGAACCCCCGATGGCCCTGGAACCCCCCGATGGCCTGCGGGCCCGTCGGACGGGACGCCAGGTGCGGCCCCGGCACTGACCGGTGTGGTCACGCTGGCCAGCCTGGCGGGGGGCACTGCCGCCGCGCTGGCCAGCCCGCGGCGCTGGCTGCGCCTGGCGGGGGGCCAGCTCGCCAGCGGTATCCGGGCGGAAAGTTCCCCGGCCTAGCCGGAGATCTACCAGGCATGAGCAACGCACCAGACAGCGGCCGCGCCGGCGCCAGGAGCCGCCATGGCAGCCGCTGACCAAGACCGCGACCATCCCGCCACCGCCGGCCGACCGCTTCTGGCTCTAGGGCGCGGAGTTCTGTCCGCGCCCAAGCCATCCCCCGCCCATCACTCCAACTGGGCAAGTGGTTACCCAAATCGCATGGCGGTCAATGGCTTAGCCTGGTCGGCGTGCGTGAGATCGCGGTGTTCAGCGGAAGTGCCCACCCCAAGCTGGCGGCCGAGATCTGTGCGGAGCTGGGCGAGCCCCTGCTCCCGGTAAGGTCGCGCCGGTTCGCCAACGACTGCATGGAAGTCCAACTGCAGTCCAACTGCCGGGAGCGCGACGTCTTCCTGATCCAGCCGTTGAGCCCGCCGGTGCAGGACAACCTGGTCGAGCTGCTGCTCATGCTGGACGCCGCCCGCGGTGCCTCCGCGGCCCGGGTCACTGCGGTGATACCGCATTACGCCTATGCGCGCAGTGATAAGAAGCACATGCCCCGGGTCTCGATCGGCGGCCGGATGGTGGCCGACCTGCTGGTCAGCGCCGGGGCCAGCCGGGTGCTCACGATGACCCTGCACTCCAGCCAGGTGCACGGGTTCTTCTCGGTGCCGGTGGACCACCTGCACGCGCTGCGGGAACTCGCCGGCCACTTCCGGGGCCAGGACCTTTCCGGGACCGTGGTCGTGTCCCCGGACCTGGGAAACGCCAAAAGCGCGGCGGCGTTCGCCACCCGGCTGGGGCTGCCGGTCGCGGCCGGGGCCAAGGAGCGCATCGACGACCATACGGTCCGCATCACCTCGATCATCGGGGACGTGGACGACAGCGATGTGATCGTCCTCGACGACGAGATCGCCCGGGGCACCACGCTGATCGAGCTGTTGGCCAAGCTCCGCGAGCACCGGGTCAAGTCGGTGCGCGTCGCGTGCACGCACGGGCTGTTCGCCGACGGCGCCCTGGAGAAGATCGCCGCCGCGCCCGAGGTCACCGGGATCATCTGCACCAACACCGTGCCGCCGCCGGAAGCGTGGGAGAGCAGCAAGCTCACCGTGCTGTCGGTCGCACCGGCCCTGGCCGAGGCGATCCGGCGGATCCACGTCGGCGAGTCGGTCAGCGCCCTGTTCGGCCAGCACTAGTGCTGGCCCGGGGGAGCGACCCCCGGAACCCCCCCGATGGCCTAGTCCGAAGTTACGGCCGATTCGACGCCTGAGCTTGCATCTGAGCTGCGAAGACCCGTTTCTGGTTGACTAGGCTTGTCGTCACTAAATCTGCTGTTGCAGCAGCTGGGATTCTGCTAGCTTCGCCTTATGGGAACAGGTCCCGCTGCGGTGCATGTGACCACTCAACGTCGCCACTACACAGGGAAAGACGGCCGGGAACGGGTCTATGAAACCCACCTGCTGCGCCGGTCCTGGCGCGAGGGCGGCAAGGTCCGCAACGAGACCGTGGCGAACCTGTCGAAGCTGCCAGCCGAGACCATAGAGCTGATCCGCCGCTCCCTGGCCGGGGAGCAGCTTGTCCCGGCCGGCCAGCAGGCGCAGGTGGCCCGGTCACTGCCGCACGGGCACGCCGCCGCGGTGCACGCCATGGCCCGCAAGCTCGGGTTCCCGGCGCTGCTCGGCCCGCCCGGCCCGGAGCGGGACCTGGCATACGGGCTGATCGTCTCCCGGGTGCTGCGGCCGGCATCGAAGCTGTCCACCCTCGCCTGGTGGGCCGACGTGACCCTGGGCCCGGACCTGGGCACAGCCGGCGCGTCCACCGACGGCATCTACGCCGCGATGGACTGGCTGCACGGCCGGCAAGACGACATCGAAGCCCAGCTTGCCCGCCGCCACCTGGCGGACGGCGGGATCGCCATGTTCGACCTGTCGTCCTCATGGGTGGAGGGCTCGTGCTGCGAGCTGGCCGCCTTCGGGCACTCCCGGGACGGCAAGCGGGGCCGCAAGCAGATCGAGTACGGGCTGCTCACCGACAAGGCGGGCCGGCCGGTGGCAGTGCGGGCGTTCGCCGGGAATGTCGCCGACCCGGCTGCCTTCACCGAGATCGTCACGGTGGTGCGGGAGAAGTTCACCCTGGAGCAGATGATCATGGTCGGGGACCGCGGAATGATCACCTCCGCCCGGATCAGGGCGCTGGGCGAGCTGGAGGGCATGGCGTGGATCACCTGCCTGCGCGCCCCTGCCATCAAAAAGCTCATGGCACAGAACGGCCCGCTGCAGCTGTCCCTGTTCGATGAGCAGGACCTCGCCGAGATCACCTCCCCGGACTACCCAGGTGAGCGGCTGATCTGCTGCCGCAACCCGGTGCTGGCCGAAGAACGCGCCCGCAAACGCGGGGACCTGCTGCAAGCCACCGAGGATGACCTGGGCAAGATCGCCGCCCGGGCCGCCGCCGGACGGCTCAAGGACCCGGACAAGATCGGGCTGGCAGCCGGGAAAGTGATCAACAAGCGCAAGGTCGCCAAGCACTTCACCCTCGACATCCGCGACGGCCGCATCACCTGGCAGCGGAACCAGGCATCCATCGACGCCGAGGCCGCCACCGACGGGATCTACGTCATCCGCACCCCCGTCCCCGCCGCCGCCCTGGATGCGCCCGGCACCGTGACTGCCTACAAGAACCTGGCCGGCGTCGAACGGGACTTCCGCTCCATCAAGGCCGACGACCTGGACCTGCGTCCCATCTGGCACCGGCTCGAGGACCGGGTCCGCGCCCACGTGCTGATCTGCATGCTCGCCTGCTACCTCACCTGGCACCTGCGCCAGGCCTGGGCACCGCTCACCTACACCGACGAGCACACCCCGGCCCGCCCCAACCCCATCGCGCCAGCCCGCCGGTCAGCGTCCGCCGATACCAAAGCCGCACGCAAGACCGGGCCCGGGAAACAGCCGCTGCACAGCTTCCGCGGCCTGCTGGAGCACCTGGCCACCCTCACCCGCAACGAACTGCGCTACGGCGAGATGACCATCCCCGCACTCGCCGAACCCACCCCGACCCAACGGCGCGCATTCGACCTCATCGGCGCAGGTATCCCACTGAGCCTGAACACCCTGTAGACACCACAAACCAGGACCCCAGCCGCAAACCCGCAGCTAAACCCCCCGATCTTCCTGCCTCGGCGGACGTAACTTCGGCCTAGTGCCGCGACCGGCAACGTTTGCCTCGCGGGATGGTTCCTGGGTGGGAGGCGGAGGGGCACATCCCTGCCGAGTAGGCGCTGCCGATCGAGCGTTACCCGGACGCCAAGATGACGCACAGATCATGCATTATCGTGCGTCGCACGTGCCCCCCGGAGTTAGCCGGACCGCCTTGGCGGTGTTCGAGAGCGACTCCGGACGGTGTATTACGCCGCGGGGCCTTTGACTGCAAAGCATCCGCTGGTCACGCCACTCGGCCCCGACCTGGCCCGGGGCTCCGACTGGACCGCAGTGCTTCCTCGATCCGAGCATTGACGAGGAGGTGGACACCGCCGGTGTCCACCTCCTCGTCTCTCCGCTAGCTACCGGACGATCGCGTCGCAGTAAGTGTGCCCCGGGAAGACGCCGTCCGCCGGACACGTCGGCCTCTTCTGGAACTGGTTCGCCTGGCCGAGCCTCTCGACCGTGTTGGGGTAGTTGACGCCGTAGTTGAAGGCGCGTCCGTCCCACGAGTACCACGGGTAGATGCAGAACGGACCGCCGTACTTCGTACAGTGGGTCGGGCCGACGAACGAGTGGCCGAGCACCTCGGCCTTGCCGCCGGTGTCGGAGACCACGGCCCAGTTCCGCGGGTGCGACCCGTCGCCGAAGGTGACGTTGAAGATCCGGAGCGGCTGCTGGCCGTGCCAGTCGGCGTAGTTGAACGAGCCGCAGAAGGTCTGGCCCGGAACGCAGAACCTGCCGGGATTGTGGCCGTAGAGGTCCGAGTGGCCGATCTCGTACACGAAGGCCATCGGCGTGTCCCAGACGCCGCCCCAGTCGAGCGCGTTGCCGATCTGCTGCGTGCTGAACGCGGGCGTCAGCGGGCCGTCGCCCGGACTGTTGAGCACGAGCACGCTCGACGTCTGTCCGCTGGTCTCGTCCCTGACCTGCTCCCGGTAGGCCGCGTCCGGCGACGGGGCCCAAATGTGCACGTCGACGATGTCGAGGGCATGCATGACGAACGGACCTGATCCCGCCGCGTCCCTGAGCATGCCGTTGAACGCGGCCGGCTCGATGATCTGGCCCTTCCGCTTCGCGATCGTCCAGACAGGTGAGCACGCCGTGTACACGTCGGCCTCGTGCTTGAGCTGGAAGCCGCCGCCCGAGGTGCACCGCGTAGTGAATGAGTCCGGGTAAAACTGCAACTCCAGGAACCCCTCGCCGCCGATCTTGTTTGGGTTCGTGTCTTTGACCGTGCCGCCGAACCAGAACGTCGGCCCGACGCTCGACACCGGCCACGAGCCGTCTGCCGGCAGGGCGGCACGCCATGTGATGTTCTGCGCCGAGCCCGGCGCGGACGAGACGGGATCGAGTTCCGGCTCGTCGTGACCGGTGCAGCCCGCCGTGTAGTGGGCGTACCAGTCTTCGCTTAGGCCGCCGGCAAGGTGCGCGAGACAGCCGGCGGCGCCGCTCGCACCCGCGCTTCCCGAGGTGACAGTTGCCGAGTTGGCGCTTGCGCCCGCGGCGCCGGCAGACGCGCTCACCCCGAGCACGACCGCGGAGACGGTCGCGACCAAGGCAAACCTCGCTCCAATCATCTGCTCTCCTCCCCTTGCCATTGTCTGCTTGTGCTCAGCTTTAGCCGCGTCCACGATCTCACATACCAGGACAAAAACCCTCGCGACGTGTTCGAGGAACGCGAGTTCCCGGCCAAAACAAGCTGCCGCCCTGATTGCAGACCTGCGCTTCCACCGGCGACCAGGACTAAACGGCACCGCAGATCGGCACGACCTGTACGGCACAGCAGATCGTGCTGACTAATCAGCACTGGCGCCAATCAGGCGGATCAGGCGCCGGCCCACAGCCATATCGGCCGCGGAGGAAATGAGGCAAACGTTGCCGGTCGCGGCACTAGTGTGCCGCGCCTGAAGTTCGGTTGGTTAGTCCTGCTCGTTTACTGGGGTGGCCTGCTCCGAGTTTGGTGAGGTAGTCGGCGAGGGAGTTCAAGATCTCGTCGGCGGTCTTGGTCCAGGTGAACGGCCTGGGGTTGTCGTTCCAGGTGGCGATCCAGTCCTTGATGTCGTTCTCCAGGGCCTGGACGGAGGTGTGAACGCCGCGGCGGATCAGCTTGTCGGTGAGCAGGCCGAACCACCGCTCGACCTGGTTCATCCACGATGAGCTGGTCGGGGTGAAGTGGACGTGGAAGCGGGGGCGGCGGGCGAGCCAGGTCCTGATCTCGGGGGTGTTGTGGGTGGCGTAGTTGTCGCAGACCAGGTGCACGTCCAGGTCAGCGGGCACCGCTTTGTCGATGGCGGCCAGGAACTTCTTGAATTCGATGGCGCGGTGTCGGCGGTGCAGTTCGCTGATGACGGTGCCGTCGGCGATGTTGAACGCGGCGAACAGGCTGGTGATGCCGTGCCGCAGGTAGTCGTGGGTGCGCCGTTCGGGCATGCCGGGCATCATCGGCAGCACCGGCTGGGAGCGGTCCAGTGCCTGGATCTGGCTCTTCTCATCCACGCACAGCACCACCGCTTTCTCCGGCGGGTTGTGGTACAGGCCGACGACATCGACGACTTTCTCCACAAAGAAGGGGTCGGCAGACAGCTTGAAGGAGTCCTGCAGGTGGGGCTTGAGGTCGAACTTCTTCCAGATCCGCCCGATGGTCGACTTTGACAGCCCAGTGCGCCTGGCCATCGAGGCCCGCGACCAGTGCGTGTCCTTGCCGGGAGTGGACTCCAAGGTCGCCACGATGACGTCCTCGACCTGATCCAGCAGGATCGACAGCGGCCGGCCGGTCCGCCGCTCATCATGCAGGCCGTCCAGGCGCCTGGCAACAAACCGGGCCCGCCACCGGTCCACCGTCGACTCATCCACCCCCAGATCGGCAGCGGCCTGCTTGTTCGTCCCCCCCTCCGCGCAGGCCAGCACGATCTTCGCGCGCAGCGCCAGGAACTGGGCGGTCTTCGCCCGCCGGGCCCAGGCGACCAGCTGCGCCCGCTCCGCCTCCTGAAGGACCAGCTCCGCCTTGGGCCGGCCGACCGGCGCCGCATCCTCCAGCCCGGCCAGCCGGCCCGCCGCGAACTGGCGCCGCCATTTCGACACCGATTTGACCGCCACCCCCAGCGCCTGCGCCACGCCGGCATTGGACATCCCCCCGGCACAGGCCAGGATGATCCGTGCCCGGTCAGAACGCCAGCGCCCCGGCAGCCCCGCCCGGCGCACCAGCTCAGCCCGCTCATCCTCAGACAGCACGATTGGCACAGCAGAAGGACCCGGCATAACAAGATCCTAGCAAAAATAACCCTAGAAACTTCTGACGCGACACACTAGCGGCCCCCGCGACTCCGTCGCGTCGGCCGCGGCCCGGCCGGCTCGGGGGAGGGCGGCCCCGGAACCCCGCTCCGATACGAGCGGGGGCAGCACGGGGCGTCGTGGCGCACATAAAGACGTGCGCGGCGCGGCGGTCAGCCCAGCTCGATCGCGCGGATCACCTGCTCGCGGGTGAGCGGCAGGTCGCGTACCCGCACGCCGGCCGCCTGCGCCAGCGCGTTGCCGACCGCGGCGGCGACCGGGCCCTGGGCGACCTCGCCCGCGCCGGTCTCCGGCTGCCCCGGCGCGGCCACGATCCGCACCGCCACGCCGGGCACCTCGGTGAACCGCAGCACCGGGTAGGTGTCCCAGCTCAGCGACGTGATCCTGGCCCGGTCAAAGGTCACCCGCTCCCTGGTGGCCCAGCTGGTGCTCTGCACCGCGCCGCCTTCCACCTGGTTGACGACGCCGTCCGGGTTGATGACCGTGCCGACGTCGACCGCGAGCCAGAGACGGCGCACGTGCACGTCGTCGATGGCCTCGACCTCGGCGACCGCGGCACAGTACCCGGCGAGGCCCTTGTACCTGGCGTAGCCGATCCCGTAGCCGGTGCCTTCGCCCCGGGGGCGGCAGGCCCAGCCCGAGAACTCCGCCACCTCCTCGATCACCCGCACCGCCCGCGGGTCGGTCAGGTGGGCCAGCCGGAACGCGACTGGGTCGGCCCCGGCGCATTCGGCCAGCTCGTCCATGAACGACTCGATCGCGAACACGTTGAGGAACGCACCGAGGGAGCGCAGCGAAGAGGTCCTGATCGGCATGGTGAGCAGCCGGTGCCGGACCACCTCCAGGTCGGGGATGTCGTAGCCGGGCACCGCGTTGCGGGTGGCGCCCATGGCGCCGGTCGGCGGGCCGTCGGGCGCGGGCGGCATCGGCTGCCCTCCCGCCAGGTGGGCCAGGGCCAGCAGCCGCGGATCGCCGCCGCGGCCGGGGCGGCCGATGAACCCGTTGCTCCACACGTCCTGGCGCCAGGTCACGATCCTGCCCCGGGCATCGAGGCCCGCAGACAACCGGGCCAGCATGGCGGGTCCGAGCGGCGCCCAGCTCATCTCGTCCTCACGGGACCACAGCACCCGGACCGGCCGCCCGGGCACGGCCCGGGCGAGCAGTACCGCGTCCAGGGCGGCGTCGTCGGCGCCGTTGTGGCCGTAGGCGCCCGCGCCCTCGGCGTGGTGCACGGTCACCTGGGCGGGGTCCAGGCCCAGGCCGGCCGCGAGGGCGTCGCGCAGCGCGAATATGCCCTGGCTGTGACTCCACGCCGTGACCTCCTCCCCGTCCCAGCGGGCGATCGCGCAGCTCGGCGCCATGGAGGCGTGCGCGAGGAAGGGACGGGTGTACTCGGCGGTGCGGACCGTCGCCGCCGACGCGGCGGCGCCCTCGTCGCGGCGCGACTCCACGGGTGAGTCCTCGGCCGGCGTGGAGAGCAGGAACCCCTTCAGGTCACGTTCATCGGGCAGCGATTCGGTCACGTGCCACGTGGCCGCCTTCGCCATCAGGCGGGCGGCGCGGAGCGCCTGGGCGTCCGTGGCGGCCACGACGCCGAGGAACGAGCCGTCGCGCACCACGGCCACGTCCGGTGGCAGGTCCGGGTCGCCGACGGCGAGCAGTTCCGCCACGACCGCGGGCGGCCGGACGACGCGGCCGTAGAGCATCCCGGGCAGCACCAGGTCGTGCAGGAACCGGGGCCGCCCGGTGACCTTGTCCGGCAGGTCGAGCCGGGGGGCGCTGAGGCCGGCTACCGCCCACCGCTCCGGCGGCTTGACCGGGACCGGGTCACCGGCCTCCCGGTCCAGCAGCCCCGCGCCAGCCAGCAACCAGTAGCTGAGCCCGGTCGGCTGCCCGGCGGCGAGGATCTGCCCGTCCTCGACGGCCAGGCCGGCCACGGCGGTGCCGAGCTTGTCGGCGGCCGCGGCCAGCAGCAGCAGGCGGGCCTGCGCGCATGCCTGCCGCAGCGCCGAACCGGAGTGCTGGATGGACAGGCTGCCCGAGGTGACCCCCTCGTCCGGGCTGGTGCCGGTGCTCACCGGCGCCACCGTCACCCGCGCCAGCGCCACGTCGAGTTCCTCGGCCGCGACCTGGGCCAGTGCCGTCCAGACGCCTTGGCCGTACTCCACCTTGCCGGGCCGGATCGTGACCGTGCCGCCGGGGGAGAACGCCAGCCAGGAACTCAGTACGGGGTTGGCGGCGAGGCTCGGGTAGGCGGCGAGGCCGGACGGCAGGGGAGTCAAGGCACGGCCTGCCCGCTGTCGTGGTGCGCGGCCGGCCCGCCGGCCGGCCCGCCGCCGGCGTGCGCGGCCGCCCGGAGCACGGCGGCCACCACCCTACCGTGCGTGCCGCAGCGGCACAGGTTTCCGTCGAGCGCGGCGCGGATCTCCTGCTCGGTCGGCTCGGGGTTGACCGTCAGCAGGGCGGCCGCGGCGACGACCATCCCGGAGGTGCAGTAGCCGCATTGCGCCGCCTGCTCGTCGAGGAACGCCTGCTGCACCGCGTGCAGCGCGCCGTTATGGCGCAGCCCCTCGACCGTGGTCACCTCGGTTCCCTCGGCCGCCCAGGCCGGGTAGTCGCAGGAGGACCTGGCCTTGCCGTCGATGATCACCATGCAGGCGCCGCACAGGCCAAGGCCGCAGCCGAACCGCGGGCCGGCCAGGCCAAGCGCGGCGCGCAGCACATCGAGCAGGGGCAGGTCCGGATCGCAGGCCAAGGTGTGGTCCTCGCCGTTCACGGTCAGGTGCAGTTCCTGCTGTTCCATCACGCTCTCCCTGTACCCAGGTTGACCTGGGCCTGTCCTAGAGAGTATGCATTCGTTTGCAGATCTTGCCAGCAAACGACGAGGAGGGCGCGTGGACGAACGGGTAGCCATGGCGATCTCGCACTGGGCGCCGCGGTTCACCACGAACGGGGTGACCGCGGGCGATTTCGAGCGAATCACCAGCGGGCTGACTTCGTGGAACGACTGGTGCGCGGCCTGGAGCAAGGTCGCCGCCGAGCACGAGTCGCTCGGCCGCGAGGCCCTCACCGAAGGCCGGGAGCTGTCGGCGGGCGCCCACCTGTCCCAGGCGGCGGTGTACTACCACTTCGCGAAGTTCCTGTTCGTGAACGACATGGATCAGATGCGGGAGGCGCACGGCCATGCGGTGCGGTGCCTGACCGACGCGCTGCCCTACCTCGACCCGCCGGGGAAGCGGGCGGAGATCAACTTCGAGGGCTCGCACATCGTCGGGATCCTGCGCGAGCCGCACGGCCGGGGCCCGCACCCGGTGATGATCATGATTCCCGGCCTGGACTCGACCAAGGAAGAGCTGCGCAGCACCGAGGACCTGTTCCTGGAGCGGGGCATCGCCACGTTCAGCGTGGACGGCCCCGGGCAGGGCGAGGCCGAGTACGACCTGGCCATCCGCGGCGACTGGGAGGTCCCCGGCGGGGCGATCATCGACTACCTGATCGCCGAGCCGTCCCTGGACCCGAGCCGGATCGGCGTCTGGGGGGTGAGCCTGGGCGGGTACTACGCCCCGCGGGTCGCCAGCGGCGACGAGCGGATCCAGGCCTGCATCGCGCTGGCCGGGCCGTTCACGTTCGCCGGCAACTGGGATAACCTGCCGAGCCTGACCAGGGAGGCGTTCCGGGTGCGGTCCAAGTCGCCG
Source organism: uncultured Actinomycetes bacterium (assembly GCA_963806145.1). GTDB lineage: Bacteria > Actinomycetota > Actinomycetes > Streptosporangiales > Streptosporangiaceae > DASXKD01. The sequence goes on from CAWDXD010000025.1 coordinate 11,506, forward strand.
GACCTCGAGACGGCCCGGGTCAGGGCCGGCGAGCTGACCATGGCGGGGCGCGCCGAGCGGATCCGCTGCCCGCTGCTGGCCGTGATGGGCAAGCTCGACCGGCTGATCCCCTGGCAGCAGGCGGAGCAGCTGGTCGACGAGGCCGGCGGCCCGGCCGCGCTGCTGCTGCTCGAGCAGGGCAACCACGGGTGCGCCAACCTGGCGCCGTTCCACCGGTACCGCACCGCGGACTGGGCGGCGGACAAGCTCGGCGCGCGACCCATCCAGGTGGTCAAGGCCCCGTGACGGAGGAACGGGGCCGCAGGCCATCGGGGGGTTCCGGGGGGTCGCCCCCCCGGGCTAGCAGGGCCGGACGGCCATGACCGGCCGCCCGGCCACAGGCGGCGGTGCCGGCCCGGACGGCGGCCCGGGCCCCGGTGGCGGCGCGGCCATCCGGGGCGCGCGCACCGCGAGGGCCTCGGGCCTGCGCCTGATCGGCCACCACGACCTGGCCGGGCACGGCGATGGCATGCAGGTGATCCGGCACGGCGACGCCGTTTACGTGGGGCACACCGGCACCACCGGGGCCGGGACGTCGGTGCTTGACGCCGCCGACCCGGCCCGGCCGGTACTGGTCACGCAGTGGCCGGCCCGGCACGCAGCCACACCCACAAGGTGCAGGTCGCCGACGGCCTGCTGCTGGTCAACCACGAGAAGTTCCCCTACCGTGCACCGGACACCGGGCCGGTGTCCGCGGGCCTGGCCATCTACCGGCTGGCGGACCCGCTGCGCCCGGACCGGCTCGCCTTCTGGCGCAGCGGGGGGAGGGGAGTGCACCGGGTCGTGTGGACCGGCGGCCGGTACGCGCACATGTCCGCCATCCCCGGCCATTTCCGCGACCGCATCTGGGTGGTGGTGGACCTGGCAGATCCCGCGCACCCGGTGGAGGCGGCCCGATGGTGGTGGCCCGGCCAGCGGGACGACGAGCAGCCGGGCTGGCCCCCGGGACAGCGGTACGCCGCGCATCACGCGCTCATCGCGGGCGGCCGGGCCTACCTCGGTTACGACGATGCGGGCATGGTGGTGCTGGACGTGTCCGACATGACCCATCCCCGCCAGGCGGGCCTGGCGCAGTGGCAGGGCGGGTCGACGCACACGTGCCTGCCGCTGCCCGGCCGGGGCCTGGTGGTCGCCACCGACGAGCAGGTCCACGACGGGCCGCACGCCCCCCGGCGGGCGATCCACGTCCTCGATGTCTCCGGCGCCAGCCCGGTGGTGCTGGCGGAATGCCCGCATCCCGAGGGCTTCGACCACCTGCCGCTCCGGTTCGGCGCGCACAACCTGCACGAGAACCAGGCGGGCTCCTACCGCAGCGAGCGCCTGGTGTTCGCCAGCTACTTCAGCGCCGGGGTGCGGGTGTACGACGTGGCCGACCCCGGCCACCCGGCCGAGGTGGCGCACTGGATCCCGGAGCCGCCCCCGGGCCAGCCGGTGGCCCAGATCAACGACCTGTTCGTGGACTCCGGCGGCCTGGTCTGGGTGACCGACCGCATCGGCGGCGGCCTGTACGTCCTGGAGCCCGAGCCGCCCCTGGCCCGGTTGATGGACGAGGTGCAGGTCTAGGCGGAAACCGGCAGGGCCAAGGCCCCGTGACGAAGGAACGGGGCCTTGGCCAGCGGGGGTCCAGGGGGTCGCCCCCCAGGATTAAAGCAGCGTGAGGATACGAGGGCCGTCCTTCGTGATGGCGACGGTGTGCTCCGCGTGCGCCGCCCGGGTGCCGTCGACCGTCTTCAGCGCCCAGCCGTCCGGCGCGGTCTCGAAACGGCTGCCGCCACCGGCCATCAGCATCGGCTCGATCGCGAGGACCAGGCCGTGCCGCAACCGCATCCCGCGGCCCGGCCGGCCCTCGTTGGGCACATGCGGGTCCTCGTGCATGTGGCGGCCGATGCCATGGCCGCCGAAGCCCTCGGGCACGCCGTACCCGGCGCCGCGGGCCAGGGTGCCGATGGCATGGGAGATGTCGCCGAGACGGGCACCCTCGGCCGCGGCCGCGATGCCCGCCGCGAGCGCCTCCTCGGTGGCCGCGATGAGCTTCTCGTCCGCGGGATCTGCGGTGCCGACGATGAAGCTGATCGCGGCGTCGCCGGTCCATCCGTCCAGTTCCGCTCCGAAGTCGATGCTGACCAGGTCGCCGTCGGCCAGCCGGTAACCGTCGGGGATGCCGTGCACGATCACGTCGTTGACCGACGCGCAGATCACCGCGGGGAACGGCGTGGGCGCGAACGACGGATGATAGTTCAGGAACGGGGACCGCGCGCCGGCCTTGCGCAGCACCGCGTGTGCCACCTCGTCCAGTTCGGCCAGGGACACCCCGACCGCCGCCTCGCGCCGCACCGCGTCCAGCGCGGTGGCCACGACGCGGCCCGCCTCCCGCATGGCATCGATCGCGGCATCGCCCTTGATCTCGATCATGATGGGTCGTCTTCCGCGCGGCCGCCGAGGTGACGGGCGAGGAACCGCTCCGCGGCGGCGTAGAACCGCAGCCGGTTCTCCGGTTTGGCGAAGCCGTGGCCCTCGTCGGGGAACAGCATGTACTCGTGGTCGATGCCCGCATCGCGGAGCGCGGCCACGATCTGCTCGGACTCGGCCTGCTTCACCCGGGGGTCGTTGGCGCCCTGGGCGATCAGCAGCGGCGTCTTGATGCTGGCGGCCCGCGACAATGGCGACCGGGACCAGAGGAACTCGGCATCGGTCTCCGGGTTCCCCACCCGCTGGTGGAACAGGGCGATCTGGGGCTGCCAGTACGCCGGGATCGTCTCGATGAGCGTCTTGAGGTTGGACGGGCCGACGATGTCCACCGCGCAACGGTACAGGTCAGGGGTAAAGGTGACCCCGGCGAGGGCCGCATAGCCGCCGTAGGACCCGCCGAAGATGGCCACTCGCTCGGGATCCGCCCAGCCCTGGGCGATGGCATAGGCCACCCCGTCGGTCAGGTCGTTCTGCATGGCCCGGCCCCACTCCCGGTCACCGGCGTTGACAAACGCCTTGCCGTAGCCGGTGGAACCGCGGAAATTGACCTGCACGCACAGGTAACCCCGGTTCGCGAGCCATTGTGCCTCCGAGTCGAAGCCCCACATGTCCCTGGCCCACGGCCCGCCGTGCACGTTGAGCACAATGGGGACCCCGGTGCGCCCCGCGCCCGGCGGGAACGTCGCATACCCGTGGATCGTCAGGCCGTCCCGCGCCTGGTAGGAGAAGGGCTCCATCGGAGCCAGCTCATACCGGGACAGCTCGGGCTGGTGCTCGAACAGGAAGCGGCCCTCACGGCGCTGGCGGTCGTACAGGAAGAACGGAACAGGGCCGTCGTCGTTGGTGAACGCCACCAGCCACACCATGTCGCTGTGATCCTCCGCGACGATCTCCGGGTCGCCCGGGTGCAGTGCGCGGATGGCCGCCACGTCCGCCTCGAGGGAGGAGTCGAGCACCCGGTATTCCATGCGCTCCTTGACCCAGGTGACGATCTGCGGTTCCCGGGTGTCCGGGTGCACCCGGACACCGCTCACGTCCGCGTCGGGGTCCTCGGCCAGCACCTCCTCCGCACCGCTGTCCAGGTCGACGCGGACCAGGCGCCCGGTGTCCACCCCGGCCGAACTCATCGCCAGCATGGAGCCGCCGTCCGCGCTGATGGCCATCGGCCCGCTGGTCATGGCGTCCTCGGCGGGAATGGTCTGCAGCAGCCGCCAGTCACCCTCGGCGCCGTCGCGGACCTTGACCACCATGCTCCCGTCGGGCTCAAGGCCCACGCCGACCCGCGTCACCAGTTCGGTGTCGGCGACCCACCCCGCGAAGCCCGGGTTCTCCACCTGCTTGACCAGGTCGCCGGTGACCAGGTCGAGCCGGTACACGTCGTGCAGGGCCGGGTTGTCACGATTCAGCCCGACCAGGACCTCGGTGGGGTGCTTCTTCTCGGTGGCCAGGATCTGCGCCTGCACCCCTTCGAACGGGGTGAGGTCCCGGCGCTGGTTGGTGTGCAGGTCCACGTCGTAGAGGCGCCAGTTCTCATCGCCGCCGGTGTCCTGCAGGTAGAGCAGGTGCCGGCCGTCGTGGGCCCACCTGAATACCCGGATTCCCCGGTCGGTGTCGCTGGTCACCACCTTGGCCGAGTCCCAGTCGACTCCTTCGGCACCTACCGGGGCGGTCCATACGTTGAGCACCCCGTCGTGCGGCGCGATCCACGCCAGGCTGGTGCCGTTGGGGGAGATTCGTGGGCTGACGCGTTCGGGGTTCCCGAAGAGGACCCGCCTGGGAATGAGTTCGGCCATGCGCCATGCCTACCATGTGAGTCAGGGTCACTAGTACTATCCGCGACGTGACCCGCACCTACGCACCGCCTTCGTGACCAGCCCTGAGAGCGGCCCCGTGGCCGGTGCGGGCGGGGGCGGCACGCTGCTGGTCCGGGGCGGCCATGTGATCACCATGGACCCCGGCACCGGCGACGTCCCGGGCGCGGACGTGCTGGTCAGCGATGGTGCGATCGCCGCGGTGGGATCCGGCCTGGCCGCCCCGGCCGGGGCCAGGGTGATCGACGCGGCCGGGATGATCGTCGCCCCCGGCCTGGTGGACACCCACTGGCATATGTGGAACACCCTGCTGCGCGGCATGTCAGGAACGGGCCCCGGGTACTTCCGGGTGTGCCGCGGGCTCGGCCCGGCGTTCGGCCCCGGTGACGTGTTCCAGGGCACGCTGCTGGCCTGCGCCGAGGCGATCAGCTCGGGCATCACCACGGTGCACGACTGGTGCCACAACGTGCGCGGCCCGCAGCACGCGGAGGCGGGGTTGCGCGCGCTGGCTCAGGCCGGGCTGCGGGCGCGGTTCTCCTACGGGTATCCGGCCGCGCATCCCAACGACCGGGCCATGGACCTGGCCGGGCTGCGGCGGCTGCGCGCGGAGTGGGACGGCCGCGCGGCAGGCGGGCTGCTGTCGCTGGGAATGGCCTGCCGCGGGCCCGGGGGCAGCGACCCCGCCATGCACGTGCCCGCCGGGGTCTACCGGCCCGAGTTCGACACCGCCCGCGAGCTGGGCCTCCCGGTGACCATCCACGCCTGCGGGCCGCCGCACGCCGCGGGCCAGATCGAGGCGCTCGCCCGGGAGGGCCTGCTGGGGCCCGATGTCCAGGTGGTGCACGCCAACTGCGCCACGGCTGCCGAGATCGGGCACCTGGCCGCCGCGGGGGCGACCGTGAGCATCTCGCCGTTCAGCGAGATGCTCATCGGGTACGGCCTGCCGCAGACCGCCCAGCTGCTCGCGGCGGGCATCCCGGTCGGGCTGTCGGCGGACACGACCGCGCTGACCGGCAACGCCGACATGTTCGCCATCATGAAGGTGACCCAGGGCCTGGCCAACGCGCTGGCCCGGGACGAGTTCGCCCTGACCGCGCGGCGCGCGCTGGCCCTGGCCACCATCGACGGCGCGCGCTGCCTGGGACTGGATGCGATGACCGGGTCGCTGACCCCTGGCAAGCGCGCCGACCTCATCGTGGTCAGCCCCGCGGGCCCGAACCTCGGCGTGGTCACCGACCCGGTGCAGCTGCTGGTCACCGCCGCGCAGCCGGGGAACGTGGACACGGTGATCGCCGACGGGCGGGTGCTGAAGGAGGGCGGCGCCCTCACCTCGCTGGACGCCGGGCGGGTCGGCGCGGACGCGCGGCAGTCCCTGGCCGGGGTTATCGCCCGGTCGCGGTCAGCGACGCGCTGAGGTGCGCCGGACTGGCCAGTGTCTGGAAGACCACGCAGTACCGCTCGGTGAGCCGCAGCAGGGTGTCCCGCTGGTCGGGGCTGGCGTCGGTGTCCACGTCGAAACTCAGCCGGATCGCGGTGAAACCGACCGGGGCGTCCTTGGCCACGGCGAGCGTACCGCGGAAATCAAGATCGCCCTCCGCGCGGACAGTGCCTCCCCTGACGGCGATGCCCAGGGACGTGGCCACCGCCCGCAGCGTGACCCCGGCGCACGCGGCCAGCGCCTGCAGCAGCATGTCGCCGGAGCAGGCCAGCGTGCCGTCGCCGCCGCTGGCCGGATGCAGCCCGGCGACCGCCAGGGCCCGGCCGGTCTCCACCGAGCAGCTCACCCCCTCGGCACCGAGCTCGCCGCGCGCGCGCAGGGTGATCACTGCGGACGCCGGGTCGCTGCGGTACGCGTCCTTGAGCGGCTGCTGCAGGGCGCGCAGCTCTTCGGTATCCATAACGCTCCTCGGGGCTCGCGGGATCCTTCGCAGGACCTGTCAGGCGTGCGGGATGTGGAAGTTGAAGTCGGCGTGCCCGAACGAGCCCATCAGCCGCAGCCAGACCGCGAGCAGCATTTCGGTGCCGCGGGCGGCCGAGATGTCGCCCAGATCGATCAATGACCCGGCCGGCCAGCCGAACGAGGTGATCAGCTCGGCGGCGGCCGCCTTGGCGGTGTCGTCGTTGCCGCACAAGAACGCGTTGTGCGCGCCGGGCACCCGCCCGGGGTCCACCATCACCTGGCAGCTCATCGTGTTGAGTGCCTTGACCACCCGGGCAGTAGGGAACGCCCGCTGGATCTGCTCGCCGAGGCTGTCGGTGTTCACCGGGTCCAGCGTGGGCGGCATGCCGCGGTTGTAGTCCAGCGGGTTGGACACGTCGATGAGCACCTTCCCGGCCAGGGCCGGCTCACCGGCGGCCACCAGCGCGGCCATGGCCGCCGCGCCGGAGGTGGCGTTGACCAGCAGCTCCGCGAAGGCGGCGGCATCGGCGAAGGTCAGCAGGCGCACGCCCGGGTGCTCGGCCTGCCACTGCGGATAGGGCGGGGTGCCGAATCCGCCGGGCTCGGTGCGGGCCATCGTCGCCGCCGGATCCCGGGTGCCGATCACCACGTCGTGGCCCAGCCCGTCGAGCCGGGCCGCCAGGGTGCGCCCGACGACGCCGGTGCCGAGTACAGCAATCCTCATCCCGCCATTCTCGCCTGCCCGGCGCGCTGCCGGTAGCAGACCGCGTGTTCAGTCGATCAGTGACCGGTGCGGCCGCAGCACACAGAACTCGTTGCCCTCGGGATCGGCGAGCACCACCCAGGTGACATCGTCGCCCTGGCCCACGTCGGCGGGGCGGGCGCCGAGCGCCAGCAGCCGCTCGACCTCGGCCGCCTGGTCGTCCGGGTCCAGGTCGATGTGCAGCCGGTTCTTGATGGTCTTGCCTCCGGGAGCCGTGCCGAAGCACAGGCCGGGGTAGGTGTCCTTGTCGGCGCCGACGATGACCTCGTCGTCGGTCTCATACAGGATCGGCTGGTCCAGCACGGCGGCCCAGAACCTGGCCAGGGCGTGCGGATCGTGGCAGTCGATGATGAGCTGGTAAAAGCTGCTAGGCATGCCCCCGATGCTAGGGCGCGCCGTCGCGCCCGGACAGTAATTAACACCCTGTCATAGTGCGTACGCGGATAGTAACAGCCATGCCCGGCTTATGGGCTTCGATTACGGTGAGTAATCTATGGGGCGAACCGGCGGGGGAGCGGGGGAGCGGACAGGCGAGGGGATGGCCCAGGCGCCCACGATCGGCCAGTGACGGGCTCAACACGTATCGAGTTATGGTCTGTGCACTGCCCTGTGGATAGCTTGTGCAGAACGACGCCCAGCCTGTGCATAATCTGGGTAAATCAGTGGACATCAATGGCGAGATCAGCCTATTACGAGGCTACCACCTGGAAGAATGCCATCTACATCCTGTGCATAAGCAAGGACAGTGACTTGTCCATGTGCCGCACCACGATAAGCCGTAAATAGGCCGAATATTTACCACTCGTTAACCGATCTGTGATCAGAGGTTAGGACGGTGAGAGATCGGAACCGTATCCCTGCTCCAGCGGCGGGGATACCTGTCGCGATACGGCGCTCACCTACGTGAAGGGGGAGGGTGTGCATGAGGGTTGGCGACCCGGTTGAGGAACGGCTGGCTGGCCGGACGACGACGGAGGGCAGTCCCACATCCCGTGCGGAGACCACCGCGCGTGCAGCAGGGCTTCGAGGCGAGCTGGTCATGGCTAATCGGCAACCTCCGTCCCTGTTCGGGGGGGAATCGGCCCAGGTCAGGTCGTGCTGGATGTGTGGAATCCGCTTGCCTGTCCGTCAGCTGGTGGCCGATGGCGGCGCCGCTTGCCCCGACGTGCGCTGGTATTGCCGCGACACATTGGGGTGCACCCAGCGGTGGACCTCGCGCTCAGCGCGGCTGGCCGCCATCCGCCCGGACGTCGAGGAAACGGAGGCTTCTGGCGAGCAGGTGGCAGGCCTGGTCGCAGCCAGGCCGATGAGTGTGATGACTGGGTAGGACTCGGCAACGGCAAGCAGCCACTCTGCGGGCTTTCCCAGTTACGTCGGGCAGTTTCACCAAACGAGGGTACCGATGCGGCGCTCGCAATAGCGCCATCGTGGCCGGGCAGTCTGGCTGACCAGCTATGTAGCCGTCATGGCCTGGTGAGGTATTTGCGCTATTAATTCGCAGATCTTGTGGCAACTGCCTAAACAGTAATTCTGACTTGCCGGGGCTGGCCTGATATGAGCACGCTCTCATGCCAACCCCGGCTATTTGCTGCATTGCAGGGACGTCAGCCCTTTGAGTTTCTCTGGCATCCCGTGGCCTACCTCCCGCATGACGACCCGGACGCATCCCTGGCCTTGTCCGCAACGACGTCGGATACGGCGGGCTGCGCTGGATCACGGTCGGCCCTCCGTGCCAGCCCGGTACTTCCATCCGCCTGCAGCGCCGACGCCGCGGGCAGCCCGTCTTCCAGGCTGATGATGCGCCCTTCCGGCTACCCCAGGGCAACTGATAGGCACGGATACCTTCGGGGCTGGCACCCGATACGGCACGGCCCGGGCCTGCGCCGAGGCCCGGGCCGTGCCGTTGTTGCCGGTGCTAGCCGCTCGAGCTAGCTCCCGACCGTGTAGGCGTAGGCGAAGTCATGGAAGTCGGAGGACGACGCCGGGAACCCGATGGGGTCAAAGCCTCCCCAGTCCGTCGAGTCGACGACGCTGAGGGTGCCGTTCACCACGGAGCCCGCAGCTGCCGTGGGCGATAGCGTCGCCGTCAGTGTCCCCGAGGCTCCGGCCGCCAGCTCCACCGGCGTGACGGTATTGCCGCCACTGATGTCGGTGCCCGACGGCTGCAGTTCGAAGAACCCGACGTGGTTGGTCGTGTTCTTAACTGTCACCGTGATCGGGACGCCGGAGCCGGAGCCGATGGTCGTCGACGCCGACGTTGGGAGACCGGTCTCGGTAACGGGTGCGAGCTGGTTGTACGCGACGACCCCGGTGACGGTCTGGGAGAACTCCGTCCCGTCGGTCGTAGCGCCCTGCATCACGTCGATCTCCCACAGACCTGGCTGGGGACCGGGGGCGATGAGCGAGGCGTTTCCGGTCGGGTTGTCGGGTGTCGGCGTGGTGTCGATGGCTGTGGCGTCAATGTTCCCTGACTCGGTGACACCAGGCGCGAGGTCGGCCGGCGAGAGCAGGTAGTAGTGCACCTGGTTGTCGGCGTTGTGGTCCGGCGCGTTGAACGACACATCGAGGTCGCTCGCACCGGGGGGCACGTCCACATAGAACGTCTTGATCTGCCCGGGACCGCGAGATACCGAGCTGGTCAGTGTGGCGCCGAACGAGCCGCCGGCCGACGGGATGAGGGTACGCCGGGCGATCGGCACCGAGGTCCCGACGAGCCCGGACGGCCCCGTGAACTGCACCGACTCGGGGGCATCGCCGGGAGCCTGGGGCATGGCGATGCTGAGGGGCACGCTCACCGAGCCGTGAGGCGCGATGGTGACGGGCGCCGACGCCGGGCTTGTCGTGAAGTTCTGGCCGCTGGCCTGGAAGGTCACGGTCCCGGTGTAGGGCCCTGGGGTGTCCGGCGCGGTCTGCACGTGGCCGCGGCCATTGGCCCACAGGATCTGGGCCGTCCAGGTTCCGGCCATCGGATGCTCGACCGTGCTGTGCTGGATGTCCGGGCTGGCGTTGTTCCCGTTGGAGGCGCCGAAGTCGTACGAACTCTGGGCCAGCCTCCCGGCCGGGTCGGTCAAGATGAACGTCAGGATGTTGTCATCGCTGTTGGTCGGGTCCGGCCAGCGCATGTCGGCATCGAGCACGCTGACGCCCCTCGGCACCGTGAACTTGACCGGTGCCGCCGCGGTCGCCCCCTGGGCGGGAATCGGGGCACTCGGCGGCGGGGCGCTGACGTTCTCGGTGACGGGCGAGCCGAGGCTCGTCTCGCTGCCAAGCACCCGGTAGGTGCCGCTGACCCTTTCGGGGATGGAGGAGGCGTTGTACAGCGAGACCGATTGGTGGACCGTTGAGCCGCCCGGGCCCTGCACGTCAAGCTGGGTGGGGTTGGCCACCAATTCGGGAGCGGTGAAATGCGTCTCCGACGTGCCCGGCATCTGGCGCGCCGCCTCAACGGCCGCGTACACGTTCAGGAGGCCAGCGCCCTGCTGGTCTGCCTCAGCCCCGATGTCGGTTGCCGTGCTGGTGAGGATCTCCTTCACCTGGGCTGGCGTCGGGGTGGTACCGCCGTGGGTGTCACGGTAGGCCTGGATCACGTCGGCGGCGGCGCCGGAGATGAAGGGGGCTGACTGGCTGGTGCCGCCAAAGGCCTCAGTCGGAAGTGGCGGGTCCTGGCCGACGCCGGCGACAGCGAGCGCCAGGTAGCCGGGGGCGACCAGGTCCACCACAGCGCCGTTGGGAGCGGTGCCGCCCGACGACAGGGTCGTCATGTTGTCGTCTTCCCAGCCCCTCGTGTAGCCATCGGCCTGGGCGAGGAGCCTGAGGTCGTTCGTCCCGCCAGCGTCGATGACGTTGGGGTCATCGGCGGGAGCCTCGACCGTGCCGGACGAGCCGCTGTCGCCCGCGCTCTCGACTACGACAACGCCCGCTTGCACCATGGCGTCGTTCGTCGGCGCGAGCAGGTCGTCGTTGGCACCCGGCAGGGCGCCGAAGCCGTAGGACTCCGACACGACGTTGACGCCGTTGTTCACCGCCTGCTGCAGCCCGGCGATGACCTGCGACTCGGGAGCCACGATCTGGCCCAGCGAGTTGGTGTCGGTGAAGAAACCGGTGGTGAGGAGAGAGGCGCCGGTGGCGTCACCCACGATCCGGAAGCTGCAGTTCGCGGGGAAGTTCGAGAAGGGCAGCTGAGACGCGTAGGTGTAGGTGACCGTGCCCTGGGCGGCGATGGTGGAGACGTCTCCGTTGAACTCGTCGCTGAAGACGTTCTCGGTCGGGTCCGGGGCATCGATGATCACGGGCTGCCCGTTGGGCCGGATCATGTTGGGGTTCCCGGCCAGCGTGTCGGCGTCGACGTTCCCGACGATGACGCCCTGGCCCGTCGCGATCTTGGACGCTTCGAATGGGTCGAGCGGGTTGTCGGATGCGTCGTGGATGCTGGTGAGGGCTTCGGGCTCCAGCAGCGGTTTGCCGGGAAATGCATTGCACAATGGCTGCCCGTCGGCCGCCCGTGCCGGGATGGCCGGCTTCCGCACCCGGGAGGCGGCCACCGTCTTCGTGTTCGACGCGCCGTCCCCGATGATGATGGTTCCGTCGGGGACGACCGCCTTGACGCCCCGGGTGTGGCTGAGTGCCTGTGCCTCGGCCGCCGGCATTGACGCCGCGACAGCGTTGAGGAGCGAAAGGGTCGTGATATGCGTGGCCCCGACCTGCTTCAGCTGGGCCACGAGCGGAGCCTGCATGGACGCGGCCGTTGCTTCCCGGGCGTGCCGGTGGGCCCGGTTCGCCGGCAGGCTGGTGAGCTGGTCGTCGAACACGACCACCATGCGCTCTCGCTTGCCGGACGCGCGGGCTTTGACCTGGTTCGCGTTCAACTTAGAAAAGCTGGGTCTCGCCACCACACTGGCTCGGGTGGTCGAACCGCTGGGCCTCGCCACACTGGCTTGGGCGACCGAGCCAGCTGCCCAGCCGGCGCCGGTCATCGCTGCGACGCCGAGCGCGGTAGCGCTGAGCAACGAAGCAGCCTTACGGGGGGTCAGGGACATTCTGCTGCCTTCCATTCCGGCCCTCTCTCGGCTCGCTGGATGTAACCGAGCCGTACTTTCGGGTTGTAGCACCCGTACCGCCGCTTGATCGTTGTAGCACCCGTGCCGCGGGTTCATCAAGGGCGGATCAGAGGCGGGTAGACCAGCCCGGCCCAGACAAGCCGGATCGCTTCAGTCAACTCGCGGTCAGCGCGCACCGCCGGGTCGCGCCCGTGCGCGCGGGAGCTCGCTTGGAGCGGCCTGCTGGTGGAGCGGGGGAGCCGCCGCGCTTTGGCTTTGCGGGAATCGGGTTGTCTTCGCCGGGCCCGGTGTGCTGTGATCGGCGACGATACCGCCGAGGCCGGGGGAGGGGTGATGCGCGGAGGACACGAGGCGGTCACGGCACGGCTCTGATCACAGGGGACGGCGCCGACGCCAGTGAGAGCGGGATGACACCTACCGCTGGCAGCTGAGGAGGCTCGGCTGACAGTGACCGGGACAATCTGCCTAAACCCGGTCGAGGTCCGGATCCGGCGGCTGAGAGAGGCCCCGGTGAAGCAGGAAGCGGAAGTAATCGCCGGCCCCTAAAGGAGGGGGAACGGGCGGTGAACCGGTCCCTCGCCCGCGCCAAGCCTGGGAGCTGCCCGGACGCCAAGCGCGGACGGCCAGCGAGAACGAACGGAACCCTGCGCTCCCGATTGAAGATCACTTCTTCGATCCGGAGGCAGAACCATCAGCAGGACCGCCCAAAACCAGGGCTTCACATGCGAGAACTGCGGTGCGAGCGTCGCACCGCTCAGCAACGGGAGTTACCGCAACCACTGCCCGGCGTGCCTGTGCTCCAAGCACGTCGACATCGGCCCCGGCGACCGGGCCTCGGCCTGCCGCGGCCTGATGCGCCCCGAGCGTGTCGAGCACCGCGGCGGCAAAGGGCTCGTGCTGGTCCACCGGTGCGTGGTCTGCGGCTTCGCCCGTCCTAACCGGATCGCCGCCGACCCAGTGCAGGGCGACGACATCGACGCGATCACCGCGCTGATGGCCAAGGCCGGGTAGCGTCAGCGTGCCGTTGCCCACCAGAACACCCTCGTGGGACAGACCGGAGCATTATGGGCGGTAGCTCACGGCCTTTGGTGGTAATGCCGCCGGTCGTGTCCCTGGGGCAGGCGGTGTTCTGGTCTGCTTGGAGGTGGTTGAAGGCGCGGCCGCCAGTCCGTGATTGCCTGCGGGCGCGAGTTATGCGTTGGCCAGGACGGCAGTGGCCAGTGAGAATCGGGTCATGGAGCATCTGTCGCGTCAGCGCCTGGAAGCGGGGCTTGGCCAGATCCGTGATTCGCCCCGGGATGGTGGCCGGATCGTCCTGGTGGCCTGCCGCCCGGCGGTCGGTGTGCGGGAGTTGCCGGGCGCGGCGCTGCTCGACCCCGTAACCGGACTTGCCGGGGACAACTGGCTCGCCCGCGGCAGCACGAGCATCCCGGACCGATCGGCTGACCCGCAGCGGCAGGTGACGGTGATGAACGCCCGGGTCGCCGAGCTGGTCGCGGGCGGGGCGGACCGGATGGCGCTGGCCGGCGACCAGCTCTACCTCGACCTCGATCTCAGCGTGGACAATCTCCCGGCGGGCAGCCTGCTCGCGGTCGGCCAGGCCGTGGTGCAGGTCAGCGGCGCCCCGCACCTGGGCTGTGCGAAATTCGTCGAGCGGTTCGGCGCCGAGGCAATGCGCTTCGTCAACTCCCGCGTCGGGCGGCAGCTGCGGCTGCGCGGGATGAACGCCCGGGTGGTGCAACCGGGTATCGTCCGCCCCGGCGACATCGCCACCCGGCCCCAGGTGACCGCACGCCAGCCCTGAGAGTTGCCCGCAAGCCCAGGGCCAGCGCCTAAAGGTCACCGCCCGGCTTGCCGCACTACGATCCGCCGGCCCCAGCGCACGGCGCCCATGCTCTCATCGCTCGGGCCGCCGTGGTGTTCTGCGAACATGCCGGTGAGCTCACCCAGCCCCGCGGCGTCGTCGCTGATCCACCGCCCCAGTTTCCTACCACCGGGATCTATCAGCGTCACATCATGTGATCGCTGGCCCAGTCGATCCCACACAAATGATTACCATCGGCCTACCTTGCTGGCCCGCATGAATGAGTGACCGAGGGCCAGTGGGTTCCTAATAGATCAGTGTTCAGGGGCAAACCCTTTGGTACGCCAGGCCCTGCGGCACGTATCGGGCCCATTCGCTGCGGGTGAGGGGCTGTCCTGCCGAGGCACATAGATACGGCACAAGGTCCGTCATCTTGGCCACGTTTTGGCCATGTGTGGCCAGGTTCCACAACAGGACGGTGCCGTCGAGGCCGGCGGTGGCCAGCAGCGTGCCGTCGTGGCTGAACGCCACCGCGGGCGCGCCGTAGCGGGCGCTGACGTGCAGGGGCGCGCCGACGCGGCGGTCGGTGGCCGGGTTCCACAACAGCACCGTGCCGTCGCCGTCGGCGGTGGCCAGCAGCGTGTCGCCGGAGCTGAACGCCACGCCGTATACGCCACCAGCTGAGCCGGAGCCGGTCTGGAGGGGCGCGCCGACGCGGCGGTCGGTGGCCGGGTTCCACAACAGGACGGTGCCGTCGTCGCCGGCGGTGGCCAGCAGCGTGCCGTCGTGGCTGAACGCCACCGCGGGCGCGCGGTAGCGGGCACTGGCGTGCAGGGGCGCGCCGACGCGGCGGTCGGTGGCCGGGTTCCACAACAGGACGGTGCCGTCGTCGCCGGCGGTGGCCAGCAGCGTGCCGTCGTGGCTGAACGCCACCGCGGGCGCGCTGTACCCGGCACTGACGTGCAGGGGCGCGCCGACGCGGCGGTCGGTGGCCGGGTTCCACAACAGGACGGTGCCGTCGAGGCCGGCGGTGGCCAGCAGCGTGCCGTCGTGGCTGAACGTCACGGCGGGCGCGCCGTAGCGGGCACTGGCGTGCAGGGGCGCGCCGACGCGGCGGTCGGTGGCCGGGTTCCACAACAGCACGGTGCCGTCGCCGCCGGCGGTGGCCAGCAGCGTGCCGTGGGGGCTGAGTGCCACCGCGGTCACGCCGGTCTGGCCGGTCTGGAGGGGCGCGCCGACGCGGCGGTCGGTGGCCGGGTTCCACAGCCGCACGGTGCCGTCGCGGCCGGCGGTGGCCAGCAGCGTGTCGTCGGGGCTGAACGCCACCGCGGTCACGCCGTCAGCGGGGCCGGTGAGGATGGCGGTGGGGAGCGCGGCGGCGGCCAGCATGGCATGGCGGGTGGCATCGGAAGGGTTGATACGCCACGCGGCGACGCTCAACAGCTTGGAGCGCGCTGGGTCATTGCTGGCCACGCTCCGGCTTTCGCTGATCAGCAGTCCGGCGAGCGCGATGTTACGTTGCTGCGCCACCTGCTGGCCAGCGCGGATGGCCAGCACTGTGGCCGCGGCGAGGCCGATGACCAGGGCGGCAAGAAGAGCGACGAGGCCTTGCCGTCTGCGGACGGTGCGCCGGTGGGTGTGGTCGCTGGCGTGCAGGAAGTCCTGTTCGGTCTGGCCGAGCGGCGGGTGGCGGGCGGGGTCGGCGCCGATCCGGGTAGCGGTGTCGGCGGCGGTGGCCAGCAGGGTGCCGGTGTAGAGGTAGGACCGGTCGCGGGTGTGGCGGGCCCACTCGGCGGCGGTGGCCTGCAGCCGGGTGCGGACGATCCGGTCGGCGTGGGTGTCGGCCAGCCAGGTGTCGCGCAGCAGCGGCCAGGCGGTCAGCAGCGCCTCGTGGCTGACTTCCACGGCGCCGGCGGCGAGGGTGAGCAGCCGTTCGGCGGCGAAGGCCTCCAGCACCGCCTCCACATCCTGGGCCTCGGCCGGGCTCTTGCCCTCGGTCAGCTCCACCCGGGTGGCGCGGTCGGCGGAGTCCACTCCGTCGGCGCTGGTGGCGGTCAGCCGCAGGAACACCTGCCGGGCCGCGGCCTGCTGGGCCGGCGTGAGCCGGTCATAGGCGCGCTGCGCGCTGGCAGCGACCGCGCCGTCGATGCCGCCGGTACGTTCATAATCAGCAAGCGTGAGAGCCTGCCCGGTGCGGCTGCGCCAGGACTGGTCCAGGGCATGCGACAGTAGCGGCAGCACCCCCGCGCCGAAGGTCCGGGGCTGGCCGGTGCGCACCTCGGCCAGCAGGACCTCGACCAGGTCGCCATCGACGCCGGAGTCTGCCTCTTTGGCTGGTTTGGTGATCGCCATCCGCAGCTGCCGCTCGGTCATCGCCGTGACCAGATAGCGGTCCTGGACCGCCTCGGCCAGCTCCGGGTAGTCCGCGCACCGGGCCTCAAAATCGGCGCGCACCCCCAGCACCACCAAAGCGGCCGGGGCCTGGTCCGGGCCGTGCCGGGCGGTGGCGGCCGCGTGCAGCGCGGTGATGAACGCCCGCCGCTGCCCCTCCTCGGGGCACTGGGTGAACAGCTCCTCGAACTGGTCGACCACCAGCAGCACCCGCCGCTGCGGCGGCTGGCCGCCTTCAGCCGCGGCTCCGTTAGGATCTCCTGCAGGCCCGGGTGGCCGCGCCAGGGCGGCCTGCCGCGCGGGGAGGGCGAACCCCTCCGGCGAGGTGTCCAGCCCGCGCCGCACCGCGGACGCGTCGGTTCCCGCCAGCACCGCCACCCGCAGCGCCAGCTCATCCAGCGGCGCCCGGGTCGGGGTCAACACCACACACGGCCACCACGCCGCCCCCGGCGCGACCGCCAGGCCCGCCGCCCGGATCCGCGGCAGCACCCCCGCCCGCAGCAGCGACGACTTCCCCGCGCCCGACACCCCCGACACCATCAGCAGCCCCGCGCCCGCTAGGTGCCGCGACAACCGCTCCAGCACCTGCGCGGTGGCCGCCTCGCGGCCGAAGAAGAACGCCGCGTCCTGCTCCTCGAACGCGGCCAGCCCGCGGTAGGGAGAACCGGTCACAGCCCCCAACAGCCACGCAAGCTCGCCCTGCCCGCCGGCCAAGCTGCCACCATCATCCGTCAGGCCCGGCGCTGCCCCGGTGGCGAAGGTGCCCCGCGCCGCGGCCAGCGTCTGCGCAGTCGGCGCCTGCCCCCGGGCCACCACGACGAACAACTCCCGCGCCGGACCGGCCAGGCCCAGCGCACCGGCCAGCAGCAACGCGGTGTCCTTGCGGGCGGTGCGGCTGATCCCCCGCTCCAGATCACTGACCGACCGCGGGCTCACGCCCGCCGCCGCCGCCAGCTCCTCCTGCGTCAGCAGCGCCTTAACCCGCAACTGCCGCAACAGCACGGCGAAACTCAGCCCAGGCTGCTCCGCCACAGCTCCAACGCCCCTCCCAAGCCCATCAGCCCACCGCCCAATCACGTGCTGAGGTGCGCAGATGAGACTGCGCCAAGAGTACGCCGGCCCACGCCCCCGTGCCACGGCCCGCCACCCGGGCCGCCGGGCCGAGCCGCCGCCCGCTCACGCCGCCCCGCCGGGATCAGCTCACCGTGTCAGCCAGGCCCCGGCGCGCAACTGCCGCAGCACCCCGCCAGCCAAGCGCAGGCCGGGCCCACCGCCGCGCTCAGCCCCGGAACCCGGCCCGCAGCCGCGGGCCTGCCACCGGCCGGACCCTCGCCGCGTGGCCACGCAAAGCCGGCCACTCCTGCGTTCCTGGCGGCCCGGGCCGCCGCGGGAAGCGGTCGCCTCAGGCGGCACCCGGCACCGCCGGTGATCTATCACCGGCGGCCCCGGCCCGCAGCCTGCGCGGCTGAGGGCGTACCTAGCGGGCTGTTTCCGCAGGCAGCGGGGATTAGGCGGGTTCCTGTGGGTCTCCTGTGGGTGTCCTGCAGGCCGCCCCGTGTGGTGACCCTTCCCGCCGCTGGTGATGGTGGGACCAGCCGCGACGGCGGCCCCGCCAGATCAGCGACAGGCAACCCGCCACAACCCGGCAACGACCAACAAGGAGACCGCAATGCACCCGTGCCAGCACTCACAAAATCGCCAAGACCCAGCTCGCCGGCCCGAAACGGGCGCCGCAACTGAGCCCGGTCCAGCCCCCGGCCCGGCTGACCTCATCCCCCGGCGGCACCTGGAAAAGACGGTCTCCTGGACCGGCTCCGAACGGCTGCGCTGCCTGTGGTACCGGCTCCGGCTGACCGTAGCCGAAATGAACTACGCGACCCGGCGCACGGTCGAGGTCCAGGCACCCTGGATAACCGGCGACCGCCCCCGGTGAAGCCGCCAGTGCCCGGACATGCAGCACCGGCAACCGGCCTGGCCGTTGTCGCTCATCGCCGGTGACCCGCCAGCGATCGCGAGCACCCGCACGGTAGCGGTTGTCTGCTCTGCCGCTGCCGGCGGCCGTGCCGCCCGGACGCCCAGCACGCGGCGCATGAGGTCACGGTGAGCCGATCGGAACCTGAATCGATTCCCACCCGGGTGGAGGAGGTCGTATGAGCCGCATCCCGCGCACCGGCCGCCGGCTGACCATGTCGGCCAGGCGGGGCAAGAGCTGCTGGCAGTCCGCGCCGCCCACCGCATCCGCCAGCCAGACAGCAGACAGCACCAGCGCGGACAAATACCCCGTGGTGGGCCCTCTGTCGTTCCGGCGGATCGTGGACATCCCGTACCAGATCTGCGTCGCCGCGCTCGGCAGCTGGCAGGCGGAGCAACACGGCGAGTTGCTGGTCGGCCAGAGCATGCTGAGCGGGCCGTTCAAACGCGACCGCGACTCGGGCACCTGCCGGATCGAGGTCCGGCTGGCCCGCGGGCCGCTGCGCCCACGGCTGCGGATGAGGCTGGACATCGACCGCTGGTCAGCCACCAGCACCGTCCTCGAACTCATCCCTTGCCGGCGGGTCCGGCCCACCGCGGCCTACTTCCGGGCCGGCCACCGCCTGCTCGACGCCCTGACCCATTCGCTGCCGCAGTGCGCACCGCCGCCGCGCCTGGGCAGCGCCACCGCCAGCCAGCCACCCGCGCCTCACAACGAACCCGGCGCTGGGGTGCCGGGCGGGGCGGCCGCCAGATCGGTAGTGAGAGGGCGTGAGATGAGCAGAGCGACCTGCGGCCCGGCAACAGATCGCGGCGAGCCAGAGGGCCGGTCCAGCCACCGGGCAGACGATCGCCCTGCCCGGCATCGACTTCCTCGACTACAACCCCGGCCCGGCCGGATCGCCAGGAGCACGTAATAGATAATCTGCAGCTCGCGGCCGCCGCAGATAACATCCGGTGAACGAGTGCATACTCGGCGTTATACGGGTGATCGAAGATCACCCAAGCCCTTCGGGCGTATAACGCAAGATACACGGGTGATCCTCGCTAGATTTTTCGATCCGATATGCGAAGATGATCACCCGTGTATCAGTCGTTTTGCGCGAGCGCCAGGCCGGGATCGCAGCCCTATGCTCACTCTCCGTAACAGCCGCTGTATGAGCTAACGACACCGTCGACCAGGCCCGGCAGTCGCGATGCTCACGAAGTTGTCGCCGCCAGCCAGAAGATTACGGTCGCGGCCCTGCTCACAATGAGCGACGCCACAGGCTATGCCGAGTGACGCGTAACAGCCCGGACGACATGATGCCTGTCACGGCGACATGGAAACCGACACGATGGCTGTCAAACGACATGTTCACTGTCACGGGACAACAAACCAGCCCGCCCCAGCCAGTCCGGCCGCCTCAGTGAAGCGCCGATAATGTACATTATGTCAAGTAACCCAGGGCACGCGAGGCCTTCTGCGACCGGCGCCCAGCCGAACAGGCACTGTTATCTGCCGCCCGGACGGCGAAGTGATTGCTTACACTGCCGGGGCATCGTTACCGTGACCGCGGTCATAGTCACCGCGGGAACATCACCGCCGGATCCAGCGTGCCGGCTACCCGCGGGCGACCGGCTACCGGTAACTGGTGGCGGCAAGCAGGGCGGTTTCAACGACTGAAGTGAGGTCTTCCCCCGGATGGAGGGTTGGTGGCCCCCAATTGGAGTTGGTGACTACCACCACGGGGATCGTGCCCGCGATGATGCCGAAGAAGGTATGAAGGGCCGCTGAGCCGTCGGGGAAGTCGCCTCCTTTGCCGACGTAGCTGGCTGTGCCGGTGAGGGAGCAGTCCCAGCCCAGGCAGTTGCTGTCCATCTGCTGGCGTTGGCTGCTGGTGAGCAGGCTGTTGCCGTGGATGAGGCCATACAGGACCCGGAGCATGCTGGCCGGTGTCATAAACCAGCCGCCCCCGGAGCACCCCGTTGGCCCCACCGGGGCCGGCCTGCCCGGCTGGGTCCCGGCGCCGGGCGGCGGGTACATGAGCATGGCATCGCGGACCGGCGCGCACGTTGCATCCGTGACGTGCACCGGATCGAATACCCGGCGCTGAACATAGCTGATGAAAAAGCGGGTCGCGGCTGGGCCCTGGTCGCGGGCCCCCTCCATGAAGGGCAGCATGTCCCGGAAGATGGTGAAGTTGATGTTGTTATAGTCCCCCACGTGCTTGTCCGCCTGCCGGATGCCGTGCCTGATCTGTTCCCTCGCCGCATTATCGGTCACGAAGACCCGGCCGCTGTTGAGGCGGAATCCTGCCCGGTGGGTCAGCAGTTCACCGAAGGTGATGGTGCCCACACCAGGGCCTTTGACCCAATCCGGGGGCAGGAACGGCGCGATCCGGCTGTCGATGCTGAGATGGCGCCGGGCCAGCGACTGCAGCACGGCAATCGTGGTGAACATCTTGCCGACACTGGCGACATTCACCATGACATCCGGCCCCATGGCGAGCTGCGGCGGGTCTGCGGCCGTGCGAGCAAGGCCGGAGGCAAAGACTCGCGACTTGCCAATAAGCGCAACGTAGCCGACGACGTTTCCCTTGAGCTGGGTATTGATGCTGTGCGCCAGCCGGCTCAGCGAAACGCACGCACTGCGAACACAAACCCTATCGGCGGAACCCGGCGGCTGGGCTGCCGCGTGCGGCCCGGTACTACAGCCCGACACGCACGCCGCGGCCAGCGCCACTACCCCCAACGCACCTACCCAGATCCGGCTGACCACCGCGAACCTCCCCGCTCCCCCACAGCTTCACAGAGGTACGAAGCCAGTCTCGTCTCTGGCGCGGGGGTCCCGTTCCACCAGGCCTCCGCAGAGCCTGGGCCTGAGGAACGGCCACGTCTGGGATACCTACCCAAAGCATTCCGTAACAAATACGGGCTGTCCCTACCTGGCGGCACCACCGGGCACACCCGTGACCCCCCACATATCGGTCTCGCGGCCCCGCACTCACACTCAGCCTGAACGCCGCAGGACCCCTCACAGGTGCGCCTGGCCGGTGACGCGGAACTGCCACCCCAGCGCGAGTGGCTGACGTCGGCCACCATCACCGCGGCGTGATCGCCTTCCTCGTCAGCGACGTCGCAGCGCCGGTGAGCGGGACGATACTGCCGGCGTACGGCGCTTAACGAGGCTTATACGGCGCGACGCACGACCGCGTTCGGGCATTGCGGTTGACCAGCATCCACCCGCACGCCCGCACCGGGGCGGTTACGACCCACCCACCCTGCTGGCCGCGCTGGCCCCATAAACCGCCCTGCTCGCATGCCGTGGCCGAGCGGGAGGTGGAACTGTGCAAGCTACCTCATGATCAGACCGCCGTCGGCGCACAGCACCTGGCCGGTCATCGCCGCCGCCGCATCCGAGGCCAGGTAGGCGACGGCAGCCGCGGTGTCGTCGGGCGTGAGCCGCCGCTTGAGCGCCTGGCGGTCGACTGTGGCGTCGAACTGCTCGTCGGTGTTCACGGTGCGGGAGGATGGGGTGTCGGTGAGGCCTGGTGCCACCGCGGACACGGCGATGCCGTCGGCGCCGAGGGTGGCGGCCAGGGTGCGCATGATCCCGAGCAGCGCGCCCTTGCTGGCGATGTAGGCCAGTAGCACCGGGGCGGGCGGGGCCCAGAACGTGTCGGAGGTGATGAACACGATGCGGCCGAAGCGCCGTTCCGCCATGCCGGGGGCGAACGCCTGGACGAGCCACAATGCCGATTCGACGTTGACGGCCTGGACATGGCGCCAGGTCGCGGCATCTGCGTCGGCGAGGGTTACCTGGTCGAACGCCGCGGCGCAGTGGACGAACACGTCGCAGCGCCCGTAGCGCTCGAGCACCGCCGCGGCGGCGGCCCGGGTGGACGCCTCGGACCCCAGGTCGCAGGCGATCTCCGCGTCACGATCGAGCACGACGGTACGGTGACCGGTGCCGTTCAATGCTCTGGTAATGGCGGTCCCGATCGCGCCCGCGCCGCCGGTGACGACCGCGATTCGTCCATGCCGCGGATCCAGTCCGGTAGTCATGGCTTGCTCACGGGGTGAACGTCCATCTCGTCCACGGCCCGCTGCAGGTTGTGCCCGATGGACGGGGGCACGTCGAACAGCACGACGCCGTCCCGGGTGGTCAGGAACGCCGAGTGGTAGTCGCCGTCGGTGACCCAGTACAGGTTCCGTTTGCCGCGTCCGACGTAGTAGCCCTGGTCATTGACAGCGGGGCCGAGCGAGGCCCGCGGAACCGGCACGTAATCCGGCAGGATTGGCGCGCCGCGCGCGCCCGAGGCCGGCGATGTCATGGTTGTCCTCCTTTGAACGGCGAGGTGGCGATCCCGGCGTTGCTGGCCGCGGCCCAACTGCCCGGCGCGCTTGTCTTTCCTGGAAGCGCTTGTCTTTCCTGGAAAAAGGTGCGGGCTGAAGTTGTCGCAGACGATCGCGATCCGTATCTGCGGCGGGTGCAGGCTGCGCATGTAGCGCAGAACTGCAGGAACTCGCCGCCCGCTTGCGGTTCTTGATGTGCCCGTAAATCGGCAACTACGGCACTAACTCGACGGTAGCCTCGGCGCTGCCACATCTTTCTAGAAGAACGACACGTCCCCCAATGCCTGTGCCAGCGCGAGTGGGTTCCAGTATTCGCGGTAGTTGACGATGCTGCCATCTCGGACGGTCACGAAGGTGGCGTACGACATGTTGTAGGCGTTGCCGTTGGGGATGACGTGGCCCTTGACGCTCCACTCGCCGATGACGGTGTCCGGGCGGTCGGTCGGGTAGATCTCCCGCGAGTCGATCTCGTGCACGTCGATGATCTTGGGATAGTTGCGCAGGTATTCGAAGATCGCGACACGGCCGTCCAGCCTGGACGGCGTCCCCGCTGGGGCGAAGGGGAACTCGACCAGGACGTCCTCGGCGCAGAGATCCGCCCAGGCTCTCATGTCCTTAGCAAGGAACGCGTCCAGGCTGCGCCTGAACAGTTCGGCGGGCTTCTGACTGTCACTCATCACATACTCCATGATTCGTTTCGAAGGTGCAGGGCTGCGGAATGCGCCGGCCGTGGGGCCTCCTGGAGCCGTTCAGAAGCCGTAGGCCGGCAGGACGGCTCCGCTGACGGGCGCCCCGCCGTCACCAGCCAGGAGCACAATCAGCTCCGCGATCGCCTCGGGTGAGGTGGCATGCGCCATCACCTCCTCCGGCAGGAATGACCGGTTCACCGGAGTGTCGATCAGCTGCGGCGCGACCGCGTTCACCCGGATCCCCTGCGGACGCAGCTCCAGATCCAGCACCCGGACCAGGTGGCTCAGGGCCGCCTTGCTCAGGCTGTACGCGGCCACGCCCGCGTACGGCTCGGCCGCCCAGCGGGAGGAGACGAACGTAATAGAGCCGGAACCGCGCTCCTTCATGTACGGCGCGACTGCCTGGGTCAGCCACAGCGCGGGGCCGACGTTGACGTCCATCATCTGCCGCAACTGGTCGGGCGTCGCCGACAGCGCGTCCCCCATGCCGTACATGCCGATGGTGTTCACCAGCACCTCCGGGGGGCCGACCTCGGCGGCGACGCGGTCGGCGACGGCCTTCGCGACCGCCGGATCGGTCGCGTCGCCCGGCACTTGGCGGACACCGTCGGGCAGTTCACTTAGCCCGTCGGCGTTGCGGTCGACTCCTGCGACGGTGAACCCGGCGCCGACCAGCTTCACCGCCACCGACCGGCCGAGCGGGCCGCCCGCACCGACCACCAACGCCACTCGATCACTCATCGTCGGACTCCATTCATATCCGCGGTCCTGGTCATGGCCCGGCAGTATCGCCGGTCCATAATCTGCTTGCACAAACAAGCATGCTCTGTTGAGTTTGCTGTGTCAAGCAACTACATTGGTGGTCATGACGAACGAACCGGCCCCGAACCCGCCCGCGCCGCTGACCCCGGACGAAGAGCTGGCCTGGCGGGCCCTCGCCCGCGCGGTGCTGGTCATCCCGAAGGTGCTGGACGGCGAGCTGCTCCAGGCCCAGGGCCTGGGCCTGACCGAATACTCGGTGCTGATGAACCTGTCCGAGCAGCCCGGCCGGTCCATGCGGATGAGCGAGCTGGCCAACGCCGTCATGATCTCAGCCAGCGGCATGACCCGTGTCGTCGAGCGGCTGACCCGCCAGGGACTGGCCGAGCGCGCCAGAGCCGGCACCGACGGCCGCGGCCAGCTGGCCGTCCTCACCCCCGCGGGATTCGCCCGGCTGGAGCAGGCCTACCCGACCCTCCTGGCCGGCGTGCGCGAGCACGTCATGGACCACCTGGCAGACCTCGACCTCGCCGCCTTCACCCACGCCATGGCGGGCATCGCCGCACCCGAGATGGGCCCGCCAGTACGGCGCACCCCCAACCTCGCCAGCCTGATAAACGGCCGCCAGCGCGAGACAACGACCGGGCCGCAGGGCGCCCGGTGAACTCGCCGACCGCCTGTCGGACGAGGTGGACCTGAAATGTGCTCCCCCGAACTCAGCCCCGGCTGTCGCTTTCGTCGGCGATGAGGCCGCTTGGCTGGCTGCTGTCAGTGTCGGTCTGTGATGAGCGTTGTGGCGAGCTCTCGCCTGCTCCGGACGCCGACCTTGTCGAATACGGCGGTCAGGTGCTCCTGGACTGTGTCGGCGGAGATGTGCAGCTTGCTGACGATCTGGCGGGTGGACTGTCCCTGCAGGACCAGTGCGGCGACGCGCACTTGCGCTGGCGTGAGGCCGTAAGCACGAAGGAACAGGGAGCTGAGCTGGGCCGGCGAGGCTGGCTCGAATACGACCCCGGTCTGGCGTCCGCCTGCCCCATCTAGGCGGGTGGCGTGGATGGTCAGCCACCGTCCGGCACGAGTCCGGACACGAACGCTGGGCGCGGCCGCCAGGTCCGGCAGCTGTTCGAGTCTGCTCAGCCGGGCCGCTGCCACGTAGACGGCCAGGGGCAGCTCGGCCGCGTGGGATGAGTCGTGGTCGGCGATCTCAGCCAGCCAGTACTCAGCCTCCGGGCTGATCGACACGACCGCGAGCGTCCCGTCGAGCACTATGATTCCGGGGCTGCCCGGTTCGGAAGTGGTCTCCGCCGGCATCCGGAGAGCAACCGCACGGCGCAGGCCTTCAGCAAGGTGTGGGGCGATGCGTCGCACCAGCCCCAGTTCCCGGTCGGTAAATCCGAGCGGAGAGTCTTCCCGGTGCAGGCAGAGCACGCCCCAGCAGTGCTGCCCGGCCACCAGCGCGGCGCGTAGCTCGTCGCCCAGACCGAGCGGAGCCATGATCTCCCGGTAGCGGGGGCTGGCGGACCGGTCGCCGCGCGTGGCGCGATCCAGCGATGTGATCCGATCGTCCGACCCGGCCAGCGCGGCGAACTTGTTGACGTCGTCGTGACCGAACTCGTTGTCCAGGAAGAGCGGCGTGGCCGCGCTCAGCGGATCCTCCGCCACTCCCCCGGTGAACAACATGGTCACCGGGTCCACGGTGGCGAAGAACACGGCGTCTACCGGCACGACCCGGCGCAGCCGGCCAACCACCTCCGGCTGCAGCTGGGCGGCATCAAGCCCGGCATAGCAGCGGCGCACGATATCGGCAACCCTGCGATCGACCAGCCCGTCAGCCATGCTCATTACGGTACGCCGCACGCGGCCGGCGCTGACCGCCCACAAGAGCCGGCCGCCTGCGGGAGAGGTCAAGGCTGGTTCACCAGCCCGAGTTGGCTGAGGAGTCCGAGGTCGTCGAGCCGTCCCCAGCGCTCGACGATGCGGCCGTTACGGACCCGGAAGATCTGAATCCCCGGGAGTGTGACTGTGCGACCAGTGGCCGACACTCCCATGATCTCGCCGCGCTGTGTGCCGCTGGCGGTGAACTGCTCCACGACCAGGTCCCCCTCGCCGATGAGAAGACCGACGTTGCTATGCCAATCGGGGAAGGCGGCGCGGAACATGGCGCCGGCCCCGCGCATGCCCTCGCGGTCCGAGGATGCCCCGAACGGAGGATCGTTGTTGACGAAGTCCTCGGCGAGCAGATCATCGACCGCTCCCAGGTCACCCTTGGTGAAAAGCCGGTCGATGAACTCGCGGACGATGGCCTTGTTCTGCTCGATAGTTGTCATACCGCCATCATTCGGCTGCCCCGATGCGTGCGGTACCCCAACAAGTTGGGGTTCATCGCGGCACGCCAGGTTTGTGTTGCGCACGGCGCAACTCTGGGCGGGACAGGCTCTCGACGCGTATGCGGATTCAGCTACTGAGGGGTAGCACCAGATACCTACTAGTGGGTAACATGCCGCTGCGGGGCCAAGCCGAGGGAGAAGCCCATGTGGGTGCGGATCGGTTCCAAAGCAGTAATGACGGCGGTGACGGCCCTGGCGGCCGCCGGCTTTGCCGGGGCTCCGGCCCCGCTGGCGCAGGCGGCAGCCGCTCCGGCCCGGGGCTCCTTTTACAGATATACGGGCAGCACGCCGCTGGCCCGGATCAAGCCGGGCACCGTGCTGAAGACCCGGACCCTCGCCTACCACGTCGCCGGCATCGCGCTCCCGGTCCGGGTCGTCCAGCTGCTTTACCGGTCCGCTGGCGCGCTGGGCCAGCCGACGGCGAACGTCACATCGGTGCTCGAGTCACCCGCGCCCTCCGGCTCCCCCCGTGCGGTCTCTTATCAGTCCTTCTACGACTCGCTTAACCCGGCCGACGAACCGTCCATCCAGATTGCCGGCGACGTCACCCTGGGCGGGCTCGTGGCTGACGCCGAGTCGGTGGTGATCGCTCCCCTGCTGCTCCAGGGCTACGCGGTGATCGTTCCCGACACCGAAGGCCAGACCGCTGACTTCTCCAGCGGGCCGGAGTACGGGATGGCCACCCTCAACTCAATACGAGCCGCGACGAACTCCCCGCTCACCGGGCTTACCAAGGCCACCCCGATCGGCATGTTCGGCTACTCGGGAGGTGCCATCGCAACCGACTGGGCCGCCCAGATGGCACCGTCCTACGCCCCCGACGTCAACCGCCAGCTGGTCGGCGCGGCCGAAGGTGGCGTACTCGTCGACCCGGCCCACAATCTCACGTACGTGAACGGCAGCAGCACCTGGGCGGGCATCATCCCCATGTCCATCATCGGTATCGCCCGGGGTTTCCACATCAACATCACGCCGTACCTGAGCAGTTATGGACTTCAGCTCTACAACTCGCTTCAGAATGCCTCGATCGCCAACGTCCTTGGCCAATACCCCGGGCTCACGTTCGCCCAGCTGGTTAAGCCACAGTACGCAAATCCGGCCAGCATCCCCGCCCTGGTCAAAGTCGAGAATGAGCTCAATACCGGCAGCCTCGGATCCCCTACCATTCCCATGTTCATCGGCCAGGGAGCCAACGGCACCCTCGAAGGCACTCCAGGCAACAAGCCCGGCATCGGGCGCGGTGACGGGGTAATGGTGGCCGGAGACGTCCGTACCTTGGCTCGCGACTTCTGTGCCTCCGGTGCCGCGGTGGACTACACCCAGTACAACGCGCTGAGCCACGTCTCCACATTCCCCGCCTGGGCGCCGGCTGCCCTCTCCTGGCTCAACGGCCTTTTCGCCGGAGGCCAGGCACCGGACGACTGCTCGCAGATCGCGCCCGGCAACTCGCTGGCCCCTGTGAAGCCCGCCCGCTGACCCATTGCCCGGCCCGGCCGCCTAGCCCTGTGACCTGCGCGAACCTGATGCGACCTGGGCCTGTGCAGCGGTACGCAGATCCGCGCCCCGGTCTACGTCCTCGAACAGCGCCGCCGCACGCCCGGCGGTGTCCCTGGCCCAGCGTCCGGTGCTGAGCAGCCCCAGGGCCACAATGCCCAGGCCCAGCCCGAGCACCAGCCACCACACGCCGTGCGCCGCGCTGGTGAACCCTGTCCCGCCGCGGGCCAGCGCCGGTCCCACGATCGTTCCGGAGATCGCGACGCCCAGGGCGGTGCCGGTCTGACGGCCGGTGGAGGCCAGCGAGGCGGCCACTCCCGCCATCGAGCCGGGCATTCCGGAGACCGCAGAGTTGGTGATCGGCGGGTTGACGGTGCCGAGGGCAATGCCGAATAGCAAGTAGGTCGCGAGGACGGCAGGCAGCGGGGTGGCCGGCCCCAGCCAGATCGATACCCCGCCGCCCAGTGCCAGCGCGGCTCCGGAGACCACCAGCGGCAGCCGCGGCCCGCGCCCGCCAACGAGCCGGCCGGTCAGCGGCGACAGCACCACGACCAGCGACCCGACCGGGAGCAGGCACAACCCGGCCGCAAGCGCCGACAGGCCGCGCACGTCCTGCAGGTACAGGGTGGTCACGAACAAGAACGCGCCGAACGCGCACAATGCCCAGAGCGCCATCGCGATCGCCGCGCCGAACGGCACGCTGCGAAACAGTCGCAACTCCAGCAGTGGGTCGGCGCGGCGCGGTTCGTAGCCGAGGATGCCCAGCACGCCGAGCATGGCGACGGCGAGCAGGCCGAGGATGACCGGCGAGGTCCAGCCCAGCCTGGTGGACTCGATGATCGCGTAGACGATGCTGCCCAGCACGAGGATCACCAGGGTCTGGCCCACCACGTCGAAGCGGCGCGCCCGGGCGGCGCGGGACTCGGGCACGAACAGCGCGGTGCACACGACCGCGGCGGCCACGATCGGCACATTGACCCAGAAAATGGAGCGCCAGCCGAGGCCGTCGACCAGGGCGCCGCCGAGGATCGGCCCCAGTGCCAGCGACAGTCCGGACACCGAGCCGAACACGCCGATGGCACTGGCCCGCTCGGCCCGGCCGGGGAACGTGGTCGCGACGATCGACATCGCCACCGGGTTGAGCATCGTGCCGCCGGCGCCCTGCAGCACCCGCGCCCCGATCAGCCAGCCGATGCCCGGCGCCAGGCCGCACAGCAGCGAGCCGAGACCGAAGGAAGCGAGGCCAATCTGGAAGATGCGCCGGCGGCCGAACCGGTCGGCGGTGGACCCGGCTAGCACCAGGAAGCTGGCCAGCACCAGGGTGTACGCGTCGACCGTCCACTGCAGGCTGGAAACCGGAGCGTGGAGGTCGCGGCGCATCGCCGGCAGGGCGACGTTGACGATGGAGATGTCCATCACCACGACGAGGATGCTGGCGCAGCAGATCGCCAGCACCAAGAACCGGCGTCGTTGGCTGAGTTCGGGCATCCGGGTCCGGTCAAGCCGGTGGCCATCGCGCACGGGAGCACTCATGTTTGCGACGCTAGAATTTAGAGCGTGCTCGAAGTCAAACCGCAGCCAGTGGCCAAGCCCGCTCACCCAGTCCCGCAGGCCGGCCTGAGCATCGCCGAGGCCGCCCGCCGCACCGGGGTCAGCGTGCACACCCTGCGCTACTACGAACGCGCGGGCCTGGTCATCACCAGCGTGCACCGCAACCACAGCGGCCGGCGGCGCTACCAGCAGGAAGACCTGAAGTGGATCAGCATCTGCACCAAGCTGCGGGCCACCGGCATGCCCATCAGGACCATCAAGCGCTACGCCCAGCTGGTCTCCGCCGGGCCCGGCAACGAGGAGGAGCGACTCGCCCTCCTGGAGGCCCACCGCGCCGAGGTGACCGCCAAGCTGGCTGAGCTGCGGGAAAATCTCAAGATCATCGACCACAAGATCGACGTCTATCAAGGCCGGCTCGCCGCGGGCGACGCCGACCAGCTCTGGGCGCCCAAGCGCCCGGCGCATGCGCGCTGAGCCGCCCCTTCCTGGCCAGCGGCCAGCGGACAGTGCACTCCCCGACGAACGAAGGGAGCTGTGAAGGCCGGCAGCCACTCCCCCGCTGACCAGGATCAGTCCGGCACCGGCCCGGCCAGCAGGGCGGCGCGGAGGGTGGTGCGCACCCAGTCCTCCAGCTGCTCGTAGCTGTAGCCGGCCCGGCGCACCAGCAGGTCGTGCATGTCGGGGCTGGCGATGGCCCAGGCGGTGTCGGCAGCGGCGGCGTTGTCGAGCCCAGGACGCAGCGCCCCGGCAGGCACCCGTGCGAACAGTGCCTGGAATGCCACCCGGCGCAGGTCGCTGAGCTGCTGCCAGTCCGCCGCGATGTCCGGGTCGACCGCGGCGCCGTCCCGGTAGGTCTGCCAGCCGACCGCCGACCGTTCGGCGAGAAGCCGGTACTGGCGGCTCAGGTGGGCCAGCAGCCGACGTGGGTCAGCGATGTCTTCCGGTTCGAGCGCGGCCGTGATGACGGCGGGCGGCTGCCCGGCGACCAGCGGCATGTCCTCGTCGCCGGTGACGGAACCCTCCATGACGGCGCGCAGCAGGTTCCGCTTGTTGCCCCAGTTGGAGTACAGGGTCTGCACGGAGACGTCGGCCCGCTCGGCGATGCGGATCACGGTGGCCGCCGCGTAACCGCGCTCGGCGAACTCGGCCTTGGCGGCGGCGAGCAGCCGGCGCCGGGTCTCGCGCCGGGTGGCCTCCCCCGCCTCGCGCTGCCGGCTGACCCGCCGTGGCTTAGGCGGCTGCGTGCCTGTCATCTCGGTCTTCCCTGAGTCGGTCACAGGACCATCATAGCAAGCTCTTGACTGATGTTCTAGAGATATGTAATGTCACTCTAGAACATAGGATATTGAAGTCAGGAGCCGGAGATGACCGCCGTGATAACTCCCCCCGTGAAGCTCCCGGCCGCGCGCCCCGTGCGCAGCGGCGCGGTGACCGCAGTCGTGTGCGTGGCCCTCGCCGCCGTGGTGGCGGCCATGTCGTCACTGAACGTGGCCCTGCCCGAGATCGCCCGGTCGACCCACGCCACCCAGACCCAGCTCGCGTGGATCATCGACGCGTACTCGCTGGTGTTCGCCTCGCTGCTGCTCCCCGCGGGGGCTATCGGCGACCGTTACGGCCGCCGGCTGGCGCTGCTCGCCGGGCTGTCGGTCTTCGGGGCCGGCTCGGCCGTCGCGATGACCGCTCACTCCGCGACAGAACTGATCGCCCTGCGGGCCGTTCTGGGCCTGGGGGCGGCGCTGGTCATGCCGGCCACGCTGTCCACCATCACCGGGACCTTCGCCAGCGAGCAGCGGACCCGGGCGGTCAGCGTCTGGGCCGCGGTGGCCGGCGGGTCCGCTGTACTCGGGCTGCTCACCTCGGGGCTGGTCCTGGAGGTGTGGTCGTGGCCGTCGGTGTTCGGGCTGAACGTGGTGCTGGCCGCCGTCGCCCTCGTCGGCACCCTCCGCTTCGTGCCCGAGTCGGCCGACCCGCACGCCCCCCGCCTCGACGTCAGCGGAGCCGTGCTTGCCGTGATCGGCATGGTCGCGCTGGTGTTCTCGATCATCGAGGCACCCAGCCACGGATGGCTGTCGGCGCGCACCCTGGCCGGCCTGGGCGGCGGCATCGTGGTCCTGGCAGGTTTCGTCCTGTTCGAGATGCGCCGCCGTAACCCGCTGCTCGACCCGCGGGTCTTCGCCCGCCGGGGCCTGTCGGCCGGCAGCTTGTCGATCTTCGTGCAGTTCTTCGCCTTCTTCGGCTTCATCTTCCTCGTCCTGCAGTACTTGCAGCTCATCCGCGGCGACTCCGGGCTGGTCTCAGCGGTCAGCATGCTGCCGATGGCCGCCGCGATGATGCCGGCCGCCAGGCTGGCTCCCGCGCTGGTGGCCCGGATCGGGGCCCGGGCCACCTGCACCGCCGGGCTGGTGCTCATGGCCGCGGCCCTTGTCGTGCTGGCACAGCTGACCGGTACCAGCAGCTACTGGCTGGTCGCCGCGGGGCTCATCCCGCTGGGCGCCGGCATGGGCCTGGCCATGACCCCGGCCACGAGCGGCATCACCTCGGCCCTGCCCGCTTCCCAGCAGGGTGTCGGCTCGGCGATCAACGACCTGTCCCGTGAGGTCGGCGGGGCGGTCGGCATCGCCGTCCTGGCCAGCGTCCTCACCAGCACCTACCAGAGCCACCTGCACCTGAGCCAGCACCTGCCCGCCGCGGAAGCGGGCCAGGCCCGCGCCTCGGTCGCCGTCGCCACCCACCTGGGCGGGGCCGTCGCCGCCCAGGCGCACACCGCGTTTGCCGACGGGCTGCACCTCGCGCTGCTCATCGCGGCCGGGATCGTCGCCGCGGCCGCCATCGGGGTCGCCGCGTTGCTGCGCGGCCACGACCGGACGGCCGCCGGCACCCGCCTGAGCCGGCGGGCAGCCGGTCGGTACGCCGGTGCTCGAAATGGTTGACGGATCGTGTTCAGGTGAGACTTGACTGATTCTGGGGATTATGTTGTCCGTTCGCCGGTGTCCTGCAGGATGCTGGCCTGGTGAGACTGGATCTCTAGCCGGGAGGTCCCGATGGACGACCTCAATGATCCGAGAATCTCGGCATACAAGCCGCAGCGGCGGCTGCGCCTGCCAGCGCCGCCGGGATATCGGCGGAAGCTGAGCAAGGCCCAGCGCAAGCAGAAAGAGCTGGCTGAAGCGCGCGCAGAAGCACGCGCAACCCGGCTGCACCTGGTCGGCCTGACCGATGCCGCGGTGATCGTCATCGGCCTGGTCGCCGCTGCAATGGTTGTTGTCGTACTCGTGCTGGTACTGATCAGCCACCCTTAGCCGTGCGGTTCTCGCGCTCGCCGCTCGCTGTCGCGTCAGCACCCAGGGCCTCCAGCCGATCGGGTCAGCGCGGCATGGGGCACAATGCCCGGATGGAGACGCCCCGGCCCGCCGCAGCAGCGGAGTTCCTGCCGCCGCCCGCGGCGGGCCGGGTGTTCACCGCCGGGTACCCGGTCCGGGGCAGCGATGTCGCGCCCGACGGGCGGCTGCGGCTCGACGCGCTGGCCCGCTATCTGCAGGACGTCGCCGAGGACGACGTCGCGGACTCCGGGCTGGCCGAGCCCTACGACTGGCTGGTGCGGCGTTGCGCCCTGACCATCCGCGGCTTGCCACGGCGCGGCCAGCAGCTGCGGCTGACGACGTTCTGCTCAGCGACCGGGCCTCGGTGGGCGGAGCGCACCACAACCGTGGCCGCGGGCGGCGCCGACCTGATCCAGGCCAGGATGGTGTGGGTGGCGCTCGACCCGGTCACCGGGGAATCCTGCCAGGTCGGGCCGGACTTCCACCGGTTGTACGGCCCGGCGGCGCAGGGCCGCCGGGTCTCCGTGCGGCTGTCCCACCCACGGCCGGGCCCGGCGGCTACCAGCCGGGACTGGCCGCTGCGGGCCACCGACTTCGACACCGACGCGCACGTCGGCAACACCGTCCACTGGCAGGCTGCGGAGGAGGTGCTCGCCGTGCTGGACTGGCTGCCCGCCCGCGCCGAGATGGAATACCACCACCCGATACTCCCTGGCGCCCGGTTGCGGCTTGCCTGCCAGCGCTCCGCGGGCCACGCTGACCTTTGGCTGCTGAACGATCAGGCCCGGCTAGCATCTGCCCGGCTCGCCCGGTGACCAGCGAACTGAGGAACCCGGCCGCACCCGGGGAAAGGTGAGCATGGACGGCAACAGATGACCACGAACGACGGTCCGGCGGGGCCGTCCCACCCCTGGCTGGCCCGCCCGCAAGCCCGGTCATGGACCTGCGGAACCCCGGAGCACGTCCGTTCCAGCGCGGTCCGTGCCTTCCACGCCAGCCTCCCCGGCTACGCGCCGACGCCGCTGACCGAGGTCCCGGCGCTAGCTAGTGAACTCGGCGCCGGCCGGGTATTCGTCAAGGACGAGTCGTCCCGCCTGGGCCTGCCCGCCTTCAAGGTGCTCGGCGCCTCCTGGGCCGTTCACCAGCTGCTGACGGACTCCCCCGCCGATGAACCGGCCCCACCCAGCGAGCCAGTTATCCCCGCTTCCCCAGATGCTCTGGCCACGTTGCGCGCGGCGGCCGCTCGCCGCCCAAGCCTGACCTTCGTCACCGCGACCGACGGCAACCACGGCCGCGCCGTCGCCCGCATGGCCATGCTGACGGGTACCCCGGCCCGCGTCTTCGTCCCCGCTGTCACCGACCCCGCG
Source organism: uncultured Actinomycetes bacterium (assembly GCA_963806145.1). Taxonomy (GTDB): domain Bacteria; phylum Actinomycetota; class Actinomycetes; order Streptosporangiales; family Streptosporangiaceae; genus DASXKD01. The sequence goes on from CAWDXD010000025.1 coordinate 45,616, forward strand.
ACCCGCGCCGCCATCCTCAGCGAGGGCGCCAAGGTAACCCAGATCGACGGTACCTACGACGAAGCCGTCGCCACGGCCCGGCAGTGGGCAGAAAGCCACCCCGGCGCCGCCCTCGTCCAAGACACCGCCTGGCCCGGTTACGAGCAGGTGCCCAGCTGGATCGTCGAGGGCTACTCCACCCTGTTCGCAGAACTCGATGCCCAGCTAACCGCCGCCGGCGCTGGTCTGCCCGCACTTGTGGCGGTGCCGGTAGGCGTCGGCTCCCTGGCTCAGGCGGCTGTCATGCGCTACCGCGCTCAGGGCGGACAGGGTGACGTGACAGCCGAGCGATGGCCGGGGCGCGGACAGAACTGCGCGCCCGGGCAACCCTCGTCCGTCACGGCGGTGCTTTCTGTTGAGCCGGACACTGCCGCTTGCCTGCTCGCCAGCCTCAGAGCCGGAAGGCCGACCACGATACCTACGGCAAACACGATCATGGCCGGGCTGAACTGCGGCACGATCTCCTCGCTCGCCTGGCCGTACTTCTCCAGCGGGCTAGACGCTGCCGTAGCCGTGACCGACGACGCGGCCCGCCGCGCCGCCGCCGACCTCGCCGCAGCCGGCATCTCCTCGGGCCCGAGCGGCGCGTCATCGCTGGCAGGCGCCCGTGCCGCGCTGACCGGCTCCGGCAGCGAAGAACGCCGCGCGGCAGTAGGCGTGGACTCCGCTTCCGTGATCGTCCTGCTCAGCACCGAGGCCGCTCACTCGCCTCAGTAGCACGCACTTCCTCAGCACCCGCCGCCCTCGTCCGCCCTTCATGCCAGCCCGGGATCCGGCGAGGGGGCGGGCGGGGGTTGCCCTGGCGCGGAGTTCTGTCCGCGCCAGGGCCATCCTCCGGCCGGCCCCCGACCCATCCGTCGGCCTGTCCCCGACCCTGTCCAGAGGGCTGACGCGGAGTTTTGTCCGCGCCTGGGTCCGTCCCTGGATGATCCCCTCCCGGGCTGGCGTTAGAGGAAGCAGGAGCTGCCGGCAACAGCCGGTTTGCCAGTGCAAAATTCGAGATATATCGTTTTTGGACGGGGTAGGAATCCGTACAGCGGGGGCGGTATCGGAGGCAGGCATGGACAGGTCGGAGAGCTGGGAGCAGGGCACGCCGGAGCACCGTGCGTGGACCCAGGGACCGTGGCACGGGACCCCGGCTGATCAGGGGGCACGGAGCCGGGACGCGGGGCACGCAGCCCCGGCGGATCAGGGGCCGTGGCAGCAGGGTCCATGGGACTCTGGCACCGGGTTCGGCGACGGCGTGTACGGGGATTGGGCCGTGGCCACGGTGGCGGCGCGCACGCTGGCGCGCCGGGTGCTCAGGTTCCTGCTGCTGTCCGTCCTTGCCGGGTTCGCCGTCGTGGCCGGCCTGGTCGCGCTCGCCGTGGCGGTCTGGCCGCACGGGGTGCTTGCGGTGCTCCTCGTACTGCTCGCGGTGCCTGTGCTGCTGCTGAGCCTGGTCACGGCGGCGGCAGTCTGGATCGGCCGCCGGGCGTGGCGCAGCGGAGCCTGGATGGAGGCCGTGCCCGCGGTGGCGGGCGTGCCCTGGCTGAGCCGGGTGATCTGGGCGGTGCGCGCCGCGCTGGTCGGCAAGGCGTTCTGGCGGCTCGGGCGGCGGGCCCGGCGGCCCTCGTATCAGGCCCGGGCCGGCGACCTCAGCGGCACCACCAGGTAGCGGAACGAGGGCCGCGCGCCCTCCTTCGCCCCGTCGTCGCCGGTCTCAGTGCCGGCGCCGCCGGACTCGCCGTCGTCCCCCTCATCCCCGGCCAGCGTGATGAGCGCGGGCCGGGCCGGGCTGGTGAAATCCAGCCGGATCGTCGTCGGCCCGGCGGAGCCGTCGCGGGCGGCCGCTGCCTCGTCGCCGGCGCCCTCGGCGGCCGGGCCCTCGGCCGCGTCGCCGCCGGCGCTGGCCGGCGAGGCAGGGTGCCGGGCAGGCCCGGGCCCTCCCGCAGCCGCGGTGATCCCGTCGAGCAGGAAGTGCGGGTTGAAGGCGATCGCGGGCTCGTCGCCATGGAAGCTCGCGGTGACCCGCTCGATCGCCCGGGCCCGGCCCTCGGTCTGGGCCTCCAGGGCCACGGTGCCGGAACCGAATGTGAGCCGGACCGGGCTGGCCCGGTCGGCGACCAGGGAGACCCGCCGGACCGCCTCGATCAGCGAGGCCGCGGGCATCTCCGCGCGGCAGCCGTACTCGGCGGGGAACCGGGACTCGTACCTGATGAACTCCCCCGCGATCAGCCGGCCGGTCAGCCGGCGGCCGCCGCTGTCGAACGAGATCATCCCCTCCACCGGCCGCGGGCCGTGCCCCCGGCCCTCCCCCGCGTCCTCGGGCACCACGAACGACAGCGACACCGGGACGCCGGGCACCATGACCCGCGCCGCGTCGGCCAGGGTCCGGCCCGGGACCAGGGCGACCGCCCGCATCCCCGGCTGCGCGGGCGCCCAGTGCAGGTCGCGCACGGCCAGCCGGTACCGGTCGGTGGCCGCCAGCGTCACCACGTCGCCGCGGATGTCCAGGCACACCCCGGTGAGCATGGGCAGCGTGTCGTCGCGGCTGAGGGCCGGGAGCACCTGCGCCAGCGCCGCGGCCAGGTCACCGCCGTCGATCGTGCCAGCCAGCGGCGGGGCCGGCGGCAGTTCGGGGTACTCGGCCGTGGGCAGCGAGACCAGCGCGAACTCGGCACTGCCGCAGGTGAGGGTCACCTCGTCGCCGTCGGAGCGGAACTCGGCCGGCTGCCCGGGCAGGCTGCGGGTGATCTCGGCGAGGAGCCTGCCGGGCACCAGCGCGGAGCCCGGCTCGGCGATGTCGGCGGGCAGCCGCGTGGTCGCGGCCAGCTCGTAGTCGAAGCAGGACAGGGTGAGCCCCTCCGCCGCGTCCAGCCGCAGGCCGGACAGCACGGGCACCACGGGCCGCGACGGGAGCGCCCGCGCCACCCACGCCACCGCATCCGCCAGCGCATCATGCTCAACCTGGAACTTCATGTCACCCTCTTTCCGCTTCGATCCTCGCACCCCCCACCGACATAACCCCACCCCCGCCAATAACGGACGGGGGTTGCCCGGGCGCGGAGTTCTGTCCGCGCACGGGCCATCCCCTGGCCGTCCCGCCCCGTGGTGACCTCAGACCAGCCCCGGCGGCACAGCAGCCAGCGCGGCTTCGATCGCCGCGGCCAGCGCCCGGGCGGACGCGGCCGTCAACTCCACCGCTACGCGCGCCGACGCCCCCTGGCCCGGGTTGAGGAAGTCGATGTTGAGCGTGTGCTCGGCCCGGGCGTGCTGCGGGTGGTCGAAGTAGACGGTCGCCTCGGTGAGGCCGAACCAGCCCGCCGCGCCCTTGCCACTGCCCTCGACGGCCAGCTTCTCGGTCAGATACGTGCACATCGCGGCCTCCGCTCAGCCGGCCAGGTAGCGGCCGTAGAAGTCCCAGACCTTCTGCCAGCCGTCCACGGCCGCCTCTGGCCGGTAGCTGGGCCGGTCCACGGAGAAGAAGGCGTGCCCGGCACCCTCATAGCTGTGGAACTCATGCGCCTTCCCGGCCTCGGTGAGGGCCTTGTCCAGCTCGGCCACCTGGTCCGGGGACGGATAGGAATCCTCGGCGCCGAACAGGCCGAGCAGCGGGCAGGACAGGTCCTTGGCGAGGTGCACGATCGGGCCGACCTTGAGCGGCATGCCCTCGGGCGGCGTGCCGACGACGAACGCCCCGTAACAGTCGACCGCGGCGTCCAGCGGCAGGCTGCACGCGGCAAGGAAGGACTGGCGCCCGCCCGAGCAATAGCCGATCGTGCCCGCCTTGCCGTTGGAAGCGGGCATGGCCCGCAGGTACGCGACCGCACCCCCGATGTCGCCGACCAGCCGGTCGTCCGGCACCCCGCCCTGTGCCCGCGACGCTGCCGCCGCGTCGTCCGGGCTGGCCCCCGGCGCCTCCCGGTAGTGCAGGTTCGGGCAGATGGCCAGGTAGCCGTGCGCGGCGAACTTCCTGGTGATCTCCTTGCTGCCCTCGTCGTACCCGGGCATGTGATGGATCACGACCACGCCGCCGTAGGGGCCCGGGCCGAGCGGCCTGGCGAGATAAGCCTCGATCTGGTCGCCGCCATGCCCGGTGATGTTGATGGTCTCGGCCATCATCGCGTCTTTCATCGCATGCTCCATCGCTCGTCTGCCTCGGTGGGGCCCGGGCCGCACCCGGGCGTCCCCATCCTGCCAGCCCGGGCCGGCGCGGTATTTCACGCCCGCCGGGCAACAGGCGGCGAGGCGGGCAGGGCCGGTGAGAGACTGCCACCATGACCTATCTCGCGGCCGGTGACCGGTACGAAGGAAGGCACTACCGCCGCTGCGGGCGCAGCGGCCTGAAGCTGCCCGAGGTCTCCCTCGGGCTGTGGCAGAACTTCGGCGACATCAGCCCCCTGGACACCCAGCGGGCGATCCTGCGCCGGGCGTTCGACCTGGGCGTGACCCACTTCGATCTCGCCAACAACTACGGCCCGCCGTACGGCACCGCCGAGATCAACTTCGGCCGCATCATGCGCGAGGATCTGCGCCCCTACCGCGATGAGCTGATCATCTCCACCAAGGCGGGCTATGACATGTGGCCCGGGCCCTACGGCGACTTCGGCTCCCGCAAGTACCTGCTGGCCAGCCTGGACCAGTCCCTTGCCCGGATGGGCCTGGAGTACGTGGACATCTTCTACAGCCACCGCGCCGACCCGGACACCCCGCTGGAGGAGACCATGGGCGCGCTGGCCACGGCCGTCAGCTCGGGCCGGGCACTGTACGCGGGGATCTCCTCCTACTCCGCCGCGCGCACCGAGCAGGCCGCGGCGCTGCTGCGCGAGATGGGCACGCCGCTGCTGATCCACCAGCCGTCCTACTCGATCCTCAACCGGTGGATCGAGGACGGCCTGCTGGACACGCTGGAACGAGAGGGCGCAGGCTGCATTGCGTTCTCCCCGCTGGCCCAGGGCCTGCTCACCGCGAGGTACCTGGATGGCATCCCCGCGGGCTCGCGGGCCTCGCACGGCGACAGCAGCCTGTCCGCCGACCAGCTCAGCGAGCAGAACCTGGCCCGGGTCCGCGCGCTGGGCGAGGTCGCCCGGGCCCGGGGCCAGTCACTGGCGCAGATGGCGCTCGCCTGGGCGCTGCGCGACCAGCGGGTCACCTCGGTGCTGGTCGGCGCGAGCAGCGTGGCGCAACTGGAGGAGAACGTGGCCGCGGCGGGCCGGGCGGACTTCAGCGCGGCGGAACTGGCCGCGATCGACCGGCACTCGGCCGAGTCCGGCATCAACATCTGGGCCGACTCCAGCGCGGAGTAGTTGTGCTGGCCCGGGGGCGACCCCCCGGAATCCCCGATGGCCCGAGGCCGCGTTCCTTCGTCACCCGGCCCCGGCCCGGCCGGGACACGCCGATGCGCGTCATGATGAAGTAGCTCGATCTTCGAGCTACTCAGATGTTCAGCCGATAAACGTTTGACCTACTCAACTGTT
>CAWDXD010000026.1:0-110724 GCA_963806145.1 uncultured Actinomycetes bacterium
GATCGCGGTGGACGGCGCGGGCGTGGCCGCGGTCGCCTCCGTGGGATTCGCCGCCGGTGCCCGGTTCCCCGGCCGGTTCACCGTACCGGTGACAGCGTTCGGCACGGTGCTGGCCATGGGATTGTCGTCGCGGACCGGGTTCGCCGCCAACAGTGGCTGGGCGCTGATCCTGCCCACCATGTCGAACGGGAACTTCGGGCAGGACGCCGGGATCTTCTATCAGTGGCTGCCGGACCTCCCGATCGCCCGGGTGATCTTCTTCACCGGGATCGCAGCGGCAGCGGTGGGCCTGCTCGGGCTGTCACCGGCCGCCGGGGGGCCGCGGCTGCGGCGCTCGGCCGCGGTGATCACCGCGACCGGGGCGGCGGCGACCGTGGCCGCGATCGTCCTGGCCGGGTCCGCTCACGTGGGACCGTACGGCACGGTCATCCCGGCGCTGCACGACGCGGCCAACGACAAGCCGATCGCGTACACGCCGGTCTGCCGCAATGCCGGGATCCCGGTCTGCGTGCAGCCGGCCTACCGGCCCTACCTGGGAGAGCTCGCCGCCGCGGTCGGGCCGCTGGCCAGCGAGGTCGCCGGGCTGCCGGGCGCGCCGGTCCGCGCCACCCAGACCGCCGCGCTGTTCGCCGCCGAGCAGGAGCATCCGGTCCAGGGCTGGGTGGGCCAGGTCGTCACGCTCGGCGGCAGCCCCGCGGTGCTGTCCATGCCCACCGGTGCGATCGCTCTGCCGGGCTCCTTCGGGTCGGACGACGCCGGGTTCATCGACCAGATCAAGGTCGAGGCCGTGCACGCGTTCGCTGTCACCGGAAGCGCCTTCGGCGACCCGGCCCAGGCGGCCGTCGAGGCGGCGCTGCTCCAGCACGCCGGGATTCCGCTGGCCGCGCAGCCGAATGCGCTGGGCGATTCGCCCTGGCCGCTGCCCGGCGGCGGGCCGCACGCAACGGCCCACTACCCGCCGCCGGTGGCCGCCGCGGCCCAGCGGTTCGCCGCGCTGCCGGCCAGCGCCCGCCATGCCTGGCTCGCCACGCACCTGGGCGCGCTGCGGGCCGGCCAGATCTCCCTGGGACAACTGCCATGACCGCCGCCGGGGTGCACCGCGCCGCACCCGGAGCCGTGCCCGCTCCGGCGGCCCGCCCGGGCCCGGCGTGGCTGCGGCTGGTGTGGCTGTACCTGGTAAGCCGCCGGGCCCCGGCCGCGCTAGCACTGCTGGCCGGGTGCGGCGTGCTGCTCTGGGCCGCACTGCACTGGCGATGGAACGTGGCCGGCGGGCCTGCCGCGCAGGTGCTGTTCCCCCTGGTGACCGAGGCCGGGGCCGCCGCGATCATCGCGGCGACCACCTACGGCCCGTTCGGCGAGCCGGAGCGCGCCACCGGCCGCTGGCTGCCGTACCTGCGGCTGGGCGTGACCGTGGCGCTGACCGCGGCGGCGATCGGCGCGCTGGCCCTCGGATCCACCGGGGGCGAACTGCCCGGCGGGTTCGCCGCCATGGCCCGCAACGTTGCCGGGATCACCGGAGTCGGCCTGCTGTGCGCGGTCGTCCTCGGCGGGATGCTGGCCTGGACCGGGCCCGTGGCCTACTGGGTACTCGCCGAGTCCGCACTGGCCGACAGGTTGACCACGCCGTGGATCTGGCCGGCCAGGCCGCCACTCGACCGCGGCGGGGCGATCTGCGCCTATCTGGTCTTCGCCACCGGGCTGGTGCTGATCACGGTGCGCGGGGTCCGCGAGTCCGCGCGGGACACCACCACATAGTGACCCGGCCGGTGCGGGCTAACCGGGAACGGACAGGCCGGTCGGGCTGATCTCGGGCAGCATCCCGGACGCGGCCACCGCGCGCACCGAGGGCCGCAGCAGGGTGAGCACCACCTCGACGCCATGCTCGCCAAGCGCCGCCAGCCCGCCGCTCCAGGCCCGCTCGTCGGTGCGCGCCTCGACCGAGTCGAACACCGCGCGGCCGGCCGTGGTGAGCGCGGAGCCGGGTCCGGCGGTGAGTAGCCCGCGGCCGCGCAGTGCGTCCGCCGCGCCCGCCCAGTCCTCGTCGGTCCAGCCGCTGCGGGCACGCTGGAGCACCGCCTGCGGGATGTGGCCAGACGCAGACTGCAGCAGGTGCGCCTGCAGCCCGGTGATGCCCTCGGTGACCAGGGCCGCGATGTGCCCGTCGCCCCGGTGCTCGCGCAGCGTGGTGGCCAGCTGCCAGAGCCTGGCCAGCGGATCGCTGGGCAGTTCGAGCGCGGCGTTGGCCGCGCCCAGCGGCCGGCCGGTCGGATCCGCGGCGGCGGCCACCGGGCCGAGCACCGCGGCCGCCTGCCCGCAGGCCTCCGGGTCCGCCCCCGCGGCCCGGAGTGCGGCGGCGCTGACCGCGGCGCGCGCCTCGAGGCACGCCTGCGGCGTGGTGCGCGACCACGCCCCGGGCAGCGCACGGGCGACCGTGCCCGGGTGGAACCCGGCGAACATCGCCACGACCGGGGCGGCGGGAACCGGTCCGAGCGGCGCGGCACGCCACGCGAAGTAGGTCATCCAGAAGCCCTTGAGGCCCATCGCGATCCCGGCGGGCCGGACCTCGGGGGCGAAGTAGGTGACGTCGTGCAGCGTTTCCAGGGTCGCCCACAGGCGGCGGGCGGGATGCGTGGACACGCGCGGAGTCTAACCCGCGGCCGCTACGCCGGCCTCAGGCGCAGGTACATGATGTGCAGCCCGACATAGCCCTCGGCCGGGTGCCGGAAGCCTTCCGGGATTGTCGCCAGGATCTGCATGCCCAATGACTGCCACAGCCGTACCGCCCGGACGTTGCTCTCGGCCACCGCGTTGAACTGCATGGCGCGGAAGCCCTCGGCACGCGCCCGGTCCAGCACGTACTCCCCCAGCGCCCGGCCCGCGCCGCGCCCGGCGCGGCGCGGGTCGACCATGAAGCTCGCGGTCGCGACGTGCGCGCCGGGCCCGCCATGGTTCGGGCCGCACTCGGCGGTGCCGAGCACCGCCCCGCCCGGGTCGGTGGCGACAACCGTGAAGCCGGACGCCTCGCCGAGCCGCAGCCAGCCCGCCCGTGCCTCCTCCTCGCTGGTGTCGGTGTCCCAGGAGAAGGTCTCGCCCGCCGCCACGATCTCCCGCATGAATGGCCAGATCGCTGGCCAGTCCTCCGGCACCGCGTCCCTGATCCGGATCGCACCCGCCGGGCCCGCCGCTGTGCTCACCCTGCTACCCCCGTTTCGTTGTTCCGCCGGGGACCTGGCTCGGCCGTCGCCGCCGATCCCGGGGCCGGGGTGGCCTTCGCCTACGTGATGAACCGGATGGGATGAACCTGTTCGACGACCCGCGCAAGATGGCCGTCGTCGACGGCGTACACCGGAGCCCGGCCGGCTGACGCGTCAGGCCGGGGCGCTCAGCCCGCGGTGATCTCCGGCGGCGGCGCCGAGCCCGCGATCTCCGCCTTGAGCGCGGCGAGTTCGGAGTCCACCTGCGCGTTGGTACCGGCCTCCTCGAGCTCCTTCTGGATGTCGTCGGTGCTTCCTCCGCCGACGTCTTCGAGCACACCGGCCTGCAGCAGCTCGTCCACGGCGTCGGCGTGGGCCTGCATCGTGGCGATCTTGTCCTGGGCCCGCTGGATGTCCGCGCCGGTGTCGCCGAAGGACGTGGAGATGCCCGCGGCGGTCTCGCCAATCGCGCTTTCCGCCTTCGCCGCGCTGTACTGCGCCTTCAGCACCTCCTTCTGGCTGCGGAAGGTGTTCACCCGCTGCTGCAGCGCCGCCAGGGTCTTCTCCAGCTTCTCCTGCTCTTCGCCGAGTTGCTGGCGCTGCGGCTCCATGCCGTCGATCTGGGCCTGCGTAGCGGCCTTGCGGGACAGCGCCTCCCTGGCCAGATCCTCCTTGCCCTGGGCCAGCGCCGCCTTGGCCTGGTCCTGGAGGTGGTCCGCTGTCTGCTGGAGCTGCCGCTCCTGCAGCTCGATCTGCTTACGGGATGCGGTGATCGACACCAGCCCACGCTTGACCTGGTTGATCTGGTCGAGCATCTGCTCGTAGGACAGGTCGAGCATCTCGTCAGGCTTCTCGGCGGCGTCGAGCGCCTTGTTGGCCTTGGCCTGGAGTATGTCGTGCGCCCGCTGGAAGAGGCTCATGCCGATGTGCTCCTCGTCATCGAAGGCGGAGCCGCCCCGGTTCCGCCGCCGCTCCGGCCGGTGGGCCGGTGGCCCGGCCGTCATGGCCGGCCCGGATACCCCGAAGGCTACCGCTGTGATCCCCCGGGCATGCCGGCGGCATCCTCGGGCGGCGGCCCGTCAATGCAGGGTTGACGAATCACACCCGTCAACCTAGGGTTGACCTATGACGCAGTCAACGCCCATGGCCGGCCAGGTACGGCTGGACGACCTCATCGAGGCGATCAGGAAGGTGCACGCCGACCCGCTCGAACAGCTCACCGACGCCGTCCTCGCCGCCGACCACCTCGGCGACGTGGCCGACCACCTGATCGGCCATTTCGTCGATCAGGCGCGGCGCTCGGGCGCCTCCTGGACCGATATCGGCCGGAGCATGGGCGTCACCAAGCAGGCCGCGCAGAAACGCTTCGTGCCCAAGGACCCCGGCCAGGTGCCCGACCTGGATGCCAGCCAGGGCTTCACCAGGTTCACGCCGCGGGCCAGGAACTCCGTGATGGCCGCGCAGAACGAGGCCCGCGCCGCGGGCAACGACCAGATCGTGCCGGCACACCTGGTGCTCGGGCTGCTCGTCGACCCGGACGCGCTCGCGGCGAAGGCGATCGTGGCGCAGGGCGTGACCCTGGATGCTGTCCGGCAGGCGGTGACCGCCGGCCTCGCGCCCCCGGCCGCCGAGGTGCCCGCCCTCATTCCGTTCGGTCCGCAGGCAAAAAAGGCACTGGAACTCACATTCCGCGAGGCCCTGCGTATGGGCCATAACTACGTCGGGACCGAGCACATCCTGCTCGCCCTGCTGGAACTGGAGGACGGCGGAGGCGTGCTCACCGGCCTCGGCATCGACAAGGCCGGCGCGGCCGAGCATGTCACCGCCACCCTGGCCGCCCTGGGCAGTATCAAACCAGCGTGATCTCGAAGTAGGCGCCCTGGTCGTCGTGGACGATGCGGGCCGGGCCGGCCCAGCCGGCGAAGCCGCCGGTGCCCGTGCCAGGCACGATATGGCCGAACCAGGTGCCGGGGTCGGACTCCAGGCCGCCGTGCTGAACTGTCACGCAGCCCTCGGGCCCGTCGCCGGCACGGCCGCAGATACGCTCGGTGGCCACGTAGGACCGGGAGCCTTCCTGCGTCCCAGCCGACATGAACAGCGTCGTGGCCGTCCCGATGATCCCTGATGTGAAGGTTTTGGCGAACGTCAGCAGCCCGACCCAGTCCGCCTCAAGGCCGGTGACCTGGCGGGGCTCGAAGCCGTCGACCTGGAACCGCGCGATCAGCGTCACGATGTCTCCTGCGGGGGGCCAGCCGGTAGCGCAAGTGTGTCACGGACCTGCAGGCGCCCGGCCACCCCGGCAATCATCGGCTTCGCCGGAATCGTCTCCGGTTCCTGTCCCGCCTCTCGCGTGCCTGGACGGAAGCCGCGGCGCCGGTCACAGAGATCCAGAGCGAGCAGGCCGGTTCCCCGGCGGACATGGGGGCAGGGAAGTAGGGGGGATCACCCACGCCCCCCGGCCGGGGCGGTGGGTGCAACGGCAGAGCAGTGGAGGCGTGGCGTGCCCATCGGCGAGACCCTGGCGCAAGCGCGGCACCAGGCAGGCCTGACCCAGGCCCAGGTCAGCAAGCGAACCCGGATTCGGGAAACGATCATCAGGAACATCGAGGCGGACGACTTCTCCGAGTGCGGCGGCGACTTCTATACCCGGGGTCATATTCGCGCCATCGCCAAGGCCGTCGGGACCGACCCCGAGCCGCTGATCGAGGACTACGACTCAGACCACCGGGCGACCGGCCCGATGGCCACGGTCAGCCTGGATGAGTTGCTGGCCACCTCGGCCGCGCAGCGGCACCGGCCGGACCTGCCCGCGGCCTGGGCCCGGGTGACCGCCGCCAGCGTACCGGTAGCCCGCAAGGCCAGCGCGGGCGCGGGCGCGGTCCGGGGCCGGATGGCATCCGGGCGCAGGCCGGGGTGGCGCACGGCGCGCTGGGCCGTATTCGTGTGCCTGGCGCTCGCGGTGGTGGCACTCGGTTTCGTGGCGCTGCACGTGCTGGCCGGCACACCGCCTGCGGCCGCCCCATCTGCCGCGGGTAAGCATGCGGTGACTGGCCATAACGCCGGGCACGGCCAGCCGGGCCCGGCCGCGAAGGCCAGCCACCGGGCACCTTCCCCGGCGCCCAAGGCCAGTCATCCGGCTGCGCCGCCGCCAGCATCGCGTCCCAGCCACTCAGCCCGGTCCAGGCGACGGCGTTCGGCCCGAACGGCGGCGACAATCCCCAGCTGGCGCACCTGGTTCTCGGCGGCGGCCATTCAGCCGGCTGGCACTCCGACTGGTACGACTCGGCCAGGTTCGGGAACCTGTACCCGGGCACCGGCCTGCTGCTGAAGATGGGCAGGCCGGTCACGATCACCAGCGCGCAGGTCGACCTGGGCCGGGCCGCCGGTGCCAGCTTCCAGCTGCGCGTCGGCGATGCACCCACCGCGGCAGCGCTGCGGCCGGTAGCGCACGCGTCCGGAGCGAGCGGGATTGTGCGGCTCCGCCTCCCCAGCCCGGCCCGCGGCCGCTACGTGCTCGTCTGGTTCACCCGGCTGCCCACCGACTCGTCCGGTAGATTCCAGGCCCACGTCCACGACGTGTCACTGCAAGGCCACCACTGACCACCTGTCTAGCTCGTCAGCGCTCCGGCGCCCCGGCCCCGGGCGCGAAGACCGGCATGCTGGCCAGCTGGGCGTAGTCGTAGGCCGCTTCGGGCCTGGCGCGCACCGCCGCGTCCAGCTTCCTGGCGTCCTCGCCCACCAGAATCCGCCAGGCCCCGGAACGCACCCCGTCCAGAATGATGGCCGCCGCCTCGGCCGCGCTGGTTGGCGCCTTGTCCCTGAAGTCGGCGTTCGCCTGCGCCAGCAACTGGCGCAGGTCATCGGGTGACGCTCCCTCGGGCGCCATCTCCGGCGGGATCAGCTCGTTTATCTGGGCGTCGCTCATCCGATCCGGCTCCGGCAGGCCATGCGCACGGAGGGTGTTCGCGACGATGTCCGTGCCCACATGCCCGGGCATCACCACGGCGACCCGGACCTGCGGCGCGTTGCTCCGCAGGTCCTCGACGAGGGCCTCGGAGAAGCCCTTCACGGCGAACTTGGCGGTGCTGTAGGCGGTGTTCGGCATGCCCGGCCCCAGCGTCGCCCAGAAGCCGTTCACGCTGCTCGTGTTGACCAGGACGCCGTCGCCGCTCGCGATGAGCAGCGGCAGGAACGCCCGGGCGCAGTAGTACACGCCCCACCAGTCGATGGCGAACGTGCGCTCCCACTCTTCCCTGCTGTCCCTGACGAAGCTGCCGGAGCCGCCGATGCCCGCGTTGCTGAAGACCAGGTCGACGTGGTCGCTGGCGTGCTGCTCCAGCAGTTCATCGCGGAACCGCAGGACCTGGTCCTCGTCGGAGACGTCGCAGGCGTAGCCGGTGACCAGGGTGCCGGGCGGGGCGTCCGCCAGGGCGATGGCCGCGGCCACGGCGACCGAGTCCGCGTTCAGGTCGCAGGCCGCGACCGAGCATCCCTGCACCGCCAGCTGGCGGACGAGCTCGCGGCCCATGCCCGAGCCGCCGCCGGTCACCACCGCGAGCTTGCCCTCAAAGGAATCCATGGCCCGGTGCCTCGCCTCCCGGCTGATACGGCTACGCCCATCAGACCCCCGGGCCAGCCCGGGGGTCAAGCAGCGCCGGATGGCTCAGAGCCAGGCGACGATCGGCCTGGCGGGCCGGGACCAGGGCCGCCGTGGCTGGCCCGGGCCCGGCCCTCGGGCCCGCTCACTCTGGCCTCGGGTCCCAGCGGAAACGCCGGACCGCCACGAGGGCACCGATCACGCCCCAGGCCGCCAGCACTGCCAGGTGCCGCCAGTCGGCGCCGGTGTGCCGGGCGAGCGGCCCGGTCAGCGCCTCGTTGAACGGCCGGACCGGAAGCCAGCCCGTGACCTGGTTGAGCAGCGATGAGTGAATCGGCATGTAGGTACCGGACAGGAACAGCAGCGGGAACAGCACGAGCTGCGCGACCGCCGGGGCGGCCTCGGCGTTGGAGATCACCGATGCCACCGCGACTCCCAGCGCGCAGAAGCTGGCGGCACCGAGGACCAGCGTCAGCGCGATCGCGAGCCAGTGCGACGGGAACGGCACGCCGTACAGGCGGCCCACCCCGACGATCAGCGCGATGTCGGCGAGGCTCACCAGGACGCAGTGCGCGAGCAGCCCGACGAAGTACGCCCAGGCCGGGAGCGGCGTGGCACGGATCCGCTTGAGAATCCCGTTCTGCCGCCGGGCCGCGAGCGCGACCGCGAGCTGCCCGTAACACGAGCCCAGTACGCACAGCGCGGCGATCGTCGGGACGTAGTACTGCAGCGCCGACAGGCCGCCGAAGTACGAACTCTTCCCCACGCCGCCGAACAGGGCACCCATGATGGCCACGAACAGGACCGGGAAGACGAACGTGAAGACGGCGCTCTGCGGGTTGCGCCAGAACGACAGCTGTTCGTACCTGACCTGGTGGATCACCAGGCCCAGGCGGTTACGACGGCGCGGCCGCCGGCCAGTGAGCGTGGCAGTGGTCATCGGGGGCTCCTCTCTGGTGCACCGAACTGCGCGCCGTCCCGGGTCAGCCGCAGGTAGACGTCCTCGAGGCTGGGCCGGTGCACGGTGAGCCCGGACAGCGTGATGTCGCGCTGGATGGCCCAACTGGTCAGCCGGTGCAATTCCTCGGTCGGGCTGGCGGTCTCGATCACCACCGCACCGTTGTGCATGTCGGCAGGTACCGGAAGTGCGGCGGCCGGAAAGCCGGGCGGCAGCGTGAAGGTGATGCGTGCCGTTTCCGTATCGCGCCCGCCGAGACCGGCCGGCGGCCCCTCGGCCACGACGGCACCGTTGTTGAGCAGCACCACCCGGTCGGCGAGCGCCTGCGCCTCGGCCATGTCGTGTGTGGTCAGCAGGATCGTGGTCCCCGCCGCGCGCAGCGCCCGGACCAGGTCCCAGGCGCCGCGGCGCGCGGCAGGGTCGAACCCGGTCGTCGGCTCGTCCAGGTACAGCAGTTCCGGGTCGCCGATCAGGCCGAGGGCGAGGTCCAGGCGGCGCTTCTGGCCGCCGGACAGGGCCCTGACCTTGCGCCGCTCCAGCCCGGCGAGGCCCACGAGGCTGATGACCTCGGGCACGGCCCTGGGGGCCTGGTAGTAGCCGGCCTGGCGGGCGATCGTCTCGCGCACCGTCAGATAGGGCTCGACCGCGATGTCCTGCAGGACCAGCCCGGTCCGCTCGCGCAGCTCACGCACGGCTGCCTTGCCGCCCGGATCGCGGCCGAGCACCGCGACGGCGCCGCCATCGCGGGCCCGGAACCCCTCCAGTATCTCGAGGGTCGTGGTCTTGCCCGCTCCGTTCGGCCCGAGCAGGGCGACGATCTCGCCGCTGCGGACACAGAAGCTGACGTCGCGCACGGCCTGCACCGAGCCGTAGCTCTTGCGCAGCCCGGCCACCGTGATGGCAGCCGATTTGTCCTGGGTGACGGTTGCGGCAGCCGGTGCCGCCCTCTGGGTCAGTTCCGGGTACACTGGCCTCCACGGTCAGGTCGAGGTAGCGGGCGGCCAGGCCGCGCGCCGCGGTGATCCCGAATTCGGTCCGGTCGATGCGGGCCGTGGCGCGGACGGTGAAGGAGCCGCGGGACACCTCGCAGCGGTCGACGGTGAGCGTGACGGGCCGGGCGGTGCCGCGCACCATCAGCGTTCCGGTCAGGGTCTGGCCCTCGACCCCGATCCGGTCCGACCGGAAGGTCATCACCGGGTGCCCGGCAGGGTCCAGGAACCGCGGGGACAGCACGGCGTGATCACGCTGGCGGCTCTTGGTGCGGAAGCTCGCGGTCTCGATCTCCGCGTAGATGGCGGACGCCGCCACCGGGTCGGCGACGTCCGCAGTGCCACCGCGGATGCCGAAGCTGCCCTTGACCCGCCCGAGCCCGAACAGGTGGCGGGTGGCGAACGTGACGCGGGAGCGGTCCGGGTCGATGTCGTAGTGGCCTGGCTGGGGTGCGGTCGCGATGACCGCTGGTTCGCTTTGCATGTTCCCCAGTGCAGCCCGGCGGCCATGCGCCGGGGCAGGGCCGCCGGTCGGGTCCTGTCGCGACGAAAGGATGCCGCGCCGGGACGGCATGCGACTTTAGTAGGTTCCTGGCCGGCCGAAGGTATCGCGGGCCTGGGTGGTGGGACTGCGATGTCATAGCGTGAGCAGCATGAGCACCCGATCATGCGTCCCGCGGAACCGCGTGGCGGTGGACGTGGGCCTCGCGTGCTTCTTCGTGCTGCTCGACACCACCGCTCACGCTGGCGGGCGCCTCCTGGTGGCCGGCGCACCCGGACAAGCTCGCCTGGGCGATGCTGGCGCTGCAGGCCCTCGCGGACGCCTCGCTGGTGGCCCGGCGGCGGGCGCCGATACTCGTCATCGCCATCCTGACCGGGTTCACGCTGTTGATCTCGCTGCTGATCTCCCCGGCCGGGCTGCTGACACCAGCGCATACCGGGACCGTGTGGGCCCCCTACGGGACTGTCCTGGCCGCCTATGGGCCGTTCTACAACTGCAAGGACCGGCGCACCGCGTTCGCGGCGGTGGGCATGATGACCCTCGTCGCGGCCAGGGTCTGGGAGCCGACGGTGGGCGTGATCACGGTCGCGGTGCTGCGGACGGCGGTCGGGCCGTTGCTCGCCCTCTACTTCAGCGCGCGGCATGAGATGCTCCAGGCGCTGCGGGACCGCGCCGAGCGTGCCGAGCGGGAGCGGCACCTGCTTGCCGAGCAGGCCAGGGCGGAGGAACGCGCCCGGCTGGCCGGCGAGATGCACGATGTCGTGACCCACCGGGTGAGCCTCATGGTTCTGCAAGCGGGAGCGCTCGGCATTACCGCGACCGACGAGGCAACCCGGCAGGCCGCCGGGGAACTCCGCGCCGCGGGCGTTCAGGCCCTGGACGAGCTGCGCGACCTGGTCGGCATCCTGCGGACGGAGCCCGAGGATGACCAGGCACCCGCCAGCTCGGGGCTCGCCGAACTGGTCGCCGAATCGACCGCCGTCGGCACGCCCGCGGAACTGGTCGAGCAGGGCGACCCCGCCCTTGCCTCCCCGGTGGTCGGGCGGACCGCATACCGGATCGTGCGCGAGGCGCTGACGAACGTGCGCAAGCACGCGCCGGGCGCGCATGTGGTCGTCCGGGTCAGCTACGACGAGTCGCAGATCCGGCTGAGCGTCCGCAACACCGCGGCCGCCGCCCCGCCGGACAGGAGCCTGGCCGCGACCGGCTCCGGTGTCGGCCTAGCCAGCCTGCGCCAGCGCATTGACCTGGTGCACGGCACGCTGCGCGCCGCCGGCACGCCGGACGGCGGGTTCTGCCTGGAGGCGACCATGCCGTCGTACGTGCGCACGGCAGAGCCGGCGGTGTGAGCGGCATGATCAAGGTGGTCGTCGTCGACGACGAGCCGATGGTGTGCGCGCACCTGCGCACGATCCTCGGCTCCGCGCCCGACATCGAGGTCGTGGACGAGGCGCACGACGGCGCGGCGGGCGTGGAGGCCGTGGTCCGCAGCCGGCCCGATGTGGTTCTCATGGACCTGCGCATGCCCGTGCTCGACGGGATCGCCGCCATCGAGCGGATCGTCAAGCTCGGCAATCCGCCGGTCGTGGTGGTGCTGACCACCTTCGACGCCGACCAGTACGTGCTGCGCGCGCTGCGGGCCGGAGCGGCCGGGTTCCTGGTCAAGTCCACGCCGCCGGAGGACCTGATCGGGCTGGTGCGGGTGGCGGCCGAGGGGCACACGGTGCTCTCCCCCGCCGCTGCCCGGCGGCTGATCGCCGCTTCCGCGGACAGCCAGCCCGCGCGGGAACGGGCCCGCAAGCTGGTCGCCTCGCTGACCGAGCGCGAGGTGGAGGTGCTCAGCTGCCTGGGCGAGGGACTGTCCAATGCCCAGATCGCGGCGAGGCTCTTCCTCTCCGAGGCAACGGTCAAGGGCTATGTGTCCCGGACGCTGGACAAGCTCGGCCTCGAAAACCGGACCCAGGCCGGCCTGCTGGCGCACGACGCGGGCCTGGCCAGCCAATAGCGCCGGGGCCTGGGCGCAGGCTCGCCTGCCGCGTGGCAGCGAGGAAGGGCGCTGGCCAGGGTCCCGCCCTAGATGAGACTATGCAGTGGTGAGCGCCACCGGAGAAAGCCCGGTACGGCAGCTGGTCGCTGCCTGGCAGGCCGCCACCGCCGTGGCGGCCGAGTGGGCAGAACGCACCGCGGCGGTGACCGCCGAGGCGTTTCACAAGCTCACCAGCGACCCGGCCGTCCGGGCGGTGATGGAAACCTGGCGCGCCGCGGCTGTCTGGCAGCAGCGCGACTGCGAATGCAGGTGCACCGACTCGCACCCCGATGACATCGGCGTATGTGACAACCGCGCGGTGATCACGCGCAGGTTCCCTGCCGACCGCGGGGGCGGGACGGATGTAGCGCTGTGCGCGCCATGCGCAGTGGCCCAGGGTGTCGCAGAAATGCCCAGGTAGCCCCCTGGCTAAGCCAGCCTGTCAGTAAGGGTCCGCTGTCTCATATCGGTCGAGATCCATAACCAGTACCCCTCGCCTCGCATGCCGGCTCGCAGGGGAGAATCACAGACACATCAGGCCCGGGATTTCGGGCGGGTATGAGGGCAAGGAGATCTAGTGATCAGAAGACCGAGGCTCGTCAGCCTCGCCGCCGCGGCGACGACGGTCGCAGCCATGACGATGGTGAGCCTGAGCGGCTCGGCCGGTGCCACGCCGCGGCAGGGTTACCTGCGGCTGGCTGGCAGCGCCGTGCCGTTCACCGGCCACAGCCGGGCGATCGGGGTGGTGGCCGGCGCGCAGCGGCTGACCATCCAGGTGTGGCTGCGGCCGGGCGATCTGGCCGGCGCGCAGCAGTATGCGACGGCGGTGAGCACCCCGGGCAGCAAGCTGTTCCACCACTACCTGAGCCCGGATGCCTACACGGCCAGGTTCGGGGCCAGCCCGGCTGCGGCGAGCGCGGTGCAGTCGTGGCTGCGCGGCCAGGGCTTCACCGGCATTCAGGCCGACGCCCAGCGCAACTATGTGCGGGCCACCGGGGCGGTCGCGGCGATCAATGCGGCGTTCCGCATCCAGCTGGAGAACTACCGGTCATCAGCGAATGTGAACGCCGGGCCGTACCAGCTGCACGCCAACAACCAGGCGGTGGCCATCCCCAGGTCGCTGGCCAAGTACGTGCTCGGGATGACCGGCCTGGACAACGCGGCACCTAAGCTCCCGCTGATGCGGCAGACCGCACACCAGAGCGGGACCGCGGGAGCACCCACGGCCCCCTGCTCGCAGTTTTACGGGCAGCATCACATCTCCGGGCTGCCCACGGCGTTCGGGCAGACGTCGTTCCCGACCCAGATCTGCGGCTACCAGCCGGGACAGCTGCGGGCCGCCTACGGGGCCACCACGGCCAACGACGGCCGCGGGCAGACGGTCTCGCTGGTCGAGCTGGGCCTGACCCCGGACATGTTCCTGACCTTGCAGGACTACGCGAAGGCCGGTCACTTCGTGGCGCCGTCCGCGCAGCGCTACACCGAGCTGTCGCTGGGCAAGAACACCTGCGGCGACCCGTTCGACATCGAGGAGCAGCTGGACGTCGAGGCCTCCTACGACATGGCCCCGGGCGCGAACCAGCTGGTCATCGGCGGGGATAGCTGCAACAACGGCGACTTCGGCAACCAGGGCCTGTTCGACGCCGACATCGTGAACATCGACGGCACCGCCGGCAACCACCACCCGCTGTCCACCATCAGCTCCAACTCCTGGGGCCCCGGCGACGACACCCAGCCGGCCATCCTGACCAACATCATGCACGCCTACCTGGTCCGCGCCGCCGCCCAAGGCGTCGGGATGTACTTCGCCTCCGGCGACTCCTCCGGAGTCGAGACCCCCGACGACCCGTTCTCCATCCTGGTCGGCGGCACCTCCCTGGGGATCGGCAGCCACGGCCAGCGCCTGTTCGAGACCGGCTGGTCCACCGGCCGTTCCGAAATCCAGAACGGGAAGTGGGTCCTGACGCGTGAGGACGGCGCCAGCAGCGGCGGCCCGAGCCTGATCTGGCCGCAGCCGGGCTACCAGCACGGCGTGGTGCCAAGGGCACAGGCCCTCGCGGATCCCGGCAGCCGCCTGGGCCTGGTCCGGTCCGAACCTGACCTCGCCGCCACCGCGGACCTGTTCACCGGGTTCGCCACCGGGGCGCTGTCGTTCCATAAGGGCAAGCCGCCGACGTTCTCTGAGTTCCCGGTTGGCGGGACGAGTGAGGCCTCGCCGCTGGTAGCCGGCATCGTCGCCGACGCCCAGCAGGGGCAGCACACGGTGTTCGGGTTCACCGATCCGGTGTTCTACCGGCTGGCCGGCACGGCGGCGTTCCACGACATGCTGCCGTCGACCTCCGCCACCCCCGCGGAGTTCCGTGGCGAGGTGTGCAACGTCGCGTTCTGCGGCGCCCCGGCGCTGATCACCATGGACGACCAGAGCCGCGCCATGCCCGGCTACACCGGTCAGGTCACCGTCAAGGGTTACGACAACATGACCGGCCTGGGCACGCCGAACGGCCAGCAGTTCCTCAAGGCCCTCCGCAAGCTGGAGGGTTAAGACCCGCTGCGCGGTCCGCGCCGATCCTGGCGCGGACCGCGCAGCCGGGCCCCGGGCCGCCGAAGGCCGGGCAGGTGTTCTTGGCGGGATCGCCCTACAGGACGCCGAACCGGTCGTAGGCGCTGCGCAGGGTGCTCCCCGCCGCCAGCGCGTCCCGGACGCCGTTTTCCTTGGCCACCTTCTCCAGCGCGCGGTCAACGGTCTCGCTGGCGAGCCCGGCGGGGACGACGACCACGCCGTCTGCGTCGGCGATCACCAGATCCCCCGGCTGGACCGGCAGGCCGCCGACGACGGCGGGCTGCCGCCAGGCGGTGAGCGCGAGCCGGCCCTTGACGTCCAGCGGCAGCATCCCGCGGCACCACACCGGGTAGCCGATCGCGGCGATCGTCTGGGCATCGCGGCAGTACCCGTCGATCAGGGTGCCCCGGGCGCCGCGGGCGCGCGCCGCGGTGGAGAACAGCTCTCCCCAGCAGGCGGCCCGGGCCGAGCCGGCCGCCCCGATAAGGACCACGTCATCTGGTGCGATGTCGTCGAGCGCGGCAATCTCGCCGGCGTAGGGCTCGGCCGGGATCTCGTCCACCTCGGCGACGAGGAAAGGGTTCGCCCAGCCAGCGATCACCGCAGGGTCGCCGAGCGGGCGGATAGCCGGGTCGAGGACGTGGTCACGGTGGCCCAGATCGTCGAGGATGTCCGACACCACGGCCGACGACAGCCGCTCCGCGGCGAGACCGGGCAGCGCGCTGTGGTCTGTGCTCATCCTGGCTCCTCCGGCTGGACAAGTATCTTCACGTGTTCGCCTGGTTCGTCCCGCAGCAGCGCGAGGCCGCCGCGCACCGCGGCGCTGAGCGGGATCCGGTCGCTGATGAGCGGCGCGGCCCGCACGGCACCCCGGCCGAGCAGCCCGAGCGCGATGCGGAAGTCCTCGTCCCAGACGTGCGAGAGCGAGCCGATGATGGACTTCTCGCCGACGACGAGGTCCAGCGGCGGCACCGTCGCCGGCCTGGTGCCGATGCCGAGCACGACGGCCCGGCCGCCGGCGCGCAGCGCCCGGATTGCGGTCTCGATGGCCGCGGGGGTGCCCGCACATTCGATGGCGACGTCGGCCTGCAGCGCGGCGGCGTCGGCGGCCGGCACATGGCGATCCGCCCCGAGGCGCATGGCCAGGGCCCGGCGCTGCGGCAAGGGCTCGATCACCGCCACGCTTTCCGCACCGAACGCGATCGCCGCCTGCAGTGCCATCAGCCCGACCGCCCCCAGGCCCACGACCGCGACCCGCTCACCGGGCTGGAGCCGGCCGCGGCGCAGCGCCCGTACCGCCACGGCGAGCGGCTCCGCCAGCGCCGCCTCGTCGTCGGCGACCGAGTCCGGCACCGGGAGGCACATGCGCGCGGGCGCGTTGCACACTTCCGCGAGCCCGCCGTCGGCGTGCAGGCCGAGTGCCCCCAGCGACGGGCACCTGATCACTTCGCCGCGCCGGCACCAATGGCAAGTGCCGCAGTAGACGATCGTGTCGACGGCGGCCCGCTGGCCTGGCGCCGGCTCGGTGACGCCCTCGCCGGCCGCCGTGACCACGCCAGCGAACTCGTGCCCGAGCACCAGCGGCGCTCGGGCTCCCGTCACCGGGTGCGGCGCGTCGACCGGGATGAACAACGGCCCGCTCTGCCACTCCTCAAGATCGGTGCCGCAGATGCCGCACCAGCTCACCCGGAGCTGGACCTCGCCGGGCCCCGGCGGCGGTGGCGGCGGCACCACTTCGACCCGCACGTCGCCGCGGGCATGCCAGCGCACCGCCCGCACGTCATCCGCCTTCCGCCAGCGGCGCGACGACTTCCACCGCGTTACGCAGCTCACCCAGCCCGGTCGCCGCGATGATCACTTCGTCCCCGGCACGCAGGGTGAAGTCCGGTGGCGGGACGATCGCGGTCCCGGTGAGCAGCACCACGCCCACCGGGAAGTCGAGCGCGCGGAACAGCCACCGCACCAGGTCGCCGGGGCTGCGGTGCAGGTCGGCCACCTTGACCGTGTCGCGGAACACCTCGGTGCCGTCCCGGACCACCCGCAGGGCGATCAGCATCGATGCCAGGCCGGGGACCTCGTCCGGCGTGGCCAGGCACGGCCCGAGGGCGCAGCTTCCCGTGTAGATCTTGGCCTGCGGCAGGTACAGCGGGTTTTCGCCCTCGATGCTCCGTGACGACATGTCGTTGCCGTTCAGGTACCCGACGATGTGCCCGGCGGAGTCGGCGACGACGGCCAGTTCGGGTTCTGGCACATCCCACCCGGAATCCTCGCGGATGCCCACCGGCTCGCCGGGCCCCCGGGCCCGGCCCGGTGTGGCCTTGAGAAACAGTTCCGGGCGCTCGGCCAGGTAGACCCGTTCGTAGTGATCCGGTGTCCCGGATTCGAGTACCCGAGCGTCGCGGCTGCGGGTGTAGGTCACCCCGGCGGCCCAGACCTCCTGGCTGCCGATCGGCGCGACGATACGCGCGCCCGCGGGGACGGGCCCGGCCGAGGGCCCGCGCAGCTCGGTGGCGAGCGCATCCGGCACCGCGAGCAGCGCGTCGAGGGTAAGCGAGGCTTCCAGCAGTTCCTGCGGGCCCTCGCCGGCCGGGCCCCGGGCGAGCCTGCGCTCGCCATCGAAGACCAGCTGCCACAGCGCCATCCGCCTCTCCTTACCCTTCCGGCCCTCGCGCGATTCCCATCCGCCGCGCCCGGGCCGCTTCCCTCGCGGGGGCCGCGGTTAGTGGTTGTGCCGCGGCACCTCGGCGCCGCTTGCCCCGACCAGGAAGTCCAGGTCAGCGCCCTGATCCGCTTGCAGGACGTGTTCGTGGTACAGCCTTGCGTAGCCCCGGGACCACGAGGGCTGGGCAGGCGTCCAGCCGGCCCGGCGGCGGTCAAGCTCGTCGTCGCTCACGTCGAGCGTCAGCGTCCGGCCGGGCGTGTCCAGCTCGATCCAGTCGCCGCTGCGGACGAACGCCAGCGGGCCGCCCACCGCGGACTCCGGTGCGACATGCAGCACGACGGTGCCGAAGCCTGTGCCGCTCATCCGGGCATCGGAGATGCGCACCATGTCGGTGACGCCGCGTTCGAGCAGCTTGCGCGGGAGCACGAAGTTCCCGATCTCGGGCATGCCGGGGTACCCCTTCGGGCCGGCCCCGCGGACGACCAGCACGGTGGACGCATCGACCGGCAGGTCCTCCCGCCCGGCTACCCCGTGGTACTCCTCGATCGAGTCGAATACCAGGGCCTGGCCCCGGTGCTTGAGCAGCTGCGGGGACGCGGCCGACTGCTTGATCACCGCGCCGCCCGGGCACAGGTTGCCGCGCAGCACGGCGGTCCCGCTGCCGGGCGGCTGGAGCGGGGCCTCCAGGCTGGCAATGACGTCCCTGTTCCAGCATTCGGCGCCTGCCACAGTCTCGGCCAGGGTGCGTCCGGTTACCCCGACGTGATCGTTATGCAAAAGATCTTGCAGCTCCCGCATGACCACCGTAAGCCCGCCGGCGTAGCAGAAGTCCTCCATCAGGTAGCGCCCGGAAGGCATCAGGTTGACCAGCGTCGGCACCGGCCTGGCAAGCTCGTCGAAGTCGTCGAGGCGCAGCGGGACACCGAGCCGCCCGGCGATGGCGAGCAGGTGGATGACCGCGTTGGTGGACCCGCCGATCGCCGCGTTCACGCGGATCGCGTTCTCGAACGCCTGCCGCGTCATGATCTGCGACGGGCGCAGGTCTTCCCGGACAAGCTGGACGATGCGCTGCCCCGCGGACTGCGCCGTGACGTAGCGGCGCGAATCGGCGGCCGGCCACGCCGCGGACCCGGGAAGCTGCATGCCCAGCGCCTCGGCCAGGCACGCCATCGTCGAGGCGGTGCCCATCGTCATGCAGTGGCCGCAGGACCGGGCCATGCCGCTCTCGGCAGCGACGCACTCCTCCTGGGTCATCCGCCCCGCGACGAGCTCCTGCTCGAACCGCCACACATGAGTGCCAGACCCGACATCAGCACCCCGGAATTTGCCGTTCAGCATCGGGCCGCCGGTGACCATGATCGCCGGGAGATCGGCGCTTGCCGCTGCCATGAGCATCGCCGGGGTGGTCTTGTCGCAGCCGGACAGCAGCACCACGCCGTCCAGCGGGTTGGCCCGCAGCAGTTCCTCGACCTCCATGGCCATGAGATTGCGGAACAGCATGGCGGTGGGCCGCATCAGGCTCTCGCCGAGCGACATGGTCGGAAACTCCAGCGGGAACCCGCCGGCCTGCCAGACACCGCGCTTCACGGCGTCGGCCACCGTACGCAGGTGCGCGTTGCAGGGGGTGAGCTCGGACCAGCTGTTGGCGATGCCGATGACCGGCCGGCCATCGAACACCTCAGGGGTGATCCCCTCGGCCCGCAGCCACGACCGGTAGATCATTCCGGCCCGGCCCTCAGCGGCGAACCAGGCTCCGCTGCGCGGCCGGCCCGCGATCGCGGAATGGTCCCGTTCGGCGGTCATCGTGCCCCACCTCCGGCTCGTGGCCCGGTCTCAGCCTCCGGCTGCGCGGATCGCGCCCCTCATCCTGCTCCAGCCCATCCGCGCCTGGCTAGCCTTCAGACTCTGATCCGCGGAAACCAGCGGGGCGCGGCCGGGTGTCGGTGACCGTCCGGATCCGTCCGGGTTTCCAGCTCTGGCGCGCCGTACTCTCAGAGCAGAAGGCACCGGCTCTACAGAGGGGCGGCCGGCCGGGATGACAGACATCGATCCCCAGGCGGATATCGAGCTCCACCCCGCCGACGGGCATGTGACGGTTCGGGTACCGCTGGCCGGGGCGGTGACCGGTGAGTGGCTTCGGTGCTATCAGCAGCTTGCGCTGGCTACGAAGGTCCCCGTGCAAGCCCAGGCACGTCATGACCAGGCCTGGATCGTGGTCAGTGTGCCAGCAAGCAGTGACCAGGGGGAGGTGGTGGCGACGATGGACGCTGCCCGCGCCCTGATCGCCGAGGCCGACGCCGCTGCTGGGCCGCCCGCGACGGCAAAGGTGGAGGCCAGTGTCCGCGACTGGTGGGCGGGCAGGCGGGCAGGCGCTCCGGGCAGGCCGGTACCTGGGATCGTGGCCGCGGGGGCAGGGGCGGAGAAACGCTGGCCGATGGCCGTCACGCTGCTGCTGGCGATGACCGTGCCGCTGCTGCTCCCGGCCAGGTTCAGCCTCGGCCCGTCCTGGGCGGTCCCGGTGGTGGAGGTGCTGCTGCTGGCGGCCATCATCGCCATTGACCGGGGGCGCATCGACCGCCAGTCGGCTGCCGCGCGGACGCTGTCCCTGGTGCTGGTGGCTGTGCTGGTCGCCGACGCGGCCGGGGTCACCGGCCGGCTGATCGTCGACCTGGTTCAGGGCGGCCCGGAGACGAGCTCGGCGGAGGATCTGCTCAAGACCGGCTTCCTGGTCTGGCTTTACACGATCATCGCCTTTGCCTTCGTCTATTGGACGCTGGACGGAGGCGGTCCCGAATCGCGTTTCCTGGCCCCGCTGGAGTTCCCCGACCTCGCCTTCCCCGCCCAGCTCAACCCGGGGATAGCCCGGCCGGGCTGGCGCCCTGAATTTTTCGACTACCTCTACCTCGGCTTCACCGACGCCACCGCGTTCAGCCCGACCGATGTGATGCCGCTCGCCCGCTGGGGCAAACTGGCCATGACCGCGCAGTCGGTCTGCTCCCTCATGATTCTGGGACTGGTGATCGCCCGGGCGGCCAATATCCTCAAGTAGCGCGAGCGCTCGGCGACACGGCTGAAGTCCGGGTTGGCGAAGTCGGTCCCGAACGGGATGAAGCCCGCCTCCTGCTGCTCGATATTGACGCAGTCCGAGCATGGTGAAGCCGCCGTCGCCGCACAAGGCGATCGTCTGCCGGCCGGCGTGCCCGCGAGCGGGCGGTGACCTGTGTCTCGCGCCGGTCTATGTTGACGCGAGTGCGCTGCTGGCCTCGGCTGCCGAGGGGGTGCCCGCCGCGATCACGGCCTGGAGGGCGAGCCGGTAGGCGGTGTCGCGGGCCTGGCTGGCGATGACCTCGATGTCGGGCCGCACGCCGGTGCCTTCCCAGTTGCCGCCGGTGACCGGGCTGACCGACTCGGCGACCGCGATCGTGGCCTCCAGATGGGGGTGCACGGGGAAGCCCTCGCGGGCGTGGGCGCCGCCGCGGGTGCGCTCGCCGACAACGGTTGCGCGGCCCAGTTGCTGCAGGTCGTAGCTGAGATGCTCGCCACCGGAGAACGTCGTCGCGCTAGTCAGCACGTACACCGGCTTGGTCTTGCCGAATCGGCGGCCGGGTACATACGGCAGCGTCCACAGCTGCCGGGGCACGGTGTCCTGCCGTTCCCGCAGGCCGGTGAGCTGGACCGGGTCATGGTCCCACAGGTAGCTGGCGACGAAGACGGTCATACCGGGCTCGCCGCCCAGGCAGTGCCGCAGATCGAGGATGAGCGCATCGGTGGTGGCGATCAGGCTCATCGCGGCGGCGACGATCTGCCCGCACATGGCCGCCGGGAACAGGACCGGCTGCAAGTCCAGGTACCCGACATTGCCCGTGAGGCGCTGTGCGCAGGCAACGCCGCCGCAGGCCTGGTCGGCCCACCGGGCCAGGAACGCGATTTCCTCGGCATCGTCGCCGCGCTGAAGCGTGGGCGCGGGGAGCTCCTCGTCGTGGTACTGCAGTCGCAGGTGCTTATCGCCGTTGACCGACTGCAGGTCTGCGGTGACAGCCGCGGCTAGCTCAGGTGCATCGGACGGGTACCGGCCAGCGGCCAGCCCTTCGGCCAGCACGCCGGACACCGCCGCAGCGATATCCGGGAAGACGTAGTGGGTTTCGAGCAGGGCGCGGACCTTGCTGACGACATCAGCCGGGTCGGCTTCGTTCGGTGACTTGCCTGTGGGGTGCGGGGCTGCGGTCTCTGGCATAGTGTTAAGAAAAACATACACTTGACAGAAGAGTCAAGCATTGCCAACTCTTCTGTCATGACCGAAGAGGACCACGATGTCGCGGTGACCACGCCAGAGCAATTCAAGGCGCTGGGGCATCCGATGCGTCACCG
Organism: uncultured Actinomycetes bacterium; assembly: GCA_963806145.1. Lineage (GTDB taxonomy): Bacteria > Actinomycetota > Actinomycetes > Streptosporangiales > Streptosporangiaceae > DASXKD01. The sequence continues at coordinate 21,857 of CAWDXD010000026.1, forward strand.
GCTGCTGTTCGCCCTGGGCCGGGGCGAGGCGACCATCAGCCAGCTCGCCGCGACGCTGTGCAGCAACAAGGGGAACATCTCCCACCACCTGAAGGTCCTCGCCGCGGCAGGCCTGGTGCAGGCCGCGGGCACCCGGACGGTGCGCGGCGGGACTGAGCAGTACTACCGGCGCGCCTTCGCCAGCCTGACCTACGACGACGCCACCACCACCGAGGCAGCGCTGCGCGCGCTCGCGGCCGAGATCGCCACTGCCGAGCCCACACCGTTTGTGATACTGCGGGGGCTGCGGCTGTCGCCCGAGCACGCGCAGCAGCTCACCGCCACGTTGCGTGACCTGGCCGAGCAGGCCGACGACGGGGGCGACCACCCGCGCTACGGCTTGCTGCTCGGCCTGTACCAGCCTGCACAGGCGTCCGCAGGCCACCAGCCGCCTGTGGACGCCTCTCGCATTCCAGCCGGGCCGCCAGGGAATGGCTCGCCTGCCCAGGGGAAGTTACGGTCGGCCCGGCGGCCGGCCATGCCGGGCAGCTGAGCCCGGCGCACGGGCCGGGCCGGACGCGGCGTCTTTGCTCCGTGGAACGGGCTGACCACCGTTCACGAGAAGATCCCGCCCAGTGTCTCCCACCGGTGCCACGCGTTCCTGGTGCGCGGTCCGGGCTCGGCGCCTGCATCTTTGCGTTAAGCCGGCGGTGGCTTGGTGCTGGGTTGGTGCCAGGTGAACCATTGCGGCGCGGGAACCGTGGTCACGGGTGTATCCACTGGATGCGGGGGTGGGGGGCATGGATCACGCACCGATTCCTGATGCGTGCTTCTGTGCTGTCGCTGGCGGCGGCGTTCTCAGGCGCCGGTTCCGCCAGTGCACCGGTGGTCTCTGCCCACGGCGGCGGGAGCCGGTTATCGCTAGCCATCACAGCCTTGAGGCCGGACACGGCGGCTGCGGTCAGCAACACCTCAGACTTGTCCAGATCAAGCTCGGCGGCGGGGCGCCCCGGCTTGGGGGGAGGTGGCGGCACCGACTGGGATGCCGGTGCGCGAGATAAGGGGAAAAGCGCCAGGCAGGCCCTGGCCAAACGAAAGGCGTCGCAATGAGTGCAAGAAATGGCAGCTCTCTGGTCATCATTCGGGGTAGGTGGTGGGGTCTGTCCGTGGCCGCGGTGATGGCCGCGGCGCTGGCCGTGGCGCCGTCGGCGGCCCAGGCAGGCGACGGGCACAATGCGTCCACCCAAACCAAGGCGTTCGCCCAGACCAATCTGGTTTCGGACGTCCCCGGAATGGCCGCGCTAACTGACCCGCTCGTCTCGAACCCCTGGGGCATCTCGCTCGGCCCGACAACCCCGTTGTGGGTGACGAACAACAACACCAACACAGCGACGCTGTACCAAGGTGCCAACGGCAAGCAGCCGATCAGCAAGGTGCCCCTGACGGTCAAAACTTCGCCGGCTCCGACCGGGACGGTGTTCAACTTCGCTGCCGCCAGTAACCCCAACGATTTCGTCGTGAGTTCCAAGGGGAAGAGCGGCCCGTCGCTGTTCATGTTCGACTCGCTGGCCGGGAACGTCATCGGCTGGTCACTGAATGTGCCGCCCATCACCCAAGCTCATAACGTCCAGCACGTGGCTCGTGCCGTCTACACCGGGCTCGCCGAGGCGCGCACCAAGCGGGGTAACCGGCTGTTCGCCGCCAACGCCTCGATGGGTACGGTCGACGTGTTCAACGCGGAATTCAAGAAGGTCGCCAGCTTCGGCGACCCGAGCCTGCCAAAGAGCGTGACGCCGTACAACGTGGCGCTGCTGGGCGGCAAGCTGTACGTCACGTTTGCTCCCCCGCCCGGCCCCAGCACCGGACTGCAAGGGGCGATCGACGTGTTCAACCTCAGCGGCCACAAGATCCGCCGGTTGGTGACCGGAGGCCAGCTGTTCGCCCCCTGGGGCATGGTGATCGCCCCCACGCACTGGGGCCGCTTCGGCCGCGCTCTGCTCGTCGGCAACGTCGACAACGGCCGGATCAACGCCTTCAACGCCTTCAACGGAAAGTTCCGGGGCACCCTGCGCGACAAGAACGGAAAGGCGATCGTCAACTCGGGCCTGTGGGGCCTGGCGTTCGGCAACGGCGTGATCGGCACCCCGCGAACACTGCTGTTCTCCGCCGGAATCGATGGCTACAGTCACGGACTGGTCGGACTGATCCGGCCGACCAACGGTTAAGGCGCCTCGCATCCAGCACCGGGATGAGTAGCGGCCGGAGGTTTGGCGCCGTTCACCGTTGAGCGGCGTCAAACCCCGAGCGCACCCGGGCAGAAACCGGCGAACCTGTCGAGCGATCATGACCGCCAAATTGCACTCAAACGAAGTTGCCATCGGGCGGACCGGCAACCTTGGAGAGCGAACCGCCGGGCACCGCGCCTACAACTCATAGCCTCGAGTGAGCGCCGGTGTCATGGCACACGTCTGACCACCTGACACCGGGCTCCGGCAAAGTCGGTTAGCCTTTCATGATCGCCTGGAGGGATCGGCCGGGCCATCGTGGCACTCGCTGGTGACCTGCAGCGCGGGACGGTTAGCGGCCAGGCACAGGCGATGACTTCGGGCCCGGCGGGTCGTCCTCACTGGTGGCGGGCACGCGGCGACCGGTCCCGGTCGCGGTGAAGCAACGTGTCAGGAGGTCACTGTGTCGCAGGTGCGGGTGCACAATTTCTCGGTGTCGCTGGATGGGTTCGGCACCGGCGATGGGCAGAGCCTGGACGCCCCGTTCGGGCACGCGGGAACCCGGCTGCACGAGTGGTTCTTCCCGACCCGGACGTTCCGCGCCATGCAAGGCCAGCATGACGGCAGCGCCGGCGTCGATGACGCCTTTGCCAGCGCATGGGGACCGGGCGTCGGCGCCGAGATCATGGGGCGGGGGAAGTTCGGCCCCCACCACGGCCCCTGGCCGGACCTGGAGTGGAACGGATGGTGGGGAGACAACCCGCCGTTCCATACCCCGGTTCTTGTTCTCACCCATCACCCCCGGCCCCCCGTCCAGATGAACGGCGGCACCACGTTTCACTTCCTCGACGCCAGCCCCGCCCAGGCACTGGCGCAGGCCCGCCAGGCTGCCGCTGGCGGGGACATCCGCATCGGCGGCGGCCCGTCCACTGTCCGCGAGTTCCTGGCCGCCGACCTGATCGACTACCTGCACATCGTCGTGGTGCCCATCGTGCTGGGCCGCGGGGAGCGGCTCTGGGACGGGCTGGAGGCGCTCGAAGACCGCTTCCGAATCGAGGCCGTGAACAGCCCCAGCGGCGTCACCCACGTCACCCTCAGCCGCCGGTAACAGGCGGCAACACGGCACCCGTCAGAGATGACTCTGCCGGCCCCCTGCCACCTGACAGCCCAGTCGAAGCGCTTTGGGAATCTCCGCGACCTGCTCCACTCGCAGTCGTAGTTGCTCGACGTCCCGTGACGAAGCCGGCGAGTCGATCTCGAGTACATACTGAATGCCAGTCGATTGCCATGTCCGTGTGTCGAACCCCCCACTGGCAGACACACGCACCCCGGCGATCTCGATGTTCAACACCGCCGCCTCTCGGTACGTGTCGTTCAGAACGCATCCCGCGACCGCAAGATGCAGCAGGTGGGCACCTGTGAAGTCCGTCCTCACACCCACACCGCCCGACGTCCAGGCGTGTCGAAGACGAACGCCTCCCTCATCTGCAGTGAGATAACTCCCGGCCACCACGGTCACTGCCGCCTCATCAGACACCGCATACTCCCCCTTCTTCGTCCTCACCTCGGTCGCCCTCGAACCGTCTCCGGCCAGATCCGGGGCATTCAGGATCACCCAGGCCCGTGCGGACAACAAGTCGTCGCAGTCGCTGACGCCATCTCGCCGATGTAGCGGCTGCGCAACGAACCGGCTACGAAGGCGCAGAACCAGCTCCGTTGCATCGATCATGTGCGATATGGGACGGCTGCGCGCAATCGCCATCGCCGCGAGCGGCTGCGTCCTCGTCGCGGCCTGCTCGTCGACCGGACACTCGGCGGTCCCCGGACCGGCCCCGGTGTCGTCGTCGAGCGGCGGCGACGCGGTCCAGCAGTACCTCAGTGCGGTCGATGCGCTCTGCCAGGGGCTGGAGCAGAAGATCATCGCGCTGAACGGCGGCCAGTTCGACATCCCGTTGAAGGACTTTCTCGCCCAGCTCCCCCAGCACACCAAGCTGCGCGACGACTTCGATCGCCAACTCGCCGCGATCGTCGTGCCCCAGGCTGCGGCCGCCAAGGCGCGGGCACTTGCCGCCTACATCGCATTCGCCAACAAACTCGACGCGGCGCGACTGCGGGCCGCCCGGCAGGGTGCCGCCGCATATCAGCGCGAGATCGACGCCGAGCAGAAGTCCGCGGCAAGCGACCCGTCCATCGCCGCCCGGGACGCCGCCGGATTCAGCCAATCGTGCAACGCACGCTGATCCGCGCGGACTTCGCTGAGAACAGGCGAAGCGACGGGGCTAGCCAGCCGTTCGCAACGCGGTAGGCGCCACCGCGCGTCAGCCGCGCGAGCCGCTCGGCGGCCTGAATTCAGAGTTTGCCTGGTGGGCGCAGGTGGGTTCGAACCACCGGCATCCCGCTTGTAAGGCGGGTGCTCTACCCCTGAGCTATGCGCCCGCCGCCGGAACGGCCGGGCTCAGCGTACCGGGTCAGCGGGCGCCGAGGTGGCGGGCGGCGAGGTCCGCGACGGCCTGGCTCACCGCTATCCGGTTCCGCAGGCGGCCGAGCCTGGCGTCCATGGCCGGGCCGTGGACCCCGCCGATGAGCGCCTGCTCGAAGTGGATCGCGCCGATGTACGCCGCGGCGAACCGGATCGCCTCAGCGAGGGCCGCTCGTTCGGCATCGTCAAGACTTCGCCAGCGGGCGTAGCCGTCCAGGAGGGCGCCGATCCGCCCCGGGTCGGGCGAGATGTGCCACCCCTCAGGCTTACCGGCGGGCAGGCCTGCGTCGAGATGGCATTCGAGCAGGCAGTAACCGAGGTCCAGGACCGGCAGCCCGAGCCCGCCGTTCTCCCAGTCCGATGAGCACGGCCTCGCCGGACGGGGTGAGCACCGCGTTGCCCGGCCAGGCGTCACCGTGCACCACCGCCACCGGCAGAGCCGGGGCCGCGGCCCGCACCGCCAGGAGCGTCGAGCGGAACTGCGCGTGCAGCGGGCGCCACTCCCCCGGCAGCATCGGCGCGACCGCGTCGAGACGGCCAAGCGCGGTCGGAACCGCCGCCGCCGGATGCCACGACGCGAGCCCCACGCCGGCCGTCGGGCCCAGCGCATGCAGGCGGCCAAGCGCCGCGCCCAGCAGGCCGGCCTGGCCGCCACCAGGCGGCAGCACCCGGCCGGGGATGTAGCTGGTCGCCCAGGTCAGCCAGGCGCCCGCCACCCCGACGACGTCACCGCTCCGGGTCGCGACCACGCGCGGCGCCGGGTAGCCCTGCGCGGCCAGCCAGTCCAGCGTGGCGGCACGGCCCAGCAGCCAGTCGGTGACCGACGTGGTACCGCAGCCGCGGAAGTGCGGGGCCAGCAGCACCTCGGCACGGTAGGCCCGGACCAGCACCATGGCGCCGTCCGGCTCCCGCAGCCGGTAACCGACCTCGGTGCCGGACACCGAACCGTGGTAGCGCCGCACGGACACCGGGCCGGGCCGGTACTCGCGCAGGATCCGGCCGACCACGGCGGCATCGGTCACGGCAGCGCCGTCACCTGACGGCCCCGCGGCGCAGGACGCGCTCGAGCGCCAGAGCGACCTCCTCGGACAGCCCGGGCGCCCGGACCGCGCCGGGCCCCACCGGCCCGGCTGCCAACGAGCCGTCCGGGGAAACGGTCATCCCGCAGTCGCGGCATTCCACCTCGCCGAGCCGGCGCACCAGGTGCACGCTGCCGCACTGGCGGCACTTGTCCATGTCGGCCGTCCAGTCGGCGGACGCCTGGCAGCCTGGGCACACCAGGACCTGTTCGTCGCCCTTGACCCCGCGGCGCCACGGGCTGTGCCCGCGCACCGGGTCCACCTGCCGCGCACCGCAGCGATAGCAGGGCATCTGGTTCCGCTTCCTCGCCAGGCCGGGCGTGCCCCCGGAGGGGTCAACCCAGCGCGGCCAGCGCTTTCTGATAGTCGGCGATGTCGCGCGCCTGCGGGATCGGGGTGACCACCTTCCAGCGGACCACGCCGTCCTTGTCGATGATGAAGGTGCCGCGCACCGATATGCCGCGGTCCTCGTCGAACACGCCGTAGGACTTCGCCACGCCGCCGTGCGGCCAGAAGTCCGACAGCAGGCCGAACTCGAAGCCCTCGTTCTCCGCCCAGATGCGGTGCACCCAGGTCGAGTCCACCGACACCGTCAGCAGTTCCACGTCGTCCCGGCCGACCTCGGGGAAGTCGTCCCGCATGGCGCACAGCTCACCGCTGCACACTCCGCTGAACGCGAGCGGGTAGAACACAAGCACCACGTTCTTCTCGCCGCGGAAGCCCGACAGCTGGACCGATTGCCCGTGCTGGTCCTTCAGCTCGAAATCGGGGGCCTCCTGGCCCACCTCAACCGCCATTCCCCGGTCCCTTCCGCCGCGGCAGCCGCCCGCGCGGGGGCCTGCCGGGCATGACGCGCTCGCCGACGTGCCCAGTGTGCCACCACGGCCGGCCCGCCCGCGCCATTCCCCGGGCGGATCGTGACATGACCGCAGCCCGCGCGTCACCGCCCCGGTACCTGGCCGCCCGGCAGCCGCGCCCGGCACGCGCCACGGCCAGGACGCGCTGCCTTGCCCCGTACGCCCCTACGCGGTCAGCGCCGCGCCTTGGGCGCGACCAGGCGGGTGCCCAGCCAGTCGCGCCCGGCGGACAGGCTCGATGTCTGCGACAACCCGGCGGTCGGCGCCGCTTCCCCGATCTCGCTCGGCTCGACATAGTTGTCCCGGCCCGGCTTGGGGGTCAGGAGCCAGATATGCCCGCCGTCTGCGAGCGGCGTCAGAGCGTCCGCCAGGGCGTCGAAGAGGTCACCGTCCCCGTCACGCCACCAGAGCAGGACCACATCGACCACGTCGTCGTAGTCCTCGTCGACAAGTTCCACGTCCTTTTGCTGGGTGATGGCTTGCCGCAGCGCCTCGTCACAGTCGTCCGCGTAGCCAATCTCCTGCACCACCTGGCCCGGCTTGATGCCGAGTCGCTCGGCCAGGCCAGGTTGATCCTGAGCCTGGCGCGCGGTCGCGCTCACTAACCCCTCCTCAAGCCCTTTCTCACGGCGCCACGTCACGCACTGGCCGCCCGGCCCGGGCACTTGCCCGGGGCACTGGTACCAGGCGCGCTACGTCCGCGTCGGCACTTCTTGCCCGCACAGTCCACACTGGGTCAGCCCCCCGCGCAAGTGTCAAGAGGCTCAGACACGAAATCTGGTCACACGCGGAGCGTTCCCACTTCACCCAAGGCCTACCCGAGGAAAGACATTCGTACCTGTCTGTCCGGATTGTCGACGTTAAGGTCCACCAGCGCGACCGATTGCCACGTCCCCAGCGCCATCGTGCCGCCCAGCACCGGTACCACCAGGAACGGCGCAAGGAACGCGGGCAGCACGTGCGACCGGCCGTGCCCGCGGGACCCGTGCGCGTGCCGCCACCTGTCGTCGGCCGGCAGCAGTTCCGCCAGCACCGCGAGCAGGTCCTCGTCGCTGCGCGCGCCCAGTTCCATGAGCGCGAGCCCGGCCGTCGCGTGCGGCACGAACACGTGCAGCAGCCCGTCCCCGCCGCCGGCCGCCCGCGCGGTGAACCGCGCGCATTCCGCTGTGATGTCGGTGACGCGCTCGCGGCGCCCGGTCGCGACCTCAAAAAGTTCGCTTTCCATGCCGAACGATCTTCCCTCCTGCCCGGAATCCGCGCATCTTGCCGGGTCCCGGCGCAGGCAGGAGCCCTGGGACGCCGGCGCGGGGATGCGTTTAGGCCGCGCACGTATGAGAATTGGTCTGGACAACCTCCTACACGCAGGCGGTCACCACCCGCCTGTGCTGCGCCAACGTGGCGGCGACCAGCCGCCCACCATGCGGAAGGCGGGATAGCCCGTGGCTGCCGGTCGCCAGCGCTTCTCCATCATCAGCGACGGACTCCCCACCCAGTTGCCGGACATCGACCCGGACGAGACCCGGGAGTGGGTGGACTCGTTCGACAGCGTGGTCCGGACCCGCGGCCGGGCCCGCGCCCGCTACGTGATGCTGAGCCTGCTGGAACGGGCCCGCGAGCAGCAGGTGGGCGTGCCCGGCCTGCGCAGCACCGACTACATCAACACGATCCCGCCCGAGCGCGAACCGTGGTTCCCCGGCGACGAGTACGTGGAACGGCGGATCCGCGCCTACATCCGGTGGAACGCCGCCGTGATGGTGTCCCGCGCGAACCGCGCGGGCCTGGGCGTCGGCGGGCACATCGCCACCTACGCCTCCGCGGCCAGCCTGTACGAGGTGGGCTTCAACCACTTCTTCCACGGCAAGGACCACGGCGAGTCCGGGGACCAGGTGTTCATCCAGGGGCACGCCGCGCCCGGCATCTACGCCCGCGCGTTCCTGGAGGGCCGCCTGACCGAGCAGCAGCTCAACGGCTTCCGGCAGGAACTGTCCCACCCCGGCGGCGGGCTGCCGTCCTACCCGCACCCGCGGCTGATGCCGGACTTCTGGGAGTTCCCCACGGTGTCCATGGGCCTCGGCCCGCTGAACGCCATCTACCAGGCGCGGTTCAACAGGTACCTGCTCGCCCGGGAGATCGCCGACACCAGCAGGTCGCACGTGTGGGGGTTCCTCGGCGACGGCGAGGTGGACGAGCCGGAGGCGCTCGGCGCCATCGGCCTGGCCGCCCGCGAGGAACTGGACAACCTCACCTTCGTGATCAACTGCAACCTGCAGCGGCTGGACGGTCCTGTCCGCGGCAACGGCAAGATCATCCAGGAGCTCGAGGCGGTGTTCCGCGGCGCCGGGCTGGAACGTGATCAAGGTCATCTGGGGCCGGGACTGGGATCCGCTGCTCGCCCAGGACACCGACGGCGTGCTGGTCAACAAGATGAACACCACGCCCGACGGGCAGTTCCAGACCTACGCGGTGGAGACCGGCGAGTACATCAGGGAGAACTTCTTCGGCGGGGACCCGCGGCTGCGCGCCATGGTCTCCCACCTGAGCGACGATCAGCTCCGCAACCTGTCCCGCGGCGGGCACGACTACCGCAAGGTCTACGCCGCGTTCAAGGCCGCGACCGAGCACGTCGGCCAGCCGACGGTGATCCTGGCCCACACGATCAAGGGCTGGACGCTCGGCCCGGACTTCGAGGCCCGCAACGCCACCCACCAGATGAAGAAGCTCACCGTCGCCGAGCTGAAGGAGTTCAGGGACCGGCTCTACCTGCCCATCCCTGACGCGGCGCTGGAGGCGGAACTGCCGCCGTACTACCACCCGGGCGAGAACTCCGACGAGATCGAGTACATGCGGGAGCGGCGCGCCGCGCTCGGCGGGTACCTGCCCAAGCGGGTGGTCCGCGGCAGGCCGCTCACGCTGCCTGGCGAAGCGGCTTACGACGAGCTGAAGCAGGGCTCGGGCAAGCAGGCCGTCGCCACCACGATGGCGTTCGTCCGGCTGCTCAAGGATCTGATGAAGGACCAGGGCATCGGCAACAGGTTCGTGCCGATCATCCCGGACGAGGCGCGCACGTTCGGCATGGACTCGCTGTTCCCCAGCGCCAAGATCTACTCGCCGCACGGGCAGACTTACGAGGCGGTGGACCGGGCGCTGCTGCTGTCCTACAAGGAGTCCGAGCGCGGCCAGATCCTGCACGAGGGGATCAGCGAGGCGGGCGCGATGGGCTCGGTGATCGCGGCGGGCACCTCGTACGCGACACACGCGGCGCCGATGATCCCCGTGTACGTGTTCTACTCGATGTTCGGCTGGCAGCGGACCGGCGACCAGATGTGGGCGTTCGGCGACCAGCTCGGCCGCGGCTTCCTGCTCGGCGCGACCGCGGGCCGCACCACGCTTACCGGTGAGGGGCTGCAGCACAACGACGGCCACTCGCAGCTTCTTGCCTCGGTCAGCCCGGCCTGCGTGTCCTACGACCCGGCGTGGGCGTACGAGGTGTCGGTCATCGTCGCCGACGGCCTGCGCCGGATGTACGGGGAGAGCCCGGAGCACCCGCACGGCGAGGACATCTTCTACTACCTGACGGTCTACAACGAGCCGTACCAGCAGCCGCCGATGCCCGCGGACACGCCCGAGGCCCGGGCCGAGCTGGAGCAGGCGATCCTGCGCGGGCTTTACCGGTACGCGCCCGCGGGCGGCGAGCCGGACACCGAACGCCCCCGGGCGCAGATCCTCGCCTCCGGGGTGGGGGTGCGCTGGGCGCTGGAGGCGCAGCGGCTGCTCGCCGAGGACTGGGACGTGGCCGCGGACGTGTGGTCGGCGACCTCCTGGACCGAGCTGCGCCGCGACGCCCTCGCCTGCGAGGAGTGGAACCTGCTCAACCCCGACGCGCAGGCCCGCGTGCCCTACGTGGCGCAGGCGCTGGAGGGCCAGCAGGGCCCGGTGGTCGCGGTGAGCGACTGGATCCGGGCGGTGCCCGACCAGATCGCCCGCTGGGTGCCCGCGCCGTTCACCTCGCTGGGCACCGACGGGTTCGGCTTCTCCGACACCCGGCCGGCCGCCCGCCGGTTCTTCCACGTGGACGGGGAGTCGGTGACGCTGGCGGTGCTCAGCCAGCTCGCCCGGCGGGGCGAGGTCAAGCACGAGACGCTGTCCCAGGCGATCGCGAAGTACCGGCTGGACCAGCCGGTCAGCACCGCCCTGGCACCCGGCCCGCCCGTACGGTAGCCGTCACCCGCCCCTCGTGCCAGCTGCCCACGGCCGCGGCGCGGTCGGCAACCCGGCGCCCCCCGTGACAGGCTGGTGTGATGACACCGTCTGCGCAGCTTCCCGGGCACGCGCCTGAGCCGGGCGTGCCCGCACCGGCGGGCGCGGCCGGGGTCCGGGCGGGGCCGGTCCGCGCCCAGACGGTCCGGGCCGAGACGGTCCGGCGGCTGGAGCAGGCCATGGGCGCGCTCGGCACCGCCGCCATGGCCTCCATGGAGCAGCGGCTGCCCTGGTTCCGCGCCCTGCCCCCGGAGAACCGCTCCTGGATCGGCCTGGTCGCGCAGGCCGGCATCGCCGCCTTCGTGGACTGGGTGAAGCACCCGCAGCGCCGCCCCGCCGTGGCCGGCGAGGTGTTCGGCACCGCGCCCCGGGAGATGGCCCGGGCGGTGAGCCTGCATCAGACCGTGGAGATGGTGCGCATCACCATCGACGTGGTCGAGGCCCAGGTCGACCAGCTTGCCGCGCCAGGCGGCGAGGCGGAACTGCGCGAGGCGGTGCTCCGCTACACCCGGGAGGTCGCGTTCGGGGCCGCCCAGGTCTACGCCCGCACCGCCGAGGCCCGCGGCGCCTGGGATGCCCGGCTGGAGGCCCTGGTGGTGGACTCCCTGGTCCGCGGGGAAGGCGGGGAAGGGCTGCACTCCTGGGCGGCGGCACTGAACTGGTCCTCCTCCCCTGTGGCGGTGATCGCAGGCATCACCGACGACGGCGAGCCGGCGGGGATCATCGAGGACCTGCGCGCGATCGCCCGCCGGTCCAGGCTGGACCTGCTGGCCGGGGTCCAGGGCAGCCGGCTGGTGGTCGTGCTCGGCGGCAGCGCCGACTCGTTCACCGCGGCACAGCAGCTCGCCGGGCGGTTCGGGCCGGGGCCCGTGGTGGTCGGGCACGCGGTCGCCGACCTGCACAGCGCCGCCCCGTCCGCGGCCGCCGCGCTCGCCGGGCTGCGGGCGGCGCCGGCCTGGCCGGACGCGCCGCGCCCGGTGCTGGCCGCCGACCTGCTGCCGGAACGCGCCCTGGACGGCGACGAGGCGGCCCGCGCCGAACTGCTCGCCGACGTCTACGAGCCCATGCTGCGCGGCGGCGCGGCGCTGGTCGAGACCGTCACGACCTACCTGGAGCAGGGGTTCTCGCTGGAGGCGGCGGCACGGCTGCTTTTCGTGCATCCCAACACCGTCCGTTACCGGCTGCGCCGGGTCAGTGAGCTGACCGGGCTCACCGCCGCCACCGGGCGGAGCGGATTCACGCTGTGGGTGGCAATCATCCTCGGGCGGCTCGTTCACAAGCGAACGTGACCTGTCGGAAACCTACAAAGCCACTGGGCACAAGTTCGTCATGTTCCCATCCCCCATGGCGGACTTCTACAGTGCAGGGTAGAAGGATGCTCGTTATCGCGGCCCCGGGCCAGGGCGCCCAAGCCCCCGGCTTCCTGACGCCCTGGCTGGACCTGCCCGGCTTCGCCGACCGCCTGGCCGCCTGGTCCGACCTCGCCGGGTGCGACCTGGTCAGGTACGGCACGACCGCGGGCGCCGAGGAGATCACCGACACCGCCATCGCCCAGCCACTGCTGGTCGCCGCGGCCATCGCGGCCGCCGAGGCACTCAGCGGGGATCTTGGCCGCGTCCGCGAGCAGGCCTGCATCGCCGCCGGGCACAGCGTCGGGGAACTCGCCGCCGGGGCGATCGCCGGCGTGCTGTCCGCGGAGGACGCGATGAGCCTGGTCGGCGTGCGCGGCCGGGCGATGGCCAAGGCGGCGGCCGCCGAAGCGACCGGCATGACCGCGGTCCTCGGCGGCGACCAGGACGAGGTGCTGGCCGCGCTGGACTGCCACGGGCTCACCCCGGCGAACGTGAACGGCGCGGGCCAGATCGTCGCGGCCGGGACCATGGCGCAACTCGACGCGCTCGCCGCCGCCCCGCCGCCCGGCGCCCGGCTGCGCCCGCTGAGCGTGGCCGGCGCGTTCCACACGACCCACATGGCGCCCGCCGTCGAAGCGCTGCGCGAGGCGGCGGCCTCGGTCGCCGTCCGTGACCCCGGCATCATGCTGCTCTCCAACGCCGACGGTGCGGTGGTCACCTCGGGCCGCGACTGGCTGGAACGGATCGTCACCCAGGTGAGCACCCCGGTGCGGTGGGACAAGTGCATGCACACCATGTCCGGCCTGGGCGCGAGCGCGCTCATCGAACTTCCGCCCGGCGGCACGCTGGCCGGCCTGGCCCGGCGCGCCCTGCCCCAGCTGGCCAGGGCCGCCCTGAAAACCCCCGACGACCTCGCGGCAGCGCGCGCGCTGCTGGCCGAGCACGGCACGCCGGAGTACCACGACAACGGCCACGGCCCCGAATGGCGGCTGCTGGTCGCCGCGGTGGCGGGCACCTTCCGGGCCGGCACCGAGGGCCAGGACGCCGCGCCCGGCGCCCATGTCCGTCCCGGCGCGCTGCTGGGGCACGTGGCGGCCCGCAGCGGGCAGGAGCCGGTCACCCCCGACTTCGCCGGCATCGTCGTGGAGTGGCTGGTCGAGGACGGCGATCCGGTAGCCGTGGGCCAGCCGCTGGTCCGGCTGCAACCGGACGCGGCGTCGCTCCCCCGAGCGAGCAGGGAGAGGTGAACACGATGCAACTGCCTGAAGGTTCCCAGGGCTCGCGGATCCTCGCGTTCGGCGGGTATCAGCCGGCGAACGTACTCACCAACGAGACCCTCGCGGCCACCGTCGAGACCACCGACGAGTGGATCCGCAGCCGGGTCGGCATCGAGAGCAGGCGGCTGGCCGGCCCCGACGAGACCGTCGGCGACATGGCCGTGGCCGCGGGCGGTAAGGCGCTGGCCGCCAGCGGGTTGTCCGCCGCCGACATCGACCTGGTGATCGTGGCCACCTGCACCCCGGAAGTCCCGATCCCCAACACCGCGGCCAGCGTGGCCACCCGGCTCGGCATCGTCGCGCCGGGCGCCTACGACCTGAACGCGGCCTGCGCGGGCTTCTGTTACGCGCTCGGCACCGCCAGCGACGCGGTACGGGCGGGCAGCGCGCGCAACGTGCTGGTGATCGGGGCCGAGAAGCTGTCCCAGTGGGTCGACTGGACCGACCGCTCGACCTGCATCATCTTCGCCGACGGCGCGGGCGCCGCGGTGGTGAGCCCGGTGACCGAACCCGATGCCGCCCCCGGCATCGGCCCGGTGGTGTGGGGCAGCGACGGCGGCATGGCCGACAAGATCTACATCGCCGACCGGAATTCGTTCATCCACCAGGAGGGACAGGCGGTGTTCCGGTGGGCCACCACCGCGCTGCACCCGGTCGCGCTGAAGGCCTGCGCGAAGGCCGGGGTGGATCCGGCCAGCCTGGCCGCGTTCGTCCCGCACCAGGCGAACCTGCGCATCATCGAGGCGATCGCGCGCAAGCTCGGCGCCCCGCAGGCGCTGGTCGCCGACGACATCGTGCACGCGGGGAACACCTCGTCGGCGTCGATACCACTCGCGCTGTCCCGCATGATCGAGCGCGGCGAGCTGTCCTCGGGGGACGCGGTCCTGCTGCTGGGCTTCGGGGCGGGCATCAGCTACGCCGCGCAAGTGATCAAGGTACCCTGACCTGTCCCAGGCGCCGGGCTCGTGTCCCGGCGCAGGACACAACCCAGATAACGAAGGAGAAGACGGATCCATGGCGATGACCGAACAGGAAATCCAGACCGGCCTCGGGGAGATCATCGACGAGGTCGCGGGTGTCCCCGCGGACGAGGTCACCCCCGACAAGAGCTTCGTCGACGACCTGGACATCGACTCGCTGTCGATGGTCGAGATCGCGGTGGCCGCCCAGGACAAGTTCGGCGTGGAGATCCCCGACGACGAGCTGAAGAACCTCAAGACCGTGCAGGACGTCATCGACTACGTCCGCCGCGCGGAGGTCTCGGCCTGATCGCCGGGACCGCTGGCCGCGGTGCCGTGCGGTCCGCGGCGGCACCGCAGCGAAGGAGCTGATGAGGAGTGCGGGCAGACCAGCCACGTGTCGTGGTCACCGGTCTCGGCGCGACCACGCCGCTCGGCGGTGACGTGCCGAGTACCTGGGAGGGCATGCTGGCCGGGCGCAGCGGCGCCGCCGTGCTGGCCGGCGAGGAGTACGCGAGCCTGCCGGCCCGGATCGCCGCGCGGGCCGCGGTCGACCCGGCCACGGTGCTCGACCGCGTCCAGGCGCGTCGGCTCGACCGGTGCGAGCAGTTCGCGATCGTCGCGGCCAGGGAGGCGTGGGCGGACGCGGGCGCGCCGGAGGTGCCGCCGGAGCGGCTCGGGGTGGTCGTGTCCAGCGGCATCGGCGGGATCTCCACCATCCTCGCCGGATACGACCTGCTGCGCGACCGCGGCTGGCAGCGCATGTCTCCGTTCACGGTGCCGATGCTCATGCCGAACGGATCGGCGGGGTGGATCGGCATCGAACTCGGCGCGCGTGCCGGGGTGCACACCACGGTGAGCGCCTGCGCGTCGGGCGCCGAGGCCATCGGCTACGCCATGGACATGATCCGGATGGGCCGGGCGGACGTGGTGCTGGCCGGCGGGACCGAGGCGGCGATCGTCCCGCTGAACATCGCCGCGTTCGCCGCCATGCGGGCGCTGTCCACCCGCAACGACGAGCCGGAGCGCGCCTCGCGCCCGTTCGACAAGGGCCGGGACGGCTTCGTGCTGGGCGAGGGCGCGGGCATGGTGGTGCTCGAATCCGCCGAGCACGCGCAGCGGCGCGGCGCCCAGGTGCTCGCGGTGGCGGCCGGCTCAGGCTATTCGTCCGACGCGTACCACATCGCCCAGCCGGAGCCGAGCGGGCGTGGCATCGTCGCCGCCATCCAGGCGGTGCTCGCCGACGCCGGGCTGGACCCGGACCAGGTGGTGCACGTGAACGCGCATGCCACCTCCACCCCGGCCGGCGATGCCGTGGAGGGCCGGGCCATCGCGGCCGCGCTCGGCCCGGCGGCCGACGGCGTTGTGGTGTCCGCCACCAAGTCGATGACCGGGCACCTGCTCGGCGGTGCCGGGGCCGTGGAGGCGGTCGCCACCATCCTCGCCCTGCGCGACCGGGTGGCACCGCCGACCATCAACCTGGACGACCCGGACGAGGAGGCCGGGATCGACATCGCGACCAAGCCGCGGGAACTCACCCCGCACGGCAGCGCGCCCATGGCAGCGCTGAACAACTCGTTCGGTTTCGGCGGGCACAACGTGACGCTCGCCTTCACCGCCGCCTGACCCCGCTCCCCGCCACCGCAAGGAGGCTTCGGTGACCGTACTAGACAGCCGTATCCAGCCCGAGGCTGGACCACGCCCGGAGGGCACCGACGGGCAGCCGGCACCGGAGACGATGAGCCGGAACCCGGAGGACCGCCTGGCGGCCCTGTTCGATCCGGGGACCCTCCGGCTGCTGACCCCGCACGACGACAGCGGGGCGGTGGCCGCCCGCGGCCAGATCGGCGGCATGCTTGCGGTCGCTTTCGCCAGCGACCCCAAGGTCCAGGGCGGCGCCTTGGGCACCGCGGGCTGCGCGGCGATCGTGGCCGCCTACGAGGAGGCCATCGCGCAGGGCGCGCCGGTGATCGGCCTGTGGCACTCGGGCGGTGCCCGGCTGCGCGAGGGCGTCGAGAGCCTGCACGCGGTCGGCACCGTGTTCGCCGCGATGACCCGGGCCTCGGGCGTGGTGCCGCAGATCTCGGTGGTGCTCGGCGCCGCGGCGGGCGGCGCCGCCTACGGGCCCGCGCTGACCGACGTGGTGATCCTCTCCGAGCAGGGCCGGATCTTCGTCACCGGCCCCGACGTGGTACGCAGCGTGACCGGCGAGGACGTGGACATGGCCCGGCTCGGCGGGCCCGAGCCGCACTCCCGCAGGTCCGGCGTGGTCCACGTGGTCGCGCCGTCGGACGCCGACGCGGTCGAGCGGGCCAGGGAACTGGCCCTGCTGCTCGGCGACCAGGGCCGCATCGACCTGAGCGCCGCGGCACCGGACGGCGGACCCGACCTGGGCAGTTTCCTGCCCGAGTCGCCCCGCCGTGCCTATGACGTCAAGCCGGTGATCGCCGCCCTGCTCGACGGCCCCGGCATCGAACTGCACCCCCGGTGGGCACCGAACGTGGTCACCCATCTGGGCCGGCTGGCCGGCCGGACCGTCGGCGTGGTCGCCAACAACCCGCTGCGGCTCGGCGGCTGCCTGGACGCCACCTCGGCGGAGAAGGCCGCCAGGTTCGTCCGCATGTGCGACGCATTCGGCGTGCCGCTTGTGGTGCTGGTGGACGTGCCCGGCTACCTGCCCGGCGTCGGCCAGGAGTGGGACGGGGTGGTGCGCCGCGGCGCGAAGCTGCTGCACGCCTTCGCCGAGGCCACGGTGCCCAGGATCACCCTGGTCACCCGCAAGGCCTACGGCGGCGCGTACATCGCGATGAACTCCCGTTCCCTGGGCGCCACCAAGGTCTTCGCCTGGCCCGGTGCCCAGGTCGCGGTGATGGGCGCGGTGGCGGCGGTCCGCATCCTGCACCGCCGCACCATCGCCGGCGTGCCACCGGACAAGCTGCATGAGGTCGAGGCGGGCCTCGCCGCGGAGCACGAGCGCGAGACGGGCGGCCTGGAGCGGGCCCAGGCCCTGGGCGTGATCGATGAGGTCATCGAGCCGTCCCAGACCAGGGAAGCGATCATCCGGGCCATCGCGGACGCGCCGCAGCGCCGTGGCCGCCACGGCAACATCCCGCTGTGATGGCGTCCGCCGGTGCCTGACCCGGGGCGGGGCGCCGCGGGACGCCTCCTGGCGGTCGAGCACGGCCGCCACGCCCCGGCCGGGCTGCTGGCGGACTGGGCCGCCGCGCCGGTCGCTGACCATCCAGACCGTCGCGCTGCACGCCGGGGAACCGCTGCCGGACGCACCGGGCTGCGACGCCGTGGCCGTCCTCGGCTCCGAACTGACCGCCTACGACGACACGGTGCCCTGGCTGGCCGCCGAACTGCGGTTCATCGAGCGGATGCTGGCCGCGTCCGTGCCCGTGCTGGGCATCTGCTTCGGCGCCCAGACGCTGGCCCGGGTGCTCGGCGCCCGGCTGTACCGGCTGGACACGCAGGAGATCGGCTGGGCGCGGGTGGCCAGCGGGCACGCCGGCCTGGCCGCGGGACCGTGGCTGTCCTGGCACCGCGACGCCTTCGACCTGCCCGCGGGCGCGGCCCAGATCGCCGCGAACGAGGTCTGCGTGCAGGGGTTCTGCTACGGCCCGCACGCCGGGCTGCAGTTCCACCCGGAGGCGACCCAGCCGATCGCCGCGTCGTGGCTGCGGTTCGCCGCGCCGCCGCCGGGCGAGGAGATCACCGGCCCGCTGTTCCGCGATGCGGACGGTGCCTGGGACCGGGCCGCGGCGCACGCTCACACATTGTTCTCGGCCTGGCTGGACGGCGACCTGGCCGGTCCGTGACCCGGCCGCCGGCGGGGCAGGCTGGCTGGCTTGGCCGGTCGCGAAAACCGGTTGCGGCGGGCCGTAGAGTCGGCGGCGTGGAGAACACCGACGCCCTGCTCGCCGCGTTCGCCGCGCAGGCCCGGGCCGAGCCACCGGACCCGCCCGCCGGCGTGTGGCACGAAGCCGACGGCCCGGTGCTGCGCGTGGTCGGCCAGGAGCGCGGCTTCGTCAGCGCGCCGCGAGACACCGGAGTCCGGGGTACCGACCTCGACCGGCTGATCGCCCGCCAGCGGGACTACTTCGCCGCGCGTGGCGAGGCGGTCGAATGGAAGACCTACGGATACGACGAACCGGCCGACCTGCCCGGCCGGCTGCGCGCCGCAGGCTTCGTGCCTGAGGACACCGAGACGGTGGTCGTCGCGCTCACCACGGCGATCGCGGCGGAACCCGTGCTGCCCGGCGGCGTGGCGCTGCGGCAGGTCACCGCCGACGAGGACATGCGCCGGATCGCCGCGATGGAGTCGGAGGTGTGGGATCTCGACCGGACCTGGACCGGTGAGCACCTGATCCGCCAGGTCGCAGCCACGCCGGACGACTACATCGTGCTGACCGCCGAGGCCGCCGGGCAGGTGGTCGCGGCCGGCTGGGTCGAGTTCCAGCCGGAATCCCAGTTCGCCGGCCTGTGGGGCGGCGCGACCCTGCGGCAGTGGCGCCGCCGGGGCATCTACCGCGCCCTGGTCTGCAGGCGGGCCCAGCTAGCCGCCGCCCGCGGCGTCCGCTACCTCCACGTGGACGCCTCCAGCGACAGCGCCCCGATCCTGCGCCGCCTCGGCTTCCAGGCCCTCACCACCACGACGCCGTACGTCTGGGCTCCGGAGCCATGACGGCGGCGGCTGGCTCAGCGGGCGACGGCCACCACCGGCCATCGTTTCGCCCCGAACGCCCCATCGAGACAACCCGGCTGACCTTGCGCCCGTTCGCTCCCGGTGACTTCGACGACTTCTACGCCTACCAGTCCCGCCCGCAGGTCGCCCGGTACCTGCGCTGGGATGCCCGCGATCGCGCGCAGGCACGGCAGGCCCTGGTTTATCAGAGCAAGGAGACCACCCTCAGCGCCGAGGGTGACTGGCTCGCGTTCGCCGTCGTATGGCGGGAGGCCGGGAAGGTGGTCGGCGAGGCCGGGCTCAAGCTGATCAGCTGGGAGAACAGGCGGGGCGAGATCGGGTTCGTCTTCAACCCCGACTACCACGGGCGGGGCCTGGCCACCGAGGCCGCCGAATCCCTGCTCACGCTGGGCTTTGACACCATCGGATGGCACCGGATCATCGGGTCCTGCGACGCGCGCAATCAGGCGTCTGCGCGCCTCATGGAGCGGCTCGGCATGCGCCGGGAGGCGCACCTCGTGCACAACGAGATGATCAAGGGAGAGTGGACAGACGAACTCGTCTACGCCATCCTCGACCACGAGTGGCGAGCACGACAGCCCCGCCAAGGCCAATGAGCAGGCTTCGGCCCTAGCTCCACGGCGGGAGTTCCTGCAGGGTCCAGCCGTTGCCGTCCGGGTCGGCGAAGAACACGAATCGGCCCCACGGCTGCTCGTCGATCTCGGTGGCCTCGACGCCGTGGTCGATCAGGTGCTTACGGGCAGCGGCGGCATCGTCCACCACGACCTGGATGCCCTTCTGCGACCCGGGCGGCATATCGGTGATCCCGGTGCCCAGCACCACCGAGCACGCCGACCCGGGCGGGGTGAGCTGCACGAACCGCAGCGACTCGTTCACCCGGTGGTCGTGGTCGGCGTGAAAGCCCACCTGGTCTACGTAGAAGGCCTTGGCACGGTCCACGTCGGTTACCGGGATGGCGACAAGCTCGATCTTCCAGTCCATACCCTGCAGCTTACGGAGAGGGCCCGACATCCGGCCGGTGCCGGCGTGAGCCGAGCTTTACCCTGCCGACCACCGGTGCCGGTCCCGGCCAATGCCAGCGGACCTGGTATCTGTGGGGTAGGAGGTCCCTGTGGAACCAGTCGGGGCGCTGCGGCAGATCGCGTTCCAGCTTGAGCGGGCCGGCGCACCGACCTACCGGGTGCGGGCGTTCCGCCGGGCCGCCCAGGTGATCGCCGGCCTGGGCACCGGTGCGCTGGAACGGCGCATCCGCGAGGGCACCCTGGAAGCGCTCCCGGGGATCGGCAAGACCACCGCCGAGGTCATCACCCAGGCAGCGGCCGGCCAGCAGCCCGAGTACCTGGCCAGGGTGCTTGCCGAGGCACCGGCCACGGAGCACACCGCCCTGCGCGCGGCGCTGCGCGGTGACTGCCACACACATTCGGACTGGTCCGACGGTGGCAGCCCGCCTGAGGAGATGGCCGAGGCGGCCCGCGACCTCGGGCACGAGTGGATCGCGCTGACCGACCATTCGCCCCGGCTGACCGTGGCCAGCGGGCTGTCCGCGGAGCGCCTGGAAGAGCAACTGGATCTGGTCGGCCGGCTCAACACCGGACTGGCACCGTTCCGCATCCTGACCGGGATCGAGGTGGACATCCTCGACGACGGCTCCCTCGACCAGTCCGAGGACCTGCTCAGCCGGCTCGACGTGGTGGTGGCCAGCGTGCATTCCAAGCTCCGGATGCCCGCCGGGCCGATGACCGCCCGGATGGTCGCCGCGGTATCCAGCCCGCACGTGGACGTGCTCGGCCACTGCACCGGCCGCCTGCTCGGCGGCCGCGGCGGCCGCGGCAGGCCCGAGTCGGCGTTCGACCCGGAGCGGGTGTTCGCCGCCTGCCGCGATCACGGAGTCGCGGTGGAGATCAACAGCCGGCCGGAGCGCCGGGACCCGCCCAGCCGGCTGCTGCGGCTGGCCATCGAGATGGGCTGCCTGTTCACCATCGACAGCGACGCGCACGCGCCCGGCCAGCTCGACTGGCTCGGCTACGGCTGCACCCGCGCCGAAGGCATGGGCATCCCCCCGGACCGGATCCTCAACAGCCTCACCGCGGGCGGCTTGCTCGGGCGCACTCGCCAGCCACGGGGTGCGTAGCGCAAGGAACCTGGCGTTCTGCGGCTACTGGGTAAATGGGCGGCCGATCAACCGGCGTCCATGGCGGCGGCGGTACGGCGCAGGGCGCCGAGCACCAGGTCCCAGAACCCCGCGGCGTCGACGGACATCGCCACCAGCGCGTTGTGCGCGTCCGCGCCGAAGTCGGTCACGGTCATGCCAGAGGTCCACCGGCCCTGCGTCTCCACCTCGACCTGGGCCGGCCGGCAGCCGAACAGGCCGGGCGCGGCGACCAGGGCGAGCGCGCAGACATCGTGCACCGGCTGGCCCGCCCCACCGGCGACGCTCCGGTAGCCGCGCAGCCCCGGCAGCAGCAGCTCGCCGCCCAGCCTGCCCAGCGCGCGCAGCCGGTCCGTGACCTCGGCGGTAGCCCGGGCCTGGTGGGTCACGTCGAGCCCGGCCATGGTCACCCGCCATCCCGCGGCGAACACGATCGCCGCGGCCTCGGGGTCGCACCAGATGTTGAACTCGGCCGCCGGGGTGACGTTCCCGCGGCCAGCCGAGCCGCCCATGATGACGAAGTCGGCGACCTGGGTGACCAGGGGCGGATGACGGCGGACCGCCAGCGCGACATTGGTCAGCGGGCCGGTCGCGACCAGGGTCACCTCACCCGGCGCGGCCGCGATCCGCTCGATGAGGAAGTCGACGGCGTGGGCGGCCTCAGGCCGGCCGCTGGGCGCGGGCAGGGTGGCGGCACCGAGGCCGGTCTCGCCGTGCACGTCGTGCGCTTCAACGAAGGGGCGCAGCAGCGGCGCCGCGCTGCCCGCCGCAACGGGCACGTCCGCCCGGCCGAGGAACTCCAGCACGGCCAGGGCGTTGCGGGTGGTCCGGCCGAGGCCGACGTTGCCCGCCACCGTGGTGACGCCGCAAAGCTCCAGGCCTGGGTGCCCGCAGCCGAAGGCGATCGCGAACGCGTCGTCGATGCCCGGGTCGCAGTCGAGGATGACCTTCCTGGGCGCAGCCTCCGGCGGTGGCGGCGCGGTCACGCGGCCATGCCAGCCTCGCGGAGCAGCACCCCGACCTGCCGGTAGATCTCGCGCAGCTCGTCAGGGGTGGCATCCGCCCGGACCGCCGCGATCAGCGGCTGCCCGCCGTGCATCGCATGCTGCAGCAGTGCCCGGATGGCAACCGCCTGCCCTGCTGTCCATTCGTCGGGGACGGAGATCTCGATCGTCATGTCTCCTCCAGGCTTGCCGACTCGGCGAGCCGCGGCAGCCTGCTGTGGCTCGGTTTCCTCCGGCGGCAGGCCGGGGCGGCATCCGCCGGGCGCTGCCCACCGCAACGCGATGCGGGGGAAATATCGGCCGGTCCAGGGCGATTCTATCGCCGTCCGGGCGGCCCCGGCAGCCGCGCCGGGCTGATCAGCCGGTGGCGTTCAGCCAGCGGACCGGTGCGCCGTCCGCGGCGCACCGGAACGGTTCCAGCTCGCAGTCCCAGGGTTCGCCGAGCAGCCGGGAAAGCTCCTCTTCCAGCGCGCTGGGCGCATCCCGGCTCTCGGCACCGCCATGAGCCAGCCGCGCGACGCCGGCCGGAGCGGCCGCTACCGTCATCGCCGCCCGCAGCCGGTTCTCGGGCACCAGGATGTCGCCGTTGGCCATCGTGACGGCCGAGAACACGCCGAGCGCAGGCGTGTAGCTGAACCGCATGGCGTCGCAGCCCGGGCCGGCTTCCTCGGTGGCCTCGAAGCGCAGCCGGTTCCAGCCGGTCAGCGCGGAGGTGATCTCCCCCGCCATGCCAGGCTGGCCCTGCCACTCCAGCTCGGCCCGCAGCATGCCGGGCGCGGCAGGCTGGCCTACCCAAGGCATGCTGACAGGCACGCCAACAACCCCCGCTACCGCCCACTCCACATGAGGAGTGAGCGCCGGGGGTGCGGAATGTACATGCAGAACACCGCGAACGGTCACCCTGGCCTCCCTGCGTGCGGACGAGGTTCGTCTTCCCCAACGACCTCAGCTCCGCCGCCGGCCGGCCCGATGCCCGGCTCGCGACATGCTGCCGCTAGCACTCCTCTTCGGATTGTGCCTTACGACCGGCGCCCGGCGCTACCTCTTAGCGCGTGTC
The DNA here is from genome assembly GCA_963806145.1 of uncultured Actinomycetes bacterium. GTDB lineage: Bacteria > Actinomycetota > Actinomycetes > Streptosporangiales > Streptosporangiaceae > DASXKD01. Next base: position 45,239 of record CAWDXD010000026.1, read on the forward strand.
GGGCCGCCAGATGCCGCATGCCGCACTGTGGCACTTGCCGTGTGTCGCCTCCTACTTACCGCGTGTCGCGCTGTCGTGGTGTAGTGGACTCGTGAATGCCAGCGCGGGCACGACGCACGTCACCGCCGTCTCCGGGCGCCTCACTGGGCGCGATATCGCCGCCCTGCTGTTCGTCGCCGATATGTACGCCGTGCAGCTCGATCAGCTCGCGGTCGTCCTCGGCGTCACGCAGCCGCGGGCGCGCGCCGTCGCCCTGGGCTGGCGGCGGGCCGGCCACGCCGAATCGGCCAGGATCGGGCCCGGCCTGCCCTGGCTCTGGCTGACCCGCTCCGGGCTGTCCGCGTGCGGGCTGCCGTACCGGGCCGCCTCGCCCGCGTTATCGCGGCTCGCGCACCTGCGCGCGGTCACCGCGGTGCGGCTGGCGCTGGAGGCCACGCCCGGGTATAGCGCGGCGGGAGCGTTCTGGCGCGGTGAGCGCCGCCTGCGCGCCAGGGCCGGGGGCCGGGTCGGTTTACGCGAGCACATCCCGGACGCCGAGGTGCACTGGCCGGACGGCGCCCCAGCCGGCTTCGCCGGGGAGTGCTGGGCGATCGAGGCCGAGCTGACACCGAAGACGGTCGCCAGGACCGCTGCCATCATGCACGAGATCCTTACCAGGACCGGGGATTACGGCTGCCCGGCCGGGCAGGCCCAGGTGCCGGGGGCGGCCCCGCGCCACGCCCGGGTGGTGTACCTGTGCTCCGCCGCCGCCCGGCCGACGGTGGTGCGGGCCAGGGCCACGCTGGCCGGGGCCGCAGGCCGGGTCGAGATCCGCGGGCTGCCGCCGGCGGCGGACATGGGCGCGCCGCCGGGCCGCGCCAGGGGGCGGGCCCGGTGATCCGGCGGTATCTGGGCCTGGTGCTGCTGCTGGCCGCGCTCCGCGCGACGGCCAGGCTGGCCCGGATCGCCCTGGCCGCGGCGCTGGTCGTCGCGGCCGCACCGGTCTCGCTGGTGGCCGCGCTGGCGGTGACGCTGGCCTGGCGGGGCGGATGGCCGCCGCGGCGGCTGTACCGGGCGGCGCTGGCGTGCCTGCCCATGGTCGCGGTCTGGCTGGTGGCGGTCGCCGTCACCAGCCGGTCGGCGTGGCAGGCCGCCGCCGCGCCGTACCACGCCTGGCTGTCCTCCTGGCACCAGGTGGCGGCAGGGTCGGCCGCGCTGGCCGCCACCACCATCGCCCCGGCCGCGATCCCGCTCGGCCTGGCCGTCGGGGGGCTGGCCTGGTCGCGGCGGATCTACGCGATGGAAACCGGGACCGGCGGGATCTTCCCCACCTCCCCCGCCGCCTTCCACGCGCGCCAGTGGCGGCGCCAGGTGCGCACGGCACGCGCGCGGATCGCCGCACCCGGCTCGGTGCCGCTGGTCTCCCGGCGCGGCGCCATCGTGGCGGGCGCGGTCATCCGCGTGTCCGGGCACCGGGCCGCGGACCTGGCGATGATCCCTTACCAGCGGCTGCGCTCACACCAGGTGGTCATCGGGACCACCGGGACAGGCAAGACCACGCTGCTGCTCCGGCTGTGGGCCGGGTTCCTCACCCGCGGGCTGCAGCTGCACGCGGCGGGCACCGGCCGGCGGCCGCTGCTCGTCGTGCTCGACTGCAAGGGCGGCGCCGACTCCCGGCGGGTCGCGGACCGGGTCCGCCGGGTGCTCCGCGGTGCCGGGGCGCGGTTCACCGCGGTCTGGCCCGACGAGGCCAGCCTGTCGCTGTGGGAGCTGCCGCCGGCCCAGCTGACCACGACGCTGCTTGACATGATCGAGCACGGCGCGGGGGGCGCGGCCTATTACGCCGACGTGATGGAGGCGATCGTCGCCCTCGCGGTGGGTGCGCCCGGCGGCCCGCCGGTCAGCGCGGCGGACTTCCTTGCCCGGCTGGATGCGGGCTGGCTCGGCCTCGCCTACGCCGGGCCCGGTCACGGCGACGAGGCGGCGCTGCTCAGGTCGGCCTCCCGGCACGTCACCGACATCGCGCTCCGGTTCCGCACCCTGCTGCGGCGGCTGGGGCCCGGGCTGGACGGTCCGGGCAGCTACGGTGACGCCGACGCCTGGTACTGCATCCTGGAGGGAACCTCCGACGTCGCGGTCGCCGAGTCACAGGCTCGCGCCCTGGTGGATCTGCTCGCCCACTACGCTGCGCACGGCCCGGGCGCCGGGCGGGAGATCCTGCTGGCGGTGGACGAGTTCAGCGCGGTGTCGCGGCGGCTGCCGATCTGGCAGCTGTACGAGCGGGCCCGTTCGCTCGGCCTGGCGGTGCAGGTGTCGGCGCAGTCCTGGCAGGGGCTTGCCCCCGACGATGACGACAGGTACCGGCTCGCCGCGACCGCGGACGGGGGCATCTGGCTGCTGCGCACCCCCTACCCCGAGCCGGTCACCGCGCTGGCCGGGGAGCAGCCGGCGCTGGACACCAGCCGGCGCCTGCTCGGCGTGCCCCGGTGGGGACGCGAGGGCTCCTCACGGGTCCGCGAGTCGCCGGTCGCCGACCCGGCGCTCATCCGCCGCCTTGACGTCGGCCAGGCCGCCTACATCTACCGGGGCGGAGTCACTTTCGTGCAGGTCAAGCGGCTGGTCGCGGCGCCAGCCGCGCTGGCAGGCCCGCCAGTGGCGGACCGGTGCGCCGCCCCAGGCCGCGGTGGGCCGCCGGGCAGCGCCGCCGCGCGCGCCCTGGCCGGCCGGCCAGGGTGCCGGCCCGCGCCCGCCCGGCGCGGCGGCACCGGCGGACCCGCCCGTCCTGCCCGCGGCGGCTGCCGCGGAGGTCACGGCGCTCCTGGACGAGGCGTTCGGCCCCGAACCGGGCTGAGCCGTGCTGGCCGGTCCCTGGCGGACCCTTGTGACCGGCCGGCGCGCCCGGCCCAGGCTGTCGGGACACCAGTGGCCGGACCGGCATGACCCACGGCACACCAGCAGAAACCGGGCACGACGCCGGTGGGCTCGGCATCATGGTGACTGGCCGGAGGTCCATGGGAGGACGAAAGAATGGTTGCAGAGCCGGCGCTGGCGCCGCTTCGCCGGTGGGATCCGGAGCGCATCGGCCCGTACGTGCTACTAGGCCGCCTTGGCGCCGGGGCGATGGGCCAGGTGTTCCTGGGCAGGTCCACCGCGGGCCGGCTGGTGGCCGTCAAGACCATCAAGATCGAGTTCGCCGAGGAGGCCGGGTTCCGGGCCCGGTTCGCGCACGAGGTGGCCGCGGCCCGCCGCGTCAGCGGAGTGTTCACCGCCGCCGTCGTGGCGGCCGACGCCGACGCCGACGTGCCGTGGCTGGCCACCGCGTACGTCCCGGCGCCCTCGCTGACCGAGCTGGTGCGGACCTGCGGCCCGCTGCCGGTGCCGGCCACCCGGTGGCTGGCCGCCGGATGTGCCGAGGCGCTGGAGTCGATCCATACCGCCGGGCTTGTGCACCGCGACCTCAAGCCGTCCAACGTGCTGGTGTCACCGGACGGTCCCCTGGTGATCGACTTCGGGGTGGCCAGGGCCGCCGAGCGGATCCAGCTCACGGTGACCCGCGGCGCCGTGGGCACGCCCGCCTACATGGCACCGGAGCAGGCACGCGACACCCGCCAGGCGTCGGCCGCCAGCGACATGTTCTCCCTCGGCGCGACCCTGCTGTACGCGGCCACCGGGCACGCCCCGTACCAGGGCGAGACCGTGATGGACGTGCTGGTGCGGCTCGCCACCGAGCCGCCGGATCTGGCCGGGCTGCCCGGGGAACTGACCGACCTGGTCACCTCCTGCCTGGAACGCAGCCCCAGGAAGCGGCCCACCTCCGCTGGCCTGCTCAGCCAGCTCGGGCCGTTCGTCGCCGGCCCCGCGGCGCAGAACGGGCATCACGCCTACCTGACCGCCCCGGCCATGGCGCTGATCGGCGGCTACCAGCACGGACCGCAGCTCGCCGCGCAGGCCCCGGCCGGGGACGCGACCGAGGGCGGGACCGAGGGCGTGGGCGGGGGCGGGGGCGATGCCACGTTCGGGTCACGCACCGCGCTGCCGGCGCCGCGCGGGCCGGTGCTTCGCCGCTGGCTGACCCGCAGGCGCACGGCGGCGCTGCCGGGCCGGCCTGCCACCGCGCCGCGCCGCCCGGGCTCCCCCGCCGGGCTGGCCCGCAAGCGGCGCCGCGGCACCGTGCTCGGCCTGGCCGCGCGCACCGGGGCGGCGGCCGCGCTGGTGGCGGTCGGCGCGCTGATCGCGGTGGCGCTGGAGGGCGGGACCGGCAAGCCCGCACCGTCCGCCTCGCACAACCCGGCGATACTGCCGCCCTTCCCGGCCGGGCCGCCGCCCAGCTCGTTCGCTCCGCTGTCCGGCAGCCGTCCCGGGATCGAGGTGCTCCAGCCCGCCGGCGACGGGGCCACCGGCTTCGTGGTGCACGGCGCCGGGTGGCCGCCGCGGAGCACGGTCACGCTGACGCTGGCCGGCCGGGGCACCACCCACGTCCAGGTGCCGGTGGACGACGCAGGCGCCTTCAACTACACGATTGACCAGGGGCATGTGTTCTATCCCGGGCCGATTCCCGCGGGCGGTCACGAAGTGGTGGTCAGCGGGGCAGGCGGGCGCCGGCGCAGCACAACCTTCCGGGTTGTGCCCCCACCGCCGGGTGCTCCCTCCCCCGCGCCCTGACCGGCGCGGCGGGCCGGCTCAGCCGTCCCGGGACCACCACAGGTCCTCCTGGCGGGAGCACCACGCCGGGTCGTTCAGCTTGCCCAGGTCCGCCGCGGTGACGATGCCATGCTCGATGAGCAGCCGCACCACCACCTCGTCGGAGAGCCGGGTGTCCGTGCTGACCAGGCCCCGGTCGGTGATCTTGTGCCGGAGCACCTTGATGTGCTCGGCCACCCGCCCGGACAGCCGGTCCCGGAACGCGGGGTCAGTGTCGAACCGCTCCAGCTCGTGATAGGCACCGGTGACCTGGAGCGCGTCCCTGGCGATCTCCGGGGTCCGCGGCAGCGGGGTGACCGCGCCGGGGTCGAGCAGCCAGGGGCGGCACCACATCAGCGCCACAAGGAACAGCTTGGTCATCGGGTCCAGGTAGATCGGGAGCAGCGTCGCCTCGGCGTCGCCCCGGGCCCCGTCCGCCGGCACGCCCCAGCGATCGTCGCCGCCCGAGACGATCACCGCCAGCGGCCGCCCCTCGTCCAGCATGGCCCGGGATCCGACGAGCACCGTCCCGGCGCGGACGAACCAGCCGCCAGTGGGCTCGTCGCGCTCCTCCATCCGGGGCAGCCGGATCCGGTAGCCGTCCCCTTCGGCGTAGAGCGCATGGGTGCGGCTGATGTTGGCGATCCACGTGCCCGCGGCCATCACGCTGATCACCCCGGCGCGGCGCGACAGTCCCCGCCCGGCGGCGATCGTCAGGTCCGCGTCCGGCCCCCGGCCGAACACCAGCCTGCTGCCCTCGGGGATCCCCACGACCAGGCCTGAGGGCGTGGTGACACGCGCGGCGGCCGGGTTGCTGGGCTGGGGGGACGCCATCGCCTTCCTGTCTGCGGTAACCGGCAGGGGTGTGGTAGCGCAAGTGTAGGTCCGGGCGCGGCGCCCGGCAGATCCCGGAATCCGGGGATGGCCAGCGGGTGCCCGGGGCGATTGGCTACAGGCAGGCCTGGGGCGAGGCACCGGGCACGGCCTGCTTGGAGGGGCTTCCGGTCATCCGGAAGGCGGGCCAGCCGGGCCGCGGGCGCGGGCGCGGGCAGGGAGCGCGCACGGGGGTTCGCTTCCTGCGCGTTCCCTGGGGGGAACCCGCGGGGCCGGCAAGGTGCCTCGCCCCGGGCCCGTTGCTTCCCGCCTCGCCCCCGTTTCCGTACACTCGGCCGGGAAACCACACGGCAGGGAAATCCCATGAGGCCAGCGCGGCAGTCGGACCCGTTCACGGTCTTAGGGCTGCCGGCCAGGCCCGGGCTGACCGACGACGAGGTCCGGGCCGCGTGGCGCCGGATCGCCGCGGCGACCCACCCGGACCGGGCCGATGGCGGGGATGCCGCCCGCTTCGCCGCCGCTGCCGCCGCCTACACCGCCATCCGCACCGGCTTCGGCCGGGCCGAGGCACTGGCGGACCTGGCCCGGCCCGCGGGACCGCGCCGCTGGCGCCCGGCCCGGGCAGCGCGGCGGGCAGCCGCCGGGCCGCGCCGCTGGCGGCCGGCCGCCGATGGGGAGAGACGGCGCTGGCGGCCGGCCGCTGGCCTGGTAGCCGGGCGATGGTGGTCACGGGTGCGACGGGGCCGCCCGGCCAGGCTCGCGCTGCGGATCGCCGCCGCCGCGGCCGTCAGCGTCGCGGTGGCACTGGTCGCCGGCCCGCGGCCGGCCACGCCCGCCCTCATCACCGGGGCGCTGACCTGGCTGGCCCTGACCGCCCGCCACGACCTGGCCCCGCCGGGATGACCGCACCATGCCGGGCTAGGAAGCCAGCGGGAAGTGGATGCCGAAGTGCTGGCTCAGTGCCTGCTCCAGCGCCGTGGACGCGGACCAGGACCGGGCCGGCCCCAGCCCGGTGACCACGCGGCAGCCGGACACATCGACGGTGACCTCATCGAAGCCGCGGCTGCCCGCGGCGAAGAACATGCGGTAACTGGCGCCCATGTCATTCGGGCACATCATCCGGCCCGGTGGCACCGCGGGCAGTGCGCACAGCAGCGTGGCCACCTGCCGCACGGTGGCCGGGTCCCTGATGGCGAACCCGGCAGGCAGCACCTCACGAAGGTGCTGGCTCGGCGGCCGGGCGGACAGCATGAACGTCATCCGGGTGAGCATCGGAATCGCCCGGCACAGCGCCACGGCCTTAGCCGACCCGGCGCCGATCATCACTCCGCCGGGGTTCACCCCGCTCACCGACGGCTGGGCCGTGGCGGCCGCCCCGGCGGCCGGCGCACGCGACGCGGGGCCGGACGCGGCGGTTCCGGTTCCTGCCACGGTGGTGCCGCAGGCGGCCAGCCCGATCATGAGCCCGGCGGCGATGCCGCCCAGCGCCGCGCGCCTGGCCGCACCCTCCGGCTTGCCCAGCGTTCTCATCGCGACTCCCTTCCGCACCGGGGCGCTACCGGGCCGCGCCCCGCTGTTTCGCCCGCCACGGCCCCCCGCCGGGCGGATCCGCGGGGCCGGCCTGGCCGCCCGGGGCCGGCCCCGCGGTCTCGGGGCAGGCCGGGCCAGGTGCGCCCGCGCCCGCCGGTTCGGGTGTTGGTGCGGGCCGGCCTGGCTGCCCCAAACCCACCCGCACACATTTGGACGGACCACGGCACCGTCTGGTTCCGTCCGGCCCGGATCCGGAGCGCGGCCAGTCAACCCGGCTCGGGGCCGGTGGCCACCGGGCGGGCCGGGTCGGCCACCCAGTTGGACCAGGAGCCGACGTAGAGCGAGGCGGTGATGCCCGCCAGCTCGAGCGCCAGTACCTCGTGGGCCGCGGTGACCCCGGAGCCGCAGTAGGCGCCCACCATCCCGGCGCCGGCCGCCGCCCCCAGGGTCGCGAACCTGGCGCGCAGCCCGGCCGCGGGGAGGAACCGGCCGTCCGGGCCGACGTTGGCCGTGGTGGGCGCGCTCAGTGCCCCGGGGATATGACCGGCGACCGGGTCCACCGGCTCCCGCTCACCCCGGTAGCGCTCCCGCGACCGGGCGTCAAGCAGCGCGCCCCGGCGGGCCACGCTGGCTGCCGCGCCGGCGTCGAGCACCGGCATCTGCCCGGGCTTCGCGATGAAGTTCCCGCCCCCGGTTGCCGGGCTGTCCCCGGTGATCACCTGCCCGCCCGCCGCCGCCCAGGCCCGGAACCCGCCATCCAGGACCCGGCGGTCTCCGTGCCCGAAGTAACGCAGCAGCCACCAGGCCCGCGCCGCCACCGTGGCGTCCGCCTCGTCGTAGACCACCACGGTGCCGCCCGAGCTGACCCCGGCCCGGCGCATCGCCGCTTCGAACCGGCCGGCCGGCAGCGGGTGCCGGCCCGCCGGCCCGGGCTCCGCGGCCAGATCCGCGTCCAGGTCCACGTACACCGCGCGCGGCAGGTGCCCGGCCCGGTAGGCCTCGATGCCCGGCGGCCCGCCGAGCCGCCAGCGGATGTCGAGCAGCACCGGCGGGGCGGGACCGGCCAGCGCCCGCGCGAGCGCGCTCACGTCTATCAGCGGGCCTGGCCGACCGTCTCGCGGTTCCAAGGCAGGCACCCTCTCCGTCCCGGCTTGCCCCGCAACGCCGGAATCGCGGGGAGACAACATATTGACGGTTACCACACCGGGTCCGTCCTGTGGGTAAGTCCCAGAATTCTGTGGACGAGGCGCCGCATACTCTTGCGTCTCCCCGGATGATGCTGTGGATAACCGGCACGCCGCCGCGGGAGATACGTACCGCACGCGATTGCAGGCCCCACACAGCGCCCTGCCGGACCGGTGCGATCGGGACTGACGTTCTCCCGGAAGGTCTCTTGCACCCAGAACATGCGGTTCTGAGAGTGTGCCGTACGTGACCGCCGGTCCCGCGGCTCCGGTCTAGACGGGATGGACGACGGTGGCCATGGTGCCGATCAGCCGCCGGAATCGCTGGACTGGCTCGGCTTCACCGGTGATGTCGGTGCCGGTGTCTGACCCGGCGAAGATGAGGGCGGTCAGGGCTTGGGCGGTCGCGGTGATCGTGACCTCGGCTTGCGCGGGTGGGGCTCCCGCGGTGAGCGACCACTGGCGGCCGTCGCTTTCGACCAGGTAGTCCGCACCGTCGAGCCGGAAGTGCCAGCGGGCTGGTTCGTGGTCGCCGCCGGCGAGGTCGATGGCCCGGGTAGCGGAGCGGAGCAGATGCTCGGCGTGCAGCGGCTCGCCGGCCTGGGGCCTGCGCCAGGCATGCTGCAGCCCCCACCGGCCCAGCGCGTCGATGACGGGCCCGAGGTCCGCTCCGGCCGGTGTCAGGCGATACCAGACCTCCCGCCGCCCCGGCTCCCGGTCGGCGGCAACGATCCCGGCGTCCTCAAGCTCGCGCAGGCGCTGGCTGAGCGTCTTGGGGGTGATCCCGCCGAGGCGGTCCATCAGGTCGGTGAACCTCTTGGCGCCGGAGAGAAGGTCGCGGATCACCAGCAGGCTCCACCGGTCGCCGACGCGCTCCAGGGCGCGCGCGGTCAGGCAGAAGTGGTCGTAGGTACGGACGTTCCTTGTCACGCCCTCCACAATACTAGTTGACAGATACTATCTGCAACATACTATCTTGTAGATATTCAACTCGACCGGAGGACGATGTCATGTACGACCCGCCTAGCTATCTGTGGGCAATCACCATCGCCGGAATCATCGCGATCCCGGCCGCGACCTGCGTCGTGCTGTACGGCGGCGCGGTGCGCGCCGGCCTGGGCCGGACGCGTGCAGCGCTGCTCGCCGGCGGCGCTGCCGTCGTGCTCGGCGGCTGGTTCACCGCCAGCGCGGTGATCGCGGGTCACGGCTGGTACCACGCGCGGCTCGGCCACGGGGTGCCGTGGCTGCCGGTCGCGGTGGCCGGCTTCTTTGGCTTGCTGCTGGCGCTGCGCCGGATCCCGGTGGTGGCGCGCGCCCTGGCGGCGCCGGGCATGCTGAGCCGCCTGGAGCTCCCGCATTCGTTCCGGGTGATCGAGGGGACGGCCTTCCTGGCCGTCATGGCCCTCGGCCATCTGCCCGCGCTGTTCGCCCTGCCCGCGGGCCTGGGCGATATCGCCGCCGGTATCGCCGCGCCGCTGGTCGCGCTCAGGCTCGCGCGGGGCGGGAGCCGCCGCGCCGCCCTGCGGTTCAACGCGTTCGGCATGACCGATCTGGTCGTGGCCCTGACCCTCGGCGCCCTCACCGGGTTCCAGCTGCTCAACGTCACCCCGTCCGGTGCGCCGATCAGCGAGCTGCCGCTCGCGCTGATCCCGACAGCCGCCGTGCCGCTGCTGTTCGCCCTGCACGTCACGTCTGTGTCCGCGCTGCGCAGAGCCCAGCGAGCACCGCTGCCAGCCACCGCCCTGCTCACTGCCGCCGCGAGATAGCGGAGAAGAGAATCCAGCCCGAGATCGATGCGCCCAAACGGAAAGGAAACGCTATGAACACCCGGAGTCCATACCCAGACGTCGAGGTCCCGGAGATCCCCCTGCCCAGGTTCGTCCTTGACCGTGCCGGTGAGCGAGCTACAGCGGTCCCGCTCATGGGTCCCGCCGACCCGGGCACGGCCACGCCGCTGATGGGCCCGGCCACCGCGGGCACCACTACCCCGCTGATGGGCCCGGCCACCCCGGCCACCGTTACCCCGCTGATGGGTCCCGCCGATCGCGGCACGATGGTCTCGCTGATGGGTCCCGCCGACCCGGGCACGGTCACGCCGCTGATGCTCCCAAGCCGGTAATGCCTCGTCACGGGCCCGCCCCCGGTGAACCCGGCCGCCGGAGCCATCCGGTCTCGTGGCGGGCTCGCCGCCTGCCGGTCACAGGCTGGGCAGGCGCAGCAGCGGCACGAGCTGGTCGGCGGACGTCAGCGAACCGTGCATGCCGATCAGCGAGGACTCCAGCGGCTCGGCCCTGGTGGCGACGATCGCGAACGGGCCCACCGGCGCGGCCACCACGTCGCCGATCCGCGGGGCCAGCGCATCTGGCACCGGGCCGAACCAGCCCGCGGCGATCGCCTCGTCCCTGGACAGCACCCAGGCTCGCTCGCCGATGACCTCGGCCCAGGCCGCGGTGACATCGGCGGCCGCACCAGGGGCGGCGTACACGTGCCTGGCCCGCGGTTCCCCGCCGAGCAGTGCCACTCCCTCGCGCAGCGCGGGCAGCGCGTCCACGTCGATCCGGTCATCCGGGCCCACGTCGACCATGCCGTGGTCGGCGGTCACGTACAGCGGGGTACCGCTGGGCAGTGCCGCTGCGAGCTGCTCGGCCAGCTTGTCCACGTGGCCCAGGTGGTAACGCCAGGCATCGGAGGAGGCACCGAAGGTGTGCCCGGTGCCGTCGAGCTGGCCGTGGTACACGGTGACCAGGGCACGGTCGGTGCCCCGCAGCGCCTCCGCGGCCTGCGCGACCAGGGCGCCCATGCTGTCCGCCGGCCGGTACTCGGTGCCCCGCATGACCGCGGCCGACAGGCCGGTCCGCTCCAGCGCGGACGCCGCCACGCGGTAGGTGCGCACGCCCGCCGCGGCGGCCCGCTCATAGACCGTGCTGCCCGGCTGCCAGGCGCGCGGGTCGACGGAGTTATCCCACCGCAGGCCGTTCAGCAGCTTGTTCTTGCCCGGAATGGCGACCTGATAGCCGAGCATGCCGTGCTGCCCGGGCGGGCGCCCGGTGCCCAGCGAGCTGAGGCTGGTGACCGTGGTCGCCGGGAAGCCGGCGGTCAGCGGGGCACCGTTGACCGCCAGCTCGGACAGGAAGGGAGCGCTGGCCGGCTGGTCGCGCAGCAGCTCCCAGCCCAGCCCGTCCACCACGAGCAGGCAGGCGCGGGCGGTGCCCGGCAGGCCCAGCGGGTTGGCCTCGCCGGCGATCCCCAGGGAAGCCAGCAGGGAGGAGGCGAGATCCGACAGGGTGCTCTCGCCGTAGCGCGGCAGGACCGGGACTACGGCAGGCTCGGCTCGCATTCGCCCCCCTGTCAGTGGTGCGAGTGAGCGGTCGCCTCGGCCAGCGCGGTCGAAAAGTCCAGCACCTGCCGCACCGCCTCCTCGCCATCGGCGGCCTCGCTCACCCGCAGCGCCAGGTCATCGGCCGTGATGGTGCCGCTGTAGCCGTGGTCCGCCTCACAGTTCTCATCCACGCACTGGGCCGGCTCAAGCTCGACCCGAGACAGCGCGTTCCAGCCGATGGTCAGCATCACCTCGCTCGGCATGGTGACGCCCGGCACGTAGGACGCCGGGTCCGGCACCACCCTGGTGAGGGCCACCGAGGAGATCCGGGAGAACCGGACGGCCTCGGTGGTGGTCTCCGCCGCCGGGCGCTCGCCGGGCTCCTCGGCCGGATGCTCGTCGGTGTGCGAGTGCACCAGCCGGGTCGAGGTCAGCACCAGGACGGTCATGTGGCGGCGGACTTCCATGCCCGGGTCGAACACCGCGTCATGGTGCACCACATAGGAGACGACCGCTTCGGAGCCGAGAGCGGACAGCACAGCGTCGGCGACCAGCCCCGGGTAGTAGCCGCTTCGCTCGATCGCTGACCGCAGTCCGCCTGCCGTTGCTCGGGTATCCCTCATGCCTCCATCCTGCACTGCTCCTTGCCCTGCGCGGTCCTCGCATCGCAAAACCCCCGGGCTGCCTGGCCGGAGACGATGGCCCGGCCGCCTACAGGGCCCCGGCTTGCGCGGGTTCGGGCACGCCAGGGGGTGTCATGCCGGTCAGCCGGGCAACGGGCTCGTCGCCTGGCTCCGGCAGGGCCATCGCGCCCGCGCCGGCGCCCGGCCGCGGCCTGCGGGGGGACACGCTGCCAGCCCCGCCGCCGCGGCCGCGGTAGACAAGCAGGCCGTTGACCGGATCGGGCACCGCGTCCAGCGCCCCCTGGACCAGGGGCAGGGTCCGGAACGCCTCCCACTGCGCATCCGTGCCGAACTCGGCCTCGAACACCACGCCCCACCTGTGCTCGTGCCATTCCCAGTTGGTCGCACCGTGGGAGAGCGCCGATTCGATCAGGGCGCTGGAGTAAGCGTCCTGCCACCGCCGCGCGGAGAACTCGCCGTGAAAGACCTCGATCGACCACCATCCAGCCATACCTTGACGATAGGTGTTTATCGGCTGATTGGCACCTCGGCGGAACCTGGGAGATTCCCGGCCTTCTTTGCGGTGGCCACTGCTGAATTCAGGCGGCCAGGCCGGCCAGAGCGTCCCGGATCCGGCGGGCGTACTCGGCGGCCTCCTCCTCGCTGGCGTAGCGCTGCCGCGGCCAGAAGAACCCGCGCAGCCCGTCCCCCTTGGTCCGCGGCACCACGTGCACATGCAGGTGGGGCACGCTCTGGCTGACCACGTTGTTCAGGGCGACGAACGTTCCCTGCGCCCCGAGCCCGGCCGGCACCGCCGCGGACAGCAGCCGCACCCGCTCGAACAGCGGCGCGACACCGGCGGGCGGAAGGTCGGCCAGCGTCACGTAGTGCTGCCGCGGCACCACCAGGACGTGCCCCTTGAACACCGGCCTGGCGTCGAGGAACGCCACCGTGGCCGGATCCTCGAACACGATGTGCGCGGGCACCTCGCCCGCCACGATCCGGCAGAAGACGCAATCGGTCACAGACGCGGTCACTGAGGCACCTTTCCCGGACCTGGGCCATCGCCCGCGAGGATGAGGGCAGCGTACCCGCGAGGATGACGCCCCCGTGGCCGTCCCGATCTACCCTGGACGCGTGTCTGCCCTGTATGCCTGGCTGCGCCGGCACCCGATGCTGGTGGACAGCGTGCTGGCGGCCGCGCTGCTGTTCGGCGGGGTGGGGCCGACGTTCGCCAGGGGCATGTTCCTGGGCATCCCGCTGGGGCTCGGGCTCGCGGCGCCGGTGGTGTTCCGCCGCAAGCACCCGGTCGCCGCCTACTACACCGCGGTGGCCGCCGGCGGGCTCCAGGTCGCGCTGGACGTCCGGCCCGCCGCCACCGACGTGGCCATCCTCATCCTGCTGTACACGCTGGCCGCCTATACCCCGCGGCGCACCTCCATCTGGGGGCTGGCCGTCTGCCTGGCCGGCTCGGCGGTCGGCACCATCCGCTGGATCAGCCTGATCAACCACAGCCTGCTGGAATGGCTGACCGCCGGCGCGATGCTGCTGGCCGGGCCCGCGCTGCTGGCCTGGGTGCTCGGTGACTCGATGCGCTACCGCCGCGCGTACTACGCGGGCCTGGAGGACCGGGCCGCCCGGCTGGAAGCCGAACGGGACGCCCAGGCAAAGGTCGCCGCCGCGGCCGAGCGGGCCAGGATCGCCCGCGAGCTGCACGACGTGATCGCGCACAACGTCAGCGTCATGGTGGTGCAGGCCGACGGCGCCTCCTACGCACTCGCCACCGACCCGGCCCGGGCCAGGGAGGCACTCGCCGCCATCTCCGCCACCGGGCGCCAGGCCCTGGCCGAGATGCGCCGCCTGCTCGGCGTGCTGCGCCGGGAGGAGGACGGCGCCAGCTCCGAGCGAGCGCCCCAGCCCGGCATCGGCGAGCTGGGCGAACTCCTCGACCAGGCGCGCACCGCGGGGCTGCCGGTGTCGTTCACCGTCGAGGGCGATCCCCAGCCGCTGCCTGGCGGCATCGCGCTGGCCACCTACCGGATCGTGCAGGAGTCCCTCACCAACACCCGCAAGCACGCGGGCCCGGTCGCCTCGGCGGCGGTCCTGCTCCGCTACTCGCCGGACGCGGTAGTGCTGACGATCAGCGACGACGGCCGGGGCGGCCTGGACGGCACCGCGCTGCCCGGGGCACCCGGGCACGGCCTGACCGGGATGCGCGAACGGGTGGCGGTGTACGGCGGCGCGGTCACCGCGGGCCCGCGGCCCGGCGGCGGCTTCGAAGTGGTGGCCACGCTGCCGCTCAGCCCGGTGCGGGCGGGCTCCGCATGAGCATCCGCATCCTGCTCGTGGACGACCAGGAACTGGTGCGCGCGGGCTTCCGCATGGTGCTCGACGCCCAGGCCGACATGTCGGTGGTCGGCGAGGCCGGGGACGGCGCCGCGGCGCTCGGCTTGCTGCGCACGGTCACCGCCGACGTGGTGGTGATGGACGTGCGGATGCCGCGCCTGGACGGGATCGAGGCCACCAGGCGCATCTGCCAGGCCGGCGAGCGGCCCCGGGTGCTCATGCTGACCACGTTCGACCTCGACGAGTACGCCTACGCGGCGCTCAAGGCGGGCGCAAGCGGGTTCCTGCTCAAGGACGTGCCGCCGGAGGAGCTGCTGTTCGGCATCAGGGCGGTGCACTCCGGCGACGCGGTGGTGGCCCCCTCCACCACCCGGCGCCTGATCGACCGCTTCGCCCCGCTGTTCCCCGCCGGCGACGCGCCGGCACCGCCCGCCCTGGACTGCCTGACCAGCCGCGAGCGCGAGGTCCTCGCGCACGTCGCCCTGGGCCTGTCCAACGCCGAGATCGCCGGCCGGCTGTTCGTATCCGAGGCGACGGTGAAGACCCATGTCGGCCGGGTGCTGGCCAAGCTCGGCCTCCGCGACCGGGTGCAGGCCGTGGTCTTCGCCTACGAGACCGGCCTGGTCAAGGCGCGCGGCCCCGGATAGCAGAGGCGTGAGTTGGCGCCGGTCAGGTCTTGCCCGCGGTGGCGCGGCGCAGCGACCAGCCCAGCGCGGCGATCACCGCGACGGGCAGCAGCCACCAGGCGTTCACCGAGGCCACGTGCACCAGCAGGGCGGTCGCGGCGAGGGCTGCCGCCACCACCGCGGCCCCGCGCCAGTCGTCGCCGATGACGAAGTCGTACCAGAACGCCCCGAACGAGCGCAGCCACCTGCTCATGCGGCGCTCCTTTCCACGGGGACGGCGGTGGCCCGGCCCGCGGCGGCCCGGCGCAGCAGGGCCAGGTAGCCGAGCGCGACCAGGGCGGTCGCCGGGATGACCGCCAGCAGCGCGGCGTCATTGCCCGGCCACGACACCCCGGCACCCTCGGCGCCCCAGAACACGCCGAACGAGGTCAGCATGATGCCGACGGCGAACTTCATGGTGTTCTCCGGCACCCGTGACAACGGGGCCCGCACCACGATCCCGACGGCCGCGACCACCAGCACCGCGGCCACCGCGGCGGCCGCGGCCAGGCCAAGGTTCTGCTGGTTGTCGCCGAAGGTGATGGCGATGAAGACCACCTCCAGCCCTTCGAGCAGGACGCCTTTGAACGACAGCGTGAACGCGTACCAGTCCCTGACGCCGCGGCGGCCGCCGCCGGTGGCGGCCTGCGCCACGGCGACCTGCCGCGCGTAGATGGCCCCCTCGTCGTGCAGGTCCTTGTAGCCGGATGCGCGCAGGATGGCCTTGCGCAGCCACTGCAGGCCGAACACGGCCAGCAGCGCGCCGACAACCAGCCGCAGCCCGGTCAGCGGCACCAGGGTGAGGGCCGGGCCGATCACCGCCACCGCGATGCCCAGCACGACCAGGGCGGCGGCCACCCCCTGCAGGGTGGAACGCCACTCGCGGGTCACGCCCGCGGCGAGCACGATGGTGAGCGCCTCGACCGCTTCCACCACACAGGCGACGAAGACGGTCAGGAACAGGGCCAGGGAGTTCACGCGACCTCCAGCGGGGTAGCGGGCGCCAGGCCTCGGCCGGAACCTGGGACAATACGCCTGTGCCTGACGGTGATAGCCCGGCCGACGACGGCTGGCTGCTGCTCATCTACCGCGTGCCACCCGAGCCGAGCAGGCTCCGCTCGGCGGTGTGGCGGCGGCTGAAGAGCCTCGGTGCCATCTACCTGCAGAACTCGGCAGCCGCCCTGCCGGCGGGCCTGGGCGCGGAGCGCGCGCTGCGCAAGCTGCGCAGCGAGATCCTCGATATGGGCGGCACGGCGGTGCTGCTGTCCTGCGCCGTCCTCGCCGGGGCGCAAGACGTGCACGCGGCGTTCCAGGCGGCCAGGGACGATGAGTACGAGGAGATCGTGGACCGCTGCGAGGACTTCCTTGCGCAGGTGAAGAAGGAGCACGTGGCCGGCCATTACACGTTCGCGGAACTGGAGGAGAACGAGGTCGACCTGGACAAGCTGCAGAAGTGGTTCGACCGGGTCCGGCAGCGCGACGTGTTCGGCACCAGCGGCCGGCAGGCGGTGGAGAAGGCGCTTGCGCGGTGCGCGGAGTCCCTGGAGGAGTACGCGGCCAGGGTCTACGCCGAGGAAGCCGACGGCCACTGAGCCCGCACCTCCTTCTGGCGCCTGTGCCGCCCCGGCCCGCGCGGCCGCGCGGCCCCACGAGGCAGTTGCATTCCTGGCAATGGTAACAACCATGAGACAGTCGATCTAACGGCTGTTACATCACGATTGCCGCCACACTTCGCCCCGGCGAAGGCCGGCGCCGGCGGCCGGAACCGCAGCGGGCCGCCCGACGTTCCCCGATCGCTTGCCTGCTGTTCATCTTGGGTCTTGCTTAACGCATTCCCGGCTCGGCACGCTTCGAGGGTATGCCGCACGCTCCCGGGCACCGGGCGGTGCGGCGCGAGAACACCCGCCCAGGGAGAGGGGAAGGGAGTCCGCATGCCAACCAAGCTCGTGCACCCGGTGCTGGTGACAGGCGCGGCCGCGGCGATCACGGTCATGATGACCGCAGCGGCCGGTGGCAGCACCACGCCGCGTGCCAGCCAGGCACCCCCGACGACCACGCCGATCAAGCACGTCGTCGTGATCATCGGAGAGAACCACAGCTTCGACAACATGTTCGCGACCTACCAGCCGCCGGGCCACCAGAAGATCTGGAACCTGCTGTCCGAAGGCATCGTCACCAGGACCGGCGCCCCTGGCCCGAACTACAAGAAGGCCGCGCAGTTCACCGCCTCCGACACCAAGACGTACTCGGTGACGCCCAAGCTCACCGGCCCCTACAAGACTCTGCCCCAGCCCAACACCACGTACGTGTCACCGGCCTGCGACGGCCAGAACGGGAACCAGCCGGACAAGCGGTTCCCCGCGAACCTGCCCGACGGCCCGTTCCAGATCACCAAGTACGTGTCCTACACCGACAGCCACATCGAGTACTCCAGCCACGGGCAGTGCGAGTTCTACGGCGCCTTCGTGGGTGACCCGCTGCACCGCTTCTACCAGATGTGGCAGCAGTCCACGGTGTCCGGCGACCGGCTGCAGACCTGGGTCGCCAACACAGCCGGGGATGACAACGGCGCCAAGCCACCCGCGCCAATTGACCAGGGCGCGGTGTCCATGGGCTTCTACAACATGGCGCACGGCGACGAGCCGATCCTCAAGGACCTCGCGCTGAACTACGCGATCAGCGACAACTACCACCAGGCGGTGCAGGGCGGCACCGGGGCCAACCACATCGCGCTCGGCACCGGGTTCGCGGCCTCCTTCCAGAACAAGGCCGGCAAGGCCGCGGCTCCGCCCGTCAACGAGATCGAGAACCCGAACGCCAAACCGGGGACGAACAACAACTACGCCCAGGACGGGTACGCCGGCGGCAGCTACTCCGAGTGCGCGAACCCGAAGGCCCCCGGCGTCAGCGGGATCGACAAGTACCTGGCCACCCTGCCCTACAAACCGATGGCGAACTGCCAGCCTGGCCGCTACTACCTGCTGAACAACTACAACGCCGGCTACAACGTGGACGGCACCGTGAACACCTCGCCGTTCACCGTGCCGCCGCAGAAGACCGACTACGTGACGATCGGGAACGAACTGTCGGCCCACCACATCAGCTGGGGGTACTTCGGCGAGGACTACAACAACGGCCACCCCGACTTCGCCTACTGCCCCATCTGCGACCCGATGCAATACTCGACGTCGATCATGACGAACCCCTCTCTGCGTAAGAACGTGCAGCACGGGCTCACCGACTTCGACTTCGAGGCGGCGCACGGCACGCTGCCGGCGGTGTCGTTCCTCAAGCCCGCCGACGACGACGGCCACCCCGGGTACTCGACGATGTACGCGTACGAGAACTTCGTCGCGCGCGCGATCGCCGCGATCCAGGGCAACCCCAAGCTGTGGCGCAACACCGCGATCCTCATCACCGAGGACGAGAGCGGCGGCTACTACGACTCCGGTTACATCCAGCCGGTGAGTTTCTTCGGCGACGGTCCCCGGGTGCCGATGATGGTGGTGTCCCCCTACGCCCGGCAGGGTTTCGTGGACCACACCTACAACGACCATGTGTCGATCCTGAAGTTCATCGAGGCCAACTGGGGCCTGAAGCCGCTGACCTCCTATAGCGAGGACAACCTGCCGAACGCGACCCCCCAGGCCTACGTGCCGAAGGACCGGCCCGCGATCGGCAACCTCATGACAATGTTCAACTTCCGCGATCCGCACTTCGGCACGATCAAGCTGCCGGTGCGCCCCGCGCCCCATCCGGCCGCGGCGCGCCCGCCGGCGGTCTTGCTCGCGAGGCGCTGACCGCGCACGCCTCAGGTGCCCCCGGCTGGATCAGCCGGGGGCACCTCCGCTGACCGTGTGCCACCAGCCACGACGCTTGCCCGTACCGCGGGGTGCCGGTCCCCCCGGGCCGGTCCCCCCGGGTACTGGCCAGGAGGGCTCTGCCAGGCACTAGAGTCGAGGCCGTGGGTATGACGTTGCACATGAGTGAAGCCTCACCCCACCTGGTCGAGGCGGACGCCATTGTTATCGGGGTCACCAAGGAAGCAGGCGGGGCGCTTCCGGTCCCGGGCACCAAGGACGTGGACGAGGCACTGGGCGGCAACCTGGCGCAGACGCTCGCCACACTCGGCGCCACCGGAGAGGCCGGGGAGGTTACCAGAATTCCGTCGGGCGGCAGGCTCGCCGCACCGCTGATCGCGGCCGTGGGGATGGGTGCCGCCGCCGGGGGCAATGACGCCGCCTTCGATCCGGAGGCGCTGCGCCGGGCCGCCGGGGCCGCGGTCCGCGCCCTGCTCGCCGGGCGGCGCGCCAGGGGAACCGGGGACATGCGGATCGCGCTGGCCCTGCCCGCCCGCGATGCGGCCGAGATCGGCGCCGTGGCCCTGGGCGGCCTGCTGGGCGGGTACGCGTTCCGGCGCTACCGCACCGAGCCTGCCCCCAGTGCCGACCTGACCGTGCTGGCCCATGCCAGCGACGCGGCACCGGCGGCGCAGCGGGCACAGGTGCTCGCGGACGCCGTGAGCCTGGTGCGCGACCTGGTCAACACCGGGCCTTCCGACCTGGTGCCTGCCATGTTCGCGGCCCGGGCCGAGCAGGTCGCGGCCGACGGCGGGCTCGCGATCACCGTCCTGGACGAGCAGGCGCTGGCCGAGGGCGGCTACGGCGGCATCCTCGGCGTGGGCCAGGGCTCGGTGAACCCGCCGCGGCTGGTCCGGCTGGAGCACGCGCCCGAGGGGGCCGCCCGGTCGCTCGTGCTGGCCGGGAAGGGGATCACCTTCGACTCCGGCGGCCTGTCGCTCAAGCCCGCCAAGTCGATGGAGTCGATGAAGTCGGACATGAGCGGTGCCGCCGCGGTACTCGGCGCGATGCAGGCGATCGCGGCGCTCGCGCTGCCCGTGCGGGTGGTCGGCTACTTGTCGATCGCCGAGAACATGCCGAGCGGGACCGCGCAGCGGCCCTCGGACGTGCTGACCATGTTCGGCGGCACCACCGTCGAGGTGACCAACACCGACGCGGAGGGGCGCCTGGTGCTCGCCGACGTGCTCGCCGCGTCCGCCGCCGACTCCCCGGACGTCCTCATCGACGTCGCGACCCTGACCGGCGCGCAACTTGTCGCCCTCGGGCCACTGGTCGGCGGGGTGATGGCCAACGACGACGGGCTCCGGGACGCGGTGGTGGACGCCGGCCGCCGGGCCGGTGAGGCGATGTGGCCGATGCCGCTGCCCGCCGAACTGGCCAAGGGCCTGGAGTCGCCCGTGGCCGACCTGGTCAACCTGCCCGCAGACAGCCGCGGCGGCGGCATGCTGATCGGCGGCCTGTTCCTCCAGGAGTTCGTGCCCGACGGCGTCCGCTGGGCGCACCTGGATATCGCGGGCCCGGCGTTCAACGAAAGCGGCCCGCATGGGTATACCCCGAAGGGCGGAACGGGCGCCGCGACCCGGACGCTGGTCCAGATCGCGCAGGACATGGCCGACGGGCGGCTGTAGCCGGCCGTGCTGGACCAGGGTCAGGGCAACAGGGAGAGAAGGCAAGGAGTCAGGTCTGTGGCGGACACCAGCCGGTACGACATCGTCATTCTCGGCGGCGGTAGCGGCGGCTACGCCTGCGCGCTGCGGGCGGCCGAACTCGGCATGCGGGTGGCGCTGATCGAACGGGACAAGGTCGGCGGGACGTGCCTGCACCGGGGCTGCATTCCCACCAAGGCGCTGCTGCACGCGGCGGAGATCGCCGACCACGCGAACGAGGCCGAGTCGTTCGGTGTGCGGGCCCGGTTCGAGGGCATCGACATGGGCGGGGTCAACACCTACAAGGACAAGGTGGTCGACCGGCTGTGGAAGGGGCTGCAGAGCACGATCCTCAGCCGCAAGATCGACATCATCGAGGGCGACGGCCGCCTGGTGTCGCCGACCGCGGTGCGCGTCGCCGACACGGTGTTCGAGGCCGGGCACGTGGTGCTGGCGACCGGGTCCGAGGCGAGGAGCCTGCCGGGCCTGGCCATCGACGGGCAGCGCGTGATCACCAGTGACGACGCGCTCAGACTCGACCGGGTGCCCGGCTCGGTGGTGATCCTCGGCGGCGGGGTTATCGGGGTGGAGTTCGCCAGCGTGTGGCGTTCGTTCGGCGCCGAGGTGACCATCGTGGAGATGCTCCCGCACCTGGTCCCCACCGAGGAGGAGTCCAGCTCCAAGCTGCTGGAGCGGGCGTTCCGGCGGCGCGGGATCGCCTATCAGCTCGGGGCCAGGTTCGAGGGACTCAAGGAGTCGGCCGACGGGGTCACCGTCATGCTGGAGGGCGGCAAGACGCTGGACGCCGAGCTGATGCTGGTCGCCGTCGGGCGCGGCCCGGTATCGGCCGGGCTGGGCTATGAGCAGGCCGGCGTGGCCATGGACCGTGGCTTCGTGCTGGCCGACTCCTACTGCCGCACCAACGTCCCGACGATCTCCGCGGTCGGCGACCTGACGCCCGGGCTGCAACTGGCGCACGTCGGCTTCGGTGAAGGCATTTTGGTTGCCGAACGAGTGGCCGGGCTCGATGTGACCCCCATCGACTATGACGGGGTCCCGCGGATCACCTACTGCGACCCCGAGGTCGCCTCGGTGGGGATCACCTCAGCGATCGCCGCCGCCCGCGGTATCGAGACCACGGAGTTCACCTACAACCTCGGCGGCAACGGCAAGAGCGTCATCCTGCAGACCCAGGGCGCGGCGAAGGTCATCGCGACCAAGGGGGACGTGCCCGGCAAGCCGGGCCCGGTCCTCGGCGTGCACCTCGTCGGCGCCCGGGTCGGCGAGCTGATCGCCGAGGGCCAGCTCATCTACAACTGGGAGGCGCTGCCGGCCGAGGTGGCGCAGCTCATCCACCCGCACCCCACCCAGTCGGAGATAATCGGCGAAGCGCACCTCGCCCTCGCCGGCAAGCCCCTCCATGTCCACGCCTGACCCGGAGCGGGCGTGATCACCACGCCACCACCACCGGCACCCACCAGGGCCGAGCAGCGAAGGAGTCGCGAGTAGCCATGACGGTCACGGTATCCATGCCCCAGCTCGGCGAGAGCGTCACCGAGGGCACCGTCACGCGCTGGCTCAAGAAGGAAGGCGAGCGCGTAGAGGCGGACGAACCGCTGCTCGAGGTCTCCACCGACAAGGTGGACACCGAGATACCCTCCCCTGCTTCCGGCATCCTGCGCGGGATCACGGTCGCGGAGGACGAGACGGTCGCCGTCGGTGCGCAGCTCGCGATCATCGACGACGCCGAAGGTGCGGGCGCGGCGACCGACGGACAGGCACAGGCGGCCGCGCCTGCGGCCCCGCAGGCCGCCCCCGAGCCCGGCAGTTACCCGTACGCGGTGCCCGAGCCCGCGCCGCAGGAGTACGCTCAGCCCGCCGCGCAGCAGGAGTACGCCCAGCCCGCCGCGCAGCAGGAGTACGCCCAGCCCGCCCCGCAGCAGGAGTACGCCCAGCCCGCCCCGCAGCAGGAGTACCGGCCCGCGGTGCCCGAGTACAGCGCGCCGTACGGCCAGCCGCCCGAGGCCGGGTACGCCGCTCCCCCGGCTGAGGGCTACGCACAGCAGCAGGCCTACGCGCCGCCCGCGGCGGCACCACCCGCGCCGCAGGCCGTGCCCTACCAGCAGGCCGCACCGGCGGCGCCCGACGTGGCCGTGGCACCGGCCGAGCAGGCCGTCAGTGCCGCGCCCGCTCCCGCCCCGGCCACCGCGCCCGCGGCGGCCTACGCGGCCGCCGAGCCCGACGAGCCGGACGCCCAGCCGGGCACCGCGGAGAGCCCGTACATCACGCCGCTGGTCCGCAAGCTCGCCGCCGAGCACGGGGTGAACCTCGCCACGGTGGCCGGCACCGGGGTCGGCGGGCGGATCCGCAAGCAGGATGTCCTGGAAGCCGCGCGAGTGCTCCGCGAGCAGCAGGCGGCCGCCGCGCCGCCGCCCGCCGCCGCCGGGCAGCAGGCCCAGCCGGCCACGGTGCCTGCCCCCGCCGCCGCGGCCCGGGCCATCGTCCCGTCCACGCTGCGCGGCACCACCGAGCGGCTGTCCCGGGCCAGGCAGCTCATCGCCCGCCGGATGGTCGAGTCGCTGCAGACCTCCGCCCAGCTCACCACCGTGGTGGAAGCGGATGTCACGGCGATCACCCGGCTGCGGCAACGGGCCAAGGCCGACTTCGAGACACGCGAGGGCGTCAAGCTGTCCTACCTGCCGTTCTTCGCGCTGGCCACGCTCGAAGCGCTGAAGGTGCATCCCAAGCTCAACGCGGTGCTGAACACCGAGGCCGGCCAGATCATCTATCACGACGCCGAGCATCTCGGCATCGCGGTGGACACCGAGCGCGGCCTGATGGTGCCCGTCATCCGCAACGCCGGTGACCTCAACATCGGCGGCCTGGCCCGGAAGATCGCCGATCTCGCGGGGCGCACCAGGGCCGGGCAGGTAAGCCCGGACGAGCTGGCCGGCGGCACCTTCACGCTGACCAACACCGGCAGCCGCGGGGCCCTGTTCGACACCCCGATCATCAACCAGCCCCAGGTGGCCATCCTCGGCACGGGGACGGTCGTCAAGCGTCCCGTGGTCATGGAGGACCCGGCCCTGGGCGAGGTGATCACGGTGCGGTCCATGGTCTACCTGGCACTCACCTACGATCACCGGCTGATCGACGGCGCCGACGCGGCCCGGTTCCTGACCACCGTGAAGGACCGGCTGGAAGAGGGCGCCTTCGAGTCCGAACTCGGGCTCTGAATGCACATTGCGGTCACCGGCTCCTCGGGGCTGATCGGCACCGCCCTGGTCGCCGCGCTGCGCGCCGACGGCCACCGGGTGATCAGGCTGGTCCGCACGGGGCCGGCCGCGCAGGACGCGCTGTTGTGGGACCCTCGCGCCGAGCACGGCGGCCTGGACCCGCAGTCACTGGACGGCCTCGGTGCCGTGGTGCACCTCGCCGGGGCCGGGATCGCCGACAAGCGCTGGACCGAGGGGTATCAGGCCGAGATCCGCGACAGCCGGGTTCAGGGCACCCGGGCGCTGGCGGGCGCGCTGGCGGCGATGGCCGCTCCTCCCGGCGTATTGCTGTCCGGATCTGCCATCGGCTGGTACGGGGACACCGGCGGCCGGGAGGTGACCGAGTCGGACCCGGCCGGCCGTGGCTTCCTCCCGGAAGTGGTGCGCGACTGGGAAGCGGCCGCCGGGGAGGCTGCCTCCGCGGGCATCCGGGTGGTCACGCTGCGGTCCGGGATCGTGCTGGCCCGCCACGGCGGGGTGCTGGGCCAGATGCTGCCGCTGTTCCGGCTGGGCCTCGGCGCCCGGCTGGGGTCCGGGCGCCAGGTGATGAGCTGGATCGGGCTGTCGGACTGGGTGGCGGCCGCGCGGTTCCTGCTGGACCGCGCCGACGTCACCGGCCCGGTGAACCTGACCTCGCCGAACCCGGTCAGCAACGCGGAGTTCACCTCGGCCCTGGCCGCCGCCGTGCACCGGCCCGCCGTGATGATCGTGCCCGTGCCCGCGCTGAAGCTCGCGGTCGGCGGGGTGAGCAGCGACATCCTGTCCAGTGCGCGGGTGCTGCCACGGAAGCTGCTGGACGCGGGTCACCAGTTCCAGCACCCGGGCATCGCCGGAGCGCTGGCCGCCGAGCTCGGCTGACGCGGCCCGGCCCCGGGCGGCGAGCCCGCTAGCCGGCGTCCCGGCCGGCCAACTCCGCGTCCTGGCCGGTCAAATTGGTGCCCTGGCCGGCGCGCAGGCGGTCCGGGCCGGGCGGCTTGCGCAGCAGCGTGCGGTAAGAGACGGACGCGTCGCCGAACAGCGGCACCTGCCAGAACGCGGGCACCGGGCCCGGGTAGCCGGCCAGCAGTTCAAGCCGCCCGATGGTCAGCCGGAGCAGCCGCCTGGCGCCGGTCAGCGCAACCACGGCGAGCGGCAGTTCCACCAGGGCCGCCGACAGCACGCTGACCATGAACCCGCTGGTGCCCCAGTCCAGCGTGATGTCGAACCACGCGTCGCAGCACAGCAGGGTCGCCAGCACCATGAGGCAGACGATGAGGATCTGCCGCCGCCGCCAGGCAGCCCATGCGGTCGCCGCGAACACAAGCAGCAGCCCCACGTCGAACCCCACCCAGGCGGCGCGCCAGCCGCCCGCCCGGTAGTCCCGCGGCAGTTTGACCTCAAGGACGCCGATCCAGACCGCGAGCAGCACCATGCCGGCCAGGCAGGCCGCGATCAGCAGCCTGCGCCGCCGCTGGCTGATCGGGGTGGGCGCGAGGCCCTGCGCGTTGAGCCTGGCCAGGGCCCGCGCGAGCCGCGCCCGCTCGTCTGGGGTCATCCGCCGCAAATCGGATTCGTCGAACACAAATCCTCCTGGAGGCCACGGTAGAACACTCTTCAGCCGATAACCTCCCCCGGCTCGCGGGCATGCCCGCCCGGGCGGATCCCGGCCCATCCGGGGCGCCGGCCCGCCCAGCGGACGGGGTTAGGCTGGCAGGGTGCACGGTGAGCTGGTCTTCGCCCATGCCGGGTTCGGCGCGGGCGCCGTCCCCTATCCGGACGGGTGGGAGCTGCAGCGGCGGCTGCACGACCGCCGGGTGTCCGGGCAGATCCCGGACACCTGCCTGCTGCTGGAGCACGAGGCGGTCTACACCGCGGGCCGGCGGACCGAACCGCTGGACCGCCCGCTGGCCGATCCCGGGATCCCGGTCATCGACGTGGACCGGGGCGGCAAGATCACCTGGCACGGGCCAGGGCAGCTCGTCGGGTACCCGATCATGGCGCTGGGCGAGCCGCTGGACGTGGTCGCCTACGTGCGCACCCTGGAGGAAGCGCTGATCCGGTGCTGCGCCGACGTGGGCGTGGCCACCACCAGGGTGGCGGGCCGCAGTGGCGTGTGGATCACCGGGGACGGCCGGCCGGACCGTAAGGTCGGCGCGATCGGGATCCGGGTGTCCCGCGGGGTCACCATGCACGGCTTCGCGGTCAACTGCGACTGCGACCTGGCCTGGTTCGACAACATCGTGCCCTGCGGCATCAGGGACGCCGGGGTCACCTCGCTGACCGTGGAAGCGGGCCGCCCGGTGACCGTGGCCGAGCTCACCGGCCTGGCCGAGCACCACCTCGCCGGGGTGTTCGGTGCCCCGGCCTGGCGCCGCGCCAGCCTGGCCAGCCTGCTCCCGGACGCCGAACTCAGCCCTGCCGCCCCCTGGCCCGCCACCGTCAGCGAGCTGCGTCCAGCCTCGCGCAGCACCTCGTAGCCGGGCACCCCGGCCGCCCAGGCTGAGCACGCTCACCTCGCGGCGGTCTTCGGGTCCGTGCCAATCGTGCGGTATTTCATGTGGTTCCTCTCCGGCCGCCCGGTCCCGCGCGGGCGCTGAGCACGAGTCTGGATGCCGGAGCGCGGTCCAGGTCAAACCGCGCCGGGCGGGCAGCCGCAGGGGCGTCCGGCTGCGACGGGACGCGGTTATCCCGCGGCCAGTTCCGCGAAGTGCGCGCCCAGCCCGCCGGCCGGGACCGAGGCCTGCTCCCCCGTGGTCATGTCGCGGACCGTGACGGTGCCCGCCTCTTCCTCGGCGTTGCCGTAGATCACCGCCCACCGGGCCCCGGCGTCGTTGGCCCATTTGAGCTGGCGGCCGAGCTTGCCCGAGGCGCCCAGGTAGACGCTGGCCCGCAGCCCCGCGTCCCGGGCGGCCGCGGCGAAGCCGAAGCTGCGCGCGGCGTGCCGCTCGTCCATGATCGTGACCGCCACGTCGAGCCGGCCGCGCCCGCCGCCCGGCTGCGGGAGCATCAGCAGGATCCGATCCATGCCGAGCGATCCGCCGGTGGCTGGCACGTCCGGCCCGCCGAGCTGGGCGATCAGGTGGTCGTAACGCCCGCCGCCGGCCAGCGACCCGGCCCCGCCCTCGGCGGCCACCTCCCATATCGGCCCGGTGTAGTAGCTCAGGCCGCGCACCAGCCGGGGCGTGAACGTCACCCGGTCGGCCGGCACCTGGCCGGCCACGAGCGACAGCAGCGAGTCCACCTCGTCCAGCCCGGCCGCGCCCTCGTCGCTGCTCTTGAGCGCGTCCCTGATCCGCTCCACCGCGTCGCCGGCGGTCAGCGCGCCGACCAGCGGTGCCGCCTGCTTCTCCGCCAGGCCCCGGCCGGCCAGCTCGGCGATCACCTCGCCGGGCGCGAGCTTGTCCAGCTTGTCCAGGGTGATCAGCACGCCGGGGCCAAGTTCCGCGGGCACGCCGAACGCTTCGAGCAGCCCGGCCAGCACCCGCCGGGAGTTCAGCAGGAACCGGAATCCGCGCAGGCCGAGTTCGTCGAGCACGTCGTGCACCGCGCAGATGATCTCCGCGTCGGCCATGGCCGAGCTGGTGCCCAGCGTGTCGAGGTCACACTGGACGAACTCGCGGTAACGGCCGTGGCCGGGCCGGTCGGCACGCCAGACCGGGCCGATCGCGTAGCGCTTGTACGGGGCTGGCAGCTGGCTCCCGTACGCGGCGGCCACCCGCGCCAGCGGCACCGTGTGGTCGTAACGCAGCGCCAGGTCGGCCTCGCCGGTGCCCTCGTGCTCACCGCGGCGCAGGATCTTGAAGATCAGCTTGTCGCCGTCGTCACCGTACTTGCCAAGCAGCACGTCCAGCCGCTCGAAGGCAGGGGTGACCAGCGGCTCGAAGCCGTACCTGGAGAACACCGACCGGATCCGCGCGAAAGCGTGTTCCCACAACTCCCATTCGGCGGCCAGGAAGTCACGGGTACCGGACGGTGGATCGAACTGCGTTGGCATGTGCCTATGCTCTCCGACTTCCGCGGCGGGCGCACATCGGTTACCGCGCCGCCGCCCCTGGCCCGCACGCCCGGCCGCGCACTTTGCCCCGGACCGCGGACGTACCCTGGATCTGTGGTACTCGCACCCGAGGGGCGCAAGCTGCTCCGCATCGAAGCCCGCAACAGCCAGGTCCCGATCGAGCGCAAGCCGCCGTGGATCAAGACCCGGCTGCGGACGGGCCCGGAATATACCGCCCTGAAGAACCTGGTCCGCAGCCAGGGGCTGCACACGGTCTGTGAAGAGGCGGGCTGCCCGAACATCTTCGAATGCTGGGAGGACCGCGAGGCCACATTCCTGATCGGCGGGGACGCGTGCACCCGGCGCTGCGACTTCTGCCAGATCGCCACGGGGAAGCCGGAGCCGCTGGACACCGGGGAGCCGCGCCGGGTGGCGGAGTCGGTGGCGGCGATGGGGCTGCGGTATGCGACGGTCACGGGGGTCGCCCGCGACGATCTCGCCGACGGCGGGGCCTGGCTGTACGGGCAGACCTGCGCCGAGATCCACGCTGCCGTGCCCGGCTGCGGCGTCGAGCTGCTCATCCCCGACTTCAACGCCCGGCCGGAGCGGCTGGCGGTGGTGTTCGGCGCCCGCCCGGAGGTGCTGGCCCACAACATCGAGACGGTCCCCCGGATCTTCCGCCAGATCCGGCCAGGATTCCGGTACGAACGGTCGCTGGAGGTGCTCGCCAGGGCCAGGGCGGCCGGGATGGTGACCAAGTCCAACCTGATCCTCGGCCTCGGCGAACAGGACCATGAGATCAGCCAGGCCATGGCCGACCTGCGCGGGGCAGGGTGTGAGCTGCTGACGGTCACCCAGTACCTGCGGCCGTCGGCCCGCCATCACCCGGTGGCCCGCTGGGTGCCGCCCGCCGAGTTCGAGCAGTGGCGCGAGGTGGCACTCGGCCTGGGTTTTGCCGGGGTCATGTCCGGCCCGCTGGTGCGCTCGTCCTACCGCGCGGGCCGCCTGTACACCCAGGCGATGGCACGGCGGCAAGCCCGGCAGGCTGCTCCAGTTTCATCCTGAGGGCCGGCTCTCGTATCCTGCCCTCCATGGTGAATAAGCCCGCGGGCGCGGCAAACCGGCAGGACGCGGCGGATCCTGCCAGTCTCGGCCGCATTAAGCAGCTCCGGATGGCAGCGGGCATGGTCCGCAAGGCCAATCCCTGGGCCCTGCCCATCGTCGCGCTCACCGCCGTCGGCGTGATCGCCGTGTTCGTGGTCGTCGGGCTCCTCACCGGCCTGGTCGTCCTGCTCGCGCCGCTCGGCGTGCTGGCCGGCCTGATGGCGGCGATGATCGTCTTCGGCCGGTTCGCGCAGTCCGCCCAGTACGGGGCGATCGAGGGCCAGCCCGGTGCCGCGGCGGCGATCCTGCAGAGCATGCGCGGTGGCTGGACGGTGACCCCGGCGGTCGCGGCCAACAGGAACATGGACGTGGTGCACCGCGCGGTCGGCAAGCCCGGCGTCGTCCTGGTCGGCGAGGGCAGTCCCAGCCGGCTGCCGAGCCTGCTGGCGGCCGAGAAGAAGCGCATCTCCCGGGTGGCCTACGACGTGCCCATCTATGACCTGCAGGTCGGCGACGAGGAGGGCCAGGTGCCGATCCGGCGCCTGCAGCGCAAGCTGATGCGCCTTCCGCGCAACCTGAAGGGCCAAGCGGTCGCCGAGCTGAACTTCCGGCTGAAGGCGCTGCCCGCCAACCTGCAGGCTCCCAAGGGCCCGATGCCCAAGACCGGCCGCATGCCCAAGCCCCCGCGGCCCCGCTACCGCTAGCCAGCCCGGCGGCCCCGCGCTGGTTACAGCCGGATGACGATGGTGTTGGCGGCCCGGTCGTGCAGGCCGCGCAGGTCGCGGTCGGTGACCAGCGGCGGGACGACGGTCAGCAGCAGCAGCGTGCGCACCAGGCCCCAGAGCAGGCCAACCGGCTTGCCGTCCAGGCGCGCGACCCGGATGCCGGTCAGCCGCTTGCCGAGCGTCAGCCCGGTCAGCGCGGTCAGCAGGTAGTCCTCCACCGCGAAGACCGCCAGCGTCCAGAACTGGTCATGGAACAACGCCACCGCGATCAGCGTGCAGACCGCCCAGTCGATAAGCAGGGCGCCCAGCCGGCGCCCCATGCCGGCCACCGAGCGCGGCCCGTCGGCGGGTAGCCCGAACTTCTCGCCGGGATATGCCGGGCGGTCGCTCGGGGCCTTGGCCCCGTCCACCGGTGAAGCTGACACGCCTCAACGGTATCGCCTGCGGGGACGGCGGTGCACGGCTGGCCTGCCTACTCAGCGTGACGTGGGTAAATGCCAGGCGTAACACCCGTGAAACACTTGGGACACCACCCGGAAACGGCGGCCGCCTAGCGTGACAGCCGCGGTCCTGCAGCAGGCGCAAACCCGCGCGGTCAGGACATAGCCGCAGCCTCCAGGGAGGGTCGATGTTCACGAACGCCGACGAGGTACTGAAGTTCATCGGCGATAACAAGGTGCAGTTCGTCGACGTCAGGTTCTGTGACCTGCCGGGGACTGTGCAGCACTTCACCGTGCCGGTCGAGTCTTTCGACGGAAAGGTCTTCACCGACGGGCTGATGTTCGACGGTTCCTCGATCCGCGGATTCCAGCAGATCCACGAGTCGGACATGCTGCTCCTGCCGGACCCGGCCACGGCCGTGCTCGACCCGTTCCGCCAGCACCCGACGCTGAACCTGACGTTCTTCGTGCACGACCCGCTGACCGGCGAGCCCTACACCAGGGACCCGCGCAACATCGCCCGCAAGGCACAGGACTTCCTGCGCGGCACCGGCATCGCGGACGTGGCGTACTTCGGCCCCGAGGCGGAGTTCTACATCTTCGACTCGGCCCGCTACGAGACGGGGCCGAACACCGGCTACTACCACCTCGACTCGGTCGAGGGCGCGTGGAACACCGGCCGCGAGGAAGAGGGCGGCAACCTCGGCTACAAGCCGCGGTACAAGGGCGGTTACTTCCCCGTGCCGCCGATGGACCACTACACCGACCTGCGCTCGGAAATGGTGCGCATGCTGATCCGGTGCGGCATCCAGGTCGAGATGCAGCATCACGAGGTGGGCACCGCCGGCCAGGCGGAGATCGACATCAGGTTCGCCCCGCTGCTGCAGATGGCCGACAACCTGATGCTCTACAAGTACGTGGTCAAGAGCGTGGCCCGGGCCGCCGGGAAGACCGTCACGTTCATGCCCAAGCCGCTGTTCGGTGACAACGGTTCCGGGATGCACTGCCACCAGAGCCTGTGGAAGGACGGCGCCCCGCTCTTCTACGACGAGGTCGGCTATGCCGGGCTGTCCGACACCGGCCGCTATTACGTCGGCGGCCTGCTCAAGCACGCGCCTTCGCTGCTCGCCTTCACCAACCCGACCGCCAACTCCTACCACCGGCTGGTGCCGGGGTTCGAGGCGCCGGTGAACCTGGTCTACTCGCAGCGCAACCGCTCCGCCTGCGTCCGGATCCCGATCACCGGCGCCAACCCCAAGGCGAAGCGGCTGGAGTTCCGGGTGCCGGACCCATCGGCCAACCCGTACCTGGCGTTCGCCGCGATGATGATGGCAGGCATCGACGGCATCCGGAACAAGATCGAGCCGCCCGACCCGGTGGACAAGGACCTCTACGAACTGCCGCCGGACGAGGCCCTGGCCATCCCGCAGGTACCCGGGTCGCTGGACAAGGTCCTGGACACGCTGGAAGCCGACCACGAGTACCTGCTCGACGGCGGGGTGTTCACGCCGGACCTGATCGAGACCTGGATCGACTACAAGCGCTCCAACGAACTCGACCCGATCCGGCTCCGCCCGCACCCGCACGAGTTCGAGCTGTACTTCGATATCTAATCCTGGCGGTGCGGCTGGCCTGCGGAAACGTCAGCGCGGGCCAGCCGCAGCCGCGCCTCGGCCACCTTGACGCCGGCGCCCGACGCAATCAGCAGCCATGCGGGTGCCGGTCGACGTGGTACACGCCGCGTCACGAGCCGGGCAGCGAGGTGCCTGGACACGGGCGGGAACCCCGTCACACCTGTTGCCGTGACGTGGTGGGTGTCGCCGGTCAGCACAAGCAGCTAGGACGCCGGCAGCGCGAGCCGTTGAGCGACCCACCCGGGTCACAAACGGCCCGCGCCGCCGCGCCTGACCACGTCCCGGCCACCAGGCGTACACTCTCAGGCACACGCGGCCTGGACCTCGCCGGTTACCCCCTCATGAAAGCAGGGGCGCCATGACCATGACCGTGATCTCGCCCGCATCCTCAGCCACTGTCATCCTCGACGGGGAGATCGACATCGCCACCGGCCCAGCCGTCCGGCGCTCCCTCATCGCGGCGATCCGCGGCGGGAACGTCCATCTGGCCGTCGACATGTGCGGCGTCGCCTTCATCGACGCCGCGGGGATCGGCGTCCTCGTCGATGCGGCCAAGCGGGCGCGGAGAGCGGGAGGCGGCCTGTCGCTGCTGGCGCCGTCCTGGCCGGTGCAGCGGCTCCTGGACCTCTTTCACCTGGACGAGATCCTGCCGGTAGCCCCGCGCTCAGGTGGCCGCTTCGTTGCGGGCAGCGCCGCCTTAACGCCTCACGGGGCTACTGCAAGGGACCGCCGGCCGGTGGTGGCCCCGGCCGCGGCCAGCCCGGTTCCGCGTGGCATCTGCCGCCGGAGGCCGGCTAGGCCGCCGGGTCGTAGTAGTGGGCGTATTGCCACAGTCCGCGGGTGATCAGGGCCTCGTCTGACAGTGGGCCGAACCTGGCCGGTGACAGCGCCTGCATGCCAGGCGGCGGGGTGCCGGTGGTGATCCAGGTCGCGAGTACCTCGCCGAGCGCGGGCGAGGAGGAGAACCCCGAGCCGTTGCAGCCGCTGGCCACCCACAGGCCCGGCAGGCCCGGCACGGGCCCGGCCACGAACCGGCCATCGGGGCTCATCGTGAACAGCCCGCCGCGGTGCTCGGCCACCGGAGCCGTGCCAGCGGCCGGGGCCTCGGCGCTGACCTGGGCCGCCAGCTTGTGCAGCACGGCCAGGTCCAGCGGCAGGTCATCGGTGGTGAAGGAGGATGGCTGCTGGCGCGGGTCGAGCGGCAGCGGGCCGGCCTCGAAGCCGCCGAACATCAGCCCGCCGCGCGATGGGCGCAGGTACACCGCGGCATCCACCACCCGGACGATCGGATCGGCCGGGTCGATCTCCGGGGCCGGGCCGGTGATGAGCAACTGGTGGCGAACCGGGGCGAGCGGCACCGGCGCGCCTGCCAGGTCGGCAACCTGCCGCACCCAGCCACCGGCCGCGTCCACCACCACCGGGGCCGTGATCAGCCGGTCGGCGGTCTGTGCCCCGGTGACCCGGCCGCCGGTGACCGGGATGCCGATGACCGGCTCGTTCTCGGCCACGACCACCCCGCGTAGCCAGCAGGCCGCCAGGTATGCCTCGATCAGCCCGGTGGGCTCGGCGATGTAGATGTCCTCCGGGCACCACAGCGCAAGCTCCTCCCCCGCCGCCCGGTAGAAGCTGACCCGCTCGGCGACCAGGCGCCGGTCCGCCTCGCGGACGTCGGCGCCCCAGCCCCGCGACTGGGCCAGTTCCCGGAGCAGGTACTCGCGGTGCCGGGCGGTCCTGGCGATCAGGAAGCTTCCCGAGCGGGCCACCTCAAGCGGCACCCCCGCCCAGTCGGCGAAACTCACCGCCCGGGCGATGCTGTGCCGGGCCAGGCGGGTGCGCAGCTCGTCGGCCTGCACGGATTTGAACAGGCCCGCAGCCCGTCCCGACGCCTGTGACCCGGCCATGCCGCGCTCTGCCACCACGACTGACCGCCCCGCCAGTGCACAATGCAGCGCGGTGCTCAACCCGAGGGCACCGGCCCCGATCACGACAACATCGGCGTCCATGACGCCAGTGTGCCCGGCCCGCTGTGATACCGCCCAGTTGCCAGGCCTTTCATGATCGCCGAGCGTGGCGCGTCAGCGGCTCCTGAAGATCATGAAGAGCACCCGGAGCACGAGGATGCCGGCCACGATGAGCAGGTTGTAGCCGATCAACTGGTAGAGGCTGACGGACTGGGCGACCTTGGGCCCCCCTGGCGCGGCGAGCAACAGTGCGGCGACGATGCCGGCCGCCGTGCCCAGCAGCGCCAGCAGGAACTGGTTGGTCAGGCCGGTGACCACCCGGCGATCGCGCTCGTCCGCGAACAGCCGCACGTTGACGCTGAGCCTGCCATGTTCCAGCGCACTTGTGACCCGGTCGAACCGGCGCGGCAGCCGGCGCAGCACCGGAAGCAGCGCGATCAGTTCGTCGGCGGCTGACCGGCTTACGGCCTGGGGCGACAGCTTCACGGCCATGTGGTCGGCGGCGTACTCGCGCGCCTCTTCGGCGATGTCGAATGCGGGTGTGAGCTGGGCGAGCGTGCCGTCCAGGGTGCCGAGGGCGCGCAGCACCGTGCCGATCTCGGCCGGGATGGTCAGCTCAAACCGGGCGGCCAGGCGGAACAGGTCGGTGAACATCTGGGCGGACGCCCCGGTACCGCCGGTGAGATGGCGCGCGATGAACTGCCCGAGGGCCCGCTCCAGCTGGTATTCGTCAAGCTCATCGGTGCGATCCACCAGATCGAGCAGGGCATCGCGGAGCGCCGCGGAGTCGGCGCGCCCGACGGCGAGCAGCAGGTTCTGCAGCGCGATCCGCTGCTGGGCGTCGAGGTGGCCGACCGAGCCGAAGTCGAGCAGGGCGAGGCGGCCGTCGGCGAGCAGCAGGAAGTTGCCTGGATGCGGGTCGGCGTGGAACACCCCGCCCTCGGTGATCTGGTACACCATGCTGCGCAGCAGCGCACGGGCCAGCTGAGCCCGGTCAAGCCCGCGGTCGTCGATCTGTTGCCCGGCTGCCCGCAGGTTGACTCCGTCCAGCCATTCGATGACGAGCACGTGCTCGGTGCACAGTTGCTCGTGCATGGCCGGCATGACCACGGAAACCTCGCGCCCGACGGCCTGCTGCTGGTCCGGCCAGGTAGCGGCGACGGCCGCCATGTTGCGTGCCTCGACGCGGAAGTCCAGCTCTTCCCTGATGGCCGCGGCGAACCCGCGGGCGACGCCGGCCGTGCCGACCGCACGCGCCCAGCGTGCGCGATCCTCGAGCCGGTCCGCCAGGCGCAGCAGAATGTCCAGGTCCTGTTCCACGCTGGCCCGGATCCCCGGGCGCTGGACCTTCACGGCCACCTCGGCATCCGGTCCGGTCCCGCAGCGCAGCCGTGCCTTGTGGACCTGGGCGATCGATGCGGCCGCGGCAGGCTCTGGCTGAAGCTCAGCGAAGATCTCCTCCGGCGGCGCTCCCAGCGACTGGGCGATCACCTCCGCCACCTGGTCCCACGGCGCCGGTTCGGCCCGGTCCTGCAGCTTGGCGAGTTCGGCGGTGAACTCCGGCGGGAGCAGGTCGCTGCGCGTGGAAAGCAACTGGCCCAGCTTGGTGAAGGCGACGCCGCCCTCTTCCAGGGCCTGGCGCAGCGACTGCGCCAGTGCCGCCCGCCCGCCGGCCGCGTCCGCGCCGCGGACCCGCCGCCCCCTCAGGTAAGGGCCCAGGCCGTGCCGCACCGCGATCCGGCTGATCTGCGCATACCGCCGCGAGCGCGCGATCGCCTTCCGGGTGCCCTGGACCAGCTCCAGCGGCTGTGGCAGCGTCCCGCTCGGCACCAGGATCTCCGCCACCACGATGAAGAGCATCGCGACGACCAGCGGGACACCAAGCACCACGGTGACGAAGGCGGCCACGTGCCCGGGCTGAGCCGCCCGCAGCGACCTGCCAAGAAGCAAGGCGACGGCAAAGCCGAGCAACCCAGCGATCAGGGCGCGCAGCGCACCGACCGGCAGCCCCAGCAGCCGCCGCGATACCCACGCCAGGCCCGCCACCAGCACCGCGCTGGTGGCCAGCACGACCGCCGCAAAGGCAAGCCCGCTCAGTTGCGACGATGGCCCAGCCAGCATCGCTTCGGTTGCCGCTCAGGTTCCGGAGGGGCAGTCTTTGCCCACCGCGGCAAACAGATGCCCCGCCGCCGTGGTGACCTGGCCGAGCGCGGTGACGACGCTCGAGACGCCGGCGGTGCTGGGGTTCGCGGCCACACTCTGGACCGCGGTCTGGAGGCTGGTGAGTGCCGACTTCAGGCTGCTGGTCTGGGACTGCCACCGACCCTTAGCGTCGTTCGCGAAGCTGGTCGCGGCCGTCTTGACGTTGGCGAGGTCGGCCTTGACCTCGTTCAGCGCACCTTGCCCGGCCCCGGCCTGGATCTGCGTCAGCTTGTCCAGGGAGGTACGCAGAGCAGCGTCGTCGGCACACAGCGCGGAACTCGCAGCCGAAGCCGACGGGGCGGCGGCCGCCGACGACGGGGTGGCGGCCGGCGACGAGGACCCGCCGGACGCCGTACTGCTGCTCGATCCGCACGCGACCATCAGAAACCCGATGCCACACGCGATCGCGGCGAGCCGCCACCGCGCGGGCCCGGTCATGCTTCCCCGGGGCTTCATGTCACCAACCCTCCCGACTGGCCAGACGCCCGCACATCACCCGTGGCGGGGCATTGCTGCGGGAACGGCCGCCGCAGGGTCGAGCCACGCGTGGTGACGTTCCGGGCCTGACGAAGACGCCGCGCCCAGGCACGCAAGTTACGTCGGGCGAGGGGGTCCGAATTGGACCACCCGGGCTGCGGTGTAGGGCCAGGCGTTCACCATGTCCGAGATGGTGACCGGCGGCACCGACGCCGTCGTGCTGGTCGTGGGCAGCGCCAACGGCGGGTCGTCGGCGCTGGAGCCGACATAGGCAACAAAGATCGCCTTGGTCATCAACACCCCGCCGACCGACAGATCGACGTCGATGGAAGCGGCGCGCGGCATTCGGGCATCCACTGTCGCGAGGACGGGGGACTTTGCCCCGACGGCACCCGGCCCCGTGGCAAGGTTCCACCCAGGCGGCACCGCAGGGTTGGCACCGCCGGCGACCCCCTGGAAGTACGTCACCAGTGGCGCACACGGGAGCCCCATCAGCAGCGCCGCACTGATACCGAAACACCAGAGCAGCACGGCATACGCCTGATTCGCCGGCACGGCCCGCGAGTCTCGGTGATGCACCAGGACGTCAACAGTGGCCGACTCCTTGAAGACCTCCCACACACCTCCGACCACCCGTGACGGCAGCACTGCTTCGGCCAGATCGATCTCGCGGGCCGGCAAGCTCGGCAGCGTCGTGGTGTGCCACGGCGGGCGGTAGACAGCGAACGGGTCGCCGACGTTCCGGGTAACCGTGCCTCCCGCCGTAACACGCACCCCGCCGGTCGGCAACGGGAAACCCGGCGTCCCGATGATGTCGTTCCACACCGCAGCATCGATCACCGACGTTGCGGGCAGGTTCAAGGTCGAGCGATGCAGCGCCACCAGATTGGCCAGCCCCTCAGACCACTGACCATCGGCCACCACGCTCGGGTACTGCCAGCGGAAGGCCGTCTGGAAGGTCCAGAGCTGGTAGGGGTCGGGGCCGACGGACGTCAGTGCCCCGAGGAACTTTGGCGGAGTCACGAGCGGCCAATGCGGTCGGACCACAATGTCGGGACTGGCATCGAGACGATCAGCCGGGGGCGGATTCGTCATCACGTCGGCACCGGCCCGCTGCGGGATTCGACGGTTGTCGTGAGCGCTCGCCCTGATCCACGTCACCCGTTTGGCGTCCGCAGCAAGGTCGACTTCCCAGACACCCCGGGCCTGCACCCCGGCGCGCAGCAACCGGGCCGTGGCGGCCACCGGAGCCGCGACCGTCGGATCCACCCAGATATCGAGATCCTGAACCTCAGCCTCGGGCAGCCCGTCGACCATGGCCGCCCAGGTGTGGCCACCCGTCAGATTGGTGCGAGATCCGTGCCATACGCCGGTTGCGGTCCCGACGTACACCTCGGTGGTCTTGCCCGGGTCGACAGCGACGCTGTATGCCGGGTCGCGCGGTCCCAGCGTCGCCGGCCGGGGGGTGCGGGACGTCGAGTTGGTGGCGCAGGTTGGTGGCGTGGAACTGACCGTCGGCGGCGTTGAAGAACCACAGTGTCTCGGCGCTGCCGCCAATCACCCCGGTCGAGGCGACATAGAAGTTTCGGGGCGTCGCAAAGTTTAGGATCGCCGGATCCGGAACCGCGGCGATGTCCGTGAGCGCCGTCGTGCGGGGAATGGCGACCGACTTGTCGGTGATCCGCCACGCTGTCACCGTCCACGTGCCGACCGGGTTTTCGGTGTAGCGCACCACGCCCTGCTGGTACACGACAAGCAGCTGGGTCGGTGCGGCCCAGGTCATCGTGATGATCGGGCCCATGGCGGGAGTGGGCACGCCAAAGGTGGCCTGGGCAGCGGTCGGGGTTCCGATCGGTGGCCCGGCGCGACCGTCGGACGCAGGCCCGCCCGCCGCCGCCCACGGCAGGGTCCTCCAGGTGTTGGGTGCGGCGCCGATTAGGTCGTCGGTAATCCAGACCCGATGGGTTCCGAGGGCAAGGCGCGGATGAGCGGGATTCGGCGCGGCGGCGGGGACGAACGTGGTTGCGGCGCCCGAGTAGAACAAGGCCGGCGCATTGTCCGCGTCCGCGGCCGCGAACGCCACGCCCGGTCCACCGGGTCCTCGGGTCAGCGGGTCACGGAAACTCGCCGCGGGGCCGTTCCAGGTCCCCTGGACGTACTGGCGTACCAGCACATGCGACGCGCCCGCGACGAACGCAAGCCCGCCGCCGTCGCCAACGTAGACCTCAGTCCAGACCGAGTCGCCGGATCGCTGCACAGTACCGTTGTCCTGCAGGCCGGCGGCCACAAAGTGACCCGATGCCGGATGTCCTCGGACGAATGACGGTTGCAATGTCGCCAATCCGACGTTGGCTGCAGCAAAGGTGTTGACCCGCCCGGCCACGCGAGACACAAACACCCCGCCGTCGTTGCCCACCCAGACCTGCCTGCTGGCGGCCGGCCCGGCCAGGGCGATGGCATGGACGTCTGCGTGGACGTTGTTGCCGATCAGGCCAGCCTGGTTGGCCCCGGCGCCCGTAGACGCCGCGACGGGGAACGACGGCAGGTTGGTCGTCGAGATCCCCGGGGCCGGTTGCAGCGCGAACGGTGCAGGTCCGATGACGTCGAGGCAGTACAGCGACGCACCCCACTGCGCGCCAGCGTGGGCCTTCACCGTCGACCCGCCGAGATAGACCCGGTCCGCCCCCGCAGGTCCAGCCCCAGCATCGACGGCGATGGCCTGGTCGTAGTCGCGTTGAGTGCCCCACAGGCCCGCCGGAACTCCGCCCGCCGCCGTCGCCGCCGGGGCTGCCGGCCCGACGGCATTCGGGATCCGCCACAGACCAGGCGCCCCGCCGCCGTCTCCCAGGAAATAGAGGGTGTTGGCGGCGCCCACCGCAAGGCTGGCCGCGCCCCTCACGGCGACGGCGGGCGCCTGCAGGCTCGGGACGTTCTGGATGGTGACGCCCAGATCGTCCGTGTACACCAGGCCGACTCTGAAGACGGTCAGGTACAAACGTCCGCCCGCAAGCCAGACCGCGTCGTGGATCGTCGCATTCGGGTATGCCGCGGCCAGCCCAGCCATCTGGGCCCACACGAAGCCGTCGCGCGCCGGCAGTCCGCCACCAGCGGCCAAGGGCTGCCGCACCCCGACGTAGGCCCCCTGCGTCGTACACGCCACCACAACGTCGCGGTCGGCGACAGCCGCGGCACCGGACTTGCCGGGCACTGCGGCCGGGCTCCGCACCAGCTTCAGCACCGACGTGGTCTCGAGCTGGGTGAGACCGCTGTCGGCTTCCCACGGTTCGTTGGCGCCGAGTACGACCGGGCGGGAGCCCACCAGGACCCCGACGCCGCGCACGGTAGGAACTACCGCAGATACGGGCGGGGGCACCACCGGGTAGTCGCCGGTCCCCACCATGACGACGTCCTGTGCCTGGGTTGCGCCGAAGCTCACCAGCAGCGACCCGACGGCCTGGGCGCCGACGATGCCGCCTTGCCGGCGGCTGCGCTGCGACCACCCGCCGAAGGGCGACCAGGTCAGCCCACCGTCGCTGGTGTACCACACGCCCCCGGTCGCGGCACCGGCATACGCGCGGAGGCCGGCCGCGGGTTCGACCGCCAAGGCCCGGATGCGCCCCGAGACGCGCGGACGGTCGATCGCCTGCCCGCTGCGGACGACCGACGGGCCGATCGGCACCCAGCGGCGGATCGGCTGACCGGCGACCTCGCCGGTGCCGGGTGCAGCCCGAGGGCCGGCCCGCCGGGTGCGCGTCCTGGCGGCCGGGCCAGCCGCAGCCGCGTCCTGCGCCGCGAGCACGCGAGCCATGGCCGCTGACAGTGCGTGGCGGTCGACGCCCTCGGTCAGCCGTGCGCTGTATGCCGCACGTTCGGCAGCCCGGCCGCGCTTCGACGCCCGTCGGGCAGCGCGCGCAAGGTTGTCCGCCGCGGTCGCGGCGCGCTGTGCCGCCGACAACCGGGGGACTTCCGGGGCGCCCTTGGCCGACGGTTTCGCGGTGACCTTGCGAGGCGCCGCCCGCTTCGATCCGGCAGCCTTCTTGGTGGGCACCGGCTTCTCCGCCAGTGGTTTCGGCGCGGCAGCCTTCTTGCCGGACGCCGCCTTCTTGGCGGACGCCGACTTCTTGCCGGACGCGATCTGCTTCGCTGCGGCGCTCGGCATCCGGCGCTTGGCGGTCATGCCGGCTCACCCGGCTTGGTGTCGGGGCCGACCCGGATCCAGCCTTCCTGCACCTCGTGGGGCATCTTGGGCAGGTAGGCGTTCGTGGTCGAGGCCAGGATCGGGTCGTCGCGCCAGGTGATCATGCCGGTGCGCCGGGTGAAGATCTGGTTCTTGCCGAGGCTGGCCACGTTGGGCAGCCGAATCTCGGCGGGGTCGACCAGCAATGGTCCGGCCCGCATCGACGGCACCACGCGCGACAGCCCCGGGGTGACCCAGTCGTCGGCCAGCTCGAGCGACTTGCGCGGCAGGATGCCCGAGGTCAGATGCATCTTGCCCGCAGGCAGCATCAGCACGGTCAGCCGCACCGGGTGCCCCGGTCGCAGCAGCAAGGTGTCCTCGAGCACGAGGTACGGGTGGTCGATGGGGTCCGGTTTCGGCGTCTCCCCCAGCAACCCCAAGTGCCCGGTATGCGGTCCGCTCGCCAACGCGCCGGACGCCACGACCTGGTCGACGACATGGAATGCCGTGTAGTCGTCGTCGACGAAGAATCCGAGGACGCCGTCGTCGCTGCGCCCCAACTCCCCGGCCCGCAGTGGGAACAACTGCTCGTCCAACTCGGCGAACGCGCCGCGCCGGGCATCGGCGCCGCCGGCCGCGGTGACCGTCACCTCGTCGAGGTCGTCGGGCGTTTCGAGGGTCACGACGAGCCGGACCACCGCTATGGGCCGCCCCACGAGGCCGGCGATGGTCGGGGACCCAATGGCGGCATACGTATCCACGGCCCACAGCGTCGAGTCGATGGCGCGCAACAAGGCGGACAGCGAGCTGGCCGTCGGTGGCGCATCACCGTGCCGCGCGCTCACGTCCGCCTCGATCAGCCCGGCCGCGAGCAGCGCCGCATGCTGGGCGTGCGCCGGGATGTCGGCCAGCGGCCCGGCGTCCGGCGGCAGCGGCCGTCCGGGCGCGGTCTCCCAGGTCACAGCCGTGGTCACGGAGTCGTGCTGCACCTGGCCGAGTGGGTTGCCGTCCCGGTCGAAGATCTCCAGCGCTTCGTCGATGTGGTCCGGCAGCAGGAAGCCCGAGATCGGCGTCACCGCCAGTGGCGCATGTAGCTGGTCGACGTAGGCCTCCGGAGCCGCCGCGGGGTCGTCGGCCAAGGCGTATCCCGGGTCCACCAGCCGGCTCAGCCAGCGCGCCGAGTGCTGGATCCTCGGCCGCAATCGGACCGTGGACGGCTGGTCGGCCACTTCGAGAGTGGTCGTGGTCGCCAAGGCGTCGACCGGCAGGTCCAGCACCCGGCCGAACGCGTCGACGGCTCGCAACTTCTCGACCGTGAGGGTGCCACCGAACAGCGGCGTCGGCAGGTCCGTCGCACTCGGGCGGGCGACCCCCTGGTCGTCGCGCTCTCTGAGCAGCGCACCGACGTACGGAATCCCCAATAGCTGCTCGCGCACCCCGTCGAGCGAGATCGACACCACGTCCAGCGGGCGCAGGAAGTCCGCGAGCCGACCGAGGGCCTGCTCGTCGATGTCGTCGAGCTGCGACTGTGACGGCACCGTGGCGTCGCGTTGTTTCTCCGCGGCCAGCCAGGCATCGATGGCCGAGGTGAGCGAGGACCCTATGCCGGTCGTGATGGAACTGCGGCCGGTGAAGGTTCTCGTGAGGGTGGTCGAGACAGACTCGCCGGGCTCCAAGTCGCCACCCTGCAGCGTCCAGCCGTCGAGCGCGTCGGAACCGTCGAGCCGCACCTGCCACTCGACCCAGAGCGGCACCCACGGTTGCCGCCAGGTCGTGATGGCCACTGGGCTCGGCGGGGTTCCGTCGACGATCGAGAACTTGCCGAACTCGCTGGCCACCTGGGTGCTCACGTGCTCGGTCTGAGCCGTGTATGACGACCAGGCGCTTGCCGCGGCGGCCCTCGGCTGGGTTGCCTGGGCGATTTCGGCGACGAAGTTCACCCCGCTGCCGTCATAGGTCGCGGTCGTGCCGTACAGCCGCGTCATCTCACCCACGATGCGCACGGCATACGGGCCGGAGTCCGCGCCAGGTGGCGTCGCGGCATCGGCCAGCCAACGCCACGAGTACCCGTCGTAGACGATGGCCTCGCGCACCACGAGGACCACCTCGGCCGGGATGGCACCGTTGCCCAATGTCGGCAAGATCGTGGCGCCCGACAGCGTGCCTTGGAACGAGGCCTTGGCTTCGCCGGAATACCGGCAGCGCAGCCCTTGCGAGTCGAAGAGGCCGTCGCCGTGGTGCCGCGTGCTCGGATGGATGCCGCGCAACCCCACCATGACCGGCGCTGGGCGGTAGGACCGCGGGGCGGCGCGCGTCACCGACCGGCTGGCCGGAGCATCGGCGCCACCGGCCTTGTGCGGCAACTGCTCGTCGTCGCGCGCCTTGTGAATGCTGCTGTCGCCCTCGGCAGCGCCTCTGGTTGTCATAGGCAGCACGCCCGTGCGCCACGACACCTGTGTCGTCAGCGCATCGAAGCCCGCCGCGTACTGGTCCGCCCGACCCTTACGACCGACCTTGGTCGGGCCCATGGGCGTCGTGTCCTCGGCCCGCAGCCGGTCCGGCTTGGCGCCCGGCACCGGTGTGCCGGGCAAGCCCCAGAACCCATCGGAGTGCTCGCGCTCCTCGAGGTCGGACAGACCGTCGGCGGTCCCGATCCGGCTGAGCAGGTCGCCGGTGAAGGCCGCCGCCAGTTGCTCTGCCGTATGCCGGTTGGCCTGATCGAGCCCCAGGCCCGGCGCCGCCAGGGCGGCCGCGATGTCGTCCAGGTCAAGCCCCATGGAGCCGCTGATCGCGCCGGCATCCGGCCGGTCGTCGCTGCCGGAGGCGGTGCCGTCGATGGGTACGCCCATCACGCTGCCGTGCACGAGCGAGTGGTATGCCGTTTGGGCCCGTCCCACGACGACGGAGTCGACGAGCTCGACCGGCACCGCCGCTTTGGGGGCGACCGAGCTGAACGCGACAGCGTCGTCCGAGTACTCGGTCACAATCGATGCGGTGGTCTGACTCTCCGGCGACTTCAGACCGGAGTAGCGCATGAGATGGGCGAGCTTGGGGTCGAATTCCATGTCGAGCCCGGCGTCGCCGTCGCCGGTGATGTACCAGCCGAGAGAGGCGAGCACCCGGTCGAGCGTGGTCGCATCGGTGGCGGCCGCCAGCGGGTCCGCCGTCGGGTCGGTCCACCATCCGGCGACGGTGTAGGACGCGATGTTGCGATGGAACCCTTGCGGTGCAATGTTTTTCAGGCCGGCGAGATCGGTCAGCGGGTCGTGAAGCGTGAAGCGATTGCGCGCCCCCTCGTATGTCGCGCTCCAGGTCAGCGTGCCCCGAGCGGCCCCGTCGAGGGGGTCCAGTACCGGCGCGGTCGATGCTGCGACGACCGATGGGTCGATAGTGCCGGCATACGTGGCCAGCGGCACCACGACCGCATGCACCGCATCGACGACCCACCCGCTGGCATAAGCCGTGCGAGACCCATCGGGCAACAGGGTCCGCACCACGACCCAACGATCCGGCAGTCGCGGCATGACGAGGGCGTTGTTGGTCGTGTCGTGGGTGCCATGGAGCAGGGCATCGGGCAACGCCCAGTGCAGATGGACGCCCGCGGGGCGCGGGGCCCCGGGATCGAACGGCGCCGGGTCGTCAGGCAACGACGCCACCGCGACGGCGGGCTCCGGCTGCGCCGTGGGCACGACATAGGCCTGCACGTCCATCGGGACGAGCACCCGCTGGTTGCGGGGCAACATGGGGTCCCAGGTCTGCCACGTGGCCAGGTCGACGCCCGCGCGGGCGAGCGCGGCGAACCGCGGGCTGGCCATCGCCAGCTGGATGTCCTTGGCTGAGAACGGCATCTCGGTCATGCCGGGCCTCGCTCGACGAAGGCGGTCCGGACGTATTCGGCATACCCGATCGTCGGGGTGAAGACCGCCGGGATGGTGGGGTTCTTCGTGGCTCCGAAC
Organism: uncultured Actinomycetes bacterium; assembly: GCA_963806145.1. GTDB lineage: Bacteria > Actinomycetota > Actinomycetes > Streptosporangiales > Streptosporangiaceae > DASXKD01. The sequence goes on from CAWDXD010000026.1 coordinate 89,829, forward strand.
ACCTGCCGGTACGGGAAGCGGATCAGCTGCAGCGCGTACTCCGCCGCGTCGAGGCCGTCGCCGGCACCGGTCTGGGGGTAGTTTGTGGCCAGATCGGCTGCGAGTTGCTGGATGTCGATGACGCCGGTGGCTCCAGGGGTGGCGCGGAACGGCACCGTCAGTGGTTGGCCGGGCAGGTCCTGGAATGTCGTCTTGTCGCGCGCCGTCAAGGTGGCGGTGCTGGTGGCGCCGTCCTGCACCATGTCGAACCCGAACTGCACGCCCTGCCGCGGTTCCTCCACGTGGACCACCGCGGGTATGCCGTCGAACATGCAGAACAACACAGCCGGCGCCAGCCGCTCCAGACGCAGCAACCGCATCCGCCGGGGGTCGTCCTCAGGGAAGAAGGCGGTGTCGGCCTCCGCTGGGTCGACGGTGAAGGCGCGGACATGCAGGCCCGGCCACCCCGACACGGCCTTGGACCGCAGGATGAAGCCGCTGACTGCCTGCACCGCGCCGCCGTAGCGGGGCGATCCGGGCAGCCGGCGGTAGTTGCGCTCCTCCTGGTCCAGCTCGTCACGGATCGCGGGGTACTGCGCCGCCAGATGGGTCCGGTCGTCGCTGTTGACCGTTCCGACCGACAGCCCGCCTTGCACGAGGGCGTCGGTCCAGCGGCGGTCGAGGTAGAACCAACGGATTGACTCCGGCGGCAGCAACTCCGTGTCGGCGACAAGGTTGGCGAACGGCACCCCTTCGAGCAGCCGCAGCCGCACCAGCCACGACCGCAACTCCTGCGGCACAGTCGAATCCATGTCGTCATCGGTGATCACGACCGGTGTCGCGACCTCCGACGCCAACTTCAGCGGCAGGTTGGTGAACATGGCAGTGGTGTTGACGTTCATGGCATCTCTTCCGCATCGCGTCCGCGAAGGGCCTCGTCGAGAGCGTCCGGGCCATCGGCGTGCGGGCCGCCGACGGGTATGCCACCGAACACCCCGCCGAGCCCGCCGCCCGCACCTGGCGGGGCTGCGCCGAGGCCGCCGCCGGGCCTGGTCATGGCCTGCGCCGACAGCGCGCCCGCCGCGTACTGGATGAGCGACACGCCCGGCGTTCCGGCCCAGGGCATCGGCCACAGCCTTGACGCCCGCCACAGTGCCGAAGTCAGGCAGCGGCGTACGGGGCACGCTCGTGTCTTGCAGGGTGCGCAAGAGCCCGGTCAGCGGCTGGTTGCCGGCCAGCTGCAAGCCGAAGCCCCTGGCAACCAGATCGAGTGCGGCGCCGTCGAGACCCATCGGCGCGCCGCTGGTGAAGATCGGCAGCGGATCGCCGAGAACGTCGCCGGGCTTGGTGGCAATGGCGCGGGCGATGCCGCGCGCGAAGGCCACACCGAGCAGCCGGTCCGGCGCCAGCGTCACACCTTCGAGCTCGAGCCCGAGGTCACCCAGCGGTCCGCTCCACAACGCGCCGAGCCGCGCCGCCTGGTACCCGCCTTGCCGCCACCGCATCAGCGACGCCACCATCGACGGCTGGCTGAGGGCGAGCAGCCGGCCGATCTCGAACGCCGCTGCCAAGGACAGGTCCTCCCTGCCGTCGGGGATCACGACGCGCAGTTGGTCGCCACTGTGGGCCAGCGGCAGCCGCGGCGATGTCTCGTCGGGCGGGTGCGGCAGCAGAGGTCCGCGGTACCACGCCCGCACCAGGTCGCCGCGCAGGGTCCGGTGGTCAAGGCCCACGTGCCCCGTCTCCACAACCTCCAGCGGCGGCCGCCCCTGCGGCACAACCGGATTCGTGCCGCGCGTACCGAGCAGGCCAGAGTCCGCGTTGCGCATGAGCTCTTCGAACGTTTCGTTGCCCACCGTCGTGAACGTCCAGTGCAGCAGCACCGGGAATCGCACGAGCGGGTCGAAGACCTGCAGCGCCGCTCCGCTCACGTACGCCTGGTACCCGGCACCCGCAGCCTGGTGCAACGACCCGGCGTATGCCGCACCGGTCCAGGTCGACGTGCCCTCATTCGCCGGTGCCGTGGCGTCCTTCGTGAAGGTCGTCAGGTATGCCGACGGCTCGAGACTGCCCGCAGCCGCCGCTGCGTGGGGGCCGCCCGATTCCGGGAAGGGCACCACCGGCGCCCGCGCCCGCGCCGAGGAAGGTCGTGCGGCATACGTGCTCTCCATGACGTGGTGGTCGTACTCGGCGGCGGTGTACTCGACGGCGGAGGTGTCGAACACCGCGTGGACCGTCGAGATGGCGTGCGGCGGGGCCTTCTCGGGCAACTGCCCAAACTGGCCGTTGCCTTCGAGGCTGACCAGCACCGCGTGGTACTTCACCGGCGTCTCGTTGCCGTCGGTGTCCAGAGCCGCCAGCGGCAACCGGTTGGCGATGACGACGGCCAGGAACCCGTCGTCGTCTCCCATCATCAACTCGGTGTCGTTGATGTTGACCTCGCGCGCATGGGCCAGCAGCGGGACATCCATCCGGGTTGGCATGATCTGAGCGATCCGCGAGCCGCGGATCTCCAGGCAGGCGCCTTTTTCGACGTCGGGCACCCCATCGAGGACGACCCCGGGCGTGACGCACTCGGCAACCGGGACGTTGGACAGCACGCTCGCCTCACCCTCCGCGAAGACCACCAGCGCCAGCCACGGGGTGCCGGCATCGCCACCATCGACGGCTCGCTCCCACGGCAAGGTGCGGCGCTTGATGACGACCTGCGGAAGCCGCGCGCCGTACGCGCCCTCGGTGCCGGCCGGCGGGTAGGTCGACAGCACCTGGTCCGGGGGCAGCAGATACCGGGGGGCATCGACGTGGACGTAGGTCTGGAGTTCCTGCACGGGCAGGTCGGCCGCTCGGAGAGCACCGTCGGGGCCCGTGGCCGTGAGTTGCTGGCTGCTCGTGAACCGATAGTCGCCCGCCTTCAGCGCCGGCGTGATGTGCGTGTAGAGGCGGAAATGTCCTTCGGCGATGCTCATCGTCCCGCCTTCCTCCCCCGACCACGTGAGGTGCCGCGGCCCTGAGCGGCGCGGGTGGTGGTCGTCGCGCGTGCCGCCCGGCTGCGTCGTGGCGCCCTCGCGGGCGCCGGCACCCAGTCCACCGAGCAGCCGGGGCCACCGGTGGCCAGCACCTTTCCGATCACACCGGACAGCTGCTGCTTGGCGACCAGCGCCATCGCGTCGCTGACGGTGTCGTTCGTGGCCGCGACGCCGGACACCACCCAGCCGCCACCCGCCGTGACGGTCACCGTCATGGAGGTGGCATCCGGGTCGGGAACGACTCGATAGACGAGCACGCTGGTAGCCCCGAGGGTCACCGCGGCCGGCGGCAGGTCCGTACCGGAGGAGTCGGTGGCAACGCGCGCATCGGCCAGCATCAACTGGGTCGGCACCAGCGAACGCGAAGTCGTGCCGGTCAGAGCGACCAGCACGGTGCTGGCCGGTGCGGCAAAGACGGTCCGCACCTCGATGGCCTCGTGCACGACGGCACCGGCGGTGTCCCACTCCATGACCGGCCCGCTGCCAGCCGCGTCGACGGACAACACGCACCCGGCGGCGACCGCCGCCTGCGTCCCGACGCGGGCGACGCGCGAGCGGGCGTGCCAGCCGGCGTACCCGTCGGTGGGCGCCAGCACGCCATCGGCCTGTACCGCGACATGGCTGGCCAGGCGCGGCACCACGACCGACGCGTCAGTGACAACGGTGTCGGCGAGCACGGTGCGGCCGAGGGCGGCGGTCACCCGTGCGCGTCCCGAGATCGCCACGCTCGGGCGGTTGTCAGCGTCGATGTCGAATGCCGCGTCAGGCAACTGCAGCACCACGACATCGCCGGACCGCACGGTCGAGCCCATGGCATCGGCGAGCGCGGCGCGACGGGCGCCCATCCGCCGGGAGACCGCTTGAGGCGCCCATCCGGTGGCCAGCCCGCCGACGACGCCCTGCAGCGCCGGCGCCCCGACATGCGCTCCGGCATACGACCGCATGGTGCCCGGGGTCTCGGTGCGCGGCGGTTCCGCGCTGGACACCACGGTGCCGCTGGTCGCCACCGTCGGTGTCGCCGCCCGGCCCAGCACAGCGGTCGGCAGGTGCAGCGCCATCCGGCCCCGCACCGACTCCACAGCCGGCGCAGCGCGCCGCTTGAGCCGACCGTCCGCAACGGACGTACCAGCCGCGGGAGCGACCGCTCCGGCACCGGCCGTGAAGTACCCCGCAACGAACGGAGCGCGCAGCTCGCGCGCACTCGGACCCGCCGGCGTCGGCAGCTCGGCCCGGTCGCCCGAGGCGCCGTTGGCCTTGGCCAGTCCATCGGTGAGCGTGCCGAACAACGGCGGCGCGCTGCGGTCGAGCTGGTATGCCGCGGCCGCCAAGGCGCTGTGCCCACCTCGGGCGGCCGCGACGCCGTCGATGGTGCGCGTCGCGAACAACGTCTGGGCGGCCAGCGTCAGAGCATCATCGGCGCTGGTCGGCGCGACCCCGGGCAGCCCCGCGGCGACGTTGAGGAAGTCGCGGCGGGCATTGCCGGTGGCCAGCAACGGCAACGGCCGCCGGTCCGCCGTCACCTGGAAGTAGTCGATGTCCGGCCCGACCTGAGGCGCGTCCACTCCGGCTACCAGCACCAGCTGCTTGCCGGCCGCGACCACGTCGCCCTGGGGCAGCGGCTTGACCGGTATCGACGGGTCGCCGGGCAGTCCCCAGACACCGAGCGGGTAGTTGTCCGTCGAGTATCCCGGCAGGCCCGGGCCGGTGCCGAAGCCGGCCGTCAGCAGGGCCAAGGCACCCGAGAATCCGACATATTTCTTGGCGGAGGCGTCGTACATCTCCAGCGCGATCGACAGCGTCGACCGCAGGTCGTGTGCCCCCATGGGCGACAGGCCGAGGGCGGTGGGCTGGCCGTTCGACTGGACGATCGCGACCTGCTGCTGGGGGGTCGCACCCACCGCGAAGGTCGCCGTGGGGATCGTGGTCGTAAACGTCAGCTCGAACTCGGCATACACCTGGTAGGACAAGGCTTCGGTGCCGTCGGCGCTCGGCGCACCGGTCTGGCCGCCGGTCTTGGTCGGCAGCGACCCGCGACCGGTAATGGCCGACAGGGCGCGGGCCGACCCGCCGGCGTCCTCGAGGTACTTGGCAACGAACTCGTCCCAGCGCAGCTTCTTGGGGTCGACCTTGCGGGGGCTGCCGAAGTCGATGGGCACGGTCGCCGGGCCGATCTCGAACTCGGCATGCCCGGCGAAGTCGGGGCCCCAAACCTTGATGGAGGCGCCCAAGGTGATGCTGAAGCTGATCGAGAACAGCCCGAGGTCGAGGTTGATGCCGGCCGAGATCCGCAGGAACGCCGACACCTCGAACCAGAACGGGTCGAAGTACACAATGCCGTCGGCCCCGAACGACATCTGAGCCCACACCCAGCCGAAGTCGAGGCTGGCCTCGACCCCGACGCCGGCCATCAGTGCCTCGGACGTCAGCGCGAAGTACGACGTCCCCTTGATGACGAGATAGTCGCTGATCCGCCACATGATCCCGAGGCGCGGCACGTCCGGGTACCCGTCCCGGTGGAAGCTCGGGTGGTAACCGCCCATGGTGAGCACGAACTGGCCGGCGTTCTGGCCCTTCCACCAGATCGCGAACGCGAACCCGCCGGTCAGGCGGATCTCGGGGTACAGCAGCCAGGAGTTGTCGGTGAGCTGCGCCTTGATGAGGAAGACGCCCTCACTGGTCGAGAGGTGCGCCAGCAGCCCCAGCTCGATGGACACCAGCGCGGCGCCTGGCCGCGGCAGCGCCAGCCGGGCCAGGCCGAGCAGGTCGATCTCGAGCCCGTTGCCGAAGGAGACGGCAACGACGGCGACACCGTCCACGAGGCTGAAGCAGGTGAACGAGATGCCCGCGGCGAACCAGAAGTTGCCCATCTGGTCCGGGAAGTAGCCGCTGAGCCGATGCAGCTCGTCCATCGGCTTCTCTGGCGGCTTGGCGGCGGGGTCGAGCGCCTGAATGAACGGGTACGTGCCGAACTGCGACAGGTCCGTCGGAATGACCAGCCCGCGGTTGATGCCCAGGCCGCCACCCAGCCCGGTGAGGAAAAAGGCCGGCGGCCCGCCGATCGGGCCGTTGATGGCACCGAAGATGAAGAAGCTGGCGTGCCCCTTGCCGTCGTCGGTGTACCCGCCGAACACCGAGAGCCCGTATGCCGCGAACCGGCCGAGCAGCATGCCCACGTATGACGTCGACCCGCCGTCGATGGTCTTGAGCAGGCCACCGGCGAGCGACACTCCGGACATGTCCGCCGAAATCGCCAGGCCCATGAGGTCGACCGACCAGCTAGTGATCGACAGCACGTCGCCGCCGTGCCAGGTGATCATCAGCTGGTCGACGGCCGCCGTCAGGCCGAAGATCGACAGCTGCCCGGTGAACAGCAGCGAAATCTCGGTGACCTTGCCCGAGGCCTCGACGGTGTTGAACCCGATGCGGTCGACATACAACGGGCCGAGCTGGCGCTGGATCACCAGCCACCACGGTCCGGGCGGGTCGCCGGCACGCAGTGTGAAGTTGAGGGCATCGTTGGGCGGCGGGTGCTTCTGGACCGCCAGCGACGGGCTGAACGTGGGGCGGTTGTTGGCGCTCGCGCTGCCGACGTCGTTCATGATCTTGTTCGCGACGCCGCTGCCGCCGCCGCCGCCAGGGGCGACCGCCAGGCCGTCGAGCTGGATCTTGGCGCCGCCGCCGGCACCGGCCGGGCCGGCCTCGGCGTACACCAGGAACGAGATGCCGTCGAGCGAGATCGACCCCAACTCGAGCAGCGGGCCGGACTGCTTGCGGAAACGCATGCCGACCCCGGAGACGCTGAAGCCCGGCACCAGATCGAGGTGGTCGGCATCTGGTCCCTTGAGCACCAGAATCGACAGCCCCGGCTGCACTGCCGGGTCGACCCAGCTGGCGTCAACGACGAGCGAAACGGACACCCCAGAGGTGGGGAAGTCGAGTTGCTTGCCCGGGGGCAGGGTCAAGTTCAAGCCGACGTGCCATTGGCCGCCGCCTAGGTCGACGGCCGCCAAGCCGATCGTCACGATCCCGTCGATGGTGACGCTCACCGGACGAGCCGGCTGCCCGCCGTGAGCCGGGTCGGTCGCGCAGTTCCAGGCCAGCACCTTGAGCCGATGCAACAGCCGCTCGGGCGAGGTCAGGTCCGCGAACAACGTCGTGTCGATGGCCCGGCCGCCACCAGTGAAGACGACGCCTTGCAGCATGCCCGTCGCCCGGGTCGTCACCACGGTCCCGAGCTGGGTCGTGATGACACTGGAGGCCAGGGACACGGCCAGCCCGAGGGCATCGAGGCCGACCACCGACAGCGTGCCGTCGGCGGACGTCTCGACTCCGGCGACGTCGCGGGTCACGTCATACGGGGCCGGCGGGCTGCCGTCGAGGGTCCAGCGTACCTCGACCGAACTGGCCCCTGCGGGGTCGAGGGCCAGCCCGACCCCGATCCGGCGGGTGAAGGTGCTGTTCGTGACGCCAGCCCGCGCTACGACCAGCGGGTACAGCGTGACGGGCCCAGCGTCGATGGTGAACGGGCCGGCTCTGAGGTCGACCTGGATGCCGGTGGGCGTGAGCCGCAGGTGCTCCAGCACCACATGCCCCATGGACGTGTGGGCCTGGTCGAACACCTCGACGTCGAACCCGAAGTCCAGCGCCGGCGTCGTGCCGTCGAGGTCGAGGTGGATGTGGCCGCCGGTGCCGAAGCTGATGCGGCAGGCGCCGCCGCTCGCTGCCGCGACCACGACCTGTGTGCCGGACGGGTCGATGGCGCTGGCCAATGCCGACAGGCCGCTGCTGACCAGGTTGGGCAAGCGGGCGAGCAGGGTGGTGGCCGGGCTGGAGGCGAAGGCATCGACCGTGCCGTCGGTGAAGTGGTCGGTGACCAGCATCCCGAGGCCATCCCCGAGTTCGTGTACCGCGCGGCCGACGGCCCGCACGGGCGTTGCCGTGGCGTCGTTGCGGTGGTCGATGAGGAGGTTGAGCAGCACCCTGATCGCCGACTCGGCCGCCGCCCCGACCGCGGCTCCGATGCCGCCCCCGGGCGGGTAGAGCCGAATGGCCGCGGCCGGGGGTTGCCGTACCAGGTCGAGCACCGGGCTCGGCGTCAGCGCCAAGTGCAGCCCGGTCTGGTCCACCATGACGAGCGTGTCGAGGGCGGGCCCCAGGCTGCCCGTCGGGGCGACCGACACCCCACCGGTGACCACCGCGCTCACCGCCCGGCCATCGACACTCGTGGCGAGGGTGAGCGCGGCACCGAGTTGCAGGTGCCCGGACACCACGGCATATGTCACGGTGAGTTCATCGCTGAGCGGCCAGCCGGTGGCGCCGTTCGGACGAGTCGGGCAGACGATGGGGACCAAGGCGTCGAGCACCGTCACGACGGCACCGAAGGGGTCGGCGCGCAACCGTAGCCAGGCACCGGGGTCGGACACCAGACCGACGGGGAGCATCAGGTCGCGACCGCCGTTGGCCGCGGGGGGAGTCAGCAGTCCGAGGGCGTCGAAGGCCGCGTCGACCAGGGTGGTTGCGGTGTCGGAGATGCCGGTGCGCAGGTACTGCCCGACCGCCTGCATGACCACCGCCGGAAGCACGGTGGTGGCCAGGCGGACCAGGTCACTGCTGGCGACGGTGGGGTAGACGCCGATGGTCGTCGTTGCGGCCGCCCCCGGAGCGCGATGCTCGACGGACAGGCTGGCTCCCCCGGTGCCCGCGTGCCCGACCAGCCGCAGGCCGCCCACGTCGGGGGCGATCACGCCGAAGGCGCCGGTGACGGTGACCGCAGACGGCGATACCGCGAGCTCGAACGACATGGGCGGCAACGGGGCGTTGGCCATGGTCACCGACCCCGTGAGCGACGCGGCCGCGAGGTCCACGTCGATCGTGGCGCCCGCGACACCGACCCGGAACGCAGTGGCGGCCAGCCCCGTTGTCGGCAGCCCGACCATGGCGCGCAGCGCCGAGGCGACGTCGGCCGCGTATGTCGTCACGCGCGGGCGCAGCAGCGCCACCGGGTCGTGCAGCAGGTGGTCGACCGCGTCGGTATCCAGGCCGCCGTCGCGCAGGATCCCCAACGCGGTGAGCAACGTCGCCAGGTCCGGCGACGCGGCCTGAAGCCGGGTCGCGACCTCGCTCAGCAGGATCTTCACCTCAGGCAGTGCGGTGGTCGACCCATTGCTGCCGTCGACGGTGACGACCCACCGTTCGCGGAATGCGGCATACGCCCGCGCCTCGTGGAGCACGAGTTGGGTCCATCCCGGCCGGCCATCCAGCGGGACGTGGACGAGGGCATCGACCCAGCGCACCTCGAGGTCGCGCTGCGCGGCGCCGGGCCCGCCCACCAGCCAGCCGTCGGTGACCCCGAACTCGAGACGCGTTATCACTTCGCGCAGCGGCCGGATCGTGGGAGCGGTGGCATTCACCGACACCAGGTCGACGGCGACACCGGCCCCGACGAAGACGCCACCCAGGTCGAGTTCCAGACAGGGCAGGTCGACGCCGACGTGAAGCTCGGTGGGCGCGCCGGCTGCGGCGAGCGCGGCCGCCGTTGCGTCCTGGGCCCGAGCCTGGACGCCCGCCGCCACGAGGGCTGCCATCGCTTGCGCCGAGTCATCGGCGGACATCGACCCGAAGACGGCATAGACGGCCAGACCGGTGCGCCGGGCTTCGGCCGCGGCGTTGGGGATCATGCCGGGGTCGGTCGTCTGTATGCCGCGCTGCACCATCGACCAGCCGCGGCGGAGAACGCCGGCCGCATAGGCCACGGCTGTGTCGTCGGCGGCGGGCAGCGCATCGGGGTAGATGCGATCGAGGAATCGCAGCGCATCCCCGCCAAGCCCGGACTGCAAGGCGGTCACCGACAGCGTGCTCCACGGCGCGCCCACCGTGACGACGCTGCTGACCTGCGGCTGGCTAGCGGCGGCGCGGACGGCGGCCGCCGCCGCGTCGCCATACGCGACCACCACGACCGGGGCGGTTCGGGCAGCGAGCACGGCCGTCAGGGCGGCGGCCTGGCCCGCCACGCCATCGTGGTCGCTACGACCGGCCGCGGCAGCTGCCACCGTCGGCACCTGGACGTACCACGACCCTGTGACCGTTGCGCCCAGAGATGCCGGTGTCGCCACGGTCGCGTCGATGGCCTGGCCGGCGGGGGCAGTGGTCAGCCAGTCCGAGGCAGTGCCGACGTGGACGACGGTGTCCAGGGGTTCGGCCACCCCCTCGAGGACCCGCAGCCCGAGGCGCCCGCAGGCCACCAACTCGGCATACGCGAACCCGTCCAGGACCAGGCTGGGTACCTCGCCGGGGATCGTCGTGGCCGGCGCCACGACCCCGTCGGTGCCGGTCCAGCGCGTGATCACCGTGGCCAGCCCGTCGGCCAGGTGCGGGCGGCCCACGAGCAGGTCGTCGAGGTCGGGGATGGCGCCATACAGGGCAGCCAGGGATGCCGTCATATCCTGCGGCGTCGGGGTCGCCAGGCCGGCCAGCAGATCGTTCACGCGACCCGGGTCGTCGCCCCAGCCCAGACCCAAGGGGGCGCAGCCCGGCACGGTCCAGGCGGTGAGCCCGGGGGCTTGTGGGTTGCCCGCGACCGGCGCGCGATAGGGCAGGCCGGGCCTGCCGCCGCCCAGCGGCGCCGACAGTTGCCCGCCGCTGAGCAGCCACGCGACCGGGCCAAGCACCGCGCGCAGATGTGCGCAGTCGAGTGCCAGCTGGGTGGCCCAGGTGCCAACCGCGGTGGTGGGACTGGACACCAGGTCGGCCAGGCGCAGGTGAGCACCTGTACCCCGCCAGCCGACCAGATCCAACAGCGTCGTGAGGACCTGGGAGTCCAGCCGGTTGAGCAGCCCAGTGGCGATGGCCTCGACGACGTCCCAGTCGGGCGCGAACGTGACCGTGCCGTCGGCCGCGACGGCCGGAAGCGGTATGTCGTGGGTGGCAGTCGTGAGGGTGTGCGGGTCGAGGTAACTGATCTGCAGGCCATCGCCCAGGACGACCGCGTGCAGACCCTGACCGGCGGCCCACTGAGCGCGGACTCCCACACCCGTGAACACCAGCGTGGCAACACCCAGGTCGAGGGTCATGGGGTCGGGACCCGCGGGCTGGATCAGCAGATCGCCGTGGGCGGAGGCCGCGAACGAGGCATGGCCGGCGTTCAGGTCGAGCTGGAGCAGCGACAACTCGGCGTGGGTGGCGACCTGCAGATCCCCCGGCATGCCGGTCGCGACATCGGCCGCGATCGCCACGACAAGGAGCGAGCCATCGCGCCATACCCGGAAGGCGACACCGTCGGTGAGGTCGACGACCCAGGGCGCGACGGCGGTGCCGGAGCCGGTGACCGCTGCCGTGACGCCGGTGAGCAGTTGCCGGACCGTGGCCAGCACCTGGCTCATCGCGGAGCTGTCGCCGGATAGGGCCAGCCAGTATCCCCGCAACGCCGCGAGCGGATCGGCCAGCAGGTCGGTGATGGCGATAGCGCTGACCGGCGCTGGAGGCTGGATGCCGAGGATCTCTTTGAGCAAGGTGCCCGCTGCGCCGAACCCGTCGAGGGCGTTGCCGAGCGCTGTCTCGACCACCGACGAGGCGGCGTTCAGAGCGGCTTGCGGTGACGAGAGGTCGAGGTCGTCGAAATGGTTCGGGCCCGGCAGGTCCACGTCGTGGGCGGTAAGGACGAACGTGGGCCGCTGCACCTCGTCGAGGCCGAGGCCGACGCGGACGGTGCCGACGCCGGGGTTGCCGGAAAGCAACGCGCTGCCGCCGGTGGCGGCCGCGCCGAGGACGGCCAGTGCCTGGACCGACGGCACGGCGGTGACCCGGCCGGTGGCCGTGTCCGCCCGCAGGAGGTCGACAGCGGCGGTGAGATCCACGCCGGCACCGGGAGACCACGTGAGTTCCACCCACGGCACGAGCACGGAGTGCCCGCCCGCGCCGGGTGTGACGCGCACCCCAAGCAGCAGGCTGGCAGGACCGATCGCGAACCGCACGGCGTTGCGGGCCGGCACCGGCGAGCCGCCGACGAGATCGGCCAGGGCGCCGAGCCAGGCGGTGAGCGCTTGGCTGTTGCCGATGACCGACTCGACCCAGCTGACCAGGGCCGGCAGGCCGTGCACCGGCAGGTCCGCCAGCGGCAGCGCCGGGAGGTTCGGGACGTCGCGCAACCCGACTATGCCGGCCAGCCCGCGGATGTGCCGGAACGCATCGTTGGTCAGGTCGAGGGACTCGATCTGCTGGCGCAGGATCCCTGTGACGAACGCGAAGACGTCCGGCCCCAGCTCCGACAGCGCCGTGACGTCGAGCGTCTGGGTCGTCGGGTGGGTGGCGCCCGGCAGCTGCAGGTCCTTGAGGGTAAGCGAGAACCCAGCCGTCCCGGTCGCGGAGGTGGGGATGGCCAGGTGGACCGCTGCTCCGCCCAGGAAAGCCTCGCCCGGCGCCGGCGGACCCGGCTCGAACGTGGCGTCGACGGACACCTCGATGCGGCCCGCGTCCCGGCCCAGGACCAGCCAGTGCGGCAACGGCCCGGAGGTGTCCCGGCCGTCGGTGCCCCCGCGGGCCACTTGGAACACCGGCACGTGCACGCTGGTCGTGACGTGGGTGCTCCCGCTACCGGCCGTATGGTCGAGGCCCACACCGACATACACCGCGCCTGCGACCGGCTGGAGCACGGCATACACGGTGATGTTCGGCGAGGTCTCGTGGAACAGCGGCACCCATTGGCCTTCGGCATCGGTATGGGCGTCGGGCGGCCCCAACACCTCGTCGACGAAACTCTCGAGCGCCTGTCGCTGGTCGTCGTCGCTGAGGACGGTCTTCAACCCGTGCAGGTTGCCGCTGGAGCCGCCGAGGGGGTCGCCGAACCACGCGCTGTTGGCGGTCGACCCGTCGGTCAGGCCGATCGCGTGCGCCAGCGAACCAAAGGCGCCCAGGCTGGCAGCGTCGAGGTTCATCGGGCCACCGGACCCAGCTGCGACAGGTCGTTGCGGGACATGGCCTGAACGACCAGGACGCCCTTGGTCGCCGCCACCGCCCCGGGGATCAGCGGCAGCCCGGCGCTGTCACGGCCCAGGCTGGACATAGCTGCCGGGACAACTCCAGGAGGCATTCCCAGCCGAACGCGATAACGGCGTCCGACCATAGGGCGGTGACAACGTCGGGACCGGTGAGGCGGTCGACCGATGACATCACCAGGCCGGCTGGCGCTTGCGGCGTACCGACCTTGAGGGGGACGGTCAGCACCACGGGCTTGCCGAGTTGATCACAGCCGACAGTAACGGCCACCCGGACCATGCCGTCCAGGCTGGACAGGGTGACCGTACCGACGTCGACCCACAACTCGGAGCCGTCCCGTTGCCACACCACGACCGTCGAAGTGTCCGACGGGATGTCGGCCACCGCGTGGACGATGCCGCGCAACAGCCGAGTCGCCGCCGCGTCAGGTACCGAGAGCGGCTTTCCTGCGAGCGTGCCCGGTTCCAACCGGCCGGCGGCTCGTACCGGTCGGAACCACGACGCATCCGCGATGGGTATGCCGATCACCGACGTTGGAGGAACGGTCGACTGAGCCCGGGCGCGGCCGGTGGGACGGCGCGGGGCGGCGCGCTCCGACCCGCCACCCCCGACGTTGCTTGCGGGTGTGGCGGACTTGTTCGTGCGCCGAGCCGCCATGCGTCACTTCCTGTCCACGGCCCCCAACACACGGGACCAAGGAATCCACGCAGGAGCCATCAAGGCTTCATGCGGAAATGTCAAGGGTCGCGTTGATCAACACCCCCGGGCCCGCCACTCAGACGGCTAGACCAAAATCCTGACGGTCGCCTGCAACGAGTCGCTTCACGACGTCAAGGTGCGACCAATCTTGTTGTTAGCACCGTTCAGGCACATAGTCAAGGCCTAGTAAATAGTCCGTAACCTAATAGTCAAGCGTTGCGTACTCACGGATCGTCGCTTAGAGAGGTTGAATAGCTGGGGTCTGGGCCAGCCGCTCAGGTGGGGGCCACGGCCAATCCCGCGGTTATCTGGCTGGAAGCGGCGGCGGCGGCTCACGAGGATGGAATGCCACGCTGTACGACGTGGGCGCTGGGTCAGGCGTGGCCGAGCAGGCCCAGCGGGCTTGGCGCGGTGAACTCGACGCGGAGCACGGCCGCGCCGTCGGGCAGGCGCACCGTCTGTACCCGCGCGGGCCGGAACTGGCCGTGCTGCGCGTGCAGGAACGAGACCATGGACCGCACGTATCCGGCGCTGACCACGTGGCCCGCATAGCGGTGCGCGTGCGCGTCCTCGGCGAGGTCCGCCTGGCGCAGCGGCATGTCCGGGCCCGCGCCCGGTGCAGGCCTGCCGAAATCCACGATGAACATCGGGTGCGTGGCGGCCATCTGCGCGATGGCGAGCAGCAGCCGCCCGTCGACCTCCCCCGCCGCCAGCTCACGCCAGGCGAGAGCACCCGCTGCGATCCGGCCGCTGTGCAGCAACTGGGCTCCGGAGGCCTTCCGGTTCGCCAGGTCGGCGCCGAGCATGGCCCGGTAGGCAGCGGCACCGTGTGGCGCGGTCTCCCGGATGTCGATCCGGTCCGGGCCGAAGCCGAAGCTCGCCAGCACCGCGGGTGCGTACACCGAGCTGAGCACGTTGCCGAACTGGGCCCGCACCGCGGCGGTCGCGACGATGATCTGGGAGCGGAGCGGGCTGGTGGTCTGCGCGCCGAGCGGGTACAGGCGGTGTGCCAGAACTCCGTTTGCCTTGAGTGCCTGGCACATGACCGGGTCGCAGGCCACCACGGCTGCCCGGCTGACCTGGCCCGCCACCCAGGCAGCCGCGCGCTCGCGCACCACTGCCCCGGCGCCGCGCGCGTGCGAGCCTTGGCCGGTACTGTGCCCAGCCGTGGTCCTGCCCGACAGCACCAGCGCGATCACGGCCGCCGCGACCAGGGCCACCACGGCGAGAATCACGCCGGCGATGCGGTAGGGCCTCCCGGACCGCGGTGGCCGCTTGGCGGCCGGCAAGGCGGCGGGCGGCAGAGCCGCGGTGCCGGCACCCCGGCCGCTGCCCGGGCGTGCCCCGCCCGGATCGGCGGTCCGGCCGTAGCCGGACGGCGCAGGCGAGCGGCGCGACGGCGCGGGCACGGGCGGTGGGGGCACGGGCGGAGCGGGAGGCGGCGGCGTCACGGGGGCCGGAGCGGCCGGACCCGCCTGCGCGGCCGGCGCCGTGGGCGGGCCGGGCGGTGCCGCCACGTCAGGCGCGGTCTGAGCAGGTCCGGGCGGCGCGGCCGGCGGCGCGAGCACGGACGCGGCCGCCAGCGCCGCGCTGCCCGCTGGCATCGTGGGTGCCGCCGCGGCCGCCAGCGCCGCGCTGCCCGCTGGCATCGTGGGTGCGCGCCGCGAGCGCCGCGGCCGATGGCGCGGACCGCGGTGGGACCGAGTCCGGCGGCACCGTTCCCGATGGCACCGCTTCTGCCGGCGCGGTTCCCTGTGGCGCAGGTTCTGCCGGCGCTCCCGGTGACGCCGTGGCGGGCGGAGTGGGCGAGAAAAGGGATTGCGCAGACTGGCCGCTGCCCGTGGCCGCCGGGCCGCCAGTGCCGCGTCCGGTTGCGGAGATCCTGGGGAGTGGCTCGGTGTGCTCTTCCGGGTCCAGCTTGCGGCCGAGCACGGACGGCGGCAGGTAGTCACGCCGCAATTCGGCGGGTGGCGGCGGCGCGCCATTCGCACCAGGTGCGCGCCGCGGCAGTGGCACCGCCGGCCGGGGGGCCGCTGCGCCCGGGCCGACCGCGGCATCCCCAGCGTCGGCGCGCTCCGCCGTGCCTTCCGGTTCCTGCGCCATCGCGGCGTCTTCCGCGGCACCGCGACCGCGGTCCGCTGCCTCGCCGGGCGGGGTGTCCCCCTGCGAGGCCGGCGTTCCCGGCCACGGCGCGTCCCGGTCCCACGGTGGGCGGCTCCCCGTGCTTGCGCCAGTGCGGTCGTCCAGCCCGGCGCCGGCGCGGTCGTCCAGGCTTGCCGCGCGGCCGCTGTCCAGGCTGACGCCAGTGCCGTTCCCGGGGTTCGCGCTGCTGCCGTTGGCCGGGCTCACCCCGGAGCCGGTGGCCAGGCTAGCTGGACTGCTCGCGGTGCTCGCGCCGGTTCCGTTCCCGCCACTGTCGCGCCGACGCTCGGCTTCGTCATGCTCCAGTTCGCTCGCGAGCGCGGTGAGCACACGCTGCCGCAGGTCTTCGGAAATCACCCCAAGCTCGACCGGCGCCGGTGGCCTGGGTGAGCCGGACGCCCCAGGAACTCGGCGTGGTAGCGGCGGGACACCGCTCTCATCTACCATGCGGCCACCCCCCGGAGGCCCGCGCACGAGCGGGACGTGTGCGTGGACAGCGGAACATACATTGCCCGGTTAATTCAACCGAAATCGCATATTGTCGCAATGAAACTACCTAAAGTGCACGCGCCCCTTTGGGGGTCACGCGACCAGCCGTATAGCAGGGTAGCCACATTTGACTACCCTGCGATAGGTGCCATCGCCAGGATCTCGGCGCGGCCGGGCCGGCTCCGGCGCCGACCCAGCGCGCCAAGTTCAGCGGCTGGTCTGCGGTTCAGACCGGTCTGTTCACCAGTGGCCACGTTCGGTGATATTTGGTCGGCCGGCCGCTCAATCTAGGATGAGCCGAACAGCCCCATCGGGCTTGGCGCAGCGAATTCGATGCGCAGCACAGTGTGGTCCCCGGCCAGACGCACCGTCTCCACTCGCAGGGGCTGGAACGGGGCGTGCCCGCGCAGGAAGGCGACCATCGACCGCACGAAAGCGGATGTCACCGAGCGGCTGCCGACGAGATGCCCGGGAGATGCCTGTACAAGGTCGGCGAAGCGCAGCGGCATGTTCGCATCGGCACCGGGAGCAAAGCCGTTGAACGCGACGATGTAGATCGGGCGCTCCGCTGCCATGGCGGCGACCGTGATCTCCAGCCGCGAGTCCACCTGCCCCGCGGAGAGTTGCCTTCGCGCCGCAGGTGAGACGTTGATCCGGTTACTGCGCAACAGTTCGGCGGCCGTACTCTTCCGCGCGGCAAGGTCGGCAGCCAGCATGGACCGGTAGGCGGCGGCCCCGTGCGGCGCGATCTCGCGGATATCGACCCGCTGACGGCCACTGCCGAAGCTCGCGAGCACTGCTGGCGCGTAAACGGCGCTGAGCAGAGTGCCGAACTGGGCGCGTACGGCAGGCGTCGCGACGATGACCGTGGAGCGGAGCGGGTTGGTCGCCTCCGGCCCGAGTTCGTAAAGGTTCCTCGCCGGAATCCCCCGCGACTCAAGCACTCGGCACATCGCGGGATCAGCGGACACGATCGTCGTCCGGCCAATCTGGCCCGCCACCCAGGCCGCCGCCTGGTCGCGCGCCACCGGGTCATCGCCTGATACCGGACGCTGCCGGTGGCCGCGCGGTGCGACCGCGCTCGCGCTATGGCCGTAGAGCGTCAACGCCAGCGAGCCCGCGGTGATCAGGGCCGCCGCCGAAAGGAGCACGCCGGCCATGCGGTAACGCCGACCGGGCCGCCGCTGCCTCCGGCCGGCCCGCTGACCGACCACACGCCTGTTCGGCGCCGACACCGCCGCTGCGCGCGCCTCAGGCACCGCAGCCGTGGGCGTGTCAGGCACCGACGCAGGTCGCTCCGGCCGCGGAGTGGCCTCGGTGACACCCGGGCTCACCGGGGCACTGGCGCTCCCGTTCCCAGGCGCGGGAACCCTCAGGAACGGCTCTGTGGGAGCCTCGGCTTGCACGACCAACGGCGGGGCGGGCACGGCGTCCCAACTCGTTTCTGGATGGCCGGGCTGGCCTGTCCGGTGCCCTAGGCCGCCGACGCGGCAGGGGCACCAACTGTCCGGTGGACGCCGCCGGTTCTGGGCGGCCGGCTTTGTGCGGGGAACCGGCTTTTCCCAGGGCGGCGGCCCGTTCCGGCGGGGCTTTCTCCTCACGGGACGGCGTCCGCTCCTGGGGGGGACCCGGCCCGTCAGGAGCCATGGGCCGCGCTTGGGAGGCCGCCTCTCTCCCTCCTGCGGGGGGGCCTCTGGCTCCCGGGCCGCGCGCTCCTGCTCCTGTGCGATCACCATTAGCAGGCGCTGCCGTACCGACTCCGGCAGCACCGGCTGCTCTTTCCGCCTCGTCGGCGGCCGTGGCGAATCAGTTGCACCGCGCACGCGGCGTGGCAGCGGCGAATTCCCGTTGTCCTCTGCCATGTGAGCCACCCCCCGGGCGCATGACGATGCACGCTTCTGACACCGCAACATATCGGAACTACCGATTCAACCGGAATAGCACTTTGTCATCCTCTCCGTACGGACTGTATGCGTACCATCTTGTTCCAGTTAGTGCCGTACTCGCCTCTCGCATCAGGGGCGGGTGAGGGTAAGCGAAGCGGTGCCAAGACGAAACGCCACTTCTGCCAGCCGGTCGCCTTCGATGCGCCAGTTCTGACGATAGAGTCCTCCCTGCTGACTCTCGTCGAACCACACAAGCCCCAGCGCCCTGGCTTGGCGGATTCCGTCGAACAGATTGCTGATCTTGACAAACCGGCCTGCACCCGTCCCCACCCCGGTCTCCGACAGCAGGATGGGTTTACGCGTGATGGCCCGCACCTGACCGATCGTGCGCCCGAAGACCTTGGCGAACGTATCGGAAGGACGGATGTAGTAACCATCGATGCCGACCCATGTGACATAGTTCGCTCCTGGCCACCATGATGCGACCGGACCGGTACCGGGACGGTCCTGGTTGACGGTCCACAGCCACGTGACGTTATCGGCGCCCTCGCTACGAAACAGCGTCACGATATGCCGCCATGCCGCTACAAACGTCGATGGCGCGACGTGCCCATAGCCCCACGAATACCAGTCGCCGTTCATTTCATGCCCGAAGCCGATGACAACCGCATGGCCGAAGTCACGGACGCTGTCGGCGTAGCCACGAAGGTAAACGTCGTAGGCGCCGGCGGCGATCGCTGAGACTGACGCGTAGGTGGGGTCGATCTGCACGTAGGGAATCATGCCGTGCTTGCGGACTCGTCGCGCGAACGATGACGCGAAGGGCTCCGCCCAGCCACTGTAATAGCCGACCAGGTTCGGCTGCTTGCCCGCTGCCAAGGCGAAGCTCGCGATCGGCGCGTAGGCGGGCGGCGCCCCGGGCTCGTAAACGCCCAGGTAAGCGGACGACGTTGGGGGAAGCGACGCGTGCACCGACGGTGGCGGGGATGGCACGATGGTGAACCGGACTCGGACTCCGGCGGAGGCAATGGCGACAACAGCGGCCACCAAGGCCACCAGCACCACCAAGCGGGACTTCATTCGGTTTGTGCCCCCGGGAAGATGACGCGGCCAACCAAGGCGAGGTTCAGCACGCCGAAGAACACCAGGATCGCGAACTGCGCAGAGCCGAAGGTTACCGTCCGCCAGAGGGCCAGGACTACCCACAGCAGGGCTGTGCCACCGCTCCAGCCACAGACGCATACGCGGAATCGCCGCAGCGTGCTGCCCGGTGTCCGGGTCGGATGCCAGCCCATCGTCTTACCCCGCGCGCTGTCCCAGATCGAGAAGACATGCGCCCATCCGCGGGCGATGCCCAGCGGCCATACCGACGGCCCATATCTTGAGCGATGCCACAGCGGGTAAAGGATGAACCCAGCAACCATGGCGGGACCAAGGATCACAAAATTCCGCAATCTGATCTGGCCTGGGAGAAACGCCAGCATGACGATGGGAAGGATGGGCCCGAAAAAGGTGAGCAGGCTGGTATAGGCGTAGTAGAAGAACCCGGAGATGTAGGTGAGCCGGGCCGCAATCGGCATGCGCACACTCCACAGGCGGCGGGAGAACACCACACCAGCGTTACCGGTGCACCACCGGTACTGCTGGCGCACGAATGCGTCGAGGTTGTCCGGGCAGATGCCGGTTGAGAGCACAACGGGCACGTAGATCATGGACCACCCGGCCCGGCGCACATCGAGCCCGGTATGCACGTCCTCGGCGTACGGGATGAGCGTCGGGCCGCCCTGGGGCTCCAGCGCAGTCCGCCGGTAGACCGCGGAGGTCCCCACGCAGATGGCCGCGCCGAACCTGTCCCGGGCCACCTGGATCGACCGGTAGAACACCTCCTGGATGGCGCCCGCCGCGTTCTCGATCCATGTCTGCTCCGGGCTCTCCCGGAAGAACTGGGGAGTCTGGACGATGCCGATCGCCGGATCGTCCATGTAGGGAAGGGTCTCGGCGAGAAAGTCGCTGCGCGGCGCGAAGTCGGCGTCCAGGATGACCAGGTATTCGCCGTTGGTGCGCGCGAAGGCGTACCGCAGGTTGCCGCTCTTCTTGTAGGCCCGCAGGTCGGGCCGACGCACGTAGCGAAAGCCGAAGGACTCCGACACCGAACGGGCCTCGTCGGAGGGCCCGTCGTCGAGGACATAAGCCTCGGCGGGCCCTGGGTAAGCGGCGATGAGCTCAAATACCGCTTCCCAGGTGTTACGGAGCACCTCGATCGGCTCGCCGCAGATGGGCAGGTAGATATCGACGCTGGGGTATCTGGGCGGCCGCCAGGCCTGGATGCGCGCTCGGTGGGCTGCCAGGTCGAAACCGCGGCCGGTGAAGTTCACCGGCAGGCTGATCACCTGGTAGATGACGTAAGTGGCGGTGAAGGCCAGGAACGGCCACGATCCCGGGGCATGCATCTCGAACCGGATCTGGCTGATGATGACGCAGGTCGCGCTCACGACGAGGGTGAACGTCAGGTAGGGCAGGTTCCTGTGGATGTAGGCATACTTCTCGCTGTCGCTGGGAGGCGGGGGGAGCACGGTGGTTCGCACGCGGCACGGCGCGCCTACGGTGCTGGTTGTGCTCACTGATGATTGCAGTGAGGCGTGCCGGGTGGCGCTCACCGCTTGGGCTCGTATCGCCAGATGACGT
>CAWDXD010000027.1:0-107581 GCA_963806145.1 uncultured Actinomycetes bacterium
CCGCTTGATGAGCGAGTGGGCGGCCAGGCGCGGCCCCGCTTCTTCAGCTCGCGAGGAGCTGGCTTACGGCTTGATGCGAGATACCGAGCAAGGCACTGATGTCGCGCTGGGCCATGCCTTGCTCCTTCAGGTGCTGAGCCGTTCGCCGTGTCTGGGCTGAGGCGTCGGCCCGGAGCCTTTCAGCCTGCTCGCGGGCGTGCCGGGTCTGGCTCACTTCCTCCGCCAGCGCGGCGTCCAGCACGGGCACAATCTCTATCTGCCCTACCGTGTCCTCGCTTGTCCCGAAGTGCAGTGCGAGCAGATCTCGCACAACCCCTCCCGCCTGATCCAGGCGCCGGACCTGGGTATAGGCCGGATAGGGGAGATCGTCGCCAGTGACTTCCAGCGCCCACCAGCCTTCGCTGCGATGCGCCATCGCCTTGAAGTTCCTGGCCGTCATCAGCGCTCCTCCCTGGCAGCTTCCGCACATAACCGTTCGAATGTCCTTAAGATCCCTCGAGCGGTGAGCTCGACGATCTCGTTGTGGCGGGGAACCTCAACCGGGCGTCCCCCGACGAAGAACTTGTCATGCCTGCCGCCGTGCACGGGGTGATCCTTGTCGAAATCGACGCCGTAACTTCTGGCGACTTTCGCCATTTGGGTGAGCAGCTCGCGACGCTTCACACGATAAGGCTAGCTGCTTGCTCAGACAAGTCTATCAACTTGCCTTGGCTCCTTTCTCGCCAGCAGAACCCGCAGTCAAGCCCTGTACGAACCGGACCGCCGCAGGAGATCACGCTCTAGCCGCCGCCCGGCCCGACCGGCGCGGATCTCGTAGCCCATTCATCACAACACCCAGGGCGACGTGATCACCACAACCATGCGTCATGAGAGTCCCGAGGTGAGCGTGCCGGCAGCGCCTATGGGCGCGAGACCTCGAATGCCTGCCTCTGGCCGAAGTAGTCGTCGTAGTAGCCGCCAGCCAAGCAGTACCCGGTACTGAGGCATGACATCGCGCCGGGCAGGCAGTACCCGTTCAGGCAGGACGTCGCGCTGACTTCGGTGTTTCCTGCGTGGCCGGGGATGCTGCTGATGAGGCTGGCGATGCCGGGGACCTCGGTGGCGGCCCATCGCCCGTCCTGCTCGCTGGCCACGAACGGCCGGATACTGCCGGAGTTGCCGATGTAACCGCCGTCGGCCGCGCAGTTCCCGGCGCTGCCGCACGACACTGCGTTGACCCAGGAGCGTGCCCGGGTGCCGGGGATCTCGATGGCGGTACCCCAGCGGCCGTTCCGCTCGCTGACAATAAACGCATGGCGGTTGCGGGAGCTGTCCAGGTACCAGCCGCCTGCCGCACAGTTCCCCGCGCTCGGGCACGACACCGAGCTGACCTGGGGGTACCCTCCGGCGTTCAACTGGGCGGTGCCGGGGATCTCGATGGCGGTGCCCCACCGGCCGTTCCGCTCGCCGGCCACGAACACCAGGCTGTGGCCGTGGCCGTCTTGGTAACTGCCACCAGAGGCACAGTTCCCGGCGCTCGCGCACGATACCGCGGTGACCCAGGCCTGGGCGGCGTTCAGGCCGGAGGTGCGCAGCACGTTGACGGCGGCGGCCCACCGGGCGTTCCGCTCGTTCGCCACGAACGCCTGCTGACGCCCTTGGTCGTTGTAGACCCCGCCGGCCACGCAGTTCCCGGCGCTATCGCACCACATGGAATAGACCCCGGCACGCACCGCGCCGACGGTACCGGGGACCACGGTAGCCGCGCTCCACCGGCCGTTCCGCTTGCTGAGCACGAACAAATGGGCATGGCGCTGGCCGTCGGTGTAGAAGCCACGGGCCGCGCAGTTCCCGGCGCTCGCGCACGACACCGAGGTGTCCCCGATCTGCTGGGCGTTCAGCCGGGCGGTGCCGGGGATCTCGATGGCGGTGCCCCACCGGCCGTTCCGCTCGCTCGCCACGAACACCTGGCCATGGCCGTGGCCGTCTGTATAGCCGCCGCTGATCGTGCAGTTCCCGGCGCTCGGACACGACACCGAGCCGGCCCCGGCGTCCCCGCCGGCGTTGAGGCCAGCCGTGCCGGGGATCTCGATAGCGGTGCCCCACCGGCCATTCCGCTCGCTGACGACGTACGCCTGGCCATGACGGTGGCCGTCCCGGTAAGAGCCGCCTACCGCGCAGTTCCCAGCGCTCGCGCATGACACCGAACCGACCCAGGCCTGTCCCCCCGCGTTCAGGCCCCGGCCGCCGAGGCCAGGCACCGGCACCGCGGATCCCCAATGCCCGCTCGCCGGGACCCCGCTGGCCGCCGGCGCCGCACTCGAGACCGCCGGCCCGCCCGCCGTACAGCCCGCCGCCGGCAGCACAGCGGCGATGATCGCGGCGAGCGTGGCCACATGACGCGCGGCGGCCCGGTCTTGGACCATCCATCCCATGGCCATCTCCCCAGCCTCGCCCCTACACCGCCGAGGTTAATGCCGGACACGGCCCTGAGCCGCATGCTCCAGATAGACACCCGTCAAACGCCCGCGGGCCGATCAGCGGGAAGCCACGCTCTGGCTGCCACCCGCCGTGACCAGCGCGGATCACCTGGCCCTTTCATCACAACACTCAGAATGATGTGATCAGCACAACCCCGCCACGAGAACCACAAGGTGAGCCGCGTCCGCGCCTGTCGTTGCGGCAGCCATGACAAGAGAATGTGGTCAGTGTGCCAACCACCACATTCGTTTGCGGTCAGGTGACCTTCACCGTGACGTGGAAGGCGATTATTACGCCACACTCCAGGACGCCCGACTGCGCGGCGGAGTTTCCTGGTGTCGTGTTGGGCCCGCAAGGCTGCTGGAACGAGCGAATAGTGGCGGTTCCCTGGTGCGCGGCCAGGAACGACGCCCCGGTCACCCCGAGCCTCAGGATCAGCCTTCCGTGGGAACGCGGTATCAGTACATCGTTGCTCGCGTGGATGGCCGACCAGTGGTTGGTCGGCGTGCCCGTCAAGAACACCTGCACGGCGGTGCCCGGCCGCACGCACAGCGTCCGGCCGTTGTCGGCGTAAGTGATCCTGATCAGAGCGATCGGCGGGGCGGCGCTGCCACACTTGGCGGTCGTCCCTGGGTCGCCGGGCACCGGGGACGGCGCCGGCGCAGCCGACGCCGAGGCGGACAGCGGCGGGCCCGCAGGGGTCCCCGCGTGCTGCTGGCCGCAGCCGGAGGCCAGCACGACCGCGCCGAGGGCCACGGCCGCGAGGACCGGCACGCTGCGCATCGCTGACTCCTCCCGGTAATTTTCACCCGTTCAGTGCTTAGACGCGACACCCCCGGTGACGGTTCCCGGGAACCATCGCGTCCTTGACAACAATCAGCTGCAATTTCCGTCACGACAGAGCGGAACCGGATTACCGGTCTATGTCTGTTAAATCCTGGTTTATCCTTACCTATCTCTTTACGCTCGGTAACGCATATTGACGCCTTATTACTGGCTGGTTATGTTGCGCGCAGGCACCCATACCGAGCGTGCCACATCCCCACGCGCCCACCCGACAGCGTGGGCATCCCTGTGCATTGTGGGAGGAGACAGGATGAGATCTCGTACCCCGATCCGCCGATGGGCCACCCGCGGCAGTGCCGCCGCGTTCACAGCCGTGGCCCTGATCGCTGGAATGCAAGCGGCCTTGGCCGGAGGAGCGCAAGCTTCTCCGCACCAGGCGCCCAACCGCGTCGTCAACCCGTATTCGCCGGCCTATCACCATGCTTACCGGCATGGCGTGGTGCCGGCCATCCCGCAACAGAAGAAGATGGTCCGCTGGGACCGTAATCACCCACGGAACGCGTCCGCCAATGACCTGAACTACGGCGGGGGGATCGACGGAATCGGCGTCACTACCGGCCAAGAGAAGGTCTACATGGTCTTCTACGGCTCACAGTGGGGCACCCAGAGCACCAACGCCAATGGGGACGTCACCCTCTCCGGTGATCCGTCCGGCCAGGCGCCCTACCAGCAGGAGCTGTACAAGGGCCTGGGCACCGGCGGCGAGCTGTGGTCGGGCGTTATGACCCAGTACTGCGATGGCGTCGCGGTCGGCGCGCAGACCTGCCCGGCCAGCAACACCCAGCACGTGGCCTACCCCTCCGGCGGCGTGCTCGCCGGCGTGTGGGTGGACGAGAGCACGGCCTCGCCCAGCCAGGCCACCGGCCACCAGCTCGGGGTTGAGGCGGTCAACGCGGCAGCCCACTTCGGCAACACCACCGCCGCCTCGAACCGGGACGCCCAGTACATCATCGTGTCGCCGCACAACACCCACCCTGACGGATACAACACCCCGTCCGGCCAGTTCTGCGCATGGCACGACTGGAACGGCGACACCACGCTGAGCGGCGGCGCCGTGACCTCGCCGTACGGCGACATCGCGTTCACCAACAGCCCCTACATCACCGACATGGGCGCCTCCTGCGGCCAGGACTTCGTCAACAGCAACGGCACCCTGGACGGCGTCTCCATCGTGAACGGCCACGAGTACGCCGAGACCATCACCGACCAGAACCCGCCCGGCGGCTACACCGACTCCAGCGGCGAAGAGAACGGCGACAAGTGCGCATGGATCACCCCGGGCACCGCAGGTGGCTCGTTCGACCTGACCACCGGCACCGGCACCTTCGCCATGCAGACCACCTGGGCCAACGACGGCGCCGGCGGCGCGGGCACCTGTGAGGCCAGCCACGCCATCGTCACCAACCCCGGCGGCAACACCGTCACGGTGACCAATCCCGGCAGCCAGACCGGCACCGTGGGCACCGCGGCCAGCCTGCAGATCCACGCCACCGACTCGGCCTCCGGACAGACGCTCACCTACAGCGCCACCGGGCTGCCGGCCGGCCTGTCCATCAACTCCTCCACCGGCCTGATCTCCGGCACGCCGACCACCGCGGGCACCTCCAGCGTCACGGTAACCGCCAAGGACACCACCAACGCCTCCGGCTCGGCCAGCTTCACCTGGACGATCAACCCGGCGGGCGGCAATACCGTGACGGTGACCAACCCCGGTAGCCAGACCGGCACCGTGGGCACCGCGGTCAGCCTGCAGATCCACGCCACCGACTCGGCCTCCGGCCAGACGCTCACCTACACCGCCTCCGGGCTGCCGGCCGGCCTGTCCATCAACTCCTCCACCGGCCTCATCTCCGGCACCCCGACCACGGCCGGCACCTCCAGCGTCACGGTAACCGCCAAGGACACCACGAACGCTTCCGGCTCGGCCAGCTTCACCTGGACGATCAGCTCCAGCGGCGGCTGCACCGCGTCGCAACTGCTCGGCAACCCGGGCTTCGAGACCGGCTCCGCCGCGCCATGGACCTCCACCGCCGGGGTTATCAACCCCAACGGCGCGGGCGAGACGGCGCACAGCGGTAACTGGTACGCCTGGCTCGACGGCTACGGCACCACGCACACCGACACGCTCTCCCAGTCCGTGACGATCCCGGCGGCTTGCACGAACACCACGTTCAGCTTCTGGCTGCACATCGACACGGCCGAGCGGACCACGACGACCCAGTTCGACAAGCTGACCATCACCGCCAACGGCACCACGATCGCGACGTTCTCCAACCTCAACCACAACACCGGCTACGCCCAGCACACCTATTCGCTGGGCAGCTTCGCCGGCCAGACCGTCACGCTCAAGTTCACCGGTACGGAGGACGCCTCGCTGCAGACCTCGTTCGTCGTTGACGACACGGCGGTCAACACCGGCTGATCCGTCGCCGCCCGCGCCACCGGCACGGGCACACCAGTGGCCCGGACCATCGGCCCGGGCCACTGGGCTTTCCGGGAGTACTCCACCGGTACTAGGGGCGGAGTACTCCCGGCGAGTACCCGCCCGGCGAAATGCCTCCCGCTGTACGACGACCCGGGCGCCCGATCCCGCGAGTATCGAGAGCAACAACAACTCTTCCGGCTCGTGGGAGACCCCCGATGTCATACGCAACAGGCACCCCCCGCCGTGACCCCGGTCCGGGGCCGATCGGCCTGCTCGGCCGTGCGTGCTACCGGCACCGCTGGATCACGTTGTTCGCCTGGCTGGCCGGCGTGGCCTGCCTCATCACCTTGTGGACCGCGTTCGGCGCCCCGGCACAGGACAACTTCAGCGGCAGCGACCCCGGGCAGTCGCTGCTGAACAAGCACTTCCCGCGTGCCTCCGGTGACACCCTCACGCTGGCGATCGACTCCAGGACCCCGCTGTCCGGCCCGGCCACCCGGGCCAGGATCGAGGCAGCACTGGCCCCGTTCGCCCGCGCCCAGCACGTCAGTTCGGTGACCGACCCGTACCGGACGCCCGGGCACCTTTCCCGGGACGGCCACATCGCGTTCGCCACCGTGCAGTTCGACGTCGGATCCACCAAGATCAGCAACGCCGAGGCGCTCGCGCTGATGCACGACGCCACGGCGGCGTCCGGGCACGGAATCACGTTCAGCCTCGGCGGGGACGTGGTGGACCTCGCCGAGACGCCCTACGGCGGCCCCACCGACGGCATCGGCGTCACCGCCGCCGCGGTGATCCTGCTGATCGCGTTCGGCTCGTTCCTGGCCATGGGCCTGCCGATCGCGACCGCGCTGCTCGGCATCGCGGGCGGCCTGTCGCTGATCGGGCTGCTCGGGCACATCTTCCCCGCCCCGTCCTTCTCCCCTATCATCGCCGCGATGATCGGCCTCGGCGTCGGCGTCGACTACGCCCTGTTCATTGTCACCAGGTTCCGCGAGGGACTGCTGGCCGGGCGCACTGCGGAAGACGCCGCCGTGACCGCGATGCGCACCTCCGGGCGCACCGTGCTGATCGCGGGCGCCACCGTGGTGATCGGCATGATGGGCCTGCTGGTGCTGCGCCAGCCACTGCTGACCGGCGTCGCGGTCGCAGCGGCCGCCACGGTGGCCATGGTCCTGCTCGGCTCGCTGACCCTGCTGCCCGCGCTGCTCGGGTTCTCCGGCACCCGCCTGGCCAAGCGATCGAGGCTGCTGGGCCGGCGGGGGGACCGGTCAGCCACGGCCGGGCGTTCGGCAAAAATTCCCGCCGCGCAGCGGTGGGCAGGCGTCATCCAGCGCCGGCCGGTGCTCGCGGCGGTCGTGTCCACCGGCATCCTCCTGGCCCTGGCCGCGCCCGCGCTCGGCATGAAGCTGAACTTCCCCGACGAGTCCTCCCAGGCCAGGGGAACCATGGGGTACGCGAGCTACGCCACCATGGCGCGCGGCTTCGGCCCCGGCTTCGACGCCCCGGTGATCGTCGCGGCGGCGCTGCCGTCGGCGCTGCCGTCGGCGGGTGCGAGCACCGCCCGCCTGGCCGCCGCGATCGGCCACACTCCGGGCGTGGCGGCGGTCACCCCGGCGGTGCGCAGTGCGGACGGGAAGGCCGCCATGCTGATCGCCTACCCGGCCACCGGCGAGCAGGACCCGGCCACCAATACGCTGGTGAACCACCTCAGTACCGGCGTGATCCCGGCCGCCACGGCCGGCACCGGCATCCGTGCCTACCTCACCGGGCCGAACGCAGGCGGCGTGGCCTTCGCCAACCTGATCGGCCAGCGGCTGCTCTGGCTGATCGCGGTGGTGGTGCTGGTCTCGATGCTGCTGCTGACCGTGATGTTCCGTTCGGTCACGATCGCGGTCAAGGCCGCGGTGATGAACCTGCTGTCGATCTGCGCGGCCTACGGCGTGCTGGTCGCCATCACCCAGGACGGCGTGCTGCGCCAGGTGTTCGGTTTCCCGGAGAACGTGCCGGTGACCACCTGGGTGCCGATATTCCTGTTCGTGATCCTGTTCGGCCTGTCCATGGACTACGAGGTGTTCCTGCTCTCGCGCATCCGTGAGTCCTACGACGCCACCGGCGACAACGCGGCCTCGGTCGCGTTCGGCCTGGGCCGCACCGCCCGGGTGATCACCGCGGCTGCGGCGATCATGATCGTGGTGTTCCTGTCCTTCGTGGCCGGGGGCAACGTCTCGGTGAAGCAGATCGGCCTGGGCCTGGCGGTGGCCGTGCTCATCGACGCCACCCTGGTGCGGATGGTGCTGGTGCCGGCGGTCATGGAACTGCTCGGTAAGGCGAACTGGTGGCTGCCCGGCCCGCTGGCCCGGGTGCTGCCGAAGCCCTCCCTGTCCGAGGACGAGCCCCTGGCCGGGGACCTGGCCCTGACCCGGGCCGCCCGGTAGCTCCCGGCGGGCCGGGCCCCGGGCTGCCCCCGGGCGGCCCCGGCCGGGCCTCGGCAAGGAGGGCGTGCCCGGCGCCGCTGGCGGAAAACTCAGCGGCGCCGGGCGTGGCGCTTGCTGCCGGGGGCTGCGTTACTTCTGGCCGGTCTTCAGGTGGGTGATCTTGGCTACCGGGCCGCAGCCGTCCGCAATGTGTCTTACCAGCCGCTATCACACCCGCGGCCGGGGGGCAGCTACGGTTGGCGCATGCGCGAACCCGGGTCACTTCCGTTCCCCGACCGGCCGGCCGGCGCCGACAGCCTGCCCGGCATCGATCACATCGTGATCTTGATGAAGGAAAACCATTCCTACGACAACTACTTCGGCATGCTGGACCGCGGGGACGGCTTCACCCTCGGCCCCGGCGGTCAGCCGCAGAACAGCAACCCCGACGGTCACGGGAACCAGGTGCGGGCCCACCATCTGAGCCTGCCGTTCAACCCGTCCTTTCACGTGAACCAGACCTGGAACGACTCACACAAGCAGTGGAACAACGGCGCGATGGACGGGTTCGTCACCACCACCAACAGCGCCGATCCCATGGGTTACTTCGACGGGACGGACCTGCCCTGGTACTACGGCTTCGCCCGCGCCTACGGCCTCGGGGACCGCTTCTTCTCCTCGGTCCTGGCCCAGACCTTCCCCAACCGCCGGTTCCTCCAGGCGGCCACGGCGGCCGGCCTGGTGTCCACGACCATCCCCAGCCCGTTCGAGAAGCCGCCGGCCACCGGGCTGATCTGGGATCTGCTGGACGCGCACGACATCGGCTGGGCCAACTATTTCGTCGAGGTGCCCGACGTCGGCCTGTGGCCGCGCAACCTGATCAAGTACCACAGCCACCTGCACGACATCGGTGATTTCTACGACGACTGCCGCGAGGGCAGGCTGCCCCCGGTGTCCCTGCTCACCACGGAGGCGCTCGCCGCCTCCGAGGGAGAGTTCCAGGACGTCCAGGTCGGGGAGGCCTTCACCGCCAGCCTGTTCGACGCGGCCACGGCCGGGCCGCAGTGGCAGAGCATGCTCTTCGTGATCATCTGGGACGAGGGCGGCGGCTTCTACGACCACGTGCCGCCGCCGGCGGCGGTCACCCCGGACGACATCCCGCCGGACATCCACGTGCCCCCGGACGAGCCCGGCGGCTATGACCGGTACGGGTTCCGGGTCCCGTGCCTGATCGCCTCCCCCTTTGCCAAGCCTGGCCACGTCTCGTCGGTGGTCTACGACCACACCTCGGTCCTGGCGACGATCGAGCGCAAGTGGAACCTGCCGGCGCTGACCCGGCGCGACGCCGCCGCGAACCCACTGCTCGACTTCCTCGACCTCGGCGCCCCACCGCGGTTCAAGGAGCCGGCCAAGCTCCCCCGCCCGTCGATCTGGCCGTTCACCGGCCCGCGTTAGCCCGGGGGAGCGACCCCCCGGAACCCCCGCTGGCCTAGATGCTCCCGCGACTCCGTCGCGGGAGCATCGGCCCTATCGGCTGGCGTGGCCG
This sequence comes from uncultured Actinomycetes bacterium, assembly GCA_963806145.1. Taxonomy (GTDB): domain Bacteria; phylum Actinomycetota; class Actinomycetes; order Streptosporangiales; family Streptosporangiaceae; genus DASXKD01. The sequence continues at coordinate 9,698 of CAWDXD010000027.1, forward strand.
ACTGGGCTACTCGCCACCCTCCTTGCGGCGGGCGCGGGCGCGGCGCTTGCCTTCGTGCATGGCCTGGACCCGGGCTATCGGGATCGCCCGGCCCTCTTCGATCAGGTCCGCGCTGAGCGACTGCGGGCCGGGCAGCTGGCCCGCCCAGGGGGCACTGCCCGCCAGCAGCGGTGGCGCGGTGCGCACGGTGAAGTCGGCGGGCGCCACCCGGTCGAGTTCGTCCCACGGCACCGGGAACGACACCGGCACGCCCGGCCGCGCCCGCGGGCTGTAGGCGGCCGCCACGGTCGCGCCGCCCGCCCTGGTCGAGTCGAGGAACACCTTGCCCTCGCGGTTTTCCTTGATGAACGCCGTGGTGGCCAGGGCCGGGTCCAGCCGTTCGGCGCGCGCGGCGATCGCGCGGGTCGCCGCGGCCACCTCCTCACTGGTCGCCTGCTGCGCCACTGGCACGAACACGTGCACGCCCTTGGCCCCGCTGGTCTTGACCGCACCGGCCAGGCCGGCCCCGGCCAGGGCCTCGCGGACCAGCAGGGCGGCGCGGACCGCCACGCCGAACGCGCCGCCCTCCGGCGGGTCGATATCGAGGATGAGATAGGTCGGGTGGTCCATGTGCCCGGCCAGGGCCAGCGTCGGGTGGTATTCCACGGCGCGCTGGTTCGCGAACCACAGCAGTGTCCGGCGATCGTTGCACAGGGCGTAGGTCACCTCGCGCCTGGACGCCTCCGCCCATACCGGAACCGCCGGGACCCATTCCGGCGTGTATTTCGGCAGGTTTTTCTGCATGAAGGGAGCCTGACCCCGAAGCACCCGGATGACCGACAGCGGCCGGTCGCGCAGCTCTCCGATGAGAAGCTCGTGCACCGCATCCAGGTAGTCGACAAGGTCCCGCTTATTCGCCCCGGCTCCTTCGTAAAGCGACTGGTCGAGGTTGGTCAATGGCACCCCGTCGCGCACCTCATCTCGGCCCATGTGCGCAAAATAGCACGTTACTCAGCGTGCATATTGCCGAGGCATTGAAGTACCTATGCTGGATAATTCCACTTTCGTGATCAGATCATGTCACTCCCCGTGGCAGGCTCGATTGCGGTGCTGAGGCTGGGCGATGCAGTCGCGAGGAAACCGGGCCGGCTCTTCGGAGCTACCCGCGTGTCATGCGTGCCCATCACCCGTAGGAGCGGTGAGTGGTGCAGGGAGCAGGCGGCGAAGGGCCCGGGGGCGACGCGCCCGGCGTAGCGACGGATGACCGGGGCGAGGCAGGCGAACCGGAAGGCGGTGCGCTGGGCGGCGGGCGCACCGGCTCCGGCGTCCGCAGCGCTCCCGGCATGACGGCCACGATCACGGCGAAGCCCCCGGCACCCCGCACGCCGCCCCCCGGTCCCGGTGCCCCCGCGGCCTCGCCGCCGGGCTGGCGGCGGCTGGTGCGGGCCCCCGGCCGCGCGCTGGCCACCGGCCCGGCCGGACGGCATCTGGCACTGCTGGCCTGCTACGTGACGGTTGGCATCGCGGTGACCTGGCCGCGGGCGACCTACCTGGCAGACGGCAAGCTGCAGGCCACCAGGGACGCCGGCGTCTACGTGTGGGACTTCTGGTGGATGGCCCACGCGGTAGCGCACCTGGCCAACCCGTGGTACACCCGGTCGATCGTCGCGCCTGCCGGGGTCCAGCTCGGCTACCACGCCCTGATGCCCCTCGAGGGCGTGCTGATGATGCCGGTCACGGTGCTGTTCGGGCCCAGCGCCTCCTACAACCTGCTGTCGATCCTCATACCCGGGCTGCTGTGCTACGCCGCCTACCGGCTGGCACGGCTGTGGCTGCCCACGCAGACCGGCGCGGTCTTCGCCGGCGCATTCTTCGGGCTGTCCTCCGTCATGGCCTGGCATGCCTGGTACCAGCTCAACCTGGCGGCCGGGGCGGTGTTCCTGCCGCTGGCGCTCGAGGCGGCGGTGCGGCTGCGCCGCAGTGAAGGGGGACGGGCAGGCGGGTGGGGCAAGCAGGCGGTGATCCTCGGCGTGGTCCTCGGCGCCAGCCTGCTCACCGACCAGGAGTCGTTCGTCCTTGTGCTGATCGTGGTGCTCGCGGCCCTGGTGCCGTGGCTGGTCAGCCGCGCCTGGCGGGAGCGGGCAGCGGCGGCCGCGACCGCCGCCGTGGTGTCCCTGGTGGTGGCCAGCCCGCAGATCGCGGCCATGGTGGCGCAGACCCGTTCCGGTGGCGCCACCATCCCGGCCCGCACGGTGGCCAGCGACTACGTGCACTCCGGCACCGAGTTCCCCGCCATATTCGGAGTCTCTCCCCGGGCGGTCCGGCTGGGCCTGACCTGGCTGAAACCGATCAGCTACCGCGGCCCCATCCTCGACGGCGTGCTCACGTTCGGCCTGGTGCTGTCCGTGCTGGCCGTTGCCGGGCTGGTGGTCTCCTGGCGGCGGCGCAGCGCCTGGCAGCTCGCGGCGCTGTGGCTCGCCAGCGCCGCGCTGGCGCTGGGCGCGGTGCTGAAGACCGGTACCCACACCTACGTGCCGTTCGCGCAGACCTGGCACGGGGTCCGGCTGTCCGGCATCATGCCGTTCACCTGGTTCGTGCAGATCCCCGGGATGGCGGGGTTCCGCGAAGCCGGCCGGCTCGCCATGCTCGGGGTGCTGCCCGCCGCGCTGCTCGCCGGCGCGGCGGTCGACTGGCTGCGCCGCCGGGCGGCCGTGCTGCTGATCCCGGTGCTCATCCTCGCCGCTCTGGAAGCTGGCTGGGCGGGCAACCTCGCCGTCGCCACGATGGCCACCGCGCTGCCGGCCCTGGACCGGCCCATCGCCGCCGACCACTCGGACTCGATCGTGGTGGACGTCCCGTTCGGCGTCCGCGGCGGGGTGCCGCTTACCGGGGAGGGCGGCGCTTTCGATCCCGAGGCGCAGGTACTGGCGACCGCCGACGGGCACCCGCGCGCGGTGGGCTACCTGTCCCGGCTGCCGGAGGAGGCGCTGATGGCGGTCCGGCGGAACGCGTTCTACGCGGGCCTGCTGAGCGCCCAGGGACAGCCGCGCGGCCTCGTCGAGTCGGTCACCGGGCTGCACAGCTACCCGGCCCTGCTGGCGGCCGCGCGCGCCGATGTGCGCCGGATGGACATCGGCTGGGTCATCGTCTGGCAGCGGTCCCCTGACGTCCTGGCCTACCTGGCCAAGACCGGGTTCCGCTTCGACTACGCCGCCAACGGCGCGTGGGTGTACCGCCCGGTGACGCGCTAGTCCTTGAGCGCGGCCCTCGACGGCCCTGGCGCCGCTCGGGACCGGCCGGGGCATACTGGCCTCGACGCTGATCATGGAAGCGGGGAGGCGACGAGATGGCAAGGCTCGGCGGGATGTACGGACCGGACGTCACCTTCCTCGGGGTTCCCCGGGCCGACCTGGCCGATCCCGGCTCCTGGGCAGGCGCGGACGTCCTGATCATCGGCGCACCGTTCGACGGTGGCACGTCACACCGGCCGGGTGCCAGGTTCGGCCCGCAGGCGATCCGCTGCACCGACTACCTGCCGCACGACGGCGCCCGCCCGCACCTCGCCCTCGGCGTCGACCCGCTGGCCGAACTGCGCGTGGCCGACGCCGGAGACGTGGAGATGCCCTCGGGACAGACGGAGGCCTCGCTGACCCGGCTGGAGCAGGCGGTCCAGACGGCCTGCGCCGGCGGCGCGTTCCCGGTGATCCTGGGCGGCGACCATACGATCACGTTTCCCGACGCCACCGGGACGGCGCGGCACGTGGGCTGGGGGCGGCTGTCGCTGATCCATTTCGACGCCCACGCCGACACCGGCGACACCCAGTTCGGCTCGCTGTACGGGCACGGGACGCCGATGCGCCGGCTGATCGAGTCCGGCGCGGTGCGCGGTGACCGGTTCCTGCAGATCGGCCTGCGCGGGTACTGGCCGGAGCCGGAGACGCTGGACTGGATGGCCGGCCAGCAGATGCGCAGCTTCGAGATGACCGAGGTGGTGACGCGCGGGCTGGAGGACTGCCTGTCCGAGGCGTTCACCATCGCCACCGACGACTGCGACGCGGTCTTCCTGTCCGTGGACATCGACGTGGTGGACCCGGGGATGGCCCCGGGAACCGGCACCCCGGAGCCGGGCGGCCTCACGGGGCGGCAGTTGCTCGACGCGGTGCGCCGGATCGCGATGGAACTGCCACTGGCCGGCCTGGACGTGGTCGAGGTGTCGCCGCCGTTCGACCATGCCGAGATCACCGCCTACCTGGCGGGCCGGGTGGTGCTCGAGGCGCTGTCCGGGATCGCCTGGCGGCGGCGCCGGGAAGCGGGCGAACCGGTGCGGCACCCCACCGACCCGTTGCTCGCGAACCGCCCCGCCCACCGGCCCGGCCAGGGCTGATAGGCACGATTACAGCCGGTGACCAAATGGATCAAAGCGGCCGGTCAGATGGCCGTGTCACGGCCCTGCCAGTAGGAATCCCGGAGGCGCCGCTTGAGCAGCTTGCCGCTGGGATCCCGGGGCATCTGCTCGATGAAGTCGATCCGCTTTGGCCACTTCATCCGGGCCAGCCGCCCCTCCAGCGAGGCCAGGATGCTGGCCGACAGGTCCGGGCCCGGCGCCGCCCCCGCCTCGGGCTGCACCACCGCGGCGACGGACTCCCCCCACTCCTCGTCCGGGATGCCGAACACGGCCACGTCGGCAACCTGCGGATGCATGATGATCTCGCCCTCGATCTCGGCCGGGTAGATGTTCGCCCCGCCCGAGATGATCATGTCGGCCTTGCGGTCGCAGAGGAACAGGTACCCGTCCTCGTCCAGGTAGCCGATGTCGCCGACGGTGAAGAAGCCGTTCAGGCGGGCGGCCTGCGTCTTGACCGGGTCCCCCTTGTAGACGAAGTCGGTCACGTCCGACCGCATGTACACGGTGCCCGGCACCCCCGGCGGGCACTTCTCCCCGCTCTCGTCGGCGACCATGACCTCGCTGATCGGCCACGGCTTGCCGACCGTGCCCGGCTTGGCCAGCCAGTCCTCCGGCGTGGCCAGCGTGCCCCCGCCCTCGGTCGCCGCGTAGTACTCGTACACCCGGGGACCCCACCAGTCCAGCATCGCCCGCTTCACCCCGACCGGGCAGGGCGCCGCCGCGTGCAGGATCCAGCGCATCGAGGAAATGTCGTAACGCTGCCTTGTTTCTTCAGGGAGGGCAAGCAGCCTGCTGAAGTGCGTGGGCACCATGTGCGTGTTGGTGACCTTGTGCTGTTCCACCAGCGCCAGCGCGCGCTCGGCGTCCCAGCCGTCCATGTACACCAGCCGATGACCCATCATCAGGCTCGCGCCGCCGAACACCGATACCGCCGTGTGATAGTGCGGCGAGGTGACCAGGTGCACGTTCGGCGGGCCCGGCGTGACGCCGAAGAGCTGCGGCAGCAGCGACGTGAGTTCCCCGGCCTCGTCGGGATCCAGGCCGGACAGCGGGCGGCGGACGCCCTTGGGCCGCCCGGTGGTGCCCGAGGTGTAGTGCATCGTGGTGCCCGCCACCCGGCCGTCCGGCATCCCCGGCGACTGGCCTTCGCGGACATGCTCCACCGGGGTGAACCCGGGTACCGTCCCGTACGAGATCCGCCCGCTGGCCGCAATGCCCGCCTCGTCCGCGGCGCCGGCGGCGGCCCCGGCGAACCGCTCGTGCGCGAAGAACACCTTCGCTTCGCTGTCCCGCAGGATGTAGGCGATCTCCGGCACGGTGAAGTGCCAGTTGACCGGGGTGAGGTACCACCCGGACTGCAGCGCCGCGAGGTAGACCTCCAGCGCGGCGATGCCGTTGGGCGCCAGGATGGCCAGCCCGTCGCCGGGCCGCAGGCTCTCGTTCCCGCAGCCCCTGGGTCAGCTGGTTGACCCGGGCCAGCAGGTCCCCGGCGGCATGCGCGGTACCGTCCGGCTCGACGGCCGCGATCCAGCCGGGCTTCTCAAGCGCGTGGCGCCAGAAAACCTGCGAACCCATGGGCCGGCCTTTCCGTGAGCGCGGTCTCGCCGCCAGCAGGTTCAGGCTACGCTGCGGTCACCACGGCCGGAACGCGGCCGGGAACGGCCGGGATGAGAGGGCGGGATGCGCGGCAGGCACTGCGGGATCGGGCCCGCGGCGGTGGCCGCCCTCGCCGTGGCCAGCGTGGTCCTGGCCGGCTGCGGGTTCGCGCTGCCGCCGAAGAAGAAGCCGCACCCGACCTTCGCGAGCGACCCGGCCGCGGTCCGCCTGGCGGACGCGCCCGCCCTGCTTGTCCAGTGCGCCATCCGCACCGCCGGGCTCCGCCCCGGCAGCCAGTCCTGGCTGAGCGACCTGAGCGTGCATATCACCAGCACGAACGCGATCGACTTCCAGAACTGGTTCCGCACCCACGACGCCCCGGGACCGTACCCGCAGACGTTCGTGATCGACAGCCACCGGACCGCCTACCTCGCGTTCGGGGCGAGGTGGGTGAACCGGGCCGGCCGGTGGGTGCCCGCGCACACCGCGCGGGACAATCCGCTGACGGAGCGCACGTCCCTGTACGCCTGGTCGCTGTGGGCCGCCGACCACGACCGGCTGCCGGCCGTGGTCTGCGGCCCGTCGGCGGACGCGCGGCAACTGCAGGCGGAGGTGTTCGGCTCCGCTGTGCCGAACCCCTGGTGAGCGCGCCGGACCGGGCGCCCGCGGCGATCATGGGTAATACTGGTACCCAGGTGAGCCGGGAAGTCTGGTCGGCAATGACGGTCGAGGTCAGGGGCTGGCCATGCGCAGGGGTGTCTGGTCATCGGCACTCGGCTCACACTGGCGGCAGGAAGTCCTGCGCACGAACCTCTGGCTGGTTCCGGGTGTCGAGGTCATCGCCGCCATCGCCTTGTTCGCGGGCACGCTGGCCCTTGACAGGGCCGCGTATCACGGCGACTTCGGCCTGCCGTCCTGGGTGATCGCCGGGAGCGCCGACGCCGCCCGGCAGATCCTGACAGCCATCGCCGCAGCGGTGATCACCGTCGTGGGCGTGGTCTTCTCGATCATTCTGGTGACGCTGACCCTGGCATCCACCCAGTTCGGGCCGCGCATGCTGCGCAACTTCATCCGCGACCGGAGCACCCAGCTCACGCTCGGCACGTTCGTCGCGACCTTCATCTATGCCGTCCTGGTCCTGGTGTCCATCGGCCCGGGGCCCCGCGGCGACTTCGTGCCGCACATCGGCGTGACCGTCACGCTCGCGCTGACGGTCGCCGACATGACCGTGCTCATCTACTTCATCCACCACACCGCGTCGGCGATCCAGCTGCCGAACGTCATCGCCAGCATCGCCGCCGACCTGTCCGGGGCGATCGAAGTGCAGGGCGGCGAGGACCACGGGGCGACAGGGCGGGCGACGGCACCCGAGCGCGGCCTGTCCAGCGCCGAACTGCTAATCCGGATGGAGACGGAAGGCGGTGCCGTCAAGGCGGCGGACAGCGGCTACGTGCAGTTCATCCAGCTCGGGAACATGGTCGTGTTCGCCAAGCAGGCCAACGCCGTGATCAGCCTGCATCACCGGCCCGGCCATTTCATCGTGCAGGGGCACATCATCGGCACCGTCTGGCCGCCCGAGGCCGCCGCCCAGGTGAACGAGGCGCTCGCGCGGGCACACATCACCGGCCCGTACCGCACGCTGACACAGGATGCGTCCTTCGGCATCGACCAGCTCGTCGAGATCGCCATCCGGGCCCTGTCCCCCGCGGTCAACGACACCTTCACCGCGATGACCTGCGTGGACTGGCTGGGCGACAGCCTCTGCAAGATCGTGAAGCGGTGGCACCCGGTCCGGGTGCACCGGGACGGGCAAGGGTTCATCCGGGTGATCGCGCCCCAGCCGAGCTACGAGCGCCTGGTGCAGCGGTCATTCGAGAAGATCCGGCAGGCGAGCATGGGTATGCCGGCCATCATGATCCGCCAGCTCGATGTCATCGCCAAGATCATGATCGAGACGACCGGGCCGGCTCAGCGCCGGGTGCTGATCGACCAGGCGGAGATGATCCAGCGGGCCAGCGAGCGCACGGTCGGCGAGGAGGCCGACCGGGCCGATGTGCGCCGCAACTTCGAAGCCGTGTGCCTGATCGACACCAGGCTCACCGACCGGGAACACGCGACCCGGTGATCACCGGGTGCCCTGCCCTCCGGCCAGGCTCACCCGCGGCGGCCCGCGGCGCCACTCCCCGAGGGTGATGGGTGGCACCGGGACAGCCGGGAAGACTGGTCGGCATCCGCCAGCCACAAGAAGGGGCCTGCCCGGTGCCGGTTACCGCCGAGCTATCCGTTTTCCTGGTCGCCGCCGCGGTCAGCCTGAGCGCCAGCTACCTGGTGGTGACCCGGCTGGAACGGATCGGTGAGCGGCTCGGCCTGTCCGAGGCACTGCTCGGCGTGCTGGCCGCGCTGGCCGGGGATGCGCCGGAGATCACCGCGGCGGTGACCGCGCTGCGCATGCACCAGAACAAGGTCGGCGCCGGGGTGATCATCGGCTCCAACGTGTTCAACCTGGCCGCCCTGCTCGGCCTCGGCGCCGTGGTGGCCGGCCGGATCGCGCTGCACCGCAAGGTGATCCTGCTTGGCGGGGTGGTCGGGGTCTGGATGGCCGTGGTCTGCCTGGTCATGGTGCTCGGCCTGATCCCGGCCGGGGCGGCGCTCGTCGCCGCCCTCGCCGCCCTGATCCCCTACCTGATCGTGCTCGGGGCCGGCCGAGACGGCTGGCCCGCATCCCGCTGGCCCGGCGCTGGGAGGCGTGGCTGGCCGCGGCGGTGTCCGAGGAGGAGACCGAACTCGAAGAGGTCATCCGCCCGGCGCATGGCCGGGCCAGGGACGTGGCCGTGGCCGGCGCGATGCTGGTCGTGGTGGTCGTGGCCAGCGTGGCCATGGAGCAGGCCGCGACCCGGCTCGGCACCCGTCTCGCGATCCCGCCGATCATCATCGGCGGGGTGGTGCTGGCCGCTGTCACCAGCCTGCCCAACTCGGTCGCCGCGGTGTACCTCGCCGCCCGTGGCCGCGGCGCCGCCATGCTGAGCACCACGCTGAACAGCAACGCGCTGAACGTCACCGCCGGGCTGCTGGTGCCCGCGGCGATCATCGGGCTCGGCGCGCCGTCGGGCCAGGCGGACCTGATCGCCGTCTGGTACCTGGTGCTGACCCTCATCGCGCTGGCGTTCGCCTACCGCTACAGCGGCATGGCCCGCACCACCGGGGCCTTTATTATCGGGGCCTACCTGGTGTTCGTCGGCTCGCTCTGGATCGTCGCCCACTCGGCGGAGCCCGGGCTGGCCGGGAGCATCGTGCCGCTTGCGATCGTGGTGGCGTGCAGCGGGGCGGGCCTCGCGCGGCGGCCGCGGCGCCTACGCTGAGCGCATGCGTGCCGCCCTCGGCGTTCTCGCCGACGTCTGCTGCGTGCTGGCCTTCGTGGTGATCGGCCGGGCGAACCACCATGCGGGCGACACCCTGGCCGGGGTGGTTTCCACGTCGTGGCCGTTCCTGGCCGGGCTGGCGGCCGGCGAACTGGCGACCAGGGCGTGGCGGCGGCCGTTCGTCCTGGTGCCCACCGGCGCCGGGGTGTGGCTGGCTACCGTGGCCCTCGGGCAGGTGCTCCGGGTCTGGCCGGCCAGGGCACCGCGCTGGCGTTCATCATCGTCTCGCTGCTGTTCCTCGGGCTGTTCCTGCTGGGCTGGCGGCTGATCGCACAATTGGCCGCCCAGCGCATCTCCGTTAGTTGACACTAACGTTCGATATCGGGCCGGGCGATGGATGACTGGCTAGCCGGATTGCCCGAATGCCGCCGGGTGGAGCCAGCGCGCGATGGCCGTGATGGCCTGGGCGTTGCGAGGGCCGGGGGTGAGCTGGTCGTAGCTGAGGTGCAGGATGCAGTTGTGCCGGACGGCGGGCAGGTTGCGGGTCACGGGATGAGTCTTGAGAAATTTCTCTTTCTGCTGCCAGGTCGGGGTGCCGTAGTCGTTGATGATGATGCACTGCGGCCGGCGGGCGACGACATCCTCCCAGGACACTGATGTCCAGCTTTGCTTGAGGCTGGCGAAGACGTTGGTGCCGCCGCCGAGCTGGATCAGCGCGTTGGGCATGGCCAGGCCCGGGGCGGTGAACGGGGCCGCCTGCCCGCTGTCATAGAGGAAGACCGAGACCGGCTTCAGGCTGGCCACCTTGGCGTGCGCGGCGGCCACCTGGGCTTTCATCTGGGCGATGACCTTGCTGGCGCGGCTGCGCACGTTGAAGATCGCGCCAAGATTGGCCAGGTCCTGGTAGGTGTCGTTGATCGAGGCCGACTTCTCGCCCGGGTTCACGTGGACGCAGGACTCGGTGAGCGCCAGGGTTTTGACGCCGAACTTGGCCAGGCCGGTGGGTGTCAGGCTGGTGCCTGCCTGCAGGCCGTAGTTCCAGCCGGCGAACAGGAAGTCCGGATGCAGGCCGACCAGGGTTTCGAGGGTGAAGTAGTCCGGGGAGACATCCTTGACCTGGTGGAAGGCGCTGAGGTACTGGTCGGGTACCGGATGGCCCTGCGGTCCGTCACCGGTGACGCCGAAGTCGCCGGCCATCCGCGACTGCAGCCCCAGGGCGAGCATGTCCTCGGTGGCGTTGATGTCGTTGGAGACGGCGCGCTTCGGCGCGCTGGTGAAGGTGACCGGCGACCCGCAGCTTTGCACGGTCACCGGGTAGGCAGCCTTGCCCGCCGCGGCCGGCGGCGGGGCTGGCGCGGTCCCTGCGCCGCTGCCGCAGGCTGCGAGTGCCATGGTGCCAGCCACGAGCACCGCAGGCAGCGCGCCAGCGGGATAACTGCGACGGTGATCATGGCGGCGGCTGGCGTTAAGGCGGCCGGCGTTAAGCATGAGGGGCCTTTCTGTCAGGATCCGCCGCCCCGCCGTTCTGGCCGTGCTGCGGCATGGTGGCCGCCGGGCGTGCCGCTGGCCGGTGGGTGCCGGCGAGGCGGCGCGGCAGCAACTGGGGCGTGCTGGTGTCGGGGTGGTCAATGATCAGGACGTCGGCCCCGTAAGCGGCGCGGACGGTCTCCGGCGTGATCACTTCCGCCGGGGATCCCGTGGCGATCAGGCGCCCGTCCGCCAGGACGTGCACGGTGTCGCAGAACAGGGCGGCGAGATTGAGGTCGTGCACCGCGGCCAGGACGGTGACACCGAGCCCGGCGACCAGTTCCAGGACGCTGACCTGATAGCGGATGTCGAGGTGGTTGGTCGGCTCGTCGAGGACCAGGTGATCGGCGCCCTGGGCGAGGGCGCGCGCGATCAGCACCCGCTGCTTTTCGCCGCCGGACAGGCTCTGGAAGCTGCGGCCGCCCAGATCCGCGCAGCCGGTCCGCTGCATCGCGTCCTGAGTGATCGCCTGGTCGTCTTCGTTGTCCCGGTCGAAGGGTCCCTTGTGCGGGGTGCGGCCGACCAGGACCATCTCGCGGACCGTGAAGCCGAAGTCCATCAGGTTTTCCTGTGCCACCACGGCGACCCGGCGGGCGGCGAGCCTGGGCCGCATCTGGTGCAGGTCGGTGCCGTTGACCAGGACGGAGCCGGTCGCCGGGCGGTGGACCCGGTAGATGGCCTTCAGGATCGTGGATTTCCCGCTGCCGTTCGGCCCGATCAGCCCGGCGAACTGGCCATCGGCGACACGCAGGTTGATGCCGGACACGATCCGCCGGCCGGCGATGTCCACGGACAGGTCGCGGAGTTCGAGGCTCATTCGGCGCCCCCGTACAGATAGGGCCGCCGGCGGATGAGCAGCAGCAGCGCCGGCGCGCCGATGAAGGCGGTGATCACGCCGATCGGCATCTCCTGCGGCGCCACGATGGTGCGGGCCAGCAGGTCGGCCAGCACCATGAACGACGCCCCGATGAGCACCCCGGCGGGGAGCACCCGGCGGTGATCCGACCCCACCAGCAGCCGGACGATATGCGGGATGACCAGGCCGACGAACCCGATCACGCCGCTGACCGCGACCGCGACACCGGCGATGAGCGAGGCGACGATGAACAGGTTGCGGCGCAGTTGCCGCACGTCCACGCCCAGCGACGCGGCCGCTTCCGGTCCCATCGCCAGGGCGTTCAGCGAGCGGGCCTGCGCCAGCAGGTAGGCCATCGCGGCCAGGAGCACCACGGCCGGGATCGGCAGTTGCTGCCAGGACGCCAGGCCGAACGAGCCGAGCAGCCAGAACAGGACCGACTGGGTTGCCTGCGGGTTGCCACGGAAGATCAGGAAGCTGGTGATCGCCTCGTAGAACGCGGCCATCACCACGCCGCACAGGATCAGCTGTGTCGGGGCGAGCCGCCCGTGCTGGCGCGCGACCGCGAAGACGCTCAGCATGGCAACCAGCGCGCCGATGATGCTGCCCACCGAGATCGCCCACAGGCCCAGCGAAGCCAGCGCGCCGAACAGCAGCACCGCTGTTGCCCCCACGCTGGCGCCGGATGAGATTCCCAGCAGGAAGGGATCGGCCAGGGCGTTGCGCACGAGGACCTGAACGACGGTCCCGGCCGTGGTGAGGGCCGCGCCGATCAGCGCCGCGAGCAGGACCCTCGGCATGCGGATCTCCCAGACGATCTCCCCGGCGACACTCTGCGCCGGATGACCCTCAAGGTGACTCAGCACGACATGCCAGACCGAGGCGGGGCTCAGCGGCACCGGCCCGATGCCGATCGCCGCGGTCATCACCACGATGAGCAGCAGCGCGCAGGCGGGAAGGACCACAGAAAGCGGCAGCCGCCCGCCGGGGACGGCCTCGCGGCTCGGGTCACGCCCGGCGGCGTCACCGGCCGGGGCCCGCTGCCGGGCGGGAGACCGCATGGCCGCGCGGGGAACGCGCACGAATCGCCCTTCCTCCGAGGACCGATATCGCTGGCTCAGAGCAGGCGCCCGGACTCATCCCATCGAGGGCATCACCGTTGCGGGACAGTGCCGGCATCTCACCGGCTTCGCTGCAGCTGAACCACCCCAGGCCGGCGGCCCGGGGTGGGCACACCCTAGCGACGACGGATCACCGCCGTCAAACCTCAGCAGATAAATACCTATGCAAGCCGGGTTCTGCGATGATCGGGCAATGCACCTCGTCCCAGCCGGCCGCCACACCCTCGACAGCGAGCGGGTGTGCCAGGCCCTCAGCGCACTCGGCGACTGCGGTGACATCGCCGGATGGGCCGGCAGGTTCAGGACCCTCGGCGATCCGAGCCGCCTCACCCTGCTCATCTGCATCCATCAGGCCGGTCCGATCAGCGTCACCGACCTGGCCGTGGCCGCCGGGATGAACGAGACCACCGTCTCCCAGGCCCTGCGCCTGCTCCGCGCCGCCGGCACGGTCACCGCGCGGCGCAGCGGGCGCGTCATCTGTTACCAGCTCACCGACGGCCACATCCGCGACCTGATAGACCAGATCGCCGGGCCCGACAGCCGCTCAGGGCACACGCACGCGGCAACCTGACGCACCGGACCGGCCGCCGGGTGAACCACTCGACTAGGCGGGGGGCGTCTCGAATCCGGCCAGTGGCAGGTCGGCCGGCGGCAGCATGCGGAACCGGGACGGGATCGCGGCGCGGTGGATGGCGGCGTGCAGTGCGGCCAGGTTCGCTGCGGTGGGCGGAAGCCACCGGTAGTCCGCTACCAGCAGGCTCACCTGGCCGTGGGAGCCCGAGGATGCCGTGCTCGTCCGCAGCGGCAGGTAGGTGGACGGGTCCAGCCAGAGCGTTTCGCGCAACCCAAGGCCTGACGAGGGCTTCATGATGAGCTTGATGGCGTCGACGCCGTCGATTCGCTGATTCCCGTCGAGGGCGAACAGCCCGCAGGACAGGGCCTTGAGGATGGTGGCCCGCAGGTGCGGAGTGGCCGCGCCTGGGTAGGCATGGGCGCAGGTGAGCTTGGGCAGGGTCCCGTTGCGTCCGGTGAGGGGCGAGAGCCACCGGGTCCGCGCCGGGTAGGCCGCGCCGTAGCCGGCGGGCACCCGTTTTCCGGCTGGCGAGGTGACCATGCCGATGCTGGAGGTGAAGACGAGCTTCCCGGCTGCCGAGAAGCCTTGCTGCAGCACCAGGTCGTGGTAGAACCACGAGGTCATCCGCTGGGCTTTCACGCTCCCGAGGACTCCGGGCAGGACTGCGCTGCCGGAGGGATTCTGTTCCTGGCCGTAAGCCATGTTCAGGACGGTGAAACCGAACGCGCCATTGCGGGCGGTGTTACGGATCTCCTCGATGGCCTTTGCCTGGGCCACTGTCGCCAGTGCCTGCTGGGCGCGGCCGGTCACGTAGCCGATGGTCCGCACCCGGGGGGCCGGGCCGCCCCGCGGCACGACGGTGGTGACGATGATCAACGCCGCCGCTGTCGCCACGGCCGTGCCCGCGGCCACGGCTGACAGCGACACGATCCGGCGGCGGCGGTTACGCCGCTGGGCACGGCCGACCATCCCGGCGGGGGCTTTGGCATCGGCGGTAAGCCGTTCAAAACCCTCGCGCAGCATTTCCTCGATGCCGTTCGTCATGATCTCTCCTCGGTCAGCTGGGTGCCCGTTCCTGCCGGGGGACTGGCCAGTTCGCGGAGCCGCCGCAGCCCCCGTGCGGCCGCGGATCTGACGGTCCCTTCCGAGCAGCCGAGCAGGCTGGCTGTCTCGGCCTCGGTGCGCTGCTCCCAGTAACGCAGCACGATCACCGCGCGCTGCCTCGGCGGCAGTTGCAGCACCAGCCGCACCAGCACGTCCCGCAGGTCGACCGCCACGGTGCCGTCGGCAGCGGCCGCCATGACCTCGGATCGCAGCAGCGGAAGCTTCTGCCGCCACCTGCCGCGCCGCCGCCAGCCATCTGCCGCCAGGTTGTACAGGACCCGCCGCAGGTAGCCCTCCATGTCCCGGTCCACCTGGCGCGGTTTCCGCAAGACCCGCTCCAGGGCGGCCTGCAGCAGATCCTCGCCGGCGTCCCGGCTCCCGCCCAGCGCGATCGCGGTGCCCATGAGCTGATTGCCGCGCTCAGCGAGCAGCCGCTCCCAGTCCGCGCTGCCCCACTCACGTGCCACGTCACTGCCTCCTCCACTAGAAGACCATGACGAACAACCAGGCTTACGCACTGCCATGCCAGCCGGGAAAACAGAATGCCACCCCTGGGAGGCGGCCGCTCCGGGCTTGCGGCCTTGTCAGGGCGCCGGGGCTCCTTTTAGACTGAATGTTCAGTCAAACAGGAGGGGCCACCGTGTCCACCACGCAGGACAGCACCGTCCGACTGCCCGCGGATCTCGCGGAAGTCATCGCCGAGCAGGAGAGAATCTTCGCCGAACGCCAGCCAGAATCACGGCGCATGGCCACCGCAGCGGCCGGATCCCTGGCCGGCGGGGTGACCTCAAACTGGCAGATCACCGCACCGCAGCCGGTCTGGCTCAGCCACGGCCGCGGCTCCAAGATCTATGACGTCGACGGCAACGAGTACGTGGACCTGCACGGCGGATACGGCGTGGGACTGGCCGGGCACGCGCACCCCGCAATAGTCGAGGCGGTGACCCGCCAGGTAGCGCGGGGCACGCACTTCGCCCAGCCGACGCAGGACGCGGTGGTCGTCGCCGGCGAACTTGCCGCCCGGTTCGGCCTGCCCCTGTGGCGGTTCGCCAACTCGGGCACCGAGGCCACCATGGACGCCATCCACCTGATGCGGGCGATCACAGGGCGGGATCTGATCATAAAAATCGAGGGCTGCTACCACGGCCACCACGACTCGGTGCAGGTCTCCGTGGCCCCCGAGGCCGACGAGGCCGGCCCGGAGGGCAAGCCCGCCCAGGCCCCGTCGAGCACCGGCATCCCCGGCCCGTTCATCAAGCTCACCCTGGTCGCCAGCTTCAATGACATCGACAGCGTCGCCAGGCTCCTGGACGAGCACCCGGACGAGATCGCCGGGATGATCATCGAGCCGATCATGATGAACGCCGGGATCATCCACCCCGAGCCCGGTTACCTGGCGGCGCTGAAGGACCTGCTGCACTCCCGCGGCGCCCTGCTCACGTTCGACGAGGTCAAGACCGGCCTGACCGCGGGCCCGGCCGGGGCCACCGGGCTGACCGGCGTGGTACCCGATATCACCTGCCTGGCCAAGGCGATCGGCGGCGGGGTCGCCATCGCCGCCATCGGCGGCACGGCCGAGGTGATGGCGCACGTCGCGGCGGGCGACTACGAGATGGTGGGCACGTTCAACGGGAACCCGCTCGCGCTGGCGGCCGCCCGGGCCATGCTCACCGAGGTCGCCACGCCCGAGGCCTACCAGCGGATCGACGCCCTGGCCGAGCGGGCCGCCTCGGGCATCGAGCGCGAGATCGCCGCGGCCGGGCTGGCCGCCCACGTGGTGACCGCGGGTGCCAAGGGCTGCGTGGTGTTCTCCGCCCAGCCTGTCCGGGACTACCGTGGCTTCCTCGGCATCGACGACCGCTACAGCCACGCCCACTGGCTGTTCCAGCACAACGGTGGCGTCTTCCTCCCGCCCTGGGGCAAGATCGAACAATGGCTCATCTCGGTGCAGCACGATGAGCCGGACATCGACCGGCTGGTCGAGAACTTCGGCGTGTTCGCGCGCGCGGTGAGCGCCTGCGGTACCGCCGCTTGAGATGTGCACCGTGGCGGGGATGTCGCAGGCGGGCAGGCGGCGGGCACCCGCAAGGTAGGTTATGCCGGAAAGCCTTGCGCGCCGGGGCGGCGGAAGAGTACGTGTTATTGACGGAATGTTCAGTCAGAGTCCGGTGTCTCCCTGATCTCAGGGCCGCCAGGGAAGAGGTGACTGGTGGCACACCCACGTGAGGGCTGGACCGAGGATGGCCCGCCCCGGACAACGATGTCCCGGCGCGGGTTCCTGGGCCGCAGTGCGGTGGCCGGGCTCGGGGCCCTGGGCGGCGGCGCCCTGCTGGAGGCGTGCGCGCCCGCGCTGGCCGGCAGCGGCACGGTCCCGCTGCCCCGGCCCCACAACCCGGTCACCTGGCCGCTGTTCGCGGACAACCAGCCGATCAAGAGCGGCCTGGCCCCGGAGACCGGGGCCACCCTGCAGATCTACAACTGGGTCGCCTACGTCAACCAGTCCTGCCTCAACAGCTTCGCCAAGAAGTACAACTGCAAGGTCGAGCTGACCACGTTCAACACCATGAACGAGGCGCTGTCCAAGCTGCGCAGCGGGCTGTCCTACGACGTGTTCATGGGCGTCACCGTAGACACCCTCGGCCAGCTCATCGAGACGAAGCTGGTCCAGCCGCTGAACCACAGCTACATCCCGAACATCAGCCAGGCCTGGCCCGACTTCACCAACCCCTTCTACGACCGGGGCTGGCGGTACACGGTGCCGTACACGATCTACACCACGGGCATCTCGTGGCGGAAGGACCTGGTCCACGAGAACCCGTACACGATGCGGAACCCCTGGGCGATGCTCTGGCAGCCGAAGTACAAGGGCAAGATCGCGATCCTCGACGACTACCGCGAGAGCATCAGCCTCGGGCTGATGAAGAACGGGATCTACAACCTGAACACCACCGACCCGCGCCAGATCGCCCTGTCCCGGCACAGTCTCGAGCAACTGACCAGCCTGGTGAACGTGCGGATCGACAACAACGACTACACCGAGGTGCCGACCGCCCAGACCTGGATCCACCACGCCTGGTCCGGGGACATGGCGGCCGCGGCGGCCTACATGCCCAAGGGCACGCCCGTCGACGTGGTCGGTTACTGGTTCCCCAGGGACGGCAAGGGCCCGGTGGCCAACGACACCAACACGGTGCTGCGCAGCGCGAAAAACCCGGTGCTCGCGCACCTTTTCCTCGACTACATGCAGAACCTGCCGAACGTCCTGGAGAACATCAGCTACAACGGCTACATGCAGCCGCTGAACGAGGTCACACCGCAGCGCCTGGTCACCGAGAAGCTGCTGCCGAAGAGCCTGATATCCACGGCGGTACTGCCGACCGACTTCCGGCGCGGCGTCGGCGAGTTCCAGCTGCCGGTGGACGCCGACGCGCTGTGGCAGCAGGCCTGGCTCGTGGTGAGCAACGGAATCTAGGGGCACGCGATGGCATCACGGGTAGCGGTGGCAACCAGCACCAGTAAGGACCCGAAGCGGGACGCCCACGGGCGGGGCTTCTGGATCGCCCTGGCGGCACCCGGGATGATCTGGCTGATCCTGCTGTTCGTCGTGCCGTTCTACGCCGTCCTGGCCATCGCCATGGGCCAGCTCAACCGGCTGTACGAAACGCCGATCGCCGTCTGGAACCCGCTGCACTGGAGTTCGTCCAACGTCATCAATGTGTGGCACGACCTGGTGGGGGCCACCTCGTTCGCCGGGCCCATCGTGATCAGGACGATCGTCTACGTGGCCATCGGCTCGCTGCTGTGCCTGGCGATCGGCTACCCGGCCGCCTACTTCGTGGCCAGGTTCGCTGGGCGCCGCAAGGGGCTGTTCCTGCTGCTGCTGATCGCGCCGTTCTGGATCAGCTACATGATGCGCATGCTGGCCTGGATAGGCCTGCTGCAGACCGACGGCTACGTGAACAAGGCCCTGTCCGCGCTTGGCCTGATCTCGCAGCCGGTCAACTGGCTGGGCGGCAAGCCCGTCACGGTGATCCTCGGCCTGGTGTACGGCTACATCCCCTACCTGATCCTCGTGCTCTTCGCCGGCCTGGACCGAATCGACCCGGCGCTCATCGAGGCGGGCCGGGACCTGGGCCTGGGCCGGGCGCGGACGTTCCTGCGGGTGACGCTGCCATTGTCGCGGCAGCCGATCCTCACCGCGCTGCTGATCACCGTGCTGCCGATGATCGGCGACTACTACACCAACCAGCTGATGTCTGGAGCCGCGAACACGTCCATGATCGGCAACCTCATCGCGGGGCAACTGGGCACGCCCGGCCTGCAGGGGCAGGGCGCGGTGCTGTCCATGCTGCTGTTGCTCGTGCTGCTGGTCCCGATGATCTATTACGTGGTGGCCACCAACCGCTCGTCCCGGGAGGCAGTGTGACCACGACCAGCGTTCCCGCGCCCGCAAGCCAGGCGGCCGCGCAGCCCCGCGCCCTCAGCCGGCGATGGATACCGCGGCGCAACCCGTGGGGGCACCCCTGGATTCTCGAAGGGTTCACCTGGCTGTACCTGATCTGGTCGCTGGTGCCGATCGCCCTCGCGGTGCTGTTCTCGTTCAACGACGGCAAGTCGCAGAGCGTCTGGCAGGGCTTCTCCTGGCGCTGGTATTTCACCGACCCGGTCAACAGCGTGCTGCACAACCCGCAGCTGCACGCGGCGGTGCTGCAGACCCTGCGGCTGTCGGTCTACACCACGCTCATCGCGGTCCCGCTCGGCGTGGCGTTCGCGCTGGGCATCAACCGGTGGCGCGGCCCGGTGCCGTCCACGTTCAACTTCATGATGATCCTGTCGTTCGTCATCCCGGAGCTGATCTTCGGCGTGGCGATGTTCTTCGTGTTCACCATCCTGTTCACCAGGGTGCACCTAGGCACGCTGGCGGAGACGCTGGGCCTGGTCACCTGGAACCTGAGCTGGCCGGCCATCATCGTCCAGGCCCGGCTGGTCACGCTGGGCAGACAGTACGAGGAAGCGGCCGCCGACCTCGGCGCCAACCAGTTCCAGACGATCCGGCGGGTGCTGCTGCCGCTGCTCGGCCCGGCCATCTTCGCCAGCGCGGTGCTGGTGTTCTCCGGTGTCATCGACGACTTCGTGATCGTGGACCTGCTCTCGTCCAATGCCAGCAACACGCCGATCTCGGTGATCATCTACTCCACGCAGCACGGCGGCAACGGCGGGCCCGCGCTCAATGCGCTCGGCACGATCGCGCTGGTGATGTCGTTCGTCATCGCCGTGCTCGGCTACCTCGGCTACCGCTGGATGACCCGCGGCGAGCGGGGCAGCAGGCTGGAGGCGCTGACCTCGATCGCGGGCAGCGAGGGCTGAATCCCCCCGGGCGGCGCCCCGCACGGTCGCTCTGACCGCCTCCGGCGTGGCTACCAGGCCTGCTGCGTGGTGAACATGGCCCAGACGACCTTGCCCCTGGACCCGGGCGGCGTGCAGCCCCACTCGTCGCACAGCGACGACACCACGTGCAGCCCGCGGCCCGACTCACCGAACCAGCACTGCTCTCTGGGCACCGGAACCTCGTCGCTGGGGTCGGACACGGCGCACAGCACCCACGGGCCCGGCCGCAGCAGGCCGAGCCGGACCGGCCAGCGCGGCCAGACCGTCCCGGGGCAGGGCACCGTGTAGCGCAGCGCGTTGGTCAGCAGTTCGGACACCACGACGACGATGTCGTCGGACCGCTCGTCCACGCCCCAGCGCCGCAGCGTCGCGGCCGTGAAGTCCCGTGCCACCCTGACCGACTCGGCGCCCGCTCCGGGCGTGCGGGTGGCCACCTTGGGGTAGCCGGGCCAGCCTTGCGCGGCCGGGTGCCTGGCCATTGGCCAGACGCCGCTGACCTCCGCGGCCATCTCCGCGGCCGACGTAAGCCAGTGCCAGTCTGCGGCGGGGTCCGTCCCGCGCGCGATACCCGCAGGTGCTGCCGTCACCGCCGCCTCTGACACTTCCGACTCGCCGCTCTCCACTGGTAGTTACCGTGCAAACGTGTGCAACCGCATTCTGCCGTGCCTGCGCCCTTGATGCAAGCATCAAATGCACATGCATTAGCATGTTAGGCTGCCGCGTGCAGACTACTGCAGCAGGGGCGGGCCTGAGTGTCCGCCCCTGACTGTCCCCGCTGAAATCTGACACCGGAGAGAACATGCACGTCGAGAACGGCATGGGTGCGGACCTTCTGACGACGGCACGCTGGCGCAAGAGCAGCGCCAGCAACCCGAGCGGAAGCTGTGTGGAGATGGCCGAACTGCCGGACGGGATGATCGCGGTCCGTAATTCAAGGGACAAATCTGGCCCCGCTCTCATCTACCCGCGGACGGAACTGGCCGGTTTCCTGCGCGGCGTGAAGGACGGAGAGTTCGACAACCTGGTTTCGCCAGCTAGATAACCGTTCTTCGCCGGTGGCCGGGTGCCCGCCCGGAAATGGCGCGGGCACCGCCGCGGAAGGGCTTGCCGTGGCACGCCGGATCGGGTGTATTGTGCCGGTGCACCCGCGGGACTAACTTCCCGCCATCACCCGGTAACGCCATGGTGTCCCGGGATCCGAGGACACCGCGGTACTGGCCGGGACCCAGACCAGCGCCGACCCACCACGCCGGAGCCAGGATTGAGCACGGTCGACCCGCCCCCCGGTGGTAGCGGCGGCCCTCCGGACGACGACGCCCTGGCCGCCGACCCCCGGAGCGGCCCGACCGTACTGCGCATGCTGCTCGGCACCCAGTTGCGCCGCCTGCGCGAGGATGCCGGGATCACGCCGGAACAGGCCGGCTATGAGATCCGCGCATCCCGGTCCAAGATCAGCCGGCTGGAGCACGGCCGGGTCAGCTTCAAGCACCGGGACGTAGCCGACCTGCTCACCCTCTACGGGGTCACCGACGAGCAGACCCGTGCCGGGCTGCTGGAGCTCGTGGAGCAGGCCAACGCCCAGGGCTGGTGGGCGAAGTACTCCGACATCCTGCCCGACTGGTTCGAGGCCTACCTGGGCCTGGAGGCCGCGGCCACGCTGATCCGCACCTTCGAGCTGCAGTTCGTGCACGGCCTGTTCCAGACGCAAGGCTATGCCCGGGCGGTCACCGTGCTCGGCCATGCGGCCGCCCCCGTGGAGGAGATCGATCGCCGGGTCAGCCTGCGGATGAAGCGCCAGGACCTGCTGGGCAGCCAGGACGCGCCACGGGTCTGGTCGGTCATGGACGAGGCCGCTCTGCGCCGCCCGGTGGGCGGGCCGCAGGTGATGCGCGGGCAGCTGCAGCGGCTCATCGAGGCCGCCGAACTGCCCCAGGTGACGATCCAGATCGTGCCGTTCCGCCGGGGCGGCCACGCGGGCGCGGGCGGCTCATTCACGGTTTTGCGGTTCCGCCAAGCCGACCTGCCGGACGTGGCCTATATCGAGCAGCTCACCAGTGCCCTGTACCTGGAAAGGCGCAACGACGTCGACCACTATATGGAGGTCATGAACCGCCTGTCCGCCGAGGCGCTGACGCCCGCGGCCACCACCCGCTTCCTCAGGAGAGATCATCAGGGAAACCTGAGACCACCGGCGGCCGGGGTCGCTCCCCCGGGCTGGCACGGACAAGGCCCCGTGACGGAGGAACGGGGCCGCAGGCCATCGGGGGGCTCCGGGGGTCGCTCCCCCGGGCTAGCACGGCCAAGGCCCGATGACGGAGGAATGGGGCCGCAGGCCATCGGGGGGCTCCGGGGGTCGCTCCCCCGGGCTGGCACAGCTAGCTGCTGACCAGCGAGTCGTCCTCGGGCGCGACCGGCACGTCGCGCGCCTCGCCGCCCAGCACCCGCAGCCCGTCGGGCGGCAGGAACACGTGCACCGGGGAGCCCTGCGCCAGCCCGGTCGACTCGCCGTCGTTCTGCACCAGGGCCTGCAGCGGCAGGCCCGCGCCGAGCCGCAGCATCACCTGCGTCGCGGCACCGAGGAACACCAGGCGCTCCACCATGGCCGGCACCCGGTTGTCCCCGGCGGAGCCGTAGGGCTCGATCCTGACGCGCTCGGGGCGGATCACCACGTGGGCGGGGCCGAGACCGTCGACCTCACCCCGCTCGGCCACCAGGCCCGCCTCACCGATCTTGATCTGGCAGCGTGCCCCCGGCCCCCGCTCCACCACGTCGACCTCCATCAGGTTGGACACCCCCAGGAAGTCGGCCACGTAGGTGTCGCCCGGCTCCTCGTACACCTCGCGCGGCACGCCGATCTGCACGATCCTGCCGGAGTTCATCACCGCCAGCCGGTCGGACATGGTCAGCGCTTCCTCCTGGTCGTGCGTGACGTAGAGGAACGTGATCCCGACCCGCTCCTGCAGCGCCTTCAGCTCGACCTTGAGGGACCGCCGCAGCTTGGCGTCCAGCGCACCGAGCGGCTCGTCGAGCAGCAGCACGGCGGGGTTCAGCACGAGCGCCCGGGCCAGCGCCACCCGCTGCTGCTGGCCGCCGGACAGCATGCCGGGCCGCCGCTTGGCGTACTCGGTCATCTGCACCAGGTCCAGCGCCGCGCCGACCTGCTTGCCGATCTCGGCCTTGGACAGGCTCCGGTGGCGCAGGCCGAATGCGACGTTGTCGGACACGTTCAGGAACGGGAACAGCGCGTAGCTCTGGAACACCGTGTTGACATTGCGCCGGTGCGGCGGGATGCCGGTCACGTCCGTGCCGTCCAGCAGGATCTTTCCGGCGGTCGGCTGCTCGAATCCCGCGATCAGCCGCAGGGTGGTGGTCTTGCCGCAGCCGGACGGGCCGAGCAGCGAGAAGAACTCCCCGCGCGCCACCGTCAGGTCAATGCTGTCCACCGCGACCTCGGTAAACCGCTTGGTCAGCGCGACCAGCTCGATCTGCCCTCCAGCCACCGGGCCACCTCCCTTGGTTAGTTACCCGCGCCGCACTCGCGATCCCTGCCAGCTCGGGGGACGACCCCCGGACCCGCGCTGGCTCAAGGCCCGCCCCGCCGTACCGCCGGGGTGAAGCCGAGCTGCCCGGCGGCGAACTGCATGCTCAGCTCGTAGGCACGGGAGGCGTCCACCGCGGGGTCGGACAGCGCGATCTGCACCGCCAGCCCGTCCATCAGCGCGGACAGCAGCACGGCGAAGTCCACCGGGTCGACCGGGCCGAACTCGCCGGCCTCCTGGCCCTCCAGCACGAGCGAGCAGATGAGCTGGCGCCACCGCTCGTCGAACTTCTGCCGCACGCTGGCCACCTCGGGGTGGCGCACCGCCTGCGCCCACAGGTCGAGCCACAGCGCCCAGGAACTCTCCGGCTCGGAGTCCGCCTCGGGCAGGGTGCTCATCGCCACGATCTCTTCGAGCTTCCCGGCCGCGGTGGGGATCTCCGCCATCCGGCGCATCCCGGCCTCGTACCAGTTGTCCTCGGAGAACCGGATCGCCTCGGTCAGCAACTGGTCCTTGGTCTTGAAGTAGTAGATGACCAGTGCCGGGCTGGTCCCTGCCCGCTCGGCCACGTCGGCGATGCGACTTTCGGCATACCCGCGCTCGGCGATCACGTCGAGCGCCGCGCGCAGCATCTGTTCGCGCCGCTGATCGGCCGTGCCGGCGTTGTTGGCCTGCACTCTCATGGACACATCCTTGCCGACAAGAGCGATCTTGGCACCTGCTCTATCCGATCGGTGCACTTGTGGACAAGCGTACCAGTTTCTAGACTGAACATTCAGTCAAACATTTGGCGGCCGGCGGCGGTACCGATCCGTGGCGCGGCGCCGGAACGCAGGAGGTCGGACTCATGGCCGCACGATACGACGCGATCGTGGTGGGCGGAGGGCACAACGGGCTGGTCGCAGCGGCGTACCTGGCCCGATCCGGCGCGCGCACGCTGGTGCTGGAGGCCCGCGGCAAGACCGGTGGCGCGGCCACCACCGAGGCACCCTGGCCCGACGCGCCGGAGTTCCGGGTCACCCGGCTTTCGTACGTGATGAGCCTGATGCCGCCGACCATCATCAACGACCTCGACCTGGCCAGGCACGGTTACAAGATCTTCCCGATGGGCCCGTACTACCAGGCCTTCCCCGAGGGCGGCTCGATCAAGCTGTACGCCGACGACGCCAAGCGCAACCACGAAGAGGTGTCCAGGTGGTCGGTGAAGGACGCGGACGCCATGCCCCGCTGGGACGCCTGGCTGGCCGGCCTGGCCGAGGTGCTCGGCCCGCTGCTGCTCACCGTGCCGCCGCGGATCGGCTCCCGGTCCCCCCGTGACCTGAGTGAGACGCTGCGCCTGGCCTGGCGGCACCGCGGCCTCGACGTGCGCACGATCGCCGACGTGACCCGGCTGATGACGATGAGCATCGCCGACCTGCTCGACGACTGGTTCGAGTCCCCCCAGGTGAAGGGCGCGCTGGCGGTCAACGGCGTGATCGGCACCTGGGCCGGGCCGTATGAGCCGGGCACCGCGTACGTGATGGCGCATCACTCGATCGGCGACGTGGGCGACGGCCACCTCGGCAACTGGGGCTTCCAGGAGGGCGGCATGGGCGCGGTCTCCGACGCGATCGCCAGCGCCGCCCGCGGCTTCGGCGCGGAGATCAGGACCGGCGCGCCGGTGGCCCGGGTGCAGACCAGCGGCGGCCGCGCCACCGGGGTGGTCCTTGAGTCCGGCGAGGAGATCGGCGCGGGCGTGGTGGTGTCCTCGCTGCACCCGCGGACCGCGTTCCTCGACCACGTGGGCGCCGAGAACCTGCCCGGCGACTTCGTCACCGACATCGAGCACTGGAAGACCCGCAGCGGCGTGGTGAAGATCAACCTGGCCCTGGCCGAACTGCCCGACTTCACCGCCGACCCGGGCACGCAGCTGCAGGAGCACCACACCGGCTCGGTCGAGATGGCGCCGACCATGGAGTACATCGAGCGCGCCTTCATCGACGCCCGCGAGGGCCGCCCGGCGCAGCGCCCGTTCAGCGACGGGGTCATCCCCACCGCGTTCGACAACACGCTGGTCCCCGAGGGGTACCACATCATGTCGCTGTTCACCCAGTGGGTGCCCGCCGACTGGAACCTCGAGCCGCACCGGGCGGAGCTTGAGGCCTACGCCGACCGGATGATCGACTGCTACAGCGAACTGGCGCCCAACCTCAAGAGCGCCATCGTGCACCGCGACATCGTCGGCCCCTACGACATGGAGCACGACTATGGGCTGATCGGCGGCAACATCTTCCACGGGGAACTGTCCCTGGAGCAGCTGTTCCACATGCGCCCCGCGCCCGGGTTCGCCGACTACCGCACGCCCATCGCCGGCCTGTACTACGCCAGTTCCGCCACGCATGCCGGCGGCGGCGTCTGCGGCATCCCCGGCATGCAGGCGGCCAAGGCGGCGATCGCGGACAAGAAGGCCAGCCGCCGCAGGCTCCCGCGGCGTTCATGACAGCTCAAGAACTTCGGGCCACTACGCCGGCCCATCCCTCCCGGGCGGCGCTGGACCGGGCGCCGCCCGGGGCGGGCCGGGAGCCGGCCCTGCGCGCGATGCTCGAAGCCCGCAGCGTGGCCCTGGTCGGCGCCAGCCCGCGGCCGGGCACGCTCGGCCACCGGATGGTGGCCGAGGTGGCGCGCAGCCCCGCCTCGCCAGCGATGTACCTGATCAACCCGAAGTACCGGGAGATCGGCGGGGTGCCGTGCCATCCCTCGCTGGCCGCCCTGCCCCGCCCCGTGGACCTGGTGCTGCTCGGGGTGCCCGACGCGGCACTGGCCGGGCAGGTGGACCTGGCCGCGCGGCGGGGGGACAGATCCGCGGTGATCTTCGGTGGCGCGCACGACCCGGTGCCCGCGGGCGAGCCTGGCTCCGGGGAACCCGGGGCCAGCCCCGGATCCACGATCTCGCTCAGGGACCGGATCGCCACGGCGGCGCGCGCCGCCGGGATGGCCCTGTGCGGCGCTGGCTGCATGGGCTTCGTCAACGTGGGCTACGGGCTGCGGGCGATCGGGTACGCCGAGCCGGACCAGCTTCCGGCGGGCCCGGTCGCGCTGGTCACCCAGTCCGGTTCGGTGTTCTCCGCGATGCTGCGCACCCGCCGGGCGCTCGGGTACACCGTGGCGGTCTCCTCCGGCCAGGAACTGGTCACCTCGGCGGCCCAGTACGCGCGGTATGCGCTGGACCTGCCGCAGACCCGGGTGCTCGCCCTGGTGCTCGAGGCGATGCGGGACACCGGTGCGCTGCAACGGGTGCTGGAGGCGGCAGCCGTTCGGCAAATTCCCGTGGTGCTGCTGACGGCGGGACGTTCCGCGGCCGGGCGCGCGCTGGTGACCGCGCATTCCGGGGCGCTGGCCGGCGCGGACGGGGCCTGGGAGGCGCTCGCGGACGCCTACGGCGTGCACCGGGTCGCCGACCTGGCGGAGCTGACCGACACCCTTGAGCTGTTCACGATCGGGCGGCGGCCGCCGCCGGGGCGGCGCGGCGGGATCGCCACCGTGCACGACTCCGGCCTGGAGCGGGCGCACGTCACCGACCTGGCCGCCGAACTGGGCGTGCCGTTCGGCCCGGTCGGTGCGGCCACGCTGCGGCGGCTGGCCGAGGTGCTCGATCCTGGCCTGGAGCCGGGCAACCCGCTGGACATGTGGGGCGCGAGCACCAAGGCGCAGTGGCAGCTCACCGAGTCGCTCGCCGCGCTGGCCGGCGACCCGGCCGTCGCGGCGGTCGCGCTCGCGGTGGACCTGGTGACCGAGTTCGACGGCGACCGGTCCTATCAAGATGCCCTCACCGAAGTCGCGGGGCGCACCAGCAAGCCGCTCGCGGTGCTGGCCAACATCCCCGCCGCCGTGGATCCGGCCGCGGCCGGGGAACTGCGCGCGGGCGGCATCCCGGTGCTCGAGGGCGCCCGCACCGGGCTGCTCGCCCTCGGTCATCTGCTGGCGCACCGCACCTGGTCCGCGCGGCCGGAGCCGCCGCCGGTGGACACCGCCCGGCGGGACCGCTGGACCCGGGCGCTGCGGTCCGGCCCGCTGGACGCTGCGGAGGGATTCCGCCTGCTGCGCGACTACGGGATCGCCACGGCACGCACCCGGTGCGCCGGCGGCGCGCAGGCGGTGCTGGCCGCGGCCGCCGAGATCGGGTACCCCGTGGTGCTCAAGACCGCCGAGCCGGGCGTCGCGCACAAGTCGGACGCGGGCGGGGTGGTGCTCGGCATTGGCGACCCGGCCGGGCTGGAGGCCGCGTACGCGGGCCTGGCGGCGCGGCTCGGCCCGCGGGTGCTGGTGTGCGAAACGGCGGAACCCGGCATCGAGCTGTCGGCCGGAATCGTCACCGACGGCGACCTCGGGCCGCTGGTCGTCGTGGGTGCCGGCGGGGTCCTGGTCGAGCACCTGGCCGACCGGGCGGTCGCGCTGCCCCCGGTCGGCGTCGCCGGGGCCCGGCGGATGCTGTCCCGGCTGCGCGCGGCCCGCCTGCTGGCCGGGTTCCGTGGCCGGCCACCAGCGGACCTCGGCGCCATCGCCGCCGCGATCACGGCGGTGTCCGCGATCGCCTGCGAGCTCGGCGGCGAACTGGCCGCCCTGGACGTCAACCCGCTGATCTGCGGCCCGGCCGGCGCCGTCGCCGTCGACGTGCTCGCGGAACCGGCCTCCCCCGCCTGACCTCGTGATCATGACTTCCGGGGGCCTATGGCACCCCTCAAGTCATGATCACGAACGGGTGCCGGGTCAGCGGTGCACGGCGGCGAGCAGGGCGGCGTAGCAGCGGACCAGTTCGGCACGTTCCCCGGCGATGAGCGGGCTGCCCGGGTCACGCCCCGCGGCGACCCACCGGTCGGAGAAGTCCATCGCCCGCGCCCGGTGCTGCGCGGCGGAGCGGACCGCCTCCTCGCCGGTGTCGTACACGTAGGCGTACAGCCGGGCCAGCGCGGTGACCAGGGGCCCGTCGTCGCTGCCCCGCTCGTACTGGTGCTCCCGGTGGGCCGCCCACCAGTCCACCTCCAGCCTGGCCGCGCGGGCGGGGTCGGCGGGCACGCCGTGGGTGAGCAGCAGCAGCGCGTAGAACCGGGCCATGCACCGGCGGGCACCGTCCGGATCCCCGGGGTTGGGTGCCCAGAGCTGGTTGGCCCGCAGCACCAGCCAGGCCCCGTGGCAGGTGCGCAGCCAGTCCATGCCGAACGTGCCGTGCACCACCCGCAGCGAGGACACCAGGAACCGGGCCCACTGCCTGCGGTAGTAGGTGACCCACAGGTCGGTCTCCAGGTTGCCGACCTCGACCGGGTCGAAGGACAACAGCGCGCTCGCGCCGGCGCGGCGCGCCAGCGGGCCGCGCGGGAGGCGGCCGTCCGCCGTGCGGCCGGTCGCGGGCCGGCCGGTGGGCGCCGCCGGCCAGCCGGACCCCGAAGCCGCCGGCCGCCAGCCGGAGCAGCACCGGGCCGGGCCGTTCCAGGTCGGCCACCCGCCGGCCGCACAGCTTCTCGAGCTCGGCGAGGCGGCCCGCGTAGCTGTCCGGGCCGGCCGCGCGCGCCTTGGACAGTTCCAGGGCATTGGCCCACACCTTGGCGCGGGACTCGCGCAGGAAGCGCCGGGTGGCCACCCGGTTCAGCGGCTGCAGCGCGCGGTCCTGCCAGGTCGCGGCCGGGTCGCGCCGCTGGAGTTCGGCGTCCTCCGCGCCGACCCGGACGGCCAGCACCTCGTCGATCCTGCGGTGGTCCGCCTCCCGGAGGGCGCGCACCTGCGGGTCGCCGAACTCCGCGTCGCTGATCACCGCGAGCAGCGCCTGGGGCAGGTCGTAGTTGATGTGGGCGTTCATGCCGAGCAGGACGTGCCGCACCGCCGGGAGGTCCGGCTGGGCCGCGGCTGCGCCGAAGGCCACCGCCCACGGCTCGGGCACCGGGTCACCGCGCCGGGCGGCGTCCAGGGCGTCCAGGTACAGCCGGGCGAAGGCGACGTCCCAGCGGTCCACCCACCCGGGGTCGGCGAAGGCCCCGTCGCGCAGCGCCTGCGCCACCGCCTGGGTGGTGCGCAGGTAGGTCGCGTGGAAGGCCAGCCGGCCATCGCCGTCCCGGCGGAGTTCCCCCGCCAGGGCGGTCATCCGTTCGATCACATCGTCAATGCCCACGCACGACCCCCAGAAAGACAGCGCCCGTGGTACCGGGCGCCGCCCGAGATTTTACGCTGGGCCGGTCAGTAGATGACGTATAGCTTGCGGATCGTCTCGTGGATCTGCCACGTGCCGCTCCAGCCGCGCGGGAAGACCGCGCAGTCGCCGGTGCCCACCTCCTGCGGCACCCCGCCGTCCGGGGTGACCGTCATCCGGCCCGCCAGGATGTAGATGGCCTCGTGCGTCTCCAGGGTCCAGTGCGACGGCCCGGGGGTGCACTCCCAGACCCCGACCTCCTGGTCGCCGTCGGACCACAAGGTCGTGCCCGAGGTCTGCATGGGCTCCCCGGTCGCCTCCTCCAACGGTCCCCAGTCCTCCAGGTCCCCAGCGAGCGCGGCGGCGGCCAGGAACGGCGTGCCGGGAAGGGCTTGTGTCATGGTCGGGTGTTCCTCTCTTCGGATCGTGCGCCGCCGGCCGGAAGGCGCCAGCGTGCCGTCAGGTGACGGTGAGCTTGCCGGGCGCCTGGCCCGGCGCCATCTCGGGGAACGGCAGGGCGACCGGGTCGGCGGCCAGCTTGCTGCGCCCCTGCTCGTCGAACCGGTCCAGGCCGAGATTGGTGGTGTCGACCACGTCGCTGGTGCCGGTCAGGGCGATGTCGGCGGCGGCGCGGGCCACCCCGGGGCCCCACATCATCCCGGCGCCGCCCGCGCTGGCCACGGTGACCCCGGCGACCGGGCCGTCCGGGCCGAGCGCCGGCCCGATGATCGGCAGGTGGTCGGGGGTGTAGTCGATGGTGGCCGCCCAGACGCGGCGCAGCCCGAGGCCCGCGGTGACCGGCACGAGCGCCTCCAGCCTGGCGCGCATCAGGTCCAGGTAGTCCAGGTCCACGCTGCGGTTCTCCCCCGGCGGCTCCGCCGGGTTGCTCATCCCGAACAGCAGGCCGCCCTCTTCCGGCCGCCAGTACAGCCCGGCATGCAGGTCGAAGACCATGGGCACCCGGGACGGGTGCAGGTCGGGGTGCTGCTGGGTGACCGCGACCTGGTGCCTGACCCCGCCGGCCGGGATCCGGATCCCCGCCAGCGCGCCCACCTGCGCCAGCTTGGGGCCGCCGGTGAGCACGACGAGGGGCGCGCGAATCTCGCCGTCGCTGGTCGTGACCCCGTGCACCTGGCCGCCGCCGGCGATCAGGCCGCGGAAGGCCACCCGCTCGGCGACCGTGACGCCGCTCCGCAGCAGCGCCACGGTGTAGGCGGCCACGTTGCGCGGCGGGCTGATGTACCCGTCGTCGGCGCAGAACGTGCCGCCCAGTGTCTGCCCGGGGGCCAGCGCCGGGTTGACCGCGTCCACCTCGCCCGGATCCAGCCATACCGCGCCGATCCCGAACGCCGACTGCATGGCCAGCCGCTGCCTGGCGGCCTCGACCTCGGCTGTGGTGAAGCACGGCAGCAGGTAGCCCTGGCTGACGAAGCCCGAGTCGGTGCCGAGCTCCGCGTGCTGCCCGAGGTAGAACCGGCGGGACCAGATGCCCAGGCGCACCGCTTCCGGGGTGCCGCCCTGCAGCCGGACCAGGCCCGCGGCGCGGCTGCTCGCGCCCTGGCCGAGCATGCCCTTCTCGATCAGGACGACGCGCTCCAGGCCCGCCGTCCGCAGGAAGTAGGCGCACCACGCGCCGATCGTCCCGCCGCCGACCACGACCGCGTCCGCGGTATCCGGAAGGGCAGGTGAGGGCATTGGCACGACCACGATGGTGACATAAACTGAACATTCAGTCAAGACAGGCCGCGGCCAGTGAGTACTCACGCACCGGAGGAACGATCGCATGTACGGGCTGACCGAGTCCGACCTTGACCTGCAGAAACGGGCCGCGGCGTTCGCGGACGAGCTGATCCCGTTCGAGGTCACCGCCGAGCTGAGCGGCGGCGAGCTGCCCGCCGAGGTGACCGCGGCGCACGCCGCGCGCGCCCGCGAGCTGGGGCTGTGCGCCACCAACATGCCCGCCGAGCTGGGCGGCGGCGGATGCACCGCGCTGCAGCAGGTGCTGGTGCAGGAGCAGGCCGGGCGGGTCACCAACGCGCTGGGCTGGGTGGCCGCCACTCCCCCGTCCTGGCTGCCGGCCGTGGCCACCGAGGACCAGCTCGAGCGGTACGTGCGCCCGGCCGTGCGCGGCGAGCGGGAGGAGTGCTACGCGATCACGGAGGAAGGCGCGGGCTCGGACGTGGCGGCGATCGAGGCGACCGCCCGCCGGGACGGTGACGGGTACCTGCTGAATGGCACCAAATGGCACGTCACCTCCTACAACACCGCCGACTTCGCCTTCTTCCAGGCCAAGCTGGACGGCGGCGCGCACCACGGCGAGCACGCGATGTTCCTGGTGGATCTGCCCAGCCCCGGTGTCAGCGTGGTGCGCACTCCCGCATACACGCACACGATCAGCCATCACCACCCGATCGTCACGTTCACCGACGTGCGGGTCCCCGCCGCCAGCCTGATCGGCGCGGAGGGGGACGGCATGTCCTTCGCCTACGAGTGGTTCCGGTTCGAGCGGCTGATGGTGGCGGCCCGGTGCCTGGGCGCGGCCGGGCGGCTGACCGGGGAGATGACCGCGTTCGCCCGCGAGCGGCGGGCCGGCGGCCGGCCGATCAGCGAGTACGGCCTGGTCGGCGGGATGCTCGCGGACAGCATGACGGAGCTGTTCGCGGCCCGTGCGCTGCTCTACGAGACGGCCAGGGGCATCGATGCGGGCGCGGATGTGAAGGTGTCGCACGCGCAGTGCTCCATGGCCAAGCTGTACTGCTCGGAGATGGCCGGCCGGGTCGCCGACCGGGCCGTCCAGGTGTTCGGCGGCCGCGGCTACATGCGGGAGAACGTGGCCGAGCGGTTCTACCGCGAGCTGCGGGTGGAGCGGATCTGGGAGGGCACGAGCGAGGTCCAGCGCGCGATCATCGCCGGCCAGATGGTCAAGCGCGGCCCGGTGTCGCTGGCCTGAGCCCCGGGCCGGCCGCGTCCGGTGTCAGCGGGCCGGCTCGGGAATGCCCCGGGTCCAGGCACGCTCACCCTGGTAGCCGCGGGCCACCATGGTGACGAACTGGTAGACGGCGTCCTCGTCGGGCGATAGGGGCCCGGGCACGGCGTGCGGGGAACTGAGCCCGCGCTGCACCGACTGGCACGCCTGCCAGTCCTGCCGGTTGGTGATGTCCCAGAACTCGATCGCATACCGGGGGTCGAACCCGGGCTGGGCCAGCGACTCGGGGGCGAAGGCCCAGGTGCACTCGATCTTGGTCCGGTTGGACGCCAGCGGGATCATCCGGTGCACCATCACATAGTCGGGGTGCAGGCTGAGCAGCAGGTTGGGGAAGATGCCGATGTAGATGACCGTGCGCAGCCCGGTCGCGTCCAGCCCGCGCAGCGCGACCCCGGAACTCGTCCCGTCCAGGGACATGGTGGCCATGCCGTCGCGCAGGTCCATCCAGCCGCCGACCCAGATGCCCGGCGCGGAATAGTTCTCCCCGCTCTTGGGCGGGCTCACCTTGCACAACTCCGGGTGGATCGACGGGCAGTGATAGCACTCGTGGTAGTTCTCGGTGAGGATCTTCCAGTTGGCCGCCGCGTCGTAGTCGTGCTGGCCGGCCACCACCAGGCGCTCCATCTCGTACGGCGCGATGTGCTCCTCCAGGCTGCCCAGGCAGTCCGCGAGCGGGCCGGCCTTGCCCGACTCGTCCACGAACACCAGGCCGTGCCACTCGGTGACCGGCAATTCGGCCAGGCCCCACTCGGCGGTCACGAATCCGGGGCGGTTCTTGAACCCCGCGGCCGCCCGAAGGTCGCCGTTCAGCCCGTAGGTCCAGGCGTGATAGGGGCAGATGATCACCTTGTGCTGGGCGGACGCCCCGCATGGCAGCAGTTCATGGCCCCGGTGACGGCAGGTGTTGGCGAACGCGCGGAGAACCCCGTCCTCGGCGCGGGTCAGCAGGACGCCGCCCGTGCCGAGCGACTCGGCACGCATGTCGCCCGGGCTGGCCACCTGGTCACTGCGGCCGGCATAGACCCAGCCGCCGCCAAACATGTGCTGCTTCTCCCACTCGAACACCGCCTGATCGACGTAGGCGGCCCGGGGCAGCATCCGGCTTTCCCCGAACGGCCGCAGGGACTGCGCCACGGCGGCAGGGTCAAGGGGGGCAGGCGGGGCACACCGTTTGACTGATCATACAGTCAAGCCTAAGCGGCGGGTGGCGGCGTGTCCAGGCGGCGGCAGCACCTGCCCGGCACGAGCGCGCTGGTGACAGCGGCCGGACGGCGCGTGACCGCGGCAGCAACGATGCCCGGCTGCTGCCGCTATCCTGACCGCTGCGTCACCAATGATTGACGTCGTCAGAAGGATCCCTGTGCCGTACGCCACACCCCCCGCCGATCTCATCCCGGTTGTCGACGCGCCGCCGCCGCCGTCGGTCTCGATGGCCCCCGGCGGCAGGTATCTCATGCTCCTCCACTACGCGGCGCACCCGGAAATCGCCATGCTGGCCCGGCCGTACCTGGCCCTCGCCGGGCTCCGGATCGACCAGCAGCTGCGGGCCAGGCGCCGCCTGCGCCGCGCGGGCAGGCTGTCGGTGCTGCGGATCGCTGACGGGCACGAGTACTCTCCCGGCCTGCCCGAGGGAGCGCAGGTCAGCTTCCCCGTGTGGGCGGCCGATGGGAGGCGGTTCGCGTTCACCGTGGACCGCCCCGACGGAGCCGGGCTGTGGGTCGGGGACGCGGAGACCGGTGCGGTCACCGAGCTGCCCGGGCTGGCCATCTGCGACGTGCTTGGCGGAGAACCCGCCTCGGGCGGCGGTACCGTGCGCTGGTCCCGCGACGGGCGGTCGCTGCTGGTGCTCGCCTGCCCGCCGGGCAGCCCGGTGCTGCCGGAACCGGCCGCCGAGCCACGGCTCGAGGAGACCGCGGGGAAGCGGTCACAGCTCGCGACGTACCAGGACCTGCTGCGCACCGGGACCGACGAGGACCGCTTCGAGGTCCTGGCCACCTCGGTCCCGTGCCGGGTGGACCCGGCCAGCGGGGAGCGCACCGAGCTTGGCCCGCCCGGGCTCTACTACACCCTGCTTGACTCGCCGGACGGGACGCAGCTGCTTGTGCAGCGGCTGCACCGGCCGTTCTCCTTCCGTGTCCCCTGGGTGTGGTTCGCCCGCTGCACCGAGGTCTGGGACAGCGACGGCCGGCCGCGCGCCGTGATCGCGGATCAGCCGGTCAGCGACGAGGTGCCCCGCCAGGGCGTGCCCCTCGGCCCCCGTCTCGTCGGCTGGGAGGAGCGCGCTCCGGCCAGCCTGACCTGGGTGGAGGCGCTGGACGGCGGGGACCCGGTGGCCCCGGCCGAGTTCCGGGACCGGGTGTTCCGGCTCACCGGGCCGTTCGACAAGGCGGCGCAGCAGGTGTTCGATGTGCGGCACCGATGCCTCGGCTGGTACGACCTCGACGCGCCGGGCCAGGTGCTCATGGTCGAGCACGACCGCGACCGCCGCTGGCTGACCACCTGGTGGTGTGACCTGAACGCGACCCGGGAGTCCCGTGCCGTGTTCGACAGGTCGGTGGACGACGCCTACGGCGATCCGGGCTCGCCGTTGCGGGTGACCAATCCGGACGGCTCACTGACCGTGCTGGCTGACGGGACAGCCATCTATCTGCGCGGGGACGGGGCCACCCCGGCGGGTAAGCGGCCGTTCTTCGACCGTTTCGACCTGGCCACCGGCGCGGCCACCCGGCTGCACGAAAGCCCGCAGGGCACGGTCGAGCACGTGCTCGGCTTCACCTCGGCCGCCCGGGACGAGGTGGTTCTCTGGCATGAGAGCCCGGCCGAGCCGCCGAACCTGCTGGTGGCCGGTCTCGGCGGTTCCGGGTCCAGGCCGCTGACCCGCTGGCCCGATCCGCACCCGCAGCTCACCGGGGTCACCAAGCGGCTGTTCGCGCATGACCGGGGCGACGGGGTAACCCTGTCCGGGATGCTGTATCTGCCGCCCGGGCACGACCCCGCCGTGCACGGCCGCCTGCCGCTGGTGATCTGGGCCTACCCCTACGACTTCGGCGGCGCGGACACCGCCGGCCAGATCAGGGCCGACAGCTTCGAGTTCACCCGGGTCACCGCGCTGGGCCCGGTCGTGTTCACGCTGCGCGGCTACGCGGTGCTGGCCGACGCCACCATGCCGGTGATCGGCGATCCCGAGACGATGAACGACACGTACCTGGAACAGGTCACCGGCGCCGCCCTGGCACACATCCGGGCGCTCGACGAAGCCGGGATCATCGACCCGGCCCGGGTTGCCGTAGGCGGGCACAGCTACGGGGGGTTCATGACGGCGAACCTGCTCGCACACACCACAGCGTTCGCGGCCGGGATCGCCCGTAGCGGCGCCTACAACCGCACCCTGACGCCGTTCGGGTTCCAGACCGAACGGCGCAACTACTGGGAGGCCGCCGGCGTCTACGACCAGGTTTCGCCGTTCCGGTTCGCGGACCACATCACCGCGCCGCTGCTGCTGGTCCACGGTGAGCAGGACGGCAACTCGGGGACTTTCCCGATCCAGTCGGAACGGCTGTTCCAGGCGATCCGCGGCAACGGGGGCACCGCGCGGCTGGTGATGCTGCCCCACGAGGGCCACGGCTATCTCGCCAGGGAATCGGTCATGCACGTGCTCGCCGAGGAGATCGACTGGCTGCAGCGCTGGCTCGGCCCGTGAACCTGGCCACCATCGGCGCGGTTTTCGCAGTCATCTTCGTCGGAGAACTGCCTGACAAGACCATGGTCGCCTCGCTGGTGATGTCCACCCGCGGGCACCCCTTCGCGGTCTGGCTCGGCTCCGCCGGGGCCTTCGCCGTGCACGTGGTGATCGCCACCACCCTGGGAACCGTCGTGTTCCACCTGCTCGCGCCGCAAGCCGTGGATGCCGTGGTGGCGGTGATCTTCCTGATCGGCGCCGGCCTCGCGGTCGTCGACGCCGTCAGGGAACACCGGCACAAGGATCAGCCCGCGCCGCCGCCGGTGCCGTCCCGGCCGGGCCGGACCGCGGCTACGGCCTTCGCCGTCATCTTCGCCGCCGAATGGGGCGACCTGACCCAGTTGCTGACCGCCAACCTGGCCGCCCACTACCGCGATCCGCTGTCGGTCGCGATCGGCGCCATCCTGGCCCTGTGGACGGTCTCCGCGATCGCCGTCACCGGCGGCCGGTGGCTGGGCAGCGTCATCAACGCGGTCGCCATCCGGATCGGCACCGCGGTGCTGCTCGCCGTGCTCGGCGGGTACACGGCCTGGATCGCCCTGCGCTGACCCGGCCACCCGCGGGCACTGCTACGAAATCGTCATATACGAAATCGTAGAATCTATCCGCTCCTTATGCTTGACCGGCATGAGAGGCCGCCAGCCCAACCCGCGCGGGGAATCGCTCACGCCCCGCCAGAAGCGGGTGTTCGCCATCGTAGGCGCGCTGCTGATCGTCCTGGCGGCCAGCGCCGGCGCCTGGGCGGCCCTCAGCCCAGGCAGTTACGGGCGGTCCAGCCACGGGTGCGTCAACGTGGTGGAGCCGAGCAGCACCGGCGGCGCTGTGCTGCACCAGTGCGGCGACGCGGCGCGGGCCATGTGCCGTAGCGCGTTCGCCCATCACGGCAAGCTGGACCTGCTGACCCGCCCGCAGTGCCGCCTTGCCGGGCTCGGCCCGCGCGGGGCGCCGTGATCACGGGCCGGCGCGCGGCACGATGAAGCGCGCTATCCGCACCCGCCGGCTCCCGTCCGGCCGGGAATCACGCCGGCGTTGCTCGTACGGTTCGAGGACGCCGCGTAGCGCTGCTGAGATTTCCGCGAGTTCCCCGGCGGTCAGCCAGTAGTCACCGTTGCCGAGTTCCAGGGTGTCCCGCCACTGCGCCGGCTCGTCGGCCTGGTGCTCGAGGAACTCGGTGGCCAGGACACGGTTGCGGTCCATGAACACCTCAAGCACCGCGGTCTCGGCAAGCACGGTGTGCTGCGGCACGTCGGAACTCACCTCGATGGAGCGGCCCGTGGCCTTCCAGGGACGGTCTCTGCCGTCCGCGCGGGCCTGGCCGGCCTCCACGATGCCCCAGCGCTCCAGCGCCTTGAGGTGATAGCTCGTCGCGCTCGGGGACAGGCCGGTGAGCGAGGCGCACTCGGTCGCGGTCAGTTCGTCGCCGGGAAACAGCGCCTCGATGATGGCCAGCCGCGCCGGGTGCGCGAGCGCCCGGATCGCCCTGGGGTCCGACAAGACGATCCTGCCGTCCTGCTCCGTTGGCATGCCGTGAGCCTATCGCTGGACACGAATGTGTTAAGCAAATACTATTTAGTATATGCTTAACACATTCCGGCCGCTGGCCCGCAACCGCGACTTCCTGGTTTCCACCGCCGGGCGCTGCGCCTCCCGGTTCGGCGACGAGGTGGCGCTGGTAGCGCTGACGCTGCGCCTGCAGTCGGCCGGGGCGCGCCCCTACCTGATCGCCGTGCTGCTCGCGGCGGGCCTGGTTCCGATGATCGCGGCGGCCCGGCCGGCCGGGCAGGTGGCCGATTCGGCGGATTCGCGCCGCGTGCTGGTGACCGCCACGGTGCTGCAGGCCTGCTGCTGCGTCCCGCTGATCTTCACCCGCCAGGCGGCGGCGATGATCGCCCTGGTCGCGCTGCTCGGTACCGGCGCGGCCTTCTCCCAGGCGACATGGCAGGCACTGATCCCCCGGGTGGCCGGGGAGGAGAACATCGGCGCGGCCACGGCAGTCCAGCAGGCCGCGTTCACGTTCAGCACCATCCTCGCGCCCGCCGTCGCCGGGATCCTGTCTGGGGCATTCGGCACCGGGGTGCCGCTGGCCCTGGACGCGGTCACGTTCGGCGCGATGTCCGTCGCCGCCCTGGCCGTCCGGACCCGGCGCGGCGGAACCGGTGCCGCCGGGCCGCGCGGCGCGGCCCGGCGGCACGGGACTGCCGGGCCGCGCGGCGCCGCCCGGCCAGAGCGGGCCGGCGCGTGGGCGGCGCTGCGCCGCGACCCGCTGCTGGCACCGCTGATCGCAGGCCTGGCCGCGTTCGTGCTGCTCGGCCTGATGGTCAACGTCGTCCAGGTGTTCCTCGTCCGGGAGACAATGCACGCCAGCGCCGCGTGGTACGGCGGGCTGGAGGCGATCACGATGATCGGCCTGGCCGCTGGCGTGCTGGCCTGCGGACGGATCACCACCGACGCCGGGCGCGCCCGGGCGGTGGCCGCCGGGGCGGCCCTGATGTCGCTGGCCATGCTGGGCTACGGCACCGCGCCAGCGGTGCTCGCGCTCGTCCCGCTGAGCGTGCTCGCCGGGGTGGGCAACGGCATGGTGAATGTGTGCGTGGCCACGCTGGTGACGACCCGGACCGAGGAAGGGATGCGCGGCCGCGTGGCGGCGGCGCTCGGGGCAGTCCTCAATGCGGCCTCGGTGGGCTCGCTCGCGGCCGGTGGCGCCCTGGCAGCGGTGCTGTCACCCCGGCAGGTCTACCTGCTGGCCGGCGCCCTGGGGTGCGCCGTCACCGCGGTGCTGGCGGCCCGGTTGCGGAACGGCTGGGCACACCGCACCGATATTTCGTTCGCGGCTGAACGGTCCCGCGCCTAATGTCAGCCCGTGAGCCATGGGAATGCCAGCACGCCGGGCGCTGGCCTGGACCGGCGGGCGCTGGCCGCGGTGTCGGTCACGGTACTGGCCTGGGCGTCGGCGTTCGTGGTGATCAGGGACGCGGGGCGGTATTTCGAGCCGGGCGCGCTGGCCCTGGGCCGGCTGCTGGCCGGCTCCCTGGTTCTCGGGACGGTCTGGCTGGCCCGCGGCGAGGGCTGGCTACCGCGCGCCGCCTGGCCCGGCATCGCGGGCACCGGGGTGCTGTGGTTCGGCGTGTACATGGTGGCGCTCAACTGGGGCGAGCGTCACGTGGACGCGGGCACGGCCGCGATGGTGGTCAACATCGGCCCGGTGGTCATCGCGGTGCTGGGCGGCTGGCTGCTGCGGGAGGGCTTTCCGCGCCGCCTGCTGGCCGGGCTGGCCGTGGCGTTCGCCGGGGCGGTGGTCGTCGGGCTGTCGGAGTCAGGTGGCGGGAGCGCATCGCTGCTCGGTGTGGGCATGTGCCTGCTCGCGGCCGTGTCCTACGCCACCGCGGTGGTGGGCCAGAAGCCCGCGCTGCGGCACGCGTCCGCGTTGCAGGTCACCACGTTCGGTTGTTTCGCGGGGACGGCTGGCCACGCTGCCGTTCGCGGGTCAGCTCGCCAGGCAGGCCGCCGCCGCGCCGGTGAGCGCGACGCTCATGGTGGTGTACCTCGGCGTGGTCCCCACCGCACTGGCGTTCACCACCTGGGCCTACGCGCTGACCCGGACCACCGCGGGCCGGATGGGCGCGACCACCTACGTCGTGCCTGCCATCGTCGTGCTGATGTCCTGGGCGTTCCTCGGCCAGACGCCGCGGCCACTGGCTTACCTGGGCGGGGCGCTGTGCCTGGCCGGCGTGGCAGTCTCCCGTGGCCGGGCGCGGGCGGCACCGGCACCGGTGCTGGAGCCAAGCGCATCGGAACCGGTCACCCGATAGCGGCGTCGTCGAGGAACTCTTCGCAGGCAGGCAATTCGCTGTACGGGTCGATCGGGTCATCGTGCTCGCTGCGCCAGCCGATCCGGCTGATCAGCTCGTAGGCGACGGCGACCCGCCACCAGGCGTCGCCGCTGAGCGCCCTGCCGAGCTCGGCGAGCCGGCCGATCCCGTCGGCGGCCAGGCCCCTCGTTCCCGCCCTGGCGAGCCAGTGCCATTCGAAGGCCAGCCTGGCCAGGTCCACGCACCGGTCGCCGACGCCGAGGTTTTCTGTGTCGACGATGCCGGTGAGACGCCCGGCGCGCACCAGGGTGTTGCCGAGACCCAGGTCGGCATGCACGTAACCGTGGCCCGGCGCGTGCTCCGGCGAAGACGGGCGGCCGGTCCAGAGCCGCAGCCGCCGGCAGAATCCGGCCGCCGCCGGGCCCATGGCCGCGGCGGTCCGCCACCAGCCGGCGACATCCTCGAACACCACGGCCGGAACCCAGTACCCCATATCGTTGCGGTGCGGCCCGGGGGGCGCACCGGCCATCCGGGCGATCAGCCCCATCAGGTCGGCGAGCAGCGCCTCGTCGAGAACCGTGGCCGTGGTGCCCGCCAGGCGCTCCAGCACCCATCCGTAGCTGCGGTCATCCAGCGGGCCGTGGGCGAGGATCCGGGGA
Organism: uncultured Actinomycetes bacterium; assembly: GCA_963806145.1. Classification (GTDB taxonomy): domain Bacteria; phylum Actinomycetota; class Actinomycetes; order Streptosporangiales; family Streptosporangiaceae; genus DASXKD01. The sequence continues at coordinate 50,496 of CAWDXD010000027.1, forward strand.
ACCGGGATGCCCCGCCCGCGCAGTTCGGGTACCTGGCCCGCCACGTACGGCAGCTTTTCCGGCAGGTCGGGATCGAGGCCCCATTTGACCACGACGGGCGTTCCCGCGAGATCGGCGTAGTACGTCCGCCCCTGCCCGCCACCGGTCGCCCGGCCTGCGGTGAGCGCAAGGCCGAACCGCTCCCCGAGCAAATCGACCAGTGCCCGCTCAGTCATATGTGCCATTCACTCCACCGGGCGGCGGAACCGCCGCCCGGTGGCAGGACGGACGGCCGCCACTTCGGGCATGTTTGACCCGTGCTGTCCCGCAACGGGACACTCCTCTCGTTGGCCAGCCGGAAGGGGAGCACCGATGCGGGCGCGATGGTTTGCCGGACGCAGTTCACGAGCGCTGGTAGTGCCGCTGATGCTAGCGGCGGCACTGGCCGGGCTTGGGCCGGGCGCGGCTGCGGCGTCGGCCTGCGGGACCGGGACTGGGGCCGGGCAGCCGGTACGCCCCGGTTCTTCGAACGGTTTGGCCGGTGTCGCGGTCGCTTCGTGCCAGGCCTGGGCGGTGGGCAACTACACCCCCAGCGGCGGCAGCCCGCGGACCCTGATCGAGCACTGGGACGGCACGGCCTGGAGGCAGCAGCCCAGCCCCAGCCCGGGGGCCGCCTCCAACGCCCTGAACGGGGTGACAGCGGCCTCCGCCAGCAACGTCTGGGCGGTGGGGCAAGACAGCAACGACGCCGGCGGTTCCACCTCCCAGCCCCTGGCCGAGCACTGGAACGGCACCACCTGGACACAGGTGCCCACCCCCAGCCCGGGCGGCGCCGCCGGCTACAGCCAACTGGCTGCGGTGGCGGCGACCTCGGCCAGCAACGCCTGGGCGGTGGGCGTCTACACCAGCGGCCCCGGCACCCCGGTGCGGGGCATGGCCGAGCACTGGAACGGCACCACGTGGACACTGGTGCCCACCCTGAACCCCGGCGGAGGCACCACAACCTACAACTACCTGAGCGGGGTGGCCGCCACCTCCGCCACCAACGTTTGGGCGGTGGGCTGGTACTCCAACAGTGCCGGGAGTGTCCTCACGTTGATCGAGCACTGGAACGGCACCGCGTGGACGCAGGTGCCCAGCCCCAGCCCGGGCGGCCGCGCCCGTAGCAACTGGCTGCTGGGCGTGAGCGCCACCTCCGCCATCGACGCCTGGGCGGTAGGGCGGGCCTTCCACCGAGCTCCGCCCTACCGGTACCAGACGCTTATCGAGCACTGGAACGGCACCGCGTGGACGCAGGTACCCAGCCCCACCCCGTCCTCGTCCATCGACGCCCGGCTGGTCGCAGTGGCGGCCACCTCCGCCGGCAACGCCTCGGCGGTGGGCTACTACACCGCCGGTGCCCGTCCCTTCCCGCACATGACCCTTGCCGAGCACTGGAACGGCACCACGTGGACGCAGGTACCCAGCCCCAACCCGTCCTCCAGCGACAACTTCCTGGGCGGGGTGGCGGCCACCTCCCCTGCCAGCTTCTGGGCGGTCGGCGCGTACGTCGCCGGCAACCAGACCAGCCGTGCTCTTGCCTTCCATTGCTGCTGACCGGGTTCCCCCAGCTGCAGCCGGGCTGCCTACGGTGCTGAATTCATCCCAGGTCACCTAGCACCATCACGTGCAGGGCGCGGGCGCACGCTGCCTTATGGTCTCGACCGGGTTGTCATGACGTGGGCAAGAGAGGGTGCCATGAGAAAGGCACAATCCAGCCTCGATCGACCAGGACAGGTGCCTGACGATCGAGTGGACTGCCGATCTGTGGTGGCGTGCGTGCGTGGCAGCCTCGCGGTGTGCGATGGCCGGAATCGAAGCTGCCACTATCTCTGGTGCAGATCAATCAATGGGGCATGCCCGGATGACGGCTTCGGCTGTTTCGGTGGCTAGCTGATCGGCGAGGGCTGTGAAGGGCCAGACCAGCAGTACAGCTGAGTCTGCTTCCCGGCGGCCCTGTTGGCCCATTCCACCATTCTCGCCAACCGGGTTACGGCTCAGTCGTGCTGGCAGGCTGCTCGGCCAGTTCGTCGTCTCCATCCAACGGATCGCGAACTCCGTGAGCTTGCCGGGCGGGTCCTGTTGACCGCTGCGAAGGCTGGCGAGCGCCGAGTGGTAATCGTCGGAAAATGTTGCCAGCATGGCTGCCTGGCTGCTGGGTGCGGGGCAGGAAGCTCCCTCGTGGATACCGCTCTTCCTTGGTAGGCACCCACCAGATGCCGCCGGCCGAGTAATCAGCCTCGATGATCACTCTGCGCGGCTCTGTCACGCGGTGAGCCTACTGGCCGCCGCCAGGAGGGAGCGAACCAACATCCACGCCTTCTTCGAGGGCGATAAAATGTGGATCTGTTATGCAAAGCAGATGTCGCAATGAAAATGTGGATCTGTTATGCAAAGCAGATGTCGCAATGAAAGGGACAATCCCGCCCGGCACGGTGACCCCGATTAGGACCGCCACCAACACCCCCGGCCCGGCGATCAAGGTCGGAAGCGGCCCCGAAGCAGTCGCGATCACGCCCTAACCTCCGTCTTTCACGCTGACTGAGGCGACACGGGGCCCGGATGCTGAGAAGTGCCTTGTCCGCACAGGAGCATAGAGGGTGTCACGACGAATGGGACAACTCCCCCCCGCTGATCAGGCCGGACGACTGACCATTGAGTGGACCACTGACCTGTGACAGCCCAGTACTACAGTCCCGGTTTGTGACTTGATCATGGTCATGTCGGGGCTGCTGTCCGGTGCAGGTGAAGGTTGCGAAATCCAGACGTAGGTTGCGCGTGATCTTGCGAAGTCCAGGGCTACCTTGCGAGATCGGGAGAGGGCTCGGCTGTTGTGCAGCGCTGCCGCGGTGGCATCGTGCCGCCGGGCAGCCGGCGCAGGCCATCTGGTGCCGCGGGCGGTCACGATGTTTGGACTCCGTGATCTGGTGTTCGGGGGTGTCGGTGCTGGCCAGCCTGCTGCTGGGCGGCCTGCTCGCCGACACCGCCGGCATTCGTGCCGTCTGCTACCTGGGCGGCACCCTGCTCGCCGCGGCCGCTCTCGCAGGACTCGCCCGACCACCGCCGGTCCCGCCGGAAAGCTTGTTCAGGACCGAGCTGATCTCAGCGGTGGTGAGGATCGGCGGCTCGCCGCGCTGCGTGGCGCGGCCCGCAGTTCCGGTGGCGCTTGGGGGCTGGTTGGCGGCGGTGAGCGGGACGAGGAGCCGGTTGTAGACCTTGGTGTGGAAGACGGCTATTAGGGATCGGCGCCTGTCGAGGGAGACGGGGATACCGCAGGACTTGGCCGGAAGGAAGTCCGCGCCGTGTTAAGGAAGCCCTGATCAGACTCCCATAAGGCTGGGACGGCCCTGAACGTCAGGACGGCGGTACATGCGTGCTAGGACCGGGACCAGCGTGCTAGGTCCGGGACCAGCGTGCTAGGTCCGGGACCAGGTGGTGCCGTTCCAGTGCAGGATGATGACGTTGCCTGTGGCGGAGTGTCCTCCCACAGCCCAGCCGTCGGTGGCGGACACCATGCTGATGCCCCGGAGGAAGCTGTCGCTGGTTCCGCCTTGGTTCGGCACACGCGCCCACCTGGTGCCGTTCCAGTGCAGGGTCAAAGCCGCCTGCCCGCCGGTGGCTGTGGTGTAGTCGCCGATAGACCAGACGCTCGACTTGGAGATGATGGCCACCCCCGTCAGCTCGTTTGCTTCGAGGCAGGTCGAGCATGTCTGGCCGGGGCTGGGGCTGAAAACCTGCCGCCAGGTGGTGCCGTTCCAGTGCGTGGTGATTGTCTTGGTTCCCCCGTTGACGGCCCATGCGTTGCGCGGGGATGCGTCGCTCACCCCGGGAAGTGCGGCACCGGCTGGGACAGGGGCGGGCACCTGGGACCAGCTGGCGCCGTTCCAGTGCAGCATGAGCGTGGCCCGCGCGTTCTTTGTGAAGCCGATCGCCCACGCGTCCGACGCGGACGCGGCGCTGACCGCAAAGAGCCTGGTGTCCCCACCGGAACCCGAGACGGGCACCTGGGACCAGCTGGTGCCGTTCCAGTGCAGCATCAGCGGTAGATGTACCTCGTTGCCGTTGACGGCCGTGCCTACGGCCCAGCCATCGGTAGCCGACACCATGCTCACCCCGAACAGCTGGTTTTCGGGGCTGGGGTTGGGGCTGGGCACCCGGGACCAGCTGATGCCGTTCCAGTGCTCGATCAGCGTCGCCTCCCCGGTACTGGGGAAGCAGTTCCCCACCGCCCAGCCATCGGCGGCAGAGTCCATGCTCACCCCGGTCAGATGGCACAAGGGGGCGTTCGGGCCTGTCACCCCGGACCAGCTGGTCCCGTTCCAGTGCAGGATCAGCGGCCCGCTGGTGCCGCTGCCCACCGCCCACGCGTCCGACGGCGACACGGCGCTGACCCCGTTGAGGAAGCCCGGGTGCTCGTGACCGACTGGTGCGCTGGCGGCTGCGCCGCGGCGGCCAGTGCCGCGGTCAGCACCAGGCTGCCCCCCGCAGGCAGGGCCAGCCGCCATCCCCGGCGGCAGATCGAGCGGACGGTACGCGGCGTGATCATCGCAACCTCACAGTCGGCCGGAACGGCGAACAGAGCTACAAATGCGACGCGCAGCACACGGTCATGGATGACAGGAGCCGGTGTTGGTAGGCACAACTGCGCGCCCGGGAGGGCACGCCTCGGGCAAGATCGCGCTTATCCCGTAGGGTCCGCTACGCGCCGCCAGGTAGCGTGGGCCAGCGTGACTACCGAGTGGACCGCACCCGCGGTTGAGCGTGCTGATCCGGACCACGTCGCTGCCGAGCGCAGGGCGCTTGAGCAGTGGCTCGACTACCACCGTGACACGTTGCTGACCAGTTGCGCCGGGCTGACGGCCGAGCAGTTGAAGCGGCGCGCGGTTCCGCCGTCTAACCTCTCGCTTCTGGGCCTGGTCCGGCATATTGCCGACGTGGAGCGCGGGTGGTTCCGCCAGTGCGCTGCCCGCGAGGATGTGCCTGACCTGTACTGGACCGAGGCTGACAACGATGCCGACTTCAACGACATCGAGGCTGCCGACGCCGAGGCTGACCTGGACACCTACCGGCGCGAGATCGTCGCGGCGCGCAAGGCGGTGGCTGGCAAAGGCCTCGATGTTGTCGTGCCGTTCCGGTGGGGCGGCCCCGATCGCGACATCCGGTGGATCTACCTGCACATGATCGAGGAGTACGCGCGCCACAACGGCCACGCCGATCTGATCCGCGAGTGCATCGACGGCGTGACCAGCGACTAGGCGGCGGAGCGCTCGCTGAGCGGGCGGCGGCGCAGTTCGGTCTTCTGGATCGCCGGCGGCACGTATGCCTGGTCGAGAATGCCGATATCGGTTCCGGGCGGGACGATCTCATCGATCCGGTCGAGCACATCGTCGGAAAGGACGACGTCCACCCCCGCGAGAAGGTCGTCGAGTTGCTCCATGGTGCGGGCACCGAGCAGCGCCTCGTCGAGAACCGTGGCCGTGGTGCCCGCCAGGCGCTCCAGCACCCATCCGTAGCTGCGGTCATCCAGCGGGCCGTGGGCGAGGATCCGGGGAACCGGGATGCCCCGCCCGCGCAGTTCGGGTACCTGGCCCGCCACGTACGGCAGCTTTTCCGGCAGGTCGGGATCGAGGCCCCATTTGACCACGACGGGCGTTCCCGCGAGATCGGCGTAGTACGTCCGCCCCTGCCCGCCACCGGTCGCCCGGCCTGCGGTGAGCGCAAGGCCGAACCGCTCCCCGAGCAAATCCAGTACCTGTTCAGTCATCGCTGCCATCATGCCGCCCGGCGATCATCAGACACGATCACCGAGACCATCATCGGCGCCTACACCGTGCACGGCGTAACCCTGGCCAATCCGCACGGGCAACACGGGTGATAAACACCGGTGCGAAATAGATTTAACGAACACAGGTTCGATAGTATGGTCATGTGCCAATGCGAACCTGCCTTGAGTGCGGCAGAGAATACGAGCCGTCGAGCAGGCACCTTCGCTGCCCGGCGTGCCGTTCACGGGATCTGTGCTCGTGCGGCGATCCGAAACAGGGGAAATCGGCCACGTGCACCAACTGCCGCACCGTGGCGGGATCCTCGAACGGCCGCTGGAAGGGAGGCCGCACCCGCCACAAGGCGGGCTATGTCATGATCTGGGCGCCCGGGCATCCCAGGGCGGGGAAGAGCCAGTACGTCTTCGAGCACATCCTTGTCATGGAGCGCTTACTAGGCCGCCACATGATCCCCGGCGAGTCAGTCCATCACCGCAATGGCGTGAAGGACGACAACCGGCCAGAGAACCTGGAGCTCTGGACACGTCCCCAACCCGCAGGGATCCGCGCGTCCGATGCTGTCGCATGGGCACGCGAGATCCTTGCTAGGTATGCGGAGTACATGGGCACCTCCAACAATGCTCACGGTGTCCCCTGAGCACTCTTGGAGGTGGCGGGAATCGAACCCGCGTCCTTCAGTACATCACCAGGGCTTCTCCGGGCGCAGCCTGCTGTGGTTTTCTCGGCCCCGGCGGTCTCGCAGGCGCGCCGCCGCCGGGCTCAGTCGCTGTTAGGTGTCCCGCTCATCCCCGCGACCGGGCTGAGCGGTGGATCCTCCTAGCTGATGCCAGACACCGGGCCGGAGGCGCTCCCGGGCTGACAACCTCTAACTCGCGCTAGTTAGGCCGCGAGGGCGAGGTGAGTGCGCTTAACATTGGCACTTATTAAGGTGCGGTCACAGGTTTTACGAGGTTATGTCCGCCGTCCTCGGCCCGCTTCCCCTGGATCAACTACCGAAGTCGAAGCCTGTCACCCCCATGTTGAGTTGTCTGGTGAGCCCTGGGACCACGGCACTTCCAACTGCGGTGGGCCCCAGCCTTCACTAGGTGTTCACGCTACAGGCTCAACGCACGCCGTCCAACTGGGATTCCCCCCGGAGGCAGGTCAGCGGCTGGCCGAGCGGAGGAAGCTGGCTGCCAGCGGCGCGGCCGACACCCGGGGCGACGCGGTGAACTCCACGACGGCAAAGGCGATGTCGCCGCGGTAGCCGACGAACCAGGTAGCCCACTTCTGGTGCCGCCCGGAGGTCAGCTGCGCGGTGCCCACCTGGCCGTACACCAGCTGCCCGCCGACGTTCGCGCCCCGCGCGGCACCCGAGCGCACGGCGTCGCGCATGAGGTTGCGGAGGCTGTCCAGCGTGCCCTCGGCGAACGGGGTCCGCCGGGACTGCTGTGCGTCGGGCGGGCGGGTCACCAGCATCGGCTCGTGCCAGGTGCCGGTAGCCACCTGCGCGGCCACGCCCGCCATGGTGAGCGGGCTCACCTTGACGTTTCCCTGGCCGATGGTGGCGGCGGCGAGCTGGGTGACGCCGTTGGCGGTCCCGACCGTTCCGGAGAACCCGGGCAGCGGCAACTGCCACCGCCGGCCGAAGCCGAACCCGGCGGCCGCCTTGGTGAGCTCCGCCGTGTTCAGCCGCAGGGACAGGCCGGCGAAGGCGGTGGCACAGGACTGGGCGAAGTCTCCCCCGAGCGTGGCACTCATGTCCGCGTTGGCCTTGGGCGGCACGTTGCGGAAGTTGTGCCCGCCCACCGTGTTGACGGAGGTGCAGGGGATCGGGGTGTTCACGGTCACGCCCTTGGCCAGCAGCGCCTCGGTGGACACGATCGTGAAGGCTGCTCCCGGCGGGTATTGCCCGGCCAGCGGATCGATCGAGGGTATCCCAGGCGCCTTGCGGCTGGCCACGGCCAGGATCCGCCCGGTGGATGACTGCAGCGCGACGATCGCCGCCGAGCCCGGCGCGGCGGCCACGGCCCGGGACGCCGCCCGCTGGACGCTGCCCTCGAGCGTGGTGTGCACGGAGGCGGGGGGGCGGCCCGTCCACTTCTTCAGCACCTGCACCGTGCGCCCGCTGGCGGTCGCGGCGACCACCTCGGTGGTCGGGGTCCCGGCCAGGTAGGCCTGGTAACGCGACTGCAGGCCGGACAGGCCGATGGTGGCCCCGGGGCGGTAGGCGATGCCGGCGTTGCGCAGGTCGGTGGAGGACTCGCCCCCCACCGACCCGACCACGGCCTTGGCGGTGCTGTCGAACAGGAGCACCCGCCGCTTCTTGAGGATCAGGCCGTGGACCTTCCTGAGCTGGTGGGCAAGCCGGTGGTAATCCGCGGGCTTGAAGGTCACCAGTTCGAGAAACGGGCTGCTCGGCGCCGCGCGGATCCAGCCGAGTATCTCGGTCGGCTCGATGCCGGTGGCCCGGCCGAGGCCGTCGGCGGTCGCCGTCGCGTTCTTCAGCCGGCCCGGCTTCACGCCGACCATGTACGCGGTGGACCGGACCTGGAGTGGCCTGCCGCCGGCGTCGAGGATCGGCATCCGGCGCTGGGTGGTGGAGATCAGCGCCAGGCGCAGCCCCGGGCGCAGGCCGGGGCTGATCACGCTCGGGGCCCAGACGACCTTCCAGGACGAGCCCACCCGCCGCAGCGTGAAGCTGCCCGTGTACATCCAGGGCGCGCCGTCCTGGCCCAGGTCCACCGACGCGGTGAAGCGGGCCGTCGCGGTGCCGCCCGCCTGCCTGACCGGGCCCATGTTCAGGTAGAACGCGGCCGCGTCGAGCCCGCTGTAGGCGTTGGCCAGCTCGGTGGTCACTGCGGACGTCTTCCCCGTGGTCAGGGCGGCGGCGGCCGCGTAGGAGTGCTGCTGCCAGTCCAGCAGGAACTGCTGGACCGTCGGCTCGGCCGAGGGCGAGGACCACAGGCCGCCGGTGAACACGATCGCGCCGAAGCCCAGCACCAGGACGGCGATGATCACCCGCACGGGCGACAGCCGGGCGCGGAAGCCGCTCACCCGCCTGCCCACGGCGCCCGCGGCGCTCACGGGGCCCGCGGTGCGCGGGGAATCCGGGGTGCCCGCGGTATCGGGCGCAGCCGCAGCGTGCGCTCCGCGCTTATGCGTGGACGCCATGACCGACTCTCTCGCTATCCTCGCCGCCGGTGAGCACGCTGGACCTCTCTGGCAGCATCGCGCTGTGCCAGGTCCTGACGTTTATCGTAGGTCCGCTTGCCGCGGGCCAGCGCCAGTTCGACCTTCACTCTCCCGCCGGTGAAGTACAGCGAGAGCGGCACAAGGGTGAAGCCGCGCTCCGCGATTTCGCTTGCGAGCTTGTCGATTTCCTTCCTGTGCAACAGGAGCTTACGTGGCCGCCTGGGCTCGTGATTGGTCCACGTGCCCTGGGCGTACTCGGGAATGTGCACTCCGTAAAGCCACATCTCCCCGTCAGAGATCTGCGCGAAGCCGTCGGTCAGGGACGCACGGCCCGCCCGCAGCGACTTCACCTCGGTGCCGGTGAGGACGAGCCCGGCTTCCACGACATCCTCAATGTGATAATCGTGCCTCGCCCGGCGGTTGCGGGCAATCACCGTGCGCTCCTGCGCGCCGGTTGCCGCTGCGGCGAGGCGCCGGCGCGCCTTCACGCCCGCAGATAGCGCCGCAGCGTGAGGAAGGAGGTGGCTCCGCACAGGAGCACCCCCATCACCATGGCCAGCACGATGACCTCGATGAGGTCAGCCGCGGTCAGCTGCACGTTGTAGGGGAAATACTGCTGCAGCGAATCCAGCCCCAGCATCTTGACGGCGATCAGCAGCCCGGCCGCGATCAGCCAGCCGGCCAGCCCGGCGAGGATCCCCTCGACCAGGAACGGGAGCTGCACGTAGAAGTTCGAGGCGCCGACCAGGCGCATGATCGAGGTCTCCCGGCGCCGGTTGAAGGCGGACAGCCGGATGGTGTTGGCCACCAGCAGGATCGCGGCGATGATCAGGATCACCGCGATGATCACGACCGCGTTCCTTGCCCCGTCCAGCAGCGCGTAGAACTTCGACAGGATCGAGGCATCGTCGACCACCTGGTCCACGCCCGGCAGGCCCTGCACGGTGCCCGCCACGATGCTGTAGTCCGCCTGGGTGTTGACGAGCTTGACCTGGAACGAGTCGGGGATCTCGGATTTGGTGACCAGGCTGGTGAACTGCGGGTCGCGGGAGAAGTCCTGCTTGAAGTGCGCGAACGCCTGCGCCTGTGACTCGTAGTAGACGTGCTGGACCTGGGGCAGCGCGCGCAGGTCCGTGGCGATCTGGTCCTTCTCCGCCTGGCTGGCGGAGCCGTTCTGCCGGCACTGCGGGCTGACGCTGGTCGCGGTGCACAGGTAGATCGAGAGCTGCACCTTGCCCTGCCAGTAGGTGCGGGTGTCATCCACCTGCTTCACGAACAGCAGCCCGGTGCCGAGCAGGGACAGGCTGATGGCGACCACGACGATGAGCGCGACGGTCATGGTCAGGTTGCGCCGAAGGCCGGTCCAGACCTCCTGGAGGACGAACTGTGCTCGCATAGTCGCTGATCCTCGGCAATCTCGCCTGTTTTCCTGCCACGGGCACGCCAGCGGCCGGTTCAGGGGCCGCTGGCCCGGTCAGTAGGCCTGGCCGTACACTCCGCGCGACTGGTCCCGCACCACCTTGCCGTACTCCAGCTCGATGACCCGCTTGCGCATGGAGTCAACGATGGCGGCGTCGTGGGTGGCCATGACGACGGTCGTGCCGGTCCGGTTGATCCGGTCGAGAACCTTCATGATCCCGATGGAGGTGGCCGGGTCGATGTTCCCCGTGGGCTCGTCCGCCAGCAGGATCATGGGCCGGTTGACGAACGCCCTGGCCACCGCGACCCGCTGCTGCTCCCCGCCGGACAGTTCGTCGGGCATCCGCTCGTGCTTGCCCTCCAGGCCGACCAGGTCGATCACCTCGGGCACGACCTTGCGGATGAAACGGCGCGGCTTGCCGATCACCTGGAGCGCGAACGCCACGTTCCCGTAGACGTTCTTGTTCGGCAGCAGGCGGAAATCCTGGAACACGCAGCCGATGCGGCGGCGCAGGTAGGGGACCTTCCAGCTGGTCAGCTTGGCCAGGTCCTTGCCGGCCACGTGGATCCGGCCCTCAGAGGGCCGCTCCTCCCTGAGGATCAGCCGCAGGAAGGTGGACTTGCCCGAGCCGGAAGGGCCGACCAGGAAGACGAACTCGCCCTTCTCGACGTCGAGGGTGACGTTCTCCAGTGCCGGGCGGCTCTGGTTCGGGTACGTCTTCGTGACGTTATCGAAGTGGATCACAGGCCCATCACACGCGCTCGGCAGAAATAAGGACGATGCGGGCCCAGAAACCGGCCGGCCGCTGCTACCTGGCCTTCCCTGGCTCCTGCCCGGTTTGGCACACGACAGTCTAGGGGGGAAACTAGCTCGAGGCGTGCAACACTGACTAAGAGGCTGTTTGGGCGACGAGGCCCGGGCACCACCGGCCAGAGGGGACCGCGATGAGTTGCGAACACCTGATCTGCGCGAACTGCGCATCGCCGGTGGTGGAAGCGCGCTGCCCGGCGTGTGCCACGGCCCGCGCCCGGGTCCATCACCACGGTCGCCGGCCTCACCGTGCCGCTGACCGCCGCCGCGCTGGTCGCCCTCGTGCTACTGGTTCTGATCGTCCTCCAGCTCACGCACTGATCAGGCGCCGGAAACGCCCGCCTTGTCCGTGGCGCCGTCGGAGCCGTCCGTGCCGTGCGTGCGCAGCCAGCGGATCTCCGCCTCGATGAAGTCGTCGATGTCCCCGTCCAGCACTCCCCCGGTGTTGCCCGTTTCCAGGCCGGTCCTGACGTCCTTGACGTTCTGGTAGGGGTGCAGGACGTAGTTGCGGATCTGGGTGCCCCAGCTGCTCGTCGTCTCGCCGCGCAGGTTGGCCATCTTGGCCTCCTGCTCCTCGCGCTTGCGTTCGAGCAGCTTGGCCTTGAGCACCGCCATGGCCGTGGCCTTGTTCTGCATCTGGCTGCGCTCGTTCTGGCAGGACACCACGATCCCGGTCGGCAGGTGGGTGAGCCGCACCGCCGAGTCGGTCGTGTTCACGCCCTGTCCGCCGGGCCCGCTGGACCGGTAGACATCCACCCGGATCTCGTCCTCGGGAATGTCGATCTGGTCGTCCTGCTCGACGACGGGTATCACGTCCACGCCCGCGAACGAGGTCTGGCGGCGGCCCTGGTTGTCGTACTTGGAGATGCGGACCATGCGGTGCGTGCCGTGCTCGCCGCGCAGGGTGCCGTAGGCGTACGGGGCCTTGACCACGAACGTGGTGGACTTGATCCCCGCCTCTTCCGCGTACGAGGTGTAGTAGATCTCGGTCGGGTACCCGTGGCGCTCGGCCCACCTCAGGTACATGCGCTGCAGGTTCTGCGCGAAGTCCGCGGCATCGGCGCCCCCGGCCTGCGCGTTGATCGAGATCAGCGCGTCCCTGGCGTCGTACTCGCCGGACAGCAGCGTGCGGATCTCGAGCTGGTCGATCTCTTTGCGCAGCGCGGCCAGGTCGCGGGCCGCTTCTTGGCGCGTGGGCTCGTCGTTCTCGCTGTCGGCCAGCTCGAACAGCAGCCGGGTGTCGTCCAGGCGCTGGCGCAGCTTGGCCAGCCTGCCCAGCTCACCCTCCAGGTAGGAGAGCCGCCTGGTGACCGCCTGTGCCCGCTCCTGGTCGTTCCAGAGGTTGGGATCGGCGTACTGCTCCTTGAGCTGGTCCGCCTCGCGCTCCATCGCGGCCGGGTTCAGGACGGCTTCCACGTTGCTGAGCTTGGACGACAGTTCCGAGAGCTCGTTTGCCGGGTCGGTACCTGTCATGGCGGAAAGCCTACGCGAGGACGCGGAGCTTGCCGGACGATCGGTAACCTGTACACCCGCACGCCTCAAGAATGTACCGACGGCGCACCGGACGCAACGAGGCTGCGCACGGCGCGTACCGCCACCGACAACGTTGCCAGCGTGGACCGCTCAGTCTCCCAGATCTCGGTGAGGATCCGCGTGGTGCGCGCCACGGCATCGGAGTTGCGCTCGGCCCACTCCGCCAGGCGCTGCTCCGGGGTGCCGGGGCCGGTGACCTTCAGCACGTCACAGACCAGCGCGGCGTGCGCGGCGTACAGGTCGTCCCGCAGGGCGCCGCGTGCCATGGTGTTCCAGCGGTCGTCGCGCGGCAGCGCGACGATCTGGTCCCTGAGCCGGGTGATCTGCAGGGTGCCGCCCAGGTTGAAGTACATGCCCGCGGTCTCGGTGACGTCGCTCCCGCTGTCCGCGGCCACGTCCACGATGTCGAACGCCGAATAGGCGGGGACCATCGCGGCCACCCTATCGGCCAGGTCGGCGGGCACCTCGCGGGCCACGGCCGCCTCCTGGCGCTCGGTGAACGTGACCAGGTCCCGCCCGGTCAGCAGCCCGGGCAGGCTGGCGCCGACCGCGCGCACCCCGTCGGCGAAGAAGTCGATGGTGGCCTGGATGTCGAACGGCGGCCGGCGGTTCTGCAGCAGCCAGCGGACCGCCCGCTCGGTGAGCTTGCGCCCCTCGAGCAGCAGGGAGATCTGGGTCGCCACGCTCACCTGCCCGTCCAGCCCCTCCACCCGCGCCCAGAAGCCCCTCATGCCGTACACCTCGCGCGCGACCAGCCAGGCGCGGGTGATGTCGGGGACCGACGCGCCGGTCTCCTCGTTCATCCGGAACAGGAACGTGGTCCCGCCGGTGTTGACCATGTCGTTGACGACGATCGTGGTCACGATCTCCCGGTGCAGCGGGTGGCCGTCCATCTCGCTGGCGTAGGCGGCCTGCAGCGGCTTGGGGAAGTAGGACGTCAGCACCGACCGGAGGAACTTGTCGTCGGGGACGGAGGAGTCGAGTACCTGCTGGACGGCGGAGATCTTCGCCTGGGCCAGCAGCACGGCGAACTCGGGCACGGTCAGCCCCAGGCCCGCGGACCTGCGCTCGGCGATCTCCTTGTCCCCCGGCAGCGAGTCGAGCCGCCGCCCGATCCGGTGCTCGCGTTCCAGCTTGCGCAGGTACCGGGAGTGCACGTGCAGCATCTGTGCCGCCTGCGCGCTCGCGGCGGCCAGCGCCCGGTTCTGGTCGTAGTTCTGCCGCAGCACCAGCGCGGCGACCTCGTCGGTCATCGCGTGCAGCAGTTCGCCCCGGGCGACCGGTGTCAGCTCGCCGCGGTCCACCTTGGCCTGCAGCAGGATCTTGATGTTGACCTCGTGGTCGGAGGTGTCCACGCCGGCCGAGTTGTCGATGAAGTCGGTGTTGACCAGGCCGCCGCCCATCGCGTACTCGATCCTGGCGGCCTGGGTGAGGCCCAGGTTGCCGCCCTCGCCGACCACCTTGGCGCGCAACTGGTCGGCATCGATGCGGACGGCGTCGTTGGCCCGGTCACCGGCGTCGGCGTGGGTCTGGTTGCTGGCCTTGACGTAGGTGCCGATGCCGCCGTTCCATAGCAGGTCCACCGGGGCCGCCAGGATCGCCGAGATGAGCTGGTCCGGTGGCATCGCGTGGACCGACTCCCCGAGCCCGAGCACCTGACTGGCCTGCGGGGACACCGGGATGGACTTGGCGCTGCGCGGCCACACCCCGCCGCCCGCGGAGATCAGCGACAGGTCGTAGTCCGCCCACGAGGAGCGGGGCAGCGCGAACAGCCGCTGCCGCTCGGCGAAGCTCGCAGCGGCGTCCGGTGCGGGGTCGAGGAAGATGTGCCGGTGGTCGAACGCGGCGGCCAGCAGGATGTGCTCCGACAGCAGCATGCCGTTGCCGAACACGTCCCCGGACATGTCGCCGATCCCGGCCACGGTGAACTCCGTGGCCTGCGTGTCCACGCCGAGCGTGGCGAAGTGGAACTTCACCGACTCCCAGGCGCCACGCGCGGTGATCGCCATCTTCTTGTGGTCATAGCCCTCGGAACCGCCGGAGGCGAACGCGTCGCCGAGCCAGTAGCCGTAGGCCTGGGAGATCTCGTTGGCCGTGTCGGAGAAGGTCGCGGTGCCCTTGTCAGCGGCCACCACCAGGTACGGGTCGTCGCCGTCGTGCCTGACCACCCCGGGCGGCGGCACGACCTTGCCGCCGTGCAGGTTGTCGGTGATGTCCAGCATGGCCGCGATGAGCGTCTTGTAGCAGGCGAGCACCTCGGCCTGGTAGGCCTCGCGATCGGACGGGTCGGGCAGGTGCTTGCAGACGAAGCCGCCCTTGGCACCGGACGGCACGATGACCGAGTTCTTCACCTCCTGGGCCTTGGCCAGCCCCAGGATCTCGGTGCGGAAGTCCTCCCGCCGGTCCGACCAGCGCAACCCGCCGCGGGCGACGGCTGCGAACCGCAGGTGCACGGCCTCCAGCCGCGGCGAGTACACGAACGCCTCGAACCGCGGCCGCGGCTCGGGCAGTTCCGGCACGGCGGCGGCGTCCAGCTTGAGCACCAGGTACGGCGTGTCGCCAATGGCGTCAGCGGGCACCGGGGAAGGCGTATCGCGAAAATAATTCGTGCGCAGCGTGGCCAGGATCAGTCCCAGGTAGCTGCGCAGGATGCGGTCGTGGTCGAGTATCTCCACCTCGTCGAGCAGCCCGCGGAGTTCCTCCGCGATGGCCTCGCCCCGCTCGGCCGCGCCCTGGGCCCGGGCCGGGTCGAACCTGGACTCGAACAGCCGGATGAGGAGTCTGGTGACGGGCACATTGACGGCTAGCACGCGCTCGATGTACCGCTGGCTGAAGGTGCTCCCCGCCTGCCGCAGGTACTTGGCATAGGCACGCAGCAGCATGATCTGGCGCCAGGCCAGTTGGGCGTCGAGGACCAAGGCGTTGAAGCCGTCATCCTCGATCGTGCCACGCCACAGCGCGCCGAGCGCGTCTTCGAACAGCACCTTGACCGGCTCGGACGGCGGCCACCCCGGCGGCGCCTGCGTTTTCTGGCTCCCGGCAAGGACCTGGAACTGGCCGGTTACCGGCTCGGGCCCGGCCGCGCCTGCGCCGGTCCGTCGCAGACCAAAGTCATAGATCCAGAACGGCTTTGCCAGCGATCCCGCGAACTCGTAGGGATGCTCGTCGACCACGTCAAGGCCCATGTGCTGAAGCCGTGGCAGCACGTCGGTGAGCGTAATCGGGGTCCCAACCCGGCAGATCGTCAGGCGCCATACGCCGTGCCCGTCGTGCTCCATGGGCTGACCGCCCACGTACCCTTCGGCTTCCCAGAGCTCGAAGGCGGTGTTCTCACCGGCCTGCAGCAGGTTCTGTACCCGGACCAGGTCGCTGACCGCGTACGAGGCGGGCACGTCCGTCTTATAAGTCTCCGGAATCGCGTCGGCGAACGTGTTGAGCAGCGCACGCGCCCGGATGTCGCCCAGTTCGCGAACGGCCTCGGCGGCGAGATCCTCGTCCCACGACCGCGCCGCAGCGACGATCCTGGCCTCCAGCTCACCGGGGTCAACCTCGGCCAGCGCGGTGCCCGGCTTGGCCCGCACCACCACGAGCAGCCTGGCCAGCGGCGACTCCCCCACCGTGGCGCTATACCCGACGGTCTCCCCGTGCAGCGCCTCGCGCAGGATCTCCTGCGTGCGCAGCCGGACCCGCGTGGTGTACCGGTCCCTGGGCAGGTACACCACGCAGGACATGAACCGGCCGTAGACGTCCTTGCGCAGGAACAGCCGGGTCCGCGGGTGGGAGCGCAGGTGCAGCACGCCGAGGGCGATCGGAGTCAGTTCGTCCGCGGAGATCTGGAACAGTTCCTCGCGCGGGTAGGCCTCCAGGATCTCGGTCAGGTCCTTGGCGTCGTGGCTGTCCGGCGTGGCGCCGCTGCGCTCCAGCACCTCGGCCAGCTTGCGGCGCAGCACCGGGATCCGGGCGATGCTCTCGTGGTAGGCCTCGTGGGTGTAGAGGCCGAGGAACCGGTATTCGCCGACCGGCTCGCCGGTCTCGTTGACCCGCTTGATCGCGATGTAGTCGAGGTAGCTGGGCCGGTGCACGGTCGAGCGGGAGTTGGCCTTGGTGAGGATGAGCCGCTGCGGGTCCTTGGCACGGGCCCGCACCTCGGGCGGGAGCGCCGCGAACGAGGACGACCCCTTCTTGTCGTGCCGCAGGATGCCGAGGCCGGTGCCGGGCACCGGCACCAGCGACATGCCCTGCTCCCCCTCGACCAGGTCGTACTCGCGGTACCCGAGGAAGGTGAAGTGGTTGTCGGCGAGCCAGCGCAGCAGCGCCTGGGTCTCGGCGGGCGGCCGAGGGCCCTCGGTCTCCAGCTTGTCGGTGAGCCGCAGCGCCGCCTCGGTCATCTTCGGGTAGTCCTCCACCGCCACCCGCACGTCGAGCAGCACCCGCTGCAGGTCCTTTTCCAGCTCGGCCAGGGACACGCCGGAGGAGGTGTCGATCTCGATGTGCGTCCACGATTCCGGGATCTCGTCGTGCGCATGCTTGGCGTCGCGCAGTGAGTCGACGACCTCCCACAGCCTGCCGGTGACGTCCCGGCGGACCAGGAGCTGCGGGTGGATGACGAGGAAGCTGTCAAGGCCGTGCCTGGTCAGCTCCATCGTGATCGAGTCCACGAGGAACGGCATGTCGTCGGTGACGATGTCGACCGCACCGCGCTGCTCCTCCAGCGCCGAGCACATGCCGCCGGCGCTCACCTGGACCAGGGCGCGGCCCTGGGGGCGGTTGGCGGCCAGCCGGGCGTGCTCGGTCGCGACCCCGGCCATCCGGGCCGGGCCGGCCGCGATCAGTTCCTCGATGGGCATCTGCCGGTAGTACGCGCCCAGGAAATGACGCAGGTCGCCGACCCCGCCGCCGCCCTGCTCGGCGGTCTGCGCCGCCGCCAGCTTGGCGGCCTCGTCCAGCAGGCTGGACATGTCCGGTGCTTCCGGCATCTCGCTCCCCAATCCGCGGCCGCCCGCTACAGACGGTCCCGCAGCTCCCAGAGCAGCGGGTAGTAACGCAGCGGAACCCTCTTACGCAGGTACGGTGCCCCGGTTGAGCCCCCGGTACCCGATTTCGTCCCGATTTGCCGTTCCACCATCTGGACGTGCCTTGCCCGCCAGAGCCCGGCCAGCTCGTCGTGGGTGAGCAGGTCATCCCCGAGCTCCCAGAGGTCGTCGTAGGTGGCCCGGTCCCCGGCCACCGTGCGCAGCGACGCGAGGATCTCCTCATCGCCGCCCACCGCAAGCCCGCGCGCGGAAAGCAGGGACAGGTAAGCATCCCAGAGCGAGGGCTCCGACAGGCGGCGCAACAGCCTGTTGCGCTCGGTGTCGGTCAGGGCCCGGAACCGGGCGAGGAAGGCACGGTCCTTGGCGCCGGACAGAAACTCCAGCTCACGGTACTGCGCCGACTGGAAGCCGCTGGCCGGCGCGAGCCCCTCACGGAACTCGAGGAAATCCTGTGGCGTCATGGTTTCCAGGATGTCCACCTGGGTGACGAGCAGCCGTTCGATGGCGTGCACCCGGCGCAGCAGGTGCCTGGCCCGCCAGGTCTGCCCGTCCAGCATCGCGTCCCTGACCGCTTCCAGTTCGTAGAGGACCTGGCCGAACCACAGCTCGTACACCTGGTGCACGGTGATGAACAGCAGCTCGTCGTGGGCCGGCGGGTCCGACTGCGGCACCTGCAGGGCCAGCAGTTCCGGCAGGCGCAGGTAGCCGCCGTAGGTGAGCCGCCCGCCCTCCTCGCCGAAGCTGCGGCCGGTGGTTACTTGCTGAACCACGCCAGCACCTCCGGATTGGCGAGGGCGTCGGGGTCGGCCGCGTCGGCCACCGGGGTGCCGAGCAGGATCTTGCGCACCGGCACCTCCAGTTTCTTGCCCGACAGGGTCCGCGGGATGCCGGGCACCTGATGGATCTCGTCGGGCACGTGCCGCGGTGACAGCGCCGTCCGCAGCGCCGCCTTGATCCGGCCGGTCAGGTCGTCGTCGAGGGCGCTGCCGTCGGCAAGCACCAAGTAGAGGATCAGCCGCCCGTCGGCGCCGAGTTGCCCGGTGTCCACGACGAGGCTGTCGGCCACCTCGGGGAGTTGTTCCACGACCCGGTAGAACTCGCTGGTGCCCATCCGCACGCCGCCGCGGTTCAGCGTGGCGTCGGACCGGCCGAAGATCACACAGCCCCCGTCGGGGAGCATGCTGATCCAGTCGCCGTGCCGCCACACCCCGCGCCAGGGGGAGAAATAGCTCGCCCGGTAGCGCTTTCCGTCCGGGTCGTTCCAGAACCCGACCGGCATGGACGGCATCGGCGCGGTGAGCACCAGTTCCCCCACCTCACCGATGACCGGCCGCCCGGCCGGGTCGTAGGCCTCCACCCTGGCGCCCAGGCACGACCCGGCGATCACCCCGGCGCGCACCGGCAGCAGCGGGCAGGGGCCGACGAACCCGGTGCACACGTCGGTGCCGCCGGAATAGGAGCCGAGCAGCAGGTCGCTGCCCACCTCCTGGTAAACCCAGCGGAACCCCTCGGGCGGCAGCGGGGATCCGGTGGAGCCGACGCCGCGGACCCTGGACAGGTCGTGCTCGCGGCCCGGGGTCAGGCCCGCCTTGGCGCAGGCCAGCAGGTATGGCGCGCCGGTGCCGAAGTAGGTCACCCCGGTCTCCGCGGCCATCCGCCACAGGGCACCGGTGTCCGGGTAGGTGGCGCTGCCGTCGTAGGCGACGATCGTCACTCCCGCGAGCAGCCCGCCGGCGAGGAAGTTCCACATCATCCAGCCGGTGGTGGTGTACCAGAAGAACACGTCGCCGGCGCCGAGGTCCTGGTGCAGGCACAGCGCCTTGAGATGCTCCTGCACGATGCCACCGTGGCTGTGCACGATCGCTTTGGGCAGCCCGGTGGTACCTGAGGAGTAAAGAACCCACAAGGGGTGGCCATACGGTACGGCCTCGAACTCCAGTGCCATGCCTGGAGCGCCGGGCAGGCTGTCAAAGGCCAGGGTGCGCGGGGCGGGACCGGCGCCCTCGCCGTGGCCGCCCGCCGCCCCCCGGCGGCCGGCCACGATGACCGCGGCCAGGCCGGGCAGGGCCGCGGTGATGTCGGCCACCGCGTTGCCCCGGTCGAACTCCTTGCCGCCGTAGCGGTACCGCTCGACCACGAAAAGCACCTTCGGGGTGATCTGCGCGAACCGGTCGATCACGCTGGCCGGGCCGAAGTCCGGCGAGCAGGACGACCAGATCGCCCCGATGCTCGCCGTGGCGAGCAGGCCGATGATCGCCGCGGGGATGTTCGGCAGGTACGCGGCGACCCGGTCGCCCCGTGTGACACCGAGGGCCCTCAGCCCAGCAGCGACCCTGGCCACCTCGGCGGCGAGTTCGCCGTAGCTCAACGCAGACTGGTTGCCCGCCTCATCGCGGGCGATGACGGCGATCCTGGAAGGGTCGGTGTCGGCCACGCGCAGCGCGTTGGCTGCGTAGTTGAGTGTGGCGCCGGGGAACCAGGTGACGTCCGGCATCGTGGTGCCGGTGAGCGCCGGGCCGTCGCCCCGCTCGCCCGCCACCCCGAAGTAGTCCCAGAGGGAGCCCCAGAAGGACCCTGGCTCGGTGACTGACCAGTGGTGCAGTTCTCGGTAGGCATCGGGGCCGGTGCCGCCGCCCAGGGCGATCCCCCGTTCGGCGCCGAGCCAGCGCTGGTATGCGGTGATCCGGGCCCGCTCTATCACTTCCGGGCCCGGCTGCCACAGGACGTCACCGTAGTCGCGCCCCAGGATGCCCGGCCTGACCTCGTTGTCGGACGGCATAGGCCCCAGCATCGGTCAGTGGGCCGGCTCCTTGCAACACGGCCCCCGGTTAACTCGCATGCCGGCCCCCCGCAGGCCGCCCTGCCCCCGGGTCAGTGAGCCGCCCCCTCGCAACACGGCCCCCGGTTAACTCGCATGCCGGCCCCCGGGTCAGCCCGCCTGCTCCCCGGCCAGATAGCGCCGCACGGCGATGACCGACCAGATCGCCTCGACCACACCGAACGGCCACGCCCCGGACAGGAACCCGTACGCCGCGGAGGCCAGGCAGCCGACCGCGAAGGCCAGGATGTACGCCGGGTGCCGCCGCTCCAGCGCGTACATCGTCATCATGAACGTGACGGCCACCACGCCGTAGATGGTGATCAGCGTGTCTCTGCTCATGGGACAGGACCTCCGGTCAGGTAGACGAGGACGCCCAGGGCCGCCGCGCCGACGATCGCGGGCACCACCCCGCGGCGCAGCCCGATCAGCCAGCCGCCCGCGAGCAGCAGCACCCCGGCCTGCCACAGGTGCGCCAGCGCCGCCACCAGCGGGATGGCCGCGCCGGCGATCGCACCGATCGCGGCCGGGCCGGCCCCGGTGAGGAAGGCCTGCACCCTGGCGCTGTGCCGGAGCCGGTCGAAGTGCCGGCCCGCGCCGAGCACGAAGCAGAACGACGGGGTGAAGGCGACCAGCGAGGCGAGCAGCCCGCCGCCGATCCCGGCCGCCGCGTACCCGACCACCGCCACGGTCTGTACCACGGGCCCCGGGGTGACCTGGCCGAGCGCGACCGCGGTGAGGAACGTGCTCGCGGTCATCCAGTGGTAGGTGTGCACGGCGTCGTGCTGCATCAGCGGGATGATCACGAAGCCGCCGCCGAAGGATAGCGCGCCCACCTTGAACGCCAGCCAGGCCAGTGACAGGAGGCCAGCGCCGGTGGCAGCCGCCGGCACCACGGCCAAGAGCGCAGCGGGCGACATCGGCTCGGATGGCCGTGCCGACAGGACCGCCTCGATCAGCCCGCAGCCGATCAGCACCGCCACCAGCCAGGGCCCGACCAGCGCGGCGGCGGTGCCGCCGGCCAGCAGGTAGCCGATCCACCTGGCTCTCGCGGCCGTTGTCGCGGCCCGGCGCCAGCTCGGCAGGATCAGGCTTATTGCGGCTGCCACGGCCACCGCAGGAACGGCCGCGCCCGCGCCCAGCGCAGCTCCGGCGACCCAGCCGGGCGGGTGCTCGGCCAGGAACACCGTGGACAGGGTGAGGATCACCACCA
The DNA here is from genome assembly GCA_963806145.1 of uncultured Actinomycetes bacterium. Classification (GTDB taxonomy): domain Bacteria; phylum Actinomycetota; class Actinomycetes; order Streptosporangiales; family Streptosporangiaceae; genus DASXKD01. The sequence continues at coordinate 72,298 of CAWDXD010000027.1, forward strand.
GGCCGGGCAGGATGAAGCCCGCGCCGCCGACCAGGGCGCCCGCCGCCCCGCGCAGCCGCCAGGCGCAGTAGATGGTGAGCTGGGTGGAGGCCGGGCCGGGCAGCAGGTTGACCACCGCGACGCCGTCCTCGAATTCGCGCGAGTCGAGCCAGCCACGGTCGTCCACGACGAGCTTGCGCAGCAGCGCGATGTGCGCGGGCGGGCCGCCGAAGCCGATGCAGCCGAGGCGGGTCCATTGAGCGGCGATCACCCGCAGCGGAACCGGCTCGGCCACGGCGGTGGGCTCACCGGTCATGGCGGGCTGCTCACGAGCGGACGGGCACGGTCAGCCGATCCACCGTGGCCACCACCGCGTCGGTGTCGGCCAGGTCGTCCAGCACCACTTCCGCACCCGCGTCTCGCAATTCCCCGGCGGACGAGCGGCCGCTGGCGACGCCGATCGATCGGCATCCCCCGATCCCGGCCGCTTCCACATCCCTGGTCGAGTCGGCGATGTACACGGTGGTGTGCTCGGTGAAGGCGGCGCGGTACTTCTCCGCCGCCCGGCCGCGCGCTCTGAGCAGCATCCCGCCCTTGGGGTACACCTCGGAACCGAAGCCGCCGATCTCGGTGTCGAGGTAGCGGTCCAGGCCGAACGCGCGCAGCACCTCGGTCGCGTTGGGCCTGATCGCCCCGGTGACGACGGTCTGCACCAGGCCCGGCAGCCGCCACACCGCGGTCACCGCCTCCAGGGCGCCGGGCATGAGCCGGCCCTGTGCGGTGAGCAGGTCCCGGCGGGCGCGGAAGGCGACCGCGAGTTGCGCGACGAACCGGCCGAGTAGCTCCTCGCCCGCCGGGTCGCCCGGCTCCGGCCCGGTCGCGTTCACCGCGAGCGCCTCGAAGAAGGTCTCCGAGTCGGTGCGCCCGGCCATCTGGGGCACCTGGATCAGCGGCCGGCCGGTCACCGCGCGGAACGCCTCGGCATACGCCGCCCGGTTCACCCGCGCCACGTCAAGCAGGGTTGAACCGATGTTCCAGAGGACAAGGCGGTCATGGGAGTCCCGCGGGGCCCGGGGCGGAGCGCTCATAGCGGTGCCAGGCTAGTGCAGACGGGGGGACGGGCGCGGGGTTGACGTACACCTGTGCTGCCGGGCCACTATTGCCTGGGACAAGCCTGGCGGCGGTCAGACCCATGGGGGGCTGTTGTTCGTAGACCGGCGGATGTGGGCACGGCCGCGCCGCGAGGCCCGGTGGACGGTGCGCCTGGCGGCCGTGGCCGGGCTCCTGGCCCTGGCCGTGGGCGGCTGTGCTACCCCGCCCACGCCCATCATCAACGGCTTCCCCGCCGGGCCCGGCGGGCATGACCCCGCCATCCGGGTGCCCGACCACGTTGCCGCGCCTGCCGCCGCACCTGCCCGGCCCGCCGCCGTCCCGGCCGCCGATCCCCCGGCACGCGCGGGGACCTACGCGGCGCTGGCCCACCGCGCGCTGGTGACCCTGGACCAGGAGTACTACAACGGGGCGGGCAGGTGGAACCTGTGCGTGCCGTCGCGGTGCTCGGCGGGCAACCGCGACTGGGGTGCCGACTCGCTCACCTACGTGCTGTACCTGCACTGGCTGCTCACCCGCGATCCGGCGGTGGCGCCCATGATGAACGCGCTGACCGCCACCGCGCCCAGAACGCACAGCGGGGTCAGCGACGTCCCGCTGTGGGACTCGATCGCCGCCGCGCGCGAGTACCAGATCACCCACAGCCCCGAAGCCCTTCGGCATGCGGAGTCGTATTTCGGCTACGTGGCCGGCTCGCAGCAGTTCGCGGTCGGCGCCTGCTCCGGCATCTTGTACCAGCACTCCTACGGCGGCAGCACCCGGCTCAAGACGCTGGAGGCCGACGCCAACTACGTCAAGGCGGCCGTGCTGCTTTACCAGATCACGCACCGGCGCAGCTACCTGACCCAGGCGGAGCGGCACTACCAGGCGGTACGGCAGTACTACCTGAGCCCGGGGACCTCGCTGTACACGATCTACGTGTTTGACAACGGGACCACCTGCACCCAGGTACCCGCGCAGTACTACGGCTCGGTGAACGGACTGATGATCTGGAACGGCTACACGCTGGCCCAGCTCACCGGGCAGCGGTCCTACCTCGCCGAGGCGATCGCCACGGCGCAGAACGTGGCCGCGTACCTGGGCGACGGCACCGGCGTCTACGCCGACCTCCAGGCGGAGAACGACATCACCGAACCGCTCATCGAGAGCATGTACCTGCTCGCCACGCACGGCCAGGGTTTCGCCCAGCGATGGCTGCTTGCGTCCGCCAGCGCGGCGGCGGGTTCGCGGAGCACGCGTACCGGAACCTACGGGCGGTTCTTCGACGGACCGCCACCAGCCGCGCCGGTGACGGCCTGGCAGGGCACCGGCGGCCTGGCGCTCGCGCAGGTGGCGGGGGCGCTCGACCCAGGGGGGCACCCCGTGGACCCGGGGTTCTGGACCCGCGCATCGTTCGTGCGGGACAACCTGGCCCTGTCAGGCTCTCCGGTCTCGTTCAGCTTCACCGGGCGCGCCGTGGCCATCATCGGCACGATCGGCGAGGTCTGCTGCACCGATGGCCACGCCCAGGTGTTCATCGACGGGACCCAGACCTTCGACCAGACCGGGATCTGGCAGAACAAGTCGAGTTCGGGCAGACCGCTGCCGGATTCCGTGCTGTTCGCCTGGCGGTGGCCCCGGGCGGGGCGGCACACGATCGAGATCGGGCCAGCCGCCGCGAACGCCAAGCAGGGCGGGTCGTTCTTCCACATGGCCGGGTACGACGTGGTCAGGTGAGCTGCGGTCACCCCATGTGGGGGTACCGGTAGTCGGTGGGCGGCACGAACGTCTCCTTGATCGTCCGCGCGTTCACCCAGCGGGTCAGGTTGAAGATCGAGCCCGCCTTGTCGTTGGTCCCGCTGGCCCGGGCGCCGCCGAACGGCTGCTGCCCGACGACCGCGCCGGTCGGCTTGTCGTTGATGTAGAAGTTGCCCGCGGCGAACCGCATCACGTCGGAGGCTTGGTCGATCGCCGCCCGGTCCCTGGCGACGATCGAGCCGGTCAGCGCGTACGGCGCCACGTCGGCGGCCTGGGCGAGCACGCCGGGATAGGCGGCGTCGTCGTAGACGTGCACGGCGAGGATCGGCCCGAAGTACTCGGTGGTGAACACCTCGTCCCCGGGGTCGGTGCACTCCAGCACGGTGGGCTGGACGAAGTAGCCCTCGGTTCCGTCGGTGCCACCGCCGGTGAGGACGCGCACCGCGGCCCGGCTCCTGGCCCGCTCCAGCGCACCGCTGTGCTTGGCGAACGCGCGATCGTCGATGACCGCGCCCATGAACAGCGAGAGGTCGGCGGCGACGTCGCCCATGGTCAGCGACTCCACCTGGGCCAGGAAGTCGTCGCGCATGCCGTCCCACAGCGAGCGCGGCACATAGGCGCGCGAGGCCGCGGAGCACTTCTGCCCCTGGTACTCGAACGCGCCCCGGACCAGCGCCGTGGCCAGCACCGCCGGGTCGGCGGAGGGGTGCGCTACCACGAAGTCCTTGCCGCCGGTCTCGCCGACCAGGCGCGGGTAGCCGCGATAGCCGGAGATGTTCTCGCCGACGGTCCGCCACAGGTGCTGGAACGTTGCCGTGGACCCGGTGAAGTGGATGCCGCCGAGGTCACGGTGCGGCAGCGCCACCGCGGACACCGCCTGGCCGTCCCCGGTGATCAGGTTGATCACCCCCGGAGGCAGCCCGGCCGCCTCCAGCAGACGCATGGTCGCCTGCGCGGCTAGCTGCTGGGTCGGCGACGGCTTCCACACCACCACGTTGCCGAGCAGGGCAGGCGCGGTGGGCAGGTTGCCCGCGATCGAGGTGAAGTTGAACGGCGTGATCGCCAGGACGAAGCCCTCAAGCGGCCGGTACTCCATCCGGTTCCAGGTACCCGGGGAGGACAGCGGCTGCTCCTCGAGCAGCCGTCGGGCGAAGTGGACGTTGAACCGCCAGAAGTCGATCAGCTCGCAGGCCGCGTCGATCTCGGCCTGGTACACCGACTTGGACTGGCCCGCGATCGTGGCCGCATTGATCGTCGCCCGCCACGGGCCGGCCAGCAGATCGGCGGCGCGCAGCAGGATCGCCGCCCGGTCGTCGAAGGACATCGCGCGCCAGCCCGGCGCGGCAGCCGCGGCCGCGTCGATCGCGTCGGCCACGTCCTGTTCGGTCGCGTTGTGCATGGTGCCGAGCACGTGCCGGAAGTTGTGCGGGGCGACGACGTCGATGGGCTCACCGCCGCCGAACCGCTGCTGGCCGCCGATGGTCATGGTCAGCTCGGCCCGCTCGCCGGTGAGCTCCTTGACCTTGCCTTCCAGGGCCGCGCGGTCAGGGCTGCCCGGTGGGTACTGCCTGATCAGCTCGTTGGCTGGCGGCGGCACTGTGGTGACGGCGTCCATGACGGCCTCCCTGAGCAAACCCGGCATCATCGGCGGATACTCCATGGTTGCACGCAGCGGCCACCGCTCCCATGGCCGCAGCCGCCGTGAGCACGAGGGCGCAGTCGTGCATCGCGGTGACCGGGTCGCCGGTCGCCGCGGCGCGGCTGGCGTACAACGTGGCGAGCAGCGCTATACCGAACGAACCGGACAGCCACTCGGCCATGTTGAACAGCGTGTTGGCGTCCGGCATTCCGCCGGCATTGCAAGGCAGGGCTCCCCGCGAGCAGCGCCATGACCAGCGGCTGAATGGTGAGGCCAAGGGCCACCCCGCGTCCGCAGAGCAGCGCGGTGGTCACCTAGAGCGGGGTCATCTCGCCGAGCAGCAGCAGTCCCTGGGTGCTGGCGGCCAGCAGGGGGGATTGGGCTGGCCCCTCAGTCCGGGATTGGGCTGGCCCCTCAATCCGGGGTTGAGCTGGGTGGCTTGTATCCATCCCACAGGGCTTCGGCCGTCGACTGGTCCGCGGGGTAGAACGACTCGATCGCCAGTTCCTCGATCGTTACGTCCATGGGCGTGCCCACCACTGCCGTCATGCTGAAGAAGGCCAGTTCCTGGTCTCCGCGCCGGTACCGCAGCGGTACCACGACATCGGCCGGCCCGGCTCCCCCGGCTCCCCCGGCTCGCCCCCTGGGTAACCCCGTAGCTCCTCGAACAACTCGGCGAGCCGGGCGTCGCCGGTGGCCGCCAGTTGCCGGCGCAACCGGCCGAGCAGGTGTGCCCGCCATTCGGCCAGGTTGACGATGTGCGGCGCCATCCCTTCCGGGTGCAGGCTCAGCCTGAGCACGTTCGCTGGCGGCGCAAGCAGGTGCGCGGCGACTGGCTCAGTCAGCACCCCGACCGTCGTATTGCTATCAAGAAGTTCCCACCAGCGGTTGACCACCACCGCCGGATAGGGCTCGTGCCCGGTGAGCACGCTGCGCAAGGCGGTGCGGACAGCGGCCAGTTCCTGGCTGTCGAGCGGGTGCTCGGGGTAGGCGGGGGCGTAACCGCCGGCCAGCAGCAGTGCGTTGCGGTCGCGCAGGGGCACGTCGAGGTGCTCGGTCAGGCGCAGGATCATCGTGCTGGTCGGGCGGGACCTGCCGGTCTCCACGAAGCTCAGGTGGCGCGCCGAGATGTCGGCCTGGATGGCCAGGTCAAGCTGGCTCAGCCGGCGCCGCTGGCGCCACTCGCGGAGCAGGTCACCGATGGGCCGGTGGGGCTGGTAGCGGGTACTGGCGACGGTCACGGCTGCGAGCGTAGTGGCCGCCCGAGGGCTAGGCGATTACCTGCGAGGTCATGCTGTCGCCCTACCTGTCAGGTAATCGACAGGGCGCGGCCGACTTGCGCAGGATCGATGCCGACCACATGGAAGCGTCAACCCGAGGAGGAAGCCGTGCACGAGGTCATCGAGAATTACATCGCCTGCTGGAACCAGACCGACCCGGGGCTGCGCCGCAAGCTCATCGACGAGGTCTGGGCCGCGGACGCGAGCTACACCGATCCGCTTGGCGAGGCGATCGGGCGTGAGGCCATCGACGCCACGATCGCGGCCGTACAGGAGCAGTTCCCCGGCTTCAGCTTCACCCTGCTCGGCCCGGTGGACAGCCACCACCGCCAGGCACGGTTCACCTGGGGTCTCGGCCCCGACGGCGTGGAACCCGTGGTCGTCGGGTTCGACGTGGCCGTGACCGACGGCGACGGCCGGCTGGCCGCCGTGCTGGGGTTCCTTGACAAGGTCCCGGGGTAACCGGTGCCCTGCCCGCACCTGGCCTGGCTCAGCCTGGCTCAGCCGGCCAGGTGCGGCAGTTCCTGGGAGGCGTACCACAGCAGTTCGTGGCCTTCGGCGCCATCCACCACGAAACGGGCGTCGTCGTCGCCGGAATCCGCAGCCGACAGCGCCGCCACCGCGTCCGCCACGTCGGCCATCGCGACCTCGTCGTCTACGTGCCCCGACACCACGCGGGCCAGTGGGACCGGGGTCAGGATCTCGACCACGGTCGGCTCATCGAACCCCGCGGTCGTGCCGACCTGCTGGTCCGGCACATCCGCGGCGAGTACCACCCGGCGACGCGGCGCCTGGGGATCTTCCACGAGCATCCGCAGCGAGGCCCGGGCAGCGTGCATCATCGCCACGTATTCGAGTTCTTCCAGGTCACCGCTCGCGTACCACTCACGCAGCGCGGGCGTCACCGCGAAGGCGCGCAACGGTGCCGGGCCAATCTCAGCCTTACGCAGCAGGCCGGCCAGTCCTGGCAGCGTCGCGGGCAGGTAGACGCGCATTGTGTTTTCCAGGCAGCCACGGCGGCGGAGATACGCAGACGGGGCCCGCCCCCGGGGTGATCTGAGTCTGCCACCGCGAGCACTCCATGGCACGGACTTCGCTCAGCGATTACTCTGTGCCGTCCGGCGGAGCGGCGCCGCCGTCCAGCGCGGCGGTGACGGCCGCGACCGCGTCGGCGAGCGGCACATGCTCCCAGATCCGGACGACCCGCCACCCGGCCGCTGCCAGCGCCGCGTCGGCGGCCCGGTCCCGCTCCACCGTGCGGCGGAGTTTCGGCGCCCAGTACCACTCGTTGACCGCCGGATTCCGGCCGTGCTCCGGGCATGCGTGCCAGAAGCACCCGTCCACGAAGACGGCCACCCGGCGCGCGGTGAACGCGATGTCGGGCCGGACCCGCGCCCCCGCGTCCAGGTCGAGCCGGTGGTCCTTGCGGAACCGGTAACCAGCCCGGTGGAGCGCGCTGCGCAGGGCGAGTTCTGGCTTGGTGTCCACGCGCCTGATCGCGCGCATGTTCGCTCCGCGCCCTGGACTGGACGAGGCCGGGTAGGCAGCACCCACGGACGATCAGCGTAGAGCGCTCCGCGGGGGCTGGTCAGCCGGTCAGGGCAAGGCCGAGAAGTTCGCCGAGGCGGGCGAGCGTCGCCGCCGGATCGTGGTGCAGGATCGCGGTCATCCCTATCGCCTCGGCGGCCTTCGCATTGACCTCGATGTCGTCGATGAACACACACTCGGCCGGCGTCCAGCCCGAGCAGGCCCGCTGCGTGGCGGAAGATCCGCTCCTCTGGCTTGCGCATGCCGACCTCACCCGAGATCACCACGACGTCGAACATGCCAGGGAACAGGTGCCGCGGGTAGTCGGCCATGCCCCACGAGTTGGACAGCAGCGCGGTGCGCAGCCCGGCGGCGCGGACCGCCTGGACCGCCGCCTGCATCGGGGCGGCCATGGTGGACCCGGCGAACATCCGGGTCAGCAGGCCCTCCGCCACCACCTGGATGCCGTCGCGGCGGGCGATCCGCGAGGCTAGGAGCAGCTCGAACTCCTCGACCGTGCATTCCCCGCGTTCGAGGGCGTGGATCGGGTTGGTGTCGCCGTTCTGGTCGTATGCCCCTGCCACCCACGGCCGCATCACGGCCGCATAGTGCTCGTGGTCGACATCTTCGCCGTCCAGCCAGACGGCGACCATGTCCCTGATGGGGTTGGTCATCACGCCGCCCCAGTCCAGGATCACACCACGGAACGGGGCGGGCGGACCCTGCCCGTTTCCGGTCTCATTCGTCACGCGAGGCGTATCAGGCACATCTTCGAGGGTAGGTGACCGGGGTAAACGCCAAGTGAGGGGCGGGTGCCGGGGCGGTGCCGGCGAGGTCCGGCCGTGCCGGCCAGACCAGGCCGTGCCTGGCCAGACCAGGCCGTGCCGGCCAGACCAGGCCGTGCCGGCCAGACCAGGCCGTGCCTGCCAGACCCGGGCCTTGCAGGCTAGACCGGGGCGTTGAGATACCGCATGACGCGGCGGCGCTCGGCGCCGGTGAGATCGTCGATGTAGAGCTTGCCACGCAGGTGGTCGGTCTCGTGTTGCAGGCAGCGGGCCAGTTCGCCGCTCCCGGTCACGACGACCGGCTCCTGCCCGAGGTCGACCCCTTCCACCACCGCGTATTCCGCACGAGGCCGGATGGCGGAGATGCCCGGGATGGACAGGCAGGCCTCCGGCCCGTCGATGCTGCCGCGCAGCTCCACGACCCGCGGGTTGATCATGTAGCCCAGTTGGCCGTCGACGTCATAGCTGAAGACCGCCAGGCCGGAGCCGATCTGGTTCGCGGCGAGCCCGGCCCGGCCGGGTTCGGCCACGGTGTCCAGGAGGTCGGTGACCAGGTGCGCCAGGGCGTCATCGAAGCGCACCACCGGCTCGCACGGCGTGCGCAGCACCGGGTCGCCGAGCAGCCGCAGCGGACGGACCGTCATGCGCGGGCCTGCTCGGTGCGCCCGGCGCTGGAGGCGGGCTCGCTGTCCGGCCGCTCGGCGTCAGGTCGCTGGCTGTCCGTGGTCAGCTTGCCGAGCTGGTCCAGGACCAGCTCGTGCCACTCCAGTTCGCCCCGGATCCGCAGCCGCGCGTGCTCGACGACGAGGTCGTCGGCCACGGTCTGGCCCGGCCACAGCCGGTCCCGCTGGTGGTCGAACTGAGCCGCCCGTGCGGACAGTGCCCGCACCCGGTCTTCGAGGTATCCGCGCAGGATCGCGGGGTCGAGGTCGCGCGCTCATCGCCAGGGCGAGATCGACAGGATCCGGCTGCAGCCTGACCTCCTGCAGCGCTTCGGCCCGCAAGGCCCGCAGTTCGCGGTGCCCCTCCCCGGTGATGCCGTAGACGGTGCGCGCGGGAAGCTGGCCGTCCTGCTCGGTCCGCAGCGGCTCGATCAGGCCCTCGGCCGCCAGACGGTGCAGCGCGCCATAGAGCGACCCGGGCCGGACCTCGGACCACAGCTCGGTGCGATCGAGCCGAGCGTCCCGGCGCAGTTGGTGGCCGTACATCGGGCCGTGCTTGGCCAGCGCGCCCAGGATGAACAACCGGGTCGGATTCACGCTCGTATTAAAACACGAGTGCTCAAATATGACTACTCTTACGGCGCTGGTCTTGGCGCTTGGCCATGCCCGGCCGGGTGCCGTGCCCGGCACGGGAAGAGCGCCGCGCCATGCCCGGGACTAGCGCCGCGCCATGCCCGGGACTAGCGCCGCGCCATGCTCGGGACTAGCGCCGCGCCGGGTGGATTCGCGGGCTACCGGAGATCGCAAACGGCAGGCCACCGCGGGCGACCGAAAAATGTCGGAGGTCGAAAATATCATCGATTTAAGCTTATGAACTAGTCGACTGCGTTGATACAAGGGAGGCGAGAACGGGTGTCGACCCCTATCACGACCCCTGCTCACTTCCCTGACCAGGGAACCGGGGACCTTGCTTGCCCGGGCGCGGGGTTGCCGGATTGGGAAGACGACGGAGGCGGCCGACTGGGACTGGGACCGGCCGACTGGGATCCCGCGGAACTGGCCGACGGGGGAACGGCCGAGGACCCGGAAGAGGACCCGAGGACCCGGCGGACCCGGACTACCGGAGGCCGAGGAGCCACCGGGCCCGGCGTGCCAGAACCGGAGACATCGGATCTGAGGGGCGATGGTAGCTGGTTCGCGGCTGGCGGGGTGGCCGACAAGCTGCGTCCGGGGCCACGTCTGGCTGGGTTCATTGCGGACGCCAGAGCCATCGGCTTAGGCCGACTCACTGACGACGAACTCATCGGGATGATGCGAGCCGCCAGACGGCTGGCGTCCTGGTCCGCGGCGATGGAACTGGCTGCTACGGGGGATCTGTGGCGCCGCCGCTGGACCGAGGAGCAGGCCGGCGTTACCGGTGCCGCCCGCCACGCCGACGACGAGATCGCCGCCGCCCTGACGTTAACCAGGCGGGCCGCAGACCAGGTGCTCAGCCTGGCCATCGCGCTGCGCCGCCTGCCCCTGACCAGCCAAGCGCTCACTGCCGGAGACATCGACATGCCCCGTGCCATGGTGATCGCCGATGAGGTCACCGGGCTGGGAAATGAGCATGCGACCGCAGTGGAGCAGATCATCATCGGCGCGGCCGCGGGCCAGACCACAGGGCAATTGCGCGCCGCGGCCCGCCGGGCGGTGCTGGCCGCGGACCCGCAGGCGGCCCGCAGACGGAAGGAATGGGCGCTCCAGGATGCCCGCGTCGAGCGCTGGGACGAACACGGCGGTACCGCGGCTCTGGCGGGACGCGACCTTCCCCCGGCTTCGGTCCTGGCCGCCGACCAGAACCTCAGCGCGCTGGCCAGGCAACTGAAGCGCGCCGGTGCCTCCGGCACACTGGATCAGCTGCGCGCCCAGGTCTATCTGGCCCTGCTTACCGGAAACTCCGTGGGCTCACTGACCCCCACAGAGCCCGGCACCGCTTCGGGTTCGTCTCCCGGTGATTCCTCCCGGGGCTTCCCGGGTCTGGCCGGTGATTCTCCGGGTAGCACAACGGCGCCCAGTTTCTGCCCGCCCGCCAGGCCCAGCGCACTCGGCGGTCCCGGCAGCCCCGGCATGACTGGCATCACTGCCATCTTCGGCGGCCATGGCACCCCGGCCAGCCCCGGCACCACTGGAATCACTGGCATCTCCGGTGGCCATGGCACCCCGGTTAGCCGCGGCATTCCCGCAAGCCCCGGAGCGTTCTTCGCCTGCGGGACCGTGAACCTGACCTTGCCGTTGGCTAGCTGGCTCGGCCTGTCCGATGCACCTGGCAACGTCGCCGGGTTCGGCGCGCTTGACGCAGTCGATTCCCGTGCCATCGCCGACGCCCTGTCGGCGCGGGCCGACACCAAGTGGTGTCTTACACTCACCGACTCACAAGGCCGTCCTGTCGCGCACGGATGTGCTCGCGCTGGACCGCCACCGAGTCAGCTCCGTGTGGAGTGGCCCACCGGACCACCCGGCGCACAGAAATCCAGCGCCCGCGACGGGTCGGCGGGCGGCACAGGTGACAGACCATCAGACGGCCCGCACGACAGGCCAGCGGCCGGCTTCCACGACAGGCTGGCAGGCAGCCCGCACGACGGACCGGCGCACAGCCCACGCGACGGACCGCGAACTGGCGCACCTGGCAAGCCCGATAAACGCGCGCACGCTGAGCCAGATGCCCGCGCGTGCAGTGAGCCGGATACCCATACGCTCGGCAAGCACGATATCCGCACGCCCGGTGAACCTGTTACCGGCGCATTCGACAGGACCTGGACCTTCAGCCTCACGTTCCTGGCAGGCGGCGACTGTGATCATGCCAGGGAGACGGCCGCGTACCGGCCCTCGCCGGGGCTGCGCCACCTGATTGAGATCCGGCATGCCACCTGCACCTATCCCGGCTGCCGACGGTCCGCCGCGCGCTGCGACGCCGACCACACCGTGGCTTACCACCGAGGAGGCAGGACGTGCCTGTGCAACCTCGCGATGCTGTGCCGGCATCACCATGAGGTCAAGCAGTCTCCTGGCTGGAGACTGGACCAGGCCAGCCCGGGCGTCATGACCTGGACCACGCCCGCCGGCCGCCGCTACTCAGTCGGCCAGAGCAGCTACCCGGACTAGGCCGCCCGGGGCCGGTATGGCGGGCGATAGCGTGGCTCAAAACACTGGGAGGCAGATCATGCAGCCAGTCGCGGTTGTCACCGGCGCGAGCAGCGGCATCGGCGCGGCCACCGCAGCGCAACTGGCCGGCGCGGGGTACCACGTTGTCCTGGCCGCCCGCCGGGCCGACCGGCTGGAACAGGCCGCCGCCCGGGCCAGGGAACGGGGCGGCTCGGCACAGACCGAACTCCTCGATGTCACCGACACGGCGGCCGTCACGGCGTTCGCCCGATCGCTCGACCGGTGCGACGTGCTGGTCAACAACGCGGGCGGCGCGATCGGCATGGAGGACGTCGGGGACGCGGATCCGGCCGACTGGCAGACCATGTTCGATGTCAACGTGCTCGGCTCGCTGCACCTCACCAAGGCGCTGCTGCCGCTGCTCATCGCCAGCGGCGACGGCGCCATCGTGATGCTGACCTCCACCGCTGGGTTCATCACCTACGAGGGCGGCGGCGGGTACGCGGCCGCCAAGCATGCACAGCATGCGATGGCGGGCACCCTCCGGCTGGAACTGTGCGGCCAGCCGGTCCGGGTGATCGAGATCGCGCCCGGGATGGTCCGTACGGACGAGTTCGCGGTGAACCGGTTCCGCGGCGATGCCGACAAGGCCGCCGCGGTGTACAAGGGCGTCCGGGAGCCGCTGACCGCTGACGACATCGCCGACGCGATCACCTGGGCGGTCACCCGCCCCGGGCACTTCAACGTGGATCTGATGGTGCTCCGCCCGCGCGCGCAGGCCGCGCAGCACAAGGTCTACAGGGAACCGTAGACCAGCGCACCGCTCACCCAGGTGGCACGGGCACGCAGGTCATCGCCGAGCCAGGCCAGGTCCGCGGCGGCACCGGCGGCCAGCCGCCCCAGATCCGGCCGCCCAATGAGGTCCGCAGGGATCCGGCTGGCCGCGGCCACCGCCTCCGGGAGGCCCAGCCCCACGGCGACGGCGTTGCTCACGGCCCGGTCCATCCGCAGCGCGGAGCCGGCCAGTGTCCCGCCGGGCCGCACCGGGGCGCCGCCGCCGAGCGGCAGGTCCACCGGCTGGCCGCCGAGCAGGTAGCGCCCCGGTGGCATGCCCGCGCACGCGGCCGCGTCGGTGACGAGGCAGATCCGGCCCGGCGCGGCGGCGAACGCGATCGCGCAGGCGGCGGCGGATACATGGCTCAGGTCCACGATGAGCCCGCTGGTCAGCCGCTGGTCGGTCAGTGCCTGGCCGACCACGCCAGGCTCGCGGTGGTGCAGCCCACGCTGTGCGTTGAACAGGTGGGTGACCATCCGGGCGCCCGCGTCCGCGCCCGCGGCCACCTCGGCGGCGGTGGCGTCGCTGTGGCCCACGCTGACCAGTACTCCCGCCGCGGTCAGCATCCCGATCGCGGCCAGCGCGCCGTCGGCCTCGGGCGCCAGCGTCATCAGCCGCAGCAGCCCCCGCCCGGCCTCCAGCAGTTCGGTGACCGCGCCCGGCGACGGCGGCACGATCCAGTCCCGTCGGTGCGCGCCCGGGCGGGCCGGCGACAGAAACGGCCCCTCCAGGTGCACGCCGAGGACACGAGCTCCCACGGTCACCGCTTCGGCTGCCTTTGCGGCCGAACGCAACTCCGTGGCCAGCGTGGGCACCGGAGCGGTGATGAACGTCGGGAGGAACGCGGTCGTGCCGGTTTCCGGCAACCGCAGTGCCACCAGGGCCCAGCCGTCCGGGTCGCAGTCGGCGAGATCGACGCCGTAATAGCCGTTGACCTGCAGATCCACCAGGCCTGGGACCAGCACCCCAGAGTCCAGCACCAGATCCGGGGAACCCGGCGGCGGTCCTTCGCCCGCTGCGGCGATCCGGCCATCGTCGATCGTCACGTACCCAGGCGCAAGGATCCCCGTCCCGGGAAGCGCAGGGATAACCCGGGGAGCCGCGATAAGCACTAAGCGCTGCGCCGCGGCTTGCGCCCGGCACCGATGTCACGCTGGCCGGGTTTCTCACCGACGGCCGCGAGGCTGGCCTGCAGCGCGTCCGCCAGGCTGGTCACCGGCTTCTCCGGCGGCGGTGGCGGCGCGGTCACCTCGTGCCCCTCGATCTTGGCCTCGACCAGTTCCTCCACCGCCTCCCGGTACTGGTCGCTGTACTGGGACGGGTCGAAGTCCACGGTCATCGAGTCGATCAGGGACGAGGCCATTTTGAGTTCCTGGGACCGCACTTCGACATCTTCCTCAAGGAACTCGAAGTCGGGCACCCGGACCTCGTCCGGCCACATCAGCGTGACCAGCACGATCACCCCGTCGCGGGTGCGCAGCGCGGCCAGCGTCTCCCGGTTGCGCAGCGCCACCTTCGCCACCGCGACCATGCCTGACCGCTCCAGTGCGTCCCGCAGCAGCGCGTAGGCTCGCACCCCCTGTGGCTCCGGCTCGGTGTAGTAGCTGCGCTCCCACATGATCGGGTCGACCTGGTCGACCGGGGAGAAGTGCAGCACCTCGATGCTGTGCGCGGTGGGCAGCGGCAGTTCGGCCAGATCCTCGTCGGTGAGTACCACCATCTCGCCGTTGGGCAGCTCGTACCCCTTGGCCACGTCGGCGTAGGGGACCTCTTCGCCGTCGACCGAGCAAATCCGGCGAAACCGGATCCGCCCCCCGTCCTCCCGGTGGACTTGGCGGAACGAGACGTCCCGGTGCTCGGTCGCGGCATAGAGCCGGATGGGAATCATGACGAGCCCGAACGAGATCTCGCCTCTCCACATGGCACGCATGATGCTTGTGTACCCCGATTAGCCAGATTGTGCCCTTCGGCGGCCTGCAGTGTCACGATGAAACACCCGTGGCACCGCGATACCGCGTTACGCGAGAGAATAGTGGGCAGAGTTGGCCGGACACGCGAAGGGGATCACTGATGAGCGAGCGCGATCTGGGACAACCAGCGCCCGATCTCGCGGAACAGCGGCGTGAGGCGATCGGCGAACCCGAGGATCTCCCGGCCCCGCTGCCCTCAATTGGCGCCGACCTCCCCCTTGACGTGGATGAGGCCGACGCGATGGAGCAGTATCGGGAAGTGGAACTGGATGAAGACGATTACCGGTGAGAGGGAGGCGCAGGGCTCATTGGAGGCACAGGTGACCACGACACCCCAGGCCCGCCAGACCGGGAACCGGCTGCCCAAGCCCGCCCGGCGCAGGCAACTGCTCGCCGCAGCGCAGGAAGTCTTTGTGGCGCAGGGCTACCACGCAGCCGCGATGGATGAGATCGCCGAGCGGGCCGGGGTGAGCAAGCCCGTCCTGTACCAGCATTTCCCCGGCAAGCTGGACCTCTACCTGGCGTTGCTGGACGAGAGCGTGGCCGCGCTCGCCGCAACGGTCCGGGCCGCGCTGGAGTCTACGACCGACAACAAGCAGCGGGTCACCGCCACGTTCACTGCCTTCTTCGACTTCGTCGGCAGCACCGGCCAGGCGTTCCGCCTGGTGTTCGAGTCTGACCTGCGCAACGAGCCCGCGGTACGCGCCCGGCTGGATGACTCGAGCCGGGAATGTGCGGAGATGATCAGCGAGATCATTTCCGAGGACGCCGGCATCGGTGACGAGGAGGCACACCTGCTCGGCATGGGCCTGGTCGGAATGGCCCAGGTCAGCGCCACTTACTGGCTGGGCACCGACCGGGTGATCCCGAAGGACGCCGCGGAGCAACTCATGGCCAGGCTGGCCTGGCGTGGGATCAGCGGCTGGCCGCGGGCCAGCGACCCCGTTGCCGCTGACCAGTGAAAGGATCACCGTGGAAGTCAAGATAGGTATTCAGTCCATCCAGAGAGAACTGGTGCTCGACACGCCGTCCTCCCCGGACGAGGTCGAGCGCTCCCTGACCACGGCACTGAGCAACGGCGGCATGTTCGTCGTCCGCGACGACAAGGGCGGGAAAATCATGATCCCGGCCGAGAAGATCGGCTACGTGGAACTCAACGGCACCGATCAGCGAAAGATCGGCTTCGGAAACCTGTGACTACCGCGGCAGGCAGCCCGTCACAGCCCCAGCGCCGCGAGCCGCTGATCGTGGGCATCGGTGATCTGCGCGAACATCCGCCCGATATCACCCTGCCTGCCCGATTCACCATCCGCGCCAGCAACCAGCTTGGCCAGCGACGGCCGCTCCGCCACCACCCGGTGCGCCTGGGCCAGCGCCTCGCCGACCAGTCGCCGTGCCCATAGCGCCAGCCGCCCGGCCCGCGACGGATCGGCGTCGATGGCGGCACGCACCCGGGAGATCACGAAGTCGGCGTGGCCGGTGTCCGCGAGCGATTCCAGCACCAGCGCCCTTGCCTGCGGTTCGAGGCGCTCGGCCACCGCGCGGTAGAAGTCGGCCGCGAGCCCGTCCCCCACGTAGGCCTTGACCAAGCTTTCCAGCCAGTCCGCGGGGGTGGTCCTGGCGTGGAAGGCATCCAGCGGCGCCACGAACGGCTCCATGGCCTGCTCCGGCACGGCTCCCCTCCTGGTGAGCTCGTCGTGCAGCGCCCGGAAGTGACCGAACTCGGTGACGGCCATCCCGCCGAGGGCCGCCTTGTCCGCCAGGGCCGAGGCGCGCTCGGCGTCGCCGGACAGGTTGAAAAAGGCCACGAGTTCGGCATAGGCGAGCAGGCCGAACAGATCAATCAGCGCGTCCGTCTCTGGCGCGTCCCGGCCTGCCACCAGCGCAGCCTACATCCCATTGCTACACTGGCCTGCGGTCACACGGGAATGCGGATGCGTTTCGCTGTGTTCTCTGTCCTAGACACAGGTGGGGCTGTAATCGGGCGCACTCGGCGCCCATATGGAGAGCTGGAACTCTGACAACATATATGCCTGCCGCCCGGGAACAGGGCGAAGACCTGACCGCGGGCGCAGGGAAAGCGGAAAGTACCGCCGGCCCGCTATTTACGGACCTGGGCGTCGCCGAGCCGATCTGCGAGAGCCTGGCGGCCCAGGGGATCACGGCTTCCTTCCCGATCCAGGCGCTGGCCCTGCCCATCGCGCTGGCGGGCCAGGACGTCATTGGCCAGGCCAGGACCGGAACGGGCAAGACGCTGGCGTTTGGCATCCCGCTGCTGCAGCGACTGGACGGCCAGCCGCCCGCACGCTCGGGCCACACCCGGGCCCTGGTCGTCGTCCCCACCCGGGAACTGGCGATCCAGGTCTCCTATGACCTGGATGCGGCCGGCAAGGCCAGCAGGGCGCGGGTGATCACGCTGTACGGCGGGCGTGCCTACGAGCCGCAGATCGACGCGCTGCGCGCTGGCGTCGACGTCGTGGTGGGCACCCCCGGGCGCCTCCTCGATCTGGTCCGCCAAGGGCATCTGAGCCTGTCGGACGTGGGCACGCTGGTGCTCGACGAAGCCGACAAGATGCTCGACCTCGGGTTCCTGCCCGACGTGGAGCGGATCCTGGAGCTCACCCCGCCCGGCCGCCAGACCATGCTGTTCTCGGCCACCATGCCCGGCGAGGTGGTTACGCTCGCCCGGCGGTACCTGAGCCGCCCGATGCACGTGCGGGCCGAGCAGCACGACGAGACCGAGCTTGTGCCGCTGACCGAGCAGCACGTCTTCCGCGCCCATCAGATGGACAAGATCGAGATGCTGGTCCGGGTGCTGCAGGCCGAGGGCCGCGGGCTGACCATGGTGTTCTGCCGCACCAAGCGCACCGCCGACCAGGTCGCGGGCGCGCTGACAACCCGCGGCTTCGCCACCGCGGCGGTGCACGGTGACCTGGGCCAGGCGCAGCGGGAACGGGCCCTGCGCGCGTTCCGGCACGGCAAGGTGGACGTGCTCGTCGCCACCGAGGTGGCCGCGCGCGGCCTGGACGTCGAAGACGTCACCCACGTGGTGAACTACGAATGCCCCGAGGACGACAAGGCGTACCTGCACCGGATCGGCCGGACCGGCCGGGCGGGCCGCTCCGGTGTCGCCGTCACGTTCGTGGACTGGAACGACCTGCAGCGCTGGAAGCTCATCAACGAGTCGCTCGGTCTCGGCCATCCCGAGCCGCCCGAGACCTACTCCACCTCCGAGCACCTGTTCAGCGCGCTGGGCATCCCGGCGGGCGCGAGCAGCCGGCTGGCCCCCGACGCCAGCGGCCGCCAGGGGCTGGAAG
The DNA here is from genome assembly GCA_963806145.1 of uncultured Actinomycetes bacterium. Taxonomy (GTDB): domain Bacteria; phylum Actinomycetota; class Actinomycetes; order Streptosporangiales; family Streptosporangiaceae; genus DASXKD01. The sequence continues at coordinate 90,283 of CAWDXD010000027.1, forward strand.
CCGAAGAACTGGAAGACCTGGGCGAGACCGGCAAGCACCGCTCGGCGGGCCACCAGCCCGACGGCGCCGAGCGCACCCGCGCCCGGCGCTCTGGGCCCCGGCGGCGGACCAGGGGCGGCGTGCCGATCGCGCGCGAGGGAACCGCAGCGGATCACCCGGTGAGTCACGCCGACGCCCCGCGACGGCGCAGGCGCCGCCGCGGCGGCAAGGGCCACAGCGGGTCCGCGGATCACTGATCCGCTAGGCCATCCCAAGACCGGTGCGCGGGCCCCGCGGCCGATCCTTCCGGGCAGTGCGCCCGGAAGTCACACCAGGAGCAGCCGGGCCCCGGGCGCGGCGGAAACACCTCATCGGCGGCCACACCGGGCGGCCCGGCGCGGAACCGCTCGTCGGCATCGCGGCACTCCGCCGCGATGCCCTCCGCCCGCCGCACGTGCCGGTCCAGGGTCGCGGCCGTGTGCTCCCAGGCGTGGATCTCGCCGGTGGGCAGATGGTGCAACTCGACCCGATGGCACGGCGCGTGGAAGATCCGCGCCGCGGCCACCGCGTACAGCGCGAGCGCCAGCGATGTCCTGGCGTCGTCGGTGGATAGCCGCCGGCGCCCGGTCTTGTAGTCGACCACGGCAAGCTGGGTCTCCCCCGCCGGGCCGCGCCTTGCGTCCAGCCGGTCGATCCGGCCGCTCAGCACGATGTGCTCGGTGTGGGTGCCGACGGTCCGCTCCACGCCCAGCGGCTCGGCGCCTGGGTCAAGTGTGTCCGTGTAGCGCTCCACCATGTCGCGGGCCCTGGCGCGCTGCTCCGCGGACTGGCCGGGGCCGGTGTACCCCTCCTCGATCCAGCCGCGCTCCAGCAGGTCGCCCGCGGCCGTCACGGTGCGCTCCGGCCGGCGCAGCCGCCACCAGCCGGCCAGCGCGTTGTGCACGCTCGCACCGAAGCTGTTGTGCGCCCACGGCGGCCCCTTGGCCGGGGCGGGCCGGTCCAGGTAGGCCATCCGGTACCGGCGCGGGCAGTCCAGCCACGTACTCAGCCGGGTCGGCGTGCACGGGTACAGCCGCCGCGGCATACCGTCCAGGACAGGCTGGTTCGTATCCGCTAACACTGGTCAGTCTCCGCTATCACTGGTCAGTCTCCGCTATCACTCGAGTCCACCGGTCCCGCCGTCACCCACGAGTCGAAACTCTTCTCCGCCGCCGCGATCGTGGTCTCCTCGCCGTGGCCGGGCAGCACCCTGGTCGTGCCCGGCAACGTGAGCAGCTCTGCCCCGATCGCCGACAACTGCCCGGCGAAATCGGGGAAGCTGCCCTCGTGCGCGCGCGGCCCCGAGGCGAGCAGCGCATCCCCGGTGAACACCACACCCAGATCTTCGCAGTAGAGGCTGACAGAACCGGGCGTGTGCCCGGGGGTGTGCAGCACCTCCAGCGCCACGTCGGCCACCTCGAAGGTGCCGCCCGCTTCCATCTCGATCTCGGGCATCTCGTCGCCGTGCGCCTCGCGCCAGTTCAGCCGGTCCCTGCGATGCAGCGCCACCGGGGCCTCGTCCCGCTCGGCCACCACCGGTGCCCCCGCGCTGTGGGCCGCGTGGCCGTGGGTGCAGATCACCGCGACGATCTCCCGGTCGCCGATCGCCTCGAACACCGGGTCGGTGTCCTCGCCCGGGTCGACGACGATCACCTCTTCGCCGTCGCCGATCACCCAGGCGTTGCCATCGGCCTTGCCGGTCTGTATCCGTTCGACTCGCGCATCCATCAGGTGTGTCCTTCCGGTCATCCCGTCGTTATGAAAGCCCGGATCGCGCCGACGACGAGCTGGACGGCGATGGCCGACAGCAGCAGGCCGGCGATCCGGGTGAGCAATTCCACGCCGCTTGGCCGCAGCAGCCGGTGAATCACGCCGGAGAACCGCATGGTAAGCCACAGCAGGACGGTAACCCCCACAAGCGCGACAGCGAAGGCCGTGTACTGCGCCACCGAGCTGGCCCGCTGCACGAACACCATCGTGGCGACGATCGCACCGGGACCGGCCAGCAGCGGCGTGCCCAGCGGGACGAACGCCACGTTGACCCGGGTGCGCTCTTCCTCGGTGGGCTCTGTGTAGCTTCCGGTCAGCAGCTGCAGCGCCACCAGCAGGAGCAGCAATCCGCCGGCGGCCTGCAGGGAGGGCAGCTCCACCCCGAGATAGGAAAGGATCGACTGGCCGAACAAGGCGAACCCCACGATCACGCCGAGCCCGACCACCGCCGCCTGCCAGGCGAGCCGGTTCCGCACCCGGGCCGGCAGGCCGTTGGTAAGCCCGAGGAACGGCGGCACCACGCCGGGCGGGTCCATGATCACCAGCAGCGTGACGAAGACCTGCCAGAAGAACTTCAGGTCGAAGATGTGGCTCATCCGGCCGGCCTGCCGTACCGAGCCGTCAGCCGTTCATAGGACTCCGGCGGGCAGGTTTCCTGGCCGAGACGGTGACCGGTCAGGCTCCCGTGATCGTCGCTGCCTCCGGTGGGAACCAGGTCCAGGTCCGCAGCCAGGGCGCCAAGGCGCGATCGTTCGGCTTGATCATGATCGGGATGCTGGACCTCGAGCCCGGCCAGGCCGGCCCGCGCCAGCCGGGAGATCGCCTCGTCGGAAACCCTCCAGCCGCGCGAGACGGCGCCCGGGTGCGCGAGCACCCCGGCGCCGGCGGCCTCGGCGATGAGCCGGAGCGCCCGCACCGGGTCCAGCGCGTACCTGCTCACGTAGGCCCGTCCCCCGGTGCCGATCCACTCCGGCGTGAACGCCTGGTCCGGCCGGGAGATCGCGCCGGCGGCCACCATCGCCCTGGCGACGTGCGGGCGGCCGACCACCCCACCCTCGGCGAGCGCCTCGACCTGCGGCCAGGTGATGCCCACCCCGAGGTCGCGGAGCCGCTCCACCATGCGCCGCCCGCGGCTGCGCCGGGCGGCCACGATCGCCGCGCACTCCGCGGCCAGTTCCGAGCCCTCGAACGCGCCGAGGCCGTAGGCGAGCATGTGGACGCTGCGGCCCTCCAGGCGGCAGGACAGTTCCATGCCGGTGACCAGGGTCAGGCCCGGCGGCGGTGCTTGCTCCGGCCCCACCACCCCGCCCAAAGCACGCCGCGCCGCGGCGTGCCCGGCCAGCGTGTCATGGTCGGTGAGCGCGAGGACGTCGAGGCCGGCCTGCCCGGCGCGGCGCACCACCTCGGCCGGCGGATCCGTGCCGTCCGAGGCCGTGCTGTGGCTATGCAGGTCGATGCGCACGAGCGTTCATGCTAGGGGCTTAGGCCCCGTGACGAAGGAACGGGCCTAAGCCTTACGGGGATTCCGGGGGTCCCCCCCGCGGCTAGCACCGGCTAAGCACCTGCCCCCGGCAGGCGGGGCGAGGCGGCGCCGAACGGCAGGTCCAGGTCCAGCCCGGGGTCACGCAGGTCACGCAGGGGCAGAGCCTCGACGAGGAGGACGCCCGCGGTGCTGGGCCACAGCACCACCCACACCCAGTTGCCCAGCACCTCGCCGGCGAACGCGGCCCGGTCCGGCGCGTCCACGTGCCACAGCGGGAACTCATGCAGGCCAAAACCACCAGGGCGTGCGGCGGCCCGGCCGCGAAGCCCTCCCCCGGGTCCGGGCCGGGCAGCCCGGCCAGGTGAGCGCCCAGGCCGACACCAGGCTCCTCGGAGATCAGCAGCATCTCGCCCAGGCCGCCGACCGGGCTGGGCCCGGACAGGGCGACCACGCAGGCGCGGGTCCCGGTCCGGTCGTCGCCAGCGCCGGCGAACCCGGTGACCAGCCAGCCGGCCGGCAGCGGCCAGGGCACCCAGACCGGGACCATGGCGTTGCGCAGCAGGCCGCGCAGCCCGTCGCTGGACGGCGAGTACGGGGACAGCAGCGGGTACACCTCGCCGTGCCGTGCACAGCGCCAGCCGCTGGCCCAGGGGCTGGGCTCGGTCAGGGGCCCCCCGCAGCGCGGGCAGATGGGAGCCGTCTTCATGGACACCGACGTTGAAGGGTGCGAGCGTGCACGTCAAGCACCGAGTCGTAGGGCGTGACCCGTAAATCTATGCCGTGGACGCGCAGCAGGCTGGATGATCTATGGGGCATGCCCTGCTGGCGCGTGGATACTCCCTGGATACTTGGGCCATGGCTGAGCCGCGCATCCCCTGTGTCGGCGCCATCCTCACCGATGGCGAGCTGATCCTGCTGATCAGGCGGGGCCACGAGCCAGAGGCGGGGCGCTGGTCGCTGCCCGGCGGCAGGGTCGAGCCGGGTGAGACCGACCAGCAGGCGCTGGTGCGCGAGGTGCGCGAGGAAACCGGTCTCGAGGTGACCGCGGGCCCGCTCGTGGGCGCCGTGGACCGGGCGTCGCCCGGTGGCCGGGTACTGGCAATCCGCGACTACATGGCCAGCATCACTGGCGGCACGCTCGCCGCCGGGGACGACGCAGACGATGCGCGCTGGTTCAGCATGCGCGAACTGCACAGCTTGCCCCTCAGCACAGGACTGCTTGACGCGCTGAACGATTGGGGCGTGGCTGGCCCCGTCCCTTCGCGTGCACTGGTCGCCGAGGCCACCAGGCGCGCGGGCGTCGTATGGCTGACCGTGCCCGGGCGGGCGCGGGCCTACCCGGCCTGGCATCTGTGGCGGGATCCGCCGGGGGCCTCGTACCTGGTGACCGGGCCGGGCGAGCAGCCGCTGCCGGGGCTGGCCGGTGCCGCGCGGGTGGCGGTCACCGTGCCGAGCAAGGAATCACGCGGCACATTGGTCACCTGGACCGCCGCGGTATCCCGGGTGGAGCCGGGCTCGCCGGAGTGGGATGAGGTGATCGGGCCACTGGCCGCGGCGCGGCTCAACGCCGACCTTTCTCCGGAGGCTGTTTACCGGCTCGCGCCGCAGTCTCCCTGCGATTGACCCGCTCCCGGCCTTCCGCCGACCGATTGTTCACTCGGGGACCTCATTTCGGCCGTGTTGCGTTCACCCGACCGGCCGCCGGGCCGGCCATTGTCAGCGTCCGGGACCGAATCCGTCTGGGAGGGTTTGCATGCACTGGTCCATACGCAGAACGCTGGCAGTGACCGCAGCCGGCGCACTTTGCCTCGCTGGCTCCGTGTCAGCGGTAGCCGCCTCGGCGGCCCCGGCACATCTGGCCGCGGGAACGACCGCGACCCCGATTCAGCACGTGGTGGTGATCTTCCAGGAGAACGTCAGCTTCGACCACTACTTCGGCACCTACCCGAACGCGGCGAACACCGACGGCCAGCCATTCCACGCGGCCCCCGGCACGCCGAGCGTGAACGGCCTGACCCCGGCGCTGCAGAACAACAACCCGAACCAGGCCCAGCCGCAGCGGCTGACCCCCTCGGAGGCCCTGACCTGCGACCAGGACCACGACTACACGCCCGAGCAACTGGCGCTGGACGGCGGCCTGATGGACGCCTTCGTGCAGAACACGGAGGTCACCGACTGCTCGCCGCCTGACTTCACCACGCCCGGCCTGGTGATGGACTACTACGACGGCAATACCACGACGGCGCTGTGGAACTACGCGCAGCACTTCGCGCTGAGCGACAACATGTTTGACACCGAGTTCGGGCCGTCCACGCCGGGAGCGCTCAACCTGATCTCCGGCCAGACCGGCGGCGGCACCTCGGTGAACGCGCAGGGGAACCCCGAGCCCGACCCCGGCGACATCGGCTCGCAGAACTCCACGACCGACACCGGCACCGTCTACAGCGACCCGGACCCGTTCTACGACGGCTGCTCCGACCACTCCGGCCCGACGGTCAAGATGACCGGCACGAACGTTGGCGACCTGCTCAGCAATGCCGGTGTGAGCTGGGGCTGGTTCCAGGGCGGCTTCGCGCCGACGTCGCGCACCGGGAACGGCACGCCGGTGTGCGGCAGGGCCCACAACAACATCGGCGGGGTATCGGAAGCCGACTACAGCCCGCACCACAACCCGTTCGAGTACTACGCCTCGACCGCCAACCCGAACCACCTGCCCCCGGCCGGCCTGGCCGAGGTCGGGCACGACGGGCAGGCCAACCACGAGTACGACCTGAGCTGGTTCTACAAGGACCTGCAGCACGGCCACATGCCCGCGGTGAGCTTCCTCAAGGCGGCCAGGTACCAGGACGGCCACCCGTCCAACTCCGACCCGCTTGACGAGCAGGTCTTCCTGACCAAGACGATCAACGACATCATGAAGTCGAAGTTCTGGAAGAGCACTGCCGTCATCATCACCTACGACGACTCGGACGGCTGGTACGACCACGTCATGCCGCCCATCCTCAACTCCTCCGCCGACCCGGCGCTCGACGCGCTGAACGGCACCGGCGTGTGCGGTCACGGCTCGCCGATGGGCGGGATCCCCGACCGGTGCGGTTACGGCCAGCGGCTGCCGTTCCTGGTCATCTCGCCCTTCGCGAGGAAGAACTACGTGAGCAACTCGCTCATCGACACGACCTCGATCCTCGCGTTCATCGAGAACAACTGGCTGGGCGGCGAGCGGACGGGTACGGCATCGTTCGACAACATCGCCGGCTCCATCACCGACATGTTCAAGTTCAGCCAGCCGAACGACTCGACGCTGCTGCTCAACCCGAAGACAGGTGAGGTACTTCGCTGAGTGAGGTACGTCACTGACCTGATCGCCTAGGGCGTTGCGGGCCGGCCGCGAACCCCGAGCTAACACCGCGGCCGGCCCGCACGCATACGATGGCAGCATGGCTGCACCCTCCGTCGTTTCCCCGCCCAGTGCCGAGCAGGTGACTGCCGCGCTGGCCAGGGTCAACGACCCTGAGATCCGGCGTCCCATCACCGATCTGGGCATGGTGAAGAGCGTCGACGTCGGGCGCGATGGCAAGGTCAGGGTGGAGGTGTACCTCACCGTGGCCGGCTGCCCGCTCCGCGACACCATCACCAAGGACGTCACCGCGGCCGTGACCGCCGTCCCCGGTGTGTCCGGGGTGGACGTGCGCCTGGACGTGATGAGCGACGAGCAGCGCCGGGAACTGCAGGGCCGGCTCCGCGGCGGACGGGCCGAGCGGGCCATTCCGTTCGCCGAGCCCTCCTCGCTCACCCGGGTGTACGCCGTGGCCAGCGGCAAGGGCGGCGTCGGCAAGTCCTCGGTGACGGTGAACCTGGCGGCCGCGCTCGCCGCCACCGGGCAGAAGGTCGGCGTCCTTGACGCGGACATCTACGGTTTCTCCGTGCCGCGCATGCTGGGCGTGACCGGGCGGCCGACCCAGGTCGAGCAGATGATGATGCCGCCGACGGGGCACGGCGTGAAGGTCATCTCGATCGGCATGTTCACCACCGGCAACGCAGCGGTGGTGTGGCGCGGGCCCATGCTGCACCGCGCGGTGCAGCAGTTCCTCGCCGACGTGTACTGGGGCGACCTGGACGTGCTGCTGATGGACCTGCCGCCGGGCACCGGCGACGTGGCCATCTCCGTGGCGCAACTGGTGCCCACCGCGGAACTGCTTGTGGTCACTACGCCCCAGGTCGCCTCCTCGGAGGTGGCGGAGCGGGCCGGCTCGATCGCCGTACAGACCCATCAGCGCATCGCGGGCGTGATCGAGAACATGTCGGGCCTGCCCTGCCCGCACTGCGGCGGGATGGTCGACGTGTTCGGCACCGGCGGCGGCCAGGCGGTCGCGGACGCGCTCACCAGGATCACCGGGGCGCACGTGCCGGTCCTCGCGCAGGTGCCGATCGACCCCCGGCTGCGCCAGGGCGGTGACGACGGCATCCCGCTGGTGCTCAGCGACCCGGAGGCACCCGCGGCCCGCCAGCTCGCGGCCGTGGCGGAGATGCTGGGCAGCAGGTCACGCGGCCTGGCCGGGCGGCGCCTGGGGCTTACCCCGGCCTAGGGCGTGTCCCGTAGATCTTGGTTTCTGGCTGGTGTAGATCAAGGCAGGTGGATGATCGACTGAACCGGCATGACCTGACGGATGAGGAATGGGAGCAGTTGGCTGGGCTGCTGCCCGCGGATCCGCGCCAGGGTCACCGCTGGAACGACCACCGGATGGTCATCGACGGTGTCTTGTTCCGTACTCGGACCGGGTGCCCGTGGCGGGACTTGCCGGAGGGGTACGGGAACTGGAAGACCGTCTATAACCGGCACCGCCGGTGGTCGCTGGATGGCACCTGGGAGCGGGTCCTGGACAGCTTGCGGGCCGGCTGCGATGAGGCCGGGGGTGCGGACTGGGCGGTCAGCGCGGACTCGGCCGTGGTGCGCGGGCACCAGCACGCGGCCGGCGCCCGCCGCTCGGTTCCCGCCGGGCCGGTTACGGGGGGCACCGCCGAATGACAAGAACCCGCCGGGCGGCGGGACGAGCCGGGCGGCTCTGGGCCGCTCCCGCGGCGGGCTGAGTACCAAGATTCACCTGGCCGCGGATCGCAGGTGCCGGCCGGTCACCCGGAGCCTCAGCCCCGGCCAGCACGGCGACAGCCCGCGGTTCATCCCGCTCATGGATCAGATCCGTATCCGCCGCCGCGGTAAGGGACGGCCCCGCACGCGGCCCGGCCGGGCGATGGGTGATAAGGCTTACTCGTCCGCTGCCAACCGCGCCTACCTGCGCCGGCGCGGCATCCAGGCCGTCATACCGGTGAAGGAAGACCAGAAGAGCCATAGGCGCGCCCGCGGCCGGCGGGGCGGCCGCCCGCCCGCCTTCGATCCCGGGTGCTGCAAGCAGCGCAACACCGTCGAGCGCTGCTTGTAGCAAGCTCAAGCAGTTCCGCGCTGTGGCCACCCGGTACGACAAGCGAGAACGCATCTACCAGGGCACCGTGGACATCGCCTCGATCCGGATCTGGCTACGCGATCCCGTTCCATGACCGCCGGATAGGCGCGGCCCGGCTGGTGCTCGTCAGCTATGACCACCCTGGCCCGCCAGGACCCTGGTGATCAGCGCGAGGTAGCCGTCCTGCGCCAGACGCAGGCCAGCCAGCCCTGACACCCCGAACCAGCCAATCTTGTCGTGCTCCTCGGGCGCGGCATTGCCCAGATCACCACTCCAGGCCCTGACCAGCCAGACCCGCATGTCAAAGGCGGCCCTGACGAACCGCGCCAATTCAGGCCCGGACGGCTCGGCGATGCTCACGCCCAGCTCCTCGCGCACTTCGCGGACCAGTGCACGAGCCGGACTCTCCCCCGCCTCCACATGCCCGCCCGGGAAATCCCAGACATCCGGATACACTCGGCGCCCAGGAGACCGGTGACACAACAGCACCCGGCCATCGCACACCACCAGGGCTGTCACGATCTGATCTCGCCCCGGAGAAGTAACAGCCGAAAGATCCACCCAACTATCCTCGCCGTTCCCGCGACGGATCACCCGCGGACCCCGCGAGGAACCCATACCGGCACGAGCACGGCGCGCACCAGCATCCTGGCGTCACGGCCCGCCAAGCCACCCGGCGGTTCACTCAGCTCTGAAGATCTACGGGACACGCCCTAGCCCGCAGGCGCTCAGGTGGCCTCGGCGTCGTAAGGCGGCGACTCGCCCGGGGCGAGCACCGCGGTGGACTGCTCCGGCCCACCGTACGGTGTCTCCGGATACGCGGCGTCCTGCTCGGAGACGACCGGGTCCGCCTCGAACTCGTCGAGCAGGTGCTTGCGGACGAACGTGCGCGGGTTGAGGTCGGCGATGTCGAATTCCGCGAACTCCGGCCCGAGCCCTTCGCTCAGGTCGCGGCGGGCGCCGTCGGCGAGCCGACGCAACTCGCGCAGGGTCCGGCCCGCCTGGGCGGCGACCTTGGGAAGCTGATCCGGCCCGAAGATCACGACGGCAAGCACCAAGAGCACCGCGATCTTGGTGAGGGACAGATCAAACACAGGGCGTCTCCAGGCGAGCGGCCGGCGCGTGCACGCGCGTTCCCTTCACTGTAGACCGTGCGCCGGGATCACGGGGATCACGGGATCAGCCAGGACAGCAGGCGGCGCAGGCCGTGCCCGACCCGGCTGAGCAGTCCCGGGCTCCCGTTGTGCGGCAGGGCCGCGACGACGTGCGCCACGGTCTGCGGCGGCGCGGCCGCGACCAGCGTGTACACGAAGCCCTGGGCCGGCCACACGAACATCTGCCCCTCGGAGTCGTCGGCGTAGACCGGGCTACCGCCGAGCGTCGTCCGCCACCAGCCGACCGGCCGGGACTTGAGGTGGCCGCGCTGGAGGAACACCGAGACCAGGGACAGCCCGTCGGAGTAGTCCAGATCCACGACCGGCCCGGTGGCCGTGCTGCCCTCCCGCGCGCTCAGCAGCGCCAGGTCATCCGGTAGCGGCCCGGGCAGCGGCCAGCCCTCGGCACGCAACCGGGCCGGGCGGGCGGTGACCCACTGCCGGGGCACCGCGCCCGCCGACGTCCCGGCCGCGCCCACCCCCACGGTCAGCGCTATGAAGCTGGCCATGCTGATGATGTGGCCCTGCCCGTCGAAGGTCTCCCGGCGCAGCGGCAGCGTCGTGGCCTTGTCCAGCCAGATCCGGGCGGCCAGCCTGCCGTTGCGGCGCGCCGTGATCACCCGCGCCATGCGGCCCGCCACCTGTCCCCAGCCCCCGGCGGCCACCTGATAGTTGGCGCTGAGCAACGCGACAAGCCGCGGGCTCATGCCGAGCATGACGCTGCCCACCAGCGCCGGGCCGCCAAGGTAGGACGCGGGCGCGACGATGTGTGGCACCTCGCCCGACCAGCCCGGTGCCGCCTCGACCGGGTGCGCCATGGTAACCCCGCCGGAGGTGTGCCAGACTTCCACGACCGAGGTGGCCGGGCCTGCCTGGCCCCAGTCGCCCAGCATCTCCTCGCCCTGGTAGCTGATTCTGCGGCAGGCCTGCGCCGCCTGGCTGAGCAGCCGCACCGAGGCGGCGCTGTGTGCCGGGGGACCGGCCAGCCCGGAGGGCGCGGACTGCTCCATGGCCGTGCCCGCGCCGCTGAGGTCCGCGGTGGCGTGCCGCGAGATCACCACCATGCCGCTGACGACGAGCCCGGCCAGCACCGCGACGGTGATGACGCGCAGCGCGGCCGGATCGTTACCGGGACAGGTCGTGCCAACAGCAGGCCGTGACCGGGTGTCCACCCGGGCTCACCCCGCCCCGGCCGGCTGCAGGGCCGCCCGGTGGTGCCGGTCAGCGTGGTGCCGCGGCGTGCTGGACGGCGAGGGGGACGCCGACGCGGTGCTGGCGGGTACGTCACCTGTGCTGAGTTCGTGCTGCGTCATGAACATGTCGATCGCGGGCGTGACACCGGGCCCCGGCTCGGCCTGGCCGCCTCCGGCCATGAACGCGGCGGCGGGGACGCTCAGGCCGGCCATGGTCAGGACGGCGAGCGCGACCGAGCGGGCCGGCCAGCGCCTGCGGGACAGGCCGATGCTCCGCGGCGCCTGGCCCCGGGCCCCCAGCGCGACCAGCCGGTCGGTGAGAGCGGTGTTCGCGGTCGCCTCACCCAGGGCATGCATCCGCTGCTTGAGCACCCGCAGGGCGGCCGCCTCGTGGCGGCACGGCTCGCACTTGGCCAGGTGGGCCAGCACTCGCTCGCGCTGCGCGTGGTTCAGCTCACCGTCGATCAGGGCCGATAGGCGTTGGCCCAGGTGGCTCACGCCGCGCCGCCGCTGGGCGTGGAGGCCGTGGCGGCCGCGGACACGCGGGTCGCCTGGCGCGGCCGGCGGTGTTCCAGGGCCACCCGGAGCTGCGCCCGTCCCCGGTGGATGCGGCTGCGCACGGTCCCCAGCTTCACCTCGAGGGTGCTGGCGACCTCTTCGTAGGACAGGCCCTCGATGTCGCAGAGCACGACGGCGGCGCGGTACTCCGGCGCCAGCGCGGCGAGCGCCTGCTGCACGTCGCCGTCCAGATGCCGGTCGTCGAACGCCTGGGCCGGGGTCGGCTCATCACCGCTCAGCCGGCCAGCGGCGTCGTCGCCAAGGCCTTCGAAGCGGATCCGCTGCCTGCGCCGGGCCATGTCGAGGAAGAGGTTCGTGGTGATCCGGTGCAGCCACCCCTCGAAGGTGCCCGGGGTGTAGCTCGACAGCGACCGGAAGACCCGGACGAACACCTCCTGGGTGAGGTCCTCGGCGTCGGGCACGTTGCCGGTCAGCCGGTAAGCGAGGCGGTACACCCTGGCCGAGTGGTCCCTGACCACCTCATCCCAGCTGGGCGGAGTCCAAGGCGCAGCGTCGGGCAGAACCTCGAGCTCTGCTAGTGCCGGCCCCACCACCCGGCCCTCTGTTCCCCCGGTGTCGCCCACCTCTGCCCTCCAGGAAGTCTCCGCTTGCCCATTATCACTCCGCAGAACGCTCAACGTGCCCTTGCTGGTTCCCGGTTCCCGGCGGGTGCCGGTAAGCTGCCGCGCGGGGGAAGGCCCCGTAGGCACCGAAGGGGGCATCATGAGCGCTCAGGCCACCTTGGACTTCGTGGAAGGTTACCTCTCGGAGGACGAGCCGCTGCTCATGGCTCGGCGCAGCGCCGCCGAGGTGGGCGGGGCGCCTCCGGTCAGCCCGGCTACGGGCGCGGCCCTGCGGTTCATCGCCGCCGCCCTGTCCGCCAGGTCGGTGGTCGAGATCGGCACCGGCTGCGGCACCTCAGGTATCTGGCTGTTGCGCGGTATGCGCTCTGACGGGGTCTTGACCAGTGTCGATGTCGACCCCGAGCATCAGCGGCTGGCGCGCAAGGCGTTCGTCGAGGCGGGATTCCCCGCCAACAGGTACCGGCTCATCGGCGGCAAGGCGGCGGACGTGCTGCCCCGGCTCACCGATGGCGGCTACGACATCGTCTTTTGCGACGCGGACAAGCATGACTACCCCAGCTACCTGGCCGCCGCCCTGCGCCTGCTGCGGCCCGGCGGCGTCGTGGCCTTCGACAACGCGCTGTGGGGCGGGCGGGTGGCCACCCCGTCCTGCACCGACCCGGAAACCTCGGCCATCAGGGAGGTTGTCGAGGCGGTCCGCCAGGACGAGCGGCTGGTGCCGCTGCTGCTGCCGATGGGCGACGGGCTGCTGGCCGCGGTCAAGCAGTAGCGCGCCGGCCTTCCCGGATCACCGAGGCCCCAGATTACCGAGGCCCCCAGGTCACCGAGCCCCCAGATCACCGAGCCAGCGCAGCAGCAGCCTTGTGCCGAACCCGGTGGCGCCCTTCACGTCGCCGCTGTCGGGTGAGGACCGCGCCGCGCCGGCGATGTCCAGGTGGGCCCAGGGGCGGCCACCTGTGAACTCGCGCAGGAACAGCGCGGCCTCGATGGAGCCAGCCCGCGGCCGGCTGCTGTGCGGGACGTTGGCCAGGTCGGCCACTGGTGAGTCCAGCGCATCGCTGTAGTCGTCCACCAGCGGCATCCGCCACAGCGGCTCCCCCGCCTCCGCCGCGGCCACGAGCAGCGCCGAGGCAAGCCCGTCGTCGCTGGCATACAGGGCGCCCATCGCGCCGCCGAGCGCCACCCGCGCCGCGCCGGTCAGCGTCGCAACGTCCACCATCACGTCCGGTTCGAGCACGGTGTCGGCGTAGGCGAGCGCGTCGGCGAGTACCAGCCGGCCCTCGGCGTCGGTGTTGAGCACCTCGGTGGTGCGCCCGCCGAAGTGGGTGATCACGTCCCCCGGGCGCATCGCCGAGCCCGAGGGCATGTTCTCCGCCGTCGCCACCAGGCCGGTGACCCGTACGGCGGTCCCCAGGCCCGCCAGCGCCGACATGGCGGCGATCACCGCCGCACCGCCGGCCATGTCGGTCTTCATGGCCTTCATGCCCTCGTTCGGCTTGAGGGACAGGCCTCCGCTGTCGAACGTGATGCCCTTGCCCACCAGGACGGCGTGGGTGCGCGCTCCGGGCGGGTAGTAGCCAAGCTCGATGAGGCACGGCGGCTGCACGGAGCCGGCGCCCACCGCGAGGATGCCGCCGAAGCCCTCGGCCGCCAGTTCGGCCGGCTCGCGGACGCGCACGGTCAGCCCGCTGGCCGCCGCGGCCCTGGCCGCCTCCCCGGCCAGCCAGGCCGGGGTTTTCCGCCCGGACGGCATGTTCGCCAGGTCCCGGGCGAGACCCACCGCCGCGGCGACCGTGCGGGCCGCCGACACCGCCCCGGCTGCCTGCTCGTCCCCCTCGGGGACCAGCAGGCGCACCTCGCTGGGGCCGTGGGACGCCACCTGGGAGGCGAGCGAGAACCGGTAGGAACCGAGCAGCAGGCCCTCCGCGAACGCCCGGACCGCCGCCGCGGGCTGGCCGAGCACGGCGGCGGCGAACATGCCACGCTCGGGCGCCGCACGGCTGCCCAGGGCGGCGCCCGCCTTCCGCAGGTCCGCGGGGGACTCATCGCCCAGCCCGACGAACAGCAGCCGCCGCTGCCTGTCACCGGCGCGCATGGCCACCGGCGTGACCTCGCCCGCCTTGCCGGTCGCGTCGCAGGCGGCGAGCACGTCGGCCGCCGGGCCGCCGAGATAGGGATCCAGTCCCGCCGTTTCTGCGCGCTGGACCGCGACCACGATGTCCGTGGCATCGTCTGCCTCGGCGCTCACCGCGGCGAGATGGGCGGCCAGCGGAACGCCAGCGGGCGCGGGGACCGCCGTCAGCCGGATATCGATCGGCAAGGCTCAGCCAGTGGCGGACTTCAGCGCAGCCGAGAGCTGTGCCGCCTCGTCGGCGGACAACTCGACCACGAGGCGGCCGCCGCCTTCGAGCGGTACGCGCATCACGATGCCGCGGCCTTCCTTCGTGACCTCGAGCGGGCCGTCACCCGTCCGCGGCTTCATCGCCGCCATCCTGCATCCCCTTTCATGCCCGGGGCCGCATGAAGGCCTCAGGGAGGCCCGCCGCCGGGAAACGCCGGCGACTGCGGCGGGTTCGGCCGATTCACAGCCGTGTCGATTCGTACATCTATTATCAGAGTTTCCGCGCCGGATGGAAACGATCAGGGGTTACTTCACCCCCAGCCGCCCATCAAGACAGGCGAAACTAGTTCTGTGAACGCGCGATCGGCCCTCTTCGACCTCTACGGAGATCACCTGCGCAGCCGCGGCTCCCAGGCGCCGGTCGCCTCGCTGGTGCGGCTGCTCGCCCCGCTCGGTATCACCGAGCCGGCCGCCCGCACCGCGGTGTCGCGCATGGTGCGGCAGGGCTGGCTGGCCCCGGTGCGGTGCGGGCCCGGCCTCGCAGGCTACGCGCTGACCCCGCCCGCCGCCCGGCGCCTGGACGAGGCGGCGGAGCGTATCTACCGCCGCGGTGACCCCGCCTGGGACGGGCAGTGGCATGTGCTCGTGGTCGAGCGGATCCGGGACCGGGCACGCCGTGGCCGGGTCCGGGCCGCCCTCGGCTACCTGGGGTACGCCCCGCTGGACGAGACCACGTGGATCAGCCCGCGGCCGTCGGTGGAGCTTGACCCCCTGCTCCAGGCGGAGCGGCTGCGCGCGGAGCGGTTCCTGGCCCGCTACGACGGCGATGCCCGCGGCCTGCTGGCCCGCACCTGGGACCTGGACGGCCTGGCTCGGGCCTACCAGCGGTGGCTGGCGCAGGCGCGCGAGCTGATCGCGGCGGTCGGCCTGGACGCGGCCGACCCGGCGGTCTTCGCCCTGCGCAGTGCGCTGGTCCACGAGTGGCGCAAGTTCCTGTTCACCGACCCCGGGTTCCCCGCGGCGCTGCTGCCCCCGGACTGGCCGGGGCACGAGGCGGCGCGGGTGTTCCAGGTGGAGTCGGCCCGGCTCCTGCCGGGTGCGTCCCGGTTCGTGGACTGCTGCCTGCGGATCGATGATCCGGGCTAGCACCGGGCTCTGGTCAGAGGCCTCATGGCGGGAGCGGTCGGTGACACCACGGCTACGGCGGGCGGCGGCAACATGGTCCTCAGGCTTCGTGACTCGTAGATCTGTGAAACACTGATTACGATTTATCACCCCCGCTTCGCAATGGCATCCGGCGATTTGCTGGTCAGTTGCGGCAAGGGTCACGGTCAGTTCTGACCGATGCGTGCCACGCGCCGTACGTGTACAGTCACAAGCGCGACTGCTCGGCCGTCGCACCTGCGTTGAGACAGGCGCAGCAAGTAAAAAGAATCCCCCGGGTGGCGGCCCGGGGGATTTCTTTAGAATGAGGTCAGCGAGTGGTCGGCTCGAGGTCAAAGCGGCCGGTCTTCGCGTCGGCGAGGAAGACAGCGAACTCGGCCCGGCCCACGACGTGCGCGCCACCCTCGGGGCGCTTACTGTCGCGGACCGCAACCACCTCGTCGAGGTTGGCTACCTCCACGCATCCGCCGTTGTGCTGGCTCCGGCGGGCCTTCCGCCATACCGCGTGAGACAGGTCTGTCATGGGTCTACTCCATCTGTAGGGCGAGTTGCCTGAGGTAGAGCGTCGTGTCATCAGCCTCTAGGGCGCCGTCGACAGCTCGGTCGAAGGATTGGCTGTACATGCTCACATGCTCCGTGCTGGTCACCTCATGAATGCCGATGTCGGTCTCGGTGTAGGCGATGGATGGCTCGCCATCGGGGAAGTCGAAGATGTTGATCGGCGACATCAGGCCGCGCGGCGGCCCGTCCGCGAAGCGCTGGATGCGCAGGTCCACGTTGGGACGCTGGCCGACCTTGATCAGATGCTGGATCTGATCCTGCCGGTCGGCCCTGGTACCCCACTGGTAGAGCAGCGAGGCCTCGGTGACGATGGCGATCAGCTCAGGAGCGTGCCCGTTGGTGCGGTCGAGGATCTCCTGCCGCCGCAACCGCGTCGCGAGGGCCTCCCGCCGCCAGGCCGGCGGCCTGGGCCCGATCTTCATAAAGGCTTCGGCGTATTCCTGCGTCTGCAGCAGGCCCGGCAGCACCAGCGGTATGAACACGCGAATTCTGCTAGCGTCGTTCTCGAACCCGGGAAACTCATTCTCGAAGATCTCGGCGCAATCACGCCACCATGGGCGGGCGCGGGAGCGGATCGCAAGATCCTCGATCTCGTCCCGCTCCGCGGCGTCGACACCGAAAACGCGGAGCAAGTCTCTGATGTCGCTCATCTCGGGACGTTTCCACTGATTGGCCTCAAACCGGCCGACCTTGCCCCGTCCCCAGTTCAGCATGTCACAGACATGATTGGCGGTGTAGCCGCTCTTTACCCGCAGTTGCAGGAGCTGCCGTGACAAACGGCGCTTGGCCACCGTAGCGCCGTAGGCATCGTCGCTCATCGGAGGTCGCCTCCTTGACAGGGAGTCGCGCTGAGTATACAGCTACTTAAGTTGTGAATCACAGAAGTTAATTTCTCGCACGGTACTGGCCCGGGTCCGCGATCCGGGCCGGAGCGAGCACCCCCTGCCCCTGCACCCCCTGCCCCCTACTCCAGCGCATCCAGGGGCACACCATCATCGAATTCGCCGTTTCTCA
>CAWDXD010000028.1:0-90570 GCA_963806145.1 uncultured Actinomycetes bacterium
AGGGTGCAGTTGGCGGGGAATGAGGACCGAGGGTATGGCTCGGTGCGGCTTGCTTCGGCCGCCGGTCGCTGGGTGCTGGCGGTGGCGGTGCTGGGCGAGGCGATGATTCTGCTGGAGGCGACGGTTGTCAATGTGGCGTTGCCGACAATCGGCCGTGATCTTGGCGCGGGCGTCGCGGGGTTGCAGTGGACGCTGAACGGCTATGTGCTGACGCTAGCGGCGCTTGTCTTGGTGGGCGGTTCGCTCAGCGACATCTACGGCCGGCGTCGCATATTCATCCTGGGAGTGGTGGTCTTCGTGGCCGCGTCGGCGCTTTGCGCGGCCGCACCGACGATCGAGCTGCTCGTTGTTGCCCGGTTCGTTCAGGGGATTGGGGGGGCTCTCCTCACACCAGGGAGCCTTGCGATCATCGACGCGGTCTTTCATCCCGATGATCGCACCCGGGCGATCGGTGCGTGGGCAGGCCTGGGTGCGGTCGCGGGCGCGATTGGCCCCTCCGTCGGCGGGTACCTGACCGACGCGGTGTCGTGGCGCGCGGTCTTTCTGATCAATCTTCCGCTGGGGGCTTTTGTCGTCGTAGCCGCGGTTCTCCATGTGCCAGAGACCCGGGACCCGACGCGTGCCGGCGGCCTGGATCTGCGCGGCGCCGCGCTCGCCGCGCTGGCCATCGCAGGTGTGTGCTTTGCGCTGATCGACGCGTCCGGGGGCCTGACACCAGCGGTGCTTGCCGCCTTGGCCGCCGGCCTGGCCGCCGCAGCTGCCTTTGTCGCCGTTGAGCGGCGGGCCAGGCACCCTATGCTTCCGCTGGAGTTGTTCCGCTCCCGCCAGTTCGCCAGCGCCAACGTGCTCGCGCTGGTCACCTACGCGGCGCTCGGCGGCGTGATCTTCCTGTTCGTCGCGTTCCTGCAGGTCACACTCGGCTACACCGCGCTTCAAGCCGGTGCCGCCACACTGCCGATCACCTTGCTGCTCCTGGTTCTCTCCACCCCATCGGGGGCGATCGCCCAGCGAATCGGCCCGCGGATCCCGCTGACAGTCGGAGCTGTCCTGGCCGGTGCGGGGCTGCTGCTGATGGCACAGATCCACCCCGGCGACAGGTACCTCCCCGCGGTGCTGCCCGCACTGATCGTATTCGGGGTCGGTCTCGCCGCGCTGATCACCCCGATTACCGCGACGGTCCTGGCGAGCGTCGATTCACAGCACTCCGGGATCGCTTCCGCCGTTAACAACGCGCTCTCGCGCCTCGGTCAAATGATCGCGGTTGCCGCACTGCCCCTTGCCGCCGGGCTTTCCGGCACCGCCTTCGAGGACCCTGCCAGAATGGCAGCCGGCTTCCCGGTCGCCATGACCGTTGCCGCGGGGGCGTCTTTCGCAGCCGCGCTGCTCGCCTGGACCACGATCAGCGACGACGCCCTGCGCCGGTCCGGTACGGACACCCAGCAAGTACCAAAGGAACTCCCGCCGTCCCTCAAGCGACACTGCCCGGTGGCCGGCACCCCGCTTGTCGCGTCCCTGAATTCGCCGCCCAGTTCCCGCCCGCCGACGGTCAAGCAGCCGTGACGGCCGGCCAACGGAACCCATCTTGCGCCGGTAGTTGATCGGCGTGACCGTGGCCTAAAATCACGCGTGTGCCTTGCCTGCCGCAGCCTTGCCTGCCAACCTGCATGATTCCGCGAGGTCAGGGGCTCGACAGAGCCACCAGCCCGAGCCGCTCTCCGAGGCGGTCGACGCGCGAAAGGAACGGCACCCATGCCTAACGAGCGAGTAGGCGACCATGGCGACCGGGGAAGCACGATCGCTGACCTCGCCGAGGCCGCAGGTCCCGGCTCAGTCGATGGCCGCCACCTGCTACTGGTCGGCGCGGGACCTGGCCTTGGAATGGCCGTGGCACGTCGCTTCGCCGTGGGCGGCTACCGGGTAACCCTGGTGGCGCGTAGCACGAACGGCCTCCGCGACCTCGCGGGCACCTTGGCCGATACCGGTGCCAAGATCAACACCATCGCGGCCGATGCCAGCGATCCCGATGGCCTGGGCGCCCGGATGAGGGAGCTCTATCTCGGAAATGGCGCACCGGGCGTCATCGTCTATAACGCCGTCATGGGAGCTCCAGACCGGCTGCTGAGCTCAAGTGTCGCCCACCTCCAGGCGGCGTATTCAGTAGATGTCATCAGCGCCATCGTCGTCGCGCAGGTGGCCGCCCCGGCCATGCGGGCCGCCGGCTTCGGGACCATCCTCGTCACCGGGGGCGGGTTCGCCGACCACCCGATCCCGGCCCTCGCGACCGTTTCCCTCGGCAAGGCGGCTCTCCGGTCGGCCGCGACGATACTCGGCGCGGACCTGGAACCGGATGGCATCCGGGTGGCCACACTGACGATCGCAGGGCAGATAGTTGCAGGTACTTCCTTTGACCCGGAGCGCATCGCCGAACGCTACTGGGAGGTTGTCCACGTGGACGGTCCATGGCAGGCAGAATTCCGGTTTACCGGCGAGTAGGCGACGTCTTACCGATGCGGCCAGGGAAGGCGGCCCGGCACCGTCCGGCGGGCAAGCAGCTCGTTGAAGTGGCGGCGGTCATCGCCACCCCCGCCAGTGCGGGCGACCGGGTCTTGGCCCAGGCGTAGTCGTCGAAGACCGGGGCGACCTGCGCGGGGGAAGATGAAGAAGCTGACCCGGTCCCGGCCCCACCTGGCCGTCCTGCTGGCTGGAGATGAGCATCCGGGTCACGCCGAAACCGGGGCCTGTCCCCGATGGCCCGCGCCGCCGGGCCGGTCGACGATCTGGCGCGGGCCTGGGGGCTCGCGAGCATGGGCTGGCGTCAGCCGCGGCAAAATTAGTACACTTCGGCGCGGGCTCTGGTGTCGGAGCTTGGCCTTTGGCAGGGGTGGCACACCGTGGGCCGGGTGAGCAGGCAGGGAGACGGATGACCGAGCTCATCGTCGGCGCTCATGAATCCGACACGCATCAGAAGGCCCTGCGCATCAACCTTGATCCGCGCTGGTACGGGACGATCGCCGAGATCGGGGCCGGTCAGGAGGTCGTGCGCTGGCTTTTCCGGGTGGGCGGCGCCGCGGGTACCGTCGCGAAGTCGATCTCCGCTTACGACATGGCCGTGAGCGACGCCGAATACGGCAAGGCGGACAGGTACGTGTCCGCCGGGCGGCTCCAGGGCATGCTCGACACGGAGTTCCAGCTGAACGTGGAGCGGCTCGACCATACGCGCGGTGACGAAAACTGCTTCTTCGCGTTTGCCGACACGGTGGTGGCGCGCAGCTTCCAGGGCGGCAATGAGTGCCACGGCTGGATGGGCGTGAAGTTCCAGGCCCAGCCGCACGACGAGCCGAGCCAGATCGTCATGCACGTGCGGATGCTCGATGTCGAGGCGTTCGCACAGCAGGAGGCGCTCGGGATCGTCGGGGTCAACCTGCTATACGGGGCGTTCTTCCAGCACCACGAGCCGGACAAGCTCATCGAGAGCCTCCTCGACCGCCTGACCACGGGCCGCATCGAGATTGACATGATCCAGTTCCGCGGCATCGAGTTCCGCGGCGTGGACAACAGGCTGATGGCACTCAAGCTCGTGCAGGTCGGGCTGAGCGGCGTGGCGATGTTCGGCCCCGACCGTGAGGTGCTGCAGCCGAGCGAGGTGCTGCGCAAGAAGGCGATCCTGGTGGAGCGGGGCAGCTTCCGGCCGCCGACGCACGTGAACATCGACATGCTCGAGACGGCAAAGGCCAAGTTCGAAACCGACCCGGCCGTGGCTGGCAAGCCGGTACTGGAACTCACCGAGATCACGATGCGCAACCTGCTCGCCGGAGGACCCCAGGTGGACAGGCGAGACTTCCTCGCCCGCGCGGAACTGCTCGCTGCCTGCGGCATGATCGTGCTGATCACCGACTACTTCGACTACTACCGTCTAGCCGCTTACCTCGGCGAACGGACCCGTGAGCGCATCGGCATCGTGATGGGAGTGCCGAGCCTGATTGACCTATTCGACGAGAAGAACCACGCGCAGCTGCACGGCGGGATCCTGGAAAGCTTCGGGCGGCTGTTCAAGAACGACCTGAAGCTGTATGTCTACCCCGTGCAGCCATCGCCAGACGATGAGCTTAAGACCGTCAACGACATCAAGGTCCGGCCAGAGTTGCAGCCACTGTACGACTATCTCGCCGGGCGGGGCAGTTTCGTTCACCTCGACAACTACCGGCCCGAGTTCCTGCCGATCTTCAGCCGCGACGTGCTCCGCCGGATAGCGGCAAATGACGACTCCTGGGAAAGCATGGTTCCCCCTGAGGTCGCCGAACTCATCAAGCGCCGCGCATTCTTTGGCTACGTCAATCCGGACACCGACTAACAGCCCTTGGTCGGGCCCCCCTGTGCGGCAGCTTGGCCGCGGGGAGTGGTTATGCGTGTTCAGGCGGGGCCGCCGCTTGCCCTTGCGGCTGTGGGGCCTGCGGAGCCGCGCCCTGCTGCTGGGCGAAGTCCTTGCTGCGGATGGTGGCCAGGGCGACCACGGCCGACACCAGCGCGATGATTGCCGCGACCAGCAGGATGCGGTTCAGGCCAGTGGTGAAGGCTGCCCGGGTGATTGCTGCAACGGCTTGCCTGGCGTGGCTGGGCAGCTTGCTGATGATGTGGGCGATCTCCCCGGACTGCACTGCGGTGGCGATCTGCGGGCCGCTGTGAGACAGCCCGGGTACCGCGGCCACCCCGGCCAGCACTTGGTCGCGCACGTTGTTGGAAAACAGCGTCCCCAGCAAGGCGATGCCGGTGGCGATCCCGACCTGGCGGAAGGTGGAGTTGATGCCCGAGGCCATGCCGGCCCGCTGCGGCGGCACCACGCCGACAGCGGTGGAGGCCAGCGGCGGGTTCACCAGGCCGATTCCGAGGCCGCTGACGATCATTCCCGGGATGAGATGGGTCCAGGACGAGCTCGCGTTGAGCCCGCGCATGAGCAGCAGGCCCACGCCGACCATGAGCAGGCCGGGCCCGATCAGCAGCCGGGCCGGCACGTGCGAGGAAAGCCTGCCGGCCACCGTGGCGGTCACCAGGATGGCCCCCGACAGGAACATCACCCGCACGCCGGTCGCCAGCGGCGAGTAGCCCAGAATGTCTTGCAGGTAAAGAACGAGGTAGAGAATCATCGCGAAGATCGAGGCGCTGAGCCCGAACGCGGCGACCGAGCCGCCGGTGAAGGTCGGCAGCCGGAACAGGCTCAGGTCGAACATCGGGTGCGCCCGGCGCCGCTCGACGAGGACGAAAGCGACGAGCAGCACGGCCGCGGCGGCGAAACAGCCGAGTACCAGGCCGTCGGTGAAAGACCGCTGATTCGACTCGATCAGGCCGTAGACCAGGCTTGACAACGCCACCGTGAAGAGCACGAAGCCTGGCCAGTCGGGCCCGCTAGCCTGCGGCGCGCGGGACTCCGCCACCTTCATCACCGAGATCACGGCGGCCGCGATCCCGATCGGCACGTTGACGAAGAAGATCCACCGCCAGGACAGCCCCGAGGTCAGCACGCCGCCGAGCAGCGGGCCGATGGCCACGGCCAGGCCGGTCACCGCTCCCCAGGCCCCGAACGCGGTGCCCCGGTCCTTGCCGCGGAAGGCATCAGCCAGCAGCGCCAGCGATACCGCGAACATGATCGCCCCACCGACTCCCTGCAAGGCGCGGGAGAGCTGGAGCATCAGCGGGCTGACCGCAAAACCGCACAGTACCGACGCGCCGGTGAACACCACCAGCCCGATCAGCCACAGCAGGCGGCGGCCGTACATGTCCGCCAGGCTGCCCGCGGTCAGCAAGAACGCCGCCAGCGTCAGCGCGTAGGCGTCAACGATCCACTGCAGGTCGGAGAAGCTGGAGTGCAGCGCCTTCTGGATATCAGGCAGGGCGACATTCACGATCGTGATGTCCAGCAGCAGCATGAACGTACCCAGGCACACCGCGGCTAGCGTCCACCACTTGTTTCCACGCTCGCCCAGATCCCCGCCGCCGTCCCTGGCCTGCTGGCCACGGCGGCGCTGATCCTGCCCGGACAGACCTGCATGGGCTTCGGTCACGAAGGCTCCGTTTGCTCAGGGACAGATGACCCGGACAGGATCCCGCCGGCGATACGGTCAGCGTGCGCACCGGGCCCGCTAGCTCATCCCGATGACTCACCGCAGGCCCACTCGTGCAATGCCGCGACCGCCCGGTGAATTCCCGCAAGTCCCGTCCCGCCAGATGCCGGTGCCCAGCCAGGCAGCAGAACCAAGGCCCATGCCGCCGCCTGCCCGGCGGGCCGGCCAGCTCCCACCGACCCCGGCAGGAGCTTTGGCTATCGCGGGGCAGAGCACACGGAACAGGGCCGTTCTGAGCGCCTTCCCCACACGTCGCCGGACGGGTTACGCCTGGCCATGCCGGTTCTGGTTTTGCCCAGGGCGACGGCTGGCGTCTGCCCTTTCTCGCGTCGGACGGTTAGCCGGTATCCCGCGGTGGAGCCGGGCCGTGTGCTGCCCGGCGGGCGGGGGCCGCAAACCGGGCCGGGCCGGCGGCACTGGCGGTAGTGGCGTGCCAGGATGCCGGGGTGACAGAGCAGCGCTTTGATCTGGTTGTCCGCAACGGCACGATCGTGACGCCCGGTCACCGGGAGCAGGCCGACGTGGGCATCACCGGCGGCCGGATCGCCCAGCTCGGGGGGACCGTGACCGGCGCGGTAGAGATCGACGCCGGCGGCCTGCTGGTGATCCCCGGCGGCATCGATGCTCACGTGCACCTGATGTGCGCTCAGTTGACCGCCCAGGCGGCCGCCGCGGAGCCGGGTGAGCCGGTCTGGGCCGACGACTTCTGGACCGGCTCGCTGGCCGCCATCGCCGGCGGGATCACCACCATCGGCAACATGACGTTCGCGCTGCCCGGCGAGTCCATGACCCAGGCCATCGCCAGGGATATGGCCGGCGCCCGCGCCGAGGCCGCCGTCGACTGGTTCCTGCATCCCGTGCTCACCGGCCTGGGCGACGCCGAGCAGGCGGAGGTCGCCGCCCTGGCCGCCGGCGGGCACACGAGTATCAAGGTGTTCTTGTCCAATCCCGGCTTCGCGGCGGGCACCCCCGGCCTGGCCGAGGTCGTCGCCGCGGCCGGGCGGGCCGGGTCGATCACCCTCGTGCACTGCGAGGACGCGCACATGCTGGAACAGGCCGGCCGCGAGCTGATCGAGGCCGGCCGCGGCGCGGTCCGTTACTTCCCCGACGCCCGGACGGTCGACGCCGAGGTTACCGCCGTCGATACGGCCATCAGCCTGGCCACCGGCACCGGCTCCGCGGTCTACATCGTGCACCTGTCCAGCGCCGCCGCCCTGGACCGCTGCCGCCGGGCCCGCGCCGCCGGCCTGCCCATCTACGTCGAGACCAGGCCGCTGTACCTGCACCTGACCCGGTCGCGGTTCACCGAGCCCGACGCGGCCAAGTACGTCGGCGCCCCGCCGCTGCGCGAGCAGGCCGATCGCGACGCGCTGTGGCGCGGCCTGGCCGCGGGCGACGTCGACACGCTATGCAGCGATCACGCCCCGTGGACCCTGGAGGCCAAGCTCGACCCCGCGCTCGACGTGGTCACCGCGCGGCAGGGCGTCGCCGACCTGGAAACCCTGATGCCGATGCTGTTCTCCGAGGGTGTCGTGACCGGGCGGATCACCCTGGACCAATTCGTGGCGCTGACCTCTACCCGCGCGGCCCGGCTGTTCGGCCTCTACCCCCGCAAGGGCACCATCGCGGTCGGCTCCGACGCGGACCTCACGCTCTGGGACCCAGGCGAGCAGCGGGTGATCAACGGGGCCGCTATGGCCTCACGGGCGGGATACTCCGTCTACGACGGCTGGGCGGTCACCGGATGGCCGCGGTTCGTCGTCCGCCGTGGCCAGACGGTACTGGCCGACGGCCAGTGCACCGCCCAGCCCGGCCAAGGCCAATGGGTACGCCGCGACCCAGCGCCAGGACCGGACGCGCGGCGTTGACCAGCGGGCGTGGCTGGACTGCAAGATGGCCGGAACCGCGGCGATCTGCGCCCGTCAAGCTCGGCAAGTGAGTCAGACGAGGAGGCGGCCGCCGATCCAGAGCGCGAGAACGGAGCCTGCTAGCCAGAGTGTGGCCCATGCGACTCGTGGGACGGGAGTGATTCTGCGCAGGGTAACCGCGTCCCCCACCCAAACGCTGGGCATAAGAATGAAACGGACACCGGACAAAAGCAGGAACCAGCTCAGCGCATAGGCGGCGATGGTCTCGATCTCAAGGTTTCCGTACTTCAGGATGAGGACGATCAGCCCACCGTTCAACAGCACGGAGAGGCACCCAAAGGAATTGCGGATTACTATTAGCATGAAAAACAAGGCGACCGCTGCCACGATCAGCACCGCCTGTACCTGATGGTTTGCCAGAAGGACTGCCGCGCCAAGGCCGAACATGCTCGGGCCCAGGTAGCCAGCGAATGAGGTAACCATCCTGCCCGGGCCTGCCTCAGGTCCCTGGCTGAAAGTCTCGCCGCTGGCGTTACCGTGCAATTTGACCTTGATGCTCTTGCGTCCCACGGCCCAACCGGTGAGTGCATGTGCACCCTCGTGCGCGATCACGCCCATGTGCTGCGCAAGCCGCCAGATGCCTTCTATCGCGAACCCGATCAGAACGAGTATCCCTATGGGCTCACCGATCGGTATCGACGACAGCGCGGGGATCTGCTCCGTCAATTCCAGTGACAGTACTAGCATTTCGCCCCGGCCCCCTGACGGGCTACGGAGGCTGACGGCGCGCACTTCCCCTTGCTGCCCGCGCCATCAATAGTCGCTCCGCAGAGCCCTGCTTATAAGCGAAACACCGACGCGAGATCCTGACAAGACCCCTCTCTGCCAAACCCTGGGAATCGCCTGTTGCGCCTGGTGGTTCAGGAGTGGGGCAGGGGCCCGGCAAAGTCATGAAGTTAGGCCGTGACCTGCGGTGTCATAACTGCCGTGATGTGCCCGGCGGGTCTGAGGGTGGCCAGCATCGCCGCCGCTAACCGCCACCACGCCCGCGACCCGCAGCGGACGCTAAAGCTGCTTCAAACTGGATGAGCGGCTTTGCCGTGTCCCTGGCGGCTGGCCTGCCGCTGTGAGAAGCCCGCTCCGGGCGCTGCCGCGCCGAAGACCGGGACGCCCGGCTCAGCCGCGGTCGTGGAGGGTCACCTGGTAGCCGTCGGGGTCGGTGAACGTGAAAGTGCGGCCGAACGGCCCGTCGACGGGCGCTGAGACGATCGTCGTGCCGGCGGCGGCGAGGGCGTCGTGGATGTCCTGCGCGTCGGGGGCGTGTAGCCACAGCGCCATCCCCTGGCCCGGCTGCGCGATCGCGTCCAGGTCGGTGCCCGCGACGACGTCGCGGACGGCGAGCGCGATCGGCTTGGTGTCGAACACGATGGCGTGCGGCGGTCCTGCGTCGGAGCGCTTCAGCCCCAGGTACTGCTCGTAGAAAGCGGCGGAACGTTCCAGGTCGCGCACCTGCAGTGAAATGAAGTCGGGTCCGGTAACGGCCACGATCCTTACCTCCTCATTGGATGTCAGTTTTCTGACACACCACAATGTATGTCAGACTACTGACATGAGTCAAGGCGGGCCCGGAGTCGAGCTGGACACATCGCTGGGGTACATGCTCAAGGCGGCCGCGAGTGCCCTGCACTCTGCCCTGGAGGCCGTGCTGAGGCCGCTGGGCATCACGATCACCCACTACGCCTGCCTGGAGTTGCTTGCCCAGCGGCCGGGCCTGTCGAACTCCGAGCTTGCCCGCGGTGCCTTCGTCACCCGGCAGTCGATGAATGTGCTCCTGCAGGCCCTCGAACGCCAGGGACTCGTCGTCCGCCCGGCACAGGCACCCGTAGGCAGGGCCCTGCCGGCCGAGCTGACCGCCCGCGGGCGCCGCCAGCTCAAGGTGGCCAGCGCCGCGGTTCGCCGCGTCGAGCAAGACATGCTGGCCAATCTGGATGCCAGCGAACAAGTTCAGATGCGGCGCCTGCTCACTGCGTGCATCGCCGCACTGACCGAACCGCCCGCATCGGCGACGTAACTGCTCCGGAATTTACAACTTTGCCGCGTCCCTGGCGATCGGCGAATGCGGCGAAGGGCCGATCTTCCTGACGCCTGATGGCCGGCGGCTGGACCGGCATGGTGCTGGACGTCTGGTCCGCCGCATCGCCCGCCGCGCCGGGATCACCAAGCCCGTCGGGCCGCCACGAGCTGCCGTTACGGGCGGCAAGCCGACCTCTGGCCGGACTTCCTCCACGGCGTCCGAACGGGGCGATTTGCGCGGACCGCATCGTTGCCCGACGTCCGATTCTGAAAGTAGTGCGTTATCGGGGCACATTCTTATGCGCCGCTCAGCATGATCATTCGTGGCAGGTGATCATGTTAGGTGTGCCCGATCAACCGTCCATCACCGGCTCGATTAAGCAGTCAGGTTCCGGCTCATATCAGCGGCCGCCGCGCGGTTCTCGACGCCGAGCTTGGTCAGCACGGCCGAGACGTGGTGATTGACCGTCTTGGTCGAGATAAACAAGGTGCGGGCGATTTGGGCGTCGGTCTGACGTTCGCATATCAACTCGAGCACCTCGCATTCACGCGGAGTGAGCCCGAGTGGGTGCGCCCGGGTCGCTCGGCGCAGGCCGGCACTGACCGGGCGCCTATCTGGCGCAGCTTCTGGCGGGCGAGGCCGGCCGTCGCCTTGGCGCCTAGTTCATCGAGACGCCGCACTGCGTCGCGCAATTCGTTTTCGTCCGACGAGTCAAGCAGTGCGAGTGCCGCATCTAGGCGGCAGCCGAGCTCATCCCACGCACGCGCAGCCGCTGCGTGCTCGCCGGATTCCTGGAGCCTGTATGGCTCGGCAACCGGGCCATCGACGATTCGGTCGGAGCCGACGCGGTCGAGCCAGCGGCGCAGGGCGCCCCGCATCCACTCGTCGATGTTGTGCGCGGCATCGGCGGCCAGCTCGGCCTCGTGTCGCGCCTCGTCAACTCGACTTTCGGTCAGGAATGCCTCGGTCCGAGCGAGCCGGGTCGGCACTATGTACTGCAGCTGGCCGGTCGGTGCCGCGTTGGCGATCGCGCTGTCGAGGGCGCGCCAGGCCTCCGGTTCGCCGCGGCGCGCATGGATCACGCCGATCAGGGTCTGCACGCAGATCTGGTTCAGTGGGGCGGCCGAGCTTTCCTCGAGCAGCTGAGCACTGATCGCCACCGCTTCGTCCCAATGCCCGCGATGTTCCAGGACGGCGGTCCGAGTTGCGCGCAGGAAATAGGAGTGCGTGTCTAGGTCGTTCTGCTCGCAGTAGGCGACGCCGTCGCGGTAATAGTGCTCTCCTTCGTCGAACCGGAACTGGTCGCACGAGATGGCGTACAGGTTGCTGTAGGCACGACCGGCCTGATTGGGCAGGTTGCGGGAGATGGCCAACTCAAGTGAGCGGCGGAGGAGTTCGACCCAGCTCGGATCGGTCGCGGACGCGGCGCAGCCTTCGGTGTTCAGTGCATCGGCAATGACGTCTGATGCGCCAAGCGAACGGGCGAGGGCCTCCGCTCGGTGGGCCAACTCGATCGCGTCGTCATTCTCGTTGCGCGTCATCCTGATGGCGGCTAGCGTCACGTACGCCCTGGCCAACTCCTGCGTCTCGCCGAGCGGCTCGAGCGTGTTGATCGCTTCGACGGCGGCACCTACCGCTTCATCGCCACGGCACAGATGTTTCAACGTCAGCGAGTAGTGCTGCAACGACTCGCCCTCGTGGCGGCGATCTTCGAGCAGGCGCCAGAGCCGTAGTGCCTGCTCGTCGGCGTCAGCCGCGGTTTGCGATCGGTCGCTAAAAGTCGCCTCTTCGGCAAGGCCCGTGTACAGCTCGGCCAGCGTGGACGGTGTGGCATGCGCCGCCCATCGCAACGCGCGTTCGTACTGGGCCGCAGCCTCGCGATGTGAGCCGAGATCAACGGCTCGTCTCGCGGCGAGTGATGCGTGCCGGATGACTGCTTCTTCGTCGCCAGCGCCCTCAGCGTGGAAGGCCATGCGCGCGTCATCGCGGCTGCCGCTGGCTAGTAGCGCGTTGAGGATCTTTGCGTGGATCACCGCCTGCCGATGGGCAGGGATCTCCTGCGCGATCGCCAGCCGGGCGATCTCGTGCCGAAAGCGCAGGCCGATTCCCTCATCGACCAGCAGTCCGGACGCACTGAGTTCGTCCAGCGCAGCTTGTCGATCGGCGAGCAGGCTCGCGTCGATCCGCAGACCCATGAGCGCGGCCGTCTCGAGGACCTGCCGGGCCGCGTCGCTGAGCCGTCCGGTACGCGAGAGGATCGCGTCACGCGCCGATA
Organism: uncultured Actinomycetes bacterium; assembly: GCA_963806145.1. Classification (GTDB taxonomy): domain Bacteria; phylum Actinomycetota; class Actinomycetes; order Streptosporangiales; family Streptosporangiaceae; genus DASXKD01. Next base: position 12,334 of record CAWDXD010000028.1, read on the forward strand.
GCGGGACTCCGTGTGTTCCGGCCTCGAGCATCTCGGTGACGTAGAACGGATTGCCGCCGGCGAGCTGGTACAACTGGTCGGCGTCGAGATCGGTCCCGGCGGCCATCGTCCGGACGGCCTCGATCGACAGCGGCGGCAACTCGAGTCGGCGCGTCCACCGCCTCGCGGCGAGATCGCCCAGCGCGAGACGCAGCGGGCTCGATGGTGCAAGCCAGTCGTCGCGATAGGTGGCGATCACCAGCACCGACGCCGCGCGGATGCGACGCGTGAGAAACCGCATCAGGTCGAGCGTCGCCTCGTCCGCCCAGTGGATGTCCTCGATCACGATCACGTCGAGTCGATCGTCACTGGTGACCTGACTCAGCAGCGCGGCGAACAGCTCGTCGCGCTCGGGTCGGCCCCGGCACAAATCCTCCAGCGCGCCGCCGAGATCGCGGGCGAGGTCGAACAACGGGGCGAGCGGCCGCGGTGTCGAGAGTCCGTCGCAGGCGCCCCACGACCAGAAGGCGTCGGGCAGATCGCGCTGGAACCGCTCGACCAGTACCGACTTTCCTGCGCCCGCCTCACCGGCGATCAGGACGAGTCGCCCTTCACCCTGACTCGCTTCGTGCGCGTACTGGCGCAGCGAGGCCAGCACCGGATCGCGTTCCAGCAGCATCATGTTCATGATCTTCTCTCAACTGGATCGCATGCGCACGGGGACCGTGCCTGGATCACAGTCCTTCCTGCACTTCGAAAACGTCATCGGCAACCAGTCCGTGAGCCTCGCGATGCACGGTGTTCGCGGCCTCCGCCGACGGGGCGTCGACCAGGCAGAAGACCTTGCCGTGGGCCTCACTGACCCAGTAGCGCAGGTATCTGACGTCGTATGCGCCCTGTGCCTGCAGGTCTGCTGCGTGGGCCTGGCCGACGTCATGAACACTCACTCCGCCGGGGAGCGTGTGGATATCCATGTAAAGGGGCACCGGTGGTCTCCTTTTGGTCTGTCACCGGTCGGGACAGTCAGAGCGTAGGAACCGCGAGCACCCGGCCGCATCGGGGCTGCCTGCCTAGATTGCAGCGCCGCATTCCCCATATTTCTTCGCCGGGTCCGCGCGCCGCTCAGCCGGACCGGTCCGGCGGACCTCTCGGCCGCCCTTGCCGGAACGGGCGCGGCCGTCGGCATTCGGCGTGCCTGGCAACCTCGATCCCAGCCCAGCCGGGCCGGTCGCACAAAGATAGGGACGCCTCCCGATGCGACCGCGACGCCGGGCGCGCTGAGCTAGACGCATTCACTCAGAACGAGGAATCGAGGGGTCCGCATGCTCGCAACGCTTGAACCAAGCCCGGTGGCCGGAAGGCTCGATCAGTTCCTGGGCCGCCATCCTGATGCGATCACGCCCTTCCTGCTCGTCGACCTTGATGTAGTCCGCCGCCAGTACGTCCGCTTGACCGCGGCTCTGCCGGGCACCGAGGTCTTCTACGCGGTGAAGGCCAACCCGGCGCCAGAGGTCCTGAGTTTGCTCATCGAGCTTGGCTCCAATTTCGATGTGGCCAGCAGCGGGGAGATCGAGCTGTGTCTGGGTCTCGGCGCGGATCCGGCCAGGTTGTCGTACGGCAACACGGTCAAGAAGGAACGTGATATCGCCGCAGCCTACCGACGCGGCGTCCGGCTCTTTACCGTCGACTCGGAGCCCGAGCTGGATAAGGTCCTGCGCACGGTGGCCAACGGCACGGTGTTCGTCCGCATCGTCACCGACGGGGCCGGGGCCGACTGGCCGTTGTCGCGGAAGTTTGGCTGCACGGTGGGTGAGGCGGGCCGATGCTCCTGCGAGCGGCCCGCGCGGGCCTGCGGGTTGGCATTTCATTTCACGTCGGATCGCAGCAGCGCAACCCGGACGCCTGGGACCGGCCGCTTGGCCAGGTCGCGCAACTGGCGCGGCGGCTCGCGGCCGAGGGACACGAACTCGCCGGCGTGAACCTCGGCGGCGGGCTGCCGAGCAGGCACGTCGATCCGACCGCTGACATCGAAACATACGGCGAGGCGATCGCCAGGTCCGTCGCCGCCCACCTCGGTCCCCGGTTCGGCGGCCTCATGATGGTCGAGCCCGGCCGCTATCTGGTCGGTGACGCGGGCGTGATCCGGACCGAGGTCGTCCAGATCGTGCGCCGGGCCAGCGACCCGGATCGCCGCTGGGTGTTCCTCGACGTGGGCCTGTTCAACGGTCTCACCGAGACCCTCGACGAGGCGATCCGCTACCGCATCCAGGCGCCGGGCGACGAGTCAGGCACCGGATCGGTCGTGCTGGCCGGCCCGTCGTGCGACAGCGCCGACGTGCTCTACGAGACCTACCAGTACCAGCTCCCGCTCGACCTGCAGGTGGGCGATCACCTGGAGATCCTCGGGACCGGCGCGTACACGTCGTCCTATTCATCGGTCGGATTCAACGGCTTCCCGCCGCTGACGAGCTACTACCTGCCTGCCACGGTCGGATCGGGGCTGACATCATGAGCGACTACCCCAGCTACGGATCCCTCGACGGCCCGGTCGTCATGATCGGGTTCGGTTCCATCGGCCGGGGAACCCTGCCGCTGATCCTCCGGCATTTCGACGTGAAGCCGGAACAGATCACCGTCGTCGCGCCCGACGACGCCAACGCCGCGATCCTCGCCGAGTACGGCGTGCAGAAGGTCACCTCGCTGCTCACCGCGGACAACTACCGTGCCGTCCTGACCCCATTGCTGACCACGAGAGCTGGCCGGGCATTCTGCGTCAACCTCTCCGTCGACACGTCGTCGGTCGCGATCATGGCACTGGCCCGGGAACTCGGCGCGCTCTATGTCGACACCGTCATAGAACCCTGGCCTGGCTTCTACGACGACCCGGCGGCACCGCTCGCGCAGCGAACGAACTACGCCTTGCGCCAGAGCCTGCTTGCCGAACGCCGCCGCGCCCCGGCGGGCCGACGGCGGTCTCGGCCTGCGGGGCGAACCCGGGCATGGTCTCGTGGTTCGTCAAGCAGGCCCTGCTCGATGTCGCGGACGCTGTCGGGCTGGGCTACGTCCGCCCCACCACTCGCACGCAGTGGGCCGAACTTATGCGCCAGTCCGGCGTCCGAGGGATCCACATCGCCGAACGTGACACCCAGCGCGGCCGCAAGCCCAAGGCCATCGGCACATTCGTCAACACCTGGTCGGTCGACGGGTTCATCTCCGAAGGCCTGCAGCCGTCCGAGCTGGGCTGGGGCACCCACGAGAAATGGCTGCCGCCGCAGGCCTGCGCACATGACGACCCGGCCGCACCATCGATCTACCTGGGCCGCCCCGGCGCCGACACCCGTGTACGGACCTGGTGCCCGACCGCGGGCCCGCAGTACGGCCTGTGCGTCACCCACAACGAGTCGATCTCGATCGCCGACTACTTCACGATGACCTCCGACTCGGGTGCGGTCAGCTACCGGCCAACCTGCCACTATGCCTACCACCCGGCCGACGACGCCATGCTGTCCTGGCACGAGTTGCTCGGCAATCCCGGCCAGCCGCAGCGCACCCACGAGATCCTCGACGAGGCAGACATCCTCGACGGCATCGACGAGCTCGGCGTGCTGCTCTACGGGCACGCCCGCAACGCCTACTGGTTCGGCTCGCGGCTGTCGGTCGAGGAGACCCGCAAGCTCGCGCCTTACCAGAACGCCACCGGCCTGCAAGTCACCTCCGCGGTGCTGGCCGGCATGGTCTGGGCAGTGGAGAACGCCGACGCCGGAATCGTCGAGGCCGACGAGATCGACTTCGCCCGTTGTCTGCAGGTGCAGCGGCCTTACCTGGGCCCCGTCGAAGGCCACTTCACCACCTGGACGCCGCTGACGGGACGCTCGCCGTTGTTCCCGCAGGACATCGACCCCGACGATCCGTGGCAGTTCAGAAATGTCCTCGTCCACTAGCCGAGCAGGGTGACGATGATCACCAGGCTGCCGCTCGCCGCGCTGATCACCGCGTCGCTGTTCTGGGGCACAGCGGTCAGCGTGACCAAGTACGCCCTGCGCGGCTTCGGTCCGATCACGCTGTTGGCCGTCTCGCTGATCGCGGGAACCGCGGTGCTGTGGACGATCGTGATCCTGCGTGGCCACCGCCCACCGCCGCCGTGGCGGCGGGCGGTGCTGCTCGGCCTATTCGAGCCAGCGCTCGCCTACGTCGGCGACCTGCTCGGCCTGGCCCGGACCAGTGCCGCCAACGGCGCGCTGCTATCTGGTCTGGAATCGGTCTTCATCGTCCTGCTGGCGGCCGTCTTCCTGCGCGAACGCATCACTGGCCGCATCACCGTGGCGCTCGCCCTAGCACTGGCCGGCGTCGCGACCCTCGAAGGCACGGGATCGTTCGCGGGCGCCGGACTCGGCGACCTGCTCGTCCTGGCCGGAGTGCTCAGCGCTGCTGCCTACACGATCGTCGCCAGAGGAATGGGGGACGAGTCCGACCCGCTAACGGTGACCGCATGCCAGTTCACCACCGCGACGATCCTCATCCTTCCCGCAGTTACCTTCGTGTGGGCGATGCACGTCGAAACCGCACCTAGCCACGTGGCCGCGAGGTTCTGGTTCGCCGCAATCTTCGTGGGAGTCATCGGCTACGCCGCGAGCTTCCTGCTCTACAACTACGCCATCGCCCGAGTGCGAGCGGCACCGGCGAGCATTATCGTGAACCTGATTCCCGTCTTCGGGCTGGCCAGTGCCGTCTTCTGGCTAGGCGACTCACTCACCGTCGCCCGGGTTCTCGGCGCGATCTTGATCGGACTGTCCGTCACGATCTTCACTGCCACCGAACTCGCCGAAACACGCAACGCCGCCAAGGCGAACGTGACACCGTCGAAAGTCTGACCGGCAGTCTTTGCATCGGCTGGGGGCGTCGCGCGCTTAGGGCTAACCGCGCCGGACTGTCGTACTTCATCGGCGTACGTTGACAAGAGGCTAGCGTCCGGATAGACATGCATGAAGGCGCCCGACCCGAGAGATCCGCATCTGCCGCGCTGAGTGACCACAGCCCGCACCGGATGCCACGGCGGCCTGTCAGAGTTTGTCCCTGTGGACGAGGTGGACGCAGCAAATGTTCTCTCGCACACCCAGCGGGAGATCCCGCCGGATCAGGTACTGGCGCTCGAGTGTCGCTCGCGCCGCCGGCAATGCCTGCGGACGCGCGCGGAACGCCGAATACAAGTGACCATGACCGGCTTGCGGCCCGGCCGCTGGCGCCCTGATCATCTGCATATGAACGAGACGCCTGCCACGGCGAGGCTAAGACGTGCCGTCCGGGCGGTCATCCTGGCCGATGATGACCGTGTCCTGCTGTGCCGCTTCAGCTTCCCGCATCCGGCTGTACCGACGGGCGCAACGGTCGTATGGGCGGCCCCCGGCGGCGGCATCGAGCCCGGTGAACTGCCGCTGGCGGCACTGCGCCGGGAGCTGCACGAGGAGACGGGGCTTGTCATTGACGCCGACCCGCCTCACGTCTGGCACCAGGAGGTCGCCGCTCCCGGCCATGCGGACGGCTACGACGGGGTGGTCAACGACTACTTCCTCGTCCGCACCACGCGCTTTGATCCCCGCGGCGCGCTGTCCGATGACGAACTCGCCGCCGAGCACATCAGCGGGATGCGATGGTGGCGGCACGGAGACATCGCCGAATACGGCGGAACCGACCTGTTCTCACCCCGTGACATCGCCACACCGCTGGCGGCGCTGATCGCCGGTGACATCCCGGGCACGCCAGTGATGCTCGGCCTGTGATCTCCCTGGGCACTTATAGGTCCGCTGTACCCGCCAGACGCACCAAAGACACGAGGCTGCCGGACAATCAGGCGAATCTCCGCGCACGGCGTGCAGGTCCGACGGGCATCGGGAGGCGGGCAGGACGGCTGGCGGCACCCGACCCGCTCAGGGAGCCAGTGCCCGCAGATAACAACTCAGGGTTCCAAGGGTTGATGGACCGTACCCGGCGATGCGACCGCGACCTCATCGCCATGGCCATGGCCTGGTTAACTCCCACGGCGGCTTTGACCGCAACCCAGGACAGATGATCGTGCAGCAGCGCCTGCTCTACCGCCGTAGTGCCTGCATAACTATCCACGCTTGGCGGAGAGCACAACGTCCGCTTCTTGTCTGATATGGAGGTGATCGTGAGGCGCCAAGGTCGGAAGCGCTGCGCCTCGATCACCTGCATGATCGGCATTACGCGGCCCGGAGGGCGCAGGTGACCGAAGGTCACCCACATAATGCCGCCGATAGTGTGGTGCGGCCTCCTGTTTCAAGAACGCGCTGCGGACCTGCCCGCCGCTGTGGGACGGTCCGTGCTCCAGGACGGGCCGGGGCCTGGATTGCGGCACTCAGCGCTGTAGCCCGTCCCAGGACCATTGCGGGATCGGCAGGCCCTCGGGGACATCGGCAGCAGAGTCGTGGTAACGCGACATGGTGGTCGTGGCGGCCCAGGCGAAGTAGTCATGCAGGACCTGCCGGACAGGGTCGTCTGCGTTCAGCCCTGCATCGCCCAGGGCCTGGTCGAAGCAGGCGATCGCCCGGCGGTCCATCTCCTCGTGCGGGCCGTTGCCGCTATCGATCCGCACCACCGACGTCTCATCCCCGTAGATACCGGAGTAGCTGGCCGGCCCGCCGAGCGCCTCGGCCCAATACGCGGCGAGCCGCGGGCTGTGCTGAGGATGGAACCCATGGCTGAACGCGTGGCTGACTATCTCATCGGCCATCACCCGGCTGTGCCACGCCTCAGCCAGGCGGAGCAAGCCCTCGCTGCCACCGGCCGCCTCATACACGCTTCGCATGCCCCCAGGATGCCAAGGCCACAACGACCAGCACAGCCAGACGCCGCGGAACACCGGTCAGGCCCTTGGCTTCAGCTGCCACCCGCCCGGCATTGCCGAAACTGCCGATGTGCGTACGGGGCTTGAGGGGTCGCAACGGCGATGAGTCTCGCCACGGTGTCCGGTCTGTATTCCCAGCACCCGATCTCGCGGCTCTCGAGGAGAGCGTCATGACCGCTACGTACAGGAGGCAAGCGTGAGGCTTCTTCTCACGTCCGGAGGCGTCACGAACCCAAGCATCCACGCGGCGCTCGTGCAGCTTCTCGGCAAGCCGATCGGCGAGTGCCACGCCCTCTGCGTCCCGACAGCACAGTGGGGTCACCCGATGTGCGGTCCGGCATCGGTGCAGGGCTTCGTAGCCGCCGAGCCCGCGTGGCAGCACCTGTCCGGCCTGGGCTGGGCGTCGCTCGGTGTCCTCGAGCTCACCGCATTGCCCACCATCGGCGCGGAGCGATGGGTCCCCTGGATCCGGGAGGCCGACGTGCTCCTAGTCGACGGCGGCGACGCGACGTACCTGTGCCACTGGATGCGGGAGTCCGGGCTGGCCGATCTGCTGCTTTCGCTGCCCGACACGGTCTGGGTGGGAGTGAGTGCCGAAGCATGGTGATGACGCCCCGGATCGGAGCGTACTTCGTCGAGTGGTCGTCCGCGCCGGACGACCGCACCCTGGGAGTCGTCGACTTCTCGATCTTCCCGCACCTAAACGCTTTCCCGACAAACACCCTGGCTGACGCAGAGCGATGGGCCGCCGAAATCGGCGTCCCGGCCTACGCCATCGACGAACAGACGGCCATCAAGGTCGTCGACGGCTCCGTCGAAGTGGTCTCCGAAGGGCAATGGACGAAGTTCGGGTCATAGCCGCCCGGCATTCGTGACGACGCGTCGTTAGACGTGACCTTGTCGACTTGCCGCACTTCCTAGAGCGCTCGCCCGTGTCGCAGGTAGCGTGCGCTGCTGCCATCCAGATCTGCCGCCTTGAGGGCGTGTGTTGGGCTTGTGTTGGGCTTGTGTCTGGGCCGCTGGATCGGCGCGCCCGGAGGCGGCCATCTAGTTGCCTGGCAGGATATGGGTGTAGCTGATGGTTCTGTGCGCCGTACCGTGACCGCCAAGCGCATCGCCCGGGGCGTGTTCGCGGCAACCAGCACCCGCGGCGGCCAGCTCAGTTTCGGCACTGGCAGCGTTACTGACTTCACCCCGGCCGAACTGTTGCTGGCCGTAATCGCGGGTTGCACCACGATCGACATCGGCATCCTCACCTCGAGGCGGGCCCGGACCGGGCAGCTTCCAGGTGCAGGCCGGCGCGGGCAAGGTCCGCGACGCTCATGGGAACCGGCTGACCGGCATCGTTGTCACCTTCCAGCTCACCTTTCCTGCCAGCGGGCACGGTGACGGGGCCTGGGCCGTGTTGCCGGATGTGGTACCGGCTGGCCCGGGCAAGCCCTGGACGTGGGGGCAGGCCGGCGATCTTTGGCTGGGTCTGCGGTGACCACGCCGCGGGACTCCGATTCCTGATTCGCGACCGGACCCGGGTAGTTCAGCGCGGTGTTCGAAGACGGTCCTGGCAGCGGCCCGCGGCTGATGTGGTCGTGCTCGCCGGTGGGGGCATCAGCGTGATCTCGTACTCGACGGTGCCGGGACTGCGGCCGGCAAGGTGGGCGCTCATGTTCCGCAGCAGCCTGGCCATGGCCTTGTTGTCCTCGGCGACCAGGGCGGTGAAGCGATGGATGCCTTCGCAGCGGGCACGGCCAGACAGCCGCATCAGCAACTCGGTGCCCAGTCCGCGGCCTTGCCAGTCATCGACGATGGTGACGGCGATTTCGGCAGCGTGCGGGTCCTCGGCGTGCCGGATGTAGCGGGCGATGCCCACGCCGCGCCCGTCGGCATGGTTCAGCGCACCGAGCGCCTCATGGTCGTGGTGGTCGACGTCGGTGAAGTACCGCAACTCGGCACCGGACAGCTCCCTCTTTCCGGTCAAGAAGCGCATCCGGCGGGATTGGGGACTCAGCCGGGCGAAGCCGTCGGCCAGCAACGGGGCGTCAGTGCGGTGGACCTGCCGTATCAGCACCTTCGACCCGTCGCGCAGCGCTACGGGCCTGCCCTGTACTGCGGGCCGCGGCCGGTGACCGGGCAGGCGGCTCCAGCCGGGCCGCAGCCAGGCGGGGATCCACAAGAGCGGCGAGGTGGGGGCAGCGGGTGCGCCGACCGCCACGGTGCGGGCCGGCTGGGTCGCGTATGACATGCCTTGACGTTAAGCGCGCCCAGCACCGGTGACTATCGGGTGAACTACCGGCATTTTCCCTGTTTCCCCCGGCCAGAACGGTGATCCCGGTCCAGGCGCCGGGTGAATTACCGAGCCGCTGGGCGGCGTAGCCGGTGCTCGGTCACCCACGCCGCGATCTGGGCACGCGAGCGCACTGCCAGCTTGCGCCGGATGTTCTCCACGTGCGCCTCGGCGGTCCGCGGCGCGATTGACAGGCGCCGGGCGATGGCCTGATTGGTCAGCCCCTCGGCGACCAGCCCGGCCACCTCCAGCTCCCGGGCAGTCAGCCGCGGTCCCGGCCCCGCGGGCTCACCCAGGAAGCCGAGCACCGCGTCCAGGACCGCTGGCCAGTCGCCGTGGTAGAACAGGTGGCTGGACCCGGGCAGCGGGATCAGCTCCGCCCCCGGGATCAGCGCGGCGGCCTCCCGCCCCAGCTCGAACGGGGTGCCCCGGTCCGCCTCGCGGTGCAGCACCGCCGTCCGCGCCCCGATCGCGGCAAGCAACGCCCTGATGTCAGTGCCGTAATAGACCTCCAGCAGCCCGGCAGCCACCGCGGCCGAGGCACCCGCCCGCTGGAACCGGGCGAGCGCCGCCACGTCCTCCGCCGTGGGATCGGTGACGAACGCCCCGGCCAGCGCCTTGAACCCCAAGCCCCAATGGGCCCGCACCAGCGCCACAACCGAGTTCCTCACCTCGGCAGCCGCCAGATCCCTGCCGCTTGCGCACATCCCGTACACCACCAGCGCCTCGACCCGGTCCGGATACCTCGCCGCGATCGCAGCGGCCAGCTGACCGCCCTGCGACGCACCGAACAGGCAGAACCGGCCCGCACCCACCGCATCAGCCACCGCCAGCGCCGCGGCCACCTGCCCATCGAACGACAGGTCAATCCCGTCCCGGTCCGACAAGCCGCACCCCGGGCTTGTCATAACGGACCACGGTGAACCGCTCCGCCAGCCGCTCCACGAAACTGCCGAAAGATAGAGCAGCTCCAGCTGCTTGCGCAGGTGGGTGATCCAGCCCGAGTCGAACAACAGCACCGGGCCCGCGCCCGACGCCGAGTAAGCCACGCGGCCCGCAGGCGTGCTGCAGTACCGGACCGTCACCCTCACCCGCCCAGGCTGAGACGCCCGCCTCGCCCAGTAAAGTAGCAACAGGGCCCGGCCCGACCATTGGCGACCCCAGCAACCCCAGGCCAGCAGCAGCCAATCGCCATCACCCGCCGGCCAGACCGAGCCGGGGTTGCATGAGTATTCATGATCGCCGGCCGCGGGCATTCGCGCTCATGCCGCGGACCGGGTGTCAGATCAGACACCGGGTAGCCTCGCCGACGGCCGTGAGGGAGCATCCTCAACCGTCTCGCCGTCGGTCTCCGGCGACGCTGACGCTGGCCTCGTCCGAAGTCAGTCTCGGACTCTGCCCATCGACAGCATCACGGTGAGTGAAAAGAATCGCTCGTGGAGAACGCGCGCGTGCCGCCGTTCTGGGCCGTTATCAGGTCCTCGGCGGCCGCGTCCGGGCCGTCCCCGAACTGGGCATCCGGCGCGCACGCGTGGCACGAGATCAGGCCGGCATGTACCTCTCGAACCAGGTCACGAGCCGGGTCAGGTAATCGGTGATGGCCGGGAACCGGCTGACGCCGTGTCCTTCCCCGGGGTAGATCACCAGCTCCGAGTCGACGCCGTGACCGATCAGTGCCTGGTAGAACTCCCTGGCCTGGCCGGCCGGCGTGCACCGGTCCTTCGCGCCCGCCGTGAGCAGGGTCGGCGTCCTGGCCTTGCTCGCGTGCATGACCGGACTGCGCGTGTGCACCTGGTTGCCGATTTCCTCGGGATCGGCGTTGTCCAGGAACCACAGTCCCCAGCGGGGGATGTTGGTCGTGAACGTGAAGCTGTACCACTCGGTCACCGGCGAGCCGGCCACGGCGGCCTTGAACCTCTGGTCCTGGGTCACCAGCCAGGCCGACATGAACCCGCCGTAGCTGACGCCCATCGTGCCGATCCGCGCCGGGTCGGCGATCCCGCGCTCGATCATCGCGTCGATTCCGGACAGGTAGTCGTGGGTGTCCGCGCCGCCCATGTCGCCGACGACCGCGGCGGCGAACTCCTGACCCCGCCCGGAGCTGCCGCGCGGGTTCGGGAGCAGGACGGCATATCCGCGGGAGACCAGCAGGGGTACCGCGTAGTCACGCATCGTCCAGCTCCGCTGGTAGGCCCCGATCGGCCCGCCGTGGACGTGCAGGACCAGCGGGAACGGCCCGGCTCCGGGAGGCGTGCACAGGACTCCTTCGATCGGTGTCCCGTCGGGTGCGCTCCAGCTGACGTTCGCCGCCGAGCCCGCGACCGATCGGATGTAGTCGGTGCCGGCATGGGCCAGGGAGGCCAGCACCTGGTCGGCGCCCGTGCCGACGATCGCGATCTCCTGCGGAAGGTCGTAGTCGTCCCGGATCACGACGACCCGGCCGTCGGACGTGAAGGCGCCGGCCGGGTAGAACCAGCTCGCCCACGACTGCGCGGACGCGACCAGTTCCTTGGCGGTGATCGTCTCCGGCAGGGGTCCCTCCCCGGCGTCGGCGATCCCGGCCACGCTGTCCAGATGGCGCTGGCCGATGTAGCCGAGCCGCGTTCCGTCGATCCACTGGACCGCGGTGACATCTGTCCCGGCGGTGTCTACGGCGCACCTGGTGCCGGCCACCAGGTCCAGCAGGATCAGGTCACCCGCCACGATCCACCGGTCGCTGCATACGGCCTCTACCACGGCGGCCCGCCTGCCGTCGGACGTCCCGGCAGGCAGCCCGAGCTGGACGTCACTGCGGAGCAGTTCGGTCACCTCACCGGTCGAGATGTCGAGCCGGCTGAGCACCGCGGAGTACCAGTCGTCCTCGCTGGGCTGCTCGCTGGTGATGGCCAGCACATGCCCGGGGCCGGACCAGGCCGCCTCCCAGACGTTCAGCCCGTCGGGCGAGACCCTGGCGAGCTCGCCGGAGGCCGGGGTGTAGAGCCACAGGCTGCGCCAGGCATCCTCCGGCGTCCCGGCCTCGACCTCCGGGTACCAGGACGGCAGCCCGGACTCGCCCGAGCCGGCCGTTCCCGATCCCTGCGCGTCAGCCATCTCGGCTCCGAGCCCGGCGACCCCTAGCAGGATCCGGGTGCCGTCCGGTGACCACGCGAGATACTCGACCGTGCCGGGGACAGCAGGCGCTGGCCGGGCCTCGCCGAGCTGCCCGTCGGCCAGCAGGTAGAGCTGGAACACGTCAGCCTTGGCCCGGTCGGACAGGAAGGCCAGCGATGACCCGTCCGGCGCGAGCCGGGCGGCCTTGGCTGACCCGCCACCGGAAGTCAGCGCGCGCAGCGCGCCGTCCCGCACCTCGTACAGGGCGGTGCGCGGCAGCCCGTCGAGTTCGTCATAGACCGATCCGGTCACCACGATGCGGCTGGCGTCGGTCGTCGTGACGAGGTCGGTGACATGGTGCGGCCTGCCGAAAGCCGGCTCGTGCAGCCGCCGGACATGCTCGGCGACCGCGGCGTACTCAGGGGATTCCCGCAGGTCTTTGCGCATAGTTCGGGATGATCTCATGCACCAGGGGGTGCCGCTATCGGCCAGGCCACCCCCGGCCGGCGCGGGTCCCGGGAGGCCCCGTGCTGCTCGCGTCGGGGTGCACGTACCAGGGCCGGGCGGGACATCACTTGCGGCGGCGGCGATCCGGGTGCAGCGCCGCAGCGTGCGGGCCCAGCAGCGCCGGGGAACACAACGACGGCTCGTTATGCACGCGAGAATCGCGCCGGTCTTGCCGTCATCGATGTGGTCAAGTCCGCACAGGTACTCCCACGATCGGGATGCCAGCCCGCCAGCAGCGCCGTGTGCGCCGGGGCGCTGGTGTCGTCGATGTTGACCGAGTCGATGTCGGCCAGCGCGGCCTGCTGCTCAGCCAGGCAGCCGACCCGCAGGCTGTGGCGCAAGCACTCACCGGCCTGGCCGGTGCACAAGCACTCGGCGGCCAGCCTGACCGGGGCGCCCAGCTGCTCGGAGCAGCGGACGCGGCTTGGCGCCCGGCTGGTGCCAGCCTTCCGCCCAACGACAGTGCCGACGTCAAGCGCATCACCGCCGTGACACGGCAAGCGCTGGGCGAGGCCGCATTCGCCGCCGAGTTTCCAACGGCCGCCGGCGAAACCTGAGCAGGCCTCCTCTCGCTTACCGCCTGGCCGCCGCCAACACCGCGCCCGCGAGCCCTTAGCTGCCGCTGCCATAGGGCCGGGTAATGATCTCCAGCAGGTGGCCGTCGGGATCTTCGAAGTACACGCCGCGGCCGCCGTCACGGTAGTTGATCGCCCCGCGCTGGGCCTGGCCAGGATCGGCCCAGTAGGGCAGCTCCTGGTCGCGGATGCGGCCGAACGCGGCGTCGAACTCGTCCTCGCCCACCAGAAACGCATAGTGCTGGGACGCGATCTCCCGGCTTGTCTCGGCGAAATCCAGCGAGACGCCATTATCGGCCTCGACCACGAGGAAGTGCCCGAAGCGGGTAGCCGCTGGCAGGCCGAGGATCCCGGTCAGGAACGCTGCCGAGCGTTGCTGGTCACGGCACGAGACGATGGTGTGGTTCAGTTGCACGCTCACGCTCTCGATTCTGCCGGGCCTCCCCGCTCGCGGGATAGCCCAGAGCCGGGCACGCCTGCTGCCGGCCCGCATACCTGCACCATCCGCCGCGCCATGACCGGCGTGTGCCGGACGGCGGGGCCGGGTGGACGCGGGCGCATGCTTGCCGGGTGCGCCGCGATGCGCGGATACTGCCCACATGGGTGATCGCAATGTGATCGGTGGTGAGCTGGAGCCATGTGGCACCGATCCGGTCACCGGCTTCTACCGTGATGGATGCTGTCACACCGGGCCAGAAGACCGGGGAAGCCACACGATCTGCGCCGTGGTGACCGCTGAGTTCCTTGAGCACCAGCGCCGCATCGGCAACGACCTGACGACGCCTGTTCCTCAGTTCCAGTTCCCTGGGCTGGTGCCGGGAGACCGCTGGTGCGTGACGGCAGGAAACTGGCTGCGAGCTCATCACGATGGCGCGGCCGCCCATGTCGTCCTGGCCTCCACTCATGAACGGGCGCTTGAGGTCGTGCCCCTCGCAGTGCTTACCGAGCACGCCGTCGACGTCCCCGCGGATCCGGGCGCACTGGGGAACTGAGCACCCCGCCCCAGCGCCGATGATGCCTTCACCGGACCTGTCCGGCCTGCCGCCGCATTCAGCGCAGTGGTTCGGGCGGAACCCTCGGCCTCGGAGGCCCGCCGACCATGCCACCCGAACCAGCAGATATGCGCGCAGACGATGGCGCATATGACCGCGCTGACCGAAATTAATACTCGGCGATCGGGAACGCTTTGCGGGAAGTGGCGCCCAGCGGCCGCTCACCTAATGACGATCAAGGCCTTGGCAGGGTGCGGGCTACGGCATAGCTTGCGGGGTATCGCTGGGCGGTCGTGGCATCCCTTGACACGCTGGTCTGGGCCGATCAGACTGCGCTCGGCTGGCAGGCAGTGGCCAGGGATCTGCCGGAACGGTATGGCTGGAGGCTGGCATGGGATCGTATGAGGACACCATCGCGGTGCTGGAGGCGGAGCTGGCGGCGGTGGAGCGGGTCTTCGCCGGCCTGTCAGACGATGAGTGGCGGCTGCCGACGAAGTTGGTGCCGGTAGATCCGGGCTTGCCGTATTGGACGGTCTTCGAGCTTGCTGGGCACTTTGACATTTCAATCGGCCTGACCCGGATGCTGATCAGCGGGCGTGACGCCAGCAAGCCCGCCCGGGACCGGACCAGCTTCTTCATCAATCCGCGGTCAGAAACCGCGCCGGTCGTCTACGACTACGCCTACAAGATGGTGCAGGGCAAGACGCCAGCCGACATGCCGGGCGTCTTGCATGAGACGTTTTCCAAGACGGTGGCCGAGGCCCGGGCGGTTCCCGCCGGCGCGGTGGGACCGGGGTACTTCGCGCCGATGCGTGTCGATGAGTTCGTGGCCAGCCGTATCGTCGAGGCCGTCGTGCACGGCATCGACCTGGCCCAGGCGCTGGGCCGGGCGAGCATCGCCACCGCGGAAGGGATCGCGGTGACCGCCGCGATCCTGGACGATCTGCTGGCTCGCCGGACCATCCCAGGCAGGCCTGCGGAACTCTCAGATGATCTGGACTGGATCCTGGCGGCCTCCGGCCGGGCTGAGCCCGGCGACAACAGGCTCCCGTTGATCGGCTGAGCGCCAGGCGCGCAACAGCGCACGCCTGAGCCTGATCTGCCGCCGCTATCCTCGGGGTGGCCGTCAACTTGCTCCGGACGGCAGGGCAACCGAATGGGGCGCCGGGTGCTTCAAAGCAGTGTTATGACCACCTCCTGCCGACTCCGGTTATGACTGCGGCGCACGGCGATGAGTTCGCCGAATACGCGGCTGCCAGCATCCCGTCTTTGCGGCGGCTGGCCCTGCTGCTGTGCCGGAACTGGCACGACGCCGACGACCTCGTCCAGGCAACACTGTCCAAGCTGTGTCAGCACTGGTACCGGGCCGCTGCGGCGGACAGCACCGATGCTTATGTTCGCGCCATCCTCGTCCGGGAGTTTGTCCGGGGGCGGCGAACGGGCTGGGCAAGACGGGTGAGCGTTACCGACCAGCCGCCTGAGATCCGGGCTCCGGCGGCCGACCTGGACACCCTGCTGGACCTGCAAGCTGCCATGACGGCCCTCGCACCGCGACAGCGTGCCGTGCTGGTGCTCCGGTATTACTGCGACCTCGACGTAACCCAGACGGCTCAGGCGCTCGGCTGTGCGTTTGGGTATCGCAGCTGGGCGCGGTGCCTGCGCGCCGGGGCCATATATCCTGTCTGGGCATGAGCCCCGGTGCATCGTCGCTGGCGGCCGCGGTTCCAGGATTGACACGCAGCGACCCTCGTGGCCCGGGAATTACCCGCGAACGGAGCCAGGAAGGTTTCCGCTACCGCGACCCGTCAGGCGCAGAAGTCACGCAGCGGGAGGCACTGCAGCGCATCGGCGCGCTGGCGATTCCACCGGCCTGGGCGGACGTCTGGATCTCGCCGGACCCGGTGGGGCACATTCAGGCCACCGGCGTGGACAGCCGGGGCCGTACCCAGTACCGCTACCACCATCTGTGGCGCGAGCAGCGCGACGCTCAGAAGTTCCTTCACATGCTGCAGTTCGCCAGCGTTCTGCCTGCGTTGCGGGCGGCCACCGTGGAGGACCTGGCGCGAGCTGGCCTGGATCGTGACCGCGTCGCGGCCAGCGCTGTTCGGCTGATCGACCTCGGCCTGTTCCGGATCGGCGGCGAAAAATACGCCGAGCTGGACCATCATTACGGCGCCACGACGCTGGAGAAGCGGCACGTCAGGGTGACGCGTGACGGCATGATGTTCGATTACATCGCCAAGGAGGGCAAGCGCCGGGCGATCACCGTCACCGATGAAGCAGTCCTGCCCACCGTGCGGGCGCTGGCCCGCAACGACAATGGTCTCGACACGCTGTTCAGTTACCAGCACGGCGGCAACTGGCGCGTCCTGCATTCGCACGATGTGAGCAACTACATCGCCGCCCGGGCCGGCGGCCACTTCACAGCCAAGGAATTCCGCACCTGGAATGCGACCGTGCTGATGGCGCTGGCACTGACGAACGCGATGCCATCGCGGGCAGCGCAGGGCCGCGAGAGGATCATCGCTGCCAGCGTTCGCGAGGTGGCGGGCTGGCTCGGCGATACCCCCGCGGTGACCCGCAAGTCCTACATCGACCCGCAGCTGATAAGCCGCTACGAGTCGGCCGAGCTACCCACGATTCCCTCCGTGCCGGTCGCACTCCCGGCCCCTGCCGAAGCAGAGATCGCGGTCGCCGCGCTCCTAGCCGCGCCCAGCTGACCGAACCTCTAGGCAGGGTCGCGGCAAGACGGCCGAACAGGCACCGGCCGGCGGCTGCAACCGCCGCGGTCGCCGTCCTGCCCACCGCTCCTGTTACCCCCACGGTCCTGGCCACCGCGTCGGCTGGTGGCCGTCGTCACCGTGGCCTGGATCAACTTCCGCCCGCACCACTCCCAGCGATAGCCCTGGCCGGGCGAATCCCGGCACCTGGCCAGCTCTCTGGATTGACCACGGCCCGGTATTTCAGTACCTGATGGCGGGGAACTGCTCGCGGGCGTGCTCCAGCTGGCCTGCCGACTCGCGGGGCCAGCCGAAAGCACGGGCGGCCTGGCCCCTCATGTCAGCGGCCGCGGCACCGCTGGTGAAGTGGACGTACTCGCCCCAGTTCATCCGCCGCGTGTAGGTCCCGCCGGAGTCGCGCGGAAAGTGCCGGGCCAGCTCGCGGAAGAACCTGTTCATGACCTCTGCCCGCCCGCAGTCCCGCCAGAGCGGGTAGAACCAGTCGCGGAACCAGTGAGTCTCCCGGCGGGGGAAATCATCGGCGTTGCCGGTGAACCGGCGGTAGACGCCCTTGGCCTCGCGATCCATGCCCAGCGCCGTGTACAGGTCATAGATGTAGAACTCGGCCCACTTGCTGTCGCCCCAGATCTCATACGCCGGTGAACCGTGGGCGCCGTTGTTGGCGCTCTCCACCGAATGCCCGATCTCATGAGCGGGCAGCTCGCGAGCGAGGGTGTTGCCCTCCCGCCAGGTGTCCAGCCCGCAGTCGCTGACGTTGCGGTAGTCGTGCACCGGGCTGACGTAGTAGCCCGCGTGGCCGCCGCCATGCCGCCCGGCATGGTGGATGGCGTAGATGCGCGGGTCGAACCCGAACGCATCGCCGTAGGCTGCCTTGGAGTACTGCCAGGTCACATTGATGAACCCGGGCAGCCAGCGGACCTCAGCCCAGCGCACGTCGGGGTCCACGTAGATCGCGCAGTGCTCGCCGTGATGGTACAGCCGGAGCAACTGGCGGTGGTCGAACCAGTGCTCCTGCCAGGTGGCCGGCGGGTCAGCCAGCCGACGCTGCGACTCTGCCCCTACCAGGTCCGCCCACCTCCCCGGCACTGCCCCCGCCGTCTTTGTCAAGCCTCATCAACGCGATCGTATGGCCAGTGAGCCCACCGGCCAGGGGGGCAAATGGGGAACACTCAGATGATGACCGGCGTCCCGGCACCCACCCTGTACCACCGCTGGCTTGGCTGGCACGCCCTGGCGATGCGGCGTGCGCTCACGGTACTCACTGCCGGGCTGATTGTCGCTGTTGTTCTCCTGCCGTTCGTGACCTGGGGCCTGGCGCTGGCCGGGGGCTGGGACGCCGCCGCGCTTACCTTCCTTCTGACGATCTGGCCGATCATTATCCGAGCCGACAGCGCACGCGCGGCACAGCTCGCTTCCCGCGAAGACCAGACAGAAGGCTCCGCCAGGACGCTGCTGCTCGGGGCCAGCGTCGCCAGCCTCCTGGGTGCCGGCTACGCGCTGCACCTGGCCGGGCAGGAAACCGGCGCACCGCGGGCGCTGCTGATCGGCGTCGCCGTGCTGACCGTCATGTTGTCGTGGACGCTGATCAACACCGTTTACACCCTGCGCTACGCCGATCAGCACTTCCGGTCCGCGCCCGGCGCCATCGAATTCGGCACCGAAGACGGGCAGCAGCATCCCAGCTACCGCGACTTCGCCTACGTGGCCTTCACCATAGGCATGACCTACCAGGTATCCGACACCACGCTGCGCAACCCCCAGATCCGGCGCACCGTGCTCGCCCACGCCACCTTGGCGTATGTATTTGGCGTAGTCATCGTCGCGGGCTCAGTCAATCTCATCTCCGGACTTTTCCGCTAACTCATCAGACCCACCCCGGCTGGCACCGCCACAAAGATGCTGACCCCACGGTGATCAGCAGCCTGCCGGGCACAAGCTCGCGATCATTGCCACGACACTCTGCGACGAGTACTCGGGTCGTTGCCGCACGTGCCTACCCGCCGCTCTGCGGCTGACGGGTCCTCAAATGAGACCCGATCGGGACTGCCGGCTTTCTTCGGGCAGGGATGTATCAGTAAGCCACAGCGGCGCCTCTGCACAGGTACCAGTGCTAGACGTGGCCTCCCTGATCAGCCAGGGCGCCCAGACCGTCACCGTCCGCCAAAGCAACCCATTCGTCCTCGTCTAACTGCACCAGCCCGTGTGGTGAACACCATCGCCGCCGCCAACAGTGGAATCAGCCGCGCTGGCCCCTGCCCCCCCGGTCCAGCTCCACGAGGAGGTCCTCATGAACCGCATCCGCCGCATCTGCTGTTGCCTGGCCGGCGTGGCTGGCTCCGGTGCCGCGGTGGCTTCGCCGGCCGCGGTGCTGCGTCCCCGGCCAGGTTCGCCCCGGCGGATCGGCCGCCGCTGCATGACGGTGATCGCGGGGCTGGCCATGCTGGCGATGGCTGCCTGCGGCACCACCGCAAGCCCGGCCTGCGGTGGCCCGGCCGCCCCGCCGCCAGGTCAGCCTGCGTCCTCCCCCGCCGGGCCGGCCGGGCTGCGCCTGGTCACTATCGGGGACTCGATCCCCTACAACAGCCCCGACGATTGCCCCGGGTGCACCGGGTTCGTGGACCAGTACGCCAAGGCCGTCGAGAAAGCGACCGGGAAGCACGTGACGGTGCAGAACCTGTCCCAGCACACCGGTCTGACCCTGCCGCAGCTACTGAGCGAACTCGGCTCCTTCAAGCAGCCGCTGTCCGCAGCGGACATCATCCTCGTCGGCATCGCGCACAACAGCTTCGAGCTGAACGCTGATGCTCCCTGCGGCCGCCCCGTCATCAACGACACCCCCGTGTGGTCGGTGGTCAGCGCCCGGTGCGCCACCAAATCCGCAGCTAAGCACCGGCCGATGTACCAGAAGCTGTACGCCCAGATCGCCGCCTGGCGGGACGGCAGACCCACGATCTTGCGCACCATCAACCGGTACAGCGACTGGATCGGGTTCACGCCCGCACACCTGACCCACGCCCAGGACCTGAAGACCAAGGCGATGCTCGACGCCTGGGACACGATGCTCTGCTCGGCCGCGACAGCCAACGGGTTCGGCTGCGCGGACATCTACCACGCCTTCAACGGGCCCACCGGGACGAAAGCGGCAGCGGGCCTGCTGGGGCCCGACTACACCCACCCCTCACAACGTGGGAACGACACCATCGCGAGCGTGCTGGAGGCGCTCGGGTACGCACCCCTCACCTGACCCGCAGGCCACGCCTCCGCAGCTCCAGGATCGGAAACCAGCCCCGCGGGCCGGGCCCGGGCCGGGTCGCAGGCGGCGGTTACAGCCGTTCGGCAGGGAGGATGTGGATTGTGCTTCCGCCTTGCTTTCGTGGTTCTGGCCTGCTGCGGGCATAAGGTCTCAGGCCTGGGTCCCGGCCTGACCTCCGGATCGGCCCGGCCTGGTCACGACCGCCGGGCGGTGTTATTCCGGGGTCACGAGGTATCCCGATGGTGGCGGGCTGAGCGGGCCGCCGGGAACAGGTGCGGCTGGCGGCGGAGATGATCGAGCTTTACCGAAAGGAGACACGATGACCACCGCAGTGATCGGCGCCACCGGCCGCGTCGGCAGCGAGATCGTCCGCGGCGTACTCGCACGCGGCGATGCGGTCACCGCGCTCGTTCGCGACCCCGGCAAGGCCCGGCGCGCTTTCGGCGAACCCGGCGGGCTGCACATCCGTCCCACTCGCCTGGACGACCAGCGCGACCTTACCGAGGCATTTGACGGGATCCGCACGGTATTCATCGCGATGGGATCAATCGGGATCGAGGGTGTCCTGCAGCGGATCGCGATCAACGCCGCCGCCGGGATCCCCTCGATCGAGCAGGTCACCCGCCTCTCGGTGCTCAACACCTCGGCGGACTCACGAGGGATCAACCAGCGAGCCCACTACAGCATCGACCAGTTCGCCTCCTCGACCGCAGTGCCGTACTCGACGATCCGCCCCGCGATCTTCTCGGCGTCGCTGCTCGCCGCGGCGCGCGAGGTGCGCGCCTCGCGCACATGGACCGGCCTCGCCGGCAGCGGCCGGATGGCCTTGATCGACCATCGCGACGCGGCCGAGGCCGGGCTGCGCGTGCTCACCGACCCGGCGCTATGGGGCGCGCACTACGACCTGACAGGACCGGTCCCCATGTCGTGGCCGGAGGCGCTCGAGCTGCTTTCGGCGGAACTCGGCGAGCCCGTCGCCTTCCGGGTCGCGGCCGAGCGGCAGTTCCTCGAGCGCCTCATCGGCGCCGGGGTACCGGCGGGGACGGCGGAGCTGCTCATCGCGCGCGAGTGGACGATCCTCGCCGGCGAGAACAACTACACGACCGACACCTTCCAGCAGATCACCGGCCGCCCCCCGCGCCCGGTGGCCGAGTTCCTTCACGAGTACCGCGCGGAATTCGCTTGATGCCCGCGCGTCGTCGTCACCCGATCTCGCGCGGCGGCCTCCTCGCCAGCACGGGCCTCGTAGCGTCAGCGCAATGACCGGAAGGCGGCCCGCATTTCGGCGGCGAACAGGCCTGGTTGTTCCAGGCGGCGAAGTGGCCGCCTTTGTCGAGCGTGTTGTAGTGGATGAGGTTGTGGGGATAGGCGCGCTCGGCCCAGCTTCGCGGAACTTGGTAGAGCTCGTCGGGGAAGACGCTGATGGCAAACGGTATCGTAATGGGCTTGGCGTCGAAAAAGTCTGCCTTGTTCTCCCAGTACAGGCGAGCCGCAGAGATCCCGGTGTTGGTAAGCCAGTAGAGGGTGATGTTGTCGAGGATGTCGTCGCGAGTGAGATCGCTTGCCAGGTTTCCTTGCAGGGCCTGTTCTACGAGCCCGGGCTGGCCGGTGCCGTCGCCGTGGTCAAGCATGAACGCGGCCAGGTCGGCGGGTGAGTTCGCCAGCCCGTTCAACGTTTGCGGGCGGGTGCTCATGATCTGTGCGTAGGCCACGTGCTTGGCGTAGAAGCCGCTCAGCTGCTCGTAGGCGCGCCGCTCCTCAGGGGAGAGATCCGGTGGCGGCGGGTCGCCGCGCTGGACCGCTGTGTTAATTGCGGCTGGGGCGGTTCCGGGCATGTTGGAGTGAATGCCGCAGCTTCCGGCGGGGCCTGGATGCCCATGGCCTGCGTGACGGCCGCGCCCCAGTCGCCGCCTGCCCGGCTTCATCCTGGCCGGGATCGGCCTGGGCATCACCTCCACCGGCCTGGCCTCCGCGGCGCTGTCGGCGGTGAGCCGGCGCCGCGCCGGGATGGCCGCCGGCCTGGTGAACACGCTGCGCCAGGTCGGCACCGCCACCGGCGTGGCCGTGCTCGGCGCCCTCTACGCCTCCCGGGTCCCACCGCCACCCTGCACGCCCTGGCCGGCCTGCCCGCCCCGCCCGGCGCCGCCCACCGGCTGGCCGCCGCGGTCGCCTCCGGAGCCGGCACCCGGGCCGCCGCCGTGGTCCCGCCCGGCGCCCGCGCCGCGGTCACCCACGCCGCCCGCGCCGGCACCGCCAGCGGCCTCAACGACGTCCTGCTCGCCGCCGCCGCGTTCGCCGCGCTCGGCGCGGTGGCCGGCTTCGCCTACGACCCGACCACCGCCAGGCGGCCCAGCCCCGCCGCCCGGCGACGCCCTCGGCGAACTGTCCGCCCAGCCGGCCCCCACCCAGCACCAGGCCGAGCGACCGGACGGGAGTTGACAGCAGCCCGGATCGACCTTTCCCCTGGGCCATTCTCCAAGGATGCCGAGGACGTCCATAACTGGACGATTTGCAAGCTCACCCCCGCAGGGCCGGACACAACTCTTCGTGGCGCCGAGTCAGCGTTATATGTGTGCTTAGCGGCGTCAAGGTACCGTTTACCTAGCTGTCGAGCCCCAGAGTAAAGGTGGGCTTCGGCGAGGTCTCGGGGAGGCGGTGCTCATCGCCGAGCCGCCGGATGGCGGTTCCGGTGGCGAGGAATTCGGTAGCGTGCTCGCCCCAGACGTGATTGTTGACCTCGACGGTCACCCCGACGATGCCCGAGGACCCCGTCTGCGCTGCCTCCGCCTGCATCCTGGCGAGCGCGAGTTCCCGGGCCTCGTAAATGCCCTGGGTGAAGACCACCATCTCCTGGTTCTGGCCTGCCTGCCGCAGTGACTGCATCACCGACTGATGGGCGATGTGGTACACGCAGACTCCGAGCACGAACGTCACCGGCACCGCGCCGGCCGCGAGCAGCCGGAAGAAGTCCTGAGCCGACAGGTCCGAGGTGAACGCCCGGCCGTCGGGGGCCCGATGGGCGCCCGCAGTGCCGGTGCCGCCGCTGCCCAGCGCGCGCACTGCCGTCCCGGTGGCGATGAACTCCAGGACGCCCTGCCCCCACACGTAGCTCTGCATCCGCAACTGAACGCCGACGATGCCATCCGCCCCCAGATGGTCGGCCTCGGCCTGCATCCTGGCCATGGCCAGTTCCCTGGCGTTGTACATCGCCTGAGTCAAGATCTGCAGTTCCTGGTTCTGCGACCATCTTCCGGCCTGCAGGCCAATGTGATAAATCGACGATCCGACCACGAAGCCAAGCGGCTCGAACCCGGCCTCGCCGAGCAGCACATACTCCGAGACCGACAAGTCGGAAGTGAAAACGCCCGACGGATCGGCGCCGGCAGTGTGGGCCAGCCTGCTGTCCGCGGCCTGTGGCTCCCAGTCGGCCGCATCACCGGCCGACTTGCTGCCGAAAAGTGGCATGTGACTCTCCTCCGGGCCAGATCACTGGGTACTCAATGGCACGCGAAGCCTACCTGCGGGCGCGTTCACTAGCGCGCGGACGATGGTCCCGCTGTGATCTCCCGGCGCGCTGCGCTATTCGGCGTGTTCCGCGCGGTTAGCGCACGGCGAGGACGGCCGCGATGACGACAGAGCCGATGCCGGCCACGGCGATGGCGCCACCGGCAATCTGGGTGCTGGTTAGCAACACGAACCCCTGCGAGCAGACCTCGATCGCCTGGTGTGAGCAGGCAGCCGCGCCATGGGCGATGTGAAGGAATAGCCATCCGCCGATCAGGACGGCGGCCAGGCCGGCGATCGCCAGGGCCCCCGCGATCCATGACAGCAGCCTGCGAGAGGCCCCCGGCGCAGCGGCCCCAGATGCCGACCCGGTGGCGGCGGGGACGGTGCGGACGCGTGACCGCCTGATCGGCAGCGCCGGGACCTCCGCGGATGGCGCCGCCGCGGACCTCATGAGCGTGGGTGCGTCGACGGCGATCAAGGGCGTCGTGACGATTTGATAGATGAACGCTGCCAGCAACAACGCTAATAGGACCACCATGAGGAACAGCACACCAGCAACCATGGCTCCTCCATTGCCCGCTCGTGGCCAGCCTGGCCGGGCCGGCGATTCCGGGAAAGAGGCTACGCTCGGCTGCCAGCCAATACGGTGCCTTTGCCGGGGTTCTGCCACACTCCTTGCGGAACTCTTGGCGCAGCGGCGGCAGGCAATCGGCAATCCCCCGGGCGAGGTGGCGGGAACCACCGTCCGGGCGCTACCCACCGAACTGGAGATAAGCGCTGGCCTCCGCCCAGGCCGGGATTCCCCGCCCGGTGCAGGATTCCCTCCGTTCCGGCGTTTGTGGACGGCGCGGGAAGCCAGTTCTGCTTGAAGGTACCGCCGGTTAAAACTGCTTGCGGGTTGGGAGCTGCTAGCGGGCCGGCTTCGTGGCGGGAGTGTGCGCGGGCGGCCGGCGTGGCTGTTTTCGTGCGGGTCGGCTTGTCGCGCTACCCCTTCACGAACACATACGCTTCCCCGCTATTCGCGTTCTTGCCGGGGGCGCCCACCACCCAGTCCGGTGATCCGGGGCTTCACCAGCTGGTTGCCACCCTCACCAGCAGCACGGCGGTTCACCACACGCAACGGCCCACAGGAGCACCCCAACAACCCGCCGCCGCTGTCCTCCCGGCGACGGGCCAGTTGTATCTGAGCAGCCGGACGCGGCTCTGTACCTGACGAAGGCGTGCGCGCACAGTGCCGCCATCACG
Organism: uncultured Actinomycetes bacterium; assembly: GCA_963806145.1. Classification (GTDB taxonomy): domain Bacteria; phylum Actinomycetota; class Actinomycetes; order Streptosporangiales; family Streptosporangiaceae; genus DASXKD01. Next base: position 37,366 of record CAWDXD010000028.1, read on the forward strand.
GCGGTGGGGCTGGCGATGTGGAAAGAGATGGGCTGAATCCATCGCGGCTGCATCCGACGCGGGGGCGACTCGGCGGCCGCGCATTACTGGTAGCTGTCTCACGGGGAGAGGAACGCCATGGCAGACTCGCAGGCCGGCCTGACCAATAACGGCCAGACCACCAACTTTGACGTGTCCTACGACGACTCGCTGGTCACCACGGCCAACGTCATCGACAACGCGAATGCGCTCCTCGGGGTGGTCGAGAACGAGTTCAACGTCACCACCGGGTGGTTCGGCACACCGGCCAGCAAGTTCGGGCCCAGTCACCGCCAGAAGGTCAAGCTGGACCTGGCCGCTACGGCGACCAGCTTCCCCGGCGCCAACAACAGCGGCTACGGCAGCGCCATCAACCTCGACGCCCAGAACGTCACGAACGATCACATAGTCGCAGCCGGCAGGGTCGAGAACGTCTTCATGGCCGAGTGGTCTGAGATCTTGATGTCGCTCAGCAACGGCAAGTGGAACGCCGGCAACAGCAGTGGCGAGGGCCTTTCGCAGTTCTGCAGCATCCTGCGCTTCCAGACCGGCCACTACGAGTACTACGGGTCGTGGGTCGATAGCTGGCTCAACGGCGTCGCCAGCTCACCCAACGTCGCCAGGTCGGACTGGGTCAACCAGACCTTCACCGGCAGCGGGAGCGTCCACGGCGACGGCGACTCGGTCAGCTTCGGGTGCGCGCTCGCGTTCTTGTTCTACCTGTACACCCAGCTGCAGTTCACGCAGGCCCAGATCATCGCGGCCGGCTCCTCCACGCTCGCGGGTGCCTACACGAAGCTGACCGGCGACAACGGCAACCCGTTCCCCGCGTTCCTCAACCTCATCGGGCACTCATACCCGGCCTCGGGTACCGCCGCCATCCCAGGTCCGGTAACAGACAACCCGTTCCCGCTGGCGATCACCGGTTTCTGGGCCAACAAAGACACGTTCGGCAAGGATGAGGTCCAAGAGGTCATCAATAAGAAAGGCGGCGTCTGGTCGCAGGCATTCTGGGTCGTCGTCGACGGGTTCAGCGAGGCCTCGTTCAATGCGCTCGGGGTCACCGTCGATACCTTCACCGGCTCGTTCGCCAACCTCACCGGCGTCGAGATCATCCCGAACCTGAGCATCGACTACGAGAACGCTGCTTCACCGCTCGCCCCGCAACGGATCCGCATTCCGTTCGACATCAAGTTCTCCTCCACGGCCCTCGCCCATTTCCCCGCCGCCGGCAGCGCGCAGTATGACCTGGCAACCAGCCTGACCGCGGGCGGGACCAAGGTGACCGGCTCCGACACCTCCACCAAGCTCGAGCTCGTCGCAGGCGCGGACCCGTACTTCACAAACATCGACACCACGCCGGGCGACCCCAACCGGAACAACGTTTTCTACCTCAGCCAGGATCTGCGCGTCTTCACCGCGACCCCCGGCCAGAACAACACGCCCGTCCCGGGTGGCCCGTCGTTCGGCAGCGACAGCGCGGCCGGTGCGTTCTCCTACGTGCAGCAACTGCTCACCCACCTCAACAGCACCTACAACGACCCGAACGGCACCGACCCGTTCACCTCCGTGCTGCCTGGCCAGGGCGGCGCCCTTCAGGGGGACTCCTCGGTCACCCCCTACACCCTGGACCTGAGCAACCCGTTCAACATCCAGGTGTTCAGCAACTACAACCTCGCTATCGCGCGGGTGCGCCTGTACGGCAAGCCCGGGTCAGCCGGCGCCGCCCACAACGTCCGCGTCTTCTTCCGCCTGTGGGCCACGCAGACCGCCGACACCGACTACCAGAGCTCCACCACCTACAAGAGCACCCTGGACAACGCCGGTGAGCCGGCATCCCCGCAGGTCGGTACCGGGCATACGACGATCCCGTTCTTCGCATCCGGCAACCTCGGGGCGAACACCGACTACGGGGCCGGCGGAGCCAACATCCGCACCGTCACCATCCCGGCCGGCCGCGATAGCATCTGGGCCTACTACGGGTGCTTCCTGAACGTCTACGACTCCGCGAACGTCATCGACGGTCAGCCGGTGCAGGCCTACCTGACCGGCACCCACCACTGCCTTGTCGCCCAGATCGCCGACGACGACGCCCCGGTCGTCGACGGGGCCAGCCCGCAGTCGTCAGACAAGCTGGCCCAGCGCAACCTGCAGGTCACCCTGTCGGACAACCCCGGGCCCGCCGACACGCACCGGATCCCGCAGACGTTCGACGTAAGGCCGAGTGACCCTTCCGCCGACCAGCCGCCCGACGAGCTCATGATCGACTGGGGCGACGTGCCCGCCGGAAGCGTTGCCTCGATCTACTGGCCGCAGGTCCCCGCGGCGGAGGTGGTCCAGCTCGCCAACTCCCTGTATGCCACGCACACGCTGACGGCCTCGGAAACGAACACCGTCCGCTGCAAGATCAACGGAGGCATCAGCTACATCCCCGTCCCGAGAGGCGCAGGAGACAACTTCGCTGGCCTGCTCACCCTCGACCTGCCGCAGACGGTGACCACCGGCGAGGAGTTCGACATCCTCGTCAGGCGCATCTCCACCCGCTACGCCAGCAACGTGATTCTCCGGACCCGCACCCTGCCATCCAAGCGCGAAGGCAGACGAGCCAACGGCCGCACCGCCGCGACCCGCGGCCGGGGCAAGCCGGCCCCGGAACAGCCTGCGCCTGCGCAGCCGGACGTGACCGTGTGGCGGTACGTCGTCGGCACGTTCGCCGTCTCGATCCCGGTAAGCACGGCCGAGACGATGCTCCTTCCCGAGGAGAACACGCTGGCCATCATGCGCTGGCGCCTGCAGCAGATGGCCCCCGCCAATCGCTGGTACAAGGTGCTCGAGCGCTACATCTCCCTGATCGCAGCACGAGTCGACGGCCTCGGCGGCGACTCCGGCTCGATCCTCCCCTCGCCCACCGGAGTCCCGCCCCGCCGGCGGCCTTCTCACGAGAAGACACGCAAGTATGAAGGCAAGGTGTGTGAGGTCCGCTACGACTGCTTCGGGGAGTTCGAAGGATTCGTGCTCGCCGACTGTGCGGAGTCGCGGCGGTTCCGGACCCGGGTCCACGGAATCGAAGAGGTCGTGCTGCGCGCGTGCCGAGAGCACCTCACCCTCCAGATCCTCGTCGACAAGGACGGCGAGGAACGCATCGTCCGGCTCGCCATCCGCTGCGCCGGGAGTGATTGACCGGGGGTTCGCTGGCACCGATGCTGCATCTAGGCGTGGCCTTCCCCACGGAGGTGAGCAGTCATGCCGCACATCGCCCTGAACTCCGCCGAACCGGGAATCCGCGGCTTGCTCCGCTACCGCCCGGAGACCGCCGGCCCGCTGAGCGAGCTGACGGAGGTGCTGCTGCGCGGGCCGAGCACCCTGACCCGGGGCGAGCGGGAACTGATAGCGGCCTATGTGTCGGCGCTCAACGACTGCCGGTACTGCTCGTCGTCCCACTCTGCCTGCGCCGCGGCCCAGTTGCCAGGAGGCATGACGCTGGTGGAGCAGGTGTGCGCCGACCCTGGCACCGCGCCGGTGCCGGCCAAGCTGAAAGCCTTGCTGACGATCGCCTCGGCGGTACGGGAAAGCGGCCGCGCCGTCACCGGGGAGCAGGTCGCGCAGGCCCGCGCGGCGGGCGCGACGGATGTGGAGATTCACGACACGGTCTTGATCGCGGCAGTGTTTTGCATGTTCAACAGGTACGTCGACGGGCTGGCCACGACGGCCCCTGACGACCCTGCCCTGTACGCCGCCGGCGCGCAGCGCCTGGTCGCACACGGCTACGTGGCACCGCCGGCGGAACCCGGCCGCGAGGGCTGAGCACCCCTGCTGGCCCCGTGCCGCCCGGCGTGCCCAGCAGGCCTGCCCGCTGGGCAGATGTGGAGATGGACGCCACGAGCAACCACCACGTGGCGGCGACCAGCCAGCACGAGGCTTGGACCAGCGGACCGTACGAGCTGCGAAGCGGAACCGATGTCACGGGCGGATCGCACGGAGCAGCAGGTAGTCGATGATGTGGCGCCGCCAGAGCAGGTCTACCTGCCGCAGCAGCAGGCGGGCGGCGGCGTGCTGCCCGAGAGGCGCGGTCGTCGCGCGCGCCAGCCGCGCGGCGGTGAGCCGGAGCGCGGGGGCGATCACTTTGTCGCCGCACGCCGTGACCGTCACCTCGGCCAGGCCCGCCGCGCGGGCGGCCGCGGCGATCTGCCCGGCCGTCATCGCCATGGTGTGCCGAAGACCGAAGACCCGCAACTGGGTCAGGCCAGCCGCCAGCTCAGCGGGGGTTACCGGCCGGCGCTGGACCGAGATATCGGAGATGCTCAGCACGCCGCCAGGGCGCAGCACCCGGTAACACTCGGCAAAGAAGGCCTTCCTTGACTGAAAATGCAAGGCTGCCTCCACGCTGATGAGCCCGTCCAGCCTCCCGCCGGCGATGGGCAGCCGGGTGGCATCTCCCACCACGGGCACGGCTGCGGCCTGTCTCAGCCGGTCCCGGCCTGCCTCCAGCTGCCACTGGGTGATGTTCACCGCGACCAGCCGGCGCGGGCGGGTTACCTCGGCGATCAGCGGATCCTGGGTGCCGAGCCCGTTCCCCACATCGGCGATCACGCCCCCGGCGGGCAGGTCCGATGCGAGCGTCCGCACCAGCCGCTGGCAGGCCTGCTGGGCCTCATCCTCGGTACCGGGCCCTTCCCACAACCCCAGGTTCAGCCAGCCAGGCGCCAGCGCCAGGAAGAAGTCCGACCCGATGCTCTCGTACACCCGCGCAGCCGGATTGCCGCCCTGCTTGAAGAGCCCGGCGGCATGCCGCACATGTTGAGCCGTCCACCCCGTCGCCCACGCCGGCTTCCCTGCCATCGCAGACTCACCCTACGAGACAGCCCCGCGGGCTTGTGCTCGGGGGGGATCACCAGGAATCTCACAACCGGCGGTCAGGGATTCGCAAGGTAGCCGGGCCATGGTGGGCCTATGCGGGACGTCCCGGCACAGAGCGAGGCCCGGCTGCTGGTCGTGGACGACGAGCCGACGATCCTGGAGTTGCTGGCCGGGACGCTGCGGTTCGCCGGGTTCGACGTGCTGACCGCGGTCAGCGGCGCGGAGGCGCTGCGCGCGGCCGCGGCGGCCAAGCCGGATCTCATCCTGCTCGACGTCATGATGCCCGACTGCGACGGTTTCGACGTGATCCGCCGGATCCGCGCGGGCGGCCCCCGGGTCCCGGTGATCTTCCTGACCGCCCGGGACAGCGTCCACGAGCGGGTCACCGGCCTCACCCTCGGCGGCGACGATTACGTCACCAAACCGTTCAGCCTGGACGAGGTGCTCGCCCGGATCCGGGCGGTACTGCGGCGCAGCCGGGGCGAGCCGGAGGCAGCCTCCCGGCTGGTGGTCGCCGACCTCGAACTCGACGAGGACAGTCACCAGGTGTGGCGCGCGGGCACGGAGGTCGCCCTGTCGCCGAACGAGTTCAAGCTGCTGCGCTACCTGATGATCAACGCGGGCCGGGTGCTGAGCCGGGCCCAGATCCTCGACCACGTCTGGAACTACAGCTTCGACGGCGACGGCAACATCGTCGAGTCCTACATCTGCTACCTGCGGCGCAAGCTGGACCGGGGCGAGCCCCGGCTGATCCACACGATCCGCGGCATCGGCTACGTCCTGCGGGTCCCGCCCCCGTGAGAAGCCCGGCCTCCCTGCGGCGGGCGGTGCTGGCCCGCGCGTCGCTGCGGGTGCGGGTGATGGCCGCGGCCGCGGTGCTGGTCGCGGTCACCTCGGTGCTGATGGGGCTGCTCGGCACGGTGCTGCTGCGCGACTACCTGTTCGGCCGGGTGGACGCGCAACTGGGCACGTTCTCTTCGTTCGTCAGCCGGGTGGTGGCGCACCCGCGTCCCGGGCCGCGGCCCCATCGCCCTGGGCCGCAACAACTGCCCACCGACTACCTGGTGGAAATGATCGATCCCGGTGGGCAGGTCCAGGTGGCCCCCGGGTCGATGCGGGGCATCCCCGCGCCCGCGCTGACCGCCGCGCAACTGCACGGCGACGCCACCCCGTTCACCGCGGCCGCCAAGGGCTCCCCCGGGCATTCGTGGCGGGTGCTGGTCCGCACGGTGCCCGGCGGGCGCCGCGTCGTCGCCGCGTTCAGCCTCGATGACGTGCAAAGCACCGTGGGCCAGCTGGAGCTGGCCGACACGGTGGCCGGGGCGGCGGCCATCGTGCTGCTCGCAGGCATCGGGTTCCCGCTGATCCGGGCAAGCCTGGCCCCGCTGTCACGGATGGAGGACACCGCCTCGGCGATCGCCGCGGGCGAGCTGTCCCGCCGGATCCCCCATCCTCGGGAACGGACCGAGGTGGGCAGGCTCGCCGCCGCGCTCAACGCGATGCTGGGCCGGATCGAGGCGTCCTACCGGGCCAGGGCGGACGGCGAGGCCAAGGCACGCGACTCCGAGGACCGGATGCGCCGGTTCGTCGCCGACGCCAGCCACGAACTGCGCACCCCGCTGACCTCGGTCAAGGGCCTGGCCGAGTTCTACCGGCAGCAGGGGGAGGCCGCGGACCGCGCCGAGGTGACCCGGCTGATGACCGGCATCCAGGCCGAGGCAGCCCGGATGGGCCGGCTGGTCGACGACCTGCTGCTCCTCGCCCAGTTCGACGAGAACCGCCCGCTGGACCTTCAGCCGGTGGACCTGTCCAGCATCGCGGTGCAGGCGGCGGCCGGTGCCCGCGCCATCCAGCCCGGCCGGCCGCTGACCGTGCTCGCGGCGGCGCCCGTCATCGTCCGCGCCGACGCCGGGCGGCTCCGCCAGGTCATCGACAACCTGATCGGCAATGCCCTGCAGCACACGCCCGCGGCCACGCCGGTCACCGTGACCGTGACGGCCGCCTCCGGGCACGGCCAGGTCGCCGTCGCCGACGCCGGGCCCGGGCTGTCCGCCGCGCAGGCCGCCCGGGTCTTCGACCGGTTCTACCGCACCGACCGGGCGAGAAACCGGGCCAGCGGCGGCACCGGGCTCGGGCTGTCCATCGCCGCCACCCTGGTCGCCGCGCACGGCGGCACGATCGATGTCGACACCCAGCCGGGGCACGGCGCCACCTTCGTCGCCCGGCTGCCACTGGCGGCGGCTCCGGCGGATGGCGGACCGCCGGAGCCGCGTGGGGACGTCCCGGAGCCGGCCGCGGACCCGCCCGGGCCGGCCGGACGCGATCAGGCCGGACGCGAGCCGGCCCGGCGTGGCGGCTGACGCCGTCTCAAGCCAGCGTTCAGCGCATCCAGAGAAAACCCGCGTCCTGGCACAAGGAAACCGGCAGCCAGCCTCAACGAGCAGCCCAGCCGGAGGCGATGTGCTGGCATACGGCGGGCCCGCGGGCCCGCACAGAACCGGTCATTGCTGTCTGGAGGACAGATGTTCCTGACATACCTGGTGCGTGAACTGCGCCGCCGGATGCGGCAGGCGTGCTTCATCGCGCTCGGCCTGGCCGTGGGAATCGGCCTGGTCATCACGGTGACGGCCGCGTCGGCGGGGGTGAAGAACGCGCAGAGCACCGTGCTGCATTCGCTGTACGGGGTCGGCACCGACATCACGGTCACCACGGCGCCGTCCCGGGGCTCCGGCGGCCCGTTCGGGTTCCGGGTCAGGGGCCGGCGCACCGGCCGGGACCAGGCCCAAGCCCGGCCAGAAGTTCAGCCGCGACGTGCTGGTGACCGGCGCGCTCGGCGCGATGAAGTCCTCGGCGGTGACCCAGGTCGCGCGGATCCAGAACGTCACCGCCGCGGCCGGCGCGCTGTCGGCGACCGATCTGTCGATCTCGGGCACGATCCCCACGAAGCGGCGGCGGCTTCGGCGGCGGTGGCGGCTTTGGCGGGGGCGGCGGCGGGGGCCCGGCCTCGATCAAGACGAGCACGTTCGGCGTCCTCGGCGTGGACACGAGCGCGGGCCGGGTCGGCCCGCTCAGCTCGGACAAGATCGCGTCGGGCCGGACGTTCACCGCCGCCGAGGCCAATTCCGACGTCGCGCTGCTCGACGCGAACTACGCCCGGCAGCACAAGCTGGCGACCGGATCGCACATCACGGTCGGCTCGGCCACGTTCACGGTGATCGGGACCGTGGCCGAACCGCAGGGCGGCACCACCACGGACGCGTACATCCCGCTGCGGCGGGCGCAGAGCCTGGCCGGGATGACCGGCCAGGTGAACACGATCTACGTGGCGGCGGCCAGCGCGGCGGACATCACCGCCGTACAGCAGGCGATCAAGGGCCAGCTTCCCAAGGCGACCGTGACCACCTCCAGCGACCTGGCCAGCCAGGTCACCGGATCGCTGACCAGCGCCTCCAGCCTGGCCGGCAGCCTGGGCAAGTGGCTCGCGATCGTGGTGCTCATCGCGGCGTTCGCCATGGCCAGCCTGCTGACCATGGCGGCGGTGTCCCGCCGGGTCAGGGAGTTCGGCACGCTGAAGGCTCTCGGCTGGCGCAGCCGCCGCATCGTCGGCCAGGTCATGGGCGAGACGCTGGTCATCGGCGTGGCCGGCGGGGCGGCCGGCATCGTGCTCGGCTATGCGGGCGCGGCGCTGGTGTCCTCGTTCGTGGGGCCGCTGTCGGCGACGCCCGGCCAGCCCCCGGGATCCGCGTCCCCCGGGTTCGGCGGCGGCAGGTTCGGTGGCGGCGGCGCGTTCGGCAGGACGGCGAGCGACGCGGCCAGGACCATCCTGGTCCACCTCGAGGCGCCGGTCACGGTCGGCATCATCGTGCTCGCCGTGCTGCTGGCGGTGGCAGGCGGCCTGATCGCCGGCATGTTCGGCGGCTGGCGAGCCGCACGGCTGCGGCCTGCCGCCGCCCTCGCGCAAATCCAGTAATGGACGCCACGCACCCCGTGGCACGCGCCGCACCGCCCGCAACCCTGAGCCAGCCCACCGAGAGGACATCCATGTACCAGCTCACCGGAGTCACCAAGACCTATCAGAAAGGCCGGGACACGGTCGAGGCACTGCGCGGCGTCGACCTGACGATCGAGGACCGCGAATGGCTGGCCATCCAGGGGCCGACCGGGCACGGCAAGACCACGCTGCTGCAGATACTCGGCGGCCTCGACCGGCCCACCTCCGGCAGCGCGGTGCTCGACGGCAAGGACCTTGCGGCACTGCCGGAACGACGGGTCACCAAGGTCCGCGCCACCTCGATCGGCTTCATCTTCCAGACGTTCAACCTGATTCCCACGCTGAGCGCGCAGGAGAACGTGGAGGCGGCGCTGGTGCCGCAGCACATCCACCCGGCCCAGCGGCGGGCCTGGGCGGCACAGGCCCTGGTCGATGTCGGCCTCGGTGACCGGCTGCGGCACCTGCCGTCGGAGTTGTCCGGTGGCCAGCAGCAGCGCGTCGCCATCGCCCGCGCCCTGGTCAAGAAGCCCACGGTGCTGCTCGCCGACGAGCCGACCGGCAACCTCGACGAAGGCACCCGCGACGAGATCATCGCGCTGCTCGAGAAGCTCTGGAAGGACCTCGGGCTGACGCTGATCCTGGTCACCCACGACACCGCGCTCGCCCGCCGGGCGCAGCGGGTGGGCCAGATGCGGGACGGCCGCCTGTCCATCCAGCAGGACGTGCGGCACGGGCACCAGGCCGTGGTGACCGCGGGCCAGGCCGACCCCGGCGGGCAGGCCAGCCTGGGACCGTGAGCTTCGTCGGGTAGACATGGCAGCGTGGCGAGCGAGGTGGCGCGGTACTGGCGGCACGCGGGCGTGCCCGGGGCGGACCTGCTGCGCGCCAGGTACGTGACGCACCGGTACACCAGGCACGCGCACGAGACCTTCACCTTCGCCCTGATCGAGGCCGGGATCGAGGGCGGAGCTCGCCACTTAGCCTCGTAAACGTGACTGATATCGCTGACCGGCCTGCGGGCCGGGCGCGGGTCCGCCCGGTGCGGGACGGCATCGCACTCGGGTTCGCGGTCGGCGTCTCCGGTGTTGCCTTCGGCGCGGCCGCCGTCGGCTCGGGGATGAACGTTGCGCAGGCCTGCGTATTGAGCCTTCTTGCTTTTACCGGAGCGTCGCAGTTCGCCCTGGCCGGAGCCGTGGCCGGCGGCGCGGGGCTGATCGGCGGGGTGGCCGGCGCCATCCTGCTCGGCAGCAGGAACGCGCTCTACGGCCTGCGCCTGGCCGACCTGCTGCCGCGGCGGGGCTTCCGCAAGCTGATCGCCGCCCAGGGCGTCATCGACGAGACCACCGCCGTCACGCTGGCGCAGCCCGACGCGGCGGCGGCCCGGCTCGGCTTCCTCGCCACGTTCGTCACCATCTACCTGACCTGGAATCTCACCACGCTGCTCGGCGCGTTCGGCGCGGGCAGGCTCGGCTCACCGCAGTCGCTCGGCATCGACGTGGTCGGGCCGGCCGCGTTTCTCGCGCTGATCTGGCCGCGGCTGCGGGCGGGCAGGACCGAGCGTGCCGTCGGGCTGGCCGGCGCGGCGATCGCCCTGGCCACGACCCCGTTCCTGCCGACGGGCGTGCCGGTGATCCTCGCCGCCACGGCGGCGCTGGCCGGGGCGCTGATCTCGCCACAGCCGGGTTCACCGCAGCCGGATTCTGTGCAACCGGAGGTGCCCTAGTGACCGGGATCTGGGTGGCGGTGCTTGTGACGGCCGCCGGATGTTACGCGCTCAAGCTGACCGGGCTGGTCGTGCCCAGGACCGTGCTCGGCAACCCGCGGGTCCGCCGGTTCGCCGAGCTCGTCCCGGTCGCGCTGCTGGCCGCGCTGGTCGCGGTGCAGACGTTCGGCGCCGGGCAGTCGCTGGCCATCGACCCGGCCCGGCTGGCCGGGCTGGGCGCCGCGGTGGCCGCACTGCTGCTGCGGGCACCGTTCCTCGTGGTCGTCATCGTCGCGGCCGGCACCGCCGCGGTACTGCGCGCGCTGGGCGTCGCCTGACCGGCCAGCGCGCGCAGCCAGGCTACGGAACCGGACGCAGGCCGCCCGCGGTGAGCAGGTAGGACTCCGGGCCCTCGGCGGGTGCGGGCGTCTCGATCAGGTCGACGATCGCCTTGCCCGCCTGCTCGGGGGTGAGCACCGGGCCGAGATTCTCTGTGAAGGTGGCCACGTCCGTGCCCGCCCGCCGCGCGTAGGCCGCCACCGCCGCCGCGCCCAGTTCGGTGGCCGGGGTGAGCTGCGGGAGCACCGAGATGAACCGGATCCCGAGACCGGCCCGTGCCGACTCGTCCGCGGCGTAGGCGGCGACGAACCTGATGGTCGCCTTGGCCCCGGCGTAACCGCCGGACAGCGGTGAGCCGCGGAGCGCGGCGCCGCTGGAGAACGCGATGACCACGCTGCCCTCCTCCAGCGGGCGCAGCAGCGCCTCACGGGACCAGTGGAACACCTGGCGCACGTCGGTGTGCCAGTTGCTGCTGAACGTCTCCCAGGTCTGCTGGTGCAAGGGCCGGGACAGCGGGGGCACGCCGGCGGCGAGCACCAGGACCCGCGGGCGGTAGGTGTCGATGAGCTGACCGGCCACGACGGGGTCGGCCGCGTCGGCGGCGACAGGGATGAAGCCGTCGCCGAGCTGCGCGCGCACCTCCTCGAGCCTGGCCCGGTCGCGGGCGACGCCCACGACGCTGGCGCCGGCGCCGGCGAGCGCGCTGGCGATGCCGTGGCCGAAGCCACGGCTGGCGCCGGTGACGAGTGCCGTCGACCCTGACAGTTCTTGCGCTGGCATCAGGTACTCCTTGATCCTTGGCACGGAGCGGGTTTCCCCGCGGTTACCGGTACTGATCCGGGCGGTGGCGGGAATTCACCGCCCGCCGGGCCGATGATTTCCGCCGCGCCCGCGGATCGGTACCGGTGACGGGCACGGGCCGGGCGCCTGTTCGCACAGGAGGGCAGTGGTGATGCTGGGCAGCGAGGAGTTCGCGCGGCTGACCGAGCCGTTCCGGCCCGAGTTGCTGGCGCACTGCTACCGGATGCTCGGTTCGGTCTACGACGCCGAAGACCAGGTGCAGGAGACCCTGGTCCGGGCCTGGCGGTCCTACAGCGATTTCCAGGGCAGGTCGTCGCTGCGTACCTGGCTGTACCGCATCGCGACCAACGCCTGCCTGCGCGCGATCGAGAACCGCGCCCGGCGGCCGCTGCCCTCGGGCCTGGGCGCTCCGGGCGATGACCCGGACGGCGCGCTTGCCCCCGTCCTGCCGGAGGTCCGGTGGCTGCAGCCGATCCCGGACGCGCTGATCCGCCCCGGCCCGGCCGACCCGGCGGCGGTCGCGGTGTCCCGGGAGAGCGTGCGGCTGGCGCTGGTCGCCGCGCTGCAGTACCTGCCCGGCCGGCAGCGGGCCGTGCTGATCCTGCGGGACGTGCTCGGCTGGCACGCGGCCGAGGTCGCCGATCTGCTCGGGATCACGCCGCCCGCCGCGAACAGCCTGCTGCAGCGGGCCCGGGAGCGGCTGCGGCAGGTGTCCCCGGGCACGGACGAGGTCCGCGAACCGGCAGAATCCGGCCAGCGGGCGCTGCTCGACGCCTACGCCGAGGCGTTCAGTAACGCAGACGTCGGCGCGCTCACCAAACTGCTGCGCGAGGACGCCGAGCTGGAGATGCCGCCGCAGCCGACCTGGTTCGCCGGCCGGGAGCAGGTCGGGCGGTTCCTCGCCTCGCGGGTGCTCACCGAGCCCGGCAGGTTCGCGATGACCGGAATCGCCGCCAACGGCCAGCCCGCGCTCGCGGCCTACCTGCGCGGAGACGACGGCCTGCACCGGGCGCACGCGATCCAGGTGCTGACGTTCAGCGACGCCGGCATCGGCAGGATCGTCTCATTCAACGACGCCGGCCTGTTCCCCATGTTCGGCCTCCCCGGCGTCGCTCCGCCGGGCGCCGGTTCCGTCATCCCGGGTGGCCGTGCCGCTGCCGGGCCAGGAGCGTGACCAGCCGCTCGATGAGGCCGCCAGGGATGGGCTCATGCAGCGGGAACCGCAGCGTGCCCTTGCCCGCCAGGTAGGGCGCGAGTTCGGCCGCGAAGGCGGGATCCGCGTCGGGCACCGGGTACAGGGAGATGTGGTGCTTCCAGGCCGCGAACTGCACCAGGCTCTTGCCGTTGAGCGTCATGGCAGGGATCTGGTAGCTGATCGTCTCGCCGGCTTCAGGAACGACGCTGAGAATCCGGCGCCGCACCTCCCGCAGGACAGCCTGAACATCTTCTGGAAACGAGCCGATGTACTCCTCGACCGTCCGCCACTGCCCTGCCATAAGCCAGTCTCCCGCTGCGCCGGCCCGGCTGCCGGCCCGCCCTCGGCTGAAGACTACGGCCAGTGGCCATCATCGAGCCCTGATCCGCCCCGAAATCCGGCCCAACCAACGGCCTGCCTGTGGCGTCTTAGCTGTAAGCAGGCTGGGGTACCACCTGCAGGGCCCGAAAGATGGGGGACTCATTGATGAGAGTTTCATTCGGCCGGGCGGTGGTGCTCGCCGCTCTTCCCGCAGTGCTTGTCGCGCTCGGGGCGGGCAGCGCCTCGGCGGAGCCCGCGAGCGGGAATCCGCCGCCGCCGAAGGGGTTCGAGGCGGACTCGGCCAGTTTCGTATCGGCGCAGACAGGGTTCGTGCTGGGCACTCGCCACTGCAGCGAACTGCCGTGCAAGGCGCTGCTGCAGAAGACAGTCAACGGCGGCAAGACCTGGACCTCGGTGCCCGCGCCTGCGGTATCGCTGGTCCCGCCGTTTAACGGCCCGCCGCTGTCGGACGTAAGCACGGTACGGTTCGAGAACGCCAGCGACGGCTGGCTGTTCAACCCCGGCCTGTGGGCCACCACCGACGGCGGCCGGCAGTGGCACCGGGTGTCCCTGCCCGGCCAGGTCATCGCGGTGGCCGCGTCGGACGGGGTAGTGTTCGCCGCGGCCGAACCGGGCAACGGTGGCCTCGGCCAGGCCAAGCTCTACCAGAGCCAGGTCGGCACGGCCAGGTGGACCCGAGTCGCCGGGGTGGCACCGGCCGACGCGCTGACGGTGTCCGGCCATTCGGTCTGGGCCGGCATCGCGCCGGCCATGTCGACGTCCACCGACGGTGGCAAGCACTGGTCCAAGCTGTCGTTCAGCTGCCCGCCCGATGCCCCGGACGCCACCGCAGTGGCGGCCGCGTCGCCGGCCAACGTCGCACTGGACTGCACCAACCCATCGGACCCGCAGCCCGGCGTCAGCCCCAAGTATGTCTTCACCTCGGCCAACGGCGGACGCACCTTCCACCTGGCCGGGCGCCCTGGCGATTCGGGCAATGTCGGCCTGATAGCCATGCCGCCCGGAAATCCGCAGGTGATCACGCTGACCGCCACCAGTGGCGCCAGTTACCTGTACCGGTCGGCGGACAGCGGCAAGACCTGGCGGATGGCCACGTACTTCGACGGTGGCCTCGGATTCCGTGACCTGGCCTACGCCTCCGCCAGCACCGGCTACCTGATCCACTTCAGCGGCGGCCCGGTCATCGCCTACGGCAAGGGGCTGATGAAGACCACGGATGCCGGCGCAAGCTGGAAGAGCATGCCCATCCCCTGACCCGATCCGGGGCATCCAGCCACCTGCCCGGGCAGGTGGCTGGATGCTCACCGAGCGGGGATCCGCACACCCGCCCTGGTGCACTCGTCGCGGAGGAGGGCTAGAGCGATCGGCGCGACGCCCGTGTGGTCGATGTCCCTGACGGCGGTCCGGGCGTCTGCCGCCATCCGGGGGGCGGCGGCGACGTGATCCGCGATGCGCCGGAGCGCCGGGATGTCCGGGACCCCCTGGTTGCGGGCGAGGTCGTCGCGAAGTTGCCGGCAGGCTTGGGACCTGGTGAGCGTGAACGGCGCGGCTGCGGTGGCGTCCGGGCGGGCTGGTGCCTGCTGGACCGGTGACTGCCGAGCAGGTGGCTGCCGGGCCGGTGCCTGTGGCGCCCCGCCGCAGCCTGCGGCCAGCGCCACGGTGGCCACCGTGACCAGCAGTACCTTCATCCGGAGCGTCACGCCGGGCGGTGCTCGCGCGCGTACGCATCGAGCCGGCCGAGTTCATCGGTAAGGATGGCGCGCATCATCCGTGGTGCGAACATGCGTTCAAGCATGCCGCCGATCCCGCCGGCGCCGTCCCACGTGCTGTGGATCTGGACTCGCGACGCGCCGCCCTCCGGGGCGACCGTGAACGTGGTGACCGCGCTTGAGCCTGCGTCGGACTCGGTGAGCACCCGGCCAGGTTCGGGCTCGGCCACCGTTACCCGGTGCTCGCTGGTCTGCCCGCCCACCGTCAGCTTGTACCGCGTGACGGTGCCCGCGCCCACGCCGCCGGACTCCACCTGGAAGTCCGAGAACGCCGGGGGCAGGAAACGCGGGTGGTGCTCGCGCATGTCCGCGATATAGCGGTAGACCCTGTCGGCAGGCGCATCAACCGTCCGTTCCGCGGAGACCTGCATCCTTGCCATGCGGCCTGTCTACCACAGCCAGATGCGCTCACACCGCGCCGTGCACCCCCGCTGGCGCGCCGTACCAGGTGATCGCCGGGTCAGGGCTCAGGGGTGAGGATGTCGTGGACCGGCTCAGGTTCGCCCAGGCTGGTAGCCGTGGTCCCGCGGTCAGAACGCAATGAACGGCAGGCGCACGCCAGCGGGTTCGGCAATCACCTGGGCGTCGGCCGGTGCCTCCTGCTTGAGGCGCTCGGCCAGAGCCGCGGCGTCGTCGTCGCTGTTAGCGCCCACGATGAGGAACTTCCAGCGCCGCACCACCGGATAGCCCTCGCCCTGCAACTTGTGGGCAAGCTCGACTGCCTCTCGATGCGAAGGCAATTCGACCCGGGCCTGCCAGTGCGCGGACCCGGCGGCCAGGGAGTCGGCGGTTTCCGCCTCTTCCAGCCGCTGGTGCTCGGCCTGGCGCTCGGCCTCGGTCCGCGGCATCGCGATGTCCGGGCTCCGCCACTCCTCTTCGACCGGATGCCAGCGGTCTACCGCGAACTCTGCCTCGATGCCCAGTTGGCCAAGCACCTCGCGAGCGGTCCGCTCAGCTTCGCTCGCGGCAAGCTCGGTGCCTGCGTACAAGAAGATCTGCGAGTCACCGGCGCCGACAACCACGTTGTGCCCGAGCCTGCGGCGGACGTCTTGTTCCACCTCCTGCTCGGAGAAGGATTGCCGCGCCTGCTCAACGTTTGCCTGGCCGCTCAGCGATATCGTCACGCGCCAGTCGGTGCTGTCCGTCACGGGCGCGACTCTAGCGCAGCCGAAGGACCGATGAGTTCCGGTGCCCGGACCGGTCGAAGCTGGAACAGCCTGACCGCAAGGAGGCAGAGCATGACGACCACGACGGCAACAGGGATCCGCGGGATCAGCCTGGTGTGCGTGCCAACGCCCGACCAGGACAAGGCGATCGAGTTCTACGAGTCGCTCGGTTTCGAGAAGCGCACCGACACGCCGTTCGGCGGGGGCTACCGCTGGGTGGAGGTGTACCCGCCGGAAGGATCGGCCGGAATCGCGCTGGCGCCGCCGCCGCCCGGCACCGAGTTCAAGGCGGCCGAGACCGGGATCACGCTGACTACCAGCGACATCGACGCCACGCACGCCGCATTGAAGTCCCGCGGGATGGATGTCGACGCCGAGGTGGCGCGGATGGGTGACCCGGTTCCGCCGATGTTCTGGGTGCGGGACCCCTCCGGCCACACGCTGATGGTGGTCGCGCAGCCCTGAACGCCCAGGCCCGGCGCGCCCCGCCCAACGCGGGGGCGAGCACGGCACGGCCGGGCCGGTTTACGCTGGCGTTAGACCTGACGAGCCGGAGGGCGAGGAGGATGGCAGGCACCGTGGATCCACGCAGGAGATGGGATACCGACGACCGGTTCACCGGGGCAGCCGATGCCAGCGCCTTCGCCGTGGCCGTCGAGGAACTGGCGGGCCTGGCCCGGCGCCCGGGCTGGGTTGCCGAGGAGCCCGAGGTCCACCTGGTCCCGCACCTGCGCGGCGCCCAGGTGGCCGGGCTCCGGCTGTCCGGCTGGCACACCGGGGAAGGCGGCGTGCTGGACGCCGTCGCCGAGTACCGGGCCGGGGAAAGCCGCGGCGACCTGCGGCGGCAGGCGTGGGCGCTGCTCGGGACGATCGCCGAGCCAGCGGCCAGCGTGCGCGAGCGCGCCGACGGTGACAGCGTCATATTCGAGGTCGTGACCGGCATCCCCGACGGTGGTCACTTCGCCAGCCACGGTCACACGGTGCGGCTCACGCTCCGCCAGGCGAGCGCCCCCTAGCTCCGCGCCTGGTCCTTCACATCTCCAAGATGAGCGTGACCGGCCCGTCGTTGACCAGGCTGACCTGCATGTCAGCACCGAAGACGCCGGTCTCGACCCGGGCACCCAGCGCCCGCAGACAGGAGACCACCGCGTCGACGAGCGGCCCGGCGACCGGGCCGGGCGCGGCGCCCTGCCAGCTGGGACGGCGCCCCTTCCGCGTGTCGGCGTAGAGCGTGAACTGACTGATGACCAGCAGCGGGGCTGCCGTATCGGAGCAGGAAAGCTCTCCTTTCAAGATGCGGAGCCCCCAGAGCTTGGCGGCCAGCTTCGCTGCCGTCTGCGGCGTGTCCTCGTGGCTGGCACCGACGAGGACCAGCAGGCCCGGCTCACCGATGGCACCCACGACCTGCTCGCCCACGGCCACGCTGGCCTGGCTTACCCGCTGTACCACCGCTCGCACCTGGGCACCCCCTCGCCTGACGGCCCCGTTGTTTGCCGTCAGGCGAGTGTGTCAGGTGGCTACGGCAGGTTCCATTTCCGGCCGGCGGCCATGGCGGGACACCAGGTGAGCCTGGTGCCCCCGCACGGTCATGTGCTGCGTGTGCAGCCCGGCTGCGCCGGTCCACAGTGTTAGCCCCACTGCCCGGGCTGGTAGTCGCCGGCGGGCTGCCGGGTGATGACGTTCATGCGGTTGTAGGTGTTGATGAGGCCGATCAGGCACACCAGGGCGGCGAGCTGGTCGTCGTCGTAGTGCTTGGCCGCGTTCGCCCAGGCGTCGTCGGTCACGCCACCGGCGGCATCGGCGATGCGGGTGCCCTGCTCGGTGAGTTCCAGGGCGGCCCGCTCGGCCTCGGTGAAGACGGTGGCCTCCCGCCACACCGCGACCAGGTTGAGCCGCTGCTGGCTTTCCCCGGCGTGCAGGGCGTCCTTGGTGTGCATGTCGGTGCACATGCCGCAGCCGTTGATCTGGCTGGCCCGCAGCTTGACCAGTTCCTGCGTCGCCGCTGGCAGGGACGAGCCGGTCAGGACCGCGCCCGCCGAGTTGATGTGCTTCGCGAAATTCATCGCGATGGTGTTGTCGAAGTAGCTGAGCCGGGCGTCCATGGGTTGTCTCCTTACCGTTGTTGCGGTTACACCCCTCTGACACCGCGGCACGGCGCCACGTGACATCAGGCAGGGGTGATGCGCGTCACGGCCCGGGCCGGTAGTACGACGGCCGGCTCGCGGCGGCGGCGATGGCCGCGCCGCCGAGTTCGGCGATGGTCAGCCCGTTCCCGCCGGGGCCTGCATGGTGAGCACCGTCCACGCGCCGACGCAGATCCGGTCCCCGTCGTGGAGCGGAACGCGGACGCCAGCAACGATCTCGCCGGTGTTGACGATCGTGCCGTTCGCGGAACCCGGATCGAGGACGGCCCAGGTGCCGTCCGGCTCCGCGATCAGCACGGCGTGCAGGTGGGATACCCCGGGGTCGGCGGGCGGGCCGGTCAGGTCGATCTCCGGCTCGAGCCCGCGCGATACGCTGCGCCGGCCGATGCGCATCTCCCGGCCGGTGAGCCGGAAGCGGCGCTCCGGGCAGTACCCGGGGAACTCGATCGACGCGGCGTCCGGGCCCCCCGCGGCGATCACGCTGTCGTAGTAGGCGCGGTCCGCGGTGACCACGGCCGCCCACCCCGCCTCGGTGCCCGGCGCGGCATCGGCGCCTGATCCGGCTGCGGAGCCCGTTACACCGGCCGGGCCCGCAGTGGCATCCGCACCGGCACCCGGGCCCGCGCTGCCCGGCCCGGCCGCGCCATCTCCGGAACCAGGCGCGGCGGCCGCGGCGACCGGGGCCGGCTGCCGGGCCGTCCCCGAGGCGAAGTTGAACCCGCAGACCTCGCAGAACTGGCCGGTCCGTGCCGCCCCGCACCGCGGGCAGGGCTCGGCAGAGACCGTGGGTGGCGCGGGGGCCACGGCGGGGGACGACGCGCCGGGCGAGGACCCAGGCGCCGCGGGCCCGTTCATCCGCATCCCGCACACGTCGCAGAAATCGGTGCTGGCAGAGTCGTGGCCGCTAGGACAGGTCGGCATGCCGCCTCACTTACTTCTATTCGTTCTGTGAGATTTCCACGGTGAAATCAGTGCTCATCGGCAGCTTTCCCCTCGGGTGCGGGTGCCGTGGGCCGGTAGGGGGCCACGACCGCCGTGATGTTGTCCATGCCACCGGCCTCGAGCGCGAAGCTGACCAGTGCCGCGGCCGTGCCCAGCGGGTCGGTCAGCGCCCCGGGCAGGGCCAGCTCGGCCAGTTCCGCGGCACCGGGCCGGTAGTTCCACAGGCCGTCGGAACACAGCAGCAGGACGCCGGGGCCGGGCGGGGTGAACGTGGCCACGTGCGGCTCGCCGCCGCCCGCATCGGCGCCGATCCAGCCGGTCACCACGTGTGCGCCGGGCAGCGCCATCGCGTCGTCCTCGGACACCAGGCCGGCCGCGACCATCTCGCCGGCCAGCGAGTCGTCGGTGGTCAGCCGCTTGGCCTCGGAACCTGGCCCGGCCCCGAGCCAGTAGGCGCGGCTGTCACCCAGCCAGCACAGCGTCGCGGCCTCGCCGGTCAGCACCGCGGAGACGAACGTGGCCGATGGTGCGTCCCCGGGCCCGGGCTCATCCAGGCCGGCCAGCGCCTGCTGCGCCGCGGCGACCGCGGCCCGGGAGGTTTCGGGCAGGTCCGCTTCCTCCCGCACGCCGGCCAGCAGCACCCGGACCGCCGCCTCGACGGCGGCCAGGGACGCCTCGTCCGCGCGCCGTGAGCTGGAGACCCCATCACAGACCACGGCCAGCGCGACCGGGCGGCCGGCCTGTTCCGCGGTCGCGAGCGCCATGGCGTCCTCGTTCCGCCGGTGCCGCAGGCCCTTGTCGGTGACCCCGGCCAGCAGCCCGAGATCCAGCTCGACGTGGTCACGGCCAGAGGGCATCTTGCGTCCGCAGGATTCGCAGTAGCCGTCCGCGCTGATCTGCGCCGAGTGGCAGGCGGGGCACTCGCTGGCCGGCGCGGGCGCGTCGCCGCTGACCGCCGCCGGGGCAAGTTCGGCGCGGCAGGCCTCGCAGAAGTTGTCCGTGGCGCTGACCGCCCGGCCGCAGTTCGGGCACGCCGCGGTCCCCGGGCCGGTGGTCATACCCAGGTCCTCGGGCGGACGGTGTTGGCCGCCTCGACCAGCTCGATCCGGCGGCGCCGGTCCGGTGCCAGCCGGGCCTGAGCCCGGTAGCCTGCGCTCCAGGCCGTAGCCGTGGTCAACGGTCCAGACGAGCCTGAAGTAATGTTCGGCGGCGGCCACCGCGGCCAGCACGCGGGATCTCAGCGCCACCAGCCGATGCTCCTATCCGCACTGCCCGGTCATCCGGGCTGTCATCTGGTGCTTACCGGGCGCGCGGCTCCGCCGTACCGCGCAGTGCCCACACCACCGCGCCCACCCCCGGTACGGCTCGGCGGACGGCCGCCTCGACCAGCTCGATCCGGCGGCGCCGGTCCGGTGCCAGCCGGGCCTGAGCCCGGTACCTGCGCTCCAGGCCGAACCGCAGCCCGCGCTCGGTGAACTCGCAGCCGAGCAGCCGCCCGCCGGGCGCCGCCCCGCCGGGCAGCGTCCCCCCGGAAAAAAAAAAAAAAAAAGCGGGCTCACCGACACCAATTCAATGCATAGACAGTGATAGTGAACGTTAGTTAGCTGGGTGCAGGCGAGCGCGGCGCGGAGCACCTCGGCGGTGAGGTACTCCAGCTGGATGGCATCGAGCTTGAGCCGGTCCACCCGAGGCGCCCGGCCTCCCGCAGGTCTCCGGGCGACACCTGGGCCTCGCGGGGCCGCTGCCTGGCCGCGCGCGGCAGCACCTGGATGCGCACCGCGGTCACCTACGCCGCCAGGTGGTGGCTGGAGGTGTCGGGACGGCAGTGAGCGCGGCGATCGCCGCCGCCGGGTCGCCGGCCGCGAGCCTGGTCCTGGCCAGCCCGAACACCGCGCCGATGTAGCCGTGGTCCACGGTCCAGACGAGCCTGAAGTAATGTTCGGCGGCGGCCACCGCGGCCAGCACGCGGGATCTAGCGCAGATGCACAGGGCGGCCACGAAGGGCCCGTAGGCGAGCGCGGCGCCGGGCAGCGGCGCCGACTCGCCGAGCAGGACCCGCGCCCCGCCAGCGGCCGACTCGGCCAGGGCGCAGAGTTCCTCGACGAGCCTGGTCTTGCCGATGCCGGCTGCCCCGGTGATCAGCAGCACCTGCGGGCGGCCGGCCACAACCCGCGCGTAGGCGGCCAGCAACGCCTCCCGCTCGGCCACCCGTCCCACGATGGGCGCGGCCCCGACGGCAGCCGGGGCCGCCGCCTCGGCCAGCGTGCTTTTCAGCGGAGGGAACCGCTCCGGCAGGCCCGCGGCGACAAGCTGGTAGATGTGCTCCGGCGTCTCGATGTCCTTCAGCCGGTGCAAGCCCAGGTCCAGAAGGGATGCCCCGGCCGGCAGCCGGGAACCGGCAAGCTGCCGCGTCGCCTCCGACAGCACGACCTGACCGCAGTGCGCGACCGCCGCGATCCGGGCCGCCCGGTGCACGTCCAGCCCCGCGTACCCGTCCTCGTGCCGTACCGGCTCACCGGAATGCAGCCCCATCCGCACCCGCACCGGAATCCCGCACGGCCAGTCGTGGCGGACAGGGCGCGTTGCGCAGCAGCGCAGCAGCGGACCGCGTCAGCGGCCGAGTCGAACTCAACGAGAAAACTGTCTCCCTCGGTGCCCATCTCCTGGCCGCCACAGTCGGCGAAAGCGGCCCGCAGCAGGGCGCGCTGAGCCGACGGCGCTTCGGCGTAGCGGTCGCCAGCCTGCGTAGCAGCGCCGTCGATCCCTCGATGTCGCTGAACAACATCGTGATCGTCCCGGCGTGGAGCTCCCCCATCCCTCGATTATCGGGCTCCCCGGTGCGCGCTGGCGAGATTAGGCATTCCGTGCAGGCCCCAGGTTTCCAGGGCCAGCGGGCGCACCGGCGAACGCCGCTACCTCAAGGGATCCTCAACCATCCCTCAACCGTCGTGGCCAAGTCTGGCTGTGACCGCCGCGGACCTGGCGGACGGAAGACACCGACGCAGAGCAACACACCTGGAGATCACAATGCGCCCAGCAAGCTACTACTACCTGGCCCACGCCTGGCCCTCTCGCCGGCGCCCCCAGCCCCAACCCGGCGCCCCCGCCCGCGCCACGGGCCGGGGCCGCCACGCACGTGCGCCTCGCCACGAGCATTTCGGACGCGAGTTGCCAGCCCTGGCCCGCCGCATCCTTGCCACGCTGAGCAGCACTTCGCAAACGGCGTTGTAACCCCGCACGCGCCACCGCAGCCCCGCTAGGCACGCCGAACGGCGGCGGTGCGCGGGAGTAGCCTGCAGGGATGACGCCGAAGGTGGACTACCTGGCTCACCTGGCTCTGGAGTCTGCGCGATTCGCGGAGGTCATCGCGGAGGTTCCGCCAGCTGCCCGGGTGCCGTCATGCCCGGACTGGAGCGCCGATGACCTGCTGTGGCACCTGGGTGAGGTGCAGTGGTTCTGGGGCACGGTCGCCCGCGAGGGGCTTACCCGTGAGCAGGCAGAACAGCGGAAGCCTCCGCGCCCGGCCGGGCGTGCGGGCTTGCTGGCGTTCTACCGGCGCGCCAGCCGTGATCTGAGCGAGGTCCTTGCCGCCGTCCCGGCCACTGCGCCGGCGTGGACGTGGTCAGAGGATCACACAGTGGGTTTCATCCGCCGTCGCCAGGCTCATGAAGCCCTGATCCACCGCCTCGACGCCGAGTTGGCCGCAGGTGGCCGCGGCCCGATGGATCCGCGCCTGAGCGCCGACGGAGTCGATGAGGTGCTGCGCATCATGTACGGCGGTGATCTGCCTGAATGGGGCACGTTCACCTCCAGCACGGCACTGCGGCTGCAGGCTACCGATACCGGGCAGTCGTGGCTGGTCACAATGGGCCGGTTCACCGGCACCGACCCTGGTGACCAGGCCCGGTACGACCAGCCCGGCATCCTGGTCACCAGCGCCCCGGGCACGGGGGGCGCCGCCAGTGTCTGCGGCAACGCTGCCGACCTTGACTGCTGGCTCTGGCGCCGGCCGTCCCTGATGCCGGTCGAGCGTTCCGGTGACCCTGATGTGCTCAGCGCCTTCGACTCGATGATCGCGCCGGGCATCACCTGACAAGGCACTGCAAGCCGACAGCCTCTATCCAGTCCCGGCGCGGCCGCTGATCCGGGCCGGCGACCGCCCCCTCGGCCGGGCTGCGGTGCTGGGCGTCTGACCACCAAGCCGCGGGGGACCCTGGCCCTCCCCTTAGGGCGGGCCCCCCGCGGCGCCTGGCGGCCTGGTGCCGCGGATCAGCAGGTGGTGCTGGTCGAGTCGTTCGTGTAGTTGCCGAGTTCCTGCTCAAGGTGTTGGAAGCGCGATCCCCGCTGTCGGGATAGGGCAAGTACGTGCGCGAAACGTCGAAGAGGGCGCCTTTCGTTACACTCCCGGCGTGGCAGGGCTGGCCGGGAACCGGCCGGCGCGACACGTTACTCTCGGGTAGGGATCGCGCCAGAGCAGGCGCGGCCGAACACTGGCCCGCAGGGAGGCCGGATGGGCGCCTACCAGACCGTGCTGGTCGGCACGGACGGATCAGACTCCTCCTACCGCGCGGTGGACCGGGCCGCCGAGATCGCCCGGGACACCACGGCGAGGCTCGTCATCGTGTGCGCCTATGAGCCCGCTACCCCGCGCGAGGTGGCTGCGGCCGGGGACGCGCTCGGCGACGAGGCATACTCGGTGGTCGGCTCCGCCCCGGCGGAGGAGACCCTGCGGACCGCTGCGGAGCGGGCCGCCGCCCGCGGCGCGGGCAAGATCGAGCGCGTGGCTCTCGCTGGTGAGCCGGTGAAATCACTCGTCAGCGCGCTGGAAGACCATCAGGCTGACCTGCTGGTGGTCGGCAACCGCGGGCTGAACACGCTCGCCGGGCGGCTGCTCGGGTCGGTGCCGGCGGCGGTGTCCCGCCGCTCACCGTGCGACGTGCTGATCGTGCACACCGTCGGCTAGGCGACCAGGCCGGGACACCGATGGACACCGAGACCTCCGCGGGGCGGATCGAGGAGACAGTGCTCGGCGGCCCCCGCCGGTACAACCGGGTCCAGGTCAGCGAGGCGACCGGCGTGGACCGCGACCGGGCGCACCGGCTCTGGATGGCCATGGGCTTCGCCGAGGTGGGCGACGACGAGACCGTGTTCACCGACGGTGACATTGAGGCACTACGGACCTGGGCCGCCCTGGTGGCCAGCGGCATGATGGCGTTCGAGGACGAGGTGCCGCACGCCCGGGTGATGGGGCAGACGCTCTCCCGGCTGGCCGAGTGGCAGGCCAGGGAGATCATGGCCCGCGCCGACGTGCTGGCCCCGGGCGGGGCGGGCCGGGCGGTCGCCGCCGACGTGGCCGACACACTGCTGCCCGTGATCGAGCAGCTGCAGTCCTACGTGTGGCGGCGGCATCTCGCCGCGGCGTACGAGCGCATCCTGCTGGCGCCGCCGGGTGAACTGTCCGCGGCAACCATGACGGTCGGGTTCGCCGACATCGTCGGGTACACCAGGACGGCCAGGCACGCAGCCATCGAGGATCTTGCGACTCTGCTGGAAGCGTTCGAGGAGGACACCTCCGAGGCCGTGGTCAGCAACCACGGGCGGGTGGTGAAGATGGTCGGGGACGAGGTGCTGTTCGTCACAGACCAGCCGGCCGATGCGGCCGAGATCGCGCTGCGGCTGACCAGGCCCGGCCGGCCTGAGCAGGGCCTGCCCGCGCTGCGCGTCGGCATGGCGGCGGGCCCGGTACTGACCAGGTTCGGCGACGTCTACGGGCCGGTGGTCAACCTGGCGGCCCGGCTGACGTCGCTGGCCAGGCCGGGTACCGCGCTGGTGGACGCGGAACTGGCCGGGGCGTTGCGCGCGGCGGGAGACTACCGGCTCCAGGCCAGGCGGCCTGCTGCCGTGCGGGGCTATCACCACCTGCGGTCCTGGGCGCTGCGACCGGGGCGATAGCGGCCCGAGCCCTGGCCCGGGCCCCGCCACGGCCCGGTCATCGGCACCAGGTGACCCCCGCCCGGCGGCTATGTTGGCTGGTTGTGATGTCACTGAACGAGATCAGCCACTGGGCGCGCGGCAGCGGGCTCGAGATCGTGCTGCTCGTGATCGGGACGATTCTGCTGACCAGGCTCGTGTCGTGGCTCGGCGAAAGGATCACCAAAAGGATCGACGCCAACGCCCGCGAGACCGACGCCCTGGTCCGCTCGGAAGCGGCGAAACACCGGCACGCGCTGGCCCAGGTGATCACCTGGGCCACCCTGGTGGTCATCTATTGCGCCACCGGGATCGCGGTCGCTGAGCGCCTTGGCATCCCGCTGACGAGCCTGGTCGCCCCGGCCGCGGTGGTCGCCGTGGCGCTTGGCTTCGGCGCGCAGCGCATCGTGCAGGACATCCTGGCCGGGTTCTTCATCATCACCGAGCGGCAGTACGGGTTCGGCGACCTGGTGCAGCTGGCCGTGCCGAGCGTGGCGAAGGCGGCGCTGGGGACGGTCGAGGACGTCACGCTGCGGGTCACCACGGTGCGGACCGCCGACGGCGAGGTGGTCATCACCCCCAACGGCCAGATCGGCCAGGTGACCAACCTGTCCCGCGGCTGGGCCCGGGCCGTGATTGACGTGCCGATACCCGCGAGCGTGGACGTCATCCAGGTCAGCGAACTGCTCCGGCAGATCGGTGAAAACGCCTACGCGGACCCGGAGTTGAGCCCGTTGCTGCTCGACCCGCCCGCCGTGATGGGCGTGCAGAGCATCGACGTGAATCAGTTCCAGGTCCGCGTGGTCGCCCGGACGCTGCCGGGCAAGCAGTTCGACGTCGGCCGGGCGCTGCGTGTCCGGATCGCGGCCGGCCTGCTGCGTGAGGGCATCACCCTGGCGCCCACGCTGGAGGGCGCCGAGCCCAACGGGGGCGGCTGATGCGGCGGATACGGACCTCCACCTGGGTGCTGCTGGCCATCTTCCTCGGCACGCTCGTGCTCTACCTGTGGGTCAAGCCACCAACGCCGAATGCCGCCGCGGGTGACAGCCCGGGGACCGCACAGCAGAGCGACTCGCCGTCGCCGACTCCCACGCCCGCCCCGAGGCGGACACCGCACCATCACGCACCGGCCCCCTCGGCCACGCCGTCCCCGCACCGGACGGTCACGCCACACCAGACCGTGACGCCGCAGCCGACCGTCGTGCCGTCGTCCGCGTCCCCGACGGCCACCGCGGCGCCCACCCCGTCGGCGAGCGCATCGGCCACTGGCTGACCGTCCGACCTGGCCAGCGGCGGCGCGGTCGTGCCCGGCGCGGTCACCATCCGGATCACTTGAGCAGGCACGGCATAACCGGCCCGGGGCCGGCGGTTAGCAGTGTCCGGCGGTTCTTACCAGATGCGCGAACCTGGTCGCAGAGAACGGAAGGTGCCATGCCGAAGGCGGTGCGGTTCGAGGAGTACGGCGGGGTCGAGGTCCTCAACGTGGTCGAGGTGCCCATGCCGGAGCCGGGACCCGGGCAGGTGCTGGTGGGTGTCAGGGCCGCCGGCATCAACCCGGGAGAAGCCAAGATCCGCGAGGGCCTGCTGCATTCCAGGTGGCCCTCCACATTCCCATCGGGGCAGGGCAGCGACCTGGCCGGGGTCGTGGCACAGACCGGCCCGGGGGTGACCGGGTTCGCCGAGGGGGACGAGGTCATCGGATTCACCGACAACCGGGCCAGCCAGGCCGAGTACGTGCTGGTCGAGGCCGGCAACCTGACCGCCAGGCCGGCCGGCGTGCCGTGGGAGGCAGCGGGCTCGCTGTTCGTCGTGGGAGCCACGGCCTACGCGGCCGTGCGGGCCGTGGCACTGACCGCGGGGGACACGGTCGTCGTCTCCGGGGCGGCGGGCGGCGTCGGCTCGGTCACCGTCCAGCTCGCCAGGCGCGCCGGCGCTGCCGTGATCGGCCTGGCCAGCCCCGCCAACCACGAATGGCTGGCCGGGCACGGGGTTGTTCCGGTCAGCTACGGCGATGGTGTCGCCGGCCGGATCCGCCAGGCCACGGCGAAGGTCGACGCGTTCATCGACACGTTCGGCGCGGACTACGTGCGGCTCGCGCTGGACCTCGGTGTCGAGCCGTCCCGCGTCGACACGATCGTCCGCTTCGACGCGGTGCAGCAGTACGGGGTCAAGGCCGAAGGCAACGCGGCCGGTGCGAGCGCCGCGGTGCTCGCCGAACTGGCCGGTCTGATAGCGGCCGGCGAACTGGAGATCCCGATCGCCGCGACCTTCCCGCTGGATCAGGTGCGGGACGCCTACCGGCTGCTCGCGCAGGGCCATATTCGCGGCAAGATCGTCCTGCTGCCCTGACCGCCGCGCCACCGGCCGGTCCGGTGGTGCCACGGCCGCTAGCAGGTCGTTCGGGATGGGCGGCGCCCTCACGCAGCTCGCTTGCCCACCAGGAACTCTTCAGCTCCGCCACGACGGCCCGGAATCCGCCGATCTCAGATATGAGAACGTTAGCAGCATTGATACCAAACGGCCACCGGCGCCGCGGGTCAGGGCATAATGGCGGGGCCGGCGCTGTTGGCCGAAGCGTCTGAGTCCTGCCAAATCCTCGAGGGGCCGATTCACCGTGACTGTGCATGACATCGCCGTCAAAACCCTGAACGGTCAGGACGCCTCCCTGGGCGACCTGACCGGAACCACCCTGCTGGTGGTGAACGTCGCGTCGAAGTGCGGCCTGACCCCGCAGTACGAAGGCCTGCAGCGGCTGCACGACCAGTACGGCAAGCGCGGGTTCGCGGTCGTCGGCTTCCCCTGTAACCAGTTCGGCGCGCAGGAGCCGGGTACCCCGGAAGAGATCGAGGAGTTCTGCTCGGTCAACTACGGGGTCAGCTTCCCGATGTTCGAGAAGATCGAGGTCAACGGCCCGGGCCGGCACCCGATCTACACCGAGCTGACCGCGGTGCCCGACGCGGAAGGTGAAGCCGGCGACATCCAGTGGAACTTTGAGAAGTTCCTGGTCGGCCCGGACGGGACGGTCATCGCCCGGTTCCGCCCGCTGATCGATCCCGAGGACCCGGCGATCGTCTCCGCGATCGAGGCCAACCTTCCCGGCTGACCAGACCGGGGACGATGGCCGCCGCGCCGCTGCGGATCAGGCACGCCACCGCGGCCGACGCGTCACTCGGGGGTGCGCAGCACCTTCCGCGGGTGTGCGCCATCGACGTAGCCGACGAACGGCGGGTAGATGTTGTAGCCGAGCAGTTCCTGCAGCCGTTCCGGCAGCTGCCGGACGACGTCGCGGGGCACGGCCAGGCAGTGGTTCTCCTGCGGGCGCAGCCAGGAGACCGCGTACTCCAGGATCACTCCGAGGCGCGGCCTGCTGGTCCGGTTCGCCCCGCCGCCGTGCCAGAGGCTGCCGAGGTAGAACATGGCCGAGCCGGGCGGCATGGTAGCGGTCAGGACCGGATCGCCGGGGCCCGGCTGGCGCCCGGGCTCCCATTGATGGCTGCCCGGAACGTACCTGGTGGCGCCGTTTTCGTCGGTGAACTCATCCAGCGGCCACATGGTGTTGACCACGACCGGCGGATGCGGCTGCGGGAGGGGGTATATCGCGTCGTCCCTGTGCAGCATCTGGGCGCTCTCCCCGGGCCCGATGCGGATGCCCACCGGGGCGCTGAGCTGGTAGTGCCCGAGCACCTGGTCAAGCACGTCGAGCAGCAGCGGGTGCACGGCGAGCCGGTCGAACGCCCTGGTCTTGGCGAACAGCGCATAGACCCGCTGGGTGTCGAAGCCCTCGAACTCGTTGCGGCCCGTCGGGGTCGCCGCCAGGATCCGGCCCAGGTCGGCGCGGGCGGCCGCGACGTCCCCGTCGCTCATCAGCCCGGAGACGACCACGTAGCCGTCGCTGGTCAGCCGCTGCGCCACGTCCTGGCCGGTGCACGTCGCGCCTGGCAAGGTCACCATCGCCTGCGAGCCTAGACCAGCCAGGGCCGCCGGCACATATGCTGCCGTCCCCGCCCGCCAGGGCGAGGCCCAGGACCCGTGACGGCGAAACCGAGCCCTCAGGCCGGCGGGGTTCCGGTGGGTCGTCTCTGCGGGCTGGCGGAGATGCGGTAGCTTCCGGGGTGCCAAGCGAGGAGGAGCCGGTGCGGAGCAGGCGGTACGGCCCCGACGTGCTCGCGGCCGCCAGCAAGCGCCGGGTACGCGAACTCCGGCGGGTACCGGCGGAACCCGGGCTGGTCGTGGAGGATGCCACCGGCCGGTTCTGCGGGGCCGTGGTGCTGTGCGAGAAGGACGCGGTCACCCTGGAGGACCGGCACGGCAGCCGACGGGTGTTCCCGCTCGGCCAGGCCGCGTTCCTGCTCGAGGGTGAGCCGGTCATGCTGGTCAGGCCCGTACCCGCGGCCGTGCCGGGCACGCGGGGCGGCACGCCGGGCGGGCGCACCGCCTCCGGCTCCGTGCCCGCACCGCCCGGCCGGGCCAAGGTCGCGCGGGCGAGCCGCATCTACGTCGAGGGCCGCCACGACGCCGAACTGGTGGAGAAGATCTGGGGGGACGACCTGCGCGACGTCGGTGTGGTCGTGGAGTATCTCGGCGGCATCGACGACCTGCCCGCGATCGTCGACCGGTTCGGCCCCGGCCCCGGGCGCAGGCTCGGCGTCCTGGTGGACCACCTGGTGGGCGGGTCGAAGGAGAGCAGGCTCGCCGCCGCCGTGCAATCGCCGGACGTGCTGGTCGTCGGCCATCCGTACATCGACGTCTGGGCGGCGGTCAAGCCTTCTGCTCTCGGCATCGGCGGCTGGCCGCGGATCCCCCCGGGCACGCCCTGGAAGGAAGGCGTGCTGGCGGCCCTCGGCTGGCCACCGGACACCGCCGGGGCGTGGCAGCGCATCCTCCGCGCGGTGACGAGCTTCGCCGACCTTGAACCGGAGTTCCTCGGCCGGGTCGAGGAACTGATCGACTTCGTCACGGCACAGGGCAGCCGCTGACCACCCCCATCGGGCATGATGGCGGCGTGCCGGCCTACGCGGACTTCGCCCTGTTCTACGACCAGATCATGGGCGACCGCAGCGCCATCATCGAGCGGGTCCGCGGCTACGTGAGGCGCTACCTGCCGGACGCGGGCTCGCTGCTGGAACTGGGCTGCGGCACCGGCGCCGTGCTCGCCGGCCTGGCCGACGGCCTGCAGGTCACCGGCATCGACCTGTCACCGGAGATGCTCGCCGCCGCCAAAGCCAACCTCACCGGGGTCCGCCTGGTGCAGGCGGACATCACCGAGTTCTCCCTCGGCACCACGTTCGACGTGGTGATCTGCGTCTTCGACACGCTCAACCACCTGCCCTCGTTCGGCGCCTGGCTGGCGATGTTCGGCCACGTGGACGCGCACCTGGCCGAGGGCGGGCTGTTCATCTTCGACGTCAACACGGTCGGCAGGCTGCGCCGGCTGGCGGCCGCCCCCGCCTATGTCGAGGACTTCGGCCCGCACACGCTGATCATGGACGTGACGACTGGCGAGGGCGGCGTCTTCCCCTGGGATGTGCGCATCTTCGAACGGGTCGAGGGCAATCAGTTCCGGCTGCACCACGAGCGGATCGGCGAACTCGGCGTACCGCTCGCCAGGATCCATGAGGCGCTCACGCCCCGCTTCGAACTGCTGGAGGCGACCAACACCGAGGGCCGCCCGGCGAACGACGAATCCGACCGTGCGTACTTCGTCTACCGGCACCGCAGCCCGGACGACGCTTAGCCTGTCCTGCCCGGGAGGCGACGCCGGCGGCTCACCCCGGGGACCGGGCGGCCATCTTCCAGGTAGACCAGCGCCCGGTGGGCCGAGGCGGCCCTCACTCGCCGCCGGATCGGGCCCCGGAGCAGCGGGAGCGCGTCACGCAGCGCGAGGAGCCGGTGCTCGGAGACCTCCTCGGGCTGGACCACGATGGCGGCGAGGTGCTCCTCGCCGACGGCGCCGCAGTCGAACAGGAAGCGGACACCGCCCGGCCTGCCCGGGCCGGGCCGGCGGAAGTCCATGCAGGCCAGACGGCCGTGGCGCACCTCAATGCCGCACTCCTCGCGCACCTCGCGGCGGCACGCCTCCCAGGGAGTCTCGCCGTCCGCCTCCATGACACCGCCGGGGATCGTCCAGCCGGACTTGTAGGTCGGCTTCAGGATGAGCAGCCTGCCTGCCCGGTCGAAGATGAGCGCCCCGGCGGAAACCGGGATCGCCGGTAGCGCATCGTCCTGCGGGCCCGGCTCCGCCGCCTGGCTGCTGTCACTGGTCACGACGCCACGTTACGCCGCCCGCCACGCGATGATGAGGCGGTGACCGACTACCTGTTCCGGCCGCCGTACAGCACACCTGAGTCACGGGCAGGCCGGCCACCGCGGCCGCGCACCGAGAAGCTGCCCGGGATGCTGATCGACCGCGATGTGGCCGTCACGGTTGCTCCCGGAGAGCCGATCTACGTCGACGTCTACCGCCCCGACTCCCCGGTTCCCGCGGCACCACTGATCGCATGGTCGCCGTATGGCAAGCACAATCCAGCACCCATCGGGATCCTCTACCCCCGCAGCGGCGTGCGGCCCGAGCACACCTCACCGCTCACCACCTTCGAGGCTCCCGATCCGCAGTACTGGGTGCCGCACGGCTACGCGATCGTCACCGCGGACATCCCGGGCACCTGGTACTCGCGCGGCCGGGCGACCTACTGCTCGCCGGAGGAGGCGCAGGCCTTCGCGCGGCTCATCGAGTGGGCCGGGACCCAGCCATGGAGCAACGGGCGGGTGGGCCTGTCCGGGGTGTCCTACCTGACCACCTCGCAGTGGCGGGTCGCCGAGCTGAGCCCGCCGCACCTGGCGGCGATCAACCCGTGGGAGGGGTGGAACGACACCTACCGCGAGGTCGTCAGGCATGGCGGGATCCCGGAGACCTGGTTCTGGCCTTATATCTGGCAGCGCTGGGGCGCGAGCGTGACCGAGATCGAGGACCTGGCGGCCGAGACCGCCGCGCACCCGTTCTACGACGACTTCTGGCGGTCCAAGAGCGCCGACCTGGAGAAGATCACCGTCCCGGCCTTCGTGGTGGCGAGCTGGTCCGACCACGGGCTGCACTCCCGCGGCACGCTGGAGGGGTTCCGGCGGATCTCCTCGGCACACAAGTGGCTCGACGTGCACGGCCGCAAGAAGTGGGCCTACTACTACGACCCGGACTCGGTCGAGCGCCAGCGCGTCTTCTTCGACTACTTCCTGCGCGACCGCGGCCCCGGCCCGGTGGACTGGCCGGCCGTCCGGATGGAGGCACGCGAGTCGTACTACCGGGGCCGGCGCCGCACGGCCGGCCGGTGGCCGCCGGCCGAGACCGAGTACCGCACGCTCTACCTGCGCGCGCCGTCGGTTGCGGGCGCCCCGGGCACCCTGGAGCCCGGGCCAGGCGGCACCGAGGGCGAGGTCAGCTACGACAGCCTGGGCTCCGGCCTGGCCCCGCGCCGTGCCGAGTTCGAGATCACCTTCGCCGCCCCGGCCGAGCTGATCGGCCACATGATCGCCACCCTCTACCTGTCCTCGCCGCAGGCGGAGGATCTCGACGTCTTCGTGGCACTGTTCAAGCTGGGCGCCGACGGCGCGCACGTGGGATTCCCGTACTACGCCCAGTTCGAGGACGGCCCGATGGCGGCCGGCTGGCAGCGGGCCTCGCACCGGGAGCTTGACCCCGGGCGTTCCACGCCGTTCCTGCCGGTGCTGGCGCACCAGCGGGCGCTGCCGGTCCCGCCCGGTGAGGTGGCCCGGCTCGACATCGAGGTACTGCCCTCGGGGACCAGGTTCGAGGCCGGCGAGCGGCTGCTGCTGGTCGTCCAGGGCACCGATGTGAACCGCTACCCCAAGCCCGCCGTGTACGCCCGGCACGAGGACACCGTCAACAACGGCCCGCACATCCTGCACACCGGCGGCCGGTTCGCCTCCTGCCTGGTCGTCCCCCTGCTCCCCGGGACCGGCTAAGGCGGGCGGGCGAGTCCCCCGCCGGGTGTGCCGCCCGGGCCTCAGCCGGCCTGGCCGGAGGGCACGACACGCAGCCGCAGGTACTGCCGGATGCCCAGCAGCCGGAAACCGGCCCGTTCCACCGGGCCGAACGCGGACTTCAGCAGCGGGCCGGCGTCGCGGCGGTCCACGAACTCGGGCGCGACGGCCGTGTACTCCTGGCCGCTGACCTTGAGCGAGCAGCCGCCGGCCGCCCGCACGTTCTTCGCCCAGTCCGACTGGTTGCCGAAGGTCAGCGGGATCACCGCCACGTCGCCGTGGACCCGGGCCCCGGCGGTCGTCACGTAGGCACGGCCGGATGTGCGGCCGATGTGCCGCACCTGCGCGCCCAGCGGGACATGCCGCCGCCCGGCGAGCTTGCGCATCAGCGGATTGAGGATCCGGGTCAATGGGCGCATCGCGATCTTGACGAACAGCGACGGCGGCACCGGGGCAAGCGGGACCACCGGGGATCTGGTGCTCATCTCTGGCTCCTTACCTGGCCACCTGGCGAGGTGCCGGGGGCACAGGTAAGGACGAGACGGCCG
The DNA here is from genome assembly GCA_963806145.1 of uncultured Actinomycetes bacterium. Lineage (GTDB taxonomy): Bacteria > Actinomycetota > Actinomycetes > Streptosporangiales > Streptosporangiaceae > DASXKD01. Next base: position 71,145 of record CAWDXD010000028.1, read on the forward strand.
CGCCGATGGTGACGCCCGGGCGTGGCCGGGGCTAGGCCGGCCCGGAGAGCTGGAGGCCGAGGGCGGCCAGCTTGTGCGGGTCGGCGATGACGTGGACCGACTCGATGACCTCGCCGCGCATGCCGAGCACCAGCACGCCCGCCAGGTCCCGGTCGCGGAAGCCGAGCAGCGCCGGCTGGCCGGCTAGTGGCTGGGATACCAGCGTGGCCGGGCCCCAGAACCGCAGCAGGTTCGCCGCGATCTGGGCGGCACCGCGCACCACCTCGCGCGCGGGGCCGCCGGGTCCCAGGTCGATGTCCCCCCACGCGTCCGGCGCCAGCACCGCCAGCAGGCCGCCGAGGTCACCGTTGGCGCAGGCGGCGATGAACTTCTCGGTGACCAGACGGTGCTCGGCGGAGGCGACGCCGGCACCCGTGCCTGGCTGGCCTTCGGCGATCTTCTGCCGGGCGCGCCTGGCGAGCTGGCGGCAGGCAGGCGCGGTCCGGCCCACCGTCCGCGCGACCACGGGGAACGGCATGCCGAAGATGTCGTGCAGCACGAAGACCACGCGCTCGGCTGGGCTGAGCCGCTGCAGCACGACAAGCAGCGCCAGGCTGACGCTGTCGTCCAGGGTGACCCGGTCGGCGGGGTTGGCCAGGGCACCGGCGGCTGGCGGCGCGACGAACTCGATCTCGGCCGAGTCGTGCGGCCGCTCCCTGCGGGCGCGGGCGGAGCGGATCCGGTCCAGGCACAGGCGGCTGGTTACCACGATCAGCCAGCCCCGCTCGTCGGTGATCTCGCCGGCGTCCGCGGCGAGCAGGCGGGTGAACGCATCCTGCACGGCGTCCTCGGCGGCGCCGATGTCGCCGAGCATCCGGAACGCGAGGTCGATCAGGTACGGGCGATGGTCCCGGTACGCCTGGACGATCTTGGCGCCGTCAGCCGTCTCGCTCATGCCAGGTCCTTCCGCAGCGCGCCGTGGCTCTGCCGGAGCCGTGGCCCTGCCGGAAAGGACGAACCAGCCGGGCGGATCGTGACAGCGCCAGGCCACGGCGCCGTCCGGCCTGCCGCGGTACCGCCCGGGGCCGGGCTCCGGCACCGCACAGTCCTCCTCGCCTGTCACACTTCCGGCCGCTGCGCCGTCCTTCCCGGTGACCGTGCCCTGCCCGCCTGCCGCGGCCCGGCGTGATAGGAGAGCCATGACTCGCATACCCAGCCACAGCGTGGCGGACGCCCCGGACGCTTCCCGGTCATTGCTGCAGGAGATGATCCAGTTCTCACCCACTGGGCAGCCACTCAACATGCATGCCCAGATGGCCCACTCCCCGGCCGTCCTCGAGGCCTATGTCTCGCTCCGGCGGGCCACGGCCCACCTGGGCACATTGGACCAGCGGATCCGTTCCGCGCTCATGCTCACCTCAGTCGCGGCCGCCGGGAACGACTACGCGGTGGCCGTGCTCTCCATGCTCGCGCTGCGGTCGGGCTGGCGCCAGGACCAGGTGGATGCCCTGAGGGCGGGCAAGGATCTGGATGACGCGACGACCGATGCCCTGGTCGGCCTGGTTCGCACCGCCGCGGCCGGCCAGGGGCGGGTCAGCGACCGGGCCTGGGCGGGCGCGGTGGCCGCGGGCTGGACCGACGAGCAGCTCGCCGAGGCATTCGCCTCCCTCGGGCTGGCCGTCTTCACCGCCTACTTCCTCAACTACGCGGCCACCGAACTGGACCTCCCGGCGGGGCGGTGAGGCGTGGAACTGGTCCAGGCCCGGCTGGTGACCGACGACGTGGCCGGGCTGGCCGCGTTCTACGCCGGGCTCATCGGGGCGCGGGTGCCGCTGAACGAGTACTACGTGGAGGTGCCCGCCGGGCCGGTGACGGTCGGCTTCTCCAAGCGGCGGTTCACCGAGTACTGCGCGGCCGCCGCGGCCTGCCCGGGCCCGGCGCGGCCGCCGCGCGAGGTGATCCTCGACTTCCTGGTGCGTGACGTGGACACCGAGTACCCGCGGATCGCGGCCCTGGGCGTCGGCTGGGTCCTGCCGCCGACCACGCAGCCGTGGGGCGGCCGCTCCATGATCTTCAATGATCCCGAGGGCAACCTCATCAACGTGTTCTCCCGGCCTGGCGGGCCGGCGTAACGCCGGACCTTACCTGCCCCTTTCTGGCGGCGGCGCTACGTCCCGGACAACGACCAGGCCCGGGCTCCAGGAGGCAGGCATTTCCCGAAACGACCCATATCCGGCCGGAGCCGGCGCTAGTCTCCTCAATGCATCCGCTTCCAACGCCGGGTAAAGCACTTCCTGCCTGGCCGAGGTGGCTATTGTTTGTCTTCGAAGCGCCAGGTAGCGCCTGTTTCTTGTGTTACCTCAGTGGAGTTTGGGGCCAGCCGGTGTCCGACGTGGAACGCGATTACCGCGCTCATTCTGTGACAAGTGCGGCCTGCTATGGCCGCATCGCCGCATCCTTATCCGGCTCTCGCCTTACCCGGTTACCTGGGTTTCCATCCCCTTTGCGCCATCGGCACGGCTCCTGGATGCGGGTGCTCGGTCCCACTCGGATGCGGAGGTAACCGGCCGGTGAAAGCTGCGGTGTTCTACGAATACGGGCCCGCGGAGGCGATGCAGTACGCGGACATCCCCGATCCCGGCATCGGCTCAGGCGACGTGCTGATCCGGGTGCAGGCCTGCGGTGTCAACCACTCGGACTTAGATTCCCGGGCCGGGACGTCGCGGTGGCCGTTCGAGCTGCCGATGGTCCTCGGCGCGGAGTTCACCGGAACGGTGGTCCAGACCGGCGGCCAGGCGGGGCACATCGGTACCGGCGACATCGTCACGGCCCTCCAGCAGTTCAGCTGCGGCCGCTGCACGCAGTGCGCCATGTGGCGGCCGGACCTCTGCGAGGACTTCGAAATCTTCGGCACCACCCGGTGGGGCGGCTACGGCGAGCTTGTCCGCGTGCCGGCCAAGGTCGTGGTGCCCCTCGAACCGCAGGATGATCCGCTCGTCATGGCCGCGGGGCAGTGCGTCGTCAGTACCGCGTGGCACATGGTGAACCGGCTGGCGCTGGTGCGGCCGGACGACCTGGTCCTCGTCCCCTCGGCCTCCGGCGGGGTGGCCGGCGCGCTGGTCCAGTGCGCGAAGCTGGCCGGGGCGACGGTGATCGCCACGGCCGGCTCGGCCGCCAAGGCCGCGCGGGTGTCCGCGCTCGGCGCGGACACGGTCGTGGTCCGGGGCGACGGTGACATCGCCGCGGACCTGCTGCACGCCACGGGCGGCCAGCGCTTCGACGTGGTGCTCGACACCGTGGGCGGTGACCTTTTCGGCGCCCACCTGTCGGTGTTACGCGCGGAAGGCACGCTGGTCACCTGCGGCGCGCACGCCGGCGAGGTGGTGCCGCTCGACCTGATTCCGCTGTTCCGGAACGGCTGGCGCATCGTCGGGTTCCGGCTGGCGCCGCCCGGCGACCTCGCCGCTTCGCTGGCGCTCATCCGGCGCGGCGCCGTCAAGGTGCCGATCGCCGCCACCTTCCCGGTGAGCGACGCCGCCGAAGCGCACCGGTTCCTGGAGCGCCGCCAGCATGTCGGGAAGGTGCTCCTTGTCGCCGCCTGACCCGGCACGCCCGGCCGGCGGCCCGCGTTCACCACACAGTCACAGCCCGGTAACGGGCTGGCACGACCGGCGGCCTTGGGAGACACGGCCGCCCGACCCGCACCAACAGGCAACACATCGTGGAGGTAAGCCCCGTGGATCGATCAGATCAGGACAGCACGCCGCGGCGGGCCGAGGGATTGGGACGGCGCCAGTTCCTTCGCGGAATTGCCGCCACCGGCGCCGTGGCGGGTGCCGGGAGCTTACTCGCCGCGTGCGGCGGCGGATCAAGTTCCGACGCCCCGAAGCAGGCCACGCAGGCCAGCCGCTCCTTACGGCGCGGCGGCAACCTCAAGCTGGGCCTCACCGGTGGCTCCAGCTCGGACACCCTCGACCCGCACAAGAGCCTGACCTACCTGGACACCTCCCGCCTCCAGTCGCTCTACCAGCCCCTTGCCCAGCTCGACGCGCAGGCGCAGGTCGAGTACGTGCTGGCGGAGTCGATCACCCCGCACGGGTCGCTGTCCAACTGGATCATCCGGCTGCGGCCGGGCGTGACGTTCCACGACGGCAAGGCCTTCACCGCCGACGACGTCATCTTCACCTTCCAGCGGGTGTACAAGAACGACTTCACCGGCAAGTTCGGCCTCGGACCGATCGACCTGAAGAACACCAAGGCGGTCGACAAGCTCACCGTCCAGGTGAAGATGACCAAGCCCTTCGCCAGCTTCGCCGAGCAGCTCGCCGCGTTCTGGTACAACCTGTACATCGCGCCGGCCGGCTTCAACCCGGCGAAGCCGGTGGGCACCGGGCCGTTCGTCTACCAGAGCTTCACACCGGGCCAGCGCAGCGTGTTCACGCGGAACCCGCACTACTGGAAGCCGGGCCTGCCGTACGCGGACACCCTGACCATCATCGACTTCAGCGATAACACCTCCCTCCAGGACGCGCTGGCCACAGGCGTCATTCACGGCGCCGGCGCGCTGGACGGGCCGCAGGTCGCGTCGCTGGCCACCACCAGCGGCATCAGGACGATCGTGTCGCACTCGGGCGAGATCGTCCCGTTCACCATGCGCGTCGATCAGCCGCCCTTCAACGACGTCAACGTCCGCCAGGCAATGCGCCTGCTCGTCGACCGCCCGCAGTTGATCGACTCGGCGCTCGACAGCTACGGCGTGGTCGCGAACGACCTCTTCTCGCCCTACGACCCCGACTTCGACCACTCGCTGGTCCGCGCCGCCCAGGGCGACATCCCGCGGGCCAAGTTCCTGCTGAAGAAGGCGGGCCAGGAGGGCCTGACCGTGCAGCTCACCACCTCCGCGGTGGCCACGGGCACGGTGGCGATGGCGACCGTGCTGGCCGCCCAGGCCAAGGCGGCAGGCGTCACGATCAACATCAACAACGTCCCGCCCGGCACCTTCTTCGGGCCCAACTACCTCAAGTGGGCGTTCGCGCAGGACTACTACAACTACTACCCCTACCTCTCGCAGGTGGCGGAGTCGATGCTCGCAGGCTCGCCATTCAACGAGACGCACACCAGCGACTCGCAGTACACCAGCCTCTACAACCAGGCCAACGCGACGGCGAACCCGTCGGTGCGCAAAGAGATCCTTCAGGAGATGCAGCGGTTCGACTTCACCCAGGGCGGCTACATCATCCCGGCATACATCGACGTCCTGGACGCCTACAGCGACACGATCACCGGGTACACGGCCGGCAAGGTCGGCCAGCCGCTGTCCAACTTCGACTTCGAGCACTTCGCGTTCGCCGGGTAGCACGCGCGATGGGGCCTGCCGGCTTGCCGGCCAGGCGCCATCGGCGCCCCGGGGGGTTCCGGGGGGTCGCTCCCCCGGGCTAACACGGCGGGACCGCAAGCGAAGAAAGGCCTGGCCCGGACGGCGGATCGCCGTCCGGGCCAGGTGTTGCCGGGCCTGCCGCAGATCCTTAGTGCAGCAGCATGTTCTTCACGGACAGGATGGTGTTGATCATCCCCGTGCCGTACATGAGGTCGGCCACGCGCTGGACCTGCCCGACGCTCAGGAACGTCGGATACTGCCCGATCGTGACGAGGGACGCCTCCCGTGAGGACATCTCCGGCAGCGTGCGCAGCACCGACTGGACGGTGCCCGGCTGGGCCGCGCTGGCCTTGGCCTCGTCGAGCGCTTCACGGAAGGCCTGTAAGGCCGCGGTGTTACCGCGCGCGTAGCTGGCCGTGGTGAAGTATCCCGACAGCGGCAGGCCGGCGGTCACGCCACTGCCCGCGTCGAGCAACTCGATCGCGCCGAGCTGGGTTTCCGCCTGGAGGATGTAGGGCTCGGTAGCCACGATCGCGCTGACCGTGTGATCGCGCAGCGCGCTGATCATGCTGCTCGGCGCCATCGCGTCCCACACCACGCTCGACGGGCTGACACCGTCGCTCTGCAGGGTCGACTCGGTCGCCAGCGTTTCGATGTTGTAGGGGGCGTCCGCGGAGAAGGGGGCAAGCTCGCGCGGGGGTGTGGCGACGACCTTGCCCTGTAAGTCCTGGGGAACCCGCACCGACGAGCCGGGGAGCGTCAGCACTTCCATCAGGCCCGGTGTCGCGTCGTAGCCGTCCGCGATCAACCGTAACTGCGCGCGGGGCGCGCGGGCCTGCATGTAGAGCAGCCCGGAGTAGTCACCGCTGACTACCTCCGCCTGGCCGCTGGTCAGTGCCCCATATGCCTGCTGGAGGGTCTGGTAGGTCTGCACCGTCACGTTCAGGCCGTGCTTGGCGAACAGCCCGTCCTTGACGCCTACCTGCAGCGGGGCGTTCTCGAATCCGGGGACGACTGCCACCGTGATCTGCTGGCCGCCGCCCTGTGCCTGGCCCGCCGCCTGGCCGGACGAGGCACCCGTCATGGGGACGTGGCAGCCCGTCGCGAATAACACCAGCCAGGCCGAAGCCAGGGTCATGCCCGACCGGCGCAGCATCCTGCCGCGCCCGGTGCGGGGTCTAGCCTCACTAGGACCCAAGGAAGCTCCTCCAATGTCCGATACCGGTAGTCCGCGGATGGACCGGCATTTCCTAAGTAACGTAGTAGTGCCGGGTGCTCCGTTCCTGCTTACGCTAGACGCTCGGCCGCGGCCGCGTGCCCGGTCGATAAGACTCGTATGCGCTAAGTGCCCATTTAGCACCAGTAGCACCTTCTAACGCTGAAAGTATCTTTAGATAACAGTGGTAACACTTGATGTGGGTGACGCGGCCAAGCGTTAGAGTGAGGCCCAGACTCTGCCGAGACGGCCGTGCGCAGAATGGCCGGCCGAGAAATGCCGGTTGTTTTCGGCTTCACGCGGCATACCGCGGCTCGGTGGACGCCTGCCGTTCCCCAGGTGAGAGGTGCAACACTGTGCGGTCCAGGCGAGAGATAACGGGCAGCCCGGCTCGTGACACGCTTCTGCGGTCACCGGCGCAGGTCCCCACCGCATCCTTAGAGGCGCCCGCAGGCCGGGCCCAGTCCCCGGGCGGCGCGGCCGGCAACGGCACGGCGCCGCATGACGGTAGTTCCCCTGCCAGCCCGCGACCGGTCCGCCCCGCCGGGCGGAAGTCGTTACAGAACGGGCTGAAGAACTGGCGGGTGCGGTCCCGTCTCTTGCTCCTGGTCGTGTTACCGACGTTATCCGCGGTGATCCTGGGCGGCGTCGCCGTGGCCGCCTCCGTCCGCAGTGCCGCCGCCTACCAGCGGGTGGAACAGTTCTCCAGGCTGGGCGGCGAGATCACCGGCCTGGTGCAGGCGCTGCAGGCCGAGCGCGAGGACACCATCAGGTACATCACGATGGGCCCGGCCGGAGGCGGCCGTGGCACGCCGCGCGCCGCGGCCGCGCCCGAGCTTGCCGTGCTCGGCCAGGACTACCGCGTCACCGATCGGCTCGCGGCCACGGTGCGGGACCTGGCGGGCAACATCGGCAGCTCCTACCCTGCGGTGGCACGGCAGGAGGCGCAAGGCGCGATTACCGCGATCAACGGGATCGGCGCCCTGCGCAGTGCCGCGACCGGCACCCAGATTCCCTCCTTAGCCGTGATCCAGCAGTACGCCGGCACGATCGACCAGTTGCTCGCGCTGGAAAAGGAGATCGCGACCGGTGGCGACGACGCGGCACTGGCCGACACCGTCCGTGTCGTGGGCCTCATCTCAGGCATGAAGGAGGAGGTGTCGCAGGAACAGGCGATCCTCACCTCGGCCCTGACACCGGACCTGGTGGGCGCGGGCCAGTTCCAGCCCGGCCAGCTATCCGCGCTCAACGCCGCGCAGGCAGAGCAGCAGGCCGACGTGGCGCAGTTCGGCCTGGGCGCCACGGCCAGCCAGCGCCAGCTCTACGACAGCACGCTGTCGTCGGCACAGTCCGACCGGGCGCAGGCACAGATCCAGCAGGCGATCACCCTCGCGCTCGGCGGTGGCTCCTCGGCGGAGAACCCCGCCTACACCAACGCCGCCAACGGCTCCGCGTACCTGGTGTCCAGCCTGCACTCGGTCGAGCAGCGATTCATGTCCTCGATCATCGGCCAGAGCGCTTCGCAGCGCGGCAAGGCGATCAGGTCGGCGCTCATCGACAGCGCCGCGGTGATGCTGGTGCTCGCGCTGGCCCTGTTCTTCACCACGGCCGTGGGCCGGTCGATGACCCGCCCGCTGCGCAGGCTGCGCAGCGGCGCGCTCGACGTGGCTGGCGTGCGGCTGCCGGAGACGGTGCGCCGGATGACCAAGGGCGACCTCACGGACGCGGCACTGGAGGTCGAGCCGATCGACGTGGACTCCACCGACGAGATCGGTGAGGTCGCCCGCGCGTTCGACCAGGTGCACCGCGAGGCGGTGCGGCTGGCGGCCAACGAGGCGGCGCTGCGCGGCAACGTCAACGCGATGTTCGTCAACCTCTCCCGCCGGTCCCAGTCGCTGGTGGAACGGCAGATCCGGCTGATCGACGACCTGGAGCAGGGCGAGCAGGACCCCGAGCGGCTGGCGAACCTGTTCCAGATGGACCACCTGGCCACCCGGATGCGGCGCAACTCCGAGAACCTGCTGGTCCTGGCCGGCCACGAGGTGTCCAGGCAGCGCGCCGAGCCGGTGGCACTCGTCGACGTGCTGCGCGCGGCGGTCTCGGAGATCGAGCAGTACGAGCGGGTGGTCCCGAACATTCAGCCGGGAATCTCGGTCCGCGGGCAGTCGGTCAACGACGTGGTGCACCTGCTGTCCGAGCTGGCCGAGAACGCGACCACGTTCTCGCCCGCGGACACCCCGGTGAACGTGTCGGGTCACCTGCTCAACAGCGGTGGCGCGCTGCTGGACATCAGCGACCGGGGCGTCGGGATGGATGCCGACGAGATGGCACACGCGAACTGGCGGCTGGACAACCCGCCGGTGGTGGATGTCGCGGTATCCCGGCGGATGGGCCTGTTCGTAGTTGCCCGGCTGGCCTCCCGGCACGGCATCCGGGTCCGGCTGCGGCCCGCGTCCATGGGCGGCCTGACCGCGCTGGTCTGGCTCCCCGACGAGGTGATCACGCGCGAGGCCTTCCCCACGACCATGGGCTTCCGCCGGTCCCAGCCGCCCGCGAACGGAACCGCGGAGCCACCGGCCGGGCCGCCCGCCGACGAGACTGGCGACCGCAGCGCCGCCGCCCGGGCGGTGGCAGCCGCCCGGATGGCTCATTTCGAGCCGTTCCCCGGCCCGGATGAGGCAGCGACGGATCCCGGCGGGTTCCCGGACGGGAGCCAGCTGGCCGCGGCGCCGACGGCCGAGCAGATCGCGCCCGGGCCGGTGGCGGACACCACGCAGGGCTACGGAATCGGCCACGGTTACGACACGAACGGCGGCATCACCGCCAGCGGCAGCACCGGCACGAACGGCGGCCCCGGCACGAATGGCAGCGTCGGTGCTAACGGCGGCCTTGGTGCTAACGGCGGCCCCGGTGCTAACGGCGGCCCCGGTGCCAACGGCGGCCCCGGTGCCAACGGCACAGCGCCGGCCGGGAACGGTGCGGCCGCCATGAGGCCGCCCGGCGTGGTGGTGCCGCCCCCGGCCGCCGTCGGCGAGGAGAACCGGCTGCCCATCTTCGAGTCGGTCGAGTCCGACTGGTTCCGGCGCGGACGGCACGGCGCCGACTGGGCCGCCGCCGTGTCGAGCCCGGCCGTGGCCCCGGTCCCGTCCTCGGCCGGCTGGTCGTCACCCGCGGACGCGGGATGGCAGGCCGCGGAGGTGGCCCAGGCACCGGTGAGCTCGGGCACGACCAGGGCGGGCCTGCCCAAGCGGGTGCCGAAGGCGAACCTGGTGCCCGGCGGCGTCACCATGCCGGCGGCGGAGCCCGCGCCGCGGTCCGCCGCCCAGACCAGAGAGCGCCTGGCGAGCTTCCAGCAAGGAGTCAGGAACGCCCGGGCGGTCACACCGTCGGATGACGATGAACGGGACGAGCCAGGATGGGAGGAGATGACGTGAGCCCGGTGACATCCTCGGCACAGGACCTGAATTGGCTGATCACGAACTTCGTGGAGCAGGTGCCGGCGGTAGCCCACGCCATCGTCGTGTCCGCCGACGGCTTACCCCTGGCCTTCTCTGAAGGGTTCCCGGCGGACCGCGCCGACCAGCTGGCCGCGGTGGCCTCGGGCCTGAGCAGCCTGACCCAGGGTGCGGCGCGGGTGTTCGAAGCGGGCGCCGTCCTGCAGACAGTGGTCGAGATGGAGGGCGGGCTGCTGCTGGTGATGTCGATCAGCAACGGCTCCGGCTTGGCGGTGCTCGCGTCGGCCGATTGCGACATGGGGCTGGTGGCGTACGAAATGACGCTGCTGGTGGAGCGGGTTGGCCGGGCGCTCACCCCGGAGCCGCGGGGCGGGTTACCGTCCCGCGGCGGCAGGTAGCCACCGCGGTACCCGGCCGGACCCCTTCCACCTTGCTCGAAAGGCTACCCAGTGGACTTCGCAAGCTCGCCCCCCCTGCGTGGTGACGCCGGGGAAGCGGCGATGACGTCGGTCAAGATTGTCGTGGCGGGCGGCTTCGGTGTGGGCAAGACCACCTTCGTCGGGTCGGTCTCGGAGATCACCCCGCTGACCACCGAGGCGGTGATGACCGCTGCCAGTACCGGCCTGGACGACCTGTCCCAGGTGCCGGACAAGACCACCACCACGGTGGCCATGGACTTCGGCCGGGTCACCCTGGACGAGGGGCTTGTCCTGTACCTGTTCGGCACGCCGGGGCAGCACCGGTTCTGGTTCATGTGGGACGACCTCATCCAGGGCGCCATCGGCGCGGTGGTGCTCGTGGACACCCGGCGGCTGGAGGATTCCTTTCCTGCACTCGACTATTTCGAGAATGCGGGCGTGCCGTTCCTGATCGGCATCAACGGCTTTTACGGCAAGTACCCGCACACCGCCGCCGAGGTCCTGGAGGCCTTGTCGGTGAGCCAGAACGTGCCCGTCATCGAGTGCGATGCCCGGCAGCGCCGGTCAACAAAGATGGCCTTGATCGCCCTGGTCCAGCACGCCATGGCCACCCAGCTCAGCATGCACTGACGGCCATGCCATTCCCTTTGCCGCGATGGCCGGCAGCGCAGCGGCAGCCTTATCTCCCGCGGGACCGGCAGGGTGCGGGGCCGCCTGTCGTCCCGCTGGCCATCATGAGCTGGCCGCTGGCCCGGGCTGGCAGGTACTGGCGGCCGGGCGGCGCCGGCGGCGCACCGGCGCCCGTTCCCCGCGCCGGAACACCAGCCACAGGACGGCGAGCGCGACGGCGAAGACCGGCAGCCAGGCGATCCGCTCGGCGATCCACATGGCGCTGTCCGGGGCCGTGTGCAGGCCCGGCAGCCGGCCTATGAGCAGCGCGGCCATGGTGACCGTGAGGAAGGCGGTCTGGTGCCAGAGGAACAGCGTCATCGCGGACAGGTTGGCCGTGGCGACGGCCGCCCAGGCGAGCGGGCGGCGCATCAGCCGGGCCAGCGGCTCCCGCAGCAGCAGCGCGAGGCCGACCTGGGCGATGCCGAAGGTCACGACGGCGAGCGTAGGCGGGTTGAGGTTGGAGATGGCGGCACCGTTGACGCCGACCATGCTGGCCGGGTACCCGGCCCACAGCACCAGTGCCGTGGTGGCCGCGACACCACCGGCGAGCATGAGGGCGGGCCCTCGCCGGCCGGGGAACGCGCCCCTGGCCCAGGCGATCCCCAGCAGGTAGGGGACCATCCAGCCGGCCACGACGTTGATCCAGCCGGCCCACGAGGGGCCGCCGAGGTCGAAGCGCACCGCGTCGGCGGCCGCGACGACGACCACAGGGATGGCCGCCGCGAGAATGCCGAGGCGGCGGACCATCGCGACTGCGAGCGGGGTCAGCGCGGTCAGCACCACGAACACGCCGAGGAACCACAGCGGGTCGAGCACCAGCGTGAGCACGGTGTGCAGCACCGGGCCGGAGACGCCCCCGAGGTACAGCCCAGCCGCCAGCGGCACCCAGATCGCGGCGAGCAGCGCCACTGGCCGGGACAGCCGGACCAGGCGCTGGCGCAGCCAGGAGCGGTAGTCGCCGTGGTAGCTGCGGGCGGCGGCGTACCCGCCGACCAGGAAGAAGACGGCGAGTGTCTGGAAGATCCAGGACACCGGGGTGAGGTAGGGCATGGCAGCCAGCGGGCTATCGTCGTGCAGCCCCTGCCCGGCTCCGCCGGAGGTCACCACCAGCGCGGTGACCAGCCAGTGGCCCAGGATGACCCCGGCGATGGCCAGCGCGCGGAGCGCGTCCACCGTGCGGTCCCGGTGCGCCGGGGTGGCCGCGTCGATCCGCGCGGCGAGGCCGCGGGCCCGGGTGAGTGCGTGGCCGGTCATCGGGTCACCCCGGCAGGGTCGCCGAGCGCGATGCGGGCCAGGTTGCGCAGGGCGATGCCGCCCGGCTTGAAGTAGCCGCTGTGCCCGCCGCCTCCGCAGGCGAAGATCCTGGCGCCGAAGGCCGGTGCCATCGGATCCTGGCCGAAGCCGAGCCCGAGGAAGTGAACGTGCGGCACATGCAGGATCCAGTCGCCGGCTCCCCGTCCCGCCCACACCCGCGCCGCGGTGTCCAGCGCGTGCACCGAGGAGGCATCCATCCCGGGGCTGCCGACGACCACGATGTCAGTGACCGGCAGGTGCGATGCGGCCAGGCCGCAGACCACCGACCCGTAGCTGTGGCAGATCAGCGCGACCTGCCGGCCATGGCTGGCGAGATCGTCCACGAAGGGCCGCAGCGCGTCCGCGCCCTGCCCGGCGTCGCCCGAGGTCATCACGGCCGGGCTCAGCGTGCTTGGGGTGGCGTAGCCCAGCCAGGCGATGACCGCGAGGCGGGCTCCGGGGTCCAGCTTGCGGGCCTGTGCCGCGAGCGCGGCGGCCCCGCCCCCCGGTGAGGCCGTGCCCCGGGAGTCGAACGTGGTCAGGGAGGTGTCGGAGCCCGGCACGAGGATGGCCACCCGGGTGGCCGTGGCCAGGTTGCCGAAGACCTCGACCGCCAGGCCCTGCCCGGCGGGATTGAAGTCGAGGAACTGCCCGCCGCGCATGGCGTCCAGGGAGTGGGCGAGCCCGGTGTCGCCCGCCCGGCTGGCGGCACTCGCGGCCCGGGCGATCTGGTGCGCGTCCGCTGCGAAGCGGGCCGTGAGCGCCGGGGCGGTGAGGGCCGGCATCGGCTGAAGCCGGTCGGCCGGTGCGCTCGGGTATATGGCGGCGGTCGTCGCGGCCACGGCCGCGGCGATCCCCGCGATGATGCTCGTGCGGCGCAGTCTCATGACGAGTCCTTCCTGTCCGGATGTGCGGCTGACCAGGAAGTTACGGAGCGCGGCCTGTGGTCGGCGTCACCCTGCGGAGCCGACCGCCGGCCTCCCCCGCGGGGGTCATGAAGGCCACGTCGGGGCCGTGCCGGCCGGCCGAGGGGGCGGCCGAGGTAGTCGCCCCCCTACTCAGGTAGCCGTGCGAAGATGCCTCTCAGGGGTCACGAAAACTGCCCGCGCCGCCGCCTACGCTGGCCCTATGAACCCGGGCTCCAGCCCCAGCCCCCGCACCGGCCGCAGTGCCACCACCGTGCGCCGGATCGCGGCCGTGGTCGCGGCCGGCGTCACCGGGCCTCCCGCGCCGCGCCCGCGGTGGCTGATGCGCGGACGGATCGACCTGGCGGCGGTCATCGACGTGATCGTCGCGTTCATCTGCTTCGCCGCCACGAACAGCAAGCTGGTCGGCCTGCACCCGGCGAACGCCAGCTCCGTGGTGCTCCTGCTGATCTCGCTGGCCCTGTGCGCGCCTCTGGCCGTGCGCAGCTATCTGCCGCTGACGGCCTGGTGTGCCTCCGCGGCCGGCCTGTTCTGGGTCGGCGGGGCGTTCTCGTCGTTTGGCACCCTCCCCGGCGCGATCCTGGTCTACGTCCTGTGCCTGTACGCGGTGGCGGTCCGCTGTGAGGCGTGGGTGGTGGTGACCGCGGCAGTGGTGACCGGGATCGGTGGCACCTTGATCTATGGCCAGCCCGCCACGACCGCCATACTCACCGCCGCGGTCCCGGTGCTGGCCGGCGTGGTCGTGCGCACCCGGCGCGGAACCACAGAACGGCTCAAGGTCCAGGAACGCCGGCACGAGGGGGAGCGCGCGCTGCTCCAGGAGCGCCAGCGCATCGCCCGCGAGTTGCACGACGTCGTCGCCCACCACATGTCCGTGATCGCGATTCAGGCCGAGGCCGGGCCCTACAAGGTCCAGGACCCGCCGAAGGAACTGGTGGACAGCTTCGCGGATATCCGCGCGAGCGCGCTGTCCGGCCTCAAAGAGCTGCGCCGGGTGCTCGGCGTGCTGCGCAGCGACACGCAGGAAACCGCGCCCCAGCCGGGCCTCGATGACCTGGAGGAGCTGCTGGAGTCCGCCCGCAGCGCGGGCGTGACGGTCACCGCAGGTTTCAGCGGCACCGCCCGCCCGCTCCCCGCGGGGGTGGACCTGTCCGCCTACCGGATCATCCAGGAGGCGCTGAGCAACGCCATGCGGCACTCCCCGGGAGCAGACGTCCAGGTGAAGCTGTACTACGGCGACGCGGCCCTGGTGGTGGAGGTCCGCAACGACCACTGCCCGCCCGGGACGAGTACTGCCACGGGACAGGACGGGGTGCCCGGCGACGGCGGCGGGCATGGCATCATCGGCATGCGTGAACGCGCCACCATGCTGGGGGGGTATCTCCAGGCCGGCCCGACCGAGAAAGGCGAGTTCCTGGTGACCGCCGCTCTTCCGCTGGATGCCGGCTCGGGAGTGGACGAGCCGTGACCATCCGCGTCGTGATCGCCGACGACCAGGGGATGGTGCGGTCGGGCTTCTCCGTCCTGCTGAACGCCCAGGCCGACATCGAGGTCATCGCCGAGGCGGTGAACGGGCAGGAAGCCATCGCCCACGCCGCCGAACTGCACCCGGACGTCATCCTCATGGACGTGCGGATGCCGGTCCTCGACGGCCTCCAGGCCACCCGGGCGATCACCGCCATGCCCGACCCGCCGAAGGTTCTCGTGCTGACCACCTTCGACCTCGACGACTATGTCTACGAGGCGCTGCGCTCGGGTGCCAGCGGGTTCCTGCTCAAGGACGCGTCCGCCCATGAGCTGGCCGATGCGGTGCGTCTGGTCGCGGCCGGCGACGCGCTGCTCGCCCCGGGGGTGACCCGGCGCCTTATCGCCGAGTTCGCCCGGATGGGCGCGCCCCGTACTGCCACCCGCAAGCAGATCGAGGGCCTCACCGACCGGGAGTCGGAGGTGCTCGGCCTGGTCGCCCGCGGCCTGTCCAACGCCGAGATAGCCGATCAGTTGGTCGTGGCGGAGCAGACCATCAAGACGCATGTGAGCCGGATCCTGATGAAGCTCGGGCTGCGGGACCGCACCCAGGCCGTGGTGCTCGCCTATGAGACCGGCCTCGTGCATCCGGGCGGCTGAGCGGGCCCGATGACGCGGCATGCTCCCGGGCCAGCCGGGCCAAGATCCCGTGACGCGGGGTTCGCGATCGCGGCCTGCGCCGTCCTGGCCGGCTACAACAACGTGTTCGGCCTGCACCCCTGGCACAGCCGCTGGTATGTGCGGCTCAACGCCGGCGCGGCCGGCGCGGCGGTGGCGGCCGCCGCGCTGAGCGGCCTGACGGCCGCGGACCTCGGCATCGGGCGGGGCCGGTGGCTGCCGGGGCGGCTCGGCGCCGGGCTGGCGGCCGGCGCTGGCGCAGGGTGGCTGCTCATCGCCGCGGTGCCGGCCACGCGCCCGCTGCTCGCGGACAAGCGGGCCGCCAGCTTCGATGGGCGCGACACGGCGTACCAAGCACTGGTCCGGATTCCGGTCGGCACCGCCCTGTGGGAGGAAACCGCGTTCCGGGGCGTGCTGCAGGCGGCGCTGCGCCGGGTCATGTCCGATCCCGCCGCGATCGTGGTGACCAGCGGCGTGTTCGGCGTCTGGCACATCCGCCCCACCCTCCAGGCGCTGCGGGTCAACGGCCTGGCCGGGGATCGCCGCCGGGCGCTGGCGGGCACCTGCGCCGGCGTCGCGGGGACGGCGGCGGCCGGGGCGCTGCTGTCCTGGCTGCGGGCCCGCTCCGGCCGCCTGGCCGCCCCGGTGCTGCTGCACGCCGCGGCGAACTCCGGTGCCCTGCTCGCCGCGCGGGCAGTCGCCGCTCGCAGCCGCCACCGCGAGTCGCAGCGCGCATCCTGAGCGCGCGCCGCCAGCCGTCAGCCCCGGGAGCCCGGCCAGGAAGGGCGTCGCCCCCCCGGGTTAACCCGATTGCCTCCCGGCTGACACAGCGTTAGAACACCCGGAGCCTGCGGGCGATGGCGAGTTGCCCGCTGTCGCCGGACATCTCGGCACCCGCCTCTTCCGGGCTCGCCCGCTGGGTGACCCAGCGGAGGAACGAGCCGGCGTCGGAGGTTATCCGGGCCGCCGGCTCTCCTGGCGGCCCGATCTGGATGGTCCGCGCGCCGGGCCCGGTGATGACGGCCGCCACCGGCGCGGCCAGTTCGGCCAGGACCTCGCCGTTCTGCTGCGGCAGCGCGGCCTGTGCCCAGTCCACGGCGGGCCCGAACGTGAGCGCGCCGGCCGGCGGGGGTTCCCCGGTCAGCGGCCCGCGTGGCGGGAACAAGTCCAGCCGGGTGTGAGCGTAGTGATCGAAACAAAATGCGGTAGGCAGGATCCCGGCTGGGAACGTCCCCAGGTCGCCGAGTGACACGTTGCTGTCGCTGCCCAGCAGTCCGGACAGGATCTCGATCGCCTTGGTGCTGATGTCCGCGTAGTCCGCCACGGTCTCGGCCGCGGACAGGTGGCGGCGCGCCGCGATGAGGGCGTCCTGGGCACGCTCGAAGGGCAGGCCCGCACCGCCCGGCCGCGATGACGGGTCGGCCACCATCCAGTAGGCGGCTCCCAGGTGAGAGATCACATCCTGCACCGACCAGCCAGGACAGCCGCTGCCGGCCGCCCAGTCCGCCTCGTTCAGCCCGGCGCAGATGCCGAGCACCACCTCTCGTTCTGACTGCAGGGCCTCGATGATCCCGTCGGTCACAGCTCACTCCTGACGATCGCGGCATGCTCTTAGATAGTAAGTTAATTTCACATAGTGTTGCTATGTCAACAGCCAAAGGGGTGTACAAGGCGACCGGAAGCGGCTACATAGACGATGTGGACAGCGGCCAAGGGGAGGGTGCCCGGCTCTCACTCCGCGCCGAGCAGGTCGCGCAGACCCGCGCGGCGCTGGTCGCGGCCGGCCGTCATCTCTTCGGCCAGCGGGGTTTCGCGGACACGTCCGTGGAGGAGATCGCCCGGCAGGCGCGGGTGACGACGGGCGCCCTCTACCATCACTTTCCCACGAAGGCTGCCCTGTTCGAGGCGGTGTTCGAGCAGCTCCACATGGACATCCTGGAGGCCTCTGGCCGGATGGCCGCGAGCGCGCGCGACGAGGTGGAGTTCCTGGCACGGGCCTTCGAGGCGTTCCTGGACGCCATCATGGAGCCCGCCGCACAGCGCATCCTCGTCACCGACGCCCCCGCGGTGCTGGGCCTGGCGCGGTTCACCGAACTGGACGAGAAGTACGCGTTTGCCGCCATCGCCGACCGGCTCCGGTCCGCACGGGATGCGGGACGGCTCCGGGTGGACGACCCGGACACGCTGTCCCGGCTGTTCCTCGGCGCGCTCACCCGCGGCAGCATGCTGATCGCCGCGTCCGATCGGCCCCGGGAAACCAGGGACGAGGTCGCCCGGGCCGTCCGCACCATGCTCCAGGGGCTGTCCGCCTGACCTGCCACATCCCGGCGAGCAGCCCGGCCTTCCTGGCCTCACACGCCGGGCCCGGAAATCCCGCCCGCCACCGCGAAGGTGTCACGGATTCGCGCGGAACCGGCTCCCGACGCGACAAGCAGATGCAACAGGATGCGTGCCTTGAGCGGGTCCAGGTAGCCGGCGTTGATAAGCCCGCGCGCCAGCAGGTCACGCTCCGAGCCGGGAAAGCCGTAGGTGCTGTCGTGGACTGGGCCAACGCCGATCCGGGAAGCCAGCACCACCGGAATGCGCGCCGCGAGCCGCTCCAGGACAGGCACCACGCCGGCCGGGACATGGCCCACGCCGAAGGCGGCTACGACCAGGCCGTCAACCTGCCCGCCCATCGTTTCGATGAGCCTGCCGTCGTCACCCAGCACGACCGTCGCGACGCCCACGCGCACCTTCCCGCCGGGATCGGGGTCGATCGCCGGTGATCGGAGCCGGACGGCGACGGGAATGCGAACGTGGCCTTCCACGACCTCGCCAAGCGGTCCACGGCCAGGCGAGGCGAAGGCGGCCGGGCTGCCCGTGTGAGTCTTCTGCACCCAGCGCGCCGCGTGGATCTGGTCATTCATGACGACCAGGCAACCAAGGCCGCGCGCCCGGGGACTGAGTGCCACCCTGATCGACGCCAGGATGTTCGCCGGGCCGTCCGCTCCGGCCATCGTCGGGTTGCGCATCGCCCCGGTGACGACGACCGGAGCATCCGTCGGAAGCATCAGGTCCAGGGCGTAGGCAACCTCCTCGATCGTGTCCGTGCCCTGGGTGACGACCACGCCGCCGCAGCCAGCGTCCAGTACGTCGTTGATCGCGGCCGCCAGCTCGAACAGGTCGCTGAACGAGAGGGATGCTCCCGGCTTCCGGCGGAAGTCAACGGCGCGTATTTCGACCTCGAGGTCGCTCAGGCCAGGTACCGCCGCAAGCAGTTCGGGTGCCGAGAGCGCGGGCGACACCCCGCCATCCGGAGCCTTCGTCATGGCGATCGTTCCGCCCAGGCCAAACACGACAACGGATGACTTCACGAATTCACTCATCGGCGGGTCCCCCGCGGGCGGGCGCTAGTGGAGGTGGATCAGGACGAGGTCTTTCAGAAGGATCATCACCAGTCCGAGCGCCGCCGCAACCGAGGTGGCGAAAAAAAGCTGCCAGCTGCGCAGCTGGGCCGCTCGCCCGGCCAGCCAGCCGTGGATGGTCAGCAGCACGATCGCCGCTGCCAGCCCGATGTTGGCGGCGGTGAGGGCCGAAGCCCCGGCTAGCCGCGCCAGCACGAGCGCCAGCAGCGGCGCGTAGGAGGCGCTGACCATCGGCCAGGTCTCGGCCAGCGCTGCCCGGATATGTGCCCGGTCCGGCAGGTGACCGCCTTGCGCCTGCTCACCGAGAAGCTCGGCGTATTCCTCGGCGAGCCAGTACACCAGCAGCGTGACCACGACCGCGAGCACCAGCGCGGCGGTGGGCAGGTGGGCCCCGGCGGTGTCCAGGATCGCCGCGGTGATGATGGCGCCGTAGATTCCGGCGGCGCGGCGCCGCCCCTGGTTCTCCGCCGTAGGCCCGGCCGGGATCCCGCCACCGGCCACGATGCCCGTCATGATCGCCCCTTCCGAGGGTTTCTAGTC
>CAWDXD010000029.1:0-30094 GCA_963806145.1 uncultured Actinomycetes bacterium
TCGTCGAAGAACCAGGGCCCGGTCGTCCATCCCTGATCGGGGTTGCGGGCCACAGGGAGAGGTCGGGAGTGCAGATGTAGACCACGGGGCGGCTCCTCGCTCAGGGGATGAGGATGATGGCCTCCCGGCGCTCAAGCGCACCGAAGGCGATGGCGACGTCGGCGAGCGGGTAGATGTGCGTGGTCAGCGGCTCGGTGCGGATCGCGCCCGAGGCGAGCAGCGCGATCATGGCGGGGTAGCGTTCGGGCTGGACCGGATGCCCGGCGCGTCGAGTTCGTCGAGGGTGACCAGGTCGACCGGGAGTTCCGCGCTGGCCACGGCCAGGCCCAGCAGTGCCACGGTCCCGCCGCGCCGCGCGCAGCGCAGCGCCTGGGCGCACCACCGCCGGGTTGCCCGAGCAGTCGAACACGGTATCAGCGCGCGGCCGCCGGTGGCTTCCCTGACCCCGGCCACCGGGTCCGCGAGGGAGTAGTCCACGACGGCGCTGGCGCCGAGGTCGCGGGCGATGTCCAGGCGCGGCCCGCGGCCCACGACCACGACGTTGGTCGCACCGGCCGCCCTGGCCACCTGGAGCATGAGCAGGCCGAGCAGGCCGGGGCCGAACACGACGGCGCTCGCGCCCGGCCCGAGGCGGGCCCGGCGGGCCGCGTGCACGGTCAGCGCCCCCTGGTTGACCAGGGCGGCGGAATCCTCGGTGACCGCGGGCGGCACCTTGTGCAGGGCGACGGCGGGCCGGACCGCGTACTCCGCCAGGGCCCCGGGCGCGGTGTGGCCGTACAGCTTGAAGCCGGGCTCCCTGACCCGCTCGCGCAGGTTGTACCTGCCCGCCCGGCACATCGGGCAGCTCCCGCGGCCCGGTGCCGTTCTGCCACCACCAGTCACCACGGCCAGCCCGCTGCGCTCGGTGCCGGGCCCGAGGGCGGCGACCTCGCCGGACCACTCGTGCCCGATGATGAACGGCAGCGCAGGCGGCCAGGTGCCCCGGTAGGCGCCCGCCACGATCTTCAGGTCGGTGCCGCAGATGCCGCAGGCCCGCACCCGGACCAGCACTTCACCGGCGCCGGGCTGGGGCACCGGGACTTCCGCCACGACCAGGCTGCCGAACTCCCGCAACAGGGCCGCCTGCATCGCGGTCACTGGCCCTCCGCCACGGGCAGCGCAGTGCTGACCCGGGGGGGCGACCCCCCCGGAGCCCCCCGCCGCGCTTGGTGACCCGGGCACGCCCGGGTCACCCAGGAACCGCCGCCAGGTCCTCTTCTCGCACCTGGCGCACCACGTGGTCGGCGACGGCCTCGGCGATCTGCTCGGCGCGTTCCTGGGTGGCCAACTCGGGGCGGCCGTACCAGCCGGTCTCGGCGACGTGGTGGAAGTCGCGCATCACCGGATAGACGTCCGGGCGGCGGAACAGCGCGTGGGCCGCCTCGCCGGCTGCCCGGTCACTGGCCGGGGTGGCATGTTCCAGGTGCACCAGGGCCGGGTCGAAGGCCAGGACGGCCGCCGTCTCCATGGACCCGGCGTGGGTGAACTCCATCTCGTCGGGAAACAGCGTGTGGGTGATCACGTGGGTCTCGGCCATCACCACCTGGACTCCGTGCCTGACCTGCGCCTGGTCTGCCGCCAGGCGCAGCGTGGCCGAGTTCCCCTCGTGCCAGTTCACCGAGACGATCCGGCGGGCACCGGCGCGCGCGAGCCCGTCGCACACGTCGCCGAACACCGATATCAGCGTCCCCGGGGACAGCGACAGCGTGCCCGGCCAGGCCAGGTGGTAGTGAGCGATGCCCACCGGGCCGAGCGAGACGGCCACGGTGCCCAGCCGGGCCGCGACCCGCTCGGCGATGGACTGGGCCGCGAACGCGTCGGTGCCGAGCGGCAGGTGGCCGCCGTGCTGCTCGACGCTCCCGGCGAAGACCACGGCCGTGCCGCTCGCGGTGATCAGCCGCGCGGCCTCGGGCTGGGCGAGCCGCTCGATCAGCCGGTCGGGGTGACGGGGCATGGCGTGTCAGCCTCCATATCCGGTGGCCGCCCCGTCCCGGACCGCGTCGCGGTGCGCGGCGATCGGGGTCTGCCAGGGCTCGGTCACCACGTCGAGCAGGGCAGGGCCCGGCGCGGAGCAGGCGGTGCGCAGCGCGGCGGCCAGCCGGCCGGGCTCGGTGACCCGCTCACCGGCCAGCCCGAAGGCCCGCGCCACGTCGGCGAACGGCACGTCGGAGAAGTCCTCGCCCTCCCAGCCGCGGCCGAAGTTGATCCGCCGATACCAGCGGATCCCAGCCGAGCGACCGGTTGTTCAGCACGATCACGGTGACCGGCAGGCCCAGCTCCGTCACGGTGGCAAGCTCGCCGACCGCGTACCCCATGGCCCCGTCCCCGGCCAGCACCACGGTGCGGCTGCCGGGCCGGGCGGTGGCCACGCCGATCGCCGCGGGCAGAGCGTACCAAGGCCGGCCTGCCCGCGCGGACAGAGCACCTGCCGGCCGGCGCGCCGCTGCTCCAGGTAGGCACCGCCCCAGCCACTGGCCAGGCTGGCGTCACAGATGAGGATGTCGTCCGCGCCGAGCAGTGCCTCGATCTCCGCGAGCACCCGCTGCGGCACGATGGGGACCGCGTCGCTGGCCCGTTCCGCGTCCCGCTCGGCGCGCCAGGACGCGGCCAGCTCCGCGATCCGGGACCGCCAGGCTGCCCGGTCCGGTGCGCGGCAGGCTCGTCCAGTGCCGCGAGCAGGCTGCGCAGCCCCGGCCGGGCGTCGGCGAGCACGGCGGCCGCCACGGGCAAGGCACGGCCCAGTTCGGCCGGGTCAAGGTCAGCTGCACGACGGCCTGGCAGGCCGCGGGCAGCGTCCAGCCGAACGTCGGGCCGCTGCCGGCCTTGGTTCCGGCGAGCAGCACCACATCCGCCTGGGCCGGCGCGGCGGCCGCGGCGGAGGTCTGCATGCTGCCGTCGTCCCCCACCGACAGCGAGTGGTCCTCGGCGATCGCCCCCTTGCCCGACAACGTGGTGCCCACCGCCGCCGACAGGGCCTCGGCCAGCGCGGTCAGCTCCGTGCCCGCGCCGAGTGCAGCACTCCCCCGCCGGCCAGGATAAACGGGCGCTGCGCGCCCCGCAGCACCGCCGCGAGCGGCCAGCGACGTCATCCGGGTCGGGGCCCGGCCGGAACGCCGGGAAGCTGCCGAAGCGGGCGCTCCCGGCCAGTTCACTGGCGTCCCCGGCAGGGCCGTCAGGACGTCCTGCGGCAGGAACAGCGCAACCAGGCCGGCAGGCCGGTGGTGGCCTCGCGGAACGCCTGGCGGACCAGGGCGGGGAGGGTGGCCGCGTCCGGCACGGTGCCCTGCCATTTGGTCACCGCGGCGAGCAGGGCGGCCTGGTCCAGCGCCTGGGAGGCGGCGCTGCGGTAACGGTGTGGCGCGAGCCGCGCGGGCAAGTCGCTGACCAGGGCCACCACGGGCACCGAGGCACCCAGTGCCTCGCCGAGGCCGGATGGCAGCTTCGCCGCGCCTGGCCCAGCAGCGTGGCGTCACAGACCCCGGCCCGGCCGGTGACCCTGGCGTAGGCGTCGGCGGCGTAGGCGGCGGACCGCTCGTCCCTGACCAGCACGTGCCGCAGGCCGGGCTCCCGGTCGAGGATCGCGTCGTACAGCGCGAGCGTCTGGCCGCCGGGCACGCCGAACACGTGCCGCACGCCGTGCTCGGCGAGCAGCGCCGCGAGCAGCGCCCCGCCGTGTTTGCGGTGCTGGCCTGGGGGGACGACCCCCCTGGAACCCCCGGTGCTGGCCCGGGGGGGCGACCCCCCGGAACCCCCCGATGGCTGGCCGGGGTCAGTCACCGGGGATCCCTAGCAACGCTGCTGCGGTGCCGCCGAGTACGGATTTTGCGTCGGCACCGAGGCCAAGTGCACGGACCTCGGCGACGGGGTCGTCGGTGCCCATGTCGAACGGGCGGTCCGAGCCAGAGCAGCACCTGCCCGGCGCCTGCGTAGCGGACCAGGTCCGCGAGCAGGTCGTGGTCGTGGGTGACCGTGTCGTAGTAGAACCGGCGCAGCGCGGCGTCCCGGGCCGGCGGCGAGCCGGGCCCGTGACTCCGGCCGGACGGCGTCGGACGCCCGCAGCCGTCCCCGGACCACCGGCAGCGCGCCGCCGCCGTGCAGCAGAGCACCACCCGCGAGCCGGGGATGGTCGCTCAGAGCACTCCGGCCATGGCCATGTGCGCGGCCGCGATCGCCGTCTCCATCGGGTTCCCCACCGAGTTCCACAGGTAGTACTGCTCCAGCGCGGGGACACCGAACCCGCGGGTGGTGGGGTGGATGAACACCCAGGGCGCCAGGCCTGCTCGGCGGCCGCCCAGAACGGGAGAAAGAAGTCGTCGCCGAGGTAGCGCCCGCCAACGCTGGCCGGGATCTCGGCCCCGGCCAGGCCGTCGCCGGCCACCAGGTCGGCGATCTGCCGGGCGGCGAGTGCCGGTTCCTGCAGCACCACCGCGCCGACGGCGCTCACCTGCCCGCGGTGCGCCGCGACCAGCGCAGCCAGCGCGGCGTTGTGCACCTCGCAGACATCACGCGCGGTCGCCGGATCCGCTTCCGCAGGCACCAGGCTGATCCAAGGAGACAGCAGCAGCCGGTCCACCCCGGTGGCCGCCGCCTGGGCTCAGCATGGTGTCCACATCGGTGAACTCGCTGACCACGGAACCGATGTCACGGCCGCGGAAGGCCAGGCGGTACCGCCCGCCGTCGCGGCCGATAACCGGGCGCCAGTCCGGTGGCACCGTCCGCGCCGTCATCTCCTCGACGATGACGTGGCAGTGGACGTCTACGATCAACGACCCGCCCGGGACGCCGTGCCGTTGACCGCCTCGGTGCCATCCCGCGTCCTGCCCGCCGTTGCCTGCCCCGGCGCCGTCTCCGTTCGGTGTGCCGCCGACCACCGCGCCGCCGAGGTAGAGTGCGCCGATCTCCGGGTGCTCAAGCACTTCCTTGCCAGTACCGGACAGCCGGACCTGGCCCGTTTTCGAGCACCACGCCGTGGGTGGACAGCCGCAGCCCGGCCCGGGCGTTCTGCTCCACCAGCAGGATCGTCTTGCCCTGGGCGTGCATCATCCGGATGGCGTCGAACACCGACTTGAGCACCTTGGGCGCCAGTCCCATCGACGGCTCGTCCAGGATCACCAGCTTCGGGTCGAGCATGAGGCTGCGGGCGAACTCCACCAGCCGCTGCTGCCCGCCGGAAAGGCTGCCCGCCTTCTTGTCCAGCCACTCGTTGACCTGCGGGAACATCTCCTGCACCGCGGCGAAACGCCCGCTCGGCCAGGCCGCGCTCGCGCAGCGTGCAGCCGCCGAGGCCGAGGGTCTCCACGCACCGTCATCTCGCGGAAAAGGCTGTGGTTCTGCGGCACCTGGACCACACCGGCCCGGAGGATCTGGCGCGGTGACCTGCCGGTCAGCCGCTCGCCATACAGCGTGATCTCTCCGAGCCGTGGCCGGAGCAGCCCGCTGATCGTCGAGAGCAGGGTTGACCTCCCCGGCACCGTTCGGTCCCGCCACGCAGGTGATCCCGCCGTGTGCGACCTTTATGGATACCCCGCGCAGAACGTCGCCACCGCCGTCGCCGGCGGCGACCACGCCCGTTATTTCGAGCGCGCAACTGTCCTGCGCCGGCCCGGGGGACTCGGGCTGCGGAACTGTCATCGTCTTCCTGGGCGGTTCCGAGGTAGGCGTCAAGCACCCGGCGGTCGTTGCGGATCATGTCCGGCGGGCCGGAGCCCACCGCGTTCCCGTCAGTCGAGGACGGTCACCTGGTCACACAGGCCCATCACGAACTCCATGTTGTGCTCCACGATGAGGAACGTGGTCCCCTGCCGGTTCAGCTCGCGGATCCGCTCGGCGATGGTGCCGATCAGGGTCGGGTTCAGCCCGCCGGCCTGCTGCTCGAGCAGGACGATCTCCGGGTCGGCGATCAGCACGTACGACAGCTCCAGCAGCTTGCGCTGACCGTAGGAGAGCGTCTCGGCGCGGTCACCTGCCAGCTTGGCGATGCCGGTGAACTCCAGCAGTTCCATCGCCCGCTTGCGGGTGGCGGCGCCGCCCGCCCGGGCGAACGGGTTGCGGAACCGCCCGGTCTGCCCGGCCCCCTCCTTGTGGCGCGCGGCCACGATCATGTTCTCCATGACCGTCAGCCGGGAGTAGAAGACCCGGGTCAGCTGGAAGGTTCTGCCGATCCCCAGCGCGAAGACCTTGTCCGGGGCCCGGCTGGTGATCTTGGTGTCGTTCAGGTAGACGTCGCCGCTGTCCACCCGCCCGTAACCGGTGATCATGTTGAACAGGGTGGTCTTCCCGGAGCCGTTCGGCCCTGATCAGCCCGGCGATGCTGCCGCGGTCGACCTCGATGGTGCAGTCGCTGAGCGCCTGCACACCCCCGAACGCCTTGGAGACGCCCTCCGTCCGGAGCAATGCCGTCATGACGCGCTCCTGGTGGTCGGCTCGGCGGGACTCGCGGCCGCGATCGCGCCGACCGGCAGGCCGGGCGGCGGGCCGGTGCCCCGTTCGGCGGCCCGCCGCTGCCTGCTGGCCCG
Organism: uncultured Actinomycetes bacterium; assembly: GCA_963806145.1. Lineage (GTDB taxonomy): Bacteria > Actinomycetota > Actinomycetes > Streptosporangiales > Streptosporangiaceae > DASXKD01. The sequence continues at coordinate 6,555 of CAWDXD010000029.1, forward strand.
GAGGGCGGTCAGCTTCTCGCCCACGGTCGGCAGGATCCCCCGCGGCAGAGGAAGATGATCACGATCAGGAACAGCACGCCGAGGACGATCTGGGCCGCGTACGTGTTGCTCACCTGCTGCTGTGCCCAGCCGAGGTAGGGCTCGAGCAGCAGCGCACCGAAGATGGGCCCGGACAGGGTGCCAAACCCGCCGACGAACGCCATCAGGGCGATGGTCAGGTCGAAGAACGGGTTGAACGCGTACTGCGGCAGCGCGTCCGACTGGAAGTAGAAGTACAGCCCACCCAGCGTCCCTAGGATGAATGCGGAGATCACGAAGGCGGTCAGCTTGACCCGCATGGTCTTGACCCCGAGCCCGCGGGCCCGGTCCTCGTCGTCCCTGATCGCCCGGAGCTGGAGACCGAACCGCGAGCCCCAGATCGCCCAGGCGAGCACGGCCGCCACGATCGCGATGAGCAGCGCGGTGTAGTAGAAGGGGTTGTAGACGGTCGTCGCGTCCCAGTTGAGGAACTGCGGGCTGATCCCGGTGACGCCGCCCGTCCAGCTGAAGTTGGAGGCCATCAGCTGGAAGATGAAGAACACGGCGATCGTCACCACCACGAAGGTGTGGCGCCGTACCCGCAGCGCGATCAGCCCGAACGGCACCGCGACCACGGCGGCCACCAGGCCGCCCAGCGGGTAGAGCGCGAACACCACGCCGCCCACCAGGTTCAGGTGCTTGGTGATCAGCGCGACCGTGTACACGCCGGTCCCGAAGAACGCCGCGGCCCCGAGCGAGATGTAGCCGGTGAACCCGGAGAAGATGTTCCAGGCGACCGCGGCGCCCACGAACATCAGCACGAGCACACCCACCTGCGTCAGCACGACGTTGTCATCGAGTGGGATGACCGCCGCGACGGCCAGCAGCACGGCCAGGCCCGCGGCACGCCAGAGGGCGAGGGACCTCATTGCGCCCTCGCTTCCTTGCGCCCGAACAGGCCCTGCGGCCGGAACACGAGCACGAGCACGAGCGCCCCGTAGAACACCACCGTCGACCATTCGGGATTCCGGTACACGTCCACCATCGACGCGAGCGTGATCACGAGCACGGCCGCGCCGAGCGCGCCGCCTATGCTGCCCATGCCGCCGAGGATGACGATCGCCAGCAACCGGGAGATCAGGTCATACCCGGTGTTCGGGTTGAAGGCGTTGAGTTCCCCGAACACCATGCCGCCCGCCGCGGTCACCCCGACGCCGATCCCGAAGGTGAACGCGGCCACCCGGTTCACGTCGATCCCGACCAGCCGCGCCGCGGTGTGGTCCCTGCACGGTCGGCGCGCACGCTGCGGCCGAACTGGGTCCGGTACAGCATGAAGTAGATCGCCACCACGAACAGCACCGCGAGCGCGAAGCCCAGGAGGTAGATGTAGGGCAGGTAGTACCCGAAGACCTTGAAGGTCGCCTGCGCGGCTAGTCCGAGGAACAGTGTTCATCGACAGGTAGTTCGCCGCCGAAGCGCTCGTGCAGGATCCCTCGGTGACGACCGCCACCGCGCAGCAGGCGAGCAGCGACACGGAGGCGCGCCTCGCGTCCCCGCAGCGGCCGGATGCGCAGGAACCGGATCGCCACCCCGAGGATGAACATCGCCGGGATGGTGATCAGCAGGCCGACGAACAGGCCGATGTGCAGACGGATCCAGAGCACGTAGACCGAGGCAGGCACCGACGTGCCACCACGATGCCCTGGGCGATGCTGATGATGTCGAGCACGCCGCAGATCAGCGCCAGCCCGACGGCCATCAGGCCATAGACACCGGCCCTTCGAGCACGCCGGCCAGTGATGTCGCTCGCCGATGAAGGTTCCCATGTTGCTCAGTTCCTCAGCTCTCCGTTCCTGCTCAGGCCGGGGTGCCGGTCGGCCCAGGCCGAGGGGACGACGCTCGCGCCGCCGATCCGGTTCGGTAGGACCTGGACGAACTGCGGCGCGCCCGCGCCGCCCTGGCCCGGCTGCCACTGGAAGATCAGCGCCGAATTGGCCGATGTTGGTGTTCTCTCCGTCGGCGGCGAACGTGACCGGTCCAAGCACCGTACGCACCGTGTTCTTGTGCGCTTGCCCGTGCCGATGGTGGCGGAATAGATCTGCGAGTAGACCGTTCTGACCATGCTTGGCCAGGTATATCTGCGCATTCTGGACCGGCGGGTCGGCGAACGGGTCGTTGACCATCGGGTAGGCGGCCCTGGTCGGGTGCCCGGGCAGTTTGGCCAGCCACCTTGCGAGGAGCATCCCGGCCGCGGCCGGCACGTTGGTGGAGAACAGGTCGTGGTCGTGCAGCGCGTAAACCGATGGCGCGCCTGGCCAGCTGGCCGTGAGCGCATACCCGTAGTGCGCGGTCACCTTGGCCGCCGCCGATGCGACGAGCAGGGACGAGAACGGTGCCAGCGTCAGGTCCACATGGTCATGGGTGATGAGCGTCCGGTAGTTCTTCGCGTCAGTCGGCGGGTCGCCCTTGTCATTGAGGATGATCAGCTTGACCGGGCGGCCGAGCAGGCCGCCGTGGCTGTTCACGTCGCTGGCCCACAGTTCGTAGCCCTTCTTACTGGCCTGCCCATCGGGCGCGAATCCCTGGGCCTGCTGCGGCCCGGACAGCGGCAGCGAGATGCCGACCGTGATCGGCTGGCCGGCGGCGCAGGCCGGCGGGACGTTGGTGTTGTTGGCACTGCTCAGACCGCACGCGGCAACGGCAGCGCTCGCGGCGGTCATCGCCACGAGGCGGAGGGTCTTGGCGCTGGAGCGCCTCGTCTGGGATTCACTCCTGGTCCGGCCCGCGCTGGAGCGCGCGGGACGTGGTGGTGCGCGGAGCGCGCTGAGCGCGCTCCGCGCACCACGCGGGTCAGCCCTGGCCCGGCTGGCTTCGGGTTGACGATCGGCACCGAGCCGGACGCGGTGCTCGGCAGTACCTGGACGAACTTCGCCCCTGTCTGCCACTGGAAGATGAATTTCGCTGCCACGACGTTCTGGCCGACGGCGTTGAACTTCGCGGGCCCCTGCACCGTCTGCAGCGTCACGCCGCTGTGCAGGTACGAGATGACCTTCGCGTTGGACAGGCTCTTGGTCGCGTTGACCGCGGCCGCGAGCCGACCCTCGCCGACCGAGTACGCCTCGGCCGCGTCGGCGTTGATGTCGGCCGTGCGCGCCACCGTACTTGGCGTTGGTCCTTGACGAACTGCTGGCTCAGCGGGTTGTAGGTGGCATACCAGCCGTTGGGACCATGGTGCCGGTGGCGTTCTTGTTCCTGCGCCGATCGCGGCGACAGGACGCCGCGCCCGTCGGTGGCCGAGGCGGCCGAGGATCTTCTCGGTTGTAGGCGCTGCTGCTGGAACGCTGCATGAGCGACTGGAAAACGGCACGTTGGGCGATCCGATCAGCGACGATGTCCGGCTTCAGCGAGGCGATCTGGTCGCCGCCGGCCTTGTAGTGGTTTCGTCGGAAGATCTTGGAAGTAGACCGTCTCGATGCCTTCTGGAGGATCGCTGCGTGTTCTGTACGATGGGCAACTGCGACGGGTTGGTCACGATCGCATACGCGCGGTCTTCGCCGCTGTGACGGAGGGAGATCACCGACGGGGCGACGGATCAGCTGGTCGGTCACGGCTGACCGCTACAGGTCGCAGTTCCAGCGAGAACACCAGCGCGCCACCGGCGCCCTCGATGAAGGCGTAGTGGTCCTGCGCGGCCACTGGCGCGGCGAGGGTGTCAGCAGGGTGAGAATGGCGACACGATGCGCGTGGTCGGCGCCGATCAGCTGGGTGTAGTTGGTGGCCACCGTGGCCGGGTCGTCGTCGCAGGACCTCGACGTGACCGTGGCCGAGCAGCCCGCCGCTGTTGATGTTCTGCACCGACAGGTTGTAGCGCGTCGAACGCTGCTCGTCGACGGAGAAGTGACGAGTCAGCGAGAGCGACGTAACGATAAGGATGGGGCCTTGGTGGGCGCTGCGACCGCCGCTAGCGCTGCCACTGGTGCTGCTACTGCTACAGGGTGGGTGAGCGTGGATCGCCGCAGCGGCGGCGACCGCTGTGAGAGTCAGAAGAACCGGGTACCGTGAGGTCTCATCCGGTCCTCCTTCCAGATCTTCTATGGCCGGGTGGAAATAGCCGGTCGCCGTTCGCGCCCCCCCGGGGCGGGCACCTCGCGATGAGGGCCCCCGAGCTTGTTAGCGGTCGGCCACGGACAGTGGTGCTGGGGGCTCACCGTACTGCATTTGCGTTGTTCGTGTCGGCTGGGTCGAGTCCGTCAGAGATATCCGCATTCTCACTCACAAGGTCGAGGCCGGCGCCGGCCGCCTCCAGTTCAAGCAAAGCAGCAAAGTCCTGGTCAGCGTGCCCGGCTCCGATGAGAGCCTGAATAATCTGGTGGACCAGCGCGGCGACCGGGAGCGGCACCCCCTCCTGCCGCGCAGCGGCCAGGCCGAGCTCGAAGTCCTTGCGCAGCAGGGTGGCGGTGAAGGTGGGGTGAAAGTCCAGATTCACGAACGCGGGTGCCTTGTAGCGGGTGAAGGCCGAGCCCATCACGCTGTTGTTCAGGCAGGCGAGAAAGGCCTCCCGGCTGATGCCACTCTTCTGGGCAAGAACCGTTACTTCCGCAAGGGATTGCGTCACGACGCCGAGGAAAAGGTTGTGACAAATTTTTACCATCCGGGCCAGCTCACCCTCGCCGACATAGGTCGCTCCGGACCCGAGTATGCCGAGATAGGGCTGCGCCGCCTCGAACGCGTCGCGCGGGCCGGAGACCGCGAGGGTCAGCCGCCCCGCCGCCGCCACCCGGGGGTTGCCCATGACCGGCGCCGCGAGCAGGGCGGTGCCGTGCGCGGCCAGCCGCTCACGCACCTGCTGTGAGGCCTCCACCGAGATCGTCGAGCAGTCCACCACGACCGCTGGCGCGGCACTGCCGGAGATGAGCCCGGCCGGGCCGAGCACCGCGTCGAGCAGGTCCTGCGGCGTGCCCACGGTCGCGAAGACGATGTCGCGGTCTGCGAGTTCCGCGGCTGAGTTGGCTATCTTCGCACCATAGGCCGCCAAGGGCTCCGCCTTGGCCCTGGTCCGGTTGTAGACAGCAACATCACAGTCGGCCGCGAGCAGGCGCCGGGCCAGTTCCGTGCCCATCCGTCCCGTACCGAGCCAGCCAAGGCGGTGCGTCGTGCCCTCCCCAGCCATGCACTCTCCCAACAATCGTTTGCAGAAAGCAGCCTGGCGGGTAGGCGGCAAGTCTGTCAATCCCTGTCCCCAACCTGTTACCTAAGCACTGGGCTGGTCCGGTCCGGCAGAGCCGGGCAGGTCAGGCTGTGGGGAACAGCAACAGGGTCAGCCTAGGTCCTCGGCTAACCGAGGCTCAGCCGACTCGGCAAACTCGAGCAAGAGCACCGAACCCGCTACCAGCACCGCGAGGCGAAACCAGCACCTCGGGGGTCCGGGGGCTAACAGGCTGGCCACCCCCGGGGCCAACTCAGCCATGGGGGGCGGTGGAGCCCCGGACCACCAGCTCGGGCGCGAGGTAGATCACCTTGACCGGGCCGCTGCCGTCGGAGATCAGCTCGAGCAGGAGCTGCGCGGCCTCGGTGCCCACCTGGTAGTGCGGGAACCGGATGGTGGTGAGCGGCGGGTGCAGCCGGTCGATGAACGGCATGTCGTTGAAGCCGACCACGGACAGGTCGGCCGGGCAGCTCAGCCCGGCCTCGTCCAGGGCAGCGAAGCAGCCCACCGCCAGCATGTCGTTGGCGGCTGCCACCGCGGTGCACCCGCCACGGTCGAGGAGCATCCGCGTGCAGCGCATGCCCTCTTCGATCGAATAGGCCTTGGCGACCTGGATCAGGCCGGGATCCACGGCAAGCCCGTGTGCCTCCATGGCCGCCACGAACCCCCGGTACCTGAACAGGCCGGTGGATACCTCCTGCGGCCCGGCGATGTGCGCGATCTGCCGGTGGCCCTGCCCGATCAGGTGTGCCACCGCCATCCGCATGCCGCTCTCGTTGTCCACCGACACCGACGGGAGGCTGTGGTCCTGCGCCATCCGGTTGACCAGCACCACGGGCAGGCCGGTCCGGGCCGCCTCGGCGAGCAGCGGGTCGCTCAGGTGCGCGGTGGCCAGCACGATCCCGTCCGCGTGGCGGGCCCTCATCTGCTCGAAAACCAGCCGCTCCCGCTCACCGTCCCCGTCGGTGTTGCCGATCAGCGCCACGTAGCCCGCCGCGGCGAGCCTGTCCTCCAGGCCGCGCACGATCGGCGGGAACAGCGGGTTGGTCAGGTCCGGGATGATCACGCCTATGGTGTGCGACCGCCGGGTCCGCAGGCTGCGCGCCACCGGGTTGGGGTGGTAGCCGAGCAGCTCGGCGGCCTCCAGGACGCGGCGGGCCGTTTCCTCCTTCACCAGCAGCCGGGTCTCCGGGTTCAGGGCACGGGAGGCCGTGGCAGGATGCACTCCCGCCCGGGCTGCCACATCGCGGAGCGTCACCGCTTGCTCGGTCACGGGCACCCCCTCAGCTCTGCGCCAGCAGACGACCACGAAAGGTCGCCACGCCCGGCTTGATCTTAGGGCATACCCCGCGGATCCCCCGGCTGCTGCCCAGGACACACCTTACGCGGGCACCGGCCCGTGCTGCGGGCCCTGCCTGACACCGCGTGCCCGGGGCTCAGAGGTCAGCGGGCCGGTTCTCGTACGGGGTGCTCAGCACGATCGTGGTCCTGGTGGAGACGTTGGCCGCCCCCCGAATCTCCGAGAGCAGGTTCTCCAGGGCGGTCGGGGAGGCGACCCGCACCTTGAGTATGTAGCTCTCCTCCCCGGCGACGCTGTGGCAGGCCTCGATCGCGGACAGGTGGGCGAGCCGGCCGGGCGCGTCGTCGGCGGCGGCGGGGTCGAACGGCTTGATGGAGACGAACGCGGTGAGCGGCAGCCCCGCGTCCGCCGGATTGATCACCGCCGCGTAGCCGCGGATCACGCCGCGGCGCTCCAGCCGGCGCACCCGCTGGTGGGTCGCGGAGACCGACAACCCGGTCTGGCGTGCCAGGTCGGTGAAGCTCATCCTGCCGTCGCGGGCCAGCAGCAGGAGAATCTTCCGATCGGTCTCTTCCACGCGGTCACCGTAGCCCGTTGTGCCACGGGCGCGCACCACGTTGGGCCTGGCGGATCCCTGGCACGCGCACGACGGCCAAGGCCCCGTGACGAAGGAACGGGGCCTTGAGCCAGCGGGGGTTCCGGGGGTCGCCCCCCGGGCTAGCACGCGCGATGGGGCCTGCCGGCTTGCCCGGCCAGGCGCCATCGGCGCCCCGGGGGGTTCCGGGGGGCCGCTCCCCCGGGCTAGCACCGCGGCCAGCTACCTAAATCGGGCCAAGGCGGATACGCTCCGGGCAGTAAGCAGGCCGGGCGCAGCGGGCCGCGAGGATGGAGAGCAAGCATGGCCGAGATCGTCCTTGACCAGGTGAGCAAGGTCTACTCCGGCGGGGTCAAGGGGGTCAATGACCTGAGCCTGGAGATCAGCGACGGAGAGTTCATGGTGCTGGTCGGCCCCTCGGGCTGCGGCAAGTCCACCGCGCTGCGCTCCATTGCGGGCCTGGAGGAGATCACCTCGGGGACCATCTCGATCGGCGGCCAGGTGGTGAACAATCTGCCGCCCAAGGACCGGGACATCGCGATGGTGTTCCAGAACTATGCGCTTTATCCGCACATGACCGTGGAGCAGAACCTGGCGTTCGGCCTCCAGCAGCGCAAGACGCCGAAGGCGGAGATCAGCCGCCGGGTCAGCGAGGTGGCCCGGATGCTCGGCATCGGTGAGTACCTCAAGCGCAAGCCTGCCGCGCTTTCCGGCGGGCAGCGCCAGCGGGTGGCGATGGGCCGGGCGATCGTCCGTGAGCCCCGGGCCTTCCTGATGGACGAGCCGCTGTCCAACCTGGACGCGAAGCTGCGCGTCTCGATGCGCGCCTCGCTGAGCCAGTTGCACGACCGGCTGGCCGTCACCACCGTGTACGTCACGCACGACCAGGTGGAGGCGATGACCCTCGGGCACCGGGTCTGTGTGCTCAGGGACGGCCAGTTGCAGCAGGTGGACACGCCCCAGGCGCTCTACGACCATCCGGTGAACCTGTTCGTGGCCGGGTTCATGGGGTCGCCCGCGATGAACTTCGTCAACGCCGAGCTGGTCCGCGACGACGGGTCCGCGGTCACCTTCGCCGGGCACCGCCTGCCGCTGCCGGCCAGCGTGGTGGCGTCCAAGCAGGGCCTGGACGGTTTCTTCGGCCGCGAGATCATCCTGGGCATCCGGCCCGCGGAGTTCGAGGACGCTTCCCTCGCCGACCCGGACTGGGCGCGGATGCAAGTCACCGCGAACGTCATAGAGGAGCTGGGCAGCGAGATCCACGTCATCTTCACGCTCGACGCGGCACCGGTGCAACACCCCAGCATCAGCGACGCGGTGGCGTCCGACGGCGACGCGGACGAGGCCGCCGTGGTGCTGGCCGGCGGGAAGTCCCTGTGGACCGCCCGGGTGGCCTCGCGCAGCCATGTCCGGCCCGGCCAGCCCGTCGAGCTGGCGGTGCATACCGCGAACCTGCAGTTCTTCGACCCGGCCACCGGGCTGGCGATCGGCCACCCTGGCCCGTCCGACGCCTGAACGGCGCGGCCAGGTGAGTGTGGCTGGTCAGCGCCCCGCCAGCGACCGGGCGATGACCAGCCGCTGGATCTGGTTGGTGCCCTCCACGATCTGCAGGACCTTGGCCTCACGCATGTAGCGCTCGGCGGGGAAGTCCGCCACGTAACCGGAGCCGCCGAGGACCTGCACGGCGTCGATCGTCACCCGCATGGCGGTGTCGCTGGCCAGCAGCTTGGCCATGGCCGCCTGCCGGCCGAACTCCTGCCCGGCATCCTTGCGCCGGGCCGCGGCCAGGTACAGCGCACGGGACGCCTCGACCGCGGTGGCCATGTCGGCGAGCATGAACGACACGCCCTCGAAGTCGATGATCGGCCTGCCGAACTGGTGCCGTTCGCGGGCGTAGCCGACCGCGAGGTCGAGCGCGGCCTGGGCCAGTCCCGTCGCACAGGCCGCGATGCCGAGCCGCCCGGAGTCGAGCGCGGTGAGCGCGATGGCGAAGCCCCGGCCCTCCTCGCCGAGCAGATGGCCCGCGGGCACCCGGGCACCCTCGAAGATCATCTGGGCGGTGACCGAGGCGCGCATGCCCATCTTGCGCTCGGCCGGTGCCGCGCTGACCCCCTCGGTGGCCGCGGGCACGTGCAGGCAGCTGATCCCCTTGGCCCGGTCCCGTCCTTCCGGCCGGCCGGAGGTCCGGGCGAACAACGTGTAGAAGTCGGCCTGGCCCGCGTGCGAGATCCACGCCTTCACCCCGTCGATCCGGTAGCCCCCGTCCCCGCCTGTCCCCCCCTCCCCCTTCACCGGCACCGCCGTGGTGGCCAGGGCCGCCGCGTCGGACCCGCTCTGCGGCTCGGACAGGCAGTAGGCCCCGAGCAGTTCGCCGCCGAGCATCTCCGGCAGCCACCTGTCCCGCTGCTCGTCGGTGCCGTAGGCGGCCACCGGCAGGCAGGCCAGCGTGTGCACGCTCACCCCGAGGCCGACCGCCAGCCACGCCCGGGCCAGTTCCTCGATCACCTGCAGGTAGGCCTCGTACGGCTGGCCGCCGCCGCCCCAGCGCTCGGGGTAGGGCAGCCCGAGCAGGCCGGACCGGCCGAGGACGCGGAACACGTCGCGCGGGAACACCGAGTCCCGCTCGGCGGCCTCGGCCCGCGGGCGGACCTCCTTGTCCGCCAGTTCGCGGGTGAGATCCAGTAATTCGCGCATCACGCACCCACCACGACGAGATCCCGGCTCGCGTTGTTGAGCCGCTGGTGACCGCCGGCCGTGCAGACCACGATGTCTTCGATCCGCGCTCCGTGCGGCCCGGGGTAGATGCCTGGTTCCACCGAGAACGCCATCCCCGGCTCAAGCTCCTCGGTGTTGCCAGCCACGATGTACGGGTCCTCGTGGGTCTCCAGGCCGATGCCGTGCCCGGTCCGGTGGGTGAAGTGCTCGCCGTGGCCAGCCGCGGCGATCGCGTCCCGCGCGACGGCGTCCACCGCCTCCGCGCGTACTCCCGGCCGGACCGCCGTGCACGCCGCTTCCTGCGCCTCGCGCAGCACCTCGTAGTAGCGGGCCATGTCCGGCGGCACCGCCCCGATCGCGTAGGTGCGGGTGCAGTCCGAGCAGTACCCGCTGGGCATGGTGCCGCCGATGTCCACCACGACCGCGTCTCCCTCGCGCAGCACGCGGCCGCTGGGCTCGTGGTGCGGTTTGGCCGCGTTCGGGCCAGAGCCGACGATGACGAAGTCGATCCGGGCGTGGCCTGACGCCGCGATGGCACTGGCGATGTCGGCCGCGGCCTCCCGCTCGGTCCGCCCCGGGCGCAGCCACTGCGGCACCGCCGCGTGCACCCGGTCGATCGCCGCGCCGGCCTCTGCCAGCGCCGCGACTTCGGCTGGTGTTTTCCTGATGCGCAGCGCCCGCAGCGCCGAGGCGGCCAGGGCCTGGCGTGCGCCGGGCATCGCGTCCCGGAACCGGAGCACCATCATGGCCCACATCTGGCCCGCCAGGCCCACCGTGGCGGGGCTGCCGAGCCGCTGCGCGACCGCCTGGTAGGGGTCGCCGGTCTCGTCCCACACCACGAGGTCCAGGTTCATCCCGCTCACCGGGGATGCCTGGGCCGAGGCCAGTTCCAGCCGGGGCACCACCAGGAACGCGGGGCCAGCCGCGGGCACCGCCAGGCAGGTGAGCCGCTCGGACTGATGGGTGTCATATCCGGTCAGGTAACGCAGGTCGGGCCCGGGGGTGAGCAGCAGCGCGTCAAGCCCGGCCCCCGCCGCGGCCGCGGCGGCCCGCTCCAGCCGGCTCACCGGGTACAGGTCCGACGTCGTGTACCCCCCGCCCCCCTCCCCCTTCACGGCCGCTGCCTGCGTCGTTGCCGCCTGTGCTGACATCTCTCGCCCTTCGCCGTCCGCGGCCGCTCAACCAGGTCATCTAATCACGCGCCCGCCCGGCCGCCGGCAGGCCGGCCGGGCGGCCGCGCGAGACTTGCCGCCACGATCTAGACAGGAGCGCCTCGCGTGCCTCACGCTTAGTAGACTCAGGCTCACGGATGCGGACTGCGATGGCATCTTCCGAGATCGTTGCTCCTCCGGCTCACCCCGAGTCACTTGCCGGGCCCGCACGTGCCGCCGCTCCCCGAAAGCCGTCCGGAGGCAGCGCACGGATGAGGAAACCCGTAGCCCGGATGTCCTCTTATCAGAGCGACGAGGCCCGGGCCGATGGCAGTGCGGCCGACACGGCCAGGCTGGCCGCCGAGCTGGCCGCCGAAAGGCATGTCACGCTGGAACTGCAGCGGGCGATCCTGCCGTTGCACGAGGAGCCCTTCGATCTTCCCGGGCTGCGTGCCGTGGTGCGCTACCTGCCGGCCTCCCAGGACAGCCGGGTGGGCGGCGACTGGTACATCACCGCGGAGATGCCCGGCGGGCACGTGCTCCTGGCGATCGGCGACGTCGGCGGGCACGGCCTTGCCGCGGCCGCGGGAATGGCCAGGCTGCGCGGTGCGCTGGCGGGCCTGGCGATCACCGGCGCGCCGCCGGAACGGCTCGTCGGCTGGCTCAACGACCTGGTCCACCATGTCGGCCCGGAGCACACCGCCTCGGTGATCGCCGGCTACTTCGACCCGCCCACCCGGGTGCTGACCTGGGCGCAGGCCGGGCATCCGCCCCCGGTGCTGGTCCGCGGTCAGCAGGCGACCGCGCTGCGGTCACCCGCGGGCATTCTGCTCGGCGCGGCCAGGTCCGGCTACGAAGCCGCGTCGCTGGAACTGCGGCAGCGCGACCTGCTCCTGCTCTACAGCGACGGCCTCATCGAGCGCAGGCACCGGTCCCTGGACGAGGGCCTGGCGGCACTCACCGCCGCCGCCGGGGGCCGCACCGATCCCGAGAACATGATCTCCGCCGTCCTCGACACGCTCGGTTCCACCGACACCGAGGACGACACGTGCCTGGTCGCCCTGTACGTGTGCTGACCTGACGGCCCGGCGGGGCGGGCGGATCGTAGAGCAGCGAAGGTCTTTTCAGTCCCCGGACAGTGCCGCGACCGCGCGCCGCAGCGACGAGCCGAGGCCGAAGCGGGCGCCCAGGTCCGCCAGCGTGCCCGGGTCCGCCGGGCTGACCGGCAGGCCAGCGTCCACCTCCGGCACCGGCGCGTCCGTCGCGACGCGCACGACCGTCGGCGCGACGGCCAGGTAGTCGCGCGCCGCCTCCAGCTTCGCCCTGGCCCCGGCGGGGAAGCCGCCGTGACCCTTGTCGATGGCCTCGCAGATGGCGTCGACAGAACCGAACGTCCGGACCAGCGCGGCCGCCGTCTTGTCCCCCACGCCCGCGACTCCGGGCAGGCCGTCGCTGGGGTCGCCGCGCAGCGTCGCGTAGTCGGCGTAGGCACGCCCGGGGATCTGGTACCGGGCCGTGATCGCGGCCTCATCCACGATATCCAGCCGGGTCAGGCCGCGGACGGTGTAGATCACCCGCACCGGCCGGGCATCGTCCACCAGCTGGAACAGGTCACGGTCCCCCGTGACGATCTCGACCGGGCCGGGCGAGTGCACGGCGAACGTGCCGATCACGTCGTCCGCCTCGTAACCGGGCGCCCCGGCCAGCGCCACCCCGGCGGCCGTGAGGACCTGCTCGATGACCGGCACTTGCGCGGCGAGCGCCGCCGGGACCTCCTCCTGCTCACCGTCGGCACTGGCCCGGTGCGCCTTGTAGGACGGCAGGGCCGCCACCCGGAAGGCCGGCCGCCAGTCCGCGTCCAGGCAGGCCACGAGCCGGTCCGGGTGCCGGGCCCGGACCAGCCGGGTGACCATGTCGAGCAGCCCCCTGATGGCGTTCACCGGGGTGCCGTCGGGCGCGGCAACGGTCTCCGGCACGCCGTAGAACGCGCGGAAGTACAGCGAGGCGGTGTCGAGCAGCATCAGCGAGCCCACCTGCGCCATCCTGCCAGGCCGGGCGGACACCGGTTGCCGCAACCGGCCCGGATCTCCTGCCTGCCCCGGCCCCGCGTCACCCAGCCTCGTCTTCCCGCGATGGTGATCATGAAAATTATTGCCGGTCCCGGCGCGGCATCACGGAAATGCCAGAGCCAGCCACTACTATCGAATTAGATTTCGAAATATGGCTTGGAGGATCGGGGAACTTAGGTGGTGAGGAGCGTGTGTGACGCTGAGCGCCCACCGGCCGACGTGGCTGGGGCGCTGGCGATGCTGGATCATGCTCTGGATCACCTCAACGCCACCGATGCGGCGTCGTTACCGGCCAGCGTCCAGGCTGAGGCATTACGGGCCCTGGCCCGCGCGGAGGCCAAGCACGCCGCCGCGCGGGCCCGGGTGCTTGGCGCGTTCGCCGCGCAGGACGGGTTCGAAGACGATGGGCACGGCACAGCGCGGACCTGGGTGAGGTGGCAGACCCGGGTCACCACCGGGGCCGCGGCGGCTGCGGTGGCGTGGGCGCGGCGCCTCGCCGCGCACCCGGTGATCAGCGCCGCGCTGGCGGCCGGACAGTTGTCCCCGTCGTGGGCCAGGCACGTCTGCACGTGGACCGATCGTCTTCCGGAGGCGCAGCGCGGCGATGCCGATGAGATCTTGGCTGGTGCCGCTCGGGGCGGGGCGGGGCTTGCCGATCTGGCAGGCCTGGCCCGGGAGATGTATGAGCGGTGCTGGCGGGATGGCAGCATCGACCCGGAGGACGACGGGTTCGGGGACCGGTGGTTCCGGCTGGGCGTCACCTTCCGTGGCGCTGGCCGCGCCGAGGGAGACCTGACCCCGGGGTGCGCCGCCGCCCTGGCCGCGGTGCTGGAAGCGCTGGGCAGGAAGGCCGGGCCGGAGGATACCCGCACCGGTGGGCAGCGCCGCCATGACGCGCTGGAGGAAGCGTGCCGGCGGCTGATCCGGGCCGGCATGATCCCCTCCAGGGCGGGGCAGCCCACCCAGGTGTTTCTGCATATGACGCTGGCCCAGTTGCGGGGCTTGCCGGGCGCGTCGGCGGCCGAGGCTGCCTGGGTGGCCGCGCGGGTGTCGCAGCCGGGGTGGGTAACCGGCCCGGAGGCGGAGGCGGCGGCGTGTGATGCCACGGTGGTGCCGGTGGTGACCGGGCACGTGGACTGGGCCGCCCTGGACCGGCTCGCCGGCGCGTTCCTGCTCGCCCACGGTATCGGCCGCCACCCCGGCCCGGGCTCGCAAGAAAGCCCGGGCGCGGGTGCCGGAGCGGTCCCCGATGACCAGGCACCGCTGAACCCGGCCACCCGTGACCGGCTCCGCCGCACCCTGCTCGCCCTGGCCGCCGATGCCCTGTCGGGACCTGCGGGGCTGGCCGCCCGGATGCGCGCCGCGCTGGACGGCAGACCGCTCGGCTCGGTCAGCCTGCCCCTCGACGTCGGCACTGCGACCGAGACCATCCCGGCGCACCTGCGCCGCGCGGTGACCACCAGGCACCCGCACTGCGCGTTCCCCGGCTGCGACCAGCCCGCCAGCGTGTGCGACATCCACCACCTCATCCCCAGATCGCGCGGCGGGCCGACCAGCCTGCCCAACCTCGTGCCGCTGTGCGGCTTCCACCACCTGACCGCGATCCACCGGTGGCGCTGGGCTCTGACACTGCACAGCGACGGCACTACCACCGCCACCAGCCCGGACGGCAAGCGCACCCTGCACAGCCACAGCCCGCCCAGTCACGGCCCGCCGACCCAGGCCGCATAACCCGGCCACTTCGGCCGGCCGGCACGGCAGGCTAACCTGCTGGAGATGACCTCAGGCGACGAGAGCGACCTGGTCCGGCGTGGTTACGACGCCTTGTCGTTCCATTACCGCAGCGACGACGCGGACGAGGGCAGGTACGCACCCTGGCTGGCCGCGCTGCGGAACCGGGCGCCCGCCGGTGGTTCGATACTCGATCTGGGCTGCGGCTGCGGGGTGCCCGTCGCCCGGTCGCTGGCCGCGGCCGGGTACCAGGTGACCGGCGTGGACATCAGCGAGGTCCAGATCGAGCGGGCGCGGCGCCTGGTCCCGGCCGGCACGTTCGTCCGGGCGGACGCCAGCGCGGTCAGCTTCCCCGCCGCGTCATTCGATGCCGTGGTCAGCCTCTACGCCCTGGTCCACATGCCGCTCGACGCCCAGCCGGGGCTGCTGCGGCGGGCGGCGGGCTGGCTGCGCCCCGGGGGGTGGCTGCTCGCGGTAACCGGCCAGCGTGCCTGGACCGGTACCGACGACAACTGGCTCGGCGGCCCGGCCACGATGTGGTGGAGCCACGCCGATGTCGCCACGTACCGTGCCTGGCTGGGGGACGCGGGCCTGGAGGTCACCGAGCAGGACTTCGTCCCGGAAGGCGACGGCGGGCACGCGCTGTTCTGGGCGCGCCGGCCGTCTCAGCCGCTGGAATAGACGCGCTCAGGTGTCACCAGCACCGCGGTGCGCCGCTCGCGCGCCATCACCGTGTCGTAGCCGTCCCAGTCGTCGTGGGTCCCGCCGGCGGCGGTGAATACCGCCCGCAACAGCAGCCGCAGGCCCTCGGCGTCCACGCCGGGCACGGGGTCGCCCGGGCCGCAGAGCTGCACCGGGCCCTCGGCGGCCGCCCACTGCCATCCGGCGCGCAGTACGACCGTGACGCGCGGGGTGGCGCGCAGGTAGCCCAGCCTGCGGGCGTCACCCCGGCTGA
This sequence comes from uncultured Actinomycetes bacterium, assembly GCA_963806145.1. Taxonomy (GTDB): domain Bacteria; phylum Actinomycetota; class Actinomycetes; order Streptosporangiales; family Streptosporangiaceae; genus DASXKD01. The sequence goes on from CAWDXD010000029.1 coordinate 22,295, forward strand.
CGAAGGCGACGACCTGCTCCCCGGTGACGGGGTGGCGGAGCACCCCGGCGTTCACCACCGAGGAGCTGATGGTCGAGTCCGGGCGCAGCGCGGACACCACGGCCAGGCCACGGTCGGCTGCCACGAGCGCGGCGAAGTCTGCCAGGTCTGTCATGCCGGGAGCGTACCGCTCCCGATGCCGCCCGCCGGGAGCGCACCGCCCGCCGAAGGCACACCGCCCGCGGGGAGGGCACCCGTCACGGGATGGCCGGCCGGAAGGTCCTCGACCGAGGAGAAGGTCACCACGCCGTGGCCAAGCGCGTCCACGGCCTTGAGCGCGGTGGACCGCAGCGGCGTGTCGCGGCCCGCCGCGACCGCCACCTGACCGAGCAGGTCCATGAGCTGCTTGACCGCCCGGACGAAGTCGCCCGGGGTCAGGTCCGGCCCGAGCACGGCCTCCAGCGGCTTGCCGCGGGCCCAGGCGTGCGCTGCCCAGGCAAACCCTGGGTCCGGCTCGCGCAGGAACGACAGCCGGTTCTCGGTCTCGATCTCGTCGAGTTCCCGCCACACCGCCACCGTGGCCTCGAGCACCTCGCGTACCGGCCCGCCGGGCAGCCGTACCGGCGTGGCGGCGTCGGCTGTGCGGGATTCGAACGTGAGCACCGACACGCAGGCCGCGAGATCCGCGGGGCTCAGCCCGTCCCACAGGCCGCGGCGCAGGCACTCCGCCGCGAGCAGGTCCAGTTCGGTGTACAGGCAGGCGAGCCGCCTGCCCGCGTCGGTCACCCGGTCGCCGTCGGTGTAGCCGAGGCGGGCCAGCACGGCGCAGACCCGCTGGAAGGTGCGGGCGATGACGTGGGACCGGCCGGCCACCGTGGTTTCCAGCCGCTGGACCTCGCGTTCCAGCCGGGTCCGGCGCTCGGCGTGGCGGGCGTGCTCGTCCCGGTCGGGACAGTCGTGACAGGGGTGGGCGCGGACCCGGCGGCGCAGCGCGGCGATCTCCCCCTGGGCCACCGACTGGGCCTCCGGCCTGCGGCGCGGCGGCTCCTTGTCCCGGCCGGCCAGCTTGGTCAGCACGCTCGCGGCCAGGTCCCTGCGGTGCTTGGGTGACCGGGCGCTGAACCAGTTCGGGATCCGGATCCGGTCGATGGGCTGCACCGGGACCGGGAAGTCGGCCGCGGAAAGCCGCCTGACCTGGCGGCCGGCGGTCAGCACCAGCGGCAGTGGCAGGTTGTCGGCGCGGCGGCCGGGAGCGGGCACCCCCGGGTCGAGTACCACCGCCATGCCCGCGCGGCGTCCGCCCGGCACCTTGATGATGTCGCCGCGGCGCAACTGGCTGAGCGAGCCGACCGCCTCCGCGCGCTGGGCGGCGGCGCGCTGCCTGGCCGTGTCCCCTTCCAGCTCGGACAGGTTCCGGCGGAGCCGGAAGTACTCGGCGAAGTCGCCGCGGTCGCAGGCCACCGTCAGCTTCTCCAGTTCCTGCCGGCCACGCTGCGCCGAGCGGGCCACGTCCGCGACCGCCCGGTCGGCCTGGAACTGGGCGAACGACGATTCCAGGATCGCCGCCGCTCGCTCCAGCCCGGCCTGCCCGACCAGGTTCACCGCCATGTTGTAGGAGGGCCGGAAGCTGGAGTTGAGCGGGTAGGTGCGGGTCCCGGCCAGGCCGCCCAGCGCCGCCGGTTCCAGGCCCGGCTGCCACAGCACCACGGCGTGCCCTTCCACGTCGATGCCGCGGCGCCCGGCCCGGCCGGTGAGCTGGGTGTACTCCCCCGGTGTCAGCGCCGCGTGTGCTTCGCCGTTCCACTTGTCCAGCCGCTCGATGACCACGGTCCTGGCCGGCATGTTGATGCCGAGGGCGAGCGTCTCCGTGGCGTACACGACCCGCACCAGCCCCGCCTCGAACAGTTCCTCCACCACCTCCTTGAAGGTGGGCAGCATCCCCGCGTGGTGGGCGGCGATGCCGCGCTGCAGGCCGGTCAGCCACTCCCCGTACCCGAGCACCGCCAGGTCCGCCTCGGGCAGGTCCACGGTGCGGCGCTGCGCCACCTCGGTGATGATCTCCGCTTCTTCCGGCGTGGTCAGCCGCAGCCCGGCGTCCAGGCACTGGCGCACCGCAGCGTCGCAGGCGGCCCTGGAGAAGATGAACGTGATGGCCGGCAACAGCCCGGCCGCGTCCAGCCGCTCGATCACCAGCGGCCGGCTCGGCGGCCTGGGCCGCGGCGGCCGGCGGCCGCCCCGCACGGGGCGTCCCGGCGCCCGGCGCCGCGCCTGCTCCTCCTCCCGCCGCGACAGCCGCAGCAGCTCCGGGTTGACCTGCGGAGAGTCCGCGGCCCTGGCGCGGCCGTTCGGGGAGACGAACAGGTCGTAGAGGTGGCCGTCGGCCAGGACGTGCTGCCAGAGCGGCACCGGCCGGTGCTCGTCGACGATCACCGTGGTCCCGCCGCGGACCTGGGTCAGCCACTCACCGAACTCCTCGGCGTTGCTCACCGTGGCGGACAGCGCGACGACCCGGACCGAATCCGGCAGGTGGATGATCACCTCTTCCCACACCGCGCCGCGGAACCGGTCGGCCAGGTAGTGCACCTCGTCGAGCACCACGTAACCCAGCCCGTCCAGGGTCGCCGAGCCGCCGTAGAGCATGTTGCGCAGCACCTCGGTGGTCATCACCACGACCGGCGCCTCGCCGTTGATGCTGTTGTCGCCGGTGAGCAGCCCCACCCGGTCCGGGCCGTAGCGGCGCACCAGGTCGCCGAACTTCTGGTTGGACAGCGCCTTGATCGGCGTGGTGTAGAAGCACTTGCGCCCCGCGGCCAGGGCCAGGTGCACGGCGAACTCCCCGATGACGGTCTTGCCTGACCCGGTCGGAGCGGCCACAAGCACCCCGTGGCCCTCGTTCAGCGCCTGGCACGCCCGGCGCTGATAGTCGTCGAAGGTGAAGTCGTACAGCCCTTGGAACTTCGCCAGAGCGGGACCGTCCTGCGCCCGTCGCCGCCGGGATTCGGCATACCGCTCCGCAGGGCTCGCGTGGGTGGACACGCACTCCAGCCTAGGCGACGCCTCGGGCGCCGCCTCGCGGGCTAGGTGCGCGAGTCAGTGTCCTCGCTGACCTCGGTAAGGCCCTCAGACGCCAGCAGCGCAGCCTCACGGCGCGCCCGGCGGCGGTCGTTCAGCCAGACGAACAACTCGGCAAGCTCCACCAGGATGACGCAGGGGACGGCCAGCAGCAGCATCGAGAACGGGTCCGGGCTCGGGGTCGCCGCACCGGCGAACACGAACACCAGGAAGATCATTATCCGCCGGTGCTTACGGATGAACGCGTGGCTGACCACCCCGGCCATGTTCAGCACGACCAGGACCAGCGGCAGCTCGAAGGCGAGGCCGAAGATCAACAGCATCGCCATCGCGTAGCCGAAGTAGGTGTCGATCGTGATCAGCGGCCGAACCCCCTCCGGGGTGAGCCCGAGCAGGAACCGCAGGCCCCGGCTCATCGCCAGGTAGGCGAAGAAGCCGCCGAGCGCGAACAGCGGCACCGCCGCGCCCACGAACGCGAACGTCCAGCGCTTCTCGCGGCTGTACAGGCCCGGCGCGATGAACGCCCACAGCTGGTAGAACCAGATCGGCGAGGACACGATCAGGCCGACCACGAAGGCGACCTTCAGCTTCACGAAGAACGGGTCGAAAACGCCGGTGACGATGAGCGGGTGCGCCGTCCGGGCCGAGACAGCCCACCTTGCCCTGGATCGTGATCCTGCAGAACGGGTCGATGATGAAGTTGAAGGCCCGCGTGTAGAAGAACCAGCCGATGACCATGCCGAGGATGATGCCGAGAACGGCCTTGATCAGCCGGTTGCGCAGCTCCCGGAGGTGCTCCATGAGCGGCATCCGGCGCATAGGGGTCACGCGCTGGCCTGCCCGGGCGCGGAACGCCGGGAGCCGCGCCCGGTGCGGGCGCGGCTGTGTCCGGCGGCGAGCTCATGTGTCAGGCCCGGACGGTCAGCCGGGCTGGTTGGTGCGCTGCGTGTCCTGCGCCGTCGCGCTGGGCGGGGTGGCCGGGGCCGGCTGCGGAGCAGGGGCCATCTGCTGTTGCAGCGCATCCATCTGCTTCTGCAAGGCGGCCATCTGCTCCTGGGTCGCCTGCTGCGGAGCTGCCTGCGGCTGCGGTGCTGCCTGCGGCTGCGGGGGGCGACCTGCTGCGGAGACCGACTCCGGCACCTCGGCGGCGGCCTTGGCCGAGTCCTCGTCGTGCAGCTTCACCGATTCCTTCTTGAAGATCCGCATGGCTTCGCCCATCGACTTGGCGGCCTTGGGCAGCTTCGCGGAACCGAAGAGCACGACCAGCACCACCAGGATGATGAGCAAGTGCGTCGGGCTGTCAAAAAGTCCCATAGTCCCTTTTGTTCCTTCTCAGCGAGGATGCGGTCCCCGCGCCATGGGGAGTCCCGTCAGGCACATGGTACGCCCAGGTCGTCCCGATCTCACCCATGGTTCGGCGCCGGGCCGCTATCGGATGGGTCCGTAGCGTACTGAGTGAGCGCGGTGGCGGCGTCCGCTCGGACGGCTGCCGCGAGCGCGGCGGGCTCCACGACCCGCCCGTCCTCGCCGAGGCCGAGGGCCAGCCGCCGCGCCCAGGCCCCGTCCGGGGTGCGCAGCGTCACCTTGAGCCGGCCGTCGCCCAGCTCGGTCACGTCTTCACACGGGTAGTACTCGGCCACCCACCGGCCGCGGGGGGTGAGTTCAAGCACCACGCGCATGTCGCCGGGCGATGGCCGGAACAGCCCCTGGTCCACGTCGACCGGCTCCGCCTGGTGCGGCACCTCCGCCGCGACGTCGAGCACCTCGATCCGCAGCACCCGGTCGAGCCGGAAGATCCGGACCGCCTCGGCCCGGCGGCACCAGCCCTCCAGGTAGGTGCGGCCCTCCACGACCAGCAGCCGCATCGGGTCCACGTCCCGCTCAGTGGCCTCGTCGCGCCCCGGCACGTAGTAGGACAAGTGCAGCCGGCGCCCGCTGTCCAGCGACTCGCGGACCCGGGCAAGGACGCTCCGCTCGGCGTGCTGATCGACCTCCACCGCCACCTGGGCACTGGGAGCCCCAGCCTCCCCCGCCGCGGCCTCCAGCTTCGCGATGGTACGGCTCAGCGCGGAACCCTCCGCCAGGTCCGGCACCGCGGTCAGCTCCCCGACCTCGGCCAGCATCCGCAACGCCACCAGCAGTGCGCTCGCCTCGTCCACACCGAGCCGCAGCGGCCGGTCCACCGGCTCGGCCTGGCTGATCACGATCTCGCCGCCCTCATACGACAGGTCGATCGGGCAGTAAGGGTCGGGCGTGCGCAGCTCCACGCACCACAGCATGTTCAGGTCGTCGGTCAGTTCCCGCTCGCTGACGCCGAACGCGGCCGCCGTTTCGGCTAGCCCGACCACCTTCCGGCTGATCACATAGGGCACCAGGGCAAGCAGCCGCTGCAGCCGGTCCGCACTGGTGGTCCCGTGCTCGGCCGCCCGTGACGCCGTCATGCCAGCGCTCCCTTGAGCCGGGTGATGACCGCGTCCCGCAGGTCGGCGGGCTCGCGGACGATCACGTCAGGGCCGAACGAGGCGAGGTGCTCGGAGAACCAGGCGACCTCGGCGAACGGCGTCTCCACCTCATCCCAGCCGTCGGCGCCGACGACCTCCCTGGTGGCCTGGCGCCTGATGCCGAGACCGGCCCTGGCCCGGACGCGCAGCACCGCGGACCGCGGCGCCACCGGCCGGTCGTCCCAGGACTTGACCAGTTCACGCACGTCGGCGTCGACGGGCACGGTCACAGAGCCGGGCGGCCCGCTGAAGGCCACCCCGCCCTCGATCCGGCTGAGCCGGAACGCGCGCACCGCCTCCCGGCCCCGGTCATGCCCGGCCACGTACCGACCGGCCGTGCCGGTTCACCACGCCCCAGGGCTCCAGTTCGCGCTCCTGCGCCTCGCTGCGGCCCGCCGCGCGGTAGCGGAAGGTGACCGGGCGCCGGTCCCGCACCGCCTCCCACAGCGGCGCGAACGCGGCCTCGCCTGCCTGCAGCCGCGGCTCGATCCCCGGCTGGGCGGTCTCTTCGGCATCCACCCGGCGGCACGCAGCTTAAGCAGCGCACCGGCCGCGGCGCCGGCCAGCTCGGCCCGGTGCCACACGCGGGCGGCCACTGCGAGCACCGCCGCCTCGTCCGGCTCCAGCCTGATGTCGGGCAGCTCGTAGGCCTGCCTGGGAATCCGGTAGCCGACCTCGTCGTCGAGCGCCGCGTTGGTGCCCATGTCGAGCGGGATGCCGAGCTCGCGGAGCTCCTCCTTGTCCCGCTCGAACATCCGCTTGAACGCGTCGAAGGACTCCGGGTAACCGGGCACCGCGGCGCGGATCTGGGTCGCCGTCAGGTAGCGCTGGCTGGACAGCAGGCAGACCACCAGGCTGAGCAGCCGCTCGGTCTTCCGCCGTGACATCGCCGCCTTCTCCGCAGTTCCGGGTGACCCAGGTTACCCTGCCGAAGTGATTCGTTGGCGGAGCGCCGTGGTGGCGCAGGTGCGGCGGGAATGGCCGGGCGCGGTCGAGCTGGAGGTCACCACCGGTGACGGGCCGCTGCGAGCGCTCGTTTACCCGGCGCTGACCGGCCGACCCGCAGGTTGGCGATCGGGTTCTGCCGAACGCAACGGCCGTGGAACTGGGACTCGGCACCGGCGGGTACGCCCTGGTAGTCGCTCTGCCTGATCGGCTGCCCGAGGAACGCACCCGGCCCCGGCCATCTGGTCAAAGCGCGGTACACGCCGCTGCAGGCGTGCGTCCTGGGAGCCGACGAGCAGGGCTCACCGCACCACGAGGTGCTCCGGGATGCCGACGATCTGGGCGGGATGCCGGTCGTCGTGGCTGATCTCCACTCCGCGCTGCCGGCCGATTCTCGCCGGCCTGCGCGAAGCGGGCCCGCGGATCGCCGCGTACGTAATGCTGGACGGCGGCGCGCTGCCCGCCTGGTTCTCCCGTACCGCGGCCGGGCTGCGCGAGGCCGGATGGCTCGCCGGCACGATCAGCACCGGCCAGTCGTTCGGCGGCGACCTGGAGACGGTGACCGTGCACACCGGCCTGCTGGCGGCGCGGCACGTGCTGGGCGCCGAGGTGGCCGTGGTGACGCAGGGGCCGGGCAACCTGGGCACCGGCACCCGCTGGGGATTCTCCGGCGTGGCCTGCGGCGAGGCGGTGAACGCGGCCGCGGTGCTCGGCGGCCGACCCGGTGGCCAGCTTGCGGATCAGCGAGGCCGACCCCAGGCAGCGCCACCGCGGCATCTGCACACCACAGCCTCACCGCCTACGGACGGGTGGCCCTGGCCAGCGCGGACGTCGTGGTGCCCGCGCTCGACGGTGACCTCGGCACGCAGGTCGCCGCCCAGGCGGAGCAACTGGCGCAACGGCACCGCCTGGTCACGGTGGCGACCGCTGGGCTGCTCGACGCCCTGGTGGCCTGCCCGGTCCCGCTCGCCACGATGGGCCGTGGCCTGGCCGAGGACCGGGCCTACTTCCTAGCCGCCGCCGCAGCCTGTCCGCCACGCCGCGACGCTACTGCCCTGAACGGCCGACGCCGGGTCGCTCCCCGGCCAGCAGGGCCAAGGCCCCGTGACGAAGGAACGGGGCCTTGAGCCAGCGGGGGTTCCAGGGGGTCGCCCCCCTGGGCTGAACAGGGCCAAGGCCCTCGCGACGCAGTCGCGAGGGCCTTGAGCCAGCGGGGGTTCCAGGGGGTCGCCCCCCTGGGCTAACAGGGCCAAGGCCCTCGCGACGCAGTCGCGAGGGCCTTGAGCCAGCGGGGGTTCCGGGC
>CAWDXD010000030.1:0-244056 GCA_963806145.1 uncultured Actinomycetes bacterium
CGGCCATGTCGGCCGCCCGGCCCAAGATCGGCGACTACCCCTTCACCACGCTCACCCCGCATCTGGGCGTGGTCGAGGCCGCGCAGACCCAGTTCGTGATAGCTGACGTGCCGGGCCTCATCCCGGGGCGAGCCGGGGCCGGGGCCTGGGCCTTGACTTCCTGCGGCACGTGGAGCGCTGCGCGGTGCTGGTGCACGTGCTGGACTGTGCCGCGGGGCCGGCCGGGAGCCGGGCCGCGAGCCGGTCGCCGACCTGGACGTGATCGAGGCCGAACTCGCCGCCTACCAGGACGCCACCGGTGCCGATCTGGCGGACCGGCCACGGATAGTCGCGCTCAACAAAATCGACGTGCCGGCCGCGCGGGAGGCGGCGGAGCGCGCCGCCGGGGTGCTCGCCGGCCGGGGCCTGACCGTCTGCCAGGTCTCCGCGGCCAGCCATGAGGGACTGCGCGAGCTTGCCTACGCGATCGCTGATGTGGTGGCGGCGGCTCGGGCGGCGGCCCCGCCGCAAGAGCCGACCCGGCAGGTGATCCGGCCCGCCCCGGCGGGCGGCCCCGAGTTCGAGATCGTCGCCGGGGGCGGCAACTCCTTCGTCGTCCTGGGCGAGAAGCCCAGCCGCTGGGTCCGGCAGACCGACTTTGGCAACGGCGAAGCCGTCGGGTACCTCGCGGACCGGCTGGCCCGGATCGGGGTCGAGGAGGCACTCGCCGAGGCGGGTGCGACGGCAGGTGCCGAGGTCGTGATCGGGGACGGGCCGGACGCCGTCGTGTTCGACTGGGACCCCGACATCCCGGCGGGCTCTCAGCACGGACTCGGGCCGCGCGGCAGCGACCGGAGGCTCTCCCCATGACGTTGCCGGCGCCATGACGGGCAGGCGGCCCGATGTCGCCGCGGCCACCCGCGTCGTGGTCAAGGTGGGGTCGTCGTCGCTCACCACCGCCGACGGCGCGATCGACGGCAGGCGCATCGCCGCGCTAGCAGAGGTGCTGGTCGGACGGGTAAGGGCGGGCGGCCAGGCGGTGCTCGTCTCCTCGGGGGCGATCGCATCCGGCCTCGCGCCGCTTGGGCTGCCACGCCGCCCCCGGGACCTGGCCACCCAGCAGGCGGCGGCCAGCGTGGGGCAAGGGCTCCTGATGGCCCGGTACTCTGCCGCCTTCGCCGCCCACGGCGTCCAGGCCGGGCAGATCCTGCTCACCGCCGACGATCTGATGCGGCGCGCCCACTACCGCAACGCCCAGCGCACCCTGGGCCGCCTGCTCGAGCTGGGCATCCTGCCGGTGGTCAACGAAAACGACACGGTCGCCACCGACGAGATCCGGTTCGGGGACAACGACCGGCTCGCGGCGCTCGTCGCGCACGTGATCCGGGCGGGCGCACTGATCCTGCTCTCCGATGTGGACGGGCTCTACGACGCCGATCCGCGCCAGCCGGGCGCCCGCCGGGTTGGCCGGGTGGAGAGCCGGGCCGACCTCACCGGGGTGAGCCTGGGGCGGGCCCGGGCAGGCACCGGCGGGATGGTCACTAAGGTGGACGCCGCCATGATCGCGTCCGAGGCCGGCATACCCACCGTGGTGGCCCGGGCCGACCAGGCCGCCGCCGCGCTGGCCGGTGAGCCGGCCGGCACGTATTTCGCCGCGCATGACCGACGGCCCAGCACCCGCCAGCTGTGGCTCGCTCACGCCGCGGCGGCCCGCGGCCGGCTCGTGCTCGACGCCGGGGCGGTGCGTGCCGTCCTGGGCGGCCGGGCCTCGCTGCTGCCAGCGGGCATCACCGGGGCCGAGGGGGAGTTCGACGCGGGCGACCCGGTTGACCTGTGCGGCCCCGGCGGCGAGGTGGTCGCGCGTGGGCTGGTCAACTACGACGTGGCCGAGATCCCGGCGCTCATGGGGCGGTCCACCCGGTCCCTGGCGGCCGAGCTGGGCCCGGAGTACGAGCGCGAGGTCGTCCACCGGGACGACCTGGTCATCCTGGCTCCCCCCGGCCGCCGACCCGCCCAGGCGCCAGCCGCGCGCCATAGGTAGACGGCTCCGGAGGAGCGCAGCGACGGGCAGCAGGCCGGCCGTGGGCGGGCGTTATGGCTCGATCAGGTCGGCCGGCGGGCGGCGGGCGGTGGCGTGCGCGGTGTGGGCGAGGCCCAGCTGCAGCAGCATCTGCGGCGCCCCGGGCAGCGCCAGGCGCTCTCTGATCAGGGCGCGGGTCACGTCGGCCTCCAGCGGCTCGGTGTGCAGGCTCGCGAACACCCAGCTGCCCGCCGCGTGCGCCAGCAGCCGGTGCAGCGCCTGCCCGGCCCGGAGCCAGTCCGCCCGGCCATCGCCCCGGGTGATCAGCACGGCGGTGGCGGCGGGCGGCGGCCCGCTGACGGGGAGCAGCCCCAGCCCGCGGCCCAGGTCGAAGTCACGCTGCGGCAGCTGCCCCGGCTCGTGGCCGGTGCCGGCCGGCAACGCGTGGGCGGGGACGCCGTCGTGGGCGGGATCGCCCAGGTCCCGGCTCCAGCGCCGCATCTCGGCCCGGGCCAGCGGGTCAAGCTCCCGGCGGCGGCTGACCGCGTCCGCGATACCGGCCAGCTTCTGGTACGCGATGGCCTGATCGATCAGGACGAGCTCGGCGCCCTCCGCGAGTGCGTCGTGCTGGAGCCCGGGAACAAGGCCGGCGGGCAGCGGGCCGGGAGCGAAGGGGCCCCGGTGGGTATGCCGGTGGGGGAGCGCGTCCAGCATCCGGCGCTCCCGGGCGGTCATCGGTGACGCCGCGCCCAGCCTCACCCTGGCCAGCAGGCGCAGCTGGGCCGGGTCCGGGAGCAGCTCGACCACCGGCAGGTACCCCAGCGACCGCACCGCGAGCCGCAGCCCGAACAGGGCGGCGCCGCAGCTGATGAGCAGCTCCCGGCCGAGCGGATCCATCCGCAGCTTGCGGCGCATATCGGCGTGCAGATCGATCGCGTACTCGCCGACCCGGAACCGCCAGGGCTGGGTGTTGTGCACCGACGGCGCCCGCGCCGCGGTGGCGATCAGGTAGCCGGCCCGGTCGGCCGGGATCGGGATCGCCGGCCGGGCCGCCTCGTCGCGCATGCTGCCCACCTGGCCAGCATGCCCCCCGCCGGGCGGGCGGCTCCAGAGGCCATAGGACGGACCCTGCGGTGACCAAGGTCCCGCAGCGGCGGGCAGGGCTCCCGCCGGGCTCAGCCCCCGCGGGCTCAGGCTCCCCGCGAGCTCAAGGCTCCCGTCGGCTCAGGGCTCGTCGCCTTCGCCGCCGCCGCCGTTCTGGCCGCCGTTCCCGCCGCCCTCGCGGCGGCCGAACACGCCGCCGAACAGCGTCGAGCCCGCCCCGGCGGCGGTCTCGGCGAAGCCCTTGACCAGGCCGATGAGGGGGTCGGCGGAGCGGTTCCAGGACTCCTGGTACGAGCGGGCGGCCGCCTTGACCTCCTCGTTCACCGACGCCTGGTCGTCGTCCTCGCGGCGCGGGTACTGGCCGGCCAGGATGTCCCGGTACTCGCCCTCGGCGACCCACCGGTCCAGCTCCGCGAAACGGATCACCGCGAACGGGTGCGTGGTGCCCTGCATCTGCAGCAGCTTGATCAGCCCCTCGCGCACGTCCGGCACGGCGTCGTACTCGCGGGCCTGCTGGTGGAAGGCGTCGTGGCTGAGCTCGTGCATCCGCGATCCACCGGCCAGCTTCATCAGCGCCCGCCGTGCCGCCGCCGGGTCCTGCCCGCCCAGCACGCCGGCCCGGTCACAGGACAGCTCCGACTTGCGGTACCACTCCTCCAGGGCCGCGATGATCACCCGCAGCGTGATATAGCCAACGGCGAACCAGGCCAGCCGGGTGGCAAGCCGGGTCAGGTGGTAGAGCATGGTCCGGTAGACGGCGTGGCCGGACAGCGCGTGCCCGAGCTCGTGCGAGATCGCGAACCGCATCTCCTCGTGGTCGTACAGGTTGACCAGGCCGGTCGTGATCACGATGAACGGCTTGTCCGAGCCGATCGTCATCGCGTTCGGCAGCGGGTCCTGGCTGATGAACAGCTCGGGGACCTCCGGCATGTCCAGCACCGATGCGCCGTCCAGCAGCAGTTCGTACAGGTGCGGGAACTGTTCCTGAGAGGCCCGCACCGAGCTGCCCAGGAACAGCAGCCGCAGGCTTCGGTCGCTGAACAGCGACGCGAGCCGGCGCAGCAGCACGTCGAAACCGGTGAGTTTGCGCATGGCCACCAGCGCCGACCGGTCGGCAGGGTGCTCGTACGCCCGGGAGCTGATCCCGGGCAGGCGTACCCGGGCACGATCCGGCGGAGTGTTCATGCTCGCCATGGTAGGCCCGAAAATGCGCTGCAGCGCCGCCAGGCGGGCCCGGGCGGGTAAAGAGTAGGGCTTTACCTACCCTCGGGTGCAGTATGGCCGGGGCCAGCGTGGCCCGGTAGCCCGGAGGTGAGGCACATGTTCGAGCCCGACGCGGAGGCGATGCCGCCGGACCAGCGCGGGCAGCTCCAGCTCGCCCGGCTGCGCGCCCTGGTGGACCGGCTGCTCTCGCTGGACGGCGTCCAGGCGGGGCGCTTGCGCGCGGCGGGCGTTCAGGCGGGCAGCGACGTCACCACGCTGGCGGACCTGCCCCGGCTGCCGACGACGGGGAAAAGCGACCTGTGGGAGGCATATCCGTTCGGCATGGTGGGGGTCCCGGCGGCGGACGTGGTGGCCGTGCACGGTTCCAGCGGTACCGGCGGGCGGCCGACGCTGGTCGCCTATACCCGCGCCGACCTGGCGCTGTGGGCGCGGATGTGCGCGCTGATCGACCACCACGGCAGCCCGCCCCAGGCGACGGCGCGGCCAAGGAGATACAGCATCACCGCTATGAACACCAGGTAGGCGCCCACCGCCCACACGACGGTCGCGGCCCAGGTGGCCAGCTGGGCCTCCCAGCGCGGCCGGACCGTGGCCGTCACCAGGTCGCCTGTGTCGCGCCGGCCGTCCCGCGAGCCCATCCAGGCGGCCACGCCGGCCACGAACGGCGCGAAGTCGAGCAGGGCATGACCCTGCCCCAGGATGTAGAACAGGCGCATCACCCACAGCGGGGGCAGGGTCGCGGCGATGCGGTAGGAGTCGAACCAGAGCAGCACGGCGATCAGCGGCAGGACCAGCGGCATCGCGTTGTGCCGCAGTTCCACCCAGAGCAGCCGCGCCAGGTTCCGCGGCGCCACCGCGGGCGCTTGGCGCGGCGTGGACCTCACTGGGGTGCTGGTAAGGGTCATGACCGCGCCGCCGCCAGTACCGCGCTGTACCCGCGCTCCAGCGGCGCGTCCCCGACGCCGTGCCCCTGGCCCCGGGCGATCAGCTCGTCCGGGGTGCCGTGGAACACGATCCGGCCGGAGTCCATCAGCGTCACCTCGGTGCACGCGGCGGCGACGTCCTCGACCAGGTGCGTGCTGACGATCACCGTGGCGCGCTGGCCGAACTCGCGCAGCAGGGCGCGGAACGCCACCCGCTGCTCGGGGTCGAGGCCGGCGGTCGGCTCGTCGAGCAGCAGCAGTTCCGGCTGGTTCACGATCGCCTGGGCGATCCCCACCCGGCGCAGCATCCCGCCGGACAGGGTGCGCAGCTTGGCGCGGGCCTTGTCGCCCAGGCCCACCTGCTCGATGGCGGCCGCCACGGCGCGCGGCACCTGCCCGGGCGGCATGTCCTTGAGCAGCGCGAAGTACTCCACGAAGTCGACCACGGTGAAGCCCGGGTAGTAGCCGAGGTTCTGCGGCAGGTACCCGAGTCGGCGCCGGATCTCCCGCCGCGGGCCGTAGCCACCGGGATCGCGGCCGAGCAGGCGCAGCGTGCCCGAGGTGGGCGGCAGCACGGTGGCCATCATCCGCAGCAGCGAGGTCTTGCCCGCCCCGTTCGGGCCCAGCAGCCCGAACACGCCGGGCCCGGCCTCCAGGGTCACCCCAGAAACGGCCCGGGTGTGGCCGAACTTGCGAGTCAGCTCGGTGAGCTCGACGTTCATGAGGTTCCTCTCGGGATCCGCGTCGCGAACAACACGACCGCGGCGCAGCAGGCCGCGAAGGCCAGGTAGGGGAGGACGAAGAAGGAGTCGGTGATGGCGGCGGTGAACCGCCCTTCGGCGGCCTGGCCGGCCAGGATCGCGATCACCCAGCCGGCCGAGCCTGCCGCCACGCCGACGTTCGGCGACCGGGTGACCGTCGCCGCGGCGAGCGCCAGCGCGCACATCGCGGTCATCGGAACCAGCCAGCCGAACGTGACCGCGGCCGCGGCCCCCGACGCGGCCGAGGCGGCGAGCCCGAGGGCCGCGTTCAGGCCGAACACCGCGAGCGCGCGGACCAGCAGCACCATCCGGTCGCTGACCGCCATGCTCTGGGACAGTTCCCAGGCGGGGTCGATGCCCGGCCCGTAGGCGTAGGCGATGCCCGCGGCCGCGACCGCCGGCGCGAGCAGGGCCACCCACGGTGTCCCTGTGCTCAGCGTGAACCCGATACCGGCGAGCAGTATCACCACCGTGGCGATCACCCAGCCGAGCAGCAGCGACGGCGTGGTCACCAATGCCCGGGCCAGGCCAGGGGAGCGCAGCAGCCGCCCGGCCGCCCGCTCGGCGGGCCCAGGCTGACGGCACCACACCTGCGCGGCCACGCCCAGCCACACCCGGTCCAGGTCAACGTCACCGGGGGCCGGGCCCCTGTTCTGGTACCCGCCGGTCAGGTCGTCACGACCGATCATCGCCCGCCTCCTTCCCGCACCGGTTCGTGGTGCCGCAGGGCCGCTCGCATGAGCCGCCTGGCCCGGTGCGCGCGGCTCTTCACCGTGCCCGCCGGGACCCCCATCAGCTCCGCCACCTCGGCCACGCTCTTGTCTTCGACGTACATCAGCCGCCAGGTCTCACGCGCCGGGCCGCCCTCCGGGCCCAGGGCGCTGACCGCCCTGGCCAGCTCGGCACGGGACAACGCCGCCTCGGCCGGGTCGCCCGGATGCCTGCCATCGGCGGCGGTGAGGGCCGGCAGCAGCAGCTCGGCCGGCCCGCGGCGGCGCAGCCACAGGGCGGCCTGCCGCCGGGCGATGCCCCAGAGCCAGCCGCCCGCCGAGCCCTGCGGCCGGTATCCGGCCGCGCCGCGCCAGACCGCGAGGAACGTCTCCTGCAGCACGTCCTCGACCTCGGCGGCCGGCAGCACGCCGCGCAGCCGGGCGGCCAGCCACGGCGCATGCCGGGAGAACAGCTCGCGGAGCGCGGTGTCGTCACGGCGGGCCACGGCGGCGATCAGCGCATCGTCGTCCATCGCTTCTCTATTGCGTGCCGGCGGCAACCGGTTCGCCCGAGCGGCGAGATTTCTTGGCGGCCGCCACTGTCACGGTAAACGACCAGCGCTCAGCGCTGCGGTGTCCTCGGCAGCCGCGCCATGCGGGGCCGGGACAGCCGGGCGGGCCCGGTCGATGAGCAGGGCGGCCAGCAGCACCATCCCGGTGCCGAGGGCCGCACCGGCCACGATATCGGTGAAGTAGTGGAAGCCCAGGGCCACCATGGCAACGGGCACCGCGGCCGCGACGAGCACGGCGCCCGCCACCAGCAGCAGCCGCACGGCGCGGGGCAGCCGCGGGCGCGGCGGGTTGGCGAGCAGTACCGCGCAGGTGGCCGCGAGCGCGAACATGGCGGTGGCGTGCCCGCTGGGGAAGACGGTGTAGCCATGGATGCTCCGCCCGACGAGGGGCTTGAGTGCGAACTCGGTCAGCGCCACCGCCGCGGGCACGGCCAGGCCCGCCAGCACGGCTCCGCGCCACCGGCGCGTCACGAGGCAGGCCAGCACCAGCGCGGCCGTCAGCTCGGATACCGAGAACAGGCCGCCCAGCCGGTCGAGCAGGTGCAGCGGCCCTTGGTAGCTGCCCAGAGCACCCTGGATCCAGGCGTCCACGGCCGCATCCAGCCGGTCCGCGCGTGCCTGGTGGCCGAACGCCAGCGCGAGGCAGGTCGTCACCACCGCGCACCCGGCCACTAGCAGGGCGGCCGGGCGTTGCGTGCCCGGGGGCAGCAGAGGGCGCCCCGCCGGCCCGCGCTGTCGCTGGATCCCCCAAGGCATCCGCCCAGCTTATGGGTGCACCGTGACTGCCCGGGCAGGCAGGCCGGCGGGCAGCGGGCGGCCGGCTTGCCCGGGCTGATCGGTTACAGGCCGCTGGGCCAGGTGATGGACTCGGGGGCGACCAGGGGAGTGCCGACCTCCAGCTGGATCTGGGCGTGCTTGTTCAGCGGGATGTCGCGCGGGTTGCCCCGGTACACCTGGCCGTTGTAGAGGGCCGTGACGTGGCCCTTGGCCGGTCCGGCCTGGTCCGGGCCGAGCGGCTGGCCCCACTCGTCGAAGAAGTTCCCCAGCGTGTAGGTGCGGTGGATCGGCGACTCGGTGTGGATGATGCCGTCGGCGGCGTGGGTGTGCAGCCAGTAGAAGCACTTACCGCTGCCGATGAACGGGCCCTGCGGGGTGCTCTGCGCCTTGGCGTCGGGGATCCCGATGCCGGCCGGCACCTGGCGGGGCGAGCCGTTCACGAAGAGGGTCAGGTGCGCGTGGATGTGGAAAAGCACCTGCTCGCTGGTGTCGCAGCCGATGCCGTCGACCTTCTGGCCGGTGGCCTTGGTGGCGGTGCCGGTCAGCGGGGGAGCGCTGGGGATAGGCACGCCTTCGGGCCCGGCCGGGCCCGAAGGCGTGGCCGGGTTGAGCGTGCCCAGCGTGTTGAGCGCGGCAAGCTTCAGCGAGGGCGTGCCGCCGGACCCGGTGCTGCTGCTTGAGGTTCCGCCTGAGGTGGCCGCGAGCGTGATGCCGACGACGGCGGCGACCACGATCACTGCCCCGCCGGCGGCGGCCAGCCAGCGCTGCTTCCGCTTGCGCCGTGCTTCGGCCGCCCTGGCCTGCGCGATCTTCTCGCGGGCCTGCTGCTGCCTGTTCCTGCTGCCCTTGGACACGGCACCGTTCCCCTGGTCGGGCCACCGGCTGGTGGCTGGGCGCCGTGCGGCCGCGAGTACGGAGCCCGCTATCTCGGTGATCATGCACATGGTATGGGATCACGGCAGCCCGGTGACCGTGCGCGAGTTGTTCGACGAACTACGGCACGAGCGGCCCATCGCGTACACCACCGTGATGAGCACCATGGACAACCTGCACCGTAAGGGCTGGCTCGCCAGGGAGAAGGACGGTAAGGCCTACCGGTACACGGCGACCGCCAGCCGCGAGGAGTACAGCGCCCGGCTGATGCGCGAGGCGCTGACCGGGCGAGGCATCAAAGGCCCAGTGCCGGCGCGAGCCGGGCGTAACCGGGCAGCGGGTCGGCGCCCTCTTCGGTGAGGAGCTGGATGCAGACGTGGTCCGCTCCGGCGTCGAGGTGGCGGGCAAGCTGCGCGGCGGCCTCGGCCGGGCTGCCATGCGCGACCAGCGCGTCGATCAGCGCGTCGCTGCCGCCGCCACTCAGGTCTTCCTCGGCCCACCCCAGGCGGCGCAGGTTGCTCGTGTAGTTGACCAGCCCGAGGTAAGGAGTGCGCACCCGGCTGCGGCCGAGCGCCCGGGCCCGCGCCGGGTCGGTGTCAAGCACCACCTTGTGCTCGGGCGCGAGGAGTGGCCCGGCACCGAGCAGGGCACGTGCCTGGGCGGTGTGCTCGGCGGGCACCAGGTAGGGGATGGCGCCCGCGGTCCGGTCCCGGGCGAGGCGGAGCACCCGCGGGCCCAGGGCGGCCAGCACCAGGCCATCCCGCGGGACGCCGCCGGCCACGAGCTCGCCGGTATAGCGGGCCAGGGTTTCGTACGGACTGGCGTATTGCTGCGTTGCCTCGGGGTGGCCCGCGCCCACGCCAAGCAGGAACCGGCCGGGGTGACGCTGCTGCACCCGGGCATACGACCGCGCCACCAGCCTCGCCTGGTCCTTCCACATGTTCACGATGCTGGTGGCCAGCGTCAGCGTGGTCGTCGCGTCCAGCAGGGCCTCGGCCTGGGCCAGGTCCCCGTCCGGTGAGCTGCCGAGCCACAGCACGCCGAAGCCGAGCCGCTCGATGCCGGCGGCGATCTCCGGCGTCACCAGGCTCGCACTGCGCCAGATCCCGAATCGCCCGATCTCCGCGCGTCCCGTCATACGGCCAATGCTAGTGACCGTGCGCCTTATGGCGGCCGTGCGGCGGGGTCACCGAGCCCGGCGGCGGGATGGCGCCTGGCCCGGAGGTGCTGCAGGCGAGCGCGCCCGGGTCGACGTCCAGCAGCGGCTGGGCGAGCGCCGGCGGGGTGAGGAACGTCGGGCGCCGCAGGTCCAGCATGTCCAGCATGTTGTTGGCGTTGGCGTCCCGGTAGGTCAGCGCCGGCAGGTTCCACTTGGCCTCCACCAGCGCGCAGACGCTGGTGTGATCGAACACACGGTGAGACACATAATGCGGCCGTGACCAGGGCGAGACGACCGCGCACGGGACCCGGAAGCCGTACTGGCGGAAGCCGTTGTAGACGGACTGGCCGGCCGGCACGGCCGGCGGGATGTTGTCGGGCGCGATCGCGGGCGGCGGCGGAACGTGGTCGTAGTAGCCGCCGTGCTCGTCGTAGTTCCAGATCAGCAGCGTCTTCCGCCAGCCGGGCCCGGACATCACCGCGTTGATGACCTGCGCGGCGAACTGCTCCCCGACCGCGATGTTCTGCGGGTTCTCCTCTGACTGCTTCCCGTAGTCCGGATCGACCAGGCAGAATCCGGGCAGCCTGCCCGCCGCGGCGTCGGTGAAGAACTGCGCGATCGGGATGACCTTGGTGCCGTGGTTCTTGATGAACAGCTGCGGGTACAGCAGCGTCGTCGGCAGCGTGGTGTAGTAGTCCCGCCAGGTGATGCCCTGCGCATCGAGCTTGTCGAAGATGGTCCCGTTCGCCGGGTAGTCGCTCTCTTTCGGCAGCGTGTCGTCCACCTGCCCGATGGAGGTTGCGCCCATCAGGTAGCGCCGGTTCGGGTAGGTCTGGCCGAGCACCGAGCAGAAGTACCGGTCGGCGATCGGGAACGCCTGCGCCAGTGAGTAGTAGAACGGCTGGTCGGCCTGCTCCCAGTAGCCCATCGAGACAGGGCCGCTGCCCGATTCCACGAAGCCGTCATTGCGGCCGTGGTTGAACTGGACGTGGCTGTTCAGCCAGTCCTGGGCGGGGTGGCCGTCGAGCTGGCAGGTGGTCGGCATGCGGAAGGCGTGCTGCAGGTCACCGTTGACGTAAGGGTTGGTGGCCGTGGGCAGGCCGCCATGGCCGAGCCGGAAACCGTCGGCACCGTGGCGGTTCAGCATGCCGAGCCGGTTGTCGTAGGAGTGGTTCTCCATCATCAGGACGACGATGTGCTCGATCTGCGGGATCGTGTCGGTGCCCGCGGGCAGGTGCGGGTACGGCCGTGAGTTCGGCTTGCGCGGGTGGTGGTGCCGCCCCCGGTTGCCAGGTGCCGGGCGCCACCCGCCTGCCCCGGCGACCGCACCGGCAACGAGCCCCGCCTTGAGCAGCCCCCGCCTGCTCGGCCCGCCCGGGCCGGCGGCACCGCCGCCGTCAGGTGCCGGATCGCGGCCGCCGTCTGGGGTGATCTGCTCGTCGCTCACGAATGCCCTCCTGGCCCGGGACAGTGCCATCTCCCGCAGCGTGCCAGACCGCGGGGGCGAGGGAAAGTCCGGGAGATGAACGGCAGCTCACGCCGCGGAATCGGCGCGGAAACCCGCGGCGGGCGCGCCGTGGACCCAGCTGGCGAATTTCCCAGACACCTGGAATTCCCGGCGGGCAGGCAACGCCGGGCCGCGCCGGGGCGTCTTCGGTGTTGCCCGCGCGCACCGGGCGCGCGGCCGCCTGGAGGCCATATGCGACACCCGCGATGGAAGCAACAGCGATGCGTTCTGGCGGTGGCGGGACTAGCCGTCGCCGCACTCGCCGTGCCCGGCCTGCCTGCACCCGGGGCCGCCGGGGCCGCGGCGCGGCCGGCCCGCGACTCCGGCTGGTCGCCGCCCAGCAGAGCATTACCCTGGACAGCTTCGGCGGCCAGGTCTACCTCGACCCGGGCATGTGGGTGGCGGCGCTCGGGTCGCCGCTGCAGTTGGACGTGCAGCGGGCGAGCTACACCAAGCCGGTCACGATCACGCAGGTCATCTACCCGCCCTCGGGCGGCACCGTGCGCCGCCCGCTGCCCGCGAGCGTGATCAACGGCTTCAACTACGGCCTGGCCAAGTTCCTCACGCTGACCGTCCGTAACTCCGCGGGCAAGGTGGCCGCGGCGGAGACGATCCCGTTCTGCCCGGACACCTACGACCCGGAACGGGCCGGCCCGGGCAGCCCGCGGACCAGCCCGTACCCGCAGCAGTGCGCGACCGACCCGTTCCCGCTGAGCATGGTGTGGGGGGTGCAGAAGGGCTGGGCCACCGACCCGGCCGAGACCAACTTCCTCGGCCATCAGACCAAGCTGCCATTGGGCGTGTACCGGGTCACCGGGACCATCACCCCGGAATACACCCGGCTGTTCCACATCCCGGCCAGCGACGCCACGACCACCGTGAAGGTGACTGTGGTGAAGGGCCCCAGGTGCTGCCCGGTCCCCGGCTGCTGCCTCCCGGCCCGGCGGAACGGCCCGCGCGGGCACGCACTACCGCAGCCCCCGGCCGGCGTCCCGGCCATGAAAAACCCTCCGGCGTCGGCCCTGCCGGACCTGGTGGCGCTGCCGGCCTGGCAGGTCATGGTGAGCCACCCGCGCAAGCAGGCCCATGACTTCCTGAATTTCGCGGCCACGGTGTGGGTCGGCGGCCACGGCCCGCTTGACGTCGAGGGGTTCCGGTCGCACGCCTCGCCGGTCATGAAGGCGTACCAGTACTTCTGGAGCGGCGGCAAGATTATCGGCCGGGTCCGCGCCGGGACGATGGGCTTCGACAGCAAGCAGGGCCACAACCACTGGCACTTCGAGCAGTTCGCGAAGTACGAGCTGCTCACCTCGGCCAAGTCGGTCGCGGTGCGCAGCCACAAGGTGGGGTTCTGCATCGCCCCCTCGGACGCGGTGGGCCTGCTGCTTCCGCACGCGGTCTGGCAGCCGTTCTCGGTGGGCTTGCAGGGACAGTGCGGGAGCCCGACGGCGCTGTGGGTGGCCGAGGAAATGCCCGTCGGCTGGGGTGACACCTACATCCAGTCGATCGCGGGCCAGAACTTTGACATCACCGGCGTGCCGAACGGCACCTACTACATCGAGGTGATCGCCAACCCGGAGAAGGTCCTGCACGAGACCACCGCAAGCAACGACGTCTCGCTCCGCAAGGTCATCCTCGGCGGCACCCCCGGCCACCGCACGGTGAAGGTGCCGCCCTGGCACGGGATAGACCCGGAGCCCTAGCAGGCGGGTGCCGGGCGGCGGGCACCGGGACCGCCGCCCGGCGCACGGTCACGGTGTCCGGCGGGGCCCGGCGGGGCTCGCCGGTCCGGTAAGGTTGCGCCACTACCAGAGGGGGTGCAGGTGACCGGCCCGGCGCAGGAGCGGCTCCGGCTCGATGCATGGCGAGCAGACGCCGGTCGTGACCATGATGGAAGCGCTGGATCCTGACCCCCCCGCGGATGGCCGCGCCAGCCGGTGGCAGGCCGTCACGGCCACCGAGCGCGGCGCGGCGCACCGCGCGGCGGGCCTCCCCAACCAGGACGCGGCCGAGGTCCGCCCGCTCGGCGGCGGCATGGTGGCCGCGGTCGCGGACGGGCACGGGCACGCCAGGCACTTCCGCAGCGACCGCGGTGCACGGCTGGCCGTGTCCATCGCCTGCCAGGCCGTCAGTGACCTCGCTGGCCGCCCGGGCGGGCTGCCCGGGGCGCCGGAAGAACTGCGGCGCCTCCTGGTGCCGGAAATCGTCGCGCGGTGGCGTGACGCGGTACACCGCGACGTGGCCGCCGAGCCGTTCACCGGCGCCGAGGACACGGTCCGCCGCGGCGACGACGCCACCATTCCCTACGGGACGACGCTGCTCGTGGCCATCGGGACGGGGGAGCGGCTGCTGCTGGCGCAGATCGGCGACGGCGACATCGTGTGCATCCGCTCGGACGGCACGGCCCTGCTGGCGGTGCCCGGCGACCCGCTGCTCGACGGCCGGCACACCACGAGCCTGTGCTCGGTAGGCGCCGGCGATTCGTTCCGCGTCGCCGCGGTCGACCTGACGGGCACCGCCGTGCTCGGGACCCTGCTGGCCACGGACGGCTACGGCAACGCTCAGGTGGCGCAGGCCTGGGAGAGCGTGGTGAGCGCCGAACTTGCCGGAAGCATCGCGACCCGCCCGGTGTCCTGGATGGCCAGCCACCTGCAGGTGCAGGCGGCCCAGTGCGCCTCGGTGGACGGCAGTGCCGACGACACCACCCTCGCGCTGCTGCTCGCGCCCGCCGCCGTGCGGGACCGGCCGGCCGCCCCGGTTCCGCCGGTGGGCGGATGATCCGGCAGCCGGCGGCGGGCACCGCACGCCAGTGCGGCCGCCCGGGAAGGCACGAACGGTGAACGAGCTTCAGGTGAGCTGGGACGGCCAGCGCTACAGCTTCGAGCGGGGCCGGACCATCAGGATCGGGCGCAGCGCGGACAACGACGTCGTCGTCAGCGATCCGACCGTGTCCAGGCAGCATGCCGAGCTGGCCTGGGGCCCGGACGGGTGGGTGTTCGAGGGGCTGGGCCGGGCCGGCACCTTCCTGCGCGGCGGCGCGGTCACCAGGCTGCTGGTGGCCGAGCCGGTGGAACTGTCGCTCGCCTCGCCGCAGGGCCCGGTGGTCCGGCTGGAGCCGTCCCAGCCCCCCGGCGAAGCGCCATCCCCAGGCTCAGCCACCTCCGTGCTGCCCGCGGATCCTGCCGCGCCGGCGCTGCCTGTGCCCCCAGCCAGCCCGGCCGCGCCGTCCCCCCCGGCGGACTGGGGCGCGGGCGCGCCGCCGCCACCTGGCCCGCCGGCGGGCCAGGCCGGCCCGTTCTCCACCGCTGCGATGCCGCGCATCGGTGTCCCCGTGCGGCTCGGCGCGGCCGCCGAGGCCAGGGACGAGCTGGCGTCGGCGGTCCAGATCCTGGTCCCGGTCCGTAGCTGGCTGACCGACCCCGGGTGGCGCCAGGGCCTGCGGCTGCTGGTCATCGCGTACGCATTGCTTCCGCTGGTCTTCCTGGCGCTGTTCGCCTCATCGGGGAACCTGACCACGCCCGGCTGGGCGTACAGCCTGTACGTCGCGCCGCTGTGGGGGGTCGCGTTCTGGCTGCTGATCCGGCCACCGGAGCCGCACGGCAAGCAGGAACTGCTGATCGGGCTCGGCATCGTCATCTGGGTGATGATCTGGATGAGCGTCATCACGATCAACGTCAACTCGGCGCTCAACCCCAAGAGCCTGGGCGGCGCGCTGCTTGTCGGGTTCAACGAGGAGATCACCAAGGCACTGCCGATCCTGGTGGCCGCGCTGGGGCTGCTGAAGCTGCGCTCGGTGAAGCTGGACGTCCGGATGTGGATGTTCCTCGGCACCATCGCCGGGCTCACCTTCGGCGTCCGGGAGGCGTCGCAGTACACCACCATCGCCATCGAGCACATCGCCGCGGCGGCCGTGCACCACTCCGCCAACGCGGCGGTCATCGGCGCGCTGAGCTTCGCCTACCGGGTGTTCGTCGACGGGTTCCAGCACGCCATCTGGGCGGGGGTCGCCGCGTTCTTCATCGGAATCGCGGTCAACTACCCGCGGCGCCGGGTGCCGCTGATCCTCTTCGGCGTGACCATCGCCGCGGTGCTGCACGCGCTCAACGACTGGTACCTGTCCAACTTCACCTCGCCGTGGCCGTGGATCATGCTCCAGGCGTTCTCGCTCCTGCTGTTCCTCGGGTACACGATGTCGGCCGCCTCGATCGAGCGGCGGGTGCGGCGCACCCCGCTGTTCCGTGGTGAGTCCATGATCATGGATAAGTTCACCGAGACCGGGGAGCAGCCCCGCGCCTGATGCAGCGGTTCCGGCCCGGTGACACCGCCTCCATTCCGTTAGATGGCGGATGAACTACCGGAGCTTTACCTCTAGCTGGCCCACGCGTTACTCTTGCCCGTCGCACGGTCGCGCAGACCCCCGCAGCCACGGCCGATGGGTGATAGCCGGCTCATTCCGCCGTGACTGCCCCCGCACCCACGAAGGAGACCGAATGCTACGCAGATGGTGTATCCCCCTGGCCGGGCTGGCTCTGGCCGGCGGCGCGCTCGCCGCGTCCGCCCCCGCAGCCGCCAGCAGCCACCCCGCCGGGCCCACCATCCACCTGATCAGGCCGGCCATGCACGGCACCGCGCCGATGGCCGTCCGTGGCAGGCCAAGTCACGCCGTGGAATCCCAGAACTGGTCCGGCTACGCGGCCCACGGCAAGACCTACAAGAAAATCTCGGCGAGCTGGGTCGAGCCCACCGGGCACTGCACGAGCAGCCGTACCTTCTCCAGCTTCTGGGTCGGCCTCGACGGCTTCGGCAGCCAGACCGTGGAGCAGACCGGCAGCGAGGTGGACTGCAGTGGCGGCCACGCCAGGTACTTCGGCTGGTATGAGATGTACCCGGCATTCCCGGTGAACTTCGGTAACGCGGTGCGGCCGGGTGACCACTTCACCGGGTCGGTCACCTTCACCGGCGGCGGCCACTACACCCTGGTGCTGAAGGACACCACCGCGGGCTGGTCGCACACGATCCACAAGACCCTCGCAAACGCGAAGAACAGCTCCGCGGAGGTCATCGCCGAGGCGCTGTCCTCCGGCGGCGTCCTGCCGCTGACCGACTTCGGCACCGTTCAGTTCAGCAACGCGTCGGTGGACGGGGCGGCGATGAGTCAGGCCAACGGCGTCAAGATCACCATGGTGAACGGCAGTGGCCGCGCGAAGGACTCGGTCTCCGCGCTCAGCGGCGGCACGAACTTCAGCGTGAAGTGGCTGCACAGCACCTGATCGGCGCCGCCCACGCGGAGTGACCCCCGCCGGCCCTGTGACCCCGCGGCTTCTGTCGCGGGGGCCACGGTTATATTCGCTGAGGCGTGGGCGGAGTGGCGCTACGCGCGCTTCGCTCCGCTCTACACGCGCGCTTCGCCCCACCCCGCCCACGCTCGGTTTGTTGGTGGTGCCCGCGCGGTTGATCGGTGGCGATGGCCCCTATAGTCCAGGTATGACCGCGGTAAAGGTGACCGTCCAGGCCGCTGACGGGCGGCAACTCGAAGTCCTGGCCGCCGGCCCGGCAGGCGGCCTCGCGGTCGTGCTGCACAACGGGACGCCCGCCGGGCTGATGCCGGCCCCGGCCGTTGCCGCGGCGGCCGCCGAGCGCGGCCTGCGCCTAGTCCTGTACGCCCGGCCCGGGTACGAGGGCTCCACGCCGGACCCGGGCCGCCGGGTCCGCGCCGCCGCTGCCGACCTCGCCGCCGTTCTCGACGCCCTGGGCGCAGGGGAGTTCGTGACCGTGGGCTGGTCCGGTGGCGGCCCGCACGCCCTGGCCTGCGCCGCACTGCTGCCCGGCCGGTGCCTGGCCGCCGCCTCCATGGCCGGAGTGGCGCCGCATCACGCCGGGGGCCTGGACTGGTGGCACGGGATGGCCTCGGAGAACCTCGCGGAGTTCCAGGCGGCCCTCGCCGGGCCGGAGGCGCTGAACGGCTTCCTGGAGCCCGCCGCGCGGGAGCTGGCCTCGATAACCGGCGCCGACGTGGCAGCAGGGCTGGGCGACCTGGCGTCGGCGGCCGACAAGGCGGCCGTCACCGGGGAGTTCGCCGACTACCTGGCGGCCTCGTTTCGCGCCGCGGTGTCGGGCGGGATAGCTGGCTGGCGTGATGATGATCTCGCCTTCGTCACCGACTGGGGCTTCACCATGGCAGACGCGGGCGCGGGCGCTCCCGTGGCGGTCTGGCAGGGCGATCAGGACATGATGGTGCCCTGGTCGCACGGCCAGTGGCTGGCCGCGCACATCCCCGGTGCCCGGGCTCACCTGCTCCCGGGCGAGGGCCACCTAACCCTGGTGCACGCGTTCGGTGCCATCCTCGATGACCTGCTGGACCTGGCCGGCCGCCAAGGCTGATCCGGGCGCGCCTGTCCCTGAGCGCTCAGGCCGGGGCGGCGCGGCGGAGGGCACGGCGGAGTGCCAGCGCGAACGCGGCGGCCGCCACCGCGGCCGCGGCGCCGAGGCTCCACGGCTCGCCCGCGCCGATGCCATGCTGCACCATCTCGGTGTCTACCGCCTGGCCGAGGCACACCACCGCGGCCACCGCGGCCAGCGCGGTGCCCAGCGCTTCCGCGGTCCCGGCCGGCAGGACGGTGAGCGTAGCGCGGTCCTGCCACCGCTGCCGCAGCGTGAGATAGGCGGCCAGGGCGATGAGCCCGAGCAGCCCCGCCGCGGTCGCCTGCAGCAGGAAATCACCGGCATGATCGGCGAGCATGGCGGTTACGCACGAATGCGTGCCGGGGTTCCCGGCGAGCCAGCGCGCACAGTCCGCCCTGGTGTAGGTGCCCGCCGGCCAGGGCGCGGTCAGGAACTGGTCGCCTTTCACCGTGAGCAGCAGCCGGGCGACCAGCCCGGCCGCGCCGATCGCCAGGAAGCCCGCCCCGCCGACCAGGGCGGCGGTGAGCGCGAGCCGGCGGGCCAGCGCCAGTGACGGGCGGGCCAGCGCGGGCCCGCGGCCGGTGACCCCGTGTACCGGGCCCATTCGCGCGACCGCCTGCGCCTGCGCTTCCGGCTCCGCCAGACCGGCGGCGACGCCCTCGGCGACCGCATCGTGCAGGTGCGCCTCCACCTCGCCCACGGTGTGCCGCACCTGGCGCGGGCTGCCGCTCAGCGTGACGAGCAGCTGGTCGAGATAGTCCTCGACCGGGTCAGCCGGCGTGTCCGCGGTGCCCCGGCTCATGCCGTCGCTCCCGGCAGGGCCGGCCGCAGCGGCGAGACCGCGGCATGCGCGCCGAGCACCCGGGCCACCGACCCGCTGAACTCACCCCACTGCCGCGACTGCTCGGCGAGCGCGGCCTCGCCCGCGGGGGTGAGCCGGTAGATGCGGCGGCGCCGCCCGGACGCGATGTCCCACGCGCTCGCCAGCAGGCCGGCCTCCTCCAGTCGGTGCAGTGCCGGGTAGACGGTGCCCTCTGGCAGTTCGAACGCACCGTCGCTGCGGTCGCGCAGCCGGGTGATGACCTCGTAACCGTGGCCCGGGCCTCGGCTGAGCACGGACAGCAGCAGCAGGTCCAGGTGCCCTTTCAGCCTTTCGGATCGCATACCTAGCAATACTAGGCATGACGGCCCGGTCTGTCCAACTGGACTGGATGCCGCACTCCGGGGGAGGGAGCGGCCAGGGGTGCTCTGCGGGAGGAAGCAGCGGATCCCGGGGCGTGGCTACGGGTGGAGGGTCAGGCCGCGGCAGACCTTATCCACGGCGTTGCGCGGACCGTAGACGGCGATCCCGGCCAGCATCAGGTCCCCGGCGGCCACGGCCTGCACTACGGCCCGGTTGGCGTCGTCATCTCCCGTGGAGAACATTTCCTGGGTGTAGACGGCGGCTGCCATGCCCCGCGTGACGGCCCGTTCCCTGACCGCGGCGAGTGCCTCGCCAGATCCGGTGTAGACCAGCACAGGCTGGCGGAACATCTCCAGGTAGCGATTGCCCGAGCCATCCTCATAGGGCTTGCCCGCGACCTCGTCGATCCCCGCCGCGATCCCGCTGGAGAGGAAGGCCGTCACGTTCAATTTCTGCCAGACCGCGAGGTCGGACCGCACCGCTATCGCGATCTTCGTGTCAAAGCGCATGCCTCCAGGATCGCCCGCCGGCGGCCCGGGCGTCTTGAACGCTGGAGCGCGCCAATCACGGCCCGCCGACCCCCGGGATCCGGCGCGGGAGTGGACGGGGGTTGCCCTGGCGCGGAGTTCTGTCCGCGGCAGGGCCATCCCCCGGCCGCTCCCTCCCAGGGCAGGGGGCATTCGGCATACTGGCTGGGTGGGAGCCGAGCAGCCCGAGGACTGGGCGCGGTACTGGCGGTCGGCGGACGGGCAGGTCGAGGCGATGCACGCCCGCTTCTGCGGTCACGTCTACCACCGGCACAGCCATGACACCTACTCCCTCGGCCTGACCGAGTCCGGGGCGCAGGCGTTCACCTGCCGCGGCGCCGGGCGCGTCAGCACGGCCGGCCTGGTGATGGCCTTCAACCCCGACGATCCTCATGACGGGCACGCCGCCACCGGAACCGGGTTCACCTACCGGATGATCCATCTGGCTCCGGGCCTGCTGACCGGGCTGCTCACCGACCTCACCGGGACCGCGAACGGCATGCCCCTGTTCGCCGAGCCGGTGCTCGCTGATCCGGCGCTCGCGACGGCGCTGCGGCGGCTGCACCGGTCGCTCACCGGACCGGCCAGCCTGCTGGAGCAGTCCGAGCGGCTCGCCGCCGTTGCCGCGCTCGCCGCCCGCCATGTGAGCGGCCCGCGCCAGGACCTGCCCCGGGCGGGCCAGGTCACCGGCCTGACCGCCTGGGACCAGGCGGCCGCCGCTGACCGGATCCGCGCGTTCCTGCACGACGACGGCGCCACGGACGCCACGCTCGCCGACGTGGCCACCGCGGCGGGCTGCAGCCGGTTCGTGGCCTACCGTGCCTTCCGCAGCCGCTACGGCCTGCCCCCCAGCGAGTACCAGCGACTGCTGCGGCTGCGCACGGCCCGCCGGGCCCTGGCTGGCGGCGCGGCACTCGCCGATGCCGCCGCGGCGAGCGGGTTCGCCGACCAGGCGCACCTCACCCGCTGGTTCCGGCGCTGCTACGGGATCACGCCGGGCGCCTACCGGGCGGCCAGCGCATAGGCCTGGCCATGCGCCGCAGGCGCAGCCTGGCCGGTGCCACCGAAACGCCGTGAGCTGGGAAAACGGAACTAAATACGACAGCTTTGCCCGAGCATTGCCAATGGATGACCCTGATAATCGTAACGTCGCGGTGACCCAATGCAGGCACGGCGTTACGGGGCCGCGCATCGGGCCGTTCCGCCGTGACTGTCCCCGCTACTCACGACGGCGGCCCGGCCCCGGCACCTCGCGGTGCCCGTGGCCGGGCCGCGCTCTTCGTCACGGACCGGGACGACGATCTCCGCCTGCGGGAGATGGTCCGGCCCCGACGGGGCCGCTCCGCTGCGACCGCTATGAACAGCGGCGTTGCGCGTCGCGGGCGGCTCAGGCGCTGGCGGTGACCGAGGCCAGGCGGGGCAGGGTGATCACGAAGCTGGTGTGGCCCGGCCGGCTGCTGACACTCACGCTGCCGCCGTGTGCGGTCGTGACCGCCTGCACGATGGCCAGGCCCAGCCCTGTGCTCGTGCCGGCGTTGGAGCGGGCGGAGTCGCCGCGCACGAACCGCTCGAACAGGGCGGGCTGCAGTTCCTCCGGGATGCCGGGCCCGCTGTCGGTCACGCTCACCCGCACGGTCGGCGGGTCCTCGCTGGTGGTGAGCGCGACCGTCACGGTGGTCCCCTCCGGGGTGTGCTTCGCCGCGTTGCTCATCAGGTTGGCGAGCACCTGGTGCAGGCGATGCTCGTCGCCCTCTACCAGCACCGGCTCGTCCGGCAGTTCCAGCACCCAGCGGTGGTCCTGGCTGGCGGCCCGCGCGTCGCTGGCGGCGTCGATGGCCAGCCGGGTGAGGTCCACCGGCTCCTTGGCCAGCGGGCGGCCCGCGTCGAGCTGGGCGAGCAGCAGAAGCTCGTCGACCAGCACGCTCATCCGCGCCGATTCCGACTCCACCCGGCCCAGCGCGTGCGCGATGTCGGCGGGCACCGGCCCGGGATGCCGGCGCGCGAGTTCCGCGTAGCCGCGGATGGCCGCCAGCGGGGTGCGCAGCTCGTGGCTGGCGTCCGCGGCGAACCGGCGCAGCCGGGCCTCGCTGGCGGCGCGGCGGGCCAGCGCCGCCTCGACGTGGCCGAGCATCCGGTTGAACGCCGAGCCGACCTGACCCACCTCGGTACGCGGGTCCGCGTCCGGGACCCGTTCGGGCAGGGTGACCTCGCCGCTGGCCAGCGGCCGCTCGGCCACCTGGGTGGCGGTGGCCGCCACCCGGCGCAGCGGCCGCAGCGACAGCCGCACGAACCCGGTGCCCAGTACCCCGGTAAGCAGCAAGGCGGCGGCGAACACCACGATCTCGACGGTCGCGACCTGGCGCAGCGTGGAGTTCACCTGGGTCATCGGCAGGCCGGTGAGGTAGGTGACGCCAGATTCGGGATCGTGCACCGCCAGCAGCCGGTAGTCGCCAAGGCTGGACAGGTCGCCGGTGAACGGCTGCTGGTCAGCCGGATACGCGGTGAGCACCGCCTTGTCCGCATGCGACAGCGTGCAGGTGCCGTAGGAGATGTAGTTGTCGGTGAGCACGCCGTCCTTGACCTGGGCGCTGAACGTCTGCTGTTGCTGCTGCTGTGCGCAGTCGTATGCCGAGCTGTGCGGCGGCCCGGGCTCGTTGTCGCCGTCGTGGCCTGGCGGCGGGTGGCCCAGGCACGCCTGGTACCGGCCGCTCGCCTGGACAAGCTGCTGGTCGAGCTGGTCCAGCAGGTACCCGTGCAGCGACACGTAGGTGACGGCGCCCACGGCGGCGCAGGCCACCGCGAGCAGCGCCAGCAGCCCGGCGATCAGGCGTCCCCGCAATGTTCGCCGGGCAAGCCAGCGCGAGGGCCGGCCGCGATGTGCGACTGGCCCACCGGTGCCCGGCGGGGTGCTCATGGGGTCAGCTCGCTGGCTTGAGGACGTAGCCGACGCCGCGGACCGTGTGGATCAGCGGTTCCCGGCCGGAGTCGATTTTCTTGCGCAGGTAGCTGATGTACAGCTCGACCACGTGCGCCTGGCCGCCGAAGTCGTAGTTCCAGACCCGGTCCAGGATCTGCGCCTTGGACAGCACCCGGCGCGGGTTGCGCATGAGGAACCGGAGCAGCTCGAACTCGGTCGCGGTCAGCTCGATCGGCTCACCGCCGCGGCGCACCTCCCTGGCATCCTCGTCCATGGTCAGATCACCGAACACAAGCCCGGTGTCACCGCGCGCCCGGGTGATGCCGGCCCGCCGCAGCAGCCCGCGCAACCGGGCCAGCACCTCTTCCAGGCTGAACGGCTTGGTGACGTAGTCGTCGCCGCCCGCGGTAATGCCGGCCACCCGGTCCGTGACCGCGTCCCGCGCGGTCAGGAACAGGACGCACACGTGCGGCAGGTCGGCCCGGACCCGGCGGAGCACCTCCAGGCCGTCGAAGTCGGGCAGCATGATGTCAAGCACCACGGCGTCCGGCCGGAACTCCCGGGCCGTGCGTACCGCGCTGCTGCCGTCGCCGGCGGTCTGGATCTCCCAGCCTTCGTACCGGAGCACGCTGGCGAGCAGCTCCGCCAGGCTGGGCTCGTCGTCCACCACCAGCACCCGGATGGGTGTGCCGTCGGCGCGCTGCAGGACCGGGGCCCGCGCGCCGGACGCCGCACCTCCCGGCTGTCGCCCCGTCATCTCGGTCACCTCAGTAGTCCATGCCAGCTCCGCGGCCATCGGTGCACCTCACGCTACCCGGGCGAGGAACAGCGCCAGCGCCGGGCAGCCGGCCACGGCGCGGCGCGCCTCGCGCTGCAGGCCGCGCGGAACTCGCTGGTCCGCCACAACCGGGTAGCCCCATTCGTCCAGGGTGATCAGCTCCGGCAGGAGCTCCGCACAGGCCCCGTGCCCGGCACAGGCCACGGGATCCACTCGCAACCGTTTTCCCATGTCAGCTCCGGTCCTGGTCGGTCGCGGGGCAGGCCCGGTGCCGGGCACCGGCCACGGCGGCTACGTGCAACTGCAACCGTTTTCCCATGTCAGCTCCAGTCCTCGTCGGTCGCGGGCGAGCCGGCGGGCACCGGCAGGAACGGGCGCGGATCCGTTCCGCTGCACCGCCCCTGCTCGTGCAGCCCGGCCTCGGCCGCGAAGACGCGCAGCGCGCTGCGGATGAACCGCACGCTGCCGTCCGGGTGGTGGCAGGCGCCGCGGCCGGTGACCAGGCCGGCCCAGCGCTCCAGGTCGGCCCGTGCCCGGCGGTCGGGGCGCGGTCGGGCCAGATGCTCCAGCGCGGCGGCCATGCGCGGCAGGCCGTTGAAACACGGGCCGCACTGGCCGGCTGATTCCAAGGCCAGGTACCGGGCCACCCGTGCGGTCTCGGTGAGGCCGCACCGGTCCGCTGGAAGGGCGGCCAGCACGCCGGCCCCGACCATCGCGCCCAGCGGGTGCAGCGCCGCGTTGGCCAGCAGCAGGCCCGCTGCCTGCGTGGCGGACAGCCACGAACCGTGGTAGCCGCCGACGAGCACGGCCTGGACCGGGCCGAAGGCGCTTGGCATGCCTGGCCCGGCCGGGCCAGCGCCGGGCGGACACTCGGGCCCGGCACCCAGGCCGAGCAGGCCGGCCAGGCCAGCGCCGAGCGGTACCTCGGCTACGCTGGTCCGGCCGTCGGCCAGATGGAGGGTGGCCAGCATGGTGCCCGGCTCCGCCTCGGTCCCGGCCGTCCGGAACCAGGCCGCGCCATAGCGCACGATCAGTGCCAGGTGCGCCAGGGTCTCCACGTTCTGCACCAGCGCCGCGCGGCCGGGCGTCAGCCGCGGCAGCCCGCGCACCGGCCGGTAGGCGGGCAGGGCTGGCCGCCCTGCCAGGCGGCTCACCAGGGCGGACTCCTCCCCGGCGAGGAACCTGCCGGGGGCCGTCACGAGCTCGACGCGGGCGGCGTCTATCCCGGCGGCGGCCCGCTCCGCGATGGCTCCGGCCAGCCAGCCGTGCAGCCGTTCGTCGCGCGGTACGTAGAGCACGGCCGCGGCCGACCCGGCCGCCGACGCGGCGAGTTGCAGCCCGTCCAGCACCAGATGCGGAGAGATCCACAGCAGGGACCGGTCCTTACCGCTGGCCGGCTCACCCTCAGCGCCGTTGCCCACCACAACGGGGGCTGGCCTGGTTTGCGCCGCCGCGGCGAGCTTGCGGGCGACGGGGAAAGCGGCGCCGCCCCGGCCGGTCAGCCCGGAAGCCGCCACTTCCCGCAGCAGGCCGCCTGCAGGGCCGAGCGGACCATGCGCGGCCAGGTGCGCGCGCAGGTCCGCCGGCACGGCGCCAGATCCGGGCAGCAGCCGCGGCAGGCCCGGGCCCGGCAGGCCGGGTGGCGGGCCGGCCGCCATCGGGGGATGCGAGAGGGTCAGGCTGCCGGTCATCACAGGCCGGCCTTCCTGGCGGACATACGGCTGAGGGCAGCGGCGGCGCGCCCGGCCCGGGGAACCTCCCGGGCGGCTTGCGAGAGCCGCCAGGCCAGCGCGGCGACGGTGGCCAGCACGCAGGCGACCAGCACCCCGAGCACCAGGCCGCTTCGCGCGTCGGCGCTGCTGCCGATGGTGTGCACGACCGCGAGCGGCCAGGCGGCGTAGCCGACCCAGTGGATGCCCCGCCAGGCGCGCCGGCTCATCCTGGCGCGGGCCAGGCTGGTCAGGATCAGCGCGGCGACCAGGTCCAGGGAGATGGCCCCAAGGCCCAGCCAGAACGGCTTGTAGGCGGAGGTGAACGGGAGCACGGCCGCGGCCAGGCGGATCGTCACGTAGGGGTCCGCGATGGCGGTCACCACATGGATCGCCAGGAACGCCACCGCCAGCAGCGAGACGTTCCGGTGCAGGCCGGTGACCGCGAAGGCGGGCAGGCCGGGGAGCCGGCCCTGCCGGTTGACCAGGATGCCGAGCAGCACCACGGCGGTCAGCAGCAGCAGCGTCACCACCCCGGTCGCCCGGCTGGCGTACCAGAGCGCGGTGCTGCTGGTGATCCCGGTCATGGCCGGCGGCCCGGTCGCTGGAAGTTCATGTCCTCAGCATCACCGGCCCAGTACAGCGCCTTCTCTCCGCCGCCTCTGAATTACCTCTGAACGCGATGGCCTGGCAGAATGCGCGCGTCGGCGCCGTCAGCAGGGAGGTTCGCATGTCTGCCCACACCGGGCGCGTCCGGCGCGCTGTGGGCAGGGCGGTCGTGGACGTCTCACCGCTGCGCCGCCACGCCGGCTTCCGGCGGCTGTGGACCGGCCAGCTCATCGCGTCGATGGGCAGCCAGCTCACCGTGGTGGCCGTGGGCTACCAGACCTACCGGCTCACCGGATCCACCGCGATGGTGGGCCTGGTCAGCCTGGGACAGCTCCTTCCGCTGCTGGCCGGCTCGCTGCTCGGCGGCCCGCTGGTGGACGCGTGGGACCGGCGCAGGGTCATGATGGCCACCCAGCTGCTGCTGGCCGCGGGGGTGACCGGGCTGGCGGTCAACTCGACGCTGCCGCACCCGCTGCTGTGGCCGCTTTTCGCCTGCACCGCCGAGTTGGCGGCGTTCCAGGGGGTGGACTGGGCGGCCCGCCGCGCGTCGCTGCGGAGCCTGGTGCCCCCGGCCGATCTGGCCGCCGCGCTGTCCGTGCAGTCCGCGGGGTTCCAGCTGACCCTGGTGGTAGGTCCCGCCGCGGCGGGCCTGCTCATCGCCAATGCCGGGTTCAGCCTCGTGTACTGGCTCAACGTGGTCGCGTTCGCGCTGGCGTTCCTCACCGTGGCGCGGCTGCCGTCGCTGCGGCCGGCCGGCGGGGGGCAGCCCGCCAGCGCCGCCTCACTGATCGGCGGGGTCCGCTACCTGAGGTCGAGCCCGCCGCTCGCCGGGGCCTTCCTTATCGACCTGGGCGCGATGGTCTTCGGCATGCCCAGGGCGCTGTTCCCGGCACTGGCGACGACCGTCTACGGCGGGGGAGCGGCCACGGTGGGTTACCTGAATGCCGCCGCGGGGTTTGGCGCGCTGGCGGGGTCGCTGCTGACCGGGCACATCGGGCGGGTGCGGCGGGCCGGCCGGGCGGTCGCGGTCTGCGTCGTGATCTGGGGCCTGGCCATCATGGGGTTCGGGTTCGTGCCGTGGCTGCCCGCGGCGCTGGCCCTGCTCGTGGTGGCAGGCGCCGCCGACGTGATCTCCTCGGTGTTCCGGATGGTGATCGTGCAGCGGGTCACCCCGGACGCCCTCCAGGGCCGGGTCAACAGCCTGATCTTCGTCGGTCTTCAGGGCGGCCCGCGGCTCGGCGACGCGGAAGCCGGTGCCGCGGCGGCGCTGGGCGGCCCGCAGTTCGCCGCCTGGTCCGGCGGCCTGCTCAGCGTGATCGCCGCCGTGGTGACCTGCGTGGCGATTCCGCAGTTCTGGCGGTACCGCACCGAGCCCGGCCCGGCGCGCGGCGCGGGGGAGGGACCAGCCGGGGCACGGGGCACAGCCGCGGCCACAGAGCCAGCCGGCCGGGCCGCAAGCCCCGGAGAGGCCGGGCCGGAGCCGGGCCCGGCCGGCTGACGCCATCGGATTCCGGGGTCGTCCCCGGGCCAGCACGGAGGTCCGAGGCGGCTGGCCGCCTAAGCCAGCAGGGCCACGGCCCGGTGACGGAGGAACCGGGCCGCAGGCCACCGGGGGGTTCCAGGGGGGTCGCTCCCCCAGGCCAGCACTTCAGGCGGCGGAGGGCTGTTCCGGCGGCCAGCCGCCGAGGTGGACGACGGCGCCGGACTCGGCCACCAGCCGGGCCGGGAGCCGCAGGCCGGCCAGCCAGGCCGGCGCGGCCTCACCGCGGATGATCGCCGCGGTGCTCGCGGCGTTCGCGTCGACGCAGGTAGCTGCCGCGACGGACGCGGTGCGCCACACCGGGGCGGCGGGCAGCCCGGAGCGGGGATCAAGGATGTGATGCAGCACATCGCCCCCGCGCCGCCAGCGCCGCGCGGCCGTGCTGGAGGTGGCCAGGCCACCGGAGTGGATCGCGATCACCGCGGACGGGCCGGCCGGCGGGTCCTCGGGCCGCCCGGTGACGTCCTGGACCCGGATCCGCCACCCGCCGCGCGGGGCCGCCCCGGCCACCGCGATGTCCCCGCCCAGGTTGACCAGGACGCCGCAGCCGAGTTCCGCGGCGATTCGCGCCGCGGCGCGGTCCGCCGCCCAGGCCTTCGCGGTGGCGCCCAGGTCCAGTTGCGTGCCGCCGGGCAGGGACACCAGCCCGGCCGCCTCGTCCAGTTCGACCTCCCGCCAGCCGGGGACGCTGCGGACGGTCAGCCGCACCGGCGGGCCGTCCCGGCGCACCAGCGCGAAGTCGCGGTCGTAGCCGGCCGCGCTCAGCGCGCCGCCCACGGTCGGGTCCACGTCCCCGTCGGTGAGCCGGGCCGCCCGCAGCGCGACGGCCAGCGCCCCGGCCAGCAGCGGGCTGATCCGCACCGGGGTGGTACGGCCGCGCCCATCGGCCAGCGCGTCATCCAGCGCCGCGATCTCGGAGTCCGCGCGGAACCTGCTGCACGCCGCATCCAGGGCGGCGAGGTCTTCGGTGAGCATGCGCCGTGCTGGGGCCAGGGCCCGCAGGTCGGTGACCAGCAGGTGCACGCTGGTGCCGATCGCCTGCCAGGCCGCGGCCCCCTCCCGGCCACCGGGCCCGGCGGCGGCCGCGGCCAGCATCAGGACCCCCCGGACGTTGTCTGGCCGCCGGAACCCTGCGCGGAGGAGATCCCGGAGCCACCGGAGAATCCGGAGCTGGCCGAGGAGCCAGCGGAGCCCGAGGAACCGGAAACTGCCGAGGAACCCGAGCCGCTGGCGGACCCGGACGAACTGGACGAGGTGCCGGAGCCGCTGGCCGTGCTCGCGTGCGACGACCCGGGCAGGGCGTAGGCGAGGGCACCGGCCACGGCCAGGCCACCGGCGCCGATCGCGGCCGTGACCGCGCGCAGCCGCGCGCGCCCACGGCTACGGGCCGCGGCCGCTGCCACCGGGTTCGGCTGTTGCGAGTTCATGGGCTTCCCTTCGTCGTTCTCCCCGCAGTCTGCGGGCACTGAGTCGGGGAATCCTCGGAACAACCTCTGAGTGTCATCTGAGTGTGCGCCCGCGATCCCGGCGTGCGGGCGCTGGCAGCGATGCCCCGGCCGTGCCGCTAGTCGGCCAGGGTGCCCATGGACAGGTTGACGGTGGTTCCCGTCATCCCGCTCGCCTTGTCCGACGCCACGAAGACGGCTACGTTTGCCACCTCCTCAAGCGTCATGACCCGTCGCGTGTGGGTCGTGCCCGCCAAGTACCCGGTGAACTGTTCCCAGGTCAGGCCCGATGACTTGGCGCGGATCTCGGAGAGTTCCTTCATCGTGCCTGTCTCCGGTATGCCGTGTGGCCGCAGGCCGACCACGCGGATGCCGTGCGGTGCGAGCTCGGCGGACAGATCGCGGGTGAGTGCCTCCTTGGCGGCCATCGCCGGACCGTAGCCGCCGTTCATACGGGAGCCCATCCGCGCGGGGAGTGCGGTGACGGTCATGATCACTCCCGATTTCTTCGGGATCATGTGCGCTGCGGCCAGGTGCGCGGTCAGGAAGTACGACGCCGTGTAGGCCGTGATCGGCAGGGAGAACGTCTCGGTATCCAGGTCGGCCAGGGGGACGCCCAGAATCTTCGTGTCCGGGATGCCGATCGCGTTGAACGAGATGTCGACGCGGCCCGCCTTGTCGAGCACCGACAGCAGATGCCTGTCCACGGCCGGTTCGTCGAGCGCGTCGACCTCGGCCGCCTCCGCGGTTCCGCCAGCGGAAACGATGTCCTTGGCGACAGCTTCCACGTCTGCCTGGAGGCGCCCGGTGAGGAAAACCCTGGCCCCCTCGCCCGCGAAGGCGCGTGCGACCGCGCCGCCGATCGCGCCTCCGGCTCCGTAGATCACCGCAACCTTGTCTTGCAGAATCATCTGTCTGGTTCCTCTCGTCGGAGATGTCGAGGATGCAGACACCGCGGCGCCAGTGAACCGGGCGCTCGGCGGCCGCCCAGTTCGCCCGCTGGCCGGTGTCTGTACAGGATGGAACTGCGGCAAGGTGCGGGAAGAAGGTGATGCGAGGGTGGAACTGGCAGCGGATGACTTGATCTCCAGGGCGCGGGCCGGGGACGGCGACGCGTTCCGGGAGCTGACCGAGCCGCACCACCGGGAGCTGCAGGTGCACTGCTACCGGATGCTCGGCTCCTTCCAGGACGCCGAGGATGCCCTGCAGGACACGCTGCTGGCCGCCTGGCAAGGCTTCGGCGGATTCGAGGGGCGCGCCTCGCTGCGCACCTGGCTCTACCGGATCGCCACCACGCGGTGCCTCAACGCGCGGCGGTCGGCCAGCCGGCGAGCCGCCAGGGAGTGGAACATCCCCAAGGTCGAACCACCCGAGCCGACCCGGCTCGGCGAGGTCGTGTGGCTCGAGCCGTATCCCGACGCCCTGCTCGAGGGTGCGGCCGGCATGCCGCCAAGCCCGGAGGCCCGCTACGAGCAGAGCGAATCCATCTCCCTGGCCTTCGTGACCGCGCTGCAGGTCCTGCCACCCCGCCAGCTTGCCGTGCTCATCCTGCGCGACGTCCTCGGATTCCACGCCAGTGAGGTGGCCGGCATGCTGGACTCGACCGTCGAATCGGTCAACAGCGCCCTCAAGCGGGCCCGCGCCAGCCTGCAGCGCCGGCGGCCGGCCACCGCCGGCCGCGAACGGCCGCCCGCCCCGGGCTCACCCGCCGAGGATGCGATCGTGGCGAAGTTCGTCAGCGCGTATGAGTCGGCCAACCTCGACGCGCTGGTGGCCCTGCTGACCGACGACGTGTTCATGTCGATGCCGCCGATGCCCTTCGAATACGAGGGCCGGGACATCGTGGCCCGCTTCTGCGCCGCCCTGTTCGGCGGCCGGAGGTTCGACCTCGTGCCGACGCGAGCCAACGGCCAGCCGGCGTTCGGGGCCTACCTGAGCGCCCCTACCGGGATCCGCCACGGGACCGGCCTCATCGTCCTTACCCTCACCGGCGACCGGATCTGCGCCATGACCCGCTTCGAAAACAGCGTGCTGCCATGGTTCGGGCTACCGCGATCGCTGCCGAGCCGATAGCCAGGACACGCTCCTAGGTTTGCGGGCGCACCGAGTCGAGCACCAGGCGGAGCTTGGAGGCGGCGGGGGAGAGCCGGGCACCGGCCTCAAGCAGGAGCCGCCCGGCCTCGTCGAGGAGCCCGGCGGGCCCGCGGGCCAGTTCGATCTCCACCTCCCGCCACGCGGTCGCGGTGCGCCAGGCTGCCGGGTCCGGTGGGGCGCCCGTATCGCCTCGATCCTGATCCGGGAGCGAGCCCGTCACCTCGTCGTCGGCGACCTCAGCCAGCACCTGCCCGGCGGCATCGGTGAGCCGGCGCACCGTGCGGGTGGTCTGCAGCCGGGCGATCGGGCGCAGCGGCTGGCCGTGGATACATTCGGCCACCAGGCCCGCCAGCTGGTCCGGCACCGGCTCGCCGCCCGGGCCGAGCGGTGCGTGCACCTCGCGCCGGGCCTCGCCGCCCGCCGGAAGCTTCAGGTGCCAGCCGGCGTCGGTCCCGCCGGTACGCCGCCGCAGCGTGATGTGCGCCGCCGCCAGGTCCATACCGGGAGTGTCCAGGTAGACGGCGGTCAGGTGGTAGGTGTCGGGGCCGGTGACCGCCGCCACGCCGGGCACCGCGGACAGGTCAGGCACCACGAATCCGGCGCCGACCGCGTACTTGCGCTCGATCTCGAGGGAGCTGTCGGGGGCGCTCATACATGCGACCCTACGGCGTGGCCAGACCTGCCCGCGCTCCGCGGCGGGGAGCGCGGACAGGGGCTATTGCACCGTCACGTTGACGGTCGGGTACCCGGTGGCCCCGTTGGGTGGCGGCGGTGCGAGCGCCGAGGTCTGGGTGTAGCCGGTCTTATCCGTGGCGCGGGCCTCGATGACGTGGCTGCCGCGGGTCGCGTCCCACTCCCACACCCACTGCCGCCAGGTGTCGATGTCCGGCACCGCGGCCAGCCTGGCCTGATTCCAGTCGCCGCCGTCCACCCGCACCTCGACCGCCTCGACGCCCTTGTGCTGTGCCCAGGCGACGCCCGCGATGGGCGTGCGACCCGGGCGCACCGTGGCGGAACCGTTCGGCACGTCGATCCGCGACTCGGTCTTGATCGGCGCCTGCTGTGACCAGCCGCGGGTGGTCCAGTAGGCGTTTTCGCCAGCCCACGTCGTCACCTTGATGTCGGTGACCCACTTGCAGGCCGACACGTAGCCGTACAGGCCGGGGACCACCAGGCGGGCCGGGAACCCGTGCGCGACCGGCAGCGGCGTCCCGTTCATCGCGACGGCGAGCATGGCGTCGCGCCCGTCCATGACCGTCTGCACCGGGGTGCCCGAGGTGAAGCCGTCGACCGACGTGCACAGCAACTGCTCGGCCCCGGCGCGGATCCCGGCGGCGCGCAGCAGCTTGGACAGGCTCGTGCCCAGCCACAGCGCGTTGCCGATGTACGGGCCGCCCACCGGGTTGGACACGCAGCACAGCGTGATCCAGTCCTCGAGCAACGGGAGCTTGAGCAGCTCATCGAACGTGAGCGTCACCTCGTGGGCGACCATGCCGTGGATCCGCAGCTGCCAGCTCGACGGCGGGACCTGCGGCAGCACCAGCGCGGTGTCCACCCGGTAGAACGAGTTGTTAGGAGTCACGAACGGACTGAGGCCGCCGATGTGCAGGTCTGTCCCCTCGGGCAGCGGCGGGGCGCGCTTGACCGGGGCCGGCAGCTTGATCGTCGCCCGGGCCTTCGACACGCTGCTGCGCTCCGCCAGGACGCGGCCGACCAGGCCGGCCCCCCCGGCCACCGCCACCGCCACCGAGCTGGCGACCAGAAACTGCCGCCGCCCGGACGGGGACACGTCGGCGGATGCCCGGTGCGCGCCGCCGGACGGCCGGTCAGCCAGCTCCGCGGGCTGCCGCGGCACCCAGGACGCGCCCGGCTCCGCCGCCCTGTCCGCCCCGGAGGGCTCCAGCGGGCCCGCGACCTCGCCGGGCGCGCCATCGGCGCCGACGGGAACGGGGACGTCGCCGGCGTCCTCGTGGGCAGCCTGGACGAGCCGCCACATGGCGAACAACCCGGCCGCGCCGCCTACCAGGGAGGGCAGGACATCGGCCGGGCCCGCGGTGGGGCGGGACAGCGCGGCGGCCAGGCCGACCGCGGTGAACACGATCAGGCCCACCACGCCGTAGCGGAACCGGCGCACCGCCGCGATGCCGATCACCGCGGCGAACACGGCGAGCAGCACCAGGATCCCGGTGACCAGCGCGGTCTTGTCGTTGGAGCCGAACGTCGAGATCGCGAAGTCCTTCACCGGCAGGGGCGTGAGGTCGATGCTGGCACCGCCCACGGCGACCACGGGAGAACCCACGGAACCGGTGAGGCCCGCCACGAGCTGGCCCACACCCAGCGCGACAGCGGCGGTGATCAGGCCCGTGAAGAGGCCTGTGACGACGCCAGGCCGGGTTCGGGGCCGGCCTGGCGTGGCAAGTTGCGGATCGGAGGACACTGTCACATCTTCTATTCGTTGTAGTCACCGGGAAGGATTGGCTACAGGCGGCAGAAGGCCAATCCGATCCGCCACCGGCCACGAATCATAAGGAAGAGCGCCCACGGCGAAGTGCTATGGGAAAGCCCGCCCAGCCGCAGGGCGGGATATGTGCCTGACGCCAGGATAGGGGACACGACGATGACCGCGGAGCTGCCGGGCGAGCGCCCGAGCGCGCCGCCCGCCAGCGAGCTGGCCGGGTTGCTCGCCAAGGTCGCGCGCGGTGACGAGGCGGCCTTTGCCGGGGTGTACGACAGGTTCGGGACGGTCGTCTACGGTCTCGTCCGCCGCATCGTGCGGGACCCGGCGCAGTCCGAAGAGGTCACGCAGGAGGTGCTGCTTGACGTCTGGCGCACCGCGTCCCGCTTCGACCCGGGTGAGGGAAGCGCGCGCAGCTGGCTGATGACGCTCGCCCACCGCCGCGCCGTCGACCGCGTGCGCTCGGCACAAGCCTCAGCAGAACGAGAAGCCCGCGCGGCCGTGGCAACGACGGACTACGACGTCGTGGCCGAGGAGGTGGAGACACGCCTGGACGCGCAGCGGGTGCGCCGCTGCCTGGATTCGCTCACCGAGCTGCAGCGGGAGTCGGTCACGCTCGCGTACTACGGCGGATATACCTACCGAGAGGTGGCGGCCCTGCTCGGCGTGGCCATCGGGACGGTGAAGACCCGGATGCGGGACGGGCTGATCCGGCTGCGGGACTGCATGGGGACGGAGTCATGAGGCTGCGCCGGACCGATCTGCACACGCTGGCGGGTGCCTACGCCCTGGACGCGCTCGGTGACGCCGACCGGGAGAAGTTTGAGCACCACCTCGGCGTCTGCGAGTCGTGCCGGGCCGAGGCCACCAGCCTGCGCGATGCGGCCGGCCGCCTGGCCGAAGCTACCGCCGCGGTGCCGCCGTCACGGCTACGCGGGCAGGTTCTGGCCGAGGCCGCCCGGACCCGGCAGCAGCCGCCGCCGGTCCGGGTCGCGGAGCGGGTCCGCAGGTCCTGGCACGGGGTGGGCTGGCCGGCCGCGCCGCGGCTCGCG
Organism: uncultured Actinomycetes bacterium; assembly: GCA_963806145.1. GTDB lineage: Bacteria > Actinomycetota > Actinomycetes > Streptosporangiales > Streptosporangiaceae > DASXKD01. Next base: position 34,321 of record CAWDXD010000030.1, read on the forward strand.
GTCGCGATCGCCGGGATCGGCATCCTGGTCGCCCTGGCCCTGGGCACGCTGCTGGTCAACGACCAGCACGCGCTGCACATGGACGCGGCGCAGCGCGGCCAGATCGCGGCCGTTCTGAACGCGCCGGACGCGGACATCGTGACGGTGCCCGCGCGGCCCTACGGCTCGGCCACCGTGGTCATGTCCCACGCCGCCCACGCTCTGGTGCTGACCACGGCACGGCTCCCGGTGCTGCCCTCGTCCGAGTGCTACCAGGTATGGGTGATGGGCGCGCACCGGATGCGCTCCGCCGGGCGGCTGCCGACGCCGAAGCAGGGCATGACCGCGCCGATGATAGTCGCCGGGATCGGGGCGGGCGACCGGATGGGAGTCACCGTCGAGCCGGCCGGTGGCTCCCGGCACCCGACCTCCCCGGCGGTGCTGATGCTGGCCGTGCCTTCCGACTGAGCCGGCCCCCGCAGGCTGGCCTCCCTCCCGTGGCGGCGGGCCTGACTTTCCTGGCCCGGGAGCCGGCGGCTACCGGGCCGGAAGCCGCGGGCCGGCCGGTGAACGACAGCCCAACGTGGCCAGTGCACTAACGTGTGGACTCGTGAAAGCATCTCCACAGGCGCAGCTGAAGCTCCTCGAACTGGCCGAGCTGGACACCGAACTGGGCCGCCTGGATCACCGCCGCCGCACCCTGCCGGAGAATGCCGAGTTCGACGCGGCACAGAAGCGGGACTCCGAACTGCGTGACGAGCTCGCCACGCTGGAGGCGACCGGCAGCGACCTGACCAGGGACCAGGCCAAGGCCGAACGTGACGTGGACCAGGTCCGGACCAGGATCGAGCGGGACCGGGCCCGGCTGGACGCCGGCCAGGTCTCCTCGCCCAAGGAGCTGGAGAACCTCCAGTCGGAGATCGTTTCGCTGGAACGGCGGCAGGGCGACCTGGAAGAGGTCGTGCTCGAGGTGATGGAGAAGGTGGAGGACGTGACCCGCCGGAGCGACGCGCTCAGCACCGAGCAGACGGCGCTCGCCGGCCGGCTGGCGGAGATCGCGGGCCGGCGCGACGCGGCGTTCGCCGAGATCGACGAGGAGGCGGGGAAGTCACGGGACCGCCGCGCCGGGATCGCCGCGGACCTGCCCGATGACCTGCTCGGCCTGTACGACCGACTGCGCGCCCAGCACACGGTGGGCGCCGCCGTACTGCGGAACGGCCGGTGCGAGGGCTGCCACCTGTCCCTCAACAAGGTCGACCTTGCGCGCATCCGCGACGCGCCGCCCGACGAGGTGCTCAGGTGCGAGGAATGCCGCCGCATCCTGGTCCGCGCCGAGCTGGGCGCATGACACCCCGCAAGCTCCTGATCCAGGCCGACGGCGGCTCCCGGGGAAACCCCGGCACGGCCGGATACGGGGCCGTCGTGCTGGACGCCGTCACCGGCGAGGTGCTCGCCGAGGTGGGCGAGGCGATCGGCCGTGCCACCAACAACGTGGCCGAGTACTCAGGGCTGGTCGCGGGCCTGCGTGCGGCAGGCAAGCTCGCGCCCGGCGCCATGGCCGAGGTCCGGATGGATTCCAAGCTCGTCGTCGAGCAGATGTCCGGCCGCTGGAAGATCAAGCACCCCGACCTGCAGCCGCTCGCGGCGGAAGCCAGGCAGGCGGCCCGGGCGCTCGGCCGGGTGACCTACACCTGGGTGCCGCGCGAGCGCAACACCCATGCCGACCGCCTGGCCAACCAGGCCATGGACGCGGTCAGCGGGCGGGCCAAGGCACCGGGCGGCAACGGGGGCGCGCGTGGCTCCGGTGCCGGGAGCGGCGGGCGGCGGCCTTCCGGAACGGCCGGCCTGTGGTGAACCCGCTCTCCTAGTGAGTGTTAGCGAGCCTTTCGTGGCCCCGGCGCCGCGAGCGCGTTACCCGTGGGCGCAAGCGCCTATCCTTGGTGGGAAGGGCGAGTCGGCCGGGCGGCCGCGCCGGGGCGTGCGTGCATGGTCCGGTGAGGAAGGTCCGGGCTCCACAGGGCAGGGTGGTCGGTAACACCGACCCGGGGTGACCCGCGGGACAGTGCCACAGAGAACAGACCGCCCCGGGCCAGGTTTCGGCCGGGCCCGGGGTAAGGGTGAAACGGTGGTGTAAGAGACCACCAGCGCCCGGAGTGATCCGGGCGGCTCGGTAAACCCCACCCGGAGCAAGGTCACAAGGGCCGCGCGCCTTCCGGGGCGCGGGGCCTGCGCGAGCGGTTGAGGGCGGCCCGCCCGATGCTCGCGGGTAGACCGCACGAGGCTGCCGGCAACGGCAGTCCCAGATGGATGGCCGTCGGCCCGCGTTCGCGCGGGTGCACAGAACCCGGCCTACAGGCCGGCTCGCCCCTCATCTTGGCTTTGACCTGCACTAATACCCTCACCGGGTGGTTTGTTTGCAGCTTCGGGTGCCCGCTGGGGGCTTACGTGCTGGACCTGCCACACCACGCTGCTGCTAGATACAGCGCTACCCCGCTCTACCCAGCACGGGCTATAGGGGTGATGCCGGGCAGTGAGCTACCGTCCAAGACGTGAGCGATGACCCACGCGATCCGCGTATCTACCTGCGCATCGCCGGTGAACTGCGCACACGGATCGAGGCCGGCGACTTCGACCGCGACGGCAAGGTCCCCTCGGTCCGGACGCTGATGCAGGAGCACGGGGTCGCGTATGACACGGCCCAGCACGCGGTGCGGACGCTTGAGGGAGAGGGCCTGGTCGTCCGCTACCCCGGCCGCGGGTACTACGTCACCGGGCGCAGCTGAGCCTGGCGCACATCTGGCGCACCTGAGATACCGAAATGCCCGGTAGCATCCCGTGGGTCTACGTAGCGTTTGCGCGGGCTAGAAGGGCTAGCGGGGGAGTAGCCGCAGGCTAGAAAGCCGGTGGTGACAGAACCCGGCCTACAGGGCGCGAGCGGTCTCGGATGACACGCAAGGATCAACGAGCACGCGGCCACCGAGCCGACGCCGACGAACGGCGGCAGGCGAATCGGGAACCAGCTCGTCGCCTGGTACAAGCTGCGGGCCGGCAAAAGGATCAACTCGGCGACGCTGATCGCCGACGCCCGGCATTCCTGGCTGGATTCACTGTCCTCTGCCGGGTGCGCTCGCAGGCCTGCTCGCGGTCGCTCCCCGACAAGCCGATACGGTCGCCGAGCTGGGATCAGGCAGCGAGCGCGGCCCGGACGACCTTCTAAGCCTTGGATATCCCCTGGTGGGATGCCCGTTCCGAAGAAGATCTCCCGTACCTCGCGGGCAGCGTAGAAGACGAGCACGTACCCGGCGGCCGGGTCGGCCCACCACCAGCCAAGCACGGCGTTCAGCGACAGGCCCAGCAGCACCGCGGCGGCCAGGATTCCATCGATCAGCGTGACCCGGCCCTCGGTCTGGAGCACGGGGTTGCCCAGCGCCCGGCCGGTGCGAGATTTGCCGTACGCCAGCGCGAACATCACCACCGCGGTGACTGAGGTCCACGCGATCCCGAGCACGGAGTGCCGCGGGTGATAACCGGTGACCAGCACCACCGTGGACTGCACCAACAGGTAGGCCGCCAGAGCGGCGAAGGCGTAGCCGATCAGCCGCAATCCACGGCGCTGACGATTCTCACCCGTGCCCGACAGCTCCCAGATCACGACCGTGGACGCGCCGATCTCAATCAGCGAATCCAGGCCGAACCCGGCCAGCGCCACCGACCAGGCCGAGACCACCGCGATGGCCAAGATGATGATGCCGACGACGTTCCACGCCAGCGTCACATATTCCAGGGCGAAACCTCGACGCAGCAGAGCCGCCCGCGCCGCGTCGTCCACCGTCGCCACGGCCTGAGTCTGCCAGAGCCGGTCCGGCCGGGCGCCCGCCCGCTTGAGGGTGCCAGTCTGGTGGTGTGCTGAAGCTGCTGGCCTTCGTCCTGCCGCTGAGGCTTCCGCCGAGCCAGAGAAACACGCCACCGCCACCCTGGCCTTCCAGCTCTGGCAGCTCCCTGATCACCGCTTCAAGTTCACCTGCGAAGATCTCCAGGCTCGGCGGGCCTGATCGTGAAGTGAGGCGAAGCCCCGGTAATACGAGGTGTCTTCCTGCGGCCGTGGTGAGGTGATGGCACGACCTCGGGTTCCAGGCGCTCAGCTGGGACGGCGCAACGCGCCCTCGGCCAGGAGAGCCTCATGCGCGGCCCGGAACGCCTGGCGCCCGGCTGGTGTGCCGCAGTACACGGTGGCGTGAATCAGTATCTCCTTGATCTCATCGGCCGATACGCCGGTAGCGAGCGCGCCCTTTACGTAGATGCCCAGCTCGTCGGGCCGCCCCAGCGCCGTGAGGATCGCAAGATTCAGCATGCTCCGTGTCTTGCGATCCAGGCCTGGCCTGCTCCACGCGTACCCCCACGCCCACTCGGTCACGACGCGCTGGAAGGCCATCATGAACTCGTCGGTGTCAGCGAGGTTCGCGTCGACGTATTCAGCGCCCAGGACATCCCGCCGCGCTTGAAGGCCCCTGTCGAACAGTTCGCTCTCGGCCATGGTGGGCGACTCCTTTCCGGGTGCGGCCGGCACCGATACGGATAAGCATTCACGTCGCATGTTCTGTGCCGCGGCTTCGGGTGGGCGATCTTTCCTGGCCTGGCTGGGCGGATCAACCTGGGCGGACACTAGGAGTCTGCCAGCCACGCCAGCAAGCGGCCCCGCGACCAGCAGCGGCCAATGGCCTCGGCGCACAGAGCCGACCGGTCGAACACCGCCAGGCCGATGATGCTGTGGCCAGAGGCGCGGCGATCGCCAAGTGTCGGTATCGTCGGCGCGACTCCGACCCCCTCCGCTGACACCCACGCCACCGCCCGCCCGGCCGCCGCTTCGTCGAGGCGGTGCAGGAAGCGCAGGCGGCTCTCGAGCGGGAAGTGCGACAGCGCCCACGTCGTGGTGACGACGGGCAGGGCGTCCGCGGGCACACGGGCGAACGCGTCGGGCATCATCTCGACGGCGTCACCTTGCAGCAGCAGCGGAGGGGCCGTCGCCGCCAGCGCCATCTCCGCCTCTAGCCTCGCGGCCGGCTCCGTCTGATCCGGCCACAGGCAGGCGCGCAACCATCGGGCGTCATCCGCGTCGGTCACGTCGACCGGATCGAGGTCGATGCCGACCCGGGCGACGACCTCGGGCATCGCCCGCGCCGGGACGGGCCGGTCTCCCACGATCGAACACGGCAGCTGCACGGGGGATGACGGGTCGCCCAGCAATTGCCCGTTACTGTAGGTGATGCCAGCGCGATCGACGTTGAGATTGAGCCCAGCCGAACAACCCACGTCGATCAGCCCCACCGCATTCGCACCTGCCCGGCGCGCCGCCTCGGCGATGGCCGGATACAGCACGGCGCAGCGCCCGGTCTCGCCGGTCCGCGTCCGCCGGCGCACGGCGATGGCCACGACCGAGTCGGTCATTCGCAGCAGCGTGTCGATCGCCGCGCCAGCGGCAGTGTCGCCGTCCGCGGCGGCATAGGCCGCGGCAAGCGCCGGGGCGCGTCCGGCGAGGGCGAGGTCGTGCAGCGCGGCGAGGATCACCGTGGGGTGCCGCTTGCGCGCCGGCGCCGCCTCGATAGCGCGCATCGCCTCGCCGGACTCACTCAGCGCGACGGCGACGTGCTCGTACAGCGGCGATGTTCCGGCGGCATCGACCTCACCGAAGTGCCGGTACACCTGAGCGAGTGTGCGGGCCCTGCCCACGGCTACGGCGCTTCCTGCGGTCGGCCCTGGCATCCCGACGATTCTAGCCATCGGAACGACAACCCCCGACCCTTCACCTGGCACAAGAGCGCCGAGGAGATCCTCGGCCGACTCGCCGGGTGGCGCATGCCGAGCGCCGGGATGGGTAGGGCCCTATTAGATACCTGAATACGCATCAAAGGGGCGTATCGACATGTTTTCGCCGATTCTGGGCGGGAAACAAAGCCGCTCGGATGAAGAAGTTACTGAGTGGGAAAGGCAACGGTCGAAGTTCAGCAAGGACTACGACGAGTCGCCGTGGCTAACATCGCTAGTTACTTTCAGCGGCTTCGTGGCGGCTTTCATCGGGTCGGTCGTCGCGCTGCTCGTGATCGCGAACCTGCGCCACGGCACGGTGTGGTTGCCGTACGCACTGATACTGGGCGCGCTGGTGGGAGTCCACCTATGTCTGCGTGCCGTGCGTTATCGGAGACGGCGGCAGGCAAGGTAATCGGCTGCTGGAGAGCATGGCCAAGCGCCGTGATTAACGGTGAACCGGGCCACCCAGCCTGCTCGCGCCGGCGGCCTGCGCTCCCTCGCCCTCAACCAGCCCCCTGCAGCGAGGACACTTCGGGGCTCAGGGCTCGACTGGCGTGTGGAAGAAGTCGGCCATGCACGACAGGGCGGCACGCGAGCCCGTCGGCAATTCGGGAAGCGCGGCAGCGATCTGTGCGCGGCCCGCGAGGGCGTCCGCGACCTCGGCCGCGAGCGGTCCCGCACCGGTCGCTCGGTGGATGGTCAACGTGACGCCCCCGCGGCTGTCCACCTCGAAGATGCCGCCGCCTTCGCCGCCCAGCGTGAGCTTCTCCTGGACCTGGGCGCCGAACATCGACGCCACCGCGGCGGCGATGAACACCCCGTACGCGGTCGCGTAGAGGGTGGCGTCGCCGTCGGTGGGGTGGTCGATGCCGCGTGCGAGGAGCACATCGCGCTCGTGGATCCACGAATCCCAGAAGCCATGAAGCATGAGGACGGTCCAGTCCATCGGCCCGTATGGCATGCGGACGTCGAACCTGCTGCCCTGGGCCAGCCGGTCCCGGGCAAGCGCGAACAGTTCGCCGGTCGTTGCCACGAAGCGGTCGAGGGTGACGCCGGGTGACTCACCGGCCGATGCGGCCAGCCATGTGCGGGGCGAGGTTCTCGGGTCGAACCTCTGGGACGTGTCGAGCGTGCCGTCATCCGGGCCGGCGGCGATCCCGATCGCGTTGGCGTCGCACAGGTGGCGGACAACCTCGTGCGCGGACCAGTCGGCGCACCGGGTGGGGGCGGACCAGTCGCCGGGACCGAATCCTCGCAGGACCGTGACGAACCGGTGCCGCTGCTCGCCGAACACGTCGAGCAGGCGCTGCGGATCCAGGTCGCACCGGCCGACGGTCCGCAGCAGCAGGCTGGTGGGCAGGCTTCTTCCCGGCGGGCTGAGGTTAATCATCGGCGCCCCCTGGTTCCGTTCATGGCGCCCCGGCCGACGTTACTGCATTTTGCAGTAGATGTGACCACCGTACTGCATAGTGCAGTAAAATCAAGAGGTGTCTCGGTCCCGGCTATCCCCGACCAGCCTCGCTGTCCTCGGGTTGCTCGCGCTGCGCCCGTGGAGTGCCTACCAGCTGACCCAGCAGATCCACCGCTCGCTGCGCTACATGCATCCAGCATCCGAGCGGAACCTGTATGCCGAGCCCAAGCGCCTGGCCGCCGCCGGGCTGGTCCAGATACGCCAGGAGACGGCGGGCCGACGCAGCCGCACCGTCTACGAAATCACCCCGGCGGGGCGCGACACCCTGCGCCGCCAGATGGCGACGCCGACCCGGCCGCCCCAGCTGGAGTTCGACGCCATGCAGCGGCTGGTCTTTGCCGACCAGGGCAGCAAGCAGGACCTGCTCGCCACCCTGGACGCCACCAGCCGCCAGATCGATCAGCTCCTGCACGACGTCATGCTGCAGCTACGCGGCTACCAGGCCGACGGCGGCCCCTTCCCCGGGCGGCTCCACCTCATCATGCTGTTCAGCCGGTTCTACGTCGATTACCTGTTCCTGCTGCGGCGCTGGACCGTCCTGGCGGGTCGCGAGGTGGCCAGCTGGCCGACCACGAAGAACCTCGGCCTCACCGATGGCACCCGGCAAATCCTCGGGGAGCTGCTCCAGCAAGTCGGGCAGCTGTCCGGCGATCCGGAACATGTGCACGCCGGGCGGGGCACCAGCGAGTCCCCGGCCCAGCAGGCGGCCGAGGCGGACGGCGAAGGGCTGCCCGTCGGGATGAGTTTCGCTGCCACGCTCCTGCCCGGTATCGAGCGCCTGCGGCTGCAGGCGCTGACCGGAGGCGATACGGTTGCCGCCGCCCCGCTGCACGCCGACGACTACTGGCTCATCACCCCGAACGGCTCGGAGATGACCAAGGACGATTACCTCGGTGCCATTGCGTCGGGGCAACTGAGATACCAGGTCTTTGAGCCTGTATCCGAGATGGCAGTGCTGGGCGACGGCACGGTCGCGGTCTTGCGCTACCGGGTCTGCATCAGCTTCGATGACGGACCTGGCCGCACCTGCTGGCACACCGACTGCTACCGGTTCCGAGATGGCCGTTGGCAGGTCGTTTGGTCACAGGCCACAGAGATCAGGTCCGGCATGGCAGATTCCGGGCGCAGTGTGCCGTCATCTGAGCGAAGCGGTTGACCGGCCGGTCTGGCCGGATGCGCTGTAGAAGACCAGCTCCGGATCACCCTCGTCCAGGCCATCGAGTTCGCCGCTGAATGACCAGCCCTCAGCTTGCAGGAGCGACCGCATCGGCTGGTTGGAGGTGTTGGTGGAGGTGAAGACCTGCTCGGTCCCGGCGGCGGCCAGCGCCGCCCGGAGCAGGTTGCGGCCGATGCCGGCACGGCGGCGGGCGGGATCGGCTATGAGAAGTTCGATGAAGTCGCGGCCGAAGAAGCAGGCTGGCTTGACGATGACGAATCCGCCGACCGAGCCGTGGTCGAGATAAACCAGGCACTCCCCGAGATCCAGGCAGCGCCTGAGAAAGTCAGCCCGGCTTTCGTCTCCGCGGGCGGCGCGATGGTCGGTGCGCAGGATGCCGTCAATGTCGTCGGCAACCGCGCGGCGGATCTCGGCCTGCGTCTGGGTCACCGGCCCAGCCTGGCATAGGTGGTCAGCGGGCGATCAGGCACCTGGTGTGCGCCCGGCACCGGACGACGTGCCCGGCCATGGCTTGCGAGTGCCGCGGGATCGGGCTGCTCGCGGCCTCGATGGTCGTCATCCTCCTCCCAGTGCCGGGCGGGCGGCCATCGCGGGCCCGGGAGCGCGGACGGGCCGCGGGCGGCAGCGCTGGCAGTACCGCGCCTCCGGCGCCGCGGCCAGCAACCGGGCCGGGATGGTGGCCGCGCAGTCCTCGCACAGGCCGTACCGGCCACTGGCCAGCCGGCTGAGCGCTTCTTCGATATCCGCCAGTGCCCGCCGGGCCGCGACGGTCCGGCGCAGCAGCTTCCGCACCTTCCGCTCTCCGGGCCCACCGGCCGGTGCCGCGGCGGCGGCAGAGGCCGCCTCGTGGTAGGCCAGCGACAGTTCGGTGACCTCCTGCAAGCGGTCCCGCCATTGCGCCTCCAACAGCGCGCGCCAGACCGGTCCCTGGGCGCGGCCACCCCGGGCCGACTCCGCAGCGCGGGCAGCCCGGGCCGGCTCCGCAGCGCGGCCGGCCTGGGCCGGTTCCGGGGCGGGGCCGACCCAGGCCGGGTCTCTGGCAGGGCCGGGCCATACTGGCGCCTGGCCGGTCTGCGGAGCGTGCTGTTCCTTCGTGGCCATCGGCTCAGGTACCAGGCAGCGTGCCCAGGGTGACCGTGACGGTCCGTGCCTGGCCCGCGCGGGTGATCGTGACCTCGGCCTGCTGCCCGGGATGCGCGGCGGCCAGCTCCTGAAGCAGCGTTCCGCTGTCCGGAGTCGGCGCCGGGCCCAGCTTGCGGATAACGTCACCGGCCCGGAGCCCGGCGTGGTCGGCCGGGCCGCCCGGGGTCACCGCGACCACACCGGCCCCGGCCGGGGCGCCGTCGGCACCGGTGACCGTGGCGATGCGGGCGCCGAGAGCGGCCCGGTGGGTGTTGGTCACGTGCCCGGTGGCGATGAGCTGCCCGGCGATGTCGCGGGCCAGGTTGGCCGGAATGGCGAAACCGATGCCCTGGGCCTGGCCGCCGTCGTGCGGGCTGACGGCGGCCAGCGTCGGTATCCCGATCACCTGGCCGGTGGCGGTCACCAGCGCCCCGCCGCTGTTGCCCGGATTAATCGGCGCGCTGGTCTGGATCGCGCCGGGCAGCGCCGCCGCCGTCGTGCTGGCCGTGGTCGGCTCGATGACCGCCCGGCCGGTCGCGGAGATGATGCCCTCGGTGACGCTGCCGGACAGGCCGAGCGGGTTGCCGACCGCGAGCACGACGTCGCCCGCCCGGACCTTGCTTGAGTCACCGAACCGGGCCGGGGTCAGGCCGGCCGGGTCCTCGGCCTTGATCACCGCGAGGTCGCCACCGGGGTAGCTGCCCACCAGCCGCGCCGGGCGCGGGGCCCGGTCGCCGGCGGTCTGGACCTGGAACCTGGTGGCCTGGCCGGCCACGTGGGCGTTGGTGAGGATGTGGCCGGCCCGGTCGAGCACCACACCGGAGCCCAGGCCGTCGGCGGTGCGGATCAGCACGACCGACGGCAGCACCGCGCGGACGGTCGCCGCGTAGCTTGTCACGGCACCGCCGCTCACCGCAGGTCCCGCGGCGGGGGCGGCCGGCAGGTTCGGGCTGACCGTAGGTGCTCCCGCCGTGGTGGCGCAGGCAGCGATCCCGCCGCTACCGATGACAACGGCCATCGCTGCGACGGCCCCCGCACGCCGCAGCTGGTCTGTCACTCTCATCTGGGCTCCCTGAGCTTGCCAAAGCCTGGCGCCAGCGACTGGCTGACTGGGCTCAGGCAACCCGGTGGCTGTGGACCCGCGGTGCTGCCGATGTGGTGACCGTATGGAGGAACGCGCCGAAACGCCGGCCGCGGCGGAAACGCTCGCCCCGCACCTCCGGAGTGGAACGTGGCGGCGAGTGGTCAGGCGCGGGGCAGGGTGAGAGTGAGCCGCGCGCCGTGGCCCGGCTCGCTGTGCGCCTCCAGCCGGCCGCCGTGGGCGCGGGCCAGTTCGGCGGCCACCGCCAGCCCGATACCGCTGCCGGAGACGTGCCCGGCCCCCCGGCCGCGCCAGAGCCGGTCGAAGATCCTGGGCAGCTCGTCGGCGGGGATGCCCGGCCCGGTGTCGGTGACCTCAACGACGGCGCCCGGCCCGGTGCCGGCCGGCCCGGCGCGCACGGTGACCCGGCCGCCCGACGGGGTGAACTTCAGCGCGTTGGTCAGCAGGTTGGTGATGACCTGGTGCAGCCGGCCGGGATCGGCCAGCACGTCGACCGGAGTGAACTGCCGCTCCAGGGCGATACCCGCGGCCTCGAACCGCCCGGCCAGGCTGTCCGCGGCAACGGCGGCAAGGCCGGCCAGGTCGTGCCGGCTGAGCGTGAGCTGCAGGGCGGCGGCCTCGGCGGCGGCCAGGATCTGCAGGTCGCCGACCATCCGGGCCAGCCGCAGCACCTCGTCCCGCAGGGACACCAGCTGCTCCTGGGTCGGCTCGGTCACGCCGTCCAGCAGCGCCTCATGGCCGGCCTGCAGCACCGCGATCGGCGTCCGCAACTCGTGCGCGACATCGGCGACCAGGTCGCGGCGGAGCTGCTCCTGCCGGTCCAGGGTGTTGGCCATCAGGTCGAAGGCGGTCGCCAGCTCGCCGATCTCCCCGGGAGCGGCGATCGGCCCGACCCTGGCCGTGCGGTCCCCCCGGCCCATCGCCCGGGTCACGGTGATCAGCCGGTCCACCGGCCGGGTGATGCGCCGGGCCACGACAAGCCCGGTGACCAGGGCGAGCAGTGCGGCGAGCCCGGCCGCCCCGGCGATGGCGCGCCACAGCGCGGTGCGCAGGGCCTGGTCGGCGGCGCCCAGGCCGCTGTCGGGGAAGCGGGCGACGGCCCGGCCGACCTGCTGGCCGCGGACCACGATGGGCCGGCTGACCTGCGGGCTCGACGCGTGCCCGCGGAAGGCCGGGGACACGGCCGTGGGCTGGCCGGCCTGATCGGTGATCTCCACGTCGGCGCCGGTGCGGGCGGCCAGGTCGACCACCGGGGTCAGATTCGCCCCCGCCCAGCCGTCGGTGCGGTCCCATGCCGCGCTCGCGGCCACCGCTATCGCGCTGGTCAGGTCGGACCGCTGCCGGTTTGCCAGGTTCGCGACGTCGGCGGCGGCGAACACCGCCACCAGCACGGCGATCAGCGCCACCGCGGCCAGCGCGACGCCGACGAAGGCCAGCGCCAGCCGCAGGCCGATCGGGTCGCCCCGGGAGCCCGCGCGCTCCGCCCCGGGCTCAGCCACGGAACCAGGCATGGCCCCGGTCTCAGCCATCGCGGGCCAGGCCCAGGCGGTAACCGCCGCCCAGGACCGTCTGCACGATCCGCGGGTTGCCCGGATCGGCCTCGATCTTGCGGCGCAGGTTCTTCACGTGGGAGTCCACGGTCCGCTCATACCCCTCGAACTCGTACCCGCGGACCCGGTTGATCAGCTCGAACCGGGAGTACACCCGGCCCGGCACGGTGGCCAGCGCCAGCAGCAGGCCCCATTCGGTCGGCGTGAGATCGACGTCCGCACCGCGCACCACGACGGTCCGCCGTGGCTCATCGATGACCAGCTCATCTTCGCCGTAGCTGGTGACGCCCTGCTCGGCGGCCGGGCCAGCGGGGCCGCGCCGCAGGATCGCCTGCACGCGGAGCACCAGCTCCCGTGGGCTGAACGGCTTGGTCACGTAATCGTCGGCGCCCAGCTCTAGTCCGCGGATCCGGTCTTCCTCGCTGCTCTTGGCGGTCAGCATGAGCACGGGGACGCCGCCCGCGGCCCGCAGTTCCCTGGCCACCGTCTCGCCGGGGATGTCGGGCAGGCCGAGGTCAAGGACCACGAGATCGGGTGACCCGGACGCGGCGAGCGTGAGCGCTTCGGCCCCCGATCCGGTGGACAGCACCGTGAACCCGGCCCGCTCAAGGTAGGAGCGCACCAGGTCGCGGAGCTTGCGCTCGTCCTCCACCAGCAGCACCGTCGCCGCCATCACGCTCACCCTCCCTCTCCGTCGGGTCAGGATCCCAGTCTTCACATCATCACCACGACAGTTTCACCCGCCCGGCATGACTGTGCCATTGGCTGGCTGCCAGGAACAGGAAGAAAGGGGACGGCGGCAGTGAGCGGAAGTGACCTGATCGTGCTGGCCCCGTGGGTCGTCTTCGGCGCCGCGCTCGGTGTCATCTGCGCCCGGCTGTACGTGGGCCGGTGCCGCGCCCGGCGGCGCCGTGCCCTGCGGCGCGCGGAGCGCGAGCGGCCCGGGGCCGCCGCGTGAGCGACACCGCAGCGACCGCGATCGCGGTGCTCGCGGCGCTGGCCGCTGCCGCGTCGTTTGGTGTGGCGGCCGCGCTTCAGCACCGGCAGGCCCGGTTGACACCGCAGGCGGGCGGGGTGCGGCTGCTGGCCCGCCTGGCGGCCCGGCCGCTCTGGCTGGCCGGCATCGCGCTGGCTGCTGCCGCCTATGGCCTGCAGGCCCTGGCGCTGGCGTTCGGCCCGCTCGCGCTGGTCGCCCCGATCGTCGCAACCGACCTGCTGTTCGCGCTGCCGGTGGCGGCACGGTGGTCACGGCCGCTGTGCGCCAGGGACTGGCTCGGCTGCGTGCTCGCGGCAGGCGGGGTCGCCGCGTTCCTGGCCGCCGCTCCGCCGTCGTCGGGCCGGTCCGGTGCCCCCGCCCGGGACTGGCTGCTGGCCTTCGCCGTGGTCGGACTGGTCTGCGCGCTCGCGCTGGCCATGGGCAGGCTGGCCACCGGGCCGGTCCGCGCGGCCGTGACGGCCACCGCCGCCGGTGCTGTGTTCGGCCTCACCGCCGCGGTGACGCTGAGCCTCACCCGGCTGCTGCGCGGCGCCGGGCCCGGCGCCGCGCTGGCCCACTGGCAGCCCTGGGCCCTGCTCGTGCTCGGGACCACCGGGCTGCTGCTTTCCGCGAGCGCCTTCCAGGCCGGGTCCCTGGCCGCCAGCCTGCCGGTGATGGACACGGTCGAGCCGGTGTCCGGGGTCCTGCTCGGGACGCTGCTTTTCGGCGAGCGCCTCGCCGCTTCCCCGGCCGGGATCACGCTGCAGCTGGCGGGCGCCGCGGCTGCGATCGCCGGGATCACGCTGCTCGGCCGGTACGCGGCAACCCCGGGGCTGCGTACTGCAGCGAAACAAGCTGGCGCCATCACGGGGCCGCCGGGCCGCGCCGCGCAGGCCGGGGCGGCGCGGTGACCGGGCTCTCGCACCTGGGCGTGTCGTCGCTGTTGTCCTATGTCATCGCCGTCCTGCTGCCCGCGTTCGACGCGCTCATCCCGGTGCTGCCCAGCGAGACCGCGGTGATCGCGCTCGGCGTCGCCACCGCGGGCAGCGCGGATCCGCGGGCCGCCGTGCTTGTCGCGCTGGCCGCGTGCGGCGCGTTCCTCGGCGACAACGCCGCCTACCTGCTCGGCCGCCGCTTCGGCCCGACCGCCGGGCGGCGCGTCTTTGCCGGGGAACGCGGCGCGCGCAGGCGGGCCTGGGCCGAGCAGTCGCTGCGTCGCTTCGGCGCCCGCATGATCATCGGCTGCCGCTTCATCCCCGGCGGGCGCACGGCCGTCACGGTGACCTGTGGCATGGTCGGCTATCCGCGGCGGCGCTTCGTCGTGGCGACCGCCTTCGCGGCGGTGATCTGGGCCAGCTACGCCTTCCTGATCGGCCGGATTGGCGGCAAGGCCTTCGAGGACCAGCCGTGGCTGGGCCTGCTGCTCGCACTGGGAATCACCGTGGCGGTCAGCGCGGCCATCGAGGCGGCGCGGCGGGCCCGGGCCTGGCACCTGAGCAGCAGCGGCAGCAGCGCGTCCACACGATCTGCACACCGGCTGCGCCGGGCCTGCACCGGGCCCGGCTGTGCTGGAGTCAGCACCAGGCCGGTGGCCGCGGAGGACAACCACGACACCGCCGCCGTGCAGGCGGCCGATGCGACTGCGCATCCCGGCCGTAGCGCAGTCGCGGAGTAGCAGCTCCGGTGGGCTGACCGGCCTGGACACGTCGCCCTCGCGCTCGTGAGGCGCGCGAGGGCGGCGCCATGTTCCGCCAGGTTTCTTTGCCTTAGCTTTGCCGTTACATTGGAGTGACCTGGTCATTCTGGAACTCTCGGGGCAGACTTGACCTACGGCGACCGTAACGGCTAAAGGAGCGGGCGGAAGCGGGCAGGGGACCGCCGCCGCCGGGCCAGGAAGGTCGATCCAGGTTGGACGGGGCGGCCCGGGAGCAGGGCCAGATGAACGGTGGCGGGCTGCCGCACGCCATTTCCAGCCCGCTGGCGGGCACGGTGAACCGGCACATCAGGTCCTGGCTGGTACCGGTCGGCGCGATCACGATCCTGGGCGTCGGCGCGGGGATGCTGGTGGACGACCGGCCGGCCGGGCTGGCCCTCCCGGTGTCCGCCGCGGTGCTGGTGCTCGCGTCCGCGTGCTGGGCGGTCGGGCTGAGCGAGCGTGTCCGCGACCCGCGGCTGGTCGTGTCCGCCCTGGTCGGGCTCGGGCTCTGCGCCGCGGGACTTGACTGGCCGCAGTCCGACGGCCCCGGGCTGGTGGTCGGGTTCATGGCGCTGGCAGGCCTGGCGCTGCGCGTCCCGCGCCTGGTCGCGCTGCTGGCCGCAATGCCGGTGGTGGTGGCGCTCGCCATCTCCGATGCGCACGAGGCGGTGAACCCGGCGAGCACCGTGCTGACCATCGCCATGGCGGCGGCGTTCCTGTTCGTGACGTCGGCGCTGGCCGCGCTGAGCCGGGAGGGGCAGGACCGGGCCGAGGCGCTGCTCGCCCAGGAGGCGACCATCCGTGAGGTCAGGGAGCAGATGGCGGCGCTCGCCGAGCGGTCACGGCTGGCCAGGGAACTGCACGACATCCTGGCGCACTGCCTGTCCGGCTTGTCCGTGCAACTGGAGGTGGCGCAGTTGCGCGCGCTCCAGACGGCGGCCGACGCCACGCTGGCCGGCCAGATCGGCTGCGCCAGGGAACTGGCCAGGGACGGGATGCTCAACGCGCGCCGTGCGGTGCGCGCACTGCGGGGCGACGAGCTTGCCGAGGCGGCCCGGCTGCCGCAACTGGCGTCGGACACCGCCTCGGCGCTGGGGGTGCCGGTGACGGTGCGCGTCGAGGGGGCGCCGCGCTCGCTGGCCCCGGAGGCCGCGCTGACCGCCTACCGCACCGTGCAGGAGGCCCTCACCAACGTGGCCAAGCACGCCGGGCGGGGGGCCACCGCGTCGATCGTGCTGACCTGGGCGACCGACAGCCTGGACATCTCGGTCGCCGACCAGGGCGGCGAGCGGACGGCCGCCGCTGGCACGCCGGGCGGGTTCGGGCTGGCCGGCATGGCCGAACGCGCCGCGCTGCACGGCGGGCACGTGAAGGCCGGCCATTCCGGCGATGGCTTCACGGTCCGGGTACGGCTCCCGGTACGGTCCGCGCTGCACGGAGAGCGGCCATGACCGGGGCGCAAGCGCCGCTGCGGGTGCTGGTGGCCGAGGACCAGAAGGTCGTCCGCGACGGGCTGGTCGCCCTGTTGCGGATGCTGCCCGGCATCGAGGTGGCCGGCGCGGCCGTGGACGGCGACGACGCGGTCAGGCAGGCACTGGCCCTGGCGCCGGACGTGGTGCTCATGGACCTGCACATGCCCGGCTGCGACGGGGTCGAGGCGACGCGCCGGCTCACCCGGGCGCGGCCGGACGTGCACGTCGTGGTGCTCACCAGTTACTCCGACGACGCGTCCGTGCTGGCCGCGCTGCGGGCCGGCGCCCGCGGCTTCCTCACCAAGGATGCCGGGGCCGCGGACATCCTCGAGGCGGTGTCGGCGGTGTCGCAGGGCAAGGCCCTGCTGGATCCCGGGATCCAGCGCCGCCTGGTGGAGGTCATCGTCAGCGGCGCGATACCTGAGGCGCCCGGCGCCGGAGCGGGGCAGGCCGGCGGCTGGCCGGACGGCGCGGGCAACGGCGGGCTGACCCGGCGCGAGGCGGAGGTGCTGGCCGAGATCGCGGCCGGGCTGTCCAACGGTGAGATCGCGGCCAAGCTGTTCATCTCCGACACCACGGTGAAGACCCACGTCAACCACCTGCTGGTGAAGACCGGGATGCGGGACCGGGCGCAGCTTGTCGGCTACGCCTACCGGCTCGGCCTGGCCCGCTGAGCATGGCCGCCTCACCGGGCCGGGACGGCGTGCCCGGTGACCCGGTACACCTTGCTGATACCGAACGCCCGGTGATCCATGGCGATTACTTCCTGCGATACGGACGCCATCGCTGAGGAGCCCAGGTGGCGCACGCCGGCCAGGGTGAGGAACTCGCGGGAGTCCCCGCCGCGGGCGCCGACCCGGACCAGCCCGACTCCGGGGGAGTAGTACTTGATCTGATGCCCGCTGACCGGGTCGTTGGGGCTGGTCTCGTCGACCACCAGGACGTGCCGGAAGCACCCGGCGCGCATGCAGGTCACCTGCCCGGTGCTGGCCACCTTGGAGACGTCGTCGAACTCGATCGGCGGCACCAGCCCCTCGCGGTACTGGGCACCGACCGTGGGCCTGGCCAGCATGTGGATGCCGCCGTAGGCGTGGCCGGTGCCCCGGATCCAGGTGCTCGGCGCCCCGGCGAACCTGCCATGCTCGTACTCCTCGGGGTACTCCCCGAAGTTCCACACGTTCCCGGCGTCGTCCTGGGCGAAGAAGGCGAGTTCCTGCTCCTGGAGCTTGCCGTTCAGGAAGTCACGGTCCCAGGCGACCACCGTGGTCACGCCGTGGATCTTCTTGGTGAGGCCGCTGATCGTGAAGACGACGGTGTGCGGCCTGGTGCGGCCGCCCTCGGCCAGCGTCCCGGCGTAGCTGAACTCGGTCCCCGGCAGCAACGGGAACATCGGGTTGTCCACCTGCGCCGGCGCGGTAAACCGGTTTCGCCCGGCCTGGGCCGCCGCCGGGCTGGCCTTCGCCGCCGCGGCGGCCGTGCTGGGCCGCGGCGAAGCGGCCCGCTGGCCGGTGCCGTCCGAGCCGCACGCGGCCAGGGGCAGCGCACCGAGGGCACAGAGCACTGCGAGCGCCCGGGCGCGCGGTACGGAGAACATCAGTGGCTCCCTTCGGGCAGGACCAGGTCGGGGCGGCGCTCGCCGCCGTCCCGCTCCCGGCGGCTGCGGCCGAACCGCAGGTACAGGGAGGGGAGGACGAGCAGGTTGAGCAGGGTGGAGGTGGCGAGCCCGCCTAGGACGACCACCGCCAGCGGGTGCTCGATCTCGTGCCCAGGACGCTCGCCGAGCAGCACCAGCGGCACCAGGGCGAGGCCGGTCGCCAGCGACGTCATCAGGATCGGGGACAGCCGCTCGCGGGCGCCGCGGATCACCAGCGCGGTCCCGAACTCCATGCCCTCGTCCTGTTCCAGGTGCTGCCAGTGGTTGATCAGCAGGATGCCGTTGCGCGCCGCGATGCCGAAGACCGTGAAGAAGCCGACCAGCGACCCGAGGGAGATGATCCCGCCGGTGGTCCATGCCGCGAGGATCCCGCCGACCAGCGCCATCGGCAGCGTGACGAAGGCCAGCAGGGCCAGCCGCCAGCGGCGGAACGCCGCCTGCAGCAGGAGCAGGATCGCCACGCCCGCGATGAGCGAGGACTGCAGCAGCCGCGCCTGTGCGGCCTGCCGCTCCTTGAACTCGCCGAGGACCTCGACGTGGTACCCGCGGTTCAGGTGGACGGCGGCCAGCTTGCGGTTGATGTCACTGACCACCGCGCCCAGGTCGCGCCCGGACACCGACGCGCCCACGTCCAGGTACCGGGAGTCGCCCTGCCGGTCGATGGCGTTGGGGTTGGGCTGCAGCGCCACCGTCGCGACCGAGCCGAGCCGGACGTGCCTGCCGGAGGGAGTGTCGATGGGCAGGTTTTCCACGTCGGTGAAGCTGTGCCGGACCGAATCGGGGCTCCACACCACGACGTCATAGGCCTTGCCGGCGCGGAAGATGTCACCGACCTCCTCACCCGCCACCAGGGTGGCGGCGTCCCGGCGGACATCGCCCGGCTTGAGGCCGTGCCGCTCCGCCTTGGCCAGGTTGACGGTCACGTTCACCTGCGGGACGTCGCTGGAGATGTCCCGGTGCGCGTCCGCCACGCCCGGCACGGACTGCACCAGCGCGAGTATCTGGTCGGACGTCCGGCGCAGCGTCGGCAGGTCCTCGCCGTAGGTGCGCACGATGATCGGCTCCTTGGCGCCGGTGAGCACCTCCTGGATCCGCTCGTCCAGGTAGGTCTGGACCTCACGGAACAGGCCGGGATACCCGTTGGTGACCCGCTGGATGCGGTCCAGGGTGGCGGTGTAGTCGGCACCGGGGGACAGGCTGATCCAGATCTCGCCCAGGTTCACCCCCGCGACCTCCTCGCCGAGCAGGGCCTGGCCGATGTGCGCGCCCGCGCTGCGGACCCCGGGGACGGCCAGCAGCTCCCGGCTGATCTTCGTGGTGGACCGCTCCATCTCGGCCGTCGAGGTCCCCGGCGGCGCGACCCAGTGGATGAGGAAGTCGCGTTCCTTGAAACCGGGGAACAGGGACTGGCCGAGGTGCGGGTATATGCCGATGCCGACGACCGTCACCAGCGCGAACGTGAGGTATGCGGCCACGGGGCGGACGACGATCCGGCGCAGCCCGGCGGTGTAGACCCGCTGCAGCCAGGTGACAAGCGGGGACTTACGGCGCTCGATGTGGGCGCCCCGGAGCAGCAGCAGGGACAACGCCGGGGTCACGGTGAGCGCGACGGCCATCGACGCGACGATCGCCAGCGTGTAGGAGATCGCCAGCGGCCGGAAGAACGCCCCGGTGAGCCCGGTCAGCAGGAACACCGGGATCGACGCCGCCACCACGATGAACGTGGCGTACACGATCGGGCTGCGCACTTCCAGGCAGGCGCGGAGGATCACCGCCGCGGCCGGTCTCGTGCCCCCGCTGAGCCGTTCCTCGCGCAGCCGCCTGGTGATGTTCTCCACGTCGATGATCGCGTCGTCCACCACCGCGCCCAGCGCGATCACCAGTCCGGCCAGCGTCATCGTGTTGATCGTCGCGCCGCGCCAGTAGAGCACGAGCATCGTGGCGATCAGGGACAGCGGGATCGTCAGCAGGCTGATCAGGGCGACCCGCCACTCGAAAAGGAACAGCGCCAGGATCAGCACGACCAGGCCGAAGCCCAGCACCAGGGCCTGGGTGAGGTTGGATATGGCCAGCTTGACGAAGTCGGCCTGCCGGAACACATGGGTGTCGAACTTGATGCCACGCATGCCGGGCTGCAGTTCCTTGAGCGCCTGCTCGACCCCGGCGGTCATCTGCAGGCTGTTGGCCCAGGGAAGCTTTTCCACCACGAGCAGCAGGCCCGGCTTGCCGTCGATGATCGCGTCGCCGATCAGCGGCTGGTGCTCGACCGCGACGGTCGCCACGTCACCGAGCCGGACCGAGCCAGGCTTTGTCTCGGCGACCGGAGCCTGCGCCAGGTCGTGAGCGGTCACCACGGGCAGCACGTTCCGGACGCCGATCCGCTGGTTCGGCGTCTCCATCGCCCCGCCGGTGCCGATCACCGCGCCGGTGGAGAACCGCAGCAGCCCCGAGTCCACCGCGTCCGAGGTCGTCTGCATCACCTGGTCCAGCGACACCCCCGCCGCCCGCATCTTGGCCGGCTCGGCCTGCACCGCCATGAGATGCAGGCGCTCGTTCCAGATCGCGACGTTGGCCACCCCCGGCACCCGCAGCAGCCGGGCACGGATCGTCCAGTACGCGGTCATCGACATGTCGATAAGTGAATGGGTGCTTGAGGTCATGCCGACCTGCATGGCCCGCCCGGTCGCGGACACCGGGGCCAGCATGACCGGCGGCGCCGCCCAGGTGGGCAGGCTCGGCGATACCGTGGCCAGCCGTTCCTGGACAAGCTGCCGGGCGCGCAGCATGTCGGTGCCCGGCTTGAACAGCACCTCGATCGACGACAACTGCGGCACCGACTTCGACCGCAGGTCATCCAGGCCCTGGATGCCGTTCAGCGACGCCTCGATCGGCACCGTGACCAACTGCTCAACGTCGGAGGTGGACAGCCCGACGCAGGCGGTCTGGATCAGCACCCGCGGCGGGGCGAACTCGGGGAACACGTCCACGTGCATGTTCGGCAGGACCGTCACGCCCAGCACGATCATGCCGGCCGCCGCGGCGACGACCAGGTGGCGGCACCTCAGGCTGGAGCCGACGATCCAGCGCATCAGCGTCCGTGGCTCGTCCCGGCCGGGCGTGGCGGGGGGCGGGCCGCCGCCACGCCCGGGCTCGGCGGTGGTCATTCCTCACCGCTGATGTTGTATTCGGTGCCGAGCAGTTCGGGTGCTCCCACCGTCACCACCGCGGCACCGGGTGCCGGCCCCGCGGTGAGCACCGCGGTGCTGCCCCGGATCGCTCCGACGGTGATCCGCTGGCGGACGAAGGTCCGAGGCCCGGTGTTCACGAAGGCCCAGGTGGAACCATCGTTGTCGTAGACCACCGCCGAATAGGGGATGAGCCGGTACGTCCCGCGCCGGCCATCGAGGGACGCGTGCGCCGTCCGCACCGCCACGGTCGTGATGCCGAGCCGCTGGATGGCCTGCTGGGTCAGCCTGAGCTGCTTGACCGCGGAGCCCGGGATGGACTTGACCGTGGCCGGCGGCGGGTCCTCGTGGGCACTGGCCACGCTGCAGCCGGTCAGCAGGGCGACGGCCGCGACGGCCGCGGAAGCGAGGGAGGCGGGCCTCTTGGTGAGCATGGACGGGTTCCCTTCGGTTCGTCACGGCGTCGTCAGCCGGGCGTGGTCCCGGCGGCCGGCCGGGGGGTCGTAACCTCCGGTGCCGTGGGCCGGGGTTCCGGCTGCGCCGGACGGAGGCCTGACTGCTCCGGCCGCGGCCGGTCGGCGGTGCCGAGCAGCAACGCGGGAAGCACGAACAACTGGACCAGCAGCAGGCTCACCAGCCCGCCGAGCATCGTGACCGCCAGCGGGTGCAGGAACTCCAGGCCCGGCCGGGTGCCGAGGACGGCTACCGGTGCCAGCACGCCCGCGGTGATCAGCACCGACTGGAGAACCGGGACCGTGCGTTCCCTGGCCACCTCGAGCACCGCCGCCGGGCCGGCCGTCCCCGCCTGCTCGCGTGCCCGGATCCGGTAGCCGAGCAGGATGCTGGCGCGGATCGCGAGCGCGAGCACGGCGAGCAGGCCGGCCAGCGAGCCGATGCTCCACAGCCCTCCGGCCAGCGGCGCGGTGAGCACCCCGCCCGCCACGGACAGGGGCAGCGAGAGCATCAGCAGCCCGGCCCGCCGCCAGCTCGCCACCGCGGCCTGGAGCAGCAGGAAGATGCCGACGAGCGCGGCAGCCATGTAGCCAAGGGCGCGCAGCAGGCCGGCCTGGGCGGCGGCCGCGTTGCCGAACACCTCCGCGTGGTACTCATACGGCATCGGCACCGCCGCAAGGCGCTGTTTCACCGCGTCGACGGCCGCCGCCGGGTCGCCGGTGACCTTCGCCGCTACCTCGACATCGCGGAGCACGTCGTCGTGCGTGATGGCGGTCGGCTCGGGGCGGATGGCGACCGTGGCCACGTTCTTGAGCGGCACCATCCGGCCGGTGGGCGTGCCGATCAGCAGGTTCCCCAGTTCGGTCAGGTCGCTGCGGCTGCCGGGGTTTCCCCAGACCACCACGTCGAAGATCTTCGACTGCTCGTACAGGTTGCCGACGATCAGGCCCGACGTCAGCGTGGTGGCCTCCCGGCGGACGTCACCGGGCCGCAGCCCGTACCGCTGCGCGGCCGCTAGCTTGACCCGGACGTCCAGGGTGGGCTGGCGCGGGGTGAGCCGGACCGTCGTCGCGGCCAGCCCGGGCACCCCGGCCAGCATCGCCCGCACCTGCTGCGCCTTGTGCTGCAGCACGTCCAGGTCGGGCCCGTAGACCCGGACGACAAGGTCGTCCGCCTGATCGGACGCCACCTGGGCGATCCGGGTGGCCGGGTAGTCGACCAGGTGGGTCTGGACCCCGGCGTAGCCGTGCATCGCCGCCTGGATCGCGGACTTGCTGCGGTCGTAGTCAGCGGCGCCGTCCAGGCTGACCCAGATCTCGGCGGAGTTGACGTTGACGAGCTGGTCGGAGCTGATGGCCCGGCCGACATGCGCGCCCACGCTGCTGACGCCGGGTATCGCCCGCACCTCCCGGCTCGCGGCGGCGGTGATCCGGTCCATCTCCGGCAGCGAGGTACCCGGGACGGTCCGCAGTTGCAGCAGGAGGTTGTGGTCCTGCAGCGTGGGCAGCAGCGAACGGCCGCCGATCTGGGGCACGCAGGCCAGCGCGGCGATGGCGAGCACCCCGGCGAACGCCCAGGCGCGGCGGGGGCGGCCGATCGGGCCCGCCAGCCTGTGGTCGAAGAAGCTCTTCACGACCCGGGCGAACGGCCCCTCCCGGCGCGCGCTGTCCCCGCGCAACAACAGGACGGTGAGGGCCGGCGTCAGGGTGAACGCGACCAGCATCGACGCGAGCAGCGCCAGGGCGTAGGTGAGCACAAGCGGGCGGCTGAAGGCGGTGGCGAGCGGGCCGAGGAACAGGAACGGCGCCAGCGCCAGCAGGATCGCCAGGGTGGCGTACCCCAGCGGCCGGCGCGCCGCGGCGAACGCCTCAATCACCGGGCCCCCGGCTCTGACCGAGTCCAGGTCGGTGACCACGTCATCGATCACCAGCGACAGGGCGGCGGCGAGCCCGAGCAGCGTGACGGCGGTGAAGGTGGCCCCCGTCAGGAGCAGGGCACAGACCGCCACCATGAGCGATACCGGCACCACGATCAGGGCCACGACGGCCGCCCGCCAGGACGCCAGCAGCACAAGCATCGCTGCGAGCGCGACGGCGAGCGCGATCAGCGCGACGGTCCCGGCGTTGCCCAGGGCCGTCTGGATGTAGCTGGCCGGGCGGTAGACGTTCGAGTCGATCGTGATGCCCTTCAGGCCCGGTGTCATGTCGTGCAGCGCGGCCTCGATGCCCCTGGTGACCTCGAGGGTGTTCGCGCCGGGGAACTTGTCGATGGCAAGCAGCAGGCCCCCGGTGTGCGGGGCGACGGCGTCCCCGATCAGCGGCTGGTGGTTCTCCACCACCGCGGTGACGTCGCCGAGCCGCAGCACGTGCTGCCGGGGGCTTTCGACCGGGACCTCGGCGAGCTGCGCCGGGTCGGAGATCGGGGAGATGTGCTGGATCGAGAGGCGCTGGTTGGGTGACTCGACGAAGCCGCCGGTCCCCGGTGTGGACGCCTCGACGAACGTCAGCGGCGACACCCACAGGGCGTTGCCCGCGGTCTTGATCACCTGGGTGAGCGTGACGTGCTGGGCCTGGAGCCGGTGCGGATCCACCTGGACCTGAAGCTGGCGGTCGCGCTGGCCGTAAATGGACACGTTCGCCACGCCGGGCACGCCCATCAGGCGGGGCCGGATCTTCCACCGGGCCAGCACGGACATCTCCACCGGCGAGACGGTCCCGGACGACAGCCCGACCATGGCGACCCGGCTGGCCGACGCCAGCGGCTGGATCATGATCGGCGGGCTGCCGACGTTGGGCAGGGCGTGCGCCTGGGTCATCCGCTCCTGCACCATCTGCCGCGCGGCGTACAGGTTGGTACCCGGCTGGAAGGTCAGGTCGATCGCGGACAGGCCGGGCATCGAGGATGAGTGGATCCGGTCCAGCCACGGCACGCCGTTCAGCAGGTCCTGCTCCAGCGGCACGGTGATGAGCTGCTCGACCTCGGCGGCGGACAGGCCGAGCGCTTCGGTCTGGATCTGCACCGCCGGGGGAGTGAACTCGGGGTAGACGTCGACGGGCGCGGACCTTAGCTGCGCGATCCCGAACACCACGACCCCGAGGGCCAGCGCCACTACCAGACGCCAGAACCGCAGGCCAGAGCCAAGAATCCAGCGCATAACGGCACAACCTCCCCATCGGCGGTGATGCCCTTGGAACGCTAGGTTCGCGGGTGCCCGGGGACATCCGCGCGGGGGTGGAGAGCGGGTGGATTCGCGCCTCCTCCTCCGGGTGGACGGGCGGCCGGGTCATTTCGTCCCGCAGGGCGTGAACTTTTTCCGGGGCGACCGCGTTGATTCGTACGTACGGGGGAACGTCACGGCCCGGCCGCCAGGTCACGGGCGGCAACGGCCGGGCGAGACCGGCGAGCGGAGCCGTTGGTCTTGGTAGCGACATCTGGGGGTCGCGGTGACCAGCACTAGCAAGACCGCGGAAGCGGATACGGCGAACATCGACGCGGGACAGACCCTGCGCCAGGCGGGCCACCTGATGCGCGAACTGGGGGTCGGGGTGCTTGTGGTCTGCGGGGACAACGGCAAGATCCAGGGGACCATCAGCCGGGACATGGTGGTACGGCGGATTGCTGCGGGAGGCGATCCGAGAACGGTCACCGTGGGGGAGGTTGCGTCCCGGCGCCGGCCAGCCCTCCTGGCACCGGGCCGCGCGCGGCGATTACGCCCCGGGCGTGGAGCCGGGCGCTAGCAAATCACCCGCGAACTGCGCACCCGGCGCTGATGGTCTATGCCGCACGGCTAGCCGTGGCTTGCTTAGATTTCTTCACGTCCGGACCGGCTAATCAGCCCCTTGACGACGCGCCTGATCTGCCCGAGGCCTCCCCGCCAACGGGGGCAGTCCGGGCAAAGCGAGCACTCCGTTCCGCGCCGGTAGTGCTGGTGCGCGGTGTAAGGATGCCCGCATATGCAGAGACGGGCGCGTCGGTCATTGAGCACGGTCTATGGATGCTACCCGTCCGTAACGGCGGGGATGCCGGCGATCTGCTGGCCGGGCTGCTGCCCCATTCGCATGGCCACGGACAGGCTCACGCGACGACGTCACGTCATGCCGGTGGCGGGTCTGCTGGCGTCAGGCGGATCTGGTTCTTCCGGACCAGGCCGAGAACGCGGTCCGCATCGTGTGGGTCGACGGGGAGGATGTGGGTTGCCCACCATCGGGCTGCCTCCGGCAGCGGAGACGGCTCACAGAACTCTGGCCCGGAGTACTCGTCCAGCGGTGGCGCGTACACGAAAAACACATCTATCCCGCGTCGCCGCAGTTCGAGGGCCACGGCGTCCCGGTCTTCGACCAGGAGCGGCACGCGGAGCAACGGCAAGGGGTCGCCCTCACGCGCCGCCGGGGCAACCGCATCGAGCGCTCGAAGCCGAAGCACGCCCGCGATCCGCTCCTCGCGGTCCCGCCCGAGGTCGCGCAGGCCACCTAGCGTCCGCTTCAGGTAGCTCGATCGCTGCCGCATCCGGTAATCCGGGTACGCCGTTTCCATCCACGCGTCGAACTGGCCGAGGTCACCGCTGGAGCGTGCGTGCTCCAGCCGGGGCGCACGCAGCGGCACTCGCCATGGGGCAGGTCTCACAGGACGCGTCAGGCGGCGTGCGCGATCGAGCCCCCGCGTGAGATGGAGGGTTTCCAGTTGCGCCCTGGCCGATGATCGCGCGAGACCGACCGCTCCGTTACCAACCGGCCTCGGCAGCATGAGCCGATCGCGCAATCGGGCGACGTCCCGGCGGCTGACCTCCCCGTCGACCGCGAGAACGCCACCCCGGCCGGGGAAGTGCTTGGACAAGCTGAAGGCGGAAACAGCGCCGAAGCTCCCTATGGGCTGCCCGTCAATGTCCGTCTCGAGCGCATGGGCGGCATCTTCGATCAGCGGAATCCCGAATCGGCCACACGTTGCGCTGAGCTCTACGACACGGTCGGGAAGACCGTAGGTGTTACCTGTCAGGACGGCGGAAATGGTCGACCACGTTACGTCATCGATTGTGTCGATGCGCATGTTTCCATCGTGGGCCGACACCGGTGCCATCACCGGCCGGAGCCCCGCCGCGAGGGCGCCGAAGAACACGGTGTCGTCCTCTAGCGGGGACATGAGGATGCGATCGCCTGGCGAGAGGAGCAACTGGAAAGCGACATGAATGGCAAACCGACCGGACGGCATGAACACGCATTTGCGTCCGGTACGGGCCTCCAGTACCGCCTCGATGTCACGTTCGATTTGCTCGCTCACGGACCCAGCTCCACCCGGCCGGCCGTCTCGGGGCCGGCCCTTCTCACCCAAGCCTCCAGCGTTGCATCTGAACTCTGAAACGAGGCCGTCCCCAGTCCATGACCAGGCGCCGGGGGAGGCGGTAGGGATCGGTCGAGGAACGGGCCGTTCCGGGGAGGGTGGTGCACGCGGTGTCGAACCCAGCCGAGCGCACGGCGTCGACCGAACGATCGTCGAAGTCTTCGCGGCCCCCGAATGGGTACGCGAAGTGCGACACGGCCAGGCCGATCGACCGCTCCAGCTCCTCTTTGGAGCCGGAGATGGTGTCCTCCTGCTCCCGTGTCGAACGATCCCGAAGCCGGACGTGATCGGCCGTGTGGGCGCCGATCGTCACGGTGTCGCTGGCCGCCAGCTGGCGGAGGTCCTCTGGGGTGAGCGTTCCGGCGTCAGGCGGGGGAGCGGAGTCCACCTGCCATTGCGCCGAGACCGCGTCGAGTGCCCTTTCGATCTCCGTCACCCGAAGCGGCAGCAGGTGGCGGCGGACCGAATCGAGGTCCGCCCTGATCCCGGACGAACCGAGCGGCACGCGGACGTTCCCGCCGCCGACCGGCAGATCGATCTCCCGCACGTGCAGTGGCCGCGAGCGCAACAGCGTTCCGAGGCGGTCCCACCAGAGACCCTTGTGGATTCCCAGGATGTCGCTGGTCACGAAGACGGTGATCGGTACGCCCTTGGATTCGGCGATCGGCAGCGCGTTGGCCAGGTTGTCGCGGTAGCCGTCATCAAGGGTCACGACCACCCTCGGCCGGCGCGACGGAACCGATACATCGGCGAGCGTAGACGGCTCCCGCGCCCTTGATATCTCCTCCAGGTGGGCGGCAAAATTACCAGGGCTTACGCAGAGAAAGAAGGGGTCCTCGACGCCTTCCGCGACCCTGTGATAGCAGAGAATGAGCGTTCCGTTGCGCCTCATCGTAACGACACCCTACTGGTCAACGCGCCTGCCTGAAGGGACTGGCTGCGAGCACCGTGCTGTCGGTTTTTCTCTATAGTTCCGGGCAGCCTTCGAACGAATCCCACAGCTTCCCGCAGAGTCGCTCGACGTCCGGATCGAGTTCTCTGGCCTTCGGATGGAATGGCTGCGCCCTTACCCGCGAGGCTATCGAGCCGAGGGGCAACGCCACCCCGATGTGGTCGGAGAGAGATCGGATCACCTCGTCGGGCTGGTTGCACACTCGTTCGTAGCGGAGGACCCGGATCCGGTCGTCCTCCCGGAGGCGCTGGTCGAAATAGAGCTGGTTGCGAGTCCACCAGAAGAGCGCGGCCGCGTCGAATGGGGTAAGCCTTCGGTTCAGCAAGGCGTTGACCGTCTCCCACGTTTCCTCGGTCACACCTCTGTATCGCCAGTCCAGCGCATCCCGGGAACGAATCGGCTGCAGATCCCGGTAAGGGTTGTCCGCACCGAATCGATTGACGTTGGACCGCGCGACCTCCGGATAACGGCGAAGCATCCAGATTGCCTTCACCGCGCCTGCGGCGTCCATGAGTGCGGTAGCAGACGCGCTCTCCACCAGCGGTTTGGCTGCCACGACCTCGAAGGGGAGACGGCGGATTCGTCCCAGGACGGTGGGATAGTCCTGCCAGGTCGTCTCCCCGGGTCCGGGCCGGACGAGGCGGCGATCGTGTTCCTCGAGGATGAGTACCCGCCAGGATCGGTCGAGGAAGGTCTGCTGGACCATCGTGGTCCCCGATCGCTGACACCCGAAGATCAACGCGACGCGGCGCTTGCTAGGGCGCGCCCGGACAATCGTGCGGGCTGAGCGCTTGACCAGCGCCCGCGTTCTGCGCCTGAACAGAGGTTCGTCGTCTCGGCCCTTGTGGCGGGGCGAGAGCACTTTGGGAGAAGCGTGTGCCACCACTTTCGGACGCCCCCTCTACGGCGGACTGCCCCCCTCTGTGCCGTTCCCCATGCGTCAGCCGCGCAAGGACGCGCGCACCTCACCGAGAACGTCGCGCCCGAGGGCAATTGGCCACAGCAGGCTACATGACGATCCGGCCGTCTGCCGAGTAGCATCTGCCCCACACAGACCGCGGAACTCACCCGGATGACCCAACGGGATCGGGTTCGACCGGGGCTTCTCGGTGGAAGACCCGAAGCACCCCGGGCAGCAAGAAGACGGCCTCACACCAGGCGCCGACAACCCATCCGACGCAGAGGCCCGTCATGCCCCAGTAGATTCCGCCCAGCGCCGCGCCGGCCGCTTCTGCGCAGGTGCCTGCCGCCATCACCTTGGCCGCATGGTTCAGGCGGCCCTGCGCGCGGCGGATCGCCACGTAGTGGTCCTTGATCACGTAGGCGGGACCCACCAGGAGGAGAAGGCGCAATGCGGTGGTCCCGTTCACGACATAGGCGGGGCCGAAGATGCGCATGACGAGGGGAGCCGCCGCTTCGGCGGCGACCAAGATCCCACCACACAAGGCCAGTCCGAAGGGGAGTGTGCGGCGGACGTGGCGGTGAAGGAGGCTCTGGTCGCCTGATATCTCGGCGAACAGGGACAGCGCCAGCAGGTACGGGATGATCATCGCGGTAGACGACACCAGGAGTGCGGTCGAGAAGTAGGCCACCTCCTGGGGGGAGATCAGCAGAGCTGCAATCAGCGCAACGATGTAGGAGATGGAATTGATCGACAGATTGAGGACGTGGTGCTTGAGGGAGAGCACGCCATAGCGGCGGGCGAGCGCCACCCGATGATTGAGGTTCCCTTCGCCGGCGGCGGTCGGTTGGAGTCGGAGCATGGGGACACAGACGACCAGCGAGACAACCAGCGCCAGAGCCCAGGCAAATAGCAGGCCTGAGGCGGTTCTGGCCCCGGCGAGGGCGAGGGCACCCACGACGGCCAGCTTCAGCACGGAGCTGAGGCTGCCCCGCCACAGCTGGGCCGAGCCCCGGTGCAGTCCGATTGCCGCGTTGTCGAAGGTGAGCGTGGCCATTGTCGCTACCGACCCGACCACGAACAGAGCGGCGGTTGCCGAGTCGGCGCCGATGATCCTCAGGCTGTCGCCAAGGAACGGGGAGAGGGCCAGCGTGGCCAACGACAGGATCAGGACAGCCAAACACGAGATATACATCCCGGTGCTGAAGCTGACGCGGCGGACCGCGGCCGGTAGCGAGTCGAGTTCGGCCAGCAGGAGAAGTGGGATCCCGAGAGCACCGACCGCTCCGAGAAGCAAGGCCGTCGAGGACGCGGCGGCCGCCAGGCCCACATCTCGCGCCGAGAACAGATGCGTGGCGACGGCCCAGTACGCAAGGCCCAGTACCGCCGTGGCCCCCTGCTTGGCCACCAGGTAGCCGAAGGTCGTGAGGAGGCGCCGCAGCTCCGAGGGCTGCGTCAGCAGTTTCGAGACCTGCGCAAACAGTGTCGAAGGCTGCGCCGGCAGATCCGCCGGTTCTGCCGGCTGCTCCGCCGACCGGGCCGGCTGCTCCGCGGGCCCTACCGGTTCTCCGGCCGCGAGCTCGCGCACGCGCCCAGGGGGCCGATCGGAACGGAGTCGGGGCATTCTGCGGGCCGGGCGGGCCGGGCCCCGTCCGTCCTCGGCCGTCCCATGGCGACTGGGTGACCCCCACCCCTTCACGAGTCGATGCTAACCCCGGATCATTCACGGTGACCGGGTCGCTGGATCGGAGTGGGCCCTCAGGCATGTAGTGGATCTTGATGTTAGATTGACTGCGCGGTGCTTGCGGATCACGGTGACCACCTGATCGGCCTGGGCACGCTCGACCCCTGTTAGCTGGGCGATATCGCCGTGGATCCGGCTGATAGGGTTGGTTTTCATGGCTGAGCGGACAGCGACGCCAGTGGCCGATGACATGGAAGCTCCCTGGCCGCGACCGGATAGCACATGATCTCCACGTATCTTGCTATCGGTTCCAGCGTTAGCGTCGTCATCCCGGCCACAATCAAGCCTGGGTATCAGACGCTGTGGTCAGCCCGACACAGGCGCGACGCGGGCATGATCGAATTCTCAGATGAGATGCGCTTCGTTCCTGGTGCCACTGTGCGGGGATCTTCTCATGCCTGACGCTCGCCCGAGCATCAGGGCGTCCGTCGTGGTTTGCGTTTACACCGAGAAGCGGCTGTCGCAGATCCGGGGGGCACTTGACAGCGTCGCCCGCCAGACGATGCCACCGTGGCAGGTGATCGTGGTAACCGACCACAACCCAGCACTATACGATCGCCTTGCGGCCGAATATCCAGACCTCGAGGTGATTTCCAGCAAATTCGAGAAGGGTCTGTCCGGTGCCCGCAACACTGGCATCGAGTATGCAGCAGGCGATGTCGTTGTCTTCCTCGACGATGACGCCCGGGCCCAGCCCCAATGGCTGGAGACTCTGCTGGCTTCCTACGGCGACGAGTCGGTCCTTGGCGTGGGCGGAGCGGTTCTTGCCGACTGGAACGCGCCCGGCAGGCCCGGATGGTTTCCGGAGGAGTTTCTCTGGGTTGTCGGCTGCAGCTACCGAGGGCAGCCCGAGGCCAAAGCTGAGGTTCGCAACCCTATTGGGGCGAATATGTCATTCCGCCGATCAGCCTTCGACCACGCCGGGCTTTTCGATTCGTCGGTAGGGCGTACATTCACATCATCCCGCCCACTTGGCTGCGAGGAGACCGAGTTCAGCATCCGCCTACGCAGATTGTCGCCTGATACCCGGATAATCTATGATCCACAGGCCGTTGTGTATCACCATATAGACCAGTCCCGTGCCACCTGGCGTTACTTCCTCGGTCGATGCCGTGCGGAGGGATGCTCGAAAGCCCGGGTATCACGGCTATCCGGAGTTTCGGCTGCACTGAGTTCGGAGAGAAGCTACGTTGCTCACACGATCATCCGGGCTTTGCGCCGTGAACTAAGTGGGGTTTTTCGGCCGGGTAGGAAGGATTCGATGATGCGCCTCGCCGCCTTGTCCCTAGGAACCTTGTCGGCTATTACAGGTTATATTGAAGAAAAGGCGCCACAGAATGTTCGCAGTTTTGGAAGGAAGGAGGGCTAGGATATGTCGTCGGGACCGGTGCCATGCATCGCTCCTCCGGGGCAGGCCGCCGTCGACGGGAGCCGCGATTAAATAATGCTTTCGTCCATACGGGTGCTCGGGCCATATGTCGCCAGCCGCAAGGCCATGATTCTCCGCCTCAGGGGAAAGGGACAATGGTTTGGCAGCCGATAAACCAGGAATGACTTCCAGGTGCCGGACCTGCGGCCAGTTCATGAGTGCTTGCCGGGAATGCGATGTGCGTTACTGCAAGCGCTGCCGGCCGATGCAGCATGAGCACCAGAAAGAGCCGGATGAGCGCCGCTCCTCGCATTCAGCCAAAGAGGCCTTGCCATCCGCAGGGGGTTCACGACAAGATATGGCAGCGGGGGAAGCGAGGAACCCGCAAAGCTCATGGGCACGGCAGCTCGTTACGCTCCCACGGGTATCTCTGAGTCTTCTGCTTCCAGATAGTCGTCACGACCTCGGCGTCAGCAATGGGTCGACAGCGCCCGAGGAATCCGGTTACCAGCGGGCAAACTCCGCCCATCCAGCGGCGGGCCCGTCTGCGGCCCTGGATGTGAGCCGGTCACGTCTCGGATCCGTCGTCGCAATCGTGGGAGTCGGCCTGTTGATGACGGGGGTCGGGGACGCCCTGGGCCGCACGGGTCACCAGTCGCCGGTCGTGCCGCTCTTCTTGGCGGGCCTGACATTCATCTTCGCTCCGTGCGCCTGGCGTCTCACCGGCACCGCCGCTACACGGAACGAGCGCGTCTGGGTCTCAGTCATCCTCGGTCTCGGGCTCCTGGCCTCCTACGTCTTCCGCAGTCCGCTCATCTTCGACAACTTCGACGAATTGGCCCATGGGGCGACCCTCACGCGGCTTCTCGACAGCAGGACACTGTTTCAGAACAACCCCATTCTGCCGGTTAGCCCGTTCTATCCCGGAATTGAACTCGTGACGATCGCCACCAAGTGGCTGTCGGGCCTCCCGCTGCTGCTGGATCAGATGGTCGTTCTCGTCCTGGCCCGCATCGTGACCGTGCTCTGCGTCTTCCTCATCGTGGAGCGCGCTTGTCATTCATCGCGTGCCGGCGGCATCGGAGCACTCGTCTATGCGGCGAACCCGGAATTCTATTCTCTCGGCGCACAGTACGGTTACCAGACGCTCGCCCTCGCCTTTGCCGTCGCAGTCGTATATTTGCTGTTTGCCGCAATTGACGCAACTCAGCCGAAGCGGGGGGGCCTGTTCGCGCTCGCGCTTATTTCCATCGCAGGCATGGTCGTATCCCACCACGTCACCGCATGGCTCACGATCGGGTTCCTCGTGGTGTGGGCGGCAGGGCTGCGCTTTTTTATCGATCCTCCTCGTCGGCGAGCAAAAGCTGCAACGGTGAGCCAGACACCCGCAACCGAGGACCTGGCGCGCTCACGAGCAGGGATTGCATCTCGTGACGAGCAACTCGCGAGGCGGAAGAAGCAATCGCGGATCGTTGGCCTCGCCGCGCTTGCCGGCATTGTTCTCGCTGTAGCGTGGATCGCGTTCCTCGGCCATGTTGTCACCGGGTACATCGGCCCAATCATTGAGGCAGGCGCCAGAAACGTCGCGGCGATGGTGAGCCAACTTCATGGAAATCGAAAACTCTTCCAGAACTCGGCGGGCGGCGGAACGCAGTATTGGGATGCAGCACTCATCCTGGCGTCGACCGTCTTCTTCTGCGTGATCATCCTGATCTCCCTCTACGCGGTGATCTGGAAGAAGAGCGTCAGAGGTGGCAGGCTTCGATACCTGCCTGCGGCTATCGCGGCGGCGTATCCGCTCGCGATGCTCTCGAACATATCGTCTGACGCCAAGGACATCGGCTCCCGCACCACCACCTTCATCTTCTTCGGTGTGGCAGTGGTCGTCGGGGGATGGCTGGCCGGGCGGCTCTTGACGCGACGCCGGGTCATCGAACGGATGGCGACGATGGGCGTCGCCGTCATCTGCTTCCTCGGGAGCACGCTCTACGGAGGGGGCCCGGTACTCGCTCTTGTGGATGGTCCTTACATCGTCGGCGCACATGAACGTTCACTGGGTTCGCCGTCGCTCGCGCTGGCGAATTGGGTCAGTGCCCATCTCCCAGAAGGTTCCCACGTCGCGGCGGACCGGGATAATTCCGGGCTGCTCAACAACTTCGGGCAGGTCGAGCCGGTAAGTCCTCTCAATGGGTCGGCCAGCCCGGCCCCGCTGTTCTTCGACCAGCAGCTCACCTCCTCTGACATCTCCATCATCCGTAAAGATGACATTCGCTACATCGTGACCGACACTCGTCTCACCGAGGGGTTGCCGCTGTACGGGGCATACATCGCACCCGCCGAAACCGCAAATCCAACCCGCCTGACAGCGGCAGAGCTCGAGAAGTTCAACTCGATTCGAGGGGTTCATCGCATCTACGACAACGGTGCGATCCAGGTTTACGATCTTTCCCAGCTCTTGGGTGAGCGCCCCCTCGTGGCGCCGAGAGACTCTGTCCGCAGCATCAGGGGAACAGGAACTGACGTGGTGGTGCTGGTCCTTGCCATCCTGGTCGCCATCGTGTGGCTGTGGAGGCTGCGCCGCCGGGCGAGACTCATTCCGGTCGACGCGCACATGGTGGTCTGCGGGATGGTGGTGGCGTTGGCAATCGGGCTCTTCGGGGCCTTCGCAGTCCTGTTCGTTCATCTGCCACCGGGTCTCATAGCCATCCTCTCTCTTCTTGCCTTGTTGGCGCTGGGCCTGCGGCCTGCAGGGTGGCGGACGCATCCCGAGGGCAACGTCCATCGTTGGGCGGCGTCGCCGCCAGTACCGCTGGACTCGACGACCGAGCCTCACATGGCATCGGCGGCGATCAATGGACCATCGCGTGCCCCCTCTGGGCTGGCGGACGCGCAAGACGATTGGCTGGAAACCCAGCTAGCGTGGATCGCCGTATGGTCAGAGGGAATGAAGCAGCGGATCGCATCCGCTGCCGCCGGAACCGAGGTGGCCAGCAGCGATCCGGTCCTGGAGTCGCCGGGTCGGCCACCGGGCCGCACTCATCGTGCCCGTTCCCAGTTCGTGCTGGGATGCGCCGGGCTGGCACTCGTTGCGGTTGGAGCCTCGTTTGCCGTGGCAGCGGCGCAAAAGGAATGGGTGCCTCCTCCTGAGCTCTCCATCGCGGTGACGCAGGGGGAGCCGGTCGCTAGCGTGGATCTTGGCACGGCAGCTCCGATTCCGGCACACCTCGCGGTAGTCACGAGAGGGCAAGTCCTCTGGTCAGTACCACTCTCACCAAATGGCGGTACGCAGAACGTCGTCCTTCCAGCTGGCGTGCTTCACCCCGGATCACGCGTGGTTCTCGTCGCTGGTGGGAGGACTATTCGTAACGTCTACGGTTAAGATGCCCGGGCAAGGCTGAGCCGCCATTCCACGCGGCAACCAGCCCGGCCACCATCCCCGGCGTAATGGCTAGCGGCACCAGTCGAGGTGCAGCTCATAGCTTCGTTGCGACAACCACGTCCTGGGCATCGAGTCCCGTGGATCGGCCGCACCACCACCCGAAGTGGATGTCCGGCGGGTCGGACAGTCCATGCTTAGAGTAGATTCCGCGGAGGTAGCGCTCGTCATAAGCGACGGCGAGCTCTGGGACCTTCTTGCTTTGGATCCAGTGTGAACCGAGGTTGTGCTTGAAAAGCATAAAGCCGTGACCTGAAGTCATCAGCTGGAGCGATTCCGGCATGATAATGTAGCAACTTGCGCAGATCCGCCCGTTCTTTTTGAGCACACGCGCGATCTCACCGACATATCGGTCAACGTCAATTGGCAGCATGTGCGTAAATACCGATAGAAGTACGGCGACGTCGAAGGTCTCGTCCTCATAAGGAAATTTATAATCGGCTGGCTGGCTGCTGCCCTTCGGATTATACTCCTTGTTGTAGACGTCGGCGAGCGTGAAGTGTATGTTGTCATGGGGGCCCGCGATGTGCTGTTTGCACCACTCGATACCCTCAGGAACGATATCGAAGCCCTCGTAACCACCGTTTGCATCGAGGAAATCCGGCATCGCGATAGCGAGACGGCCGATGCCGCAACCGACATCGAGGATGTGCGAGGACGGGTTCATATCCGTAACATTGCAAATAGTTTCCAGGGTGCTCTTGCCGCTGGCAGCGAAGTCCACTACCCCACCGGTAAATATGTCGGCTTTCGGCGGGAGCCCAGGATGGTGGCGGCCGGTCAGCCGGTCGGCGAGGTCGACTGGTGCCAGGTATATCTTGCGCAGGATCCAGCGCACCTGACGTGGAAGCGCGGGCAACAACACGCTGTGGAACCATGCTTGCCTGAGCAGCCATATTCGTAGCCGCTCGACCGCTGACACACTTTGCAGCAATGGCTGCTTCAGCGTTATCCCTAGGTGCCGGCGCTGGGTGCCGACAGTGTTACCTTGGCCGTGGTCGGCGCCGGTTGGGTCCGAGCGGGTTTCAGCAGCGTCAGCAATCCGCCCGGGGCGGGGTTTGATGTGCTTGGTCATGCCCTTCCTCCCCATCGAGTCCGGCAGGCCAGATAGCTATCAAGACAAGGCGGCTTAGCCGTGGCGACGCGCGAGCGGCAGCTCAACTGGGTGCACTCACTTGCGTGCTTATGGCCTGACCAACGACCTCGTTACCGGCTCTCACCCCCTGCACACCATAACCTGGCCAATCGGGATACCTCCGACGGTACCCCTGCGCCATCCTGAAGGGCCACAAGGCCCAGGCGGGCGGGGCGGCGATCTGCACGCCGCCGCTGGGTGGAAAGGAGCCTGCGTCACCGAGCTGACCAGGCTGTTGCGCCACAGCCCGGCCGGGGACCAGCTCGACGGCTGGCCCGCGGGGGCCATGCGCGTCTTCGCCCGCCGCGAGCGCCCCCACCCGGTGCCCAGCTCACCTTGTTCGAAGCCGAAGACGGCTGGCGCTACTCGCTGCGGGTCACCAACCTGCCCGCCACCTCGCGCGGCTGGCGCGCCAATCCGGCTTACACCTCCGGCTCCGATGAGACATTCGACGCGTCCCGCGGATTACGGCGACAAGGCATACGCCTGAACTTCTGCCACGCGCAAGTCCGACGGATCCGGAGACTCACCTGTCGTGTGATACCCCGAAGCATTGACGCTTCCCTGAGCGTTCCAGATGACGATCTCATAGGGAGTGGTGCTGATGCTCTGAGTCCACGAACCGACCAGCCTGCCATTGAAGTACGTCTTGATCGACCGGCCAGGGATGTACTGCATCCCGTAGATATTGAACCCAGCGTTCATGGGCTTGGGCGTGACGTAACTGAAGTCCGATTGGCTGCCGGAAGGTGTGTGGTATGTCGACACGAAGATATTGTTCTCCGGAGTGCCGCTCGGCAGCCCGACACTCGCGGGGGTGAATCCACCCTCCTGCAGGTCGATCTCTTGACTGCCGCCCCCGCTGTTCGGGTCAATGAACCAAATGGCGGGCCAGCCTCCCAGGGACGCGTCGGACATTTTGGCTTTGATCTGGACGTACCCGCTCCGAAGTGTGAATTTGTGACTCGTCGTCACGGCGCCGGATCGGTACCTGTAGCCCAGCGATGAGTACTTGGTGTCGGGCACCATGGTCAGAGTCAATCCGTCGTTCACAATCACTTGAGACGGAGAAAAATAGGTCTGATGAGTATGAGTCCCGGCTGCTGAGTCACCAGCAGGAAGGCCACCGGGGTTCCAGATCCCACCCTGACCGCTCATGAAATTGTTCCAGTGAGCAGAATTCAGCGACGTGCCGGAGAAGTGGTCATCGAAGATGAGCTGGTCTGTTGAGTAACCAGCTGGGGGTGCCATCTTCGTTGTTTCCCGGCCGGTCAAAGCCTCCCGAACTCCCAGGAGCACGACCACAAGAGCCACGATCAAGCAAGCCAGGACGAGCTGTTTGACCCGTTTGCGCCGGCCCCAATGGGGGAGGTCCATGACCGTCGATGCTACCCGTCCTCAGATAGACAACCTCGGCCCTCCAGGTGACTGACGTTATGTGGCCGGCGGCCGCAGCGAGGCTCGATCCGGGATGCGTGACCCCGCGAGGTCCCGTCCGACGTGCGGTTCGGGAAGGCGGCTCGCGATGGCGGCATCTTCGAAGTTAAAAAATCTTCTCCCGCTCGCGGTGCAGGATCCGTGGGGTACCCGACAGGAGTGCTGCCCGCCAGGCCGTAAGACGTTGATCCCGCTGGTTCCGAGCGAAGAGATCCCAGCGGCTCGGTCTCGTGTTCGGTTCCCGGGTGCGTCGCGGAAGGCTCGCATCCGCCGGCGGAGGCACTCGAGCTCGCGGCCAAAGATCGCTGGACGGCATCCATCGTGACAGTGCCGCGGGATGGGATATTTCGGCAATCACCTATATGGGCAATTCAGGCAATGGTATTTACCCCAACCGGTTCTACGGGACAGGAGCCTGCTAGACTGGTGAGGTACGGTAACTTTCGCCGCTGCAGCAGGGCTATTCACCCGCATGGACTGCTCACAACGAGAATCCCGCCCGCGGCCGGTTCCTCTTCGACGACGTCTGCCGTTCCGGGCCGACTCGTTGCCTGGCCTGATACACATGGCTCCCGGTCTCACTGGCGGAGACCAGCCGGCTTGGCTCAGTGTCACCTTGCATGCGTTTACTGTGAGGGATTCTACTGCTCTGTCCGGAGCACACTGATGCGCATCCTTCTGCTAGCCCAATTCTTTCCACCGGACATCGGCGGCGAAGAGCGCCACGTTTTCAACCTCGCGAACACCCTCGCTGAGCGGGGACACGATGTTGCGGTGGCGACGCAGCGCATGGTTGGTGTCCCGGATCAGGAAACCCTTGCGTCGGGGGTTCGGGTGCGCAGGTTCGCCACGGCTGCGATGCGCCTGCCGGGTATCTATTCGACCAGCCGCACCCATCACCCGCCACTGCCGGATCCGCTGGGTGTCCGTGAGTTGTCACGTATCACTCGGCAAGAGCGGCCACATGTTGTTCACGCACACAACTGGATTGTCAACAGTGCCGTTGCGCTGCGCCGCTCATCGCCGACGGGATCCCGCTTTGGACTTGTACTAACGCTGCACGACTTCAGCCATGTCTGCGCGACGAAAAGATTGATGCGGATGGGCTCGGCATGTGAAGGACCCTCGGTCGCACGCTGTCTGCCTTGCGCTACCGCCAACTATGGACCTGCTGTGGGACCACTGACTGCGGCTGCTACGGCGCTGATGCGCCCATGGAAAAACCGGGCCATCGACCACGTGGTTTGCGTGAGCAACGCTGTCGCCAGTGGCAGCCATATCTTGCCCGGCCCAAGCACCAGCGTTATACCTAACTTCGTTCTTGACGAGCTTGTCCTGGGTCGCGCAGGTGATGAGGCCGAAGACATTCCGCCGGGCCTGCCGAAGGAGGAGTTCCTCCTCTTTGTTGGCGAGCTGTCCAGGGATAAGGGCCTGCCGACGTTGCTGCGGGCCTACGAATCGCTCGGCAGGAAACGTCCGCCACTACTGCTGGTCGGCCGACGCACGCCAGACACACCCACGCACCTTCCCGACGGTGCCGAGATGTGCGCCGAGTGGCCACACGATCACGTCATGACCGCGTTTCGGCATTGCCTTTTTGCTGTGCTTCCATCGATTTGCCTTGATGCCTGTCCGACGACCGTACTAGAGGCGATGGCCAGTGGCCGTCCGGTCGTCGCAACTACAACCGGCGGAATAGTCGATATAATCGAGGACGGGGAAAACGGACTTCTTGTGCCCCCCGGCGATGAAAGCAAACTCGCCGACGCCATGGCCCGATTGTTGAATGATGCTTACCTGCGCGCTCGCCTTGCTGCCGGTGCGCAGAAACGCGCTCAGCGGTTCACAGCATCCGCGGTTGTGGAGCGCCTCGAAGCTGTTTACGCGCAGGTCGCTCCGCGAAATTCCGGGAGGTCTCTAACCCACCAGGCGAGGATCGACGGACGAGACGCCGACAGATCATGATACGTGATGTAACTTCCGGCACAGCGCCCGGCGATCGAGGGGACCAGGCGCTGGAGCGGCCACTCCGCGTACTTATGGTCTGCCCACGTTACCTTCCGGAAGTCGGTGGGACTGAGATTCACGTCCATGAGGTTGCACGTCGCCTCTCGGCGTCGGGGAGTTTCGAAATCACCGTGCTCGCAACCGACCGCTCCCGGCGGCTGCCACGGCAGGAGGTTGTTGAGGGTATCTCAGTCCTGCGTGTCCCGTCCTGGCCGCGCAGGCGAGATTATTACCTCGCCCCCGGGATTGCGGCTGTGATCAGACAGCGCAGATGGGACCTCGTGCATTGCCAAGGCATCCACACACCGGTGCCATTGCTCGCCATGGTCTCCGCACGGCAGGTCGGCATCCCTTATCTGGTTACCTTCCACACCGGCGGGCACTCGTCACGGCTCCGGAACGCCATGCGAAGCATCCAATGGCGGCTGGCAGGCCCACTGCTGCGAAACGCCGGGTCACTGATTGCGGTAAGCCACTTTGAGGCTGCCGCCCTGGCGCGACGTGCCCGTCTTGGCGACAAGCGGGTCATCGTGATCCGTAACGGCGGAGCACTACCGTCACCTCGCCCCGGGACAGTCGCCGATCCTGGCCGGATCGTTTCCAGTGGCCGACTAGAACGGTACAAGGGACATCACCGGGTCATCGAGGCATTGCCGCACGTTATGCATGAGATCCCCGGAGCCCACCTGGTGATCTTGGGAAGCGGCCCGTATGAGAACAATCTCTACAAACTCGCTCGCCATCTTGGAGTTTCCGACCGGGTGAGCATCAAGCACGTGGCTCCGGCAGATCGCCAAGGCATGGCCACCGCGTTGGCCGAGTCGAGCGTCGTTGCCGCCCTGTCGGACTATGAGGCGCACCCAGTGGCGGTGATGGAGGCCTTGTGCGTCGCACGCCCGGTCGTGGGTTATGACATTGCCGGCATAAGCGAGCTCTCCGCAGCGGGGTGGATCCGTGGCGTGCCGCGCGGCGCGCCTGCCTCCGCTGTCGCCCAAGAGCTTGTCAAGGCGATGTCGTCTCCCTCGCCGGTGGATCACGCCCAGCTACCAAGCTGGGACTCCTGCGCGGACCGGCTTGCGCATGTCTACCTGTCGTCCCTGGGCATCGCCCCCGAAAGCCGGACCCTGCGAACGCGAGACACTGCCGGCCAGGCTGATCGCGATGACATCGGGGGATGAAGTGGCTCCACTCAGCCTGCTCGACGTCCCGGACCTCAACGGGTGGGCCGCGCAGTGGGATCAGCTGGTGGATTCTTCCCCGCTTCCGTCGCCCTTCCTACGTTCGTGGTGGCTGACCGGGGCCGGTGGACCTGGCCCCCACTTCCTTCTGGTCGTTGACGGGGCACACCTCCTCGGTGGCCTCGCCTTGGAGAAGCGCCACCCGATGCTGAGCGTTCGGATGATGGGAGACGGGGCGCTGTGCCCGGATCACCTCGACCTGCTCGCCGCCCCCGGTCATGAGGCGGCGGTGGTCAGCCTCCTCAGGGGCTGGCTCTGTCGTCCTGGTGAGCGCCTCTTGGACCTCAGGGGCATCCGGGCCGGGTCATGGTTGATCGAAGCTCTGCCCGGCCGCGTTCGCCGCGAGCTCATGGCCGTGTCTCCCCTCACGCCATTGCCCGACAGCCCAGAGGCGTACCGGGCCACCCTGCCCGCGCAGTTCCGCAAGAACCTCCGTGTCTCCGCCAAGCGCCTCGCGGCCGAAGGCGTGACGCATCAGGTGATCCGGGGACGGGCAGTCCTTCAAAGCCTTGACACCCTGCGTGAGCTCCATCGGTCCCAGTGGGGAAGCCGCTCCAATTTCCTTCCCGTGTTCGATCGCTTCGCGGCCGGATTCGCTGGTGGCTGCGCGGCCGATGAGGTGGTCATCCACGAACTTGGGAACGACAACCTGGTGGTCGCGACCGTGACGGCGTTCGAGGTGGCCGGCCGGGTGAGCCTGTATCAGAGCGCCCGGCTCACCGAGCGCCGCTGGCGGGATGCCACGACCGTCCTGCTCGCCGCCATCATTGACGACGCA
The DNA here is from genome assembly GCA_963806145.1 of uncultured Actinomycetes bacterium. Classification (GTDB taxonomy): domain Bacteria; phylum Actinomycetota; class Actinomycetes; order Streptosporangiales; family Streptosporangiaceae; genus DASXKD01. The sequence continues at coordinate 76,294 of CAWDXD010000030.1, forward strand.
TGTGCTCGAGGCTTCAACGAGGTGGACTTCCTCCGAGGCGACGAGCCTTATAAGGGACGGTTCGCGCCGAACCATCGAGAGATGTTGCGGCTAGTAGCGGGCACAGGGGTTGTGGGTCGGCTCGGAGGCGTCACCCGGGCGGCGACGTTCCAAGCCACGCGGACAGCGGTCCGGTGCGTCCGCTTCGGGAGATCCACTGTCGCCCGGTGGAAAGCCTGACTGTCTCACCCGAGGTCGCAAGATGCGATGACAAGGAGCGTGCACGCCATGGACCAGGAGAACGTGAGCGCCACCCTGACTGTCGCCGTGCCCGCCGACCGGGTGTTCGCGGTGCTGGCGGACCCGGCGGCCCATGCTGCGATCGATGGCACCGGCTGGGTTCAGGAAGCTGCCGACCGGGCGCCGCTGACCGAGGTGGGGCAGATCTTCCGGATGGACATGTATCACTCCGGCCATCCAGACGGTGACTACCGGGTGGTCAACAAGGTGGTGGTGTTCGACCCGCCGCGCGCCATTGGCTGGCTGACGGGGACGGAGAAGGGCGACGGTCAGCTGGAGCTCGGCGGCTGGATCTGGCGTTACGACCTGGCGTCGCTCGGCCCGTCCGAGACCGAGGTCACGCTCACCTACGACTGGTCGGCGGTGCCGCAGTTCCGCCGGGAGTACATCCAGTTCCCGCCGTTCGGCCCTGAGCATCTCACCAACTCGCTGCAGCACCTGGCCGAGCTTGCCGCTGTCGCCCGGCGGAAAGCCTGACTGGCTAACTCCCTCCGCTCAGTAGCCCGCTCCATCAGCATGGGGTTGGCTGTCCCGTTGCTTCGTCACGACCGAGGCGGACCGAAGACGTCGTCCGATGGCCCAGGCTCCCATGGCGCAGGCCTTGGCTGTGTCAACGGTGGCGGAATGCCCGGGCTCCCGTGGCTTCAGGTGCCGCTGTCGAAGGTGCGAGTTGAAGTCTTCAACGCGGTTCTCGCGAACGGTGGCAGCGGTGAAGTACGTGAGGGTCACGGACAACGAGATGTCGGGACCGTTATGCACCCAGTGCGGCGTGCCGGGAGGTATGTACACCGCCCGCCCCGGCGTCATGGTGTACGCGGCTTCCTCTGGCTGCAAAGTCTCGATCCGCCCGTGGGAGCCGTCCCAGTACCTGTCGAACTCGTGCCGTCGGACCGCATCGCTGTCCCAGCGCCCGACGCTGACGGTCTTGCAGCCGCTGACCTGCATCAACAGGCTGTGCTCAATGTCGAAGTGGACCGGCGTGACCGAATTTGGGGAGGAAACAAAGATGAATGCCACCCGTTTGCGCATCTTGCCCCGCTTGCCCCGCTTGGCGCTCATCCCCGACTCGAGCTGGTCGAGCTGAGTGTTCATGATCTCTGCCAACCCGGGATCGTCTTCCACGTTGAGCAGGGTGAGCCAGGCGTTTGCGTTGTTCAAATCGCGTATGACGTCGCCCGGTCGCTCCAGGGCACCCCGAGGTGGACCCCCTTGGGGAACCAGCAGGGGCTGCGCCGCCGTGTCGGCGATCACTGATCGGCGCGGCAGCCGGTCGGCGAGATCTGCGACGGCTGCGAGGGTCAGGCGGTCATCGCGGTAGAGATCATGGGTGAATCCCATGGATCGCCCAGGGAACGCATCGTCGAAAGGAATCTGTCCTATCGTCTTGGGAACCTGCCCTGGTGGTTGCGCACCCATCACTCACCTCTCAGCAACTGGGTACCAATACTGTAGTTTCGCCGCGGCTAATAATCCTGTGCCCGACGATGGCTACGCTCGGAGGGAACTGTGGTCGGCGATGCGGTCCGTGGCCGGATAATCGGTGATCTTGCCTGGTGTATGCGGGGGCGGTCGTGCTCGATGGAGTACAGGACGTAAAGCATGCGCACGAGGGCGGTCTCCATGTGGATGAGGCTGTGGGCCGGTACCGTCGCGGTCAGGGCGCCCGGCGCAGGACGAGGGGAACGGTGACGGGAGCAGCTGCGTTCGACCAGGATGGTCGTCAGCACACGGAGGCCATCGCTGAAGGCGTCCAGGTTGCTCACCCCGTGGATCCTGGGATGCTCGAAACTTGGAACTTCAGCGACGCGGAGCCCTTCCGCCGCTACCCGCATGTGGATCAGGGTCTCGATCTCGAAGCCGTCGCCCCACAACAGCCCGTCGCCCCTGGGTGAAGGAGGAGAGGTGATGTCCAGGCCCAGTACCGGAACGTACTTCTGCCAGAACACGTTGAATCCGTAGCAGAGGTCTGAGTAGTGCGTGCCATGGCAGAGATTGACCACCGTACCGAGCAGGCGGTTTCCAAGCTTGCGCAGCCGCGTGATGTCACTGCTGCCGCCGCCCGCGGCGAACCTCGTTCCCTTTGCGAAGTCCGCGCCGCTCAGAAGCGCATGCACGAACTTCGGGATCTCGCCCGGATCCGTCGAGCCGTCCGCGTCGACCATGGCTATGACGTCACCGGTCGCAGCTTCGAACCCGCAGGCGAGCGCGTTCCCCTTGCCCCGGCGGGTCTGCTGCACTACCCGGACGTCCGGCCGTAGCTGGCGGGCTACCGCTATGGTGTCGTCCACCGAGTGCCCGTCCACCAGGATCACCTCGTGGATGTCCGCGGGGAGCCGTGAGAAAACGTACGGCAGGTTTCTTGCTTCATTCAATGTCGGAACGACCACGGACACGAGTGGCCAAGGTGGATTCGAGCTGGCCTGAGACACCATGTCTCCCCCAGATTGTCTCCCCCCATGATTCCAGGCGAATAAGCGGCGGCCATTTCCGGGGCAGCGCAGCACTCCGTCCGGTGAGATACCGGACATGGGGCCACCGAGCCCACGGCGGTCGCCCCGCACGCTCTGCGCTGCTGCACCCCACCTGCCGCAGCCTTCTTCCGAGGTAACGTTTGTCCAGCACGCGAGCAAGAAGCCGGATCGTGCCGCGCCGGACAATCAGCCGACGCCTTGCTCCCCTTCGCTGCACCCTCGCCCCGACGCGGGCACAATAACAATATTGGTCAGCGTAGATATCTACCAGGACACTTGTCTAGTGCTCAGGCCCGGTGTGATGAACCAACTACGCTCTGTGGGTAATGGATCGAACGCGATCCTCCGCGGCCTAGAGACAGTTGCGTAACCGGCCGGCCTCTTAGCGCGCTGTTGTTGAATAGCCGCGCCGAGGTAGGCAACGGGACTTGACGTGGCAGGGTTCACTACCGCCACACGCCGCTCGCCCGAGGGGGTCGTCGCCTGCGCGCTCGCGTCGGTGGAATATCTCGCGGCGGCCGTAGCTGAGTGGGAGGCGGCCGATGGCGGGGATGTACCCGTCCCGTGCCCCGCACGGGCGGTCGGCGAGCGCGGCACGCAGCCACTAGAGCGTGATCGCTCAGGACGAACACGCAGGAGAAATATCTGACGGCTCTTCTTTCTTGAGTGTAGGTGACTCAAGCTTTTGGAGGCGTTGATGAGCGAGACGCTCACGCTGCCGGTGCTGCCCCTGGCCGACGAGGTCGTGCTGCCCGGCATGGTGGTCCCCATCGAGCTGTCGGACACCGACGTCCGTGGCGCCATTGAGGCTGCGCGCAATAAGGGACTGGGGCGCGGCCCCGGCATAGATTCGGAAGACAAGGCGCAGGTGCTGCTGGTGCCTCGGCTGGGCGATCGTGGCCTGGCGGGCGTCGGCACGCTGGCCGTGATCGAGCAGCTCGGCCGGCTGCCGGGCGGTGAGCCCGGTGCCGTGGTCCGCGGCGTGTCCCGGGTGAGGATCGGGTCGGGCACGACCGGCCCGGGCGCGGCGCTGTGGGTCGAGGGCACGGTGGTCGAGGAGACCGGCCGCGGCGGCCGCGCTACGGAGCTGGCCAAGGAGTACAAGGCGCTGGTCGTCGGCGTGCTCGGTAAGCGCGGCGCATGGCAGGTCATCGATGCCTTCGAACAGCTCGATGACCCGTCGGCGGTTGCCGACCGGGCCGGTTACGCCAGCTACCTGACCGCGGAGCAGAAGCTCACCCTGCTCGAAACCGCGGACCTGGTGAAGCGGCTGGAGCTGGCGATCGGCTGGACCCGTGACCACCTGGCCGAGCTGGACGTGGCCGAGACCATCCGCAAGGACGTCACCGAGGGGATGGAGAAGCAGCAGAAGGAGTTCCTGCTCCGCCAGCAGCTCGCCGCGGTGCGCAAGGAGCTCAACGAGCTGACCGGCGACGGCGACAGCGAGGAAGACGACTACCGCGCCCGGGTCGAAGCGGCTGACCTGCCGGAGAACGTGCGCGAGGCCGCGCTGAAGGAGGTCGGCCGGCTGGAGCGGACCCCCGACGCGTCACCGGAGACCGGGTGGATCCGCACCTGGCTGGACACCATCCTGGAAGTGCCGTGGAACGAGCGGACCGAGGATGCCTACGACATCGCCGGGGCGCGGCAGATCCTCGATGAGGACCACACCGGGCTCGACGACGTGAAGGAGCGGATCGTCGAGTACCTGGCGGTGCGCAAGCGCCGCGCGGACCGGGGCCTGCGCGTCATCGGCGGGCGCCGCAGCGGTGCCGTGCTCGCCCTGGTCGGGCCGCCCGGCGTCGGCAAGACCTCGCTGGGCGAGTCGGTGGCCCGGGCGATGGGCCGCAAGTTCGTCCGGGTCGCGCTCGGCGGGATCCGGGATGAGGCGGAGATCCGTGGGCATCGCCGCACCTACGTCGGCGCGCTGCCCGGCCGGATCGTCCGGGCTATCCGTGAGGCGGGCACGATGAACCCGGTCGTGCTGCTCGACGAGGTGGACAAGATCGGCTCCGACTACCGCGGCGACCCCGCCGCGGCACTGCTCGAGGTCCTCGACCCGGCGCAGAACCACACGTTCCGCGACCACTACCTGGAGGTGGACCTCGACCTGTCCGACGTGGTGTTCCTGGCCACGGCGAACGTGCTTGAGGGCATCCCAGGCCCGCTGCTCGACCGGATGGAGCTGGTCCAGCTCGACGGGTACACCGAGGACGAGAAGGTGCTCATCGCCAGGGATCACCTGCTGCCCAGGCAGCTGTCCAAGGCCGGGCTGGAGAGCGACGAGGTGACCGTGGCGGACGACGCGCTGCGGCTGATCGCCTCGGAGTACACCCGCGAGGCCGGCGTCCGGTCGCTGGAGCGCTCGATCGCACGGGTGCTGCGCAAGGTCGCCGCCAAGGCGGCGGTGGAATCGGCCGCGCTGCCGGTGCAGGTCACCGTGGCCAGCCTGCGCGACTACCTCGGGCGGCCGCGGTTCACCCCGGAGACGAACCTGGCGTCCGGCGAGCGGCGGACCGCCGTGCCGGGCGTGGCGACCGGGCTCGCCGTCACCGGCGCGGGCGGGGATGTGCTCTACATCGAGGCATCGCTGGCCGATCCGGAGACCGGGTCCACCGGGGTCACGCTCACCGGCCAGCTCGGCGACGTCATGAAGGAGTCGGCCCAGATCGCGCTGTCCTACCTGCGGTCCCACGGGGTCGAGCTGGAGCTGCCGGTCTCCGACCTGAAGGACCGCGGCGTGCACGTGCACGTGCCCGCGGGCGCGGTCCCCAAGGACGGCCCGAGTGCTGGCGTTACGATGACCACGGCGCTGGCCTCGCTCCTGTCCGGGCGGCCCGTCCGCTCGGATGTGGCGATGACGGGTGAGGTGTCACTCACCGGCCGGGTGCTGCCGATCGGCGGGGTCAAGCAGAAGCTGCTGGCCGCGCACCGGGCCGGCGTGACGACCGTGCTGATCCCGCAGCGCAACGAGCCCGACCTGGACGACGTGCCCGCCGAGGTGCTCGCCAAGCTGGACGTCCACCCGGTGAGCGATGTCCGTGAGGTGCTGGCGCTGGCCCTGGAGCCGGCCGGATCCGTGGACGCGGCACCGGTCGCTGCGTAACACCCTGACGCCCGGGCGGCGTTTGAGTCGGCCCGGGCGTCAGCGCCCGCCGCCAAGCACGGCGACGGCCGACTGGGCCATCATCCGCAGCACGGTGCCCGGTGCAGCCAGGCCGCGATGTGCGCGTCCGTGTCCACTTGCCCGATTATGCGTTCCCGGTAGGCCCTGGTCACAACGGTTTTTCAGCAAGATCATAGATGCTGCGGCCGTGACGGGATCGTGCGCAGCACTGGCCTGCGCACGGGAGGGAGACGAGCATGCCCGGGCAGATTCCAACAGGTGACATCCACCATTTGCGGCTCACCGTGACCGACCTGGAGCGGAGCCGCCGGTTCTACACCAGCCTGCTTGGCTTTGACGTCGCGGTGGAGTCGCCGCCGCCGGACGACCCGTCCGCCGCCGAGGTGTTCAAGGTCCTCTTCGGCGGCGTGGTCATGATCCGCGGGAACCTGCTCATGGGCCTGCGGCCGATGGCGCCGTCGGGGGACCGTTTCGACCCCGACCGGGTGGGCCTGGATCACCTGAGCTTCGGCGTGGCCAGCCGCGACGACCTGGAGCAGGCGGCGCGGCTGTTCGACGAGAACGGCGTGCCGCACGGCGAGATCACCACGCTGGCGGGGTTCGGCATCGACGTGCTGCCGTTCGAGGATCCGGACGGCGTCCAGCTCGAACTGACCGCACCCTCGGCATAAGCCCGCTGCGGTGCCCCACGGTGGGGATTACGCGGCGTGGCGCCGCCGTATTGTCACGGCGGCGCCACGTCCGTTGCAGCGCTACGGGCCGGTTAGGGGGCCGGGGCGCTCCAGATGAAGGTGCCCCAGTTGGTCAGGTTGTCCCTGAAGCCCTGGGGGACCATTTCGGTGGCCATGAACACCCGGCCGTTGCTGACCGCGCCCATGGAGTAGTCACCCCAGCGGCAGCCGCCGAAGTTCGGCCCGACAAACGCCGCGTAGCAGGTGAAGCTGTCCTCCGGGGCGGCGCCATTGGTGGCCAGGATCACCGGCCCGGTGGGACCGGTGGCGCCGTACCTGATGTAGGCCGGGCTCGGGAAGTTGTTCGGCCCGCTCAGCGCGAACAGCAGGAACCCGGTCCCGTTGGCGTCCACGGCGGTGTACGGGTACAGCAGGCCGGCGTTCTTGACCGCCACCACGCCCTGGTGGGCGACCGTGGCCGTCAGCGTCGTCCCGGACAGCGTGGGGCTGAGGATGCCCCAGGCGACGCCGCTGGTGCCGCTGGCCAGCGCGGTGTCCAGCTGGGTGTAGATGTGCCCGCCCACATAGGTCGGTTCCATCTCGGCGTCGAAGTCGGTCTGGATGGTCCCTGCCGGATCCTGGAATGCCTGGCCGAGCGGCCGTGGTCCCGGCTTCTGAGTTGCGTTCGGCGGGAACGCGTACCGCTGGGTGGTCACGGTGGTGCGGAACAGCGACGGGGGCCCGCTGCTGACCGCGGTGAGACCGGAGGTGTCGTTCAGCGCGTAGACCTGCACGTGGTTGTCGCTGAGCTGGTCCGGGTTGGACTCGACGAAGTACTCAGTATCGGTGGCGAACTTCGCGCCCGGTGGCGTGCTGGTAGGTGCGATGATCTCGGGCTGGCCGAACGGGTCGTGGGTGATCCGGTAGCCGAACACCGGCGGGACGATCCCGGTCTGCGCCACGTTCTCCAGTTGCTCCTTGGAGATGGCGTAGATGATCACGCCGTTGAAGCCCGACACGATGCCGAACTGGTCGGTGGTCACGTAGATGCCGTTGGCGTCGGCGCCCAGGTTGTCATAGTCACCGAAGCAGGGGCAGTGCGCGGTGCTGGCGTCTGTGGTGTCCCAGGAGAACACGGTGTAGCTGCCGGTGGGGTCCTGGGTGTTGCTCACGGCCTCGAACTGGACGCTCGGGGTGACCTCCTGGCCGGCCGAGTTGACTGTCCCGACGATGAACTCCTGGACGAACCAGCGCTTGGTCGGGGCGTCGTAGTAGCAGCGCGGGTCGGAGAAGAAGTCCGTGGTGGGCTGGGCGAACACGCTCGTTGACCCGATCGGCGGCAGCAGTTGGTTGCCGTTCTTGTCGTAGATCGCCAGCGCGTTGTTGATGAACTCCATCACGTAGCCGCCGCCGGCGCACAGGCCCTGGTCCGGAGGCTCAAGGTCGAAACCACCGGCGGTGCTCGCCTGCTGGACGCCGCCCATGGCGCTGAACCCGTTCTCGCCGGGCACGTTCTGGGTGGTCAGCCCGGCGGTGCCCGGGTTGGGATTGTTTGTCGGCGTGCCCTTCGGCCGGCGGGCGGCGATCGCGTTGTCCACCACCCGGAAGCTGCCGCCCTGCGCGGCGGCCTTGGAGATCGGCGCGCCCTGGCGCTGGGCCGCCACCCGCGTCCGGTGCTCAGACTTGGCCAGCGAGCTGAAGTTCACCTGCCCGACGATGTTCAGCGGCAACGTGAATACCGGGACGTTGACAACGCTGGAACTCGCCGAGGCCAAGGCTGGCGCCTGGCTGGCAAACGGAGCCGCGGCCAGGGCGGCGCCCAGCGCGGCCACCGCGGTAACTGTGAGCAATCTGGATCGGATGAAGGGGACTCGCAATGCGTACCTCCCGGAACAGGGACATCAACGTCCACAGTTGCCGCCGCCGCAACCGACGCTAGACCTCACCGTCATGGCCGGGCAATAGTTTGCACTCCGCAAATAGCGGGCTTACCGGGTGATACTGGTGGGCCGTGTCGGCGGGCGGGCCTGGTCAGCGCAGCGGGACGGAGCGATCATGAAGCGAGCCGCGATCCCTGCCGAGTGGGAGCACCGTGGCCGAAACGGTAAGTTACCCGCCAGTTGACAGCGGTTGTCGCGTGCCCGACCCTGGAGCGATGACCGCTGGCCAGACCACCGACCATACCGGCGGGCCCGGCGAGACGCCGGCCGGCGTCTCCCGGTGGGCCGACCTGAGCGGGCCCGTCCGCTACCTGGACTTCGGTGGCCCCGCCGACGGCCCGGCGGTCGTCTGCGTGCACGGCCTCGGTGGCTCGGCGGTCAACTGGACGGCGGTCGCGCCGCTGCTGACCGGGACCTGCCGGGTGCTGGCCCCGGACCTGGCCGGCCATGGGCTCACCCAGTCGCTGGGCCGCGGCACGGATGTCGCGTCGAACCGGGCCCTGCTGCACCGCTTCGTCATGTCGGTGACCGGCGGGCCGGTGATCCTCGTGGGCAACTCGATGGGCGGCATGATCTCGCTGCTCGAAGCGAGCGCCGCCCCGGCGGCGGTGGCCGGCCTGGTGCTGGTCGACCCGGCGCTGCCATTCGTGCCCGCGCGGCCGGATCCTCTCGTTACCGCGATGTTCGCGGCATACCTCACCCCGGGGCTGCGCCGCGCGGTGCAGGCCCGGCGCCACCGCCAGGTCCCGGCCGAACTGGTCTCCAGCACCATGCGGCTCTGCTGCGCGGATCCTTCGCGGGTGGCGCCTGAGGTGCTCGCCCGGCATGTCGAGGTCGCGGTGCAGCGGGCCGCCTTTCCTGGCGTCGAGGCCGACTTCACCGCCGCGATGCGCTCGGTCGTCCGCACCGCCGGCTACCCGCACGGGCGCGCCTACGGCCAGCGGATCCGCTCGGTCACCTGCCCCGTGCTGCTGATCCACGGCACGGCTGACCGCCTGGTCCCGGTCGCGGCGGCGCGCGCGGCCGCGCGCGCCAACCCCGCCTGGTCGCTGCGGGAGTTCGGCGGCGTGGGCCACGTGCCGCAACTGGAGACCCCGCGGGACACCGCGGACGCGGTGCTTGAGTGGCTCGGCTCAGCGGGCCAGCAGGCCGCGCGCGCCGCGCGGACGGCCGCGGTTGGCGCGGACGGCGGGGGCATACCGTGATCCCCGGCTCCGGCGGGCGAAGCCGCAGGTAGAGAGGTGCCTCGTAGGCCGTTACCGGGGAAATCTATATAAGATCTGCACATAACCGCCTGGCGGGGCTAACGGGCGGGGCTAAGCGGCCAATGCAGGCGTCGGGGCCCTGGAGGTGTACATGGGTCTGAAAGTGGTGCCTGGGCGTTCCCGGCCCCGGGTGGGGCTGGTACTCGGCGCCGGCGGGGTGCTCGGCGCGGCCTGGATGACAGGCGCGCTGCCCGCCCTGCAGGAACGGCTGCCGCGCCCGATCGGTGAGGTGGACCTGATCGTCGGGACCAGCGCGGGCAGCGTCCTGGCCGCCGCGCTGCGCTGCGGGGTCGGCATCGACGAGATGGTCGCCCACCAGCGGGGCGAGGCCATCGGGCCGCTGGAAGCCGCCGCCGTGGACGGTCTCACCGGTGGCCCCTGGCCGCCCGCGCCCCAGCTGCGCCTCGGCTCGGCCCGGCTGATGCTGGCCATGGTGCTGGCCCCGCACCGGGTGCACCCCGGCGTGCTGGCCAGTGCCTGGCTGCCGCTGGGCCGGGCTCACCACGGCCCGCTCCGCGACATGGTGCACGCCCTGCACTGCCACGCCTACGGCCTTCCGGTATCTGCCGAGCCACCGGCCTGGGTCCGCGGCGAGACCTGGATCGTGGCCGTCGACTACGGCTCCGGCCGCCGGGCCGTCTTCGGCCGGCCCGGCGCACCGCCCGCCCGGCTGCCCGACGCCGTGGTCGCGTCGTGCTCGATCCCCGGCTGGTACCAGCCCGCGGTGATCGACGGCCGCCGCTACGTCGACGGCGGCGTCCGGTCGCCGACCTCGCTGGGCATGGTGGCCCGGGCCGGCCTCGACGAGGTGTTCGTGCTCGCCCCGATGGCCAGCGTCGTGGCGGACCGGCCGCGCATGCCGCACGAGGTGCTGGAGCGGCAACTGCGGGCGCTGATGACCATGACGCTGCTGCGGGAGGTCCGGGCGCTGCGCGCGGCGGGCGTCGCGGTGACGGTGCTCACCCCCGGACCGGAGGACCTGGCCGTGATGGGCGTGAACCTGATGGATCCCCGCCGTCGGCGGCAGGTGTTCGAGACGTCGCTGATCACCTCGGCGGCCGCGCTGGCGGCCCCGGCCGGGCACGAAGCCGTGGCGTGACCCGCGGGGGACAGCTCACTCCATCCGGTCGAGGATCTGCCGCACCAGCTCCATCGAGGTGTGCGGGTGCAGGAACGCGAACCGGGCGACGGTCTCGCCCTCCCAGGCTGACGGCGGGATGAACGCCACCTGGTCGGCCAGCAGCCGGTCGGCCCATTGCGTGTACTGCTCCGGCGCCCAGCCGCGACGGCGGAACAGCACCACGCCGAGGTCCGGCTCGCGGATCAGCTCCAGGTGGCTGCGCTTGGCGATCTCCGCCGCGGTGCCGGCGGCCAGCCGGATCGCCGCCTCGATCGCCTCGCTGTAGGCACGGACCCCGTGGACCGACAGCGAGAACCACAGCGGCAGGCCGCGGGCCCGCCGGGTGAGGTGGTAGGCGTAGTCGGTCGGGTTCCAGTCCGCGGGCTCGTCGTGGATCACGTCGAGGTAGGACGCGTCCTGCTTGTGCACTGAGCGGGCGAGGGCCGGCTCGCGGTACAGCAGCGCGGCACAGTCGAACGGCGCGAACAGCCACTTGTGCGGATCCAGGACGAAGGAGTCGGCGTGCTCGATGCCGTCGAAGGAACGCCGGACGCTGGGGGCGAACAGCCCGGCTCCGCCGTAGGCGCCGTCGACGTGGAACCACAGGCCGTACTCGCGGGCGACCTCGGCCGCGCCGGCCAGGTCGTCGATGATCCCGGCATTCGTGGTGCCCGCCGTGGCGACCACCGCGGCCAGCGACGCCGGGTCGCCGTCGGCCTCGATGGCGGCGCGCAGGGCCGCGCCGGTCAGCCGGTGGTCGGGGGTGGCCACGGTCAGCGCGCCCATCTCCAGGATGCGCAGCGTGTTCCCGATGGAGGAATGAGCGTCGCCGCCGACCACGGCGCGGAGCCGGCGGTCCTGGCCGGCCGTCCCGGCCCGGCGCTTGGCCACCTCCCTGGCGACCATCAGCGCCGACAGGTTCGCCGCCGAGCCGCCGGACACGAAGCACCCGCCCGCCGAGCCGGGGAGCCCGGCCCGCTCGGCGATCAGCCGCAGCACCAGGTTCTCCGCGTGGATCGCCCCGGAGGCCTCCAGCCAGGAGATGCCCTGAATCGAGGCGCAGGAGACGAGCATGTCGAACAGCAGCGCTGCCTTGGTCGGCGCGGCCGGGATGAAGCCGAGGAACCGCGGGCTGTCGGCGGAGATCACCGCCGGCGCCAGGACCGAGACGTATGCGCCGAGCACCTGGTCCGCGTTGTGCGGTTCCTCGCCGGGCAGCCCGCTCAGCAGGGCATCGAACTGCGCCGGGTCCAGGCTGTTCCCGTCCAGGGGAACCGGATCCAGCCGCAACCGGTTCTCGGCGTACGCCAGGACCGAGCGGATCATCTGCTCGGTCGTCGGATCCACACTGTGCATGGCGAAACCCTAGGGCATGCCCCTGAGCGCCGGCCTGCCACACGGTGGCACCACCCGGCTGGGCCCGGCCCCTTCTCAGTGCACGGCGCCGGATGCGGGCGCCGGCTGGCAAGATGTCAGCGTGGCGGCGCGAGCGGGCCACGGACCGGGGGAGCGGCGTGCTCCCGCGACGCGGGCGAGGAGGTGGCACGCTGAGATTTCACCGGCTGCGGGTGCTGCGCCGCCTGCCTCATCCCGGGCGGGGCTTCACCCAGGGCCTGATCGTCGGCCGGGACATGGTGTGGGAGAGCAGCGGCGGGTACGGGCAGTCGGCGCTGCGCCGGTACCCGCTCGGCGCGCAGCAGCCGGAGGGGCAGGTGCTGCTGCCGCCGGAGCTGTTCGGCGAGGGCATCTGCCGGGCCGGCGACCACATGTGGCAGCTCACCTGGCGGGAGCGGGTCGCGCTGCGCTGGGACGCGTGGAGCCTGGAACTGGCGGAGACGATCCCGTTCAACCGCGAAGGGTGGGGCATCTGCGCCGCCGACGGCACGGTCCTGACCAGTGACGGCACCAGCGAGCTGATCTCGCGCGACCCGGGCACCCTGGAGCCGCTCGGCCTGATCCGGGTCCGCTGCGACGGCGAGCGGGTGACCGACCTCAACGACCTGGAATGGGCCGGCGGGCGGGTATGGGCGAACCTGCTGGGCAAGCGCTACCTGGTGGGCATCGACCCGGGCAGCGGTGAGGTCACCGACATCGTCGACGCCAAGACGGTGATGGAGCGCCACTGGGGTGACCCGGAGGCGGTGCTGAACGGTGTCGCGGCGCTGCCTGGCGCCGGAGAGTTCCTGCTCACCGGCAAGAACTGGCGGTCGATGTACCACGTCCGGCTGGCCGAGGACCGTGCGCCCAAGGAGCCGGCCCAGCTGGTCGCCGGCTGAGGTGCTGCCCCCGGCGGCTAGGCGCGGTACTCGCGCCCGGTGAGCTCCAGGAACACGTCCTCCAGGGTGGCGCCCGACACCCGCAGCCCGGTCAGCGCGTCCTGGCCGGCCAGGACGGCAAGCACCGCCGCGGGCTCCCGCGTGGCGATGGTCAGTGAGACCCCGTCGTCGGTGACGCTCTCGGCGTCGCCGGGCCCCGGCAGCAGTGCCTGCGCCTGGGCCACCGACAGGCGGCCCGACTTGACGCTGATCCGGAGTGCCTGGTCCAGCTCACGGATCAGGCCGGCGGGCGGCCCGATCTTGAGGATCTTCCCGTGATCCATGATCGCGACCCGGTGGCAGAGGGCTTCGGCCTCGTCCATGTGGTGGGTGGTGAGCACCACCGTGCGGCCTTCCGCGCTGATCTTCCGCAACAGGTCCCACAGGTTCCGCCTGGCCTGCGGATCCAGGGCTCCGGTCGGCTCGTCCAGGAAGAGCAGTTCCGGGTCGTGCACCAGCGCGCAGGCGATGGACAGGCGCTGGGCCTGGCCGCCGGACAGCTTCTCCGCACGGGTGCCGGCCTGGTCCTCCAGCCCGACGACGCCGAGCATGGCATCCGCACGCTGGGCGGAGACCCCGTACAGCGAGGCGAACGTGCGCAACTGCTCCCGCGCGGTGAGCAGCTCGAAGAACGACGACGCCTGCAACTGCACGCCGATCAGCGGCAGCAGCGCGGGGTTCCGCGGCCACGGCTTCCTCCCGAGCACGGTCACCTCGCCGCCGTCGGGCTCGCGCAGGCCCTCGATGATCTCCAGCGTGGTGGTCTTGCCTGCGCCGTTCGGGCCGAGGATCCCGAAGAACTCGCCCTGTTCGACCGCGAACGTCACGCCATCCACCGCGGCCACCTGGCCGTAGGACTTGCGCAGGTCACGCACCGAGATCGTCGCTGGCATGCGCACAGCCTCAGTGTGCCGGCTGGCTTGGGGGAACGGGTCCGCTGGCACCCGCTGCGGGCACGGCGGCCGGGCTGGCGGCTATTGCGGGCCGGGCCGGAGCCATGACCATTCCGTCCTGGCGGTGCTCCGGCGGCGTCATCCCCAGCACCCGGTAGACGGCGCTACCATCCACGGTCTCCTGCTCCAGCAGCAGGTCCACCAGGCTGTGCAGCTCGGCCCGGTGGCCCCGGAGCAGGTCGACCGCCTGCTCCTCGGCCTCGCGGAGCAGCCGGGCGACCTCGCCGTCGATGACCGCCTGGGTGGCCTCGGCGAATGGGCGGCTGGACATACCGGGGCCGCCAGCGCCGAGGAACACCGAGCCGCCCTCGGGGTAGCCGACGGGGCCGATGGCCGGGGACAGCCCGAACTCGCGGACCATCTTGGTGGCGAGGTCGGTCGCGCCGGCCAGGTCGTTGGCCGCGCCGGTCGAGCCCTGCCCGAACTCGACCAGCTCGGCGGCCCGGCCGCCCAGCCGCACGGCCAGCGTCTGGGTGAGGTAGTCCTCGCTGTAGAGGTGCCGCTCCACCAGGGGCAGTTGCTGGGTCACGCCGAGCGCCTGCCCGGCCGGCAGGATCGTGACCTTGGCCACCGGGTCGGCGCGGGGGGACAGCGCGGCGACCAGGGCATGGCCCGCCTCGTGCACGGCCACGGCCTGCTTCTCCTCGGGGAGCAGCACGTTGGAGCCCTCCCGGCGGCCGAGGATGATCCGGTCCCTGGCGGTGTCGAAGTCGGCGGCGGTGATCACCTCCCGCCCGTCGCGGACCGCGTTGATGGCCGCCTCGTTGACCAGGTTGGCCAGGTCGGCCCCGGAGAAGCCCGGTGTCCCGCGGGCCACCACATTAAGGTCCACGCCTGGGTCCAGCTTCTTGCCCCGGCAGTGAACCGCGAGGATGGCCTCCCGTTCGGTGAGGTTGGGCAGGGGGATGGTGATCTGGCGGTCGAATCTGCCGGGGCGCAGCAGTGCCGGGTCGAGAACCTCGGGCCGGTTCGTGGCGGCGAGCACCACGATGCCCTCGGTTGGGTCGAAGCCATCCATCTCCGTCAGCAACTGGTTGAGCGTCTGCTCGCGCTCGTCGTTGGAGACGACCGCACCGGTGCCGGCCCGCCGCTGGCCGATCGCGTCCAGTTCGTCGATGAAGACGATGACGGGCGCCCTCTTGCGCGCCTCAGCGAACAGGTCCCGGACCCGGGCGGCACCCACGCCGACGAACAGCTCCACGAAGCTGGACCCGGCGACGGAGAAGAACGGCACCTCCGCCTCGCCGGCCACCGCCCGGGCGATGAGCGTCTTTCCGGTGCCCGGCGGGCCGATCATGAGAACCCCGCGCGGCGGGGTCGCCCCGGCCCGGCGGTACCGGTCGGGTTTCTTCAGGAAATCCACCACCTCGGCGATCTCCGCCTTGGCGCCCTCGTACCCGGCGACGTCGTCGAACCGCGTCTGTGGCCGTTCCGCGTCGAACACTTTCGCCCGGGACCGGCCGACTCCGAGCACACCCTGCAGTTGCCCGCCCGCACCCCGGGAGAGCCGCATCCACAACCAGCCGATCAGCAGGAACGGGGCGAGCAGCAGCACCCAGGTCAGCACCTCCGAGCCGAACGAGGGACCCGGCGTGCTGGCGGTGATCTCCACGTCCGCAGACTGCAAATCGTCCAGAAACTGTTGCCCGGCCTGGCTCGGGATCACCGTCTCGTACGTGCTCCCGTTCTTCAGCGTCCCGCTGGCCTGGCCATTCGAGCCGAGCGTTACGGTCTTCACCTGCTGTGAGGTGACCCGGGACAGGAATTCGGAATAGCTGAGGCTGACCTGGGAACTGTGCAGCGTGGGCAGCACCAGGTAGAGAAGCAGGAAGGCGATCAGCGCGACCGGCCACAGCCAGTGGCGCCAGCGCGGCGGTGCGGGCGGGGCGGACGCCGCCGGCTTGTCACCCGGCGGCGGCGGAGTCACCTGCTTGGTCACGGGACACTCCCAACGTCAGCCACAATACCCAGTGACTGAATAACCAGGCTGACCATGGTCCGCTTCCCGGGCCGCGGGGATTAGCCTGACGGCGAACGCCAGGCCCGGCCTCAGCGGGAGGAGAGGACCTCAGCGATTTTCGCGGCGGCCGCTGAGGGGTCATCGGCGTCGTGCAGCACTTCCCCCCAGGACCAGCGGTAATACCAGCGAAGGTGGCCCCGGTCGTCGGTACCCGGAGTGCAGCCGATGCTTTCGGCCAGCATCGTCGCGCCCGGTGCGAAGATGTGCAGGGCGGCCGGGTAGGTGGTCTTCACCGTGGCGTGCAGGCCTTGGGTGTCAAGGGCCGTCGCCAGCCGGTGCAAGTGGTACGTGCGGGCATGATCCCGTGCGCGGTCCACCGTCTCCTCTGCTATGCATAGCGGTTCTCAAGGTCGCCATATTGTCCGCGCCGGGTGTACCGGCTTGTCAACCCTGAGGAGGGTAGGGACCATATCCCCCTGACGGGTACCGATCGCCCGGGTAGCCAGCTTCGTAACCGGGGGCGTAGCCACCGGTGCTGTACCCGTCCTGATAGCCGCCGCCGGCCTGGTCCGCGTAGGGCTGTGCCGGATAGCCGTCGGCGTAGGGCGCGGACCCGGCGGCCGGCGGCGGTGCGGCCAAGTAGGCCGCCGGGCTGGCGGGCTCGGCGTAGGGGGCAGGGGCCTCGTACCCGGGCGGAGAGTACACCCGCAATGGATCGGCCAGGTAGTTGTTGTAGCCCGCGGTGGACTGGCTGTCCGCGAGTCCCGCGGGGGAGCCGCCGTTAACACCGGAGCCGGGATAGTCGTAGGGGTTCCCGTACGCGGGCGTCTGCGCCTCGGCGGGCGGGCCAGCCGGCACGGGCGGCGCACTGTACCAATCCGCGGCTGCGGCCGCGGGCGCGGCCGGAGGTGCCGCCTGGTAGGCGTTGCCGGGGTCGGCATAGTCGGCCACCGGGTAGCTGCCGCTGTGCCCGTTGCCGCCATGTCCGTTGCTGTCGGCGTAGGCAGCCCCGCTGATGGCGGAGTGGTCCGCCGCGGAGGTGGTCTTGGCGTGCTTCCTGGCATTGCTGTAGGAGCGGCTGTCGCTGGCCGGCACCGCCTTGAGGGAGAACGACGGGCTGGTCAGCGGGTCGTCGTCGAGCGCGCCGGGAATGGGCGGCGGCGCGCTGGCAAGCCCGGTGAGCATGGCCAGGTCACGGTCCCTCGTGGGTTGCGGCCCGGCGGTGTCCCGCCGCCGGGGGTCGAGCGGGGGCTGCGGTCCGGTGTCACGTGCCGCATGAGGCCCCGTGTTCCGTGCCGGATGCGGCCCGGTGTCGCGCGATGAGCGCAGCCCGGAATCGAGCGCAGCACGCGGCTCTGGGTAGGAACGGCTGGCGGCACGGGCATCCACCTCCCGCCGGGCGGGCGGCGGGGGTGGCGGGGCCTGGCGGGCGGTCCGGACCGGCAGGCGCTCGGTCACCGGCTCGCGCTGGTCCGTGCGCTCCTTGCGGCTGGGCAGGTCACGTTGCAGATCACGGTCGGGCGCTGGCGGCCTGGCCGGACGGGAATCCCGCGCGGCGGGCTTGGCCTTGGCACTGCCGTTCGCCGTCGCCTTGGCGGCAACATCGCTCGCGGGCCTGCTCGGCCGCGCCATGGTCGCAAGCGGCTTGTCCGCGGAGAGCTCGGCCCAGTACTGCTCGTCGGAGAGCTTGTCCCATTCCGAACTCGGCCAGTCGTCGTCATCGTCGCGCTTGCCGCGCTGCCGGGACCGGCCCTTACTGCTGGCCGGCGCTGGCGCCGCCTTGCGCCGCGAGTCTGGCCGGTCCCTGGAGTCATCCACAGCCTCATAGCCGGCCGCGGGCAACTTCACCGGGGGCTGGTCACCGGTCGCATAGCCCCCGCCCGGGCCGAAGTCCATGGACGGGTAGTCGGCCGAGGGGAAGTCGTCGGCGGCGGGCCGCTGCGAGGGGCCGGTGTCGTGGCGACCGCGGGCCTGCGCGGACGCCCCGGCAGCGGAGCGGGCGGCAGCCGGCTTGCGGTACTCGGAGGCTTCGCGGGCTGGCCGCCGTGGTGTGCTGTCGTAGTCCCGGCCGCGCGGCGCCCCGTCTCGGGCCGGGCCGCGGGAACTGTAGCCGGGGTACTCGCCGCCGCGCCCACCGCGGCTGCCGGACACCGGCGCCCGGCGGGTGTCCCGGTCCCGCCAGCGCTCGTCCTGGTCGCGCCGCCGGTCGCGGCCGCTGGGCCTGAGATCCGGCTCGTCATGCTCGTCACCGCGCCCGAGCCGAATGCTCAGAAAGACCGCAATGAGAACCACCACAATAACGGCCACCAGGCCGACCACGAGCAGGATCATCGCACCACCCAACTAGCCATGGCCATCTGGGTAGCGCTAGCGAGGCGCACGCGGCCACGGCGCGGGCCTTCCCCAGTGTCGCTAGCGGCTTGGGATCACTCTTGGAACGAACTCCTCGAGCAGTGATTCTGGCGGACCGGTATGGCCCGTGTCATGCGTTTAGAGAACTTTTACAGATGTCGTTTACTCAACGCGACCAAGTGATTACGAATCGATGATAGTAGTGAGCCTGCCACGGGCTATAGCAGCGCCTGCTATAGCCGTCCAGGCCGTTTTCGCGCTCGAACCCCCAGGCAGGGAGAGCTTCCTGTCAAGGGCGTAAACGGTAAACCTGTAAAAGTGCCCGGGATTCACCGGGCACGGCGGATCATAGCCGATCGTGCCTTTGCTGTTGTCCGCTCGACGCGCCCCCGGCGGAAGTTCCCCTGCCGGAATATCTGAGGATTGCGGGCCTATGTCGAAGACGATCCAGTAGATATATGGCGTGATCGGCGCGGCGGAGTCATCCATGACCAGCGCGAGTGACTTTGTTCCGGCCGGCGCGCCGGACCAGTGAATCGCCGGGTGCCTGCCCGCGCCCCGGCAACTGAACGCCGGGCCCATCTGCTTCCCGTTGAAGTCGGGGCTGGTCACTGTGATGTTGTCGGGAACGGCCACCAGGACCGTGCTGGGCCCGCCGATCAGGCCGCAACCACTGGCAAATAGGAGCACTGCGGCCGCGGCGGCCACCGGAACCCACCGGCCGGACATGCCCGCCAACCGCCGCACCCGCCAATCCTGTCTCGTGCCCGCGCCCCCCATCCGCAGTGATCGTATGCGCCCCCGGTGCCTCCCGGGGCCGCCCCAGGAAAAGCCCCGCGTGCTGCCGGAGCCAGCCCCGCCGGCAACCGTGGCGGGGCCGAGGGAGGGGGCGGAACCCGCCGCGGCCGGGTTACTCACTCGGCCGGCTGGTCCCGAACATGATCTCGTCCCAGGACGGGACCGAGGAACGCCGGGACCGGCCGCCCGCGGCCTTCCGGACCGGGCGCTCGCGCGGGACGGACGCGTCAGGGGCGCTCTCGTCCTGGTCCGGGGCCTGGCGTGCGTTGCCCGGCGCCGGTACCCGGGCCCGCTCGGCCGGACGGCCCTGGTCAGCGTCGGCGGCCGGGCCGAGCCTGCTGGCGATCGGCGTGACGGTGGCACGGGCCGCGGCCCGCGGGCCGGCTGCCGGTGGCGGCAGCTCGGCGTCGGGAAGGCACAGGCGGATGGCGGTGTCGTCGGCCGGCGCGACGTGCTTGCGGTGCGGGTCGTAAACCCATTCCGCCAGATGGGGACGGCTGCCCGAGCTGAACGAGAGGCGGACCTGCCACCCGCCGTCGGCCCGCTTCAGCGAGTCCCACTCGGCATCTGCCGGGTCGACCCCGGATGCCCGCAGGCCCTCCTGCACCAGGTCTCCGAGGCTGCGGCCCGGCCCGGAATCCCCCGGCTGGCGCACGGTCGCGCTCTGGGCTTCCTGGGCGCGGTAGGCACGCTCGGCCAGCACGGGGCCCTCGAACCGCCGCACGCGCTCGATCGGCACCCCCGCCGCATCAGCGATCTCCTCGGCGGTCTCGCCGGCGCGAATCCGGTCCTGGATCTCCTTGGGTCGCAAGGGACTCTCCACTTCGATCTCGTACTGCGCAAGCCGCGAGAACTGCCCGCGGGCCACGATCCGCAACCGGTCGTCGATCCGGAGCGTAAAGCGGCCACCACTCCCCGGCGCCTGGAGAACGGCGTAGCTGCCGTCCTCACTGACCGCGACGAGGCGCAGTTCTTGCATTGGCGTCCCTTCTGCGCCGCCGGGCGACCCGGCGCACATGGTGCCGCGCGGCGGCGTAGCTCGGACCTCCCTCAGGTGAGTCTGACGGCTCAGTGCGCTGGAGGCCAGCACCGTGACCGGTGAGTCCGCGAGATCCACGCCAAGTATCGCCGTTCCGGGCCGGCGGGGTGCCGCTTCCGTGGTGGCCGGACTGCCCAGGTAGCCGGCTATGCACGAATTGCCGTGTCGGGGCCAGCCCGGTTGCGTCATGATGAGGAGCGGTGACAGGCAGCAAGATCTCGGGATGAGGCAGAGGGGACCGCACCTGGTGCAGTTGGCTGACGGGGCCTCGTCGCCGCGCGGCGAGGGCGATTCCGGGGGAGCGGAACTCGCCGACGTCATCTCCCGGCTTCGCCGGGCCATGCGCCGGGCGGCCCGCGCCTCGGATCCCGGCGGCAACCTTTCCGTCGCCCAGCTCGAGCTGCTGTCGTGCCTGGCGGAGAACCCCGGCGCCCGTCCCGGTCAGCTCGCCAGGATGCTCCGGATCGCGCCCAGCTCGGAAGCGACTCTGGCCAGCGGCCTGCGCCGGGCCGGGCTCATCACCCGCTCCGGCGGGGAGAACGACCGGCGCACCGCATCACTGTCACTGACCGTGGCCGGCGAGGCAGCGGTCACCCGCTGGCAGCAGGTCAACGAACGGCTGCTCCGGTCCGCGCTCAGCGAACTGCCGCCCGCCAGCCGCGACGTGGTCGCCGCCGCCCTGCCCGCGCTGCGGGACCTGGCGGGGCTGATCGACGCGCTGGCGGACGCCGCGCTCGCGGGGCTTACCGAGCCTCCGCCCGTTTGACATCCAGGCCGGGCTCGGCGGCGCTGCCTGGCGCCGGCCCGGACGGCTGTGCATCCGGCCTGCTCATCCGGGACGGCCACCAGTTCCAGCGGCCCAGCAGGACCACCGTCGAGGGCACCAGCAGGGTCCGCACCAGGAACGTGTCCATCAGGATGCCAAGGGCCAGGCCCAGGCCGATGTCACGGATCTGGTCGCCGCCCGAGCCACTGCCGGCGACGACTGTCAGCACGATGAACGTGCCGGCGAGCACCAGCCCGGCCGAGGTAATCGTCGAGCCGGTCGCGCCCAGTGCCCGGGTGACCGCGTCCCGTAGCGGAAGGTTGCGTGCCTCCTCCCGGATCCGGGTCATCATCAGGATGTTGTAATCCTCGCCCAGGGCGAGCAGGAAGATGAACATCAGGAACGGCATGAAGAACACCAGGCCGCCGCTGTTGCCGAGCTTGACGAAGATCAGCACCGACAGGCCCAGCGCCGCCAGGTAGGAGATCCCTACCGAGATGATCAGGTACACCGGGGCCACCAGGCTGCGCAGCACCAGCGCGAGCAGAATCCCGATCGCGATGATCGCGTAGGGGATGATGTGCTTGAGGTCGCTGTTGGAGATGCTGCTGATGTCGTAGAGGGCCGGTGCCTCGCCGCCCAGCGCCGAGTCCGACGCGCCAATCGACTTACCGACCGCCGTGGTCGCGGCGCGCAGCGACGGCGTCGCGTTCATCGCCTCGGTGGTCCCCGGGTCACCCGCCTTCAGGCCGGTCTCATAAAGCACGGTCCGGCCGTCAGGGCTGACGAAGTTGGACGTGGCCCGGTAGGCGGCGTACGCGCCGGCCGGCACCGTGCTGCCGGCCGGCGGCACGGGCGGCAGCAGCTTGGCCGGGCCGAGCTGGCTATGTAGCGCGGTGAACTGGGCCGGGGTCAGCGAGGCGCCGCCGGGGTTCAGCGGCCCGGCGATCTGGGTGAACTTCCCGGTTGCCTGGAGCTTGCTGGCCGCCTCGGCCAGCGGAGCCGGGTTCTGCCATACCGGAGTGCCGAACCGGTAGATCACCGTGGTGGGGTTGGCCGAGGACTGCGGGAAGTACCTGGTGAGCTGCGCCTGCCCGGCGGCGGAGTCGGTGCCGGCGGGCGGGGCGTTGTTCCCGCCGAAACCGGCCGCCGTGTAGCCGAACACGGCGAACGCCAGCCCGCCGAACACCACGATCCCGGACACCAGGGTCGGGATCGGGTGCTTCACGATGCGGCCGGCCACCCGGCCCCAGACGCCCGCCTTGCCGCTGCCCTGGATGTTCCACGGCAGCAGCTTCGGCCGCCCGAACCAGGCGCGGAACAGCGAGCGCTTGGCGGCCAGCAGCGACAGCCGGATGGACAGCAGCGCGGGAAGCAGTGTCAGCGCCGCGATCAGGGTGACGCCGATCGCGATAGCGAACGGGCCGCCGAGGTCGGCGTAGAAGGAGAAGGAGGCGAGCAGCAGCGTCAGCATCGCCGCGATCACCGTGGCCGCGGAGAAGGTGATGGACTCACCGACCTTGGTCACCGAGCCGACGATCGCGTCCCGGGCCGGGGCCCTGGGGTGGAGGAAGTCGCCGAGCAGGCTGCCGCCGAGGCCGCGCGCGCCGGGGTAGTACTCGCCTGCGGTGGCGTGCGGCCCGGCTCGCAGCGCCTCGCGGACCCGGAAGACGAGGAACAGCCCGTAATCGGTGCCGGCGCCCAGCACCAGCACGATCATCAGGAACTCGGCAATGGGGGAGACCTGGAGCCCGTGCTGGGCGGCCTCCGCGACCAGTGGCCCGGCGATGGTGAACGACAGCAGCGGCGGTATGACCGTCACCAGGGCGAGGGTGAACGACCGGAAGATCAGGACCAGCAGCACGAGGATGAACAGCAGAGACAGTGCCTGGATCTCGTTGCCGGTGTTACCCGAAGCCTTCTGCTGGTCCACTTGCGCGGCGATGTCACCCGTCACGTGCGCCTGCAGCCCCGCGGGCAGGTTCGCCTGGGCGATCTTGGCGCGCAGGCCGTCGATCAGATCGGTAGCGTAGTTCTGGTTACCGCCGCCCTGCTGGGCGAGCACGATCAGTTGCACCGCGTGCCCATCGGCGGAAACGCCGGCGTCCTGCACCTTGCCGACCCCGCTGACCGTCTTCAGCCGGGCCGGCAGCGCGGCGATCGCGCTGAGGTCGGCCGGCGAGAGCGGCGCGCTGGGCCGGGCCGCGATGACCGGGATCGGGGCCAGGCTGGCGGTGCCGAACGGCGCCGCAAGCTCCGCAGCGTGCTCGCTCGGCGCGCTGGACGGAAGGAATTTGGTGTTGTTGTTCTGAGTCACGCTGTTCAGCGAGGGAAGCAGTGACACGGCAGCGATCGCCCCCGCCACCCACGCGATCAGCACCAGCCAGCGGAACCTGACTGCTAGGGAGCCGATCGTCTTGAAGATGGTGTCGATATGCACGGCTTGAGCCTACGGGGCGAACCTGACAGGACGCTGTTAGGGGCCTGTCCTAGGACCGGCAGCATGATTACCCGGCGAAGCTATCCGATTACTCACAGGTGGCATAGTGGCCGGCCGGGAAGCCATGGCCGGGTGCCGCGCTGGCGGCATGATTGCCATCTCACCGCAAATCACGAGCAGGTCACGTAGTCTTTTGCGCGGTATCGGAGCAAAGCGGGGATGAAGGACTCATGGACAATGCGACACTTCATCGGGCTCATTCTGGGGCTGGCGCTGGCTGCGGCCTTGTTCTTCGGCGGCGGCTGGGGGGCTGAGCACGTTCCCGCGCTGGCGGGCCACAGCGTCGGGCTGCCCAGCCGGACCGGCTTGACAGGCCTGGCCGCCGTACTCGCAGTCGGCCTGTTCATGGGCATCCTGCTCGTGGTGCCTGCCGTGTCGCCGCTGGCCACCGGCCTGCCCGGCCTCGTGCTGCTGGGCTGGACGGCGCTGCTGGCGGTGAGCGCGCACCGGGCGCTCGCCTGGATCCCGCTGCAGAGCCACGCGTTCGGGCTGGGCTTCCGCGTCCTGCTGCTGAACGGCATGCTGGCGCTCGCCGGCATCGTGATGATCACCCCGATGTTCGTGCCCTCACGCTGGCACGGCACCCGCGGCTACGACGATGACTCGGATGTCCTCGAACTGCCCGCCCCCACCGGCCTGATCTCCTGACCGGGTGACGTTACGGCGCTGCCGCCCCGTGGCGAGCGGGGCGGCAGCGCCGTAACGGCTCGTGCCCGTTTAGTGGGCGGCGGCGAACTGCTCGGCCTCGGTGGATCCGGCCAGCGCCACCGTGGCGGCGTCCGGCGTGATGGCCGAGGTCACCAGGTCGAAGTAGCCCGTCCCCACCTCGCGCTGATGCCGCGTGGCGGTGTAACCGCTCGCCTCGGCGCCGAACTCGGCGTCCTGCAGCCGGACGTAAGCCGGCATGCCCTCCTCGGCGTAGCCGCGGGCCAGTTCGTACATCGAGTAGTTCAGCGCGTGGAACCCGGCCAGCGTGATGAACTGGAACTTGTAGCCCATCTCGCCCAGTTCGCGCTGGAATTTCTCGATGGTGCCGTCATCCAGGTGCTTGCGCCAGTTGAACGAGGGCGAGCAGTTGTAGGCCAGCATCTGGTCGGGGAACTCGGCCTTGATCGCCTCGGCGAACTCGCGCGCCTCCGCCAGGTCCGGCGTGGAGGTCTCCATCCAGAGCAGGTCGGAGTAGGGGGCATAGGCGAGCCCGCGGGCGACCGAGGCGGCCATGCCGTTGCGGATACGGAAGAAGCCCTCGCCGGTCCGCTCGCCGGTGACGAACGGCCGGTCGCGCTCGTCCACGTCGCTGGTGATCAGCGTCGCCGCGTGCGCGTCGGTCCTGGCCACCACCAGGGTCGGCACGCCGCAGACGTCGGCGGCCAGCCGGGCGGCGTTGAGTGTCTTGATGTGCTGCCCGGTCGGGATGAGCACCTTCCCGCCGAGGTGGCCGCACTTCTTTTCCGACGCCAGCTGGTCTTCCCAGTGCACCGCCGCGGCGCCGGCCGCGATCATGGCCTTCATCAGCTCGAACGCGTTGAGCACGCCGCCGAAGCCCGCCTCGGCGTCGGCCATGATGGGCGCCAGCCAGTGGGTCCCGTTGCCGTTGCCCTCGGCCCAGGCGATCTGGTCGGCGCGCAGCAGCGCGTTGTTGATCCGGCGGACCACCTGCGGCACCGAGTTGACCGGGTAAAGGCTCTGGTCCGGGTAGGTCTGCCCGGCCAGGTTGGCGTCCGCGGCGACCTGCCAGCCGGACAGGTAGATCGCCGGTAGCCCGGCTCGGACCTGCTGTACCGCCTGGTTGCCGGTCAGCGCGCCCAGCGAGTGCACGAAGTCCTCGGTGTGCAGCAGTGTCCACAGCCGCTCGGCGCCCAGCCGGGCCAGCGTGTGCTCCTCCTGTACCGAGCCCCGCAGCCGGATGACATCCTCGGCGCAGTACGTGCGCCTGGTGCCGCGCCAGCGGGGTTTTGTCGCCCATTCCCCGGCCAGGCGGGCTGCCTGGCCGGCCGGACTGGCGTCCTGGTGTCCGTTGCTGCCTGCCGCAGATGCGGTGCCCTCGAGGCGACGATCGTGCACTGTCATTTCCTCCCGATCCATGTCGTCCCCTGGGTTGGTTGGCACCAGCTTGGGCCACCGGGAGCATGGCGGGCATAGATATGCGTAGTGAAGATTCGTAGATTTTCACTTAAGATTAACATATGCAGCAGTTTCTCAAAGAAGAATCTGACTCATTTCGTTCTGGTGGTCTAGACCTTGCGACGTTCGGCCAGCGCCTGCGGCACCTGCGGCGGGCCAGGAACCTGACCCTCGCCGAGCTGGGCGAACGGGTGGGCCGGGCCCCCTCGGCGCTGTCCCTGCTGGAGAACGGCCGCCGCGAGCCGAAGCTGTCGCTGATCGAGTCGCTGGCTAAGGCGCTGTCGGTGGCCCCGGAGGAACTGCTGCGGCCGCAGCCGCCGAGCCGCCGGGCGCAGCTGGAGATCGCGCTGGAGGAGGCGCAGCACGATCCGCTGTTCCGCGATCTGGGCCTGTCGTACCTGAAGGTCGGCGCCCGGGTGCCCGGCGACGTGCTGGAGCACCTGATGGCGCTGTACGGCGAGCTGCGCCGCCAGCGCACCCGCCCGACGGCCACGCCCGAGGAGGCCAGGATCGCCAACGCCGAGCTGCGGCACGCCATGCGCGCGCGGGGGAACTACTTTCCCGAGATCGAACGGCAGGCGGCCGAGGCGCTGGACGCGGTGGGCTACCGGGGCGGCGCGCTGTCCCAGAGCACGCTGATGGCGATCGTCGCCCACCACGGCTTCACCGTCTCCTACGCCAGCGACCTGCCCCGGTCCGTCCGGTCGGTGACCGACCTGCGGCACCGGCGGATCTACCTCAAGCAGGAGCCGGTCGGCGTGCACTCACCGCGGACCATCCTGGTGCAGACCCTCGGCCACTTCGTGCTCGACCACGAGACCCCGCGGGACTTCGCCGACTTCCTCCGCCAGCGGGTCGAGGCCAACTACTTCGCCGCGGCGGTCCTGGTCCCCGAGCGGCCCGCGGCGCGCTTCCTGTCCGAGGCGATGCAGGCACGGCAGCTGTCGGTGGAGGACCTGCGCGATGTGTTCTCGGTGTCCTACGAGATGGCCGCGCACCGGTTCACCAACCTGGCCACCCACCATCTGGGCCTGACCTGCCACTTCGTGAAGAACGACGAGGCCGGGGTCATCTACAAGGCCTACGAGAACGACGGGCTGGTGCTGCCCGCCGACGCCTCGGGGGCCATCGAGGGGCAGCGCATGTGCCGGCAGTGGTGCGGGCGGCAGGTCTTCTCCGCCGCGGACCCGTTCACGCCGTGCTACCAGTACACCGACACCCCGTCGGGCACGTACTGGTGCGTGTCCCACGTCGACCCGGGCCGCGAGCGCGGCTTCGCCATCACGCTGGGGATCACCTACGAGCATTCCCGGTGGTTCCGCGGCCGTGACACGGCCATCCGCCGGGTCTCCCGGTGCCCCGACGCCGACTGCTGCCAGCGGCCGCCGAGCGGGCTGGCCGGGCGCTGGGAGGGAATGGCCTGGCCGTCGGCCCGTGCCCACTCGCACATCCTGTCCGCGCTGCCCACCGGAAGCTTCCCCGGCGTGGACGAGACCGAGGTGTATGAGTTCCTGGAGCGCCACGACCAGGGCTGATGCACAAGGACCCGGGCAGCCGGCCGACTTGGGTTGGCCTGGAAGCTACTCATCGGTAACATAAGGGCGACCGGACCCCTGAGGAGCACCATGAGCAGCGCCCCTGACACCGATGTGCTATTCAGCCTGGACCCCGGGCCCGGCCTGCGCGAGATGCGGGACTGGGTCCACGGATTCGCCGCAAACGTTATCAGGCCCGCGGCCGCGGAGTGGGACGAGCGGGAAGAGACCCCGTGGCCGATCCTGGAGGAGGCCGCCAAGATCGGCCTGTACTCGCTGGAGTTCTTCAGCGAGCAGTGGCTGGGGCCCACCGGCCTGGGCATCCCGATCGCGTTCGAGGAGCTGTTCTGGGGGGACGCGGGCATCGCGCTGTCCCTGGTCGGCAGCTCACTGGCGGCGGTCGCGCTGTCATCCAACGGGACCAACGAGCAGATGGGCGAATGGCTGCCGCAGATGTTCGGCGGGCCCGGCGACGTCAAGCTCGCGGCGTTCTGCTCCTCCGAGCCGGACGCGGGCAGCGACGTCGCCGCGATCCGCACCAGGGCGGTCTACGACGAGGCCACCGGCGAGTGGGTGCTGAACGGCACCAAGACCTGGGCGACCAACGGCGGCATCGCCGACGTGCACGTGATCGTGGCGTCGGTGGACCCGGCGCTGGGCAGCCGCGGGCAGGCGAGTTTCGTGGTGCCGCCGGGCACGCCGGGCCTGTCCCAGGGGCAGAAGTTCCGCAAGTACGGGATCAGGGCCTCGCACACGGCCGAGGTCGTGCTCGACGGCGCGCGGGTCCCCGGCCGCTGCCTGATCGGCGGCAAGGAACGGCTCGATGAGCGGCTGGCCAGGGTCAGGGCGGGCGGCAGCGCCGGCGAGCAGGCGGCGCTGAAGACGTTCGAGCGGTCCCGGCCCAGCGTCGCGGCCATGGCGGTGGGCATCGCCAGGGCCGCGGTCGAGTTCGCCGCCGAGTACTCACGGAACCGGGTGCAGTTCGGCCACCCGATCGGGCAGAACCAGGCGATCGCGTTCATGCTGGCCGACATGCAGGCGTCGGTGGACGCGGCCAGGCTGCTCACCTGGCGCGCCGCGTGGATGGCGCGCAACGGGCTGCCCTTCGACCACGCCGAGGGCTCGATGAGCAAGCTGGTCGCGGGGGAGACGGCGGTCCGGGTCACCGACCAGGCCATGCAGATCCTCGGCGGCAACGGCTACACCCGGGAGTTCCCGGTGGAGCGCTGGCACCGCGACGCGAAGATCTTCACCATCTTCGAGGGCACGTCGGAGATCCAGCGCATGATCATCGGTAGGGCCGTCACCGGCCTTGACGTGCGGTAATAACCGCAGGTCATGGCAACAATGCGGGGCCTGAAGGGGGCCGTGCACTCGGAATCTTCGAGGCACGCCGTTTGTCCGTAGCAAGATCTGGAACGTCCAGCGCTGTCCATGCGGGCCGCATGTCTCAGCTAGCGAGGGGCGCCGGCGGCAGCCCCGCCGGACCCATGAAGGCGAAGACCTGGCTGGTGCCCGGAAGCAGCAGCAGGCCATCGGCGGCCGATGGCGTCGGGAAGTGGTTCGCCGACACGCCGAAGGGAACCGAGACGACCTGCTTGCCGTTGGCCGGGTTGAGGCCGTGCACCGCATTGTCGGCTCCGATCGTCCAGACCAGCCCATCAGCGATGATCGGCGCGCCAGCAGCGCCATCGTTGTCAGTCCACAGTTGTTTCAGGTACGGGGCCTTGGCCGAAACCCTGACCGCTGTCACGCCGTTCGGGCAAGGTACGTAGACGACCGAGCCCATCACCGCGTGTCCGCCGTCTGGGTCACCGTGGCACACCGGAAGCGACGCGACCTCGCCATCCTTGCCGCCGAGATGCCCCTGACGCAGCAGGTAGGCGGTGTCGGTCTTGCCGACCTGGAACACGAAGCCGTCCACGAGCACGGGGTCCCCGGTTCCGAGGTCGAGGTCGTCGCCGCTCAGCTGCTGCCAGTCCTTGAGGTAAAAGATCGACTCGAGGTGCATGGACGGCGACAGCTCGAGCACCGCGTCGCTGTCGTCGTACGGCTGGCCGGCGCCGAGGTTGTAGCCATCGGCGCTGGCCACGTAGACGTTCCCCTGAGGGTCGACGACCGGAGAACTGCCGCCCATCCACACCGCTCCCCGATCTCTGCCGCTGCCGACCTGGAAATAGTCCAGCGGTCCTCCCGTCTCCGGGATCGAGACGACGTAGCCGTGGGCAGGACCGTTGGGACCGGGACAGTCGCCGGAGTTCTGGCCATAGGCGATGACCACGAGACCGTGGTCGAGCGCCAGCCCTGGCCGCTGCAGCTGCGCGAGCTGGTCCTCGCCGGCGCTGGGCATCGCCGGCTGGCTCAGCTCGACCTTGCCGGTGAACAGGTCGAGCCCGAATAGGCGGTGCGACGCCTCCACGCCGCCGGAGGAAGACGGGCCTTTTATCAAGGTGTCCGCGTCGACGAAGATCTCGTGGCGTGCCAGGTCGATCACCGGGGTGCCCGTAATGCCGACCACGGGCGAGATGTCGCCGCACGGCAGGTCACGGGATGGCACGGGGCTCGCCAGATGGCGTGACCACAGAATGTGCCCGCTGCGGGCGGCCATCACGTAGACAGTGTCGTTCTCGGTCGCCGCGACGATGCGGCCGTCAGCGACGAGCGGCTCGCCATACAGCTGCCCGTCGAGGATCGGCGAGGTCCAGGCCCGCCGCGATGGCAGCAGCTTGATCTGCGCGGCCTGGACCCCGGTCGCCTCAGCATTCCCGTGGTAGGCGGTCCAGCTGGCGCCGGAGCCTGCGGCCTCCGGCTCCGGGATGGCGGGCGCGGTGGCCGGCGACGCGGACACAGGGCCCGAAGCCGTTCCGCCGGGACCGAGGCTGGTTGTGCCGGGATGCCGAACCGCAGAGCTGTGGGACGACCCAGAACAGGCCGAGCAGACCACCGCCAGGACTCCTATGGCAGCGGCGAGCGTTCCTTTCCTCAAGTGATCGCTCCCGTCTATCCCGGCTGATGAAGCGGACCGCCGGCCGTGAGGCTGCCACACCCCAGACTGCCAGAACGATCAGGTGCAGCGCTGTGGGCCAGTGGTCGATGCTGGATGCGGTCCGGCGCTGGACCTGGCGCAACTCCACGAGCTTCACGATTTTCGAGGGCACGTCGGAAATCCAGCGCATGATCATCGGAAGGGCCGTCACCGGGCTGGACGTGCGCTAAATAACCGCAGTTCATGGCGCTGATACGGGCTGTGAACTCCGATATCTGAGTGCTGGCCGTCCTGGTTTGGTTCTTGCCAGTTCCTAACCGCATGCTGAGTCGGTGCTGGCGGCAGTGCCCCGCTCGTGCTTGTCCTTGCGTCCCAGGTGAAGGATTCGATGGCCCCGTTGAACCAGTGACCGCCCGGGCACCTGATCATGGCGCATTCGATGGGCCCGTCGGTTGAGCGCATCGTGAACCGGCACCTGACCTCCGCGGGCAGCCCGCATCGTACGGCACCGTCCCGGTCTAGGTAGGCCGGGCAGTCAAGGAACATCATCGTGGCCTCCGTAATCACAGGGTCCGGATTGCATCGGCGGCAACCGCAGCCGTGCGCGGGCCGGTACGAGTTCTCGATCTACCGCTGCGTCGGCTGGCCGGTGCCGGACCGGCCAGCGGTGGCGGCGCTATTGGGCAGGAAGCGCTTGGCCTTGCCGGTGACCGGATCACGCGTGATCGCCTCGACGCGGCTGATGCTTACTTCGGGCTCGGTAAGCCCCGCCTCGCGCAGGCTGCACTCGATCCCCGCGGCAAGCGCGCCGTGGTCGAAATCGGTGTCCGCCACTACAGCCACGTTGACGCCGCGAGGCGTCTGGCGGACCTGGTACTCAAGCACCGCCGGTGCCTGTAGCAGCGCTGTCGTCAGCGCGGACGGGTGCATGGTGAGGCCGCCGTAGCGGAACCCCTCATCGGCACGGCCGTCGACTGTCGCCTGAAGGAATCCGGCGGTGCTGGCTCCGGTGGGCGTGAACCTGTCGGTCAGCTCGTAGCGGATCAGTGGCTGAGTGTGATTGTGCAGGTTGGTGACCAGAACCCGGGCCGAGGTAGTGCCGTCGGGCACCGGCTGGCCAGCGTCGTCGACGCACTCGGCGATGCAGGTGTCGGCGGCGAAGGTGAACACGGTGCCGCCAGGCTCGGTGTGGCCGACGAGGCCCTCGGTCGAGGCGAACATGTCGACCGGGGCCACACCGAACGCGGCGCGGATGGCCTCGCGAACCTCGCTGGTCAGCATCTCCGCGGCCGAGGTCACTGCGAGCAGCCGCAGCCGCAGCCGGCCCGCGTTCTGCTCCCTGGCCAGCTCGCCGAGCTTGCTTGCGTACCCGATCAGGGCCGGTGGCTGGGCCGCGTTCAGGCGGTCGACGATGGCCGCTGTCGGCATTGTCGCCGGGGCGGAAATGAGCCGGATCGGGGGTCCGGTCGCCACGCTAGCCCCGAAGCCGGTGGAGTGGATCGGCGATGCCGCGCCGACCATCGCGATGGCCAAGCCGTCGGCAGGCTGCCCGCCGAAGGCGAGGAACGCCGCCATCGCGCGCCGGGTCACCGAGGCAGCGAACTCCACGTACTCCTCGGGTGTCTGAACGTAGATTCCGCGTAGCCCCGAACTGCCGCCCGATGCCAGGCAAACGTAGTCGCCTAGGATCAGGGGTGGCTCGGTGGCCGCGTCGGTGATAGACCGCTCGACGAGGGCGCGGGTGAGCCGCCTGTCGGTGACCACGTCGTCGAAGTTAGCCATCATCTGGGTCTTGGTCATGATCGGCAGCTCAGCCAGGTCGGACAGCTCGAACGTGTCGATGTCGGCGCGGGCCAGGCCGGCCGCAGCCAGCCGGGCCGCGTGGAACGGTGAATGCGCGACGGCATGGTGCAGCAGCGCCCGCAGCGACGTGCGCTGGAACTCGCCAAGCTGATCCGGACGCCAGTCCAGGCGGGCGATGTGCGCCGGCAGGCGATCGCCCAGGGCCGACGCGATCCTGGCCCGAAGCGCCGCGAGATCTGAGCTGGTGGTCGTGGTCATGATTGCCTCACTTCCTGGGAAACTGTGGCCGATGGCAAGGCGAGCAGCTCGGCGAGCTGGCAGAGCACGACCCCGGCTTGCGGGATGTCGATGGCATCCGGGCTGGCTAGCTGCTCGAGTGCTATCCCGGTCTCGACGGCCAGGAGCAGCTCCGCCAGCCGGCGGACCGGGACGGCCAGGCTGACGCCGTCTCGCTCGACCATCGCTGAAAGGACTCTCACGATGCCGTCCACCGTGGTGGCGTGGGCTGCCGCGTACCGGCGATTGAGCGCTGGATCCCTGGCCGCGACCACGCGGAACTCGGTAACGAGCAGCCGCCAGCCGGGCGTCGCGCGCTCTGCCTGCCAGGCAAGCTCGATCAGGCCGGCGACGGTGCCGGAGCTCGTCAGCTCGGCGACGGCCGACGCGTTCTGCGCAGCCCGCGCGGCGATCCGGTCAGTGAGCAGGGCGAGGAACATGTCGGCCTTGCTCTCGAACCGCGAGTACACCGCGCCCTTGGAGAAGCCTGCTTCGTCGGCTATCTGCTCCAGGGTCGCCGCGTGGTAGCCACGGGTGAGGAAGACCCGCAGCGCGGCGGACAGCAGCAGGGCGCGGTTGCGGTCGTTCTGCTCGGCTCGGGACAGGCGCGGGCTCATACCTTCAATATTTAAATACCAACGGTATGAAAGTCAAGTGCCAGCTCGCGTGCCCAGCGCTGCCGTGTGCTCGTGCCGCAGCCAGCCGAGGGCTCGATGAGCAAGCTGGTCGCGGGGGAGACGGCGGTCCGGGTCACCGACCAGGCCATGCAGATCCTCGGCGGCAACGGCTACATCCGGGAGCTCCCGGTGGAGCGCTGGCACCGCGACGCGAAGATCTTCACGATCTTTGAGGGGACCTCGGAGATCCAGCGCATGATCATCGGAAGGGCCGTCACCGGGCTTGACGTGCGGTGATAACCAGATCTACCCCCTTCCGGCATCCGTCTGGCTCGTCCGTGAAGTTCCCGGCCGGAATGTGGCGGGTGTTCCATGAGGCGTACTGGCCGGGCTGGAGCGCTGCACCTAGTCTGAGGTTCCAGGAGGCCGGTGCCACATGCCGCACGTATTTCTCCTGGGACAGCAGGCAATCGCCGATGAGGGAACCGGCGGCGTACGCACGCGTTCGTCGCGCACGGTTGCCCTCGTGGCCTTTTTGGCCGTCCACGCCGGGTTGCCTCAGACCCGCCAGCGCATCGCCGGCCTGTTCTGGCCAGACTCGACGGATGCCCAGGCGCTGACCAACCTGCGCCGAGAGCTGCATCATCTGCGTCACGCGCTTGGAGACGAGCCGTCCCTCGTCGTGACGTCAAGCGATCTGTGCTGGCGCGACACCGAGACCAGCTGCGTTGACATCCGCATCTTCGATATGGAGCGGAAGGCTGCCCTGGCGGCGGCGAACGACAGCACCGGCATCCTGGCGCATGCCACCAGTGCCATCGCACAGTACGGCGGCGAGTTCCTGCCGGGAATGTACGACGACTGGGTGCTCACCGCCAGGGCACAACTTGAACGCCAGTGCGTGGACTTGTGTGATCTGATCTGTGAGACGCGAAAGCGAACAGGCGACCTTACCGGGGCAGCGGATGTCGCCCGCCGCCGCATCCAGCTCCAGCCGCTAGAGGAATCCGGCTATCGCACCCTGATGCAACTGCAGGCCGACCTCGGGGACCGGGCCGGTGCGGTGACCACCTATCATCACTGCTCCTCCCTCCTGGAGCGTGAGCTCGGCGTCATCCCTGACCCCGTAACGCGGCAGGCATTCGAGCGCTTGATGGCGCGCGCAGATGCAACAGGGGTGCGGCGGGTGCCGCCGCTCGAGCAGGCCATCGGCCGCTACGGGTTCGCTGCCGCACAGATGATCGGCCGGTCTCAGGAGCTCGGCCATCTGCAGGGCTTGTGGAGAGCGGCAGCAGCCGGCCACGCGGGCCTTGCGCTAGTCCGAGGCGGAGCCGGCGTCGGCAAAACCCGGCTGGTGGCTGAGGTTGCTGAGCTTGCACGGCAGCAAGGCGCAGTGGTGGCGAGCAGCCGATGTTTCGGAACATCCGGGCGGCTGGCGCTGGCGCCTGTTGCCGACTGGCTCCGAAGTCCTGCAGTCCGATCAGCGACGGAGACGCTCGACCGGGCCTGGCGTGCCGAAGTCGACCGGCTGGTGCCATCAGAAGGCCGCCGGCAGCGCGTGGTCGGATCCAGGGCAATGATTGACGCCTGGCAACGACTTCGCTTCTTCGAGGGCCTGGCACGCGCGCTGCTCGCTGTCGGCCGTCCGATGGTGCTCGTCCTGGACAATATGCAATGGTGCGACCAGGAGACCCTGGCATTCCTTACGTTCTGCCTCGAGCTGTCCGCCACCACTCAGATTCTGGTGGCGGGGACGCTGCGTGACGACAATATCGATCATGAACCTCAGCTCAGTGCCTGGACTGCTCAGATGCGGGCGACCGGATTGCTCACCGAGCTTTCGCTCAGCCCGCTCGAGGCCACCGACACGGCGCGGCTGGCCGAGGCGATCTCCGGGCGGCCGCTCTCTGAGGCCGACAGCAGCCTGCTCCACGCAACGACCGGGGGCTTCCCGCTGTACGTCATCGAGGCGGCACGGGGCAGCGTCGACAGGGGCGGCAGGAGTCTCCCTGAAGGCGACCTGACAGCAGTGCTGCGCAGCCGCATTGAGTCGGCGACGGCATCGGCCCAGGAGGTGGCCGGACTCGCGGCTGCCGTCGGAGCGGACTTCACCCTGGACCTGCTCACGGAGGCGAGTGACCTGGATGCCGATGTCGTGGTCGGAGCGGTTGATGAGCTATGGCGACGCAGGATCATGCGCGAGTTTCGCGATGGCTACGACTTCTCCCACGACCTGCTCCGCGAGACCGCATACGCGCAGGTGAGCCCGCCGAAACGCTGGCTCCTGCACCGGCGCATCGCCCAGAGCCTGGAACTGCTGCATGCCGATGACACGGACATAGTCGCGGCACGGCTGGCGGAGCAGTATGCCCGCGGCGGGCGGCCCTTGCGAGCCGTGGCGTACTACCGGCGCGCAGCCGACGTTGCGGCGGACGTCTTCGCGTATGCCGAAGCGATCCGGTTGCATAGGGAGGCGCTGTCGATCGTCCGCAGGCTGCCGGACGGCAGGGACAAAGACGGGCAGGAGCTCGAGGTCCTGGAAGCCATGGCGGCACCTCTCAACGCAAGGTATGGCTACTCGTCCACGGAACTGCAGGAGACTCTCGAGCGCTCACTCAGCCTCGCAGAGTCGCTTGGCCGCAAAGACTCGACGCTCACAGGCTTGGTCTCGCTGTGGACCTCGCGGTTCGTGCAGGGGCGCACTGCCGACGGCTACCGGATAGCCACCCGCGCGCTTACGCTGGTCGACCTCGGATCCGAGATGAGCGGTCCGGCTCACTTCGCCGTCGGCGGATCGGCCGTAAGCCTCGGAATGCCAGCCGAAGGACTGCAGTCATCTTGAGCTCGCCGCCAAACAGGCGAGTGGTGCCGTGTCGCTCAGCGTCGGCACCCGGCCCGACGTGCATGGCACTGCCTGGGCCGCGCACGCGCACTGGCTGCTGGGCCACGACCAAGACGCCGTGTCCAGCTGTAACGACGCTGTCCAACTGGCCAGGTCCATCGGGCACCCGTACAGCCTGGCCGTGGCGCTGGCCTTCGCCGGCATCACCCGCCAGATTGGCCACGACATGCCGGGACTGAGGGACGTTGTAGAGGAGCTGCGCGAGCTTTGCGACCGGCATGACTTCGCCTACTACCGGGAGTGGGTGCTGATTCTCGACGGCTGGTCCAGGACGGATCAGCGAGGCATCAGCCTCGCCAAGCGCGGTATCAGCAACCTTAAGTCGGCGGGCTCGTTCGCCCGCATGCCGTACTGGCTGTCGCTGCTCGCTGACCTGTCGGCACGAAACGGCCGGCACGGCGCTGCACGAGCGACCCTTGACGCCGCTCTCATCGCAGGGCAGGCGCACGACGACGTGTGGTGGCTGCCTGAGGTGATGCGGATGCGCGCTGCCCACGACGAGGGAGACGCAGCCATCGCGCGCTTGCGCTCCGCCGCGGAGCTGGCATCGGCCCACGGTAGCGTCTCGCTTCTCCGCCGCTGCCATGAGGATCTGGCAAAAAAAGGGAGATAGCTCCCGGCTACGGGCGTTCCGCACGATTGCTCGTGCAGGCGCGCCTTACCGAACGCTGTGCGAACGCCGCGGGCATAACGTCGGCACGCCTGAACTCAGAGCAACGCACCCCGAGGGGGAGCCCAAATGACCCACACCCAGGCGGACATCGCCACCGTCCCGTACGAGGACCTAGCCGCCGGGCTGCGCGGCGACCTGATAGTGCCGGGAGATCCGGGATACGACGAGGCGCGCGCGGTGTACAACGCGATGATCGACAAGCGCCCGGCGGCCATTGCGCGGTGCCGCGACACCGCCGACGTCGTCGCGTGCGTGCGGTTCGGCCGCGAGCACGACATCGAGATCGCTGTCCGGGGTGGCGGCCACAGCGCGGCGGGCCTCGGAGTCTGGGATGGTGCACTGGTCATCGACCTGTCGCTGCTGCGTAGCACCACGGTCAGCCCCGAGAGCCACACCGTCCGCGCCGACGCCGGATGCACGTGGGGGGACGTCGACCACGCGACCGTCGCATTCGGCATGGCCACACCGTCGGGCTTCCTCGCCTCCACCGGCGTCGCCGGCCTCACCCTCGGTGGCGGCATCGGCTACCTGACCCGGCGATTCGGCCTCACAGTCGCTCGCAGCGGAGTGACGGCGGCTGTCAGCCGGTGAGTACCTCGCGCAAGGTGGCGGCGAAGGCATCCGGTTCACCCATGCCGCCGTATTCGCCGCCGACGAATCCGTCGTGGCCGCCGGCGCTACGACGCGCCGACGCCGACGGCCGCAGACACGGCGACGAGGTGCGTCGGTACAGCGGTCAGGACCTTCGCCGGTCCCACTGTGGTCGTCGATACCTCGACGGGCCAGTACTCGCGGAGCGCGTCTCGAAGGCGGTACCACGCCGGGCTGAGGGGACTGGCGGCCATGACTTCCAACGACCTCCTGGAGGGCGACGACACCGCCTGGGCGTACCAACTGCCGACAGCTCGGTGCCACTACCCGCTCCGATTGGGCACGTTGACGAGCAGGAGCCGGGCAGGGGCAACGTCGAAAGATGATCGCTGAAGCCCGGTATCCGTCGCCTCCGCCTCGACCACGGCGAGGTTCGTGAGGTCGAGTTCGGCTTCGAGCTGACGGGCCATCGCAATCATCGGGGCCTGGTTGATCGCGCCGATCGCCGCACTTGATCGCCGCCCGCTGCAGCGGTGGCCATGATCCCGAGCGGGCCGCACCCGACGTCGAGCGCTGCGGCAGCCAAGCCGCGAAGCGCCGGCTGGTCGAGCGAACCAGGCGCGTCGGCGGCGAAGCCGGTTCGCATGCCGACAATTCGCTGCCGCTCGGTCTGCCGGCCGGGAAGGTGACGGGCACCGTCCCGAGCCGTTCGGCCACGGCAATGCCTGCGCGGCCGGCCAGCATCGCGGCCGACTGCGCTCCGACGCCGAGGACGATGCGGGTCGGTGCCGCGCGGAGCGCAGCGAAATCGTGCTGGTAGCCGGGGGTCGAAAGCATGTTCAGCCCGAGGAGCGGGTCGTCCCGGGAACCGTCGTCCTCGGTCGGCAACCCGAAACCGGCGGGGTCCGGGCCGGGCTGGTCAGCGAAACCGGCCGGGATCGGGCCCGGATAGCTGACGAGCGCGATGAATTTAGCCATCGCCGGGCCGAAGCCCTCGCGCTGGTAGGTCTCATGGATGCCCTCGCACGCCGCCATCACCGGCTCGCGGTCCGGCAGCACCTGGGCGGACGGCGGCTCGTGCGCCACCAGGGTATGGACCTGCTCCGGGTGCCCGGCCACCAGGGCAAGCCCGTTGACGGCGCCGCCGCTGCTGCCGAAGATGTCTACCGGCCCCGCGTCCAGCGCCAGGATCAGCCGGTGCAGATCGTCGGCTTGCTCCTCGGTCGCGGTCCGCAGGGCGCCGTCGGTGCGCTTGCTGCGCCCTGCCCCGCGGGGGTCGTAGGTCACGACCGTACGGTCGGCGAAATGCCCGGCCAGGGTGCCGAATCCCATGGCGCCCATCGGCGACCCGACGAGCAGCAGGACCGGCTGGGCACTGGCATCGTTGCCCCGGACGTCGTAGTGGAGCACGGCGCCCGGCGCGTCCAGGGTGTGCGTCTCCGGCTGGATCATGACCGCCCCTTTCCGGGATTCTCTTCTGCCGGTGCTGACTCATCATGCCGGCGAAACCCATCGATATGCCGCCCGGTTGCCGGACCCGCCCCGTACGGCGGCGCGGCCGGGGATGACGCGGGCCACGGGGGAGCGTAACGCAGGAAAATCAGCGCAGCGGCGGGTAGCCGACGTAGTTCTCGGCCAGGGTCACCGACGCCGCGCGGGATGTGGTCACGTAGCGCAGCTGGGACAGCTGCAGCGCCGCCTCCATCGGGTCGGCACCCGGGGTGCGGTGCAGCATCGTGGTCATCCACCAGGAGAAGTGCGTGGACCGCCAGACCCGGCTCAGGCAGGTATCGGAGTAGGCGTCGGCGAGCCGGTGATCCCCGCGAAGCAGCCCGGCCAGCGCGTCGGCGAGCACCGCCACGTCGGCGATGGCCAGGTTCAGCCCCTTGGCGCCGGTCGGCGGCACGATGTGGGTGGCGTCACCGGCCAGGAACAGCCGCCCGTACCGCATCGGCGCGCTGACGAAGCTGCGCATCGAGGTGATCGCGATGTCCAGTGCGGGGCCTTCCTTCACCTCCCAGCCGGGCAGCGCGAACCGCTCCCGGAGCGCCTGCCAGATCCGGGCCTCCGGCCAGTCTTCGGCCCGCGCGTCGTGGTCCACCTGCAGGTACAGCTTGCTGACCTGCTGATTGCGCATGCTGTGCAGGGCGAAGCCGTCGGGATGGTGGGCGTAGATCAGCTCGTCGGTGGCTGGCGGCGCCTCGGCCAGGATGCCCAGCCATGCGTACGGGTATTCGCGCTCCCAGACGGTGCGCAGCCGGTCAGGGATGGCCGGCCGGCAGATGCCGTGGAACCCGTCGCAGCCCGCGATCACGTCGCAGGTGACCTCGTGCCGCTGGCCGCCGGGCGCGGTGTAGGACAGCACCGGTGCGTCGGTGTCCAGGCCCGCCACCGCGGTGCCGGACACCTCGAACTCCAGCTTCCCGCCGTCGGCCAGGCGCCGGGCGATCAGGTCCTTGACCACCTCGGTCTGGGCGTAGACGGTGACGGTCCGCCCGCCGGCCAGGTCGCGGAAGTCCAGATGGTGCCGCTCCCCGGCGAACTGCAGGTAGATGCCGCCGTGCTCGAGGCCCTCGGCGTCCAGGCGGCCGGCCAGCCCGGCCTCGCGGAACAGCCGGACGGTGCCGTCCTCCAGTATCCCGGCGCGCTGCCGCGCCTCGCAGTAGGCCCGGCTGCGGATCTCCACGAGCACCGAGTCGATACCGCGCAGCGCGAGCAGATGCGACAGCAGCAGCCCGGCCGGGCCGGCACCGACGATGCCTACCTGGGTACGCATGCCTGCCGTGGCGCGTCTCCTTCGGTGGGCCGCCCGCCGCCGGCCCTGCGGCGGGCCGCGGGCGTGTGGGCGTGCGGGCTAGAACGGGTACGGGGCGATGTCTCCGCGGATCGTCACCCAGCGGGTATCGGTGAACGCGTCCAGGTTGGCCGTGCCGCCGAAGCGGGCACCGGTGCCCGAGGCGAAGACGCCGCCGAACGGGGTGTTCGGCGCGTCGTCCACGGTCTGGTCGTTGATGTGCACGATGCCGGTGGGGATCCGCCGGGCCAGGTCGAGGCCGCGCATCACGTCGGCGGTGAGGATGCCCAGGGACAGCCCGTACTCGGTGTCCGCGGCCAGCTTGGCCGCCTCGTCCGCGGTGGCGAACCGGAGCACCGGCGCCACCGGGCCGAACACCTCGTGGGCGTAGGCGGGCATCGCCGGCGCGACGTCGGCCAGCACGGTCGGCTTGTAGAACAGCCCCTCGTAGGTGCCGCCCGCGGCCAGCCGGGCGCCCGCGTCCACGCTGCCGGTGACCAGGTCGTGCACCTTGTCCCGCTGCCTGGCGTCGATGATCGGGCCGAGCGCGACCTGCTCGGTGGCCGGGTTGCCGACCGGGAGATGCTCGGCCTTGCCGGCCAGCGCCGCCACGTAGTCGTCGTAGACCGCCTCGTGCACGATGTGCCGGCCGGTGGTCATGCAGATCTGGCCCTGGTGCAGGAACGAGCCCCAGGCGCCGGCGGACGCGGCCTTGGCCACGTCGGCGTCGTCCATCACGATCATGGCCGAGTTGCCGCCGAGTTCCAGGTGGCAGCGCTTGAGGTGGGCGGCGGCAAGCTGGCCCACGTGCCGGCCCACCGCGGTGGAGCCGGTGAACGAGATCACCCGGACCAGCGGATCGGTGATCAGCGCCTCACCGGCGTCGGCGCCGCCCGGCAGCACGTGCAGCAGGCCCTCGGGCAGGCCCGCCTCCTCGAACACCCGGGCCAGCACGACGCCGCCGCAGACCGCGGTGCGCGGGTCCGGCTTGAGCACCACCGCGTTGCCCAGCGCCAGCGCGGGCGCGACCGAGCGGATGGCCAGGATCTGCGGGAAGTTGAACGGGGCGATCACGCCTGCCACGCCGACCGGGACCCGCTCGGCGAAGCTCAGGTGCGGCGACTCGCTGGGCAGCAGCTCACCGTAGGGGCGCGAGGGCAGCGTGGCCGCCTCGTACACCTCCTCGGTGGCGACGTGCGTCTCGAACTGCGCGGCCGGGGGGATCTTGCCGCTCTCCCGGATGTTCCACTGCTCGATCTCGGCCGCGTTGGCCTTCCAGATGTCGCCCGCGCGGCGCAGCACCGCGGCCCGCTCGGTGTGCGGGGTCGCGGCCCAGGCCGCCTGGGCAGCGCTCGCCGCGGCGGCCGCCGCCGCCACATCGGCGGGCGAGGCGATGCCGGTCCGGCCCAGTTCCGCGCCGGTCGCCGGTTCGGTGACCGGGGCCTCGCCGCCGCCGGCGGTCTTCCACCCGCCCGAGTAGACCTTCCCCCGCCAGGCTGACTCCTCCAGAAACGCCATGGGCCCTCCTCGGCCGCGCGGATACCCCGGCCCGTATGTGCGGGTCGCGAACATCGGTGCTGAGCACGAACATGGGCGAATCTAAGTGAATCGGTACACGGGTGTCAACGCGCTCCGGGCCGGGGCGCCTGCCCGCCTCAGGCAGCCTCCGGGCGGCCCGCTGCTGGCCCGCGGCAGGCTCTTTCGCGGATCGGGCGATCATGCTACCTCTTTGTCATGACTGAACAGCGAGACCGCCCGCCGCTGCTGCCGGCGGCCGGTAAAGAGGCCATCGCGAGGGTTACCGCACGAGCGCACGAGGAGAGCATCTCGCTGGTCTGGTTCCTCTACGCCGACCACGGCGGGATCATCCGGGGGAAGTCGGCGACCGCCGCGATGCTGCCGGCCCGCATCCTGACCGGGATCGGCCACACCGTCGCGATGATGGCCATGTCCATGCTGGACCACCTGCAGCCGGTGGATGGCATGGGCCCGGTCGGCGAGGTGCGCCTCATGCCCGACCCGGCCACGTTCGTGCCGCTGCCGTACGCCCGGGGCGCGGGCGCGATGCTGGCCGACCAGGTCCTGCCGTCCGGGGAGCCCTGGGACGGGTGCGCGCGCACCTACCTGAAGCAGGCCATCGCCGCGGCGACCGCCGAGGGCTACGCGGTCACCGCGGCATTCGAGCCGGAGTTCACCCTCGGCCGCCGCGAGAGCGACCCGGGCGGCGGCCCTGACCGGCTGGTGCCCAACGACGACAGCCTGTGCTACTCGGCCACGGGTTTCCACCTGGCGCACGACTTCGCGATGGACCTGCTCGGCGCGCTCACCGCCCAGGGGCTGCGGCCCGAGCACTACTACCCCGAACTGGGCCACGGCCAGCAGGAGATGACCGTCCGGTACGCGCCCGCACTGCGGGCCGCCGACAACCACGTGCTGTACCGGGAGGCGGTACGTGGCACCGCGTTCCGCCGCGGGCTGTGGGCGAGCCTGGCGCCCAAACCCATCCCTGACCAGGCCGGCAACGGCGCCCACCTGCACGTCTCGCTGCGCGATGTGGGCCCGGCCGGCGAACTGGGGCCGACGCCGGTCTTCTACGACGCCGGGGACCAATACGGCCTGTCCGCGACCGGATACCACTTCATCGGCGGCCTGCTCGCGCACCTGCCCGCGCTGGTCGCGCTGACCTGCGGGTCGGTCAACAGTTACCGGCGGCTCGTGCCGCAGATGTGGAGCAGCGCCTACACCATCTACGGGATGGACAACCGGGAGGCGGCGGTGCGGATCTGCTCGCCGATGAGCGACGACCGCGCCAAGTCGGTCAATCTGGAACTGAAGCCGTCCGACTCCAGCGCCAACCCGTACCTCGCGCTGGGCGCGGTCATCCATGCGGGCCTGGACGGGATCCGGCGCAAGCTGGACCCGGGCGAGGCCGTGAACGTCGACCCGGCTGTTCTTACCGACGCGCAGCGATCGGCCCGCGGCGCCCACCGCCTCCCGGAATCCCTGGGCGCGGCGCTGGACGCCCTGGAAGCCGATGAGCTGCTGATGGAGTCCCTCGGCGACCTGCGCCGCCGCGCCTACCTGGCGGTGAAGCGGTCCGAGGCGGCCGCGTTCGCGGACATGGACACGGCCCAGGAGTGCTTCGAGTACTTCACCAAGATCTGAGTGGCGCCTGCCTGCCTGTCACGAGGCTTGGTCCGGCGGCGCAGGTAGCCTCGTCGGATGTGGCCAGGTGAGCGGGGTGCGGTCTGGAAGTGGGCCGGCCCGGTACTGCTGGCCGGGGTCGCGCTTGGCTTCGACGCGCTGAACCGGAGGGTTCCGTTTGACCTGCTGAGCAGTGGCCCGCTCGATGAGGTCGCCCATCTGGCCACCGCGGCCCTGGGCCTGATGGTGCTGGCGTGCCTGATCGATGCGCCACGCCGTTCTTATGTCGCGGCGCTGATTGCCTCGGTGGCCATCGACCTCGACCACATTCCCCTCTATCTCGGGCTGCTGCGGGACAATGGCCAGCGCCCGGTCACGCATTCCCTGGCCACGGTCGTCGTCTTCGCCGGTGCCGCGGCCGTCAGCCCCCGGCACCGGGCCGTGCTGGCCGGGATAGCAACCGGACTCGTGCTCCACTTCGCGCGGGACATCGCCGAGGGCCCGCCAGGCGTGCGGCTGCTCTGGCCGGTTGGCGGGCGGGCGTGGACCGCCAGCTACTGGTGGTTCCTAGGAATGATCATCGTCTTCACCGCCGCGCGGCTGATCCTGGTGAGCACCGGTGTCCCGCGCACCCGCGTCCGCCTCTTCCAGCCAGAAACGGTGCCCTTGGCCCGTACGTGATCCCGGCACCGGGGACCGGCAGCTGAAGTCCCGATTGCGCTCCCGGTTGGCGTGCCCGTGATGTCCCAGGTGGGTAGATCAGAGGTGACTCCCCGCGCTGAGGAGAATCCATGGCTTCCCGGATTCCGATGG
The DNA here is from genome assembly GCA_963806145.1 of uncultured Actinomycetes bacterium. Lineage (GTDB taxonomy): Bacteria > Actinomycetota > Actinomycetes > Streptosporangiales > Streptosporangiaceae > DASXKD01. The sequence goes on from CAWDXD010000030.1 coordinate 120,108, forward strand.
CTGATCACGGCGCGATCAGCGAGGCCGTCGGCGCGCTCGCCCTGGTGGACCACCACGTCCACCAGGCGCTTGGCGGCGACGTGCCACGGGCGGCGTTCGAGGAGCAGATCACCGAGTCTGACCGCCCGGCGCCTGCGGGCACCACGCAGTTCGACTCCCAGCTCGGCTTCGCGATCCGCCGCTGGTGCGCGCCCGTGCTCGGCCTGGCGCCGTCCGTGCCGGCGGAGGAGTACCTGGCGCGGCGGGCCGAGCTGGGCCCGGAGCAGGCCACCGGGCTGCTGCTGCGCGCGACCGGCGTGGCGTGTTTCCTGATCGACACCGGCTACGTCCTCGGCACTATGCTGAGCCTGCCCGAGATGGCGGCGGCGGCCGGCGCGCAGGCGTGCGAGATAGTCCGGCTGGAGCAGGTGGCCGAGCAGGTCATCACCGCCGGGGACGGGACCGCCGCCGGGTTCGCTGGCCGCTACCGCGACGCCCTGTGGGACCGTACACGGGATGCGCTCGGCACAAAAAGCATCATGGCCTACCGGCACGGGCTGGACTTCGACCCGGAACCGCCAGCGCCCGCCGCGGTGGCCGAGGCCGCGGGCCGCTGGCTGCGCGAGATCGAGGCGGGCGGCGCCGTCCGGGGCACCGACCCGGTGCTGCTGCGGCACGTGCTGTGGGCCGGGGTCGACCGCGGGCTGCCGGTGCAGTTCCACACCGGTTTCGGGGACCCCGACTGCGACCTGCGCCGCAGCGACCCGCTGTGGCTGCGCGGCTTCCTGGAGCGGTGCGAGCCGCGCGGGGTGCCGGTCATGCTGCTGCACTGTTACCCGTTCCACCGCAACGCCGCCGCCCTCGCCCAGGCGTACCCGCACGTGTACCTGGACGTGGGCATGACCTTGCACTACGTCGGCGCCCGGGCCGCCGCGGTGGTCGCCGAGTCGCTGGAACTCGCGCCGTTCGCCAAGGTGCTGTTCTCCTCCGACGCGGCCGGCCCGGCCGAACTGCACTACCTCGGCGCGCTGCTGTGGCGCCGGGCCACCGCCGACGTACTGGGCGGGTGGGTCGAGGCCGGCGACTGGAGCGCAGGAGATGCCATCCGGGTGGCGCAGATGATCGGGACGGAGAACGCGCGCCGCGTGTACCGGCTACCCTGAACCCTGCTCGCCGGCACCGGCGGCGAACGGACCCGGGCGGGCCCGGGGCTGCTGCCAGCGGCCTGCCGCGGACACGCAGGTCAATCAGGCGGATAATGGCCTGCCGCCATAACCGGCATGTCATGATAAGCGCGGCATTGACCAGGGACGGCGCGACAAAGACCGCTGCGGACCTTTTCCAGCGGGGCGGCGCAGGGCAGGAGCTTCCGTTGGCACAAGTTCACAATTTCTCGTATGGCCTGCTCAATCCGCTGCTGGCCTATCTGGTCTCCTGCCTGGGCTGTTTCCTCGGGCTGCAGTGCACCAGCCGGGCAAGGGCGATGGCGGGCGCCGCCCGGGCCCGGTGGCTGCTGCTGGCGGCGGTGTCGATCGGGACCACCGGCATCTGGGTCATGCACTTCATCGCGATGCTCGGCTACACCATCGGCGGGCAGGTGGTCACCTACAACGTGCCGGTCACCATCCTGAGCATGTTGATCGCGATCGTGGTAGTGGCCGTGGGCCTGTTCATCGTCGGCTTCGGCCGCAGCGGCGACCGGAGCCGCCTGCTGGTCGGCGGCTCGATCCTCGGGATCGGCGTCGCGGGCATGCACTACATGGGCATCTGGGCGATGCGGATGCCGGACACGATGGGCTTCAGCCCGGGCCTGCTCGTCCTGTCGGTGATCATCGCCATGGTCGCGGGCACGGCCGCCCTGTGGGCCGCGACCACGCTGAACGGCCTGACCGCCACGCTCGTGGCCTCGCTGATCATGGGCGTCGCCGTCAGCGGGATGCACTACACCGGCATGGCCGCGCTGCACGTGTACCACGCGCCCGACGGCGGGATGCTGGCCATGGGCGCCGGGGCCGGCGCGACCTCGTTCCTGCTGCCGTTGATCCTGGGCATCAGCATCGTGACGTTCCTGGTGACCGCGATCGTCACGATGGCCCCCACGGCAGAGGAGATGCGCGAGGACGCCGCGCTAATGGAGCGGATCGCGACACTGTCCAGCAACCTGGACCCGCCGCATCAGCGACGGTTAGTGGCCCGCCTTCCGGCCCTCTCTTAGCGCCCTGGGGAAGCGACTCCCGGCGCGCTGGGTTCGTGCGGCGCGGGTGATCTCGCGCTAACTTGTGCGGAACCGTCCGCCGGCTGCCCGCCGCCGGGGCCGGGCACCCAGCGACAGGGGAGAACCCATGACCGGCACCGCCACCGCTACCGAGCCCCACCCGAACGGCCAGCCGCACCTGGCCCGCACCTCCGGCGAGGCGGTGCGCGACAACGCCCTGTACGCTGCCAGGCTGGCGCAGCGGGCTGCGGAGATCCGCGCCAACCCCGCGGCGCATAAGCCCAGGCTCGTACTGTCCAGGCACGTCCGCGGCGAGAGCTTCCTGGACCGGATCGCGGACGCGGTCAACAAGTTCTGCGGGTCCATGTGGGTGTTCCTCGGCATCACGTTCGGCATCGTGTTCTGGCTGTTCGCGGGCAATATCGTCGGGTTCGACAAGACGCCGTGGCCGCTGCTGCTCACGATCTTGAACCTGCCGCAGCTGTCCATCATGATCTCGCTGCAGGTGAGCGCGAACCGCGCGCAGACCGCCAGCGACAAGCGCGCGATCGCCGACCACGAGACGCTCATCGCCCTGCACGAGATGGGCAAGCAGCAGCTGGACATCCTGCACGGCCAGGACCAGGTGCTGGCCATCCTGGACAACTTCGCCAGCCACGACATGCCGGGCCGGCAGAAGGAGATCATGACGGACGTCAGGCAGATCCTGGCGAAGGTGACTGCTCAGCCAGCGGCCGGCTGACCGGGCCGGGCGCGCCGCGGGAACCAGGCGCTCGCCCCCCGCGTCCAAGCGGTGTCCCATTCTCCAGCGACGCCGGAGCGGCACCATGGCGGTCCAGTTCTCCTCTGCCCAGCGTGCGGTCGCGGCGGGCGTGGCCTCGGCCGGCCTGCTCATCGCCGCATTCACCCTCGGCGTCGGCCAGGGCAGCGCCGCGCCCGCCGCGGCCAGCGGTGACTCCGGGAACGCCACGCTGACCGCCGCCGCCGCGGCGGCGGGCGGCGCCCGGGTCACGGTCACCGGCACCGGTAACGTGTCCGGCGTCCCGAATCAGCTCTCCCTGTCGATGGGCGTGCAGACCAGCGCGGGCTCGGTGGCCACCGCGCTGCGCCAGGCCAACGCGGCGGCACGGTCGGTCACCGCGGTGCTGCGCCGCAGCGGGGTCGCGGCCGCCGACATCCAGACCTCGGGCCTGTCCATCTACCCCAGCTACTCCAATAGCTCGGGCGTCCCCAGCGGCTACCAGGTCAGCGAGCAGCTCACGATCACCCTGCGCCGCTTCTCCGTGGCCGGCAGCCAGATCAGCGCGGCGGCGCGGGCCGGCGGCAACGCCACGACGATCGACGGCGTGTCGCTCAACCTGTCCGACACCAGCACGCTGCTGGCCTCCGCACGGGAGAAGGCGGTGGCGGACGCCAAGGCCAAGGCGGCGGCCTACGCCCGCGCCCTCGGCCGGCCGCTGGGCCCGGTGATCAGCATGTCGGAGACGCCGCCCGCCCAGCCGTTCCAGCCGCTGCCCGGTGCCGCTATCCCGGGCCCAAGCCGCGCCGCCTCCTCGGTCCCGGTTCACCCCGGAACCCAGCAGCTCAGCGTCACCGTCACGGTGGTCTTCGCGCTGCCCTGACCGGCGCGCGCAGGACCGGCGCGGCCAGCAGTCCGCGGCGCCGGGGGTGAGGCGGGGTGGTGGCGCGGGGCACCGGGCGGCCGGTAGGCTCCCCTCGTGCGCGGGAACCAGTGGTGGCGCCGCCCCTGAGGCGGTAACTGGCTCGCGCGCGTAACGACCAGAAGCGATCGCCCGGCAGCGGCGGTCGCTTCTCGCGTCCCGGCACCGGGCCCGGCACAGGGAGCACACGTGGACCCGGCAGGACAGGCGGCCCCGGCGGCTGCGGGCAGCCCGGCACAACCGCACGGATCGGTCCCGGCTGGCCAGGCACCGGGCTGGCGGCGCGCCGAGTCCGTCACCCGCGGCGGGGTGCGGGTGATCCGCACCGAGGAGCCGTTCCGCGCCGATGACATCGACCAGGTGTGCGCGCGGGTGGACGAGCGCCGCGGCGGCGTGCTCAGCTCCGGGATGGAGTACCCGGGCCGGTACAGCCGCTGGCACCTGGCCTACGTGAACCCCTGCGCGGAGATCGTGGCGCGCGGGCGGGTGGTCACCGTCCGCGCGCTGAACCGGCGCGGCGCGGTGCTGCTGCCCGTGCTCGGCGCCGCGCTGGCCCGGGCCGGCCAGCCCGCCGCGGTGGCCAGCCCGGACGAGGTCAGCGTGGCGGTCCCCGAGCCGGCCGGGCTTGTCGCGGAGGAGGACCGCAGCAGGCGTCCCACGGTGTTCTCCGCGGTGCGCGAGGTCATCGCCGCGTTCGCGGGCGACGAGGAGCACCTGGGCCTGTACGGCGCGTTCGGCTACGACCTGGCGTTCCAGTTCGAGCCGGTCACGCTGCGCCTCGACCGGGCCGCCGGCCAGCGCGACCTGGTCCTGCATCTGCCCGACGAACTGTTCGTGGTGGACCGCAAGCGGGAGACGGCGATGCGCTACTCCTACGAGTTCACCGTGGACGGCGTGTCCACCAGCGGGCTGCCACGGGAGACGCCGGCGTCCGGCGCGGCCGGGCCGGCCACGGGGAGCGCAGTGCATGAAAAACGCCCGGAGCCGGGGACCTACGCGCGGATCGTGGCGGAGGCCAAGGAGCGGTTCGTCCGCGGCGACCTGTTCGAGGTGGTGCCGAGCCAGTCGTTCCGCGCGCCGTGCGCCTCGGCCGCCGCGTTCTACCAGTTGCTGCGCAGGCGCAACCCGGCGCCGTACGAGTTCTTCTTCAACCTGGGCGAGGGGGAGTGCCTGGTCGGGGCCTCGCCGGAGATGTACGTGCGGGTGACCGGGGACCGGGTGGAGACCTGCCCGATCTCCGGCACCATCCGGCGCGGCACCGACCCGCTGGAGGATGCGGAGAACATCCGCTCGCTGCTCAACTCGGCCAAGGATGAGTCCGAGCTGACCATGTGCACCGACGTGGACCGCAACGACAAATCGCGGGTCTGCGTGCCGGGCAGCGTCCAGGTGATCGGGCGGCGGCAGATCGAGATGTACAGCCGGCTCATCCACACGGTCGACCACATCGAGGGCCGGCTGCGGCCCGGGCTCGACGCGCTCGATGCGTTCCTCACCCACATGTGGGCGGTCACCGTCACCGGCGCGCCCAAGACCTGGGCCATGCAGTTCATCGAGGACCACGAGAAGGCGCCGCGCCGCTGGTACGGCGGGGCGGTCGGGATGATCGGCTTCGACGGCGGCATGAACACCGGCCTGACGCTGCGGACCGCGCACATCGAGCGCGGTGTGGCCACCGTGCGCGCCGGCGCGACGCTGCTGTTCGACTCGGACCCGGACGCCGAGGAGAAAGAGACCGAGCTGAAGGCGCGGGCGCTGCTGGAAACGCTGGCCGAGGCCGCCGCCGCGGCCCGTCCTGCTGCCGAACGCTCCCCGGGGCCGCCCGCCGCCCGCCGGGGCACGCCGCCCGGCGCTGACCTGCGGGTGCTGCTCGTCGACCACCAGGACTCGTTCGTGCACACGCTGGCCGGCTACTTCGCCGAGCAGGGAGCCCAGGTCACCACCCTGCGCGCGGGGTTCCCCGCCGCGGCGCTCGACGACTACCGGCCCGGCCTGGTGGTGCTGTCACCTGGGCCGGGACGCCCGTCGGACTTCGGCTGCGACGCCCTGCTCAGCGAACTGGACGCGCGGGAGCTGCCCGCGTTCGGCGTGTGCCTGGGACTCCAGGCGATGGTGGAGCACGCCGGCGGTGAACTGGCGCTGCTGCCCGAGCCCGCCCACGGGAAACCGGGCACGGTACTGCGGCTCTCCGAGACCGGCGATGGGCTGCTTGCGGGGCTGCCAGCGGACTTCATCGCGGCCAGGTATCACTCGCTGCACGCCGTGCCGGGCCAGGTCAAGGGCGGGTTCACGGTGACCGCCGTGACCCCGGACGGCGCGGTGATGGCGATCGAGGACGCCGCGGCGGGCCGGTGGGGCGTGCAGTTCCACCCGGAATCGATCCTGACCGCCGCTGGCGGCACCGGCCACCAGGTGATCGCCAACGTGCTGCGGCTGTGCGCTGCCCGCCGGCAGGTCACCGCCAGCCGGTGAGCCGGGATCCAGCTTCGTGATCATGGGGATGTGGCCCATGGGGATGTGGCGCCAAGCCTGAAATCAGTGACCCGGGTGATGACGAGGACGGCCTACGTTCTGAGACCAGGTCGTTAAGGGAAGTCGATGACTTGGAGGTTGAGGGGGAGCTGGTGATGGTGTGACCCGGCAAGCTGGGGGCCGATGGGGGTTGGCAGACCGCTGAACAAGGCGTTCTCGTCCGTCACGGTGCCGGAGCTGGTGAAGCCGGCGAACTCGTAGGGCAGGCTGTCCGCGAGTGGCGTCGACGGGCCGTTCATGATGTGGAAGTGCAGATGCGGCGCGGTGGAATTGCCTGAGTTGCCGAGCAGCCCGAGGACTTGCCCGCGCCGGACCCGGTCGCCGGTCGTCACCGTCAAGCTATGCGGCTGCAGGTGGGCGTAGAAGGCGAAGTGACCGCCGCCGATGTCCACGACGACCCAGTTGCCGCCGGCGGTGTCCAGCGAGAACGGCGGTAGGTTCGGCGGGATTTGGTCCGGCTCGCCGTCATGGGTGCCTGCCACGGTGCCGGCCGCGACGGACAGCACCTGCTCGCCGTAGCCGGGGTAGCCGGACAACTGCCCGACGGGCCCGGAGAACAGCCGTCGTTGCCTGTCCAATTGGACGAAGTCGATCGCGAACCGTTCGGGAGCGACGAGCCTGCCGTTCACAGGGACGATGCCTCCGCGGTGAGCGGTCAGCGCGTCGCAGCACCCGTTCACGGCAACCCAGCGGGCGCCCCGAAGCGGTCGCCCGATCACGATGGGCCGGTCCTGCTGGACCGGGGTGCGCCCGAGCGTGTAAACCTTCGGCAGGGCTGGGAAGCCTGGTGGGATAGTGAAGCCGAGGGTGATCCGGTGCGTCAGGTTCGCCGGAAGCGGGGCGTTCTTCGGGAGCGTGGCGTCCAGGATGACGATTCCGCTCAGCCCCGCGCCGAGCGTGCCGTCGAACGGCGCCCCCTCGGGCCGCTTCACCAGAGCGGCCAGCCCAGCGCCGCGCAGGCTCTGCAGGACGGCGCCGGTGGCCGGGTCGATGGTATCCAGGCGCTTGAGCTTGATCGGGAACGGCGCGGTGTTGAGCAGTTGGAGCTCATGGGCCAGGTGCTGCCGGTTGTCGGCGCCGAGCACCACGTGCGGCGAGCTCAGCACAGTGCCGACGACCAGCGTGAGCTGGGCACGCGCGGCCGGAGACGGGGCATTCGCCGGGGTCGCGGCGACGGGAGCCGCCCCGGCCAGCGCGAGGGGCGTAACGGCGACTGCAGCGACAGCCACCGCTGCGGACACAATACGAACGTTGAAGTGCATACCGAATGCCATGTCAACGGCCCCCTCAACATCTCACGATTCTCGTCACAGGCATCGCTGCCGGCCCCGGACCGCGGATTAGAACGAATTCTAACGAATTAACCTCCTAATTGCAAAATTTAAGCAAAATCTCCTCCATAATGTTCTGGATATGATCATGGCAACCCGGCTCTCATTTCCAGGTAGACATGCGGATTTCCAGGTGGACATGCCGCGGTGCTTGCCGATTTTCAGGCCAGAAACGAGTGAGGAGGGCGGTCTCCTGCGGTGAGCTGATGCCGTGACTTGTCAGGGCGGCGCGGCTGCGACGCCGCTTCAGGTCAAACGCGACACCCCAGCCGAATAAAGCGAGGGGAAGGCCGTTTCCACGCGTCATCGAACCGATTTGTCACGCCCCCCTGGATGGTTCACATCCCCATGATCATCATTGCCCGGGGCGTCGAAGCGGATCACCGTCCAGTCGCTGACCGGGCGGTAGCCGAGGCGCTGGTACAGGATGTTGCTTGCGGGGTTGGCCAGGTCGGTGAACAGCACCACGCCCTCGGCGTCGTCGTCCAGCGCCGCCTGGGTGATCGCGGCCGTGGCCGCGCCGCCGAAACCGCGGCCGCGCAGCTCCGGCGGCGTGTAGACCGGGCCGATCCGGGCCTGCCCGGCGGCGGCCCGGTTCCGTCCGGCCAGCGACACCGGCCTGCCCTCGTGCTCCCACAGCATCAGCCCGCCCCAGCCGATCCGGTCGTTCACCACCCGCTCCGACTCGTTCGGCCCGGGCGGCTGCGCCTCATCCTGGAACGCGTCGAGCCAGGCCAGCATCAGGCCGCGGTCCGCGGCATCCGCGGCCCGGGCCGTGCCGGGCGGTGGCGGGTCCGGCGGCAGCAGCGTGCCGAGCGCGTACAGCCGCATCCGCATGCCGGTGCGCGCGGGCTGGCCGGTGCGTTCCTGCCAGGCGGCGGCGAAGGCCGCGCCGGGGCCCGGCATTGCGTTGACCCCGGGGGCGTGGTGGCCCCGGCCTGCCAGGTCCGCGGCCAGCCCGGCGGCGGCCGCGGCGGTCATGTCCGTCAGCACGACAGGGAACGGCGGCGTATGCAGGAACGCGGCGGCGACGGCGGCGTCGGGGCCCGCCAGCCAGCCGAACAGCGGAGCCGCGTCACCGTACGCGGCCGCGCCCTTGGCCCGGATCAGCTCCGCCGCGGTGAGCATGATCGTGTTCGCGGCGGCGCGGGCCCGCAGGAAGCCGCCCGCGGCGGTGAGGAAGGTCTCCAGGTCCTCGGTGAGCTGCCAGGCCATGCTCTATCATCGGCGGCCTGGCGGGCGGGCCGCACCCTATTTACCGGCGGGGCGGCCGGACAGCGGGTCCGCGGATCGGCGAGGATGTGAGGCAGTGTCAACGGGCAGGGAGGCCGGCCGTGGAGTACCGTCCGCCGGGGGAGCGGGAGCCCGACTCTCAGTACCGGCTGCTGCTTGACCGGATCGTGTCCGGCGGGGTGAGCGTGCCCACCCGGCAGGGGCCCGCGGCGCTGACGCTCATGCAGCAGGTGATGCGTTTCGACCTGGCCAATGGGTTCCCGCTGATCACCGAGCGCAGCCTGAAGTCGTTCTGGCGCAAGTCCATCGGCGAGCTGTGCGCGTTCATCAACGGTGCCACGACGCTCGCCGAGCTGGCCGAGTTCGGCTGTGACTGGTGGGGCCCGTGGGCCACGCCGGAGAAGACCGGTTCGCGCGGGCTGGCGCCGGGGAGCCTCGGGCCGGGGTCCTACGGCGGCGCGTTCCATGACTTCCCCACCGCCGAGGGGCCGGGCTTCGACCAGTTCCAGCACCTGGTGGAGCAGCTCACCGAACTGCCCGGCGACCGGACCCATTTCGTCTCCCCGTGGATCCCGCAGTACCAGGTCCGCGGGCGGGGCAAGACGCCGAAGACCACGATCGCGCCCTGCCACGGCTGGGTGCACGTTCGGGTGCTGGCGGGCGGCCTGCACCTGCACATGTTCCAGCGCTCGGGGGACGTGCCGGTCGGCGTGCCGGCCAACATGATCCAGTACGCCGGGCTGCTGCTCATGCTGGAGCAGCTCACCGGCATCCCGGCTGTGGCCTACTACCACACGATCTCCGACGCGCACGTCTACGAGAACCAGCGGGACGCGGTCGCGGCCATGCTGGGGCGGGAGCCGCGGCGGCTGCCCACGGTCCAGCTCACCGGGGACGGCCGGAAGATCACCGACATCCACGAGTTCCGCGCCGAGCACTTCGAGGTCAGCGACTATGACCCGCACCCGGCGATCTCGTCCATCCCGGTCTCCCCATGATCGTGTCGCTGGTGGTGGCCGCGTCGGCCAACGAGGTCATCGGGGCCGACGGCGCGCTGCCCTGGCACCTGCCCGGCGACATGCGCCGGTTCCGCGAGCTGACCACCGGTCACGTGGTGGTCATGGGCCGGCTCACCTACCAGTCCATCCTCGACCGGCTCGGGCACCCGCTGACCGGCCGGACCTCCGTCGTGGTGAGCCGGACCCTGGGCGAGACCGGGCATCCCGCGGTGCGCGTGGCCAGGTCGCTCCCGGAGGCGCTGGCCCTGGCCGAGGCGCTCACGGCCGAGGCCGGGGACACCGAGTTCTTCGTCATCGGCGGGGAGTCGGTCTACCGGGACTCACTGCCGATCGCCGACCGGGTGTACCTGACCCGGGTGCACGGCGAGGTGGCCGGGGACCGGGCCATGCCCGACGGCTGGCTGGCCGGGTTCGAGCTGGCCGAACGGGACGACGAGGCCGGCGCGCAGAGCCCGCTGCGGTACTCCTTCCTCGACTACCGGCGGGCGGCGCGGTGAGCCTGTACTGCTTCGAGAACGTGCGCACGGCCGAGCAGCGGGCCGAGATGGCCCGGCTCGACGCCGCCGGGATCTGCCTTTTCTGCCCCGAGTACCTGGCCAGCCAGCCACAGCAGCCGATCCTGCTGTCCACCGCGCACTGGAGCGTGACCCCGAACAAGTTCCCGTATCAGGGAACGAGCCTGCATCTCTTGGTTGTGCCTCACCAGCATGCGGGAGACCTGCTAGAACTCAGTGATGAGGTGCGTAGCGACTTCTGGGTGGCGCTCGCGGCCACTGCGGAGGCCCATGGGGTGCGGCACTACGGCCTGGGCGTCCGCAACGGCGACTGCCGCTTCACGGGCGCGTCCATCGCCCATGTACATGCGCACGTGCTGGTGGGCTCGGACGATCCGGACGCGCCGCCGGTACGGATGAGGTTCAGCTCCCGGCACGGGTATCCACCCAGATCAGGCTGATACCCCGGGCGCGCAGCGTCTGCTCGCCATCGAGCACCGAATACTGGCCAGCGAAGAAGCAGCGGGCGAATCCCGCCTCGGCGATGAGCCGCGCGCAGGCCGGGCACGGGAACGTCGTGGTGTAGAGGTCGGCGCCGGCCAGGCTGGTCCCTTCCCTGGCCGCGCCGGCGATCAGGGCCGCCTCGGCGTGGATCGCCGTGGACAGGTCCGCCCGGATGCCGCGCTCGAAGGCGTCCCTGGGATCCCCGTTGAGGTAGGGGGCGTACTCGGTCGGCTGGTGGTGGTTCCAGGCACAGCCGAGCACCCGGCCCGCCCGGGCGGCCACTGCACCCACCTGCCGCCACCAGTCCGAACTGCGCCCGGCCAGGGCCTGGGCCCGGCCCAGCAGTTCGCGGGGAAGCTCGGCCGCGGTGATCTCGCCGTCGAAGCTGACGGGCACCTTCGCGGTGGCCCAGCCCCGGTCCCAGCGCAGGAAGGTCCGGTCGAACACCAGGCTCCGCCCGGCGCCTAGTTCGTAGCGGTCCGCGATGTCCCGCATGACCTCCTCGTCGGGCAGCACCAGGGGGTCGCCGGTGACGGCGCCGGCCAGATCGCCCGGCTCGACCACGCGAATGCCGGCGTCGCCGCTGACCAGACCGAGATAGCCGGCCGCCCGCGCCGCGGGCAGGGCCCGGATGTCCTTGGCAAGGCTCGGGTAGTCCGCGGTGAACCCGGGGCCGAGGAGCAGGATCTCCGCGGCGTCCGCGTGCCGCCGCAGGAAGGCCTCGTACCCGGCATGGATCACCGGGAGGTAGAGCAGTACCTGCTTCACGGGGAGGCCGGCGACTCACCAGGTGGCGGTTCGGGCAGGCCGAGCTGGATCCGGCGCAGCCGGGCCGAGGTGCTCACGGTCGCCATCCGCTCCAGGACCGCCACCCGCCCGCAGTACCGCTGCTCAAGCTCGGAGATCTCGGCACGGGAGTAGGTGTCTGCGGTGGCCACCAGCACATCCGGGCGGATGGTCTTGATCAGCCGCCACCGCTCGTCGGCCAGGTGCTTCAGCGTGACCAGGCCCACGCCGCGCTGGTGTGTCACCATGCGCAGCCGCTCCATCTCGGGCACCGCGGGCCGGTGCGGGCCCTTGCGGGCACTGATCTTCTCGTCGCTGTCCAGGCCGACGATGAGGAAGTCGCCGAAGCGGCGGGCCGCCTCCAGGTACATCGAGTGGCCCTCGTGCAGGATGTCAAAGGAGCCGCTGGTCAGGACGACCTTCAGGCCGAGCGTGCGGAGCGCGCCCACGATGGCACCGATCCGCTCGTAATCCGGCACATAGCGCAGGTCGAAGTTGGACGCATCCGCGAAGAGCCCGCTATTGACCAGGGCAAGCGACCCGCTCGCAACGGCCGGGGCGGTCCCGTTACCCCGGGCCGCGCGCGTCTCCTCGTCCGTCGGCGCACCCTGTTTCACGGGGCCGATCATAGCGGCCGGGAGGCCCTGGGGTGCCAAGGCGGCCGCCGGGGATTCCCGGCGGCCGCCTTGTTCATACCGGAGGTTCAGGCGTCACCCTTGCGGGTTCAGCCCTTGCCGCACCATGCAGGTTTCTGCCTGGTCAGGACCGTGGTTCAGTCCTTATGCGGCTGCCCTGAGTTAGGGCTTGACGAAGTTGACTGAGGTGCCCCAGTTGGCGAAGCCGTCCCTGGTGCCGCCACAGGTGCCGATCGTCAGGGTGAACGCGGCCCCGGTGCAGTTCGGGAACTGGATGTACTCGTTAGCGAAGTAGATCCGCCCGCCGGTGCCCGGCAGGAAGAACCCCCAGCTGTAGTCTCCCCAGCGGGGGCGGGTCGGGCCCGGGAAGCCCTGGTACTCGCTGAAGCCGTCCTGGGGAGACTGCCCCATGTCCGCGATGTTGATGGCGGACTTGAGCAGGCCGCCGGAGGAGCTGGTCAGCCGGCCGAACGCGGTGCTCGGGAAGAAGCCGCCGTGGTCGGCGCCGGTCGGCCCGCCGTTGCCGGACAGGGTGAACAGCATGATCGCCCTGCCGCCGGTGGTGGGGGTCGCGGCCATGGCCGGCATGGACAGGTCTTCGTGTTTCGCGGCGACGTACCCCTGGCTGGTCAGGGTGAACTTGCCGGTCTTGTCGAACGACTTGGTGCCGACCACCCAGTACACCGCGCCCTGGTGGATCTCACCGTTGGCCCTGGTGTATGTCTGGGCGATCTGGGTGGGGGCGGCTGCCCAGAGCTGGCCTTGCGCCTGCGAGACCTGCGTCAGGTTGTCGCCGTTGGTCTGCGATCCCGCCCTCCGGGCAGGAGGCGGACGAACTCAGGCCGGCCGCGCCGCACTCATTGCCCAGCGGTATCGGGCCGTTCCTCTGCGCGCCCACGGAGGCCTGGAAACCGTTGAAGGACACCTCGGGATCGTAGTAGCGATCGACGCCGGAGAAGAGCTGGCCGGTGAACCGGACGGCACTGCTGCAAGTGGCGCAGCCGGTGCTGTTGAGGGCGGACAGCCCGGTCCAGGCCCACGCCGCGATCCGGTTGTCACCGGAGGTCGGGGAGATCGCCGCGAACCCGTAGAAGTCCAGCGAGCCCACCATGAACCCGGTGCCGCCATGGGCGTTGTCGAACTGGCTCCCGACCGGCTGCGCCGGGATCACCGCCACCCAGCAGGTGATGCCGCCGTCGTGCAGCACGTTGTCACGGGCGCAGGTCCCATCCGGAGTGGGGATCAGGCCCATGTTCTCACTCACCACCGTCACCGCGGGATTCGGCTTCCCGTTGGCCAGCACGGTGGGCAGGCCGTTCTCCAGCGCGCTCTTGTTGAACGCGAACTCCTGCGCGCCGTTGAAGAAACCGCCGCCGAAGCCGGGCAGCGACCCCGGCAGGAGCGGGAACTCGTCGTAGAACATCATGAAGGCGTCCCGGGTCACCGAGATCTTCGCGAAGTCGTTGAGCAGGGAGGGGTAGCCCGGCTCGGCCGGGTTGTAGTCGGCGTTGGAGAAGTACACGTGGTAGGGGCCGAACGGGCTGTTGCCGTCGGTCACCGCGATGCCCTCGGAGCAGGCGTTGGCCGCGCCCGCGAAGCAGCCGGCGAAAGGACCGCCCGCGGACTCCGGGCTGGCCGAGACGATCTCGGTGAAGAAGAAGTGCCCGCCGTTGGCGGGGTCATACACGCAGGACGGATCTCCGCCGCTGCTCCACCCCAGGCCGGTGAGCCCCATGAGCGTGTCCAATGGGATCGGCGCGGACAGCCGCTTCAACGCGGTGTTGAAGACCAGGATCTCCCCGATGTTGTTGGTCTCGACCACGAACCCGTTGCCAGCGCACAGGCCCTGGTCCGGGGGCTCGATGTCGCCGAGAGGGGTTGGTGGGTAGCGAGGCGCTGTCGACCGCGTTCAGGCCCTTCACGCCGGTGGCGCCGCCCGCCGAGGTGCTGATGTTGTTACAGCCCGGCCCCAGCGGCACGCAACTGACCGACGGAAGCGGCTGGGAAGAGCCGTGAGCGGCGAGCTCGCGCCGCTGGGCCGCGGAGAGATGCAGCTGCCGCAGGTCCGGCAGCGGCATCATGTGGTGGGCATCTGCTTTCCCGGTCCGCCCAGCGACCGCCGGGTGCTTGCTCAGCGCCGCAGTCGATGGCGTGTTCACCGGGCCGCTCAGCAGGTTGCAGTTGACGGCGCAGCCGGTCGCGGCCGGACCGGCAAAGGTTGGCTTGAATGTCCCCAGACTCTTCGATGTCACCGCGCTCGATCGGGCTACGGTGTGACTGGCGGTGGCTGCCGTTGCCCCGGCGGCGCTGAGCAGCACCACTGGAAGCGACAGCAACGACACCAGCGCAACGGGTCTGCGCATGATCTTCAAGTGCATGCCTTCCCCTTACCGAGTGCATGTTGATGCCCCGCCATTGCAGACTCGGAACCCGGGAGATCTCCCGGAACGATGCGCACCTCTCCCCGCACCCAGCCGGTACAGGCCCCGGGTGGCGTCTGTACCGGTCGCCATGCGGCTATACCTCGACGCTGAGACTGCACATGACGCTAGGACGGACAATACATTTCTCCCCCTGGCCGGACAATAGATGTTGATTGAAGGTAGCCTAGAATTACCGGTTGATTACCTTACGCTAATTGACTGCCTTGCTAGAAAATGGGCCGTCTAACCACAAATCTCGGAACTGCGTACGAACAGCAAGGTGATCTCAGCGATCTTCATGTGATGTAGCCGTGCCCGAAATATAGGGAGGACGAGGGCGGCGCGGGCAGGGAACGCAGCACCCGCGCGGGGCGGTGACTGCCTGGATGCTGGGTTGCCGACAGATCCGATGCCAGCCGTTCCAGGGCTACAGAGGGGACTGGTAGCTGGAGATCCAGTGGGTCTTCAGCCAGAGCAGCGCGCTCGACCAGGCGCCGGTGACCTCAAGGATCCCGACGGCGACGAGCATGGCCCCGCCGGCCACGCTGAACGCGCGCGCGTGCCGCCGGGCGAAGCCGAACGCGGTGACGCTGCGCTCGAACGCCAGCGCCACGATCAGGAACGGAATGCCCAGCCCCAGGCCGTAGGCAACGGTGAGAATCGCGCCGCGCACGGCGGTGCCGGAGGTCATGGACAGGGTCAGCACGAACGTGAGCGTCGGGCCGACGCACGGGGTCCAGCTCAGGCCGAACAGCACGCCCAGCATCGGCGCGCCGGCCAGCCCCGCGCGGGGCCGCCACGAGGGCCGCAGGATCCGCCCGGTGACCGGGATGCGGTCGAACAACCCGGCGAACAGCAGCCCCAGCACGATCGTCAGCACGCCGAAGACCTGGGTCAGCCCTGCGCTGTGCCGTTCCAGCACGGCACCGAGCCCGCCGAAGGCGACTCCCACGCTGGCGAACACGGCCGTGAACCCGAGCACGAACAGGAGCGTGCCGAGGACCGCGCGGCGCCTGGGCGGCTGCGGCCGCGCAGCGGCCGGTCCGCTGGGCGCCACGGTGGTCACCGCGGCGGCGGCCGGGGCCTGTGCGGTCCCGCCGCCTCCGGGAAGGGGGCCGCCGCCGGTCCCGGGGCCACCGGCCGGGTCATCCCCGGCGGCCTCCTGCGCGTCGACCCCGGACATGCCGGTCACGTAGGAGAGGTAACCGGGGACCAGGGGGAGCACGCAGGGGGACAGGAACGTCACCGCGCCCGCGGCGGCCGCCACCGGGACGGCGAACAACAGCGGCCCGGACAGGATCAGGTGACCGACCCCGCCACTCATGCGCTACCTCCCGGACCGGCGCGACCCGCGCTGTGCCGGCGAACCTGGGCCGGCCGCAAGCTGTGCCGACCAGACTATGCCCGCTGCTCCCCGGGCAGCCGGCCGTAGTCATCCTCCAGCCGGACGATGTCATCCTCACCGAAGTAGTCACCGTGCTGCACCTCGACAAACACCAGCGGGACGGTGCCGGTGTTGTGAATGCGGTGGGCAGCCCCCCGGGGGACGTCGACCGCGTCGCCGCCGCGCACCTCGAGGCGGCTCCCGTCCAAGGTGACCACCCCTTCTCCGGCCACCACGAACCAGTGCTCGGAACGACGGGCGTGCCGTTGGTAGCTGAGGCGCTGTTCCGGGCGGACCTCGATCGTCTTGACCTTGAAACCGTCCCCCTCGGCCAGGACGGTATAGGCGCCCCACGGGCGGATGGCAGGCTCAGTCACCGGATCATCCTGCCCCATGCGACGGCCACCGCGGGCGCCCGCGGCCTGGGTCCCGCGCTGTGACCAGCAGTTTCGAAACGTGCACACGGTGCTATTGCCGGCTGGTTGGATGCGCGTTATTGTGCGCTTAAGTTTTTGGTTTTGTGTGATATCGGAGGTTTGTCATGCCGAACCTGTCTCGTCGCGTGCTCTTGCGATTGCCTGCGGGCCCGCCGAAAACGCCTCGCGGCCGCCACCGCGGGCTGGCGCGGGCGGCGGCCCTCGCGGCCGCGCCGGCCGCCCTGATCCTGATCGCCGGGGCCGGTGCGGCGGTCGCCGGGCCCGCCGGGGGCGCGGCCGGCACCTCCCCGTTCCCCGCGCACGCCGCGGCGGCCAGCCCAGCCGGGGCGGCCGCCGGCTCCGCCCGCACGGGCCCGCATCGCAACTGGCCGTGGGCGCAGGGGCCGGGCATCAACTGGGCACTGTCCGGCCAGGCGAGCGCGGACTCCTCCCAGTCCGGGGATCCGGCGTCGAACGCGATCGACGGTGACGCCGGCACGGACTGGTGCCCGAACTCGTGGGAAGGCACCCTCACCATCGACCTGGGCCAGGCACGCTTCCTGGACGGCCTCGGCATCACCCTGGACGCGGCCAGCCCGTCGGCCGACTGCGACCATCCAACTGGCCTCCACCTCGGGCCAGTGGACCACCCTGCCCGCCGCGCAGAACATCGCGCTGGATCCGGGGAACCCCATGTACATCCAGGTGCCGCGGGGCACGCAGGCACGGTATGCCCAGATCAACGTCAAGAGCGGGACGGGCGCGCCGGTGTGCGTCGGTGAGTTCCGGATGTTCGGCCCCGACCCGGCGGCGGCGCAGATGGCGCTCGGCGCGGACCTGTCCTTCACCCCGCAGGAACTCGCGGCCGGTGCCCGCTTCACCGACCGCGGCTTCCCCGGCTCGCCGATCTCGATCATGCGCGCGAACGGCGCCAACTACGTCCGGATGCGGCTGTGGGTGAACCCGCCGCCCGGCTACAGCAACCTCGCCAGCGATCTGGCCCTGGCCCGGCAGGTGCACCAGGCCGGGATGAAGATCTACCTGGACATCATGTACTCCGATTTCTGGGCCGACCCGCAGCACCAGGACATCCCCGCGGCCTGGCAGGGCCAGGACCTCACCCAGCTCACGGCGACCGTGCAGTCCTACACCCAGCAGGTGATCTCGGCCTTCGCCCAGCAGGGCACGCCGGCCGACCTGGTGTCCATCGGCAACGAGATCCGCAACGGGATGCTGTGGCCGGTCGGCCAGGTCGACTGGACCAACAACACCGGCTGGGACAACCTGGCCACCCTGCTCAAGGCGGGCGTGGCCGGCGCCGGGCCGGCAACCCGCCCGGTCACAAGCTGCTGATCATGATGCACTTCGACCAGGGCGGCAACAACCAGCTGAGCCAGGAGTTCTACCAGAACCTGGAGAACCTGGGCGTCCCGTTCGACGTCATCGGCCTGTCCTACTACCCGTTCTTCCACGGCACGATCTCGCAGATGAAGGCGAACGTGGACGCGCTGGCGACCCAGTTCGGCAAGCCGATCATCATCGCCGAGACGCAGTACGCCTGGACGCTGGCCAACGGCAACGAGCAGGCCGGCGACAGCACCGGCGACTTCGTCTGGCAGCCCAGCCAGATCTCGGCCGGCTACCCGGCGAGCCCCGGCGGCCAGCTCTCCTTCGTCAACGACGAACTGTCGATACTCGCGCAGGTGCCGGGCGGGCTCGGCATGGGCCTGTTCTACTGGGCGCCGGACTGGATCCCCGGCGTGGGCTGGGAACCTGGGCCGGCGTTGGGTCGCCCAACGTCAACCTCACCCTGTTCGACTTCCAGGGAGCCGCGCTGCCGTCCATCGGGATCTTCGGCAACCCCGCGGACGTGTGCGCGAGCTACGACCCGTGGAACACCCCCTGCATCATCGGAGGCTAGCGGCGCCGGCCCGGGTGACTCCGTCACCACGCCCTGGGCCCTGTCGGCCCGGGGAACCCGCCACGTAGAGGGAGATCAGCGAGCAGATCAGCGCCACGCCGGTCAGCATGGCCATCGACGCCGATGCGCTGTCGCGGCCGGAGTCCACGAACGACGCGCCGGAGGAAGCCGCGCCCAGCAATGCCAGGAGGAACAGCGCCGACAGCACGATCAGGGCGCGGTTGCGGGACAGGACCGACCTGACGACCAGGCTGATGGACCCGAGGACGAGCAGCAGGCCCAGCCCGGCGTGGATGCCGAGCGCCACCGGGCCGTTCGCCAGTGCCCTGCCGATCGCGGTCAGGAAGCCGCCGCCCTGATCGCGCGCTGGCACAGTGACATAGAGGTTCACCCATATGCCCAGCGCGTACTGGACAACCACGCCGATCCCCATGCCCAGGGCTGTCCGCCGCGCTATCTCCAGGTGGGCAGCCCTGGTGCCGCTGCGCACTGCAGTGGAATCCGTGTCGAGCATCGTCGCCACCTCCGGTGCGGGGCTAATCTCCTCTATCGATAGTTCTATCGCGCAATGATCTATAGATGCAAATATTTTTACTGATGATAGTCTTTGCTGATGGAGACGTCGGACCCGGCTGCCGCACCCCAGCCGGAGAGAAGTGTCGCGTTCCTGCTGGTGCAGCTGGGATTCCACATCGCGGGGCTGTTCGGCGAACGGCTCAAGCCGCTGGGGCTGGAACAGCGCCAGGCCGGGATGCTGGTCCGTCTGGCGGAGAACGACGGACGGTCACAGCAGGCCATCGCCGAGCTGATGGGGGTGAACCCCACCCGGATGGTGTTCCTCACCGACGAACTGGAAAAGCTGGGCCTGGTCGAGCGCAGGCGCAATCCGGCCGACCGGCGCTCGCACGCCCTCTACCTGACCGAGGCTGGCACCGCGATGCTGGCGCGCGTCCGGGAGATCACCCGGGCCCACGAAGCCGCCATCACCGCCTGCCTGAGCGGCGCGGAGCGAGCCCAGCTCACCGCCCTGCTGCAGCGCCTGGTCCGCGACCAGGGCCTCGCCGGGAACCCGCTGCCCGGCATGCCGCGCCACGCGCCCGGGCCAGCCCCAGGGAGCAGGGCGGATTGACCGTCGCGTGCGGAGAGCGCAACGATGTTGCGCATGCGAACCACTCCGCCATTCCGTGCCGACCACGTCGGCAGCCTGCTCCGCCCCGCCAGCGTGCTCGCGGCCCGCGACGACTTCGCGGCCGGCCGGATCACCGCCCAGCAGTTGCGGGCCGTTGAGGACGCGGCCATCGCCGACGTGGTGGCCATGCAGCAAAACGCCGGCCTGCAGTCGGCCACCGACGGCGAGTTCCGCCGGGCCTCCTGGCACATGGACTTCATCTACCAGATCGGCGGGATCAGCAAGGCACCGGGCAACCTGGCGGTGAAGTTCCACAACCCGTCCGGGGACATCGAGTTCACCCCGGCGGCCCTGCAGGTGAACAGCAAGATCCACATGGCCAAGACGATCTTCGAAGAGGACTTCTCCTACCTGAAGTCGCTGGCGGGCAGCTCCACCGCGAAGCTGACCATGCCCTCGCCGAACATGGTCCACTACCGTGGCGGCCCCGCCGCGATCGACCCGGAGATCTACCCGGACATCGAGGAGTTCTGGAGCGACCTGTCCGCCGCCTATGCCGACGAGGTCGCCCGGCTGGCCGCCCTGGGCTGCACCTATCTCCAGTTCGACGACACCAGCCTGGCCTACCTCAACGACCCGGCGCAGCGGGCCGAGATCGCCGCCCGGGGCGAGGACGCCGAGCACCTGCACCTGCGCTACATCCGCCAGGTCAACGACGCGCTCGTAGTCAAGCCCGCGGGCATGACCGTGACCACGCACATGTGCCGGGGCAACTTCCGGTCCTCGTGGGCCGCGTCCGGCGGGTACGACTTCGTCGCCGAGGCCCTGTTCAGCGAGCTGGAGGTGGACGGGTTCTTCTGTGAGTGGGACGACGAGCGCTCCGGTGGCTTCGAGCCGCTGCGCTTTGTGCCGCCGGGCAAGATGGTCGTGCTCGGCCTGGTCACCACCAAGCGCGGCGACCTGGAGAACCCGGACGTGCTCAAGCGCCGGATCGAGGAGGCGTCCAAGTTCGTGCCGCTTGATCAGCTCTGCCTGTCGCCGCAGTGCGGCTTCTCTTCCACGGTCGAGGGCAACGTGCTGAGCTACGAGCAGGAAGTGGCCAAGCTCGAGCTGATCGTCAAGGTCGCGCAGGACGTCTGGGGCTAGCCCGGATTGCCCGAGTCCAGGCTCCGGGCCGACCTGACCCCGCTGCGGACCTCACGCGACTTCCGGCTGCTGTACGCCAGCCGCACGGTCATCGCGCTGGGCACCCAGGCGACCGAGGTTGCCCTGCTCGTCCAGGCCAAGCAGCTCACCGGGTCCACCGTCGCGGTCGGCCTGCTCGGCGCGGTGGAGTTGGTGCCGCTGGTGGTGTTCGGCCTGTACGGCGGGGTGCTCGCGGACCGCTTCGACCGGCGGCGGCTGATCCTCGCGTGCGAGGCCGCGCTCGGCTGCTGCGCGGCTCTTCTCATGCTGAACGCACTCGCGGCGCACCCGCTCACCTGGCCGCTGTATGTGGTCACGGGGCTGATGATGGCGGCGGCGGCGCTGCAGCGGCCCTCACTCGACGCGTCGATGCCGCGCGTGGTGCCCCGGGACCAGCTCACCGCCGCCGCGGCGCTGATGTCTATGTCGCAGAACGTGAGCTTCCTGGCCGGGACCACGCTGGGCGGCGTCCTCGCCGCCGGGCCGGGCCCGGGGTACGTGTACGGCCTGGACACCGGCAGCTTCGTGGTGTCGTTCTGCTTCCTGTTGCTGGTGCGGCCGCTGCCCGCACCGGACGCCGGACCCTCGCCGGTGACCGGCTTCGCTTCCGGCTTGCGGAGCATCGCCGCGGGCTTCGCCTACGCGCGCGGGCGCCAGGACCTGCTCGGCTCCTACCTGGCCGACCTCGCCGCCATGACGCTCGCCTACCCGAACGCGCTTTCCCGTTCGTGGCGGCCGACCTGCACGCGCCGTGGGCCGTGGGGCTGATGTTCGCGGCGCCCTCGGCGGGCGCCCTTGTCATCACCGTGGTGAGCGGGTGGATGGGCCGGGTGCGCAGGCACGGCCTGGCCATCGCGGTCTCGGCCGCGGTCTGGGGGCTGCTGATCACGGCATTCGGCCTGGCGCCCGACCTTGCGGTGGCACGCCCAGCGGAACTCTGGTAACCGCCAACTACGACCGGCAGTATGGCTCGGCCGAGTTCACCGGAGACATGGACTTCAGCGTGTCCACCTCGGCGAACCTGTCCGCCTTCACCGTCAGCCGGGCCACGTCCGCGTCCATGCCACCGCCGACCCAATTCCCAACCACCCAGGGCGGCAGCGAGTTCATCGGCGACTACGCCGGCGTGACCGCTGTCTCCGGAGCCCACCCGCTCTGGTCGGACACCAGGAACCCGGACGCGTTCGTGTGCCCGGGCACGGCCGCACCAGGCGTGCCTCCCGCAGTGTGCACCGCGGCAGAGCCGAACGGGATCATCGCCAACGACCAGCAGATCTACACCAGAACGATGCCGGCGTCCTAGCCGCGCCCGCAG
Source organism: uncultured Actinomycetes bacterium (assembly GCA_963806145.1). Taxonomy (GTDB): domain Bacteria; phylum Actinomycetota; class Actinomycetes; order Streptosporangiales; family Streptosporangiaceae; genus DASXKD01. Next base: position 142,270 of record CAWDXD010000030.1, read on the forward strand.
ATATCCGGCGGCCGGGCCCCCCGGGCCCGGCCGCCGCGATGTCGTTCAGCAATGTCCTCACCCCGTCTCTGAAACCTCCCGGCCGCCCGCTGCGTCTAACCTCCGTGAGAGTCCTGGTTTTCATGATCGCCGTCGTCTGGGCAGCCGGCACGGTGACAGCTTGCGGCACCGAACGGCAGGCATCTGCCAGCCATCCAGCCGCTAGCGCTGCGAGCACGGCGACGTCCCGGGCACGCAGCCCGGTGTCCCTCACGGCTGTCAGCAATGGCACGACCGTGCGGCTGTTCCGGGGCCAGTCGGTCTCGGTAGTACTCCGCGGCACCGCGCTGTCCTGGCACGTTCCGGCGGCCACCGGCACAGCCGTGCGACGAACCAGTGCCCGCGGCGGCTACCCGGGGCACCAGCCAGCGCGTGCGACGTTTCTTGCCACCTGGCCAGGCCGCGCGGTCCTCAGCAGCTTCAACGACATCGTCTGCCTGCACGCCCGGCCATCCTGCGCGGTCGCGCAACGGTCATGGCGGGTCGTCGTGTTCGTCACGGGGCCACATTCCTAAGCCGCAACTACGCCCAGGGCTGAGACGCGGTTATCCCGGGGCCCGGGGTGCCCGTGCCTCGTCGCAGCGGGCCCGGCCGGGTGCCCCCGGCCGCAGGCCGGCCAGGGCATCCTCGATGGCGCGGTGGAACGTGGGGTAGGCGTAGATCATTTCGCGCAGGCGCTGGACGGGCACCGCGGCGTGCACCGCCACCGCCAGCGCGCCCAGCACCTCGCCGCCCCACGGGCCCGCCGAGGTGGCACCGGCCAGCACCCCCCGGCCGCAGTCCTCGACGAGCTTGATGAACCCGTCGTTGCCGGCCTTGTGAATCCAGCCGCGGGCCGACTCGGGTACCTGGCTCATGCTCGTGCGCACGGTCAGCCCATGGTCGCGCGCCTCCCGCTCGGTCAGCCCCACCGCGCCTATCTCCGGGTCGGTGAAGGTGACCCGGGGCACCGCGTGGTACTCGGCGGCGCAGTGCTCGCGCCCCAGAATGTCGTCGATGACGATGCCCGCCTGGTACATGGACATGTGGGTGAAGGCGCCCTTGCCGGTGATGTCGCCCAGCGCCCACACGCCGGGCGCGGCGCGCATGTGCCCGTCCACGGGAATGGCCCGCAGCCGCTCGTCGATCCCTGCCGCCCCGGCGCCGACCGCGGCGAGGTCGGCGCGGCGGCCGGTGGCCACCAGCAGCGCCGCGCCGGTGAGTTCCGCCCCGCCCTCCAGGGTGACCGTGAAACCGCCGCCGGGGGAGTGCGCCACCGCGGCGGCCTGGCGCCCGGTCCGTACCGTGAGGCCGTCCCGGGCGAACACCGCGGTGAGCAGGTCTCCGGCCTCGGGCTCTTCGAGCGGCAGCAGCCGGTCCGCGCCCTCGGCGATGCTCACCTGGCTGCCGAACCGCGCGAAGACCTGCGCGAGCTCGGCACCGACGGCGCCGCCGCCGAGCACCACCAGCGATTGCGGTACCTGCTCCGCCTCGATCGCCTCGTGGTTGGTCCAGAACGGGGTGCCGGCCAGGCCCGGGATCGGCGGCACCGCGGCCGTGGTGCCCGTGGCGATGACGATGCCCAGGCGAGCCCGCAGCACCTGCGCCTCCCCGTTGGCGGGGACGCCCGCGGGCGTCACCGTGACCTCCCCGGGCGCGGTGATCCGGCCGTGCCCGCGGACCAGGATGCCGCCCTTGCCGGTGAACCGGTCCGCGGCGACTTCGTCGTCCCAGTCGTCGGTGGCCTCGTCGCGGATCCGGCGGGCCACCGGCGCCCAGTCCGGCACGACCTCGGCGCGGCCCGCCATGCCGGGGATCCGGCGCCCCTCGGTGATCAGGTCCGCGGCCCGGATCATCATCTTCGAGGGGACGCACCCCCAGTACGGGCACTCACCGCCGACCAGCCCGCTCTCCACTCCGGCCACCGCGAGCCCGGCCTCGGCCAGCGTGCCCGCGGCGTGCTCGCCCCCAGGTCCCATGCCGATGACGGCAACATCGACAGTTCGCTCACGCTCGCTCAATTTCCCTCCCCAGGGGCATCAATCCGGCGCCCCAGGGTACGGCAGCGGGAATGTCGGTGGTGGCAAGTAGGTTTCTACGACGAACCGGTGATCGAGCGACGGACGGGGCCAGCCTCATGACGAGCAGCCTCCCCGAGGCCGCACGCTCTCCTGGCCAGGCCGACTGGCCCGCCGCGGAGCCATTGACCGAGAGCGACGCCGAAGAGCACATCCACGGGATCTGCTTCAAGACCGGCCCGCCCCGCCGGGTCGGGGTCGAACTGGAATGGCTGGTCCGCGATGGCCGCGACCCGGGTATCCGCGTAGACCAGCAGCGAGTGGCCGCCGCCCTCGCCGGGCTGGGCGCGCCTGGCGCGCTCCCTGGTGGCGGCCGCCTCACCACAGAGCCCGGCGGGCAGGTGGAGATCAGTTCCGCGCCAGCGGCGGGCCTCGCGCCCTGCGTAGACATCACCTGCCGCGATCTCACCGCCCTCCGTCAGGCCGTGCTTCCCGCTGGCCTGTGCCTGGCCGGGGAGGGCCTCGACCCGCTGCGGTCCCCGCACCGGGTGCTCGAGGTGCCCAGGTACGCGGCGATGGAGGAGTTCTTCAACCGGGCCGGCCCATGGGGCAGGCTGATGATGTGCAGCACCGCCTCGGTCCAGGTCTGCCTGGACGCGGGCGAGCAGAGCACCGGCCCGGCCAGCGTCGGGTGGCGCTGGCGGCTGCTGCACGCGCTCGGCCCGGTGTTCGTCGCCGCGTTCGCCAACTCCCCGCTGCGCGAAGGCCGCCCGACCGGGTGGAAGTCCACCCGGCAGGCGATCTGGGCCCGCCTGGACCCCTGCCGCACCCGCCCTCCGGCGGGGGCGGTGCCCACGATGCCGGTCAACGGCCAGGGCCGGTCGCTCGACGCCGACCCGCGCGCCGCGTGGATCGACTACGCGCTGTCCGCCGAGGTCATGTGCGTGCGCAGGCCGGGAGACCAGCCCTGGACGGCACCCGCGGGGCTGACCTTCCGTAGCTGGCTGCGCGGCGGGGGCGAGCGGCCGCCCACTCTCGAAGACCTCTCCTACCACCTGTCCACGCTGTTCCCGCCGGTCCGCCCGCGCGGCCACCTGGAATACCGGGTCATCGACGCCCAGGCCGGCGACGGCTGGATCGTGCCCGCCGCCGTGGTCACCGCGCTGCTCGACGACGAGGCCGCGTCGGAGCGGGCGATGGCCGCCGCGGAAGTCCTCTGGCACCAGGCCAGCACCGCGTGCGGGGGCGACTTCGGCGACGAGCCCGGCGCGGGCGGCGGGACCGGCTGGGACTGCGGCAGCCCGTGGGAGTGGGCGGCACGGCACGGCCCGACCGACCCGATCATCGGCGACATCAGCGTGGCCTGCTTCGAGGCCGCCGAGTCGGCGCTCGGCCGGCTGGATGCCCCGGCCGCGGTCAGGGAAGCGGTCGGCACTTTCGCCGAACGCTACGTCGCCCGGTACCGATGCCCCGCCGACGACCGCCTCGACGAGGCACGCGCGGCGGCCAGCGCATGCGAGACGCCACCACTTCTTGCGGGAGGAATCGAAATATGACACCGACCGGCGCCGAGGCATTGCGGGACCTGGTCGCGAGGAACCTGGTGACGGCACGGGAACGCACCGACCTGCTGACCGGCAGCGTGGACGACGGCGACCTGGTCCGCCAGCATTCGCCGCTGATGTCGCCGCTGGTGTGGGACCTCGCGCACGTGGCCAACCAGGAAGAACTCTGGCTGCTGCGGGAGGTGGGCGGCCGGGAGCCGATGCACCCGGAGATCGACCCGCTCTACGACGCGTTCGAGCACCCCCGGGCGGAGCGGCCGACGCTGCCGCTGCTGCCCCCGGCGCAGGCGCGCGCCTACGCCCATGAGGTCCGCGGCCGCGTGCTCGACCTGATCCAGACGGCCACCTTCTCCGGCACGCGCCTGCTCACCGGGGCATTCGCGTTCGGCATGATCGCCCAGCACGAGCAGCAGCACGACGAGACGATGCTCATCACCCATCAGCTCCGCAAGGGCGGGCCGGCGCTGACCGCCGCGCCGCCGCCCGCACCGCCCGCCGACGCGGCGTCGCTGCCGCGCGAAGTGCTCATCCCCGCCGGGCCGTTCACCATGGGCACCTCCACGGAAGCCTGGGCGCTGGACAACGAGCGTCCCGCCCACACGGTCAGCTTGCCCGCCTTCTACCTCGACACCACGCCGGTGACCAACGCGGCCTACCAGGAGTTTCTCGCCGATGGCGGCTACGAAGAGCCGCGCTGGTGGAGCCCGGCGGGCTGGGACCACCGGCAGCGCGCGGGCCTCGCCGCGCCGCTGTACTGGCGGCGGGAGGGCAGCGGCTGGGTGCGGACCAGGTTCGGTGTCACCGAGCCGGTGCCGCCCGCCGAGCCGGTCGTGCACGTGTCCTGGTACGAGGCACAGGCGTACGCCGCATGGGCAGGCCGGCGGCTGCCGACCGAGGCCGAGTGGGAGAAAGCCGCCCGGCACGACCCGGCCACCGGGCGGTCGCGCCGGTTCCCGTGGGGCGACGAGGACCCCGCACCCGACCGGGCGAACCTGGGGCAGCACTACCTCCAGCCGGCCCCGGCGGGCAGCTACCCGCGCGGCGCGAGCCCGGCGGGCGTGCGCCAGCTCATCGGTGACGTGTGGGAGTGGACCTCCAGCGACTTCCTGCCCTACCCGGGCTTCACCGCCTGGCCCTACAAGGAGTATTCCGAGGTGTTCTTCGGCGGCGAGTACAAGATGCTCCGCGGTGGCTCATTCGGCGTCGACCCGGTCGCCTGCCGGGGCACGTTCCGCAACTGGGACTACCCGGTCCGGCGGCAGATCTTCGCGGGCTTCCGCACCGCCAGGGACGCCGAACCCCCCGCCCGCCCCCTCATTCCCCCGTCCTCAGGCGCCGGGGGGCTCCGCTAGCCGATGTGCCGCCACCTGGCCTACCTGGGCCCGCCCGCGACACTGCGCGCGCTGCTCCTTGACCCGCCGCACGGGCTGGGCACCCAGGCGTGGGCACCGCGCCGCCAGTGCCACGGGACCATGAACGTCGACGGGTTCGGCGTCGGCTGGTACGCCGACGCGGACCCGGTGCCGGCCAGGTACCGCCGGGCCGGGCCGATCTGGGCCGACCCCAGCTTCGCCGACCTGGCCAGGGTCACCCGGACCCGGGCGCTGCTCGCGGCGGTGCGCTCGGCCACGGAAGGGACCGAGCCCGGCGCGGCGGCCGCGGCCCCGTACACGGCCGGTCCCTGGCTGTTCTCGCACAACGGCACGCTGAACGGATGGCCCGTGGCGACCGGGTCCCTCGCCGCGACGCTGGCTGCCGCCGACCTGCTCGCGCTGGAAGCGCGGTGTGACTCGGCGCTGGCCTGGGCCCTGGTGTCGGCCCGCCTGCGGGCGGGCTGCGGCCCGGCGGACGCCCTCGCCCAGACCATCGGCGCCCTGGCCGAGCACCAGGTCACCGGGCGGTTCAACTTCCTGCTCAGCAACGGGGAGGTGATCGCCGCCACCGCAGCCGGTGACACCCTCTGCTACCGGCTGAGCGCCGGCGGCGTGCTGGTCGCCTCGGAGCCGGGTGACGACGAGCCGGGCTGGATCCAGGTGAGCGACCAGTGCGTGCTCACCGCGACCCCCGGCGGGGTGGATGTCCGCCCACTGCCCGGGCCGGCCCCGCCGCCTGCCCCCGTGACCGCACCCCAGCTAGCGACCGCCCCACCCGCGGAAGAAAGGACGATCACCCGATGACGGCATTGCGGGTCGAACGCTGCCTGCCGGACGGTTTCCTCGCCGAGGCACTGCGGGCGGACGCCCGGGCCGGCCTGTCGGCCATCCCGAAGGTGCTCCCGCCCAAGTGGTTCTACGACGAGCGGGGCAGCGAGCTGTTCGAGAAGATCACCCGCCTCGACGAGTACTACCCGACCCGGGCCGAGCGGTCCATCCTGCGCGCCGCCGCCGGGCAGATCGCCGCGGCCACCCGCGCCCGCACCCTCGTGGAACTCGGCGCCGGCGCGGCGGACAAGACCAGGCTGCTGCTCGACGCGCTGGCCGGGGCGGGCACGCTGGCCAGCTTCGTCCCGGTGGACGTGAGCGAGACGGCGCTGATCGAGGCGGCGCGCCGGGTGGACGGCGAGTACCCCGGGCTCGCGGTCACCGCCGTCGTCTCCGACTTCGAGGAGCACCTGGGCCTTCCCGAGGACAGCGAGCGCCGGCTGGTGGTGTTCCTCGGCGGGACCATCGGCAACCTGCTGCCCGGCCAGCGGGCGGCGTTCCTCGCCTCGCTGCGGGCCCGGCTCCGCCCGGGGGACGCGTTCCTGCTCGGCACCGACCTGGTCAAGGATCCCGCGGTGCTGGTCGCCGCCTACGACGACGCGCCGGGGGTGACCGCCGCGTTCAACAAGAACATCCTGTCGGTGCTGAACGCGGGGCTGGGCGCGAACTTCGACCCGGACGCGTTCGAGCATGTCGCCCTGTGGGATGCCCGCGAGGAGTGGATCGAAATGCGGCTCCGCTCGTTGCAGCCGCAGGTGGTGACGCTGCCCGGGATCGGGCTGGAGGTGACGTTCGGCGCGGGCGAGGAGATGCGGACCGAGGTATCGGCGAAGTTCCGCAGGGAACGGGTGGCCGCGGAACTAGCGGCGGCCGGGTTCACCCTGGCCGGCTGGTGGACCGACGAGCAGGACAGGTTCGGCCTGTCCCTGTCGGTGCCCAGCTGAACGTCGGCCGACAAGGCACAAGGCCCCGCGACGGAGTCGCCGGGGCCTTGAGGCCATCGGGGGTTCCGGGGGGTCGCGCCCCCGGGCTAACACAGCTCAGCGGCGTACCGCGCCGCGCTCCATCCGGTGCACCCGCGGGTCCGCCAGCCGCAGCGCCTTGATCAGTTCACCGGCCACCCGCTCGGCGGCGATGGTCCCGCAGCTGAACAGGTCCACCGCGATCAGGTTCTCCTCCGGCCAGGTGTGGATGGCCAGGTGCGACTCGGCCAGGATGAGCACCAGGGTGACCGCCCCGTTGGGGAAGATCACGTGGCTGGAGTCGAGCACGGTGCCGCCGCCGGCCCGCACCGCGGCGGTCGCGGCCGCGGTCATTTCGGTGATATCCGACACCCGCGAGCCCGGGGTCAGCGAAGCGTCCACCGTCCAGAGCTGCTTGGGCACGGGAGCGGAAGCGGCCGATGAAACGGGACTGGGGAGGCGGGTGGGGGGTCGGCCGGACGCAAGCTTTCCTGGCATGATGGGGGAGGATACCCGATGGCCCGCCGCGGGCCGCGGTCAGCCAAGCCGGGCCGCCCCGGCCGGGGACGCCGAGAACTCACGAAACTCAGTACTCACGGGAACCCGGCACGCATTCGGGGAAACACTGGACGCAGCATCCACACAGAACTGCACCTACAAGAACGCTACGCATGGACGTTGACGCAGTAACCGCGGAGGTCGCCGCCGCGGTCGGGCTGGCGGAGGGGCCGGCCGGCGTTGCCGACGTCCTCCGGGTGATCACACGTCATGAGCCGGTCGCGGCGCGCGAGATCAGCCGGCGGGCCGAGCTGCCGGTCCCGATCGTCGCCGCTGTCTGCGGCGAGCTGCGCAAGCGCGGCGTGGTGGACCGGGGCCGCCCGGTGCGGCTGACCCCGGAGGGACGCGCCAGCCTGACCGGGCAGGCCGAGCCGGGGGCGGGGCAGGCCGGGCTCACCGGCCGGTGCCCGTGCTGCGGCGGCCTGGGCGTGGTGGTCCCTGACACAGTCGCGGAGCTGGCCGGGCCGCTGGAACGCGCGGAGCTCGGCGAGCCCGCGGCGAAAGTGGACCTGGACCAGACCCACTGCACCGCGGACACCAAGCTGCGCCGGGTGCTGGCCATGCACGAGGCGGGCGCGCTGGCCGGGCAGCGGATCCTGCTGCTCGGTGACGACGACCTGGTCAGCGTGGCGCTGGCGGCCTTCGCCGGGCACGCAGGCGCGGCCGCGCGGCCGCGCGGCGTCACCGTGCTGGACTGCGACCCCGACCTGGCGGGCTACCTGCGCGAGGAGCTGCGCGATCCCGGCTTCCCCGCCGAGGTCATCGAGCACGACCTCCGCGACCCGCTGCCCGCCGCGCTGACCGGCGCGTTCGACGTGGCCTGCACGGATCCGCCGTACACGGTGGCGGGGGCGGAACTGTTCCTGTCCCGCGCGGTGGACGCCCTGGCCCCGGGCGCCGGCGCGCACGTGTTCTTCTCCTTCGGGCCGCGCCGGCCTGCGGAGACCGTGGCGACCCAGCGCCTGATAGCGGACATGGGGCTCGCCATCCGCTCGCTGACGCCCGGGTTCAACTTCTACACGGGGGCGGGCATCCTGGCGGGCACCAGCCACCTCTACCACCTGCGCACCACGCAGGACAGCAGGGCCGCCCGCACCGGGCGGTACGACGGCCCGCTGTACTCGGCGCAGACCCGGGCCACCGCCACCCGGCCGTACCGGTGCGCGGCCTGCGGGGCGGTGCACGAGGTCGGCCCCGGTGCCCACTGGACGCGGATCGCCGAACTGAAGGCCGCGGGCTGCCCCGCCTGCGGCGGCACGGTGCTGCGCCCGCAGCCGCTGCGCGCCGGGCAGGGGCAGGCCGGCCATGACCGACGGCACCGCCGGGTTCCTGGTCCGCCCGGCCCGCGAGGGCGACCTGGATGTCATCGCCGGGTTCGAAATCGACATCGCCCGGGCGTCGTTCGGCGACGAGGCGATCGAGGACCCGGCGCTGCACCGCAAGAGGGTCGCTGGCGCGCTCGGCAAGCCGGGAGAGGTCACGCTGGTCGCGGTGGCTGTGACGGGGGAAAGTGAAGAGGGAACGGGGACGCGGGCGGGAGGTGGGGGCGACGGCGCGCCGGTGGGCTGGGCCTGGCTGTCCGGGCGCACCAACTCGCTGACCGGCGCCAGGTACGGCAACTTCCGGTCGCTGGCCACCGCCGACATCCCGGGCCGCGGCATCGTCGCTGAGCTGCTGATGGCCGCGGTGGTGCAGGCGGCGGCGCAGGCCGGCTACACCCATCTCACCGGCAAGACGCACGCCCGCAACCTGGGCATGCGGGCGCTGTACCGGAAGTTCGGCTTCGAGGCCACGCACCTAACGATGGAGTGGCGGCCGGGAGCCCCCGCCGCGGGCGAGCCGGGCGGGGAGGCGGGCCGGTGACCACAGCCGCCGCCCCGCGCCTGGTCAAGTGCGTGGTCTGGGACATCGACAACACCCTGCTCGACGGGGTGTACCTGGAATCGGGGGACATCCCGCCCGCCGCGAACCCGGCCATGGCCGGGGCACTGGCCGACCTCGCCTCCCGGGGGATCCTGCACGCGATCGCGAGCAAGAACCCGCCGCAGGCCGCCGTGCACGCCGCCGCGGTGACCGGCGCCAGGTTCGCGGCCGTCGAGTGCGGCTGGGGCGCGAAATCCGGGGCGCTGGCCCGCATCGCCGAGGAACTGGCGATCGGCACCGACACGCTCGCCTTCGTGGATGACGACCCCTATGAGCGCGCCGAGGTCGGCGCGGAGCTTCCCGAGGTGCTCGTGCTCGCGCCGGACGAGGTCACCGATGCGGCCGGCTGGCCGGAGTTCGGTGCCGCCGCGGTGACCGACGAGGCCCGCAGGCGGGGGGAGATGTATGCGGCCCGCCGCCGCCGCCAGGCCGCGGAGCAGGCCTTCGGCGGAAGCCGGGAGGAATTCCTGGCCTCGGCCGGCATCCAGGTCAGCATTGCCGCTGCGGCCATGGCGGACGTGCCCCGGCTGCACGAGCTGGCCGCGCGCACCAGGCAGTTCAACTCGGCCGGGCGGGCCGTGGCCGAGGCGGAGCTCACGGCACTGATCACGGCGCAGGACACCGACGTCGCCACCGTCCGGCTGCGCGACGCCTTCGGCGACGACGGCATCGTGGGTGCCTGCGTGACCAGCCACGACCGTGACGGCACCTGGACCGTGCGGCTGCTGATGATGTCGTGCCGCGCGATGGGGCGGGGGGTCATCGGCGCCCTGCTCGCCTGGGTCACCCGGTCAGCGGCCAGGGCCGGCGCGCGCGAGGTGGCGGTCCGGTGCGTGCTGACCGAGCGGAACGTGCCGCTGCGGCTGGCGCTGACCGGCGCCGGGTTCCGTGCCGGGCCACCGGACGGCCCGGTCCCGGGCGAAGCCGCCGGCGCGGTGTTCCGCAGGGGCACCGGCGCCCCGCTGCCGGCGCTTCCGGCCTGGGTGCAGGCCCCGGGCGAGCCGGAGCAGGCGGCCGGCGCGGCCGGACCGGGCGGGGCGGAGCCGGATCGGGCCGGGCCGGCCGGGCCGGTCATCGGCGAGCTGCGGCAGATCCTGGCCCGTGTCACCGGCCGGGACGAGCTGGCCGGCCTGCCCGCCTGGGCGCCACTGTTCGGCGACGCGGTGGCCCTCGATTCGCTCACCGGCACACTGCTGCTGCGGGAGGTCCAGCGCCGCTTCGGGGTGGACGTGGCAGGCACCGACCTGAACCTGGACGCGCTGGCCACCCTGGGCACGCTGGCCGCGTTCATCGCCGGGCAGAGGGGCTCATGACGACGGCATCGGGCCGTCCGGGGACGGCAGGCGCGTCCCGGACGGCGGATCGGGCCGACCGGGCGGCCGAGGTGTCCTGGTTCGACACCAGGCAGATCACCCTGAGCCGGTCGGACCTGGCTGAGCTGGACGCGCGGGAGAAGGCACGGGCGGCCGCGTTCGTGTTCCCGGCCGACCGGCACCGGTACCAGGTCGCGCACGTGATGCTGCGCCGGGTGCTGGCCGGCCACCTGGGCACCGATCCCAGCCGCCTCACCTTCGGCCGCCAGCACTGTCCTACTTGCGGGGGCCCGGCAGGCAAGCCCGTACTGGCTGTGCCGGCCTGGGGGGACGACCCCCCTGGAACCCCCCGGGGCGCCGACGGCGCCTGGCCGGGCAAGCCGGCAGGCCCCGTCGCGCATGCCGGCCTGGGGGGACGACCCCCCTGGAACCCACCGGGGCGCCAACGGCGCCTGGCCGGGGCTGTCCTTCTCGCTGGCCCACTCTGGCGAGGCCGTGGCCATCGCGGTGGCCCGCGGCCCGGTCGGCATCGACGTCGAGCGGGAGGCCACCGGGTGCGTGTGCTCGCTGGCCTCGGCCATGCACGCCGCCGACGCCGCGATCGTGGAGGTGCTGCCGGAACCGGAGCGGCATCTCGCGGTGATCCGCTGGTGGGTGCGCGCCGAGGCGGTGCTCAAGTGCGCCGGCACCGGCATCGCGCACGGCATGGACGCGTTCCCGGTGCTGGTCGCCCCCGTGCGCAGCAGGCCGCGGCTGCCGTTGGAGCCGGACGTCCCCGGCTGGGCCGCCGCGGCCGGGTGCTCGTTCGCGGCGCTGTCCGCACCCAAGGGCTACCAGGCGGCCCTGGCTCTGCCGGGGCTGCGGCTGATCCGGTACCGCTGGGGGCCGGACTGCTGACCGGCCCGGCCCGCGCGCGGTACCCACGCCCGGTAGTCTCGCACCTGACGGGAGGTGCTGGGCCATGACCCTTGGGCGGAGTGGTGGGGCCGGAACTAGCACGGTCTATGCGGTGGATGCGTGCCGCACACCGGTAGGGAAGATCAAGGGAGCGCTCGCCGCCGTCCGCCCCGATCACCTGTCCGCCGATGTGATCACCGCGCTGCTCGCTCGCAACGAGTGGCTGGACCCGGCACGGATCGACGACGTGTACTGGGGGGCCGCCAACCAGGCCGGGGAGGACAACAGGAACGTCGCCAGGATGGCCGCGCTGCTGGCCGGCCTCCCGGTGGACATCCCCGGCGCCACGGTGAACCGGCTGTGCGGCTCGGGCATGGAAGCGATCGCCTGCGCCGCCAGGGCCATCGCCGCGGGCGAGGCCGAGGTATGCCTGGCCGGCGGGGCGGAGTCGATGACCCGCGCGCCGTTCGTGCTGCCCCGGGCGGAGGGCCCGTTCCCGCGGGAGGCCGGCGTCGCCGACACGCGGCTCGGCTGGCGGCTGGTCAGCCCCCGGATGGCCGAGATGTACCCGCCGGTCAGCCTCGGGGAGACCGCGGAGAACGTCGCCGAGCGCTACCAGGTGACCAGGGAGCGCCAGGACGAGTTCGCGCTGCGCAGCCACCAGCGGGCGGCCGCGGCGCGCGACGGTGGCCGGTTCGCCGGCGAGATCGTCCCGGTGACCACCCCGGCCGGGGAGGTGACCGCCGACGAAGGCATCCGGGACGACCTCACCATGGCCGAACTGGCCGCCAAGCGGCCCGCCTTCCGCCGCGACGGCACCGTGACCGGGGGGAACTCCTCTCCGCTCAACGACGGGGCGGCGGCGGTCCTGCTGGTGTCGGAGCGCGTGCTGCCCGGCGGCGCCCCTGACCCGATGGCCCGGTACGCGGGCACCGCGGCGGCGGGCGTGCACCCGGACTACATGGGCATCGGCCCGGTGCCCGCCATGGGCAAGGTGCTGGCCAGGGCAGGCTGGCAGGCGGACGCGCTGGACCTGGTCGAAGTCAACGAGGCATTCGCGGCCCAGGCGGTGGCCGTGGCCGACGAGCTCAAACTCGACCCCGACCGGCTGAACGTCAACGGCGGCGCGATCGCCATCGGCCACCCGCTCGGCTGCTCGGGCGCCCGCATCACCACCACGCTGCTGCACGAGCTTCGCCGGCGCGGCGCCACCCGGGCGGCGGCCACCATGTGCATCGGCGTCGGCCAGGGCGTCGCCGCCTTGTGGGAAAGCAGCTGAGGCACCCGGTGGAGCCAGCCGGGCGCGGCCCAGGCGCTGGCAGCGTGATCCGGGATCCCGCAGACCGCGTCCTCACCGTGCCGAATGCGATCAGCATGGCACGGCTGGCCGGGGTCCCGGTGTTCCTGTGGCTGGTACTCGTCCCGCACGCGGACTGGTGGGCGGTCGGCCTGCTGATCGCGGCGGCCGCGTCCGACTGGCTCGACGGCAAGCTCGCCCGGGCGTGGAACCAGGAGAGCCGCCTCGGCCAGGTGCTGGACCCGGCCGCGGACCGGCTGTACATCGCGGCGACACTGATCGCGCTGGCGGTGCGGGCCATCATCCCGTGGTGGCTCGTCGCCGTCCTGGTGTCCAGGGAACTGGTGCTCGGCGTGACCCTGCTCGTGCTGCGACGGCACTCCTTCGGCCCGCTCCAGGTCAGCTTCGTGGGAAAAGCGGCCACCCTGTGCCTGCTCTACGCATTCCCGTTGCTGTTCCTCGGCTCCCATGACGGCACCGCGGCGCTGGTCGCGCGGGTCACCGGCTGGGCGTTCGCGATCTGGGGATGTGCGCTCTACTGGTGGGCAGCCGGTCTCTACCTCGCGCAGGCGCGGCAGGTGATCGCCGCCGCGGGCCGCGACGAGGTGGCCGGCCAGCAGCCCCCTGGCCCGGCAGCCGCGGCCCGGCCATGATGGGCTTAGCCCGGCATCCCGAAGGGAGACGCGCAGGACGTGAAGGCACTGGTGATGGCGGGCGGGGAGGGGACGAGGCTGCGGCCGATGACCGCCAATCAGCCCAAACCGCTGCTTCCCGTGGCCAACAAACCGATCATGGAGCACGTGCTTGGCCTGCTCAAGCGGCACGGGTTCACCGAGACCGTGGTCACCCTCCAGTTCTTCGCACCGCTCGTCCGCAACTACTTCGGCGACGGCGAAGACGTCGGGATGAGCCTGCAGTACGCGACCGAGGAGATACCCCTCGGAACGGCCGGGAGCGTGAAGAACGCCGAGGATGCGCTGCGGTCCGGGCCGTTCCTGGTGATCTCCGGGGACGCACTGACCGACATCGACCTGTCGGCCATGGTCGCCTATCACAAGAAGCAGGGCGCCCTGGTGACGGTGGGCCTGACCCGGGTCCCGAACCCGCTCGAATTCGGCATCATCATCGTGGACGACGAGGGCCGTATTCAGCGCTTCCTGGAGAAGCCCACCTGGGGCCAGGTGTTCTCGGACACCGTCAATACCGGCATCTACGTGATGGAGCCCGAGGTGCTCGCCGAGGTGCCGGCCGGGGAGCCGGTGGACTGGTCCGGCGACGTGTTCCCCCGGCTGGTCAAGGCCGGCGCGCCGCTGCACGGCTGGGTGGCCGAAGGGTACTGGCAGGACGTCGGGACGCATGAGAGCTACCTGAAGGCCCAGGCGGACGTGCTGTCCGGCCAGGTGGAGGCGGACATCGACGGGTTCGAGATCTCCCCGGGCATCTGGGTGGCCGAGGGCGCCGAGGTGGACCCGGAGGCGGTGATCACCGGGCCACTGTGCATCGGGGAGTACGCCAAGATCGAGGCCGGCGCGGAGCTTCGCGAGTTCACCGTCGTGGGCAGCAACGTCGTGGTGAAGGAGGGCGCCTTCCTGCACCGGGCCGTGGTGCACAACAACGTGTTCATCGGCCCGGGCGTCACCCTGCGCGGCTGCGTTATCTGCAAGAAGACCGACGTGATGGCCTCGGCCCGGATCGAGGAGGGCGCGATCGTGGGCGACGAGTGCCTGATCGAGCCCGAGGCCTACCTGTCCGCCGGGGTGAAGGTGTACCCCTTCAAGACCATCGAGGCCGGCGCGGTGGTGAACACCAGCGTGATCTGGGAATCGTCCGCGCAGCGCACGCTGTTTGGCCCCCGGGGCGTGTCCGGCCTGGTCAACGTGGAGATCACCGCGGAGCTGTGCGTCCGCCTGGCCGGCGCCTACGCCAGCACGCTGCGCAAGGGCGCCACGGTCACCACTTCGCGTGACGCTTCCCGGGCGGCCCGCGCACTGAAGCGGGCGATGCACGGCGCTCTCAACGCCAGCGCGATCAACGTGGTGGACCTGGAGGCCCAGCCGCTGCCCGTTGCCCGCTTCTTCACGGCACGCAGCGACGCCAGCGGCGGCATTGCGCTGCGCACCACCCCCGGTGACCCTCAGTCGATCGACATCATCTTCCTCGACGAGCGCGGGGCCGACCTGTCCCCGGCGGCCTGCCGCAGGATCGAGCGGGTGTTCTCCCGGCAGGAGTACCGGCGGGCCTTCCCCGGCGAGATCGCCGAGCTGGTCTACCCGCCGCGCGTGGTCGAGTCCTACGCGTCCGAACTGCTGCGTTGCGTGGACATGTCCGGCGTGCAGGACGCCGGGCTCAAGGTGGTGCTCGACTGCGCCGGCGGGACCGCCGCGCTGGTGCTGCCCCCGCTCCTCGGCCGGATCGGCGTCGACGTCCACACGCTCAACAACCGGCTCGACGAGGGGCTGCCGACCCAGACCCTGGCCCAGCTCCGGGCGGACATGCAGCGCCTGGCCGAGGTGGTCGCGTCCTCCCGCGCCGCGTTCGGCGTCCGGTTCGACCAGGTCGGAGAGCGCATCCACCTCGTGGACGACCGGGGGGCGATGATCAGCGACGACCGGGCGCTGCTGGTGCTGCTCGACCTGATCGCCGCCGAGCGGCGCAGCGGCCGGGTCGCGCTGCCCGTCACCACCACCCGGGTGGCCGAGCGGGTGTGCAAGTTCCACGGCGTCCAGGTGAGCTGGACGCCCACCTCGCAGCGCGGGATCACCGAGGCCGCCGCGGACGATGACATGATCTTCGGTGCCGATGGGCGCGGCGGGTTCGTGGTGCCGGAGTTCAGCCGGAACTTCGACGGCATCGCGGCGTTCGTCTGGGTGCTCGGCCTGGTCGCCCGCACCCGGCTGACGCTCAGCCAGATCGACGTCCGCATCCCCAGGGCGCACCTGCTCAGACGCTCGATGCCGACCCCCTGGGTGGCGAAGGGCAGTGTCATGCGCACGGTCATGGAGGCCGCCGACGGCCGTGAGGTGGACATCACCGACGGGGTCAGGATCGTCGAGCCCGACGGCGGGTGGGTCCTCGTGCTGCCCGACCCCGCGGAGGCGATCACCCACCTGTGGGCCGAGGGCGCCGACGCCGACGCCGCGCAGGATCTGCTCGATCGCTGGGCGGACGTGGTGGAACAGGCGGGCACCTAGCCGCGGGAACACAGCGGCATCCTCGCGGAGTTTGAGTGACGAGGACTGGTCTGCGCTGTCATGAGACAATCGCACCTTGCCTGATTACTCGCCGGGGAAATCCAGGGGGCGCCGGGAGTTCAAACGTCGGAGGTTGCCCATGTGGCTAAGTCGGGGCTGGCGGCGCCGCCTCACCCGCCGGGGGAGAAATGCGTGGCGCATGGACCAAGCACCGGTGTCGCAGGTAGCGTGGGCGCACGTACCGGAGTTGACGCCACGAGCCGCGTCCGCGGATGTGGTACCCGCGCCGAGCCCTTGGCCCGCGGAGGAGAGGCTGGACCAAGTGATGCCGAGCGTCTACTGCGCCCGCTGCGGGCGGGCGAGCCCGGAAGGGGCGCGCTTCTGCTCGCACTGCGGGGCACCGCTCATGCGGGGCGGGGGAGAGCGTCCGGGCGAGAGCACCTCGACGATCTCGCTGGGCGGCACCGACCTGGCCGACGCCGACTACGAGGAGCCGCTAGCGGAAGCGGCCGCGACCGAGGCGCTGCCGGTCGGCACCGCCCTGCTCCTGGTGAAACGCGGCCCGAATGCGGGCAGCCGGTTCCTGCTGGACAGCGACCTCACCACGGTGGGCCGCCACCCGGGCAGCGACATCTTCCTCGACGACGTCACGGTGTCCCGGCGGCATGCGGAGTTCTACCGGCGCGGAGCCGGGTTCGTCGTGCGCGACGTGGGCAGCCTGAACGGCACCTACGTGAACCGCGAGCGGATCGAGGAGACCGCCCTGAACGACGGGGACGAGGTCCAGGTGGGCAAGTTCCGGCTGACCTTCCTCGGGGCCCGGCGCTCGCAGGCGGACCGTGGCGGAGGCGCACAGGTCGGGGCATGAGTGCTGAGCCAGCCCGGGCATATTTTGGCATCGGCGAGGTGCTTGCCCAGCTCCGCGCCGAATTCCCGGATATCAGCGTCTCCAAGATCCGCTTCCTGGAGACGGAAGGGCTGATCCAGCCTGCCCGCTCTCCCTCCGGCTACCGTAAGTTCGGCCCGGCAGACGTGGACCGGCTCAGGTACATCCTCACCGCCCAGCGCGACCGGTACCTGCCGCTGCGGGTGATCAAGGATCAACTGGACGCTGATGAGGCCCGGTCCGGCCCGCTGGCCAGGAGCGAGCTTCTCGACGCGGCGGGGATCGACGAGCGCTCGCTGGCCGAGCTCGAGGAGTTCGGCCTGGTGCTCAGGTCCGGCCGGCAGTACCCGCCCGAGGCGGTCGAGGCGGTCCGCGCGATCATGGCGCTCGGACGGTACGGGGTCCAGGCCCGGCACCTGCGGGTGCTGCGCGCGTCCGCGGACCGGGAGACCGCGCTGATCGAACAGGTCGTGGCTCCCATCCTGCGGCAACGGAGCCCCGGGGCACGGGACCGGGCCGCCACATCCGCACGTGACATCGCATCGCTCGTGCTCACCGTGCACGCTGCCCTCATCGAGATGACCCTGTCTGATGCCGGTTTCGCGGGGCGCGAACCAGGGGGGAACGGCCGCTGAACGACAGGGCGCGGGCGTCCCCGCTGCCCGTGCGGGTGTACTTTGACAGGGGAATCCCTTCAGCAAGGTTCAGGACGGACAGTGCCTGACGCGAGGCGAGGACGGAGCCGCCGTGAGGAAGATGGAGGTCGTCGGCGTCCGGGTCGAGATGCCCACGAACCAGCCCATCGTCCTGCTCAAGGAGACTGAGGGGGACAGGTATCTGCCGATCTGGATCGGCCCGGTGGAGGCCACCGCCATCGCGTTCGCCCAGCAGGGCATGGTCCCTGCCCGGCCGCTGACCCATGACCTCTTCCGCGATGTGCTCGAAGCTCTCGGCGTGCAACTGACCACCGTGAACATCACCGCGCTGCGGGACGGGATCTTCTTCGCGGACCTCATCTTCTCCAACGGCAAGGAGGTGAGCGCCCGGCCCTCGGACTCGATCGCCCTCGCGCTGCGTACCGGCGCCTCGATCTTCGCCGCCGAGGAAATCCTGGACGAGGCCGGGGTCGCGATCCCGGACGAGCAGGAGGACGAGGTCGAGAAGTTCCGCGAGTTCCTCGACACGATCAGCCCGGAGGACTTCGGCCGGGCCACCTAGCCCGGCCTGGTTGCCGGCCAGGCGCGACGCGCCGCCCGGGGTCGTTGACGAGCGCACTCGCCGGCGCCTAGCGTGCAAATCGGGTACCCAGGGTGGTGACTTCCCGGGTCGGAGGCAGGTGTGGCGGTAACCAGGAGTGACGACGGCGAATCGCAGGCACGCGGCGCCGCCATGCAGCACGCCGGGGAGCAGGGCCTGCTGTTCGGTGACGAAGTCCTTACCGTCCATTCTGACGACGTCGGCTACCGGGGCCCCACGGCCTGTGCCGCCGCCGGGATCACCTACCGCCAGCT
Organism: uncultured Actinomycetes bacterium; assembly: GCA_963806145.1. GTDB lineage: Bacteria > Actinomycetota > Actinomycetes > Streptosporangiales > Streptosporangiaceae > DASXKD01. The sequence continues at coordinate 160,610 of CAWDXD010000030.1, forward strand.
TGACTACTGGGCCCGGACCGGCTTGGTGGAGCCCAGCGTGCGCGCGGCGCACGGATCCGGCTCGCAGCGCCTCTACAGCTTCCGCGACATCTGCGTGCTCAAGGTGGTCAAGCGCCTGCTCGACACCGGCATCTCGCTGCAGCAGATCCGCACCGCCGTCATCCAGCTGAGGGACCGCGGCACTGACGACCTCGCCCGGCTCACCCTGATGAGCGACGGGGTCACGGTGTACGAGTGCACGTCCACCGACGAGGTGGTGGACCTGCTGGCCGGCGGCCAGGGCGTGTTCGGCATCGCGCTCGGGCGCGTCTGGAAGGAAGTCGACGGCACACTCGCCGAGCTTCCCGCCGAACGGGCAGAGAAGGGCGAAAGCGCTGACGGGCCGGCGGGCCGCAGCACCAGCGCCCGGGACGAACTGTCCATGCGCCGCGCCCTGCGGACCAGCGGGTAAGCCCGGAGCCCCGGAATTGGCCGCTGGCGGTGGCGGCTAGGCTCTCGGCGCATGGCCTCCTCCTCACCCAGGATCGGTTTCACGGCGTTCCGCAGCCTGTCGCGGGCCATGATGCGCGGATTCCTCAGGGACCGGACGGCCCTGGCCTTCTCGCTCCTGCTGCCGATCCTGTTCCTGGCGCTGCTCGGCTCGCTGTACCGGGGCAGCACCGCGCCCAAGCTGAGCGTCGTCGAGATCGGGAACGCCAGCCTGCTCAGCCACGCCGCGGGCCAGCCGGGGCTGTCCGGGGTGCTCACCGTGACTCACAACAGCGACAAGAAGGCCGCGGTCAGCGAGGTGCGCCGGGGCGACGCCGACGCGGCGGTCCAGCAGATCGGCAACCAGCTGATCGTGCACTACTCGATCGCCGACCCGACCACGGCGGGCATCGTCCAGGCGGTCTTCTCCTCGATCGTGCAGCAGGCGAACCAGGCGCGGGCCGGGCCGGCGGGCAGTTACCAACTGTCCAGCAAGCAGGTGGAGAGCACCACGCTCAAGCCCATCCAGTTCCTCGCGCCCGGCCTGCTGGCCTGGGCCATCGCCTCGGGGGCCACCTTCGGCGCGGCCATCACGCTGGTGAACTGGCGGCACAACAAGCTGCTGCGGCGGCTGCGGCTGGCCCCGGTGAGCACGGGTTCTGTGGTGCTGGCCCGGGTCGGGGTGAGCCTGCTCGTGGCGCTGGTCCAGATGGCCCTGTTCCTGCTGATCGCCACCACGCCCTACTTCGGCCTGAAGCTGACGCCGGGCTGGTGGGCGGCCATCCCCGTGCTGATCTGCGGGACCCTGGCCTTCATGTCCATCGGCCTGCTGGTCGGCTCGTTCGCCAAGACCCAGCAGGCGGCCACGGCCATCGCGAACCTGATCATCCTGCCGATGGCGTTCCTCGGCGGGGCCTTCATCCCGCTCGACTTCGCACCGCCCTGGCTGCGGGACGCTTCCTACGTCATGCCGCTTCGCTACCTGGTCACCGGGATGCAGGACGTCATGGCGCGCGGCGAGGGCCCTGGCGCCGCGCTCCCCGCGATCGGCATCCTGGCCGCCCTGACCGTGGCCCTGACGCTCATCGCGGTCCGGGTGTTCCGCTGGGACGAGGTCTGAGAGGGCTGCGCTGGCCTGGGGGAGCTACCCCCCTGGAACCCCCCGGGGCGCCGATGGCGCCTCGCCGGCAAGCCGGCAGGCCCCATCGCGCATGCTGGCCTGGGGGAGCGACCCCCCTGGAACCCCCCGTGGCGCCGATGGCGCCTCGCCGGCAAGCCGGCAGGCCCCATCGCGCATGCTGGCCTGGGGGAGCGACCCTGGAACCTCCGGCGCGGCACCGGCCGCCGGGCACCGGCTCGGGTAAGATCGCAGATGCTGGTGACACCGTCCGGGAGAGACCACGGGCTTGCGCCCGGGGCGCCGAAGGGGCAACCTCCCCGGAACCTCTCAGGCATCAGGGACCGGACGGGACAGGCGTCTCTGGAGTCGGCGCGGCGAGCGCGGCGACAGAGGGGGAGACCGTAACTGGTGGCTCCCGCTCTGGAGGCTCGCAATGGACTTCGCGTCACGGCATATCGGGCCCTCGCCCGCCGAGCAGGCACACATGCTCGGCACGCTCGGCTACGCCTCGCTCGACGAGCTGACCGCGGCCGCCTTGCCGCCCGCGCTGGCCGGCGACCGCAGCCTGGCCGGCCTGCCACCCGCTGTCTCTGAGCCGGAGGCGCTGCGGCGGCTCGGCGCCCTGGCGGACCAGAACCAGGTGCTGACCTCCATGATCGGCCTCGGCTACTACGGGACCGTGACGCCGGCCGTCATCCGCCGCAACGTGCTGGAGAACCCCGGCTGGTACACGGCCTACACGCCGTATCAGCCGGAGATCTCCCAGGGCCGGCTGGAGGCCCTGCTGAACTTCCAGACCATGGTCGAGGACCTCACCGGGCTGGCGGTGGCCGGGGCCTCCCTCCTCGACGAGGCCACCGCGGCCGCGGAGGCGATGACCCTGGCCCGCCGGGCCGCGCGCACCGGCAGCGTGTTCCTTGCCGACGCCCGGTGCCTGCCGCAGACGCTCGCGGTGCTGGCCACCCGGGCCGCGCCGCTGGGCATTGACCTGGTGGTGGCCGAGGTGACCGAGCAGGAGGTGGCGGCCCAGCCCGCCGGGGAACTGTTCGGGGTGCTGCTGCCCTACCCCGACGCCACCGGGGAGATCCGCGACCTGCGGCCGGTGATCGCCGCCGCCAGGGAGCGGGGCGCGCTCACCGCGGTCGCGGCCGATCTGCTGGCCCTCACCCTGCTGATGCCCCCGGGCGAACTCGGCGCCGATATCGCGGTGGGCAGCACCCAGCGGTTCGGCGTCCCGATGGGGTACGGCGGCCCGCACGCCGCCTACATCGCCGTCCGTGACGGCCTGGCACGCCAGCTGCCCGGGCGGCTCGTCGGGGTGTCCCTGGACGCCGCCGGGCAGCCGGCCTACCGGCTCGCGCTGCAGGCCAGGGAGCAGCACATCCGCCGGGAAAAGGCGACGAGCAACATCTGCACCGCGCAGGTGCTGCTCGCGGTCATCGCCGGGATGTACGGGGTCTACCACGGGCCGGACGGGCTGGCGGCCATCGCCGGCGGTGTGCACCGCAAGGCCGCCGTGCTGGCCGCCTCGCTCCGCGCGGCGGGCTGCACGGTCGCGCACGAGAACTTCTTCGACACGGTCGCCGTGACCGGCATCCCGGGCGGCGCCGCGGCGGGCATCGCACGGGCCCGCCGCCTGGGCTACAACCTCTATCTGGCCGGCCCGGGCACGGTGCAGGCCGCCTGCGACGAGACGACCACCGAGCAGCACCTGCGGTACGTGGTGGCGGCCCTGGCTGATGTGGATCCGGCCGGGGTGAGCCTGGCCGGGGCCGGCGACGTGCTCCCGGCCGGGCTGCGGCGGACCACCGGGTTCCTCACCCACCCGGTGTTCCACGAGCACCGCAGCGAGACGTCGCTGCAGCGGTACCTGCGGCGGCTGGCCGACTTCGACCTGGCGCTGGACCGGTCGATGATCCCGCTGGGGTCCTGCACGATGAAGCTGAACGCGGCGGCGGAGATGGAGCCCATCACCTGGCCGCAGTTCGCGGACCTGCACCCCTTCGCGCCGGCCGGCCAGGCCCAGGGCTATGCCAGGCTGATCGCCGACCTCGGCTCGTGGCTGGCCGAGATCACCGGGTACGCGGCGGTGTCGCTGCAGCCGAACGCCGGCTCCCAGGGCGAGCTGGCCGGCCTGCTGGCCATCCGCGCCTACCATGCCGCCCGCGGCGACCAGGAACGGGACGTCTGCCTGATCCCGGAGTCCGCGCACGGCACCAACGCGGCCAGCGCGATGCTGGCCGGGCTGCGGGTCGTGGTGGTCAAGTGCGGCAACGACGGCGCCATCGACGTCGCGGACCTGCACGGGAAACTGTCCGCGCACCCGGGCAAGGTCGCGGCGATCATGCTGACCTACCCGTCCACCAACGGGGTGTTCGAGGAGACCGTGACCGAGGTCTGCGCCGCGGTGCACGACGCGGGCGGCCAGGTCTACGTGGACGGCGCCAACCTGAACGCCCTGATGGGGCTGGCCAAGCCGGGACGATTCGGCGCCGACGTGTCGCACCTCAACCTGCACAAGACGTTCTGCATCCCGCACGGCGGCGGCGGGCCGGGGGTCGGCCCGGTCGCCGTCGGCGCCCACCTCGCCCCGTTCCTGCCCGGCAGCCCCGCGCCCGGCGCGGGCAGCGGCGGCACCGCCGGCCCTGACGGCGTGGGGCCGGTCGCCGCGGCGCCCTACGGCTCCGCCGGGATCCTGCCGATCTCCTGGGCGTACATCGCGATGATGGGCGGCGACGGGCTGCGCAGGGCCAGCCAGGTGGCCATCCTGGCGGCGAACTACATCGCCCGGCGGCTGGACGGGCATTTCCCGGTGCTCTACACCGGCCGGCACGGCCTGGTCGCGCACGAGTGCATCGTCGACCTGAGGCCGCTGACGAAGCAGACCGGGGTCACCGTGGACGACGTGGCCAAGCGGCTCATCGACTACGGGTTCCACGCGCCGACCATGTCGTTCCCGGTGGCCGGGACGCTCATGATCGAGCCGACCGAGAGCGAGGACCTGGCCGAGATCGACCGGTTCTGCACGGCGATGATCGCGATCCGGCAGGAAATCGCCCGGGTCGCCGGCGGTGACTACGACCGCGAGGACAACCCGCTGGCCAATGCCCCGCACACCGCGCCGATGCTGCTCGCCGCCGACTGGAAGCACCCGTACTCGCGGGAGGAGGCCGCCTACCCGCAGGCCGGCGACCACCGGGGCAAGTACTGGCCGCCGGTGCGCCGCATCGACCAGGCCTACGGTGACCGGAACCTGGTCTGCGCCTGCCCCCCGGTGGCGGCCTTCCAGGACTGATCCGTCCCCCAGGCCAGGAGGCCCAGGCCGGGTGACGAAGGAACGCGGCCTGGGGCCAGCGGGGGTTCCAGGGGGTCGTGCCCCAGGCCAGGAGGCCCAGGCCGGGTGACGGAGGAACGCGGCCTGGGGCCAGCGGGGGTTCCAGGGGTCGTCCCCCAGGCCAGGAGGCCCAGGCCGGGTGACGGAGGAACGCGGCCTGGGGCCAGCGGGGGTTCCAGGGGGTCGTCCCCCAGGCCAGCACTGTCGCAGCCGCCTGGCAAGGTGGCGGCCATGACCGACAGGAGGCACCATGAGTGTCATGCGCGCGCCGGGTGACCGGGGGCGAGGCATTCCACGCGGTCCGGCCGCACCCCGTCACGATCGTGCCGGCCGACCTTGTGGCAACAGGTTCCGGGTGACCCGCCAGGCCACCGGACGCGCATAGAGTTGCTGCCGTGGCTGATCCGCACGGCTACCGGCCGGCCCCGGGCTCGATCCCGGAGTCGCCCGGCGTGTACCGGTTCCGTGACAAGCATGGCCGGGTCATCTACGTGGGCAAGGCCAAGAACCTGCGATCCCGGCTGAACTCCTACTTCGCCGACTTCGCCAGCCTGCACCCGCGCACCCAGGCGATGCTGTCCACCGCGGCGGGCGTGGACTGGACCGTGGTCGGCACCGAGGTGGAGTCCCTGCAGCTCGAGTACTCCTGGATCAAGGAGTTCAGCCCCAGGTTCAACATCCGGTACCGGGACGACAAGAGTTACCCCTACCTGGCGGTCACGCTGGGCGAGGACTACCCGCGGGTCATGGTGATGCGGGGCGCCAAGCGACGCGGCACCCGCTACTTCGGGCCGTACTCGCACGCCTGGGCGATCCGGGAGACCGTGGACACCCTGCTGCGGGTGTTCCCGGTCCGCACCTGCTCGGCCGGCGTGTTCAAGCGGGCCGGGCAGATCGGCAGGCCGTGCCTGCTCGGCTACATCGGCAAGTGCTCGGCGCCGTGCGTGGGGCAGGTCAGCGAGGCCGAGCACCGGCAGCTTGCCGAGGATTTCTGCGACTTCATGGCCGGGCAGACGGCCCGGTTCACCAAGCGGCTTGAAGCGCAGATGCGCGAGGCGGCGCAGGCCGAGGAGTATGAGCGGGCCGCGCGGCTGCGGGACGACATCCAGGCACTGGGGCGGGCGCTGGAGCGGCAGGCCGTGGTGCTCGGCGACGGCACCGACTGCGATGTGATCGCGCTGGCCGAGGATCAGCTGGAAGCCGCCGTGCAGGTGTTCTACGTCCGCGGCGGCCGGGTTCGCGGCCAGCGTGGCTGGGTGGTGGACAAGGTCGAGGACGTCACCGCGGGCGAACTGGTGGAACAGTTCCTCGGCCAGGTCTACGGCGAGGACGCCGTCGCGACGGGCGGCCCGCTGCGCGGCACCGGCGACGCCGCCGCCGTCCCGGAGCCGGCCCGGGGCAGCATCCCGCGCGAGGTGCTCGTCCCGGTCCTGCCGCCGGCCGCCACCGCCGTGGAGGAATGGCTGTGCCGCCGCCGCGGGAGCCGGGTCAGCCTGCGGGTACCGCAGCGCGGGGACAAGAGGGCGCTGCTGGAGACCGTGGCGCGCAACGCGAAGGAATCGCTGGCCCAGCACAAGATGCGCCGGGCCAGCGACCTGACCACCCGCAGCCGCGCCCTGCACGAGATCCAGGAGGCGCTCGGCCTGGAGCAGGCGCCGCTGCGGATCGAGTGCTACGACGTGTCCAACCTGCAGGGCACCAACGTCGTCGCATCCGCCGTGGTGTTCGAGGACGGCCTGGCCCGCAAGAGCGAGTACCGCAGGTTCAGCATCAAGGGCACCGGCGGCGAAGGCGACGTCGCCTCGATCCACGAGGTCATCACGCGGCGGTTCCGGCGGTACCTGGAAGAGCGGGAGGCTACCGGTGAGCTGGACGTGCTCGGCGATCCGGCCGGCCAGTCCGCGGCCAGGGATCCCGGCGGGGGCGACCCCGCGGCCGGGCCGGCCCGGCGCCGCTGGATGCCGACGGCCGGCCGCGCAAGTTCGCCTACCCGCCGAACCTGGTCGTCATCGACGGCGGGCCAGCCCAGGTCGCCGCCGCCGTCCGGGCACTGGACGAGCTGGGCATCGATGACATCGCCGTCTGCGGCCTGGCGAAGCGGCTGGAGGAGGTGTGGCTGCCCGGCGAGGACGCCCCAGTCGTCATGCCGCGCAGTAGCGAGGGCCTGTACCTGCTGCAGCGGGTGCGCGACGAGGCACACCGGTTCGCCATCACCTACCACCGGGCAAAGCGGTCAAAGGCCCTGGCGGTGAGCGAGCTTGACGGGGTACCGGGACTCGGCCCGGCGCGGCGGGCTACGCTGCTACGGCACTTCGGCTCGGTCCGCAAGATCGCCGGCGCGACCGAGGAGGAGATTGCGGAGGTACCCGGGATAGGCCCTCGCCTGGCCAGCGCGGTGCTGACGGCACTCTCACCCGGGCGGGGGAATGGCGAAACCAGCGACAGGGGGGCGTCGTGAAACACGTGCATCGGCCGGGGCGGGCAGGGTGAGCGGGACGGAAGAGGCTGCGATGGCGAGCCCGCCAGCCGATGTTGTGATTATCACCGGGATGTCGGGTGCGGGGAAAAGCACGACCGCCAAGTCCCTGGAGGACCTGGACTGGTATGTCATCGAGAACCTTCCGCCTGGCCTGCTGCCCACCATGATCGACCTGGCGATGCGGGCCAACGGGACCCTGCCGAGGATCGCCGCCGTCATTGACCTGCGCAGCAGCCGGGCGTTCTCCACCGACCTGGAGTCGAGCATCCGTGAGCTCGGCTCGCGCGGCATCCGGCCGCGCGTGGTGTTCCTCGAGGCGAGCGACGAGACGCTGGTGCGGCGTTTCGAGAACGTGCGCCGCCCGCATCCGCTGCAGGAGGACGGCCGGGTGGTGGACGGGATCGCCGCCGAACGGCAGCGGCTGAGCGGGCTCCGGGAGGACGCGGACCTGGTACTCGACACCTCCGCGCTCAACGTCCACGAGCTGCGCGCCCGGATGCGCGATTTCTTCGGCACGCCCGCGGCCAGCGCTCTGCGGGTGAGCGTGGTCTCGTTCGGCTACAAGTACGGTCTTCCGGTGGACGCCGACCTGGTCGCCGACTGCCGGTTCCTGCCCAACCCGCGCTGGGTCGACTCGCTCGCGCCGCTCAACGGCCAGGACGAGCGGGTCCGGGACTACGTGCTCAAGCAGCCCGGCGCCGAGGAGTTCCTGAAGTCCTACACCGAGACCCTGCGGATCACCTTCGACGGGTACGGCCGGCAGGGGAAGCAGTACGTGACGCTGGCGGTGGGCTGCACCGGCGGCAAGCACCGCAGCGTGACCATGGCCGAGCAGCTGGGCATCCGGCTGGAGGAAGCCGGCCTGGGAACCCAGGTGGTGCACCGCGATCTGGGGCGTGAATGACGGCCGGCGGCCACGTTCCTGTCGTCCCCGCCGTCCGGCCACTCAACCCCAAGGTCGTGGCGCTGGGCGGCGGCCACGGCCTGTTCGCCTCCCTGTCCGCGCTGCGCCGGGTCACCCGGCAGCTCACCGCGATCGTGACGGTCGCCGATGACGGCGGCTCCTCCGGTGTGCTCCGCCGCGATTTCGGCGTGCTGCCGCCGGGGGACCTGCGCATGGCGCTCGCCGCGCTGTGCGGCGACGACGCCTGGGGCACCACCTGGAGCCGGGTGGTGCAGCACCGGTTCGAGGGCCTGGGCGGCCTGGGCGGCCACACCGTCGGCAACGTGCTGATCGTCGCCCTGTGGGAGCTTCTCGGGGACACCGTCCAGGGCCTGGACTGGGTCGGCAGGCTGCTCGGTGCGCACGGACGGGTGCTCCCGATGGCGTCGGTCCCGCTGGACCTGGCCGCCGAGGTGGAAGGCGCCGACCCGGCGCGGCCGGGGGAGATCACCCTGGTCCGCGGGCAGGTCGCCTGCGCGTCCACCACCGGCCGGGTGCGCTCGGTGTCGCTGGTCCCCGCGGACCCGCCCGCCTGCCCGCAGGCCATTGCCGCGGTCGCCACCGCGGACTGGGTCGTGCTCGGCCCCGGTTCCTGGTTCACCAGCATCCTGCCCCACCTGATGGTGCCCGAACTGGCGGAAGCGCTGATCACGACCCCGGCCCGCCGCGTGGTCGCGCTGAACCTGGTGCCGCAGGCCGGGGAGACCGACGGGTTCTCGCCCCATACCCACCTGGAGGTGCTCGCCGAGCACGCGCCCGGGCTGACCGTGGACGTGGTGCTCGCCGACCGCCGGGCGGCCGGGGAATACGCCGCGGAATTGGAGAAGGCCGCCGGGCTGCTCGGTGGCAGGCTGGTGATGACCGACCTGGCGATGCGCGACGGGTCGCCGCACCATGATCCGCGGCGACTGGCGGGGGCGTTCGCGGAAATCTTCGAGGGGGAGTGAAGCGATGGCCATGACCGGCCTGGTCAAGGATGAGCTGAGCCGTGTTGAGGTCCTGAAGCCGTGCTGCCGCAAGGCGGAGGTGTCTACCCTGCTGCGCTTCGCGGGCGGCCTGCACATCGCCGGCGGGCGCATCGTGGTCGAGGCCGAGCTTGACACCGGCGCCGCCGCCCGGCGGCTGCGCAAGGACATCGCCGAGGTGTTCGGCCACACGAGCGACCTGATCGTGCTCGCGCCCGGCGGCCTGCGCAAGGGCAACAGGTACGTGGTCCGGGTGCGCAAGGACGGCGACAGCCTGGCCCGCCAGACCGGCCTGGTGGACAGCTACGGACGGCCGGTGCGCGGCCTGCCCCGGCATGTGGTGTCCGGCCCGGCCTGCGACTGTGAGGCAGCCTGGCGCGGGGCCTTCCTGGCACACGGCAGCCTCACCGGCCCGGGCAGGTCGATGGCGCTCGAGGTGACCTGCCCCGGCCCCGAGGCTGCGCTGGCCCTGGCCGGGGCCGCCAGGCGGCTGAAGATCCACGCGAAGGCCCGCGAGGTGCGGGGCGTGGACCGGGTCGTGGTAAGGGACGGGGACGCGATCAGCGCGCTGCTGACCCGGCTGGGCGCGCACGACAGCATGCTCGCCTGGGAGGAGCGCCGGATGCGGCGGGAGGTCCGGGCGGCGGCGAACCGGCTGGCCAACTTCGACGACGCCAACCTGCGCCGCAGCGCCCGCGCGGCGGTCGCTGCCGGAGCCAGGGTGGAACGGGCACTGGAGATCCTGGGCGGCGACGCGCCCGAGCACCTGACCGTGGCCGGGCTGCTGCGCATCCAGCACCGCCAGGCCAGCCTCGAGGAACTCGGCCAGCTTGCCGACCCGCAGCTCACCAAGGACGCCATCGCCGGCCGGATCCGCCGCCTGCTTGCCATGGCCGACAAGCGCGCCCGTGACCTGGGCATCCCCAGTACGGAGGCACAACTCCCCCCGGACATGCTGATGTCCTAGGGCGGGAGCCGTTCGATAGGCTCGATATGCCGCCCAAGACCGCCGTCACACATCGAGGAGAACAACGCCGTGACTATCCGCGTGGGCATCAACGGGTTCGGCCGGATCGGCCGGAACTTCTGGCGCGCCGTCCATGCCGCGCAGGCAACCGGGCAGGGCGGCGGCATCGAGATCGTCGCGGCCAACGACCTGACCGACCCGGCCACCAACGCCTACCTGCTGAAGTACGACACTGTGCTGGGCACGCTGGACGTGGACGTGACCGCCGACGGCGACATCATCCGGGCCGGTGACCAGGAGATCCGGATCCTCGCGGAGCGGGATCCGGCCGTCCTGCCCTGGGGTGACCTGGGGGTCGACGTGGTCATCGAGTCCACCGGCCGGTTCACCTCCCGGGATGCCGCGGCCGCGCACCTGACCGCGGGCGCGCGGAAGGTGATCATCTCCGCGCCGGCCAAGGGCGAGGACATCACGATCGTGATGGGCGTCAACGACGACAAGTACGACCCCGGGCAGCACCACGTGATATCCAACGCCTCGTGCACGACGAACTGCGTCGCGCCGATGGCCAAGGTGCTGGCCGACAGCTTCGGCATCGTCAAGGGCATGATGACGACCATCCACGCCTACACCTCTGACCAGGTGCTGCAGGACTTCCAGCACCGTGACCTGCGCCGGGCGCGGGCCGCCGCGCAGAACATCATCCCGACCACCACCGGCGCCGCGAAGGCGACCTCGCTGGTGCTGCCCGAGCTCAAGGGCAAGATGGACGGCATCTCGATGCGGGTGCCGGTGATCGACGGGTCGGTCACCGACCTGGTGGCGCAGCTGGAGCGCGAGGTCACCGTGGCCGAGGTCAACGCGGCGTTCCAGGCCGCGGCCGACGGGCCGCTGAAGAACTACCTGTGCTACTCCACCGACCCCATCGTGTCGTCCGACATCGTGGGCACGCCCTGGTCGTGCACGTTCGACGCCCCGCTCACCATGGCCATCGGCGACCAGGTCAAGATCGTCGGCTGGTACGACAACGAGTTCGGCTACTCGAACCGGCTGGCCGACGTGGCCGTGCTGGTCGGCTCGGGCCTGCGATGAGCGCTGAGCACCGCCACCCGGCCTGTTTTCGCTGCGTTACGGATCCTCGTGGCTGATGAAGCGCGCTGAGGATCTCGATGTCGCGGGCCGGACCGTCCTGGTACGCGCCGACCTGAACGTGCCCCTGGATAGCGCGACCATTACCGACGACGGGCGGATCCGGGCCAGCCTGCCGACGATCGGTGACCTGCTACGCCGCGAAGCGGCGGTGATCGTCTGCGCGCATCTCGGCCGGCCGACGGGGGACGACTACGCCGCACGCGCCGCGGGCGGGCCCTCGCTGCGGCCGGTGGCCGACCGGCTCGCGGAACTGCTCGGGCAGCCGGTGACGCTGGCCGCCGACGTGGCCGGCGAGTCGGCCAGCGTCATCGCGTCCACCATGGCCCCCGGTGAAGTCGCGCTGCTGGAGAACGTGCGGTTCGAGCCCGCGGAGACCAGCAAGGACGACGCGGTGCGCGGCGAGCTTGCGGCACGCCTCGCCGCGCTGGCCGACCTGTACGTGGGCGACGGTTTCGGCGCCATGCACCGCAAGCACGCCAGCGTCTACGACACGCCGCTGCTGCTGCCGCACGCCGCCGGGCAGCTGGTCCTCGCCGAGGTCGCGGTACTGCGGCAGCTGACCGCCAGCCCGGCCCGTCCTTACGTGGTCGTGCTGGGCGGCGCCAAGGTCTCCGACAAGCTGGCCGTCATCGGAAACCTCGTCGGCGGTGCTAGCCCCGGCCCCACCGCCCCGCTCAGCGCTAGCCCTCACCCCACCACCCCGCCCAAGGCCGACCGGCTGCTGATCTGCGGCGGCATGGCCTACACCTTCCTGGCGGCTCAGGGGCACCGGGTCGGCAGCTCGCTGCTCGACAACGAGCGGATCGGCCAGGTGAAGGCCGCGATGGATGACGCGGCCCAGGCCGGCGTGGAAGTGGTGCTGCCGGTCGACCACGTGGTGGCCGACCATTTCGGCGCCGACGCGGTACCTGAGGTTATCTCCGGGCCCGACATCCCCGACGGCAAAATGGGCCTGGACATCGGCCCTGCCACCGGGGAACTGTTCGCCCGCAAGCTGGCCGATGCGAAGACCGTGTTCTGGAACGGCCCGCCAGGGGTATTCGAGTTTCCCGCGTTCGCCGCCGGCACGCGGGCGGTCGCCGAGGCGGTCAGCGCCGTATCCGGGCTGACCGTCGTCGGCGGCGGCGACTCAGCGGCAGCCGTTCGGCAGCTCAAACTGCCAGCCGACGCGTTCACGCATATCTCGACGGGAGGCGGCGCCAGCCTGGAGTACCTGGAGGGTGCCACCCTGCCGGGCCTGGCGGCACTGGAGGCGGGCACGTGAGCGGGAGCAGCGCCCGGATGCCGCTGATGGCAGGCAACTGGAAGATGCACAACAATCACCTGGAGGCGCTCGCCCTGGTGCAGAAGCTCGCGTTCACGCTGAGCCGCAAGGACCTCAAGGCCGTCGAGGTGGCCGTGCTGCCCCCGTTCACCGCGCTGCGCAGCGTGCAGACCCTGGTGATGGGGGACAAGCTGGAGATCCGCTACGGCGCGCAGGACATCTCCGAGCACGACGACGGCGCCTATACCGGCGACGTGTCCGGGTCCATGCTGGCCAAGCTGGGCTGCAGCTATGTGCTCGCCGGGCACTCGGAGCGGCGGCAGTACCACGGCGAGGACGACGCCCTGGTGAACGCGAAGGTCAAGGCCGCGCTGAAGTGGGGCCTGGTGCCCATCCTGTGCGTCGGCGAGACTCTGGAGGTGCGCCAGGCAGGCGGCCACCTGGGCCACACCACCGCGCAATTGGACGGGGCACTGGCCGGCGTGCCCGCCGAGAAGGTCGCCGGGATGGTGATCGCCTACGAGCCGGTCTGGGCGATCGGCACCGGTGAGGTCGCCAGCCCGGAGGACGCCCAGGAGGCCGCGGGGGCCATCCGCGAGCGGGTTTCCGCGGTTCACGGCGACGATGTAGCCGCGAATGTGCGTATTCTGTATGGCGGGTCGGTTAAGGCCGACAACATAGCAGTGATGATGGCTCAACCAGCCATCGATGGTGCCCTGGTCGGTGGTGCCAGCCTCGATGCCGGTGCATTCGTGAGAATATGCCGGTACCGGGAACTGGCCGTCGGTGCCTGAGCACGGTACCTGGAAGGACGAGATCGGCAGTGACCATAGCAATTGCGGTCGTCCTGATCATCACGAGCCTGCTGATGATCCTGCTTGTGCTGCTGCACAAGGGCAAGGGTGGCGGCCTGTCGGACCTGTTCGGCGGCGGGGTGTCTTCCTCGCTCGGCTCGTCATCCGTGGTGGAGCGGAACCTGGACCGGCTCACGATCTTCTGCGGAGTGCTCTGGTTCCTCTGCATCGTGGCCCTGAATCTGTTGCTCAACCACTAAGGGTCGTGGCCCGCTCCTGGTCGGGTGAGCGGATTAAGCAAGGGGTGGTCAGTGGGTAGTGGCAATGCCATCCGGGGAAGCCGCGTAGGCGCGGGCCCCATGGGTGAGGCGGAACGTGGCGAGGCGGCACCGCGGATACGCGTGTCCTTCTGGTGCGCGAACAACCATGAGACGCGGCCGAGTTTCGCGACCGATGCGGCCGTCCCGGAGCACTGGGACTGCCCCCGGTGCGGCTTCCCAGCCGGCCGGGACGAGGCCAAACCCCCCGACCCGCCGCACAGCGAGCCCTACAAGACGCACCTGGCCTACGTGAAGGAGCGGCGCACCGACTCCGACGGCGCCGCCATCCTGGCCGAAGCCCTGGGCCGCATCAGGCGCGCTTAAAACCCCAGCCGACAGGGCCAAGGCCCCCGCGACGAAGTCGCAGGGGCCGCAGGCCATCGGGGGTTCCAGGGGTCGCTCCCCCAGATCAGCGCTAATGGGCGAAGCCCTGGCGCTTGCCTTCGGGGACGAGCGGTGCGCAGTCGTTCGGGTGTGCGGCCAGTGCATGCCAGTGGTGGCCCAGGTCGGTCAGGAACAGGTCGGCCAGGTCCGTGGTGAAACCGTTGCGGATCACCACCCGGATGACCGCCGTGTCGGTGAGATCCTCGGGGAAGGTATAGGCGGGTACCAGCCAGCCGCGGGTACGCAGCCGCTCGGACAGGTCGAACACCGTGTAAGTGGCCTGCGGGTCCGCGATCTTGAACGCGAACACCGGGAGTTCGCGCCCCTCACTGATCATCTCGAACGGGCCCATCTTGGCGATGCGCCCGGACATGTGCACGGCAACGTCCTGGCACGCCCGGTGCACCCGCTGGTATCCGGAAAAGCCAAGCCGCAGGAAGTTGTAGTACTGGGCGGCCACCTGCGCCCCCGGCCGGGAGAAGTTCAGCGCGAACGTCGGCATCTGGCCGCCGAGGTAGTTGACGTTGAACACCAGGTCCTTGGGCAGCGCCCCGGCCTCGCGCCACACCACCCAGCCCACCCCGGGGTACACCAGGCCGTACTTGTGCCCGGAGGCGTTGATCGAGGCCACCCGGGGCACCCGGAAGTCCCAGATCAGGTCCGGCTGCAGGAACGGCGCGATGAACCCGCCGGACGCCCCGTCCACGTGGATCGGCACGTCCGGGCCGCCACCGGCGGCCAGCCGGTCCAGTTCGGCGTTGATCTCACCGACCGGCTCGTAGCTGCCGTCCATGGTGGAGCCGAGCACCGCCACCACGCCGATGGTGTTCTCGTCGCAGCGGGCCGCGGCCTCGGGGCCGGTCAGGTGGTAACGCCCTGGCGCCATCGGCACCCGCCGCGGCTCCACCTGCCAGTAGCGGCAGAACTTCTCCCAGCACACCTGCACGTTCGCGCCCATCACCAGATTGGGCGGGGCGGCGGGGTCAGAGCTAGCACTGCGGCGGCCGGTCGCTGCCTGCGCCGCGTCGCGCCGCTCCCGCCAGCGCCACAGCAGCGCCATCCCGGCCAGCATGCAGGCCTCGCTGGACCCGGTGGTGGAACAGCCGGTCGCGTCCACGCACTCCGGTGCGTGCCAGAGGTCGGCGAGGATGTTGACGCAGCGCGCCTCCAGTTCCGCGGTCTGCGGGTACTCATCCTTGTCGATCATGTTCTTGTCCAGGCACTCGGTCATGAGCTGCCGCGCCTGGGGTTCCATCCAGGTGGTGACGAACGTGGCGAGGTTCAGCCGGGCGTTCCCGTCCAGCATCAGCTCGTCCCGGACCACCTGCAGCGCGGTGTCGGGCAGCATCTGGTGCCGGGGGAGCGCGTGCCGGGGCACCGGCTCCTGGGCGAGCCGGACGTACACGGGGTTGATGTCGAATTCGGACGGCTCGCCCGACTGCCGGGCGTCGGTGTGCAAGGCCATAAGCATGGATTGTCGCAGGGAGCCTGGCCCGCGGGCCAGGCGCTTCGCGGCGACCGGGTCGCGGGATTCCCGATCATTGATGAGAGCATGGCCGGAGCGAAGGGGAGGACGACAGATGAGACTTCCGGTCAGCCCGCCGGTCGCGCCGATGCTCGCCAAGGCGGTCAAGCAGATACCCGATGGCCCGTACAGCTATGAGCCGAAGTGGGACGGGTTCCGGTCCATCATCTTCCGCGACGGTGACGAGGTGGAGATCGGCAGCCGTAACGAGCGGCCCATGACGCGGTACTTTCCCGAGCTGGTCACCCAGGTCATCGAGCAACTGCCGGAGCGGTGCGTGATCGACGGGGAGATCGTCATTCCCGACGGCGAAGGCGCCCGGCTCGACTTCGAGGCGCTGCTGCAGCGGATCCACCCGGCGGCGAGCCGGGTAAACCTGCTGGCCAGCCAGACCCCCGCCCGTTTCGTGGCGTTCGACCTGCTCGCGCTCGGGGACACTGATTACACCGCGCGGCCGTTCAGCGAGCGCCGGGCCGTGCTGGAGGACGCTCTTGCAGCGGTGCGCGCCCCGCTGCACGTCACCCCGGCCACCACGGACCGGGAGCTGGCCGGACGGTGGTTCTCCCAGTTCGAGGGCGCCGGGCTGGACGGCCTGATCGCCAAGCCGCTGGACGGCGGGTACGAACCGGACAAGCGGGTCATGTTCAAGGTCAAGCACGAGCGGACCGCCGACTGCGTGGTGGCCGGTTACCGGACTCACAAGTCCAGCGACGAGGCGATCGGGTCGCTGCTGCTCGGCCTGTACGCCGACGACGGCAAGCTGGCCAGTGTGGGCGTGATCGGCGCGTTCCCGATGGCCAGGCGCCGGGAGCTGTTCACCGAAATGCAGCCGCTGGTCACCACGTTCGACGGGCACCCGTGGAACTGGGCCAGGCCGGAGGGCGTGGTGGGCACCCCACGCGAGGCCGAGGTCAGCCGGTGGAACTCGGGCAAGGACCTGTCGTTCACCCCGCTGCGCCCCGAGCGGGTGGCCGAGGTCCGCTACGACCACATGGAAGGCCGCAGGTTCCGGCACACGACCCAGTTCGTCCGCTGGCGGCCCGACCGGGATCCGCGGTCGTGCACCTATGCGCAGCTCGAAGAGCCGGTCAGCTTCGACCTTGGCGGCATTCTAGGGTGATTCCCGCCCTGCTCCCGCGCTCCGCACGTAGCGGCAGAGCAGGTAGCCCTCGTCCTCCAGCGCGTGGGCGAGCGTGAAAGGCAGGGTGGCACCGCGGGGCATGGGCAGGCCGCCGGTCACGATCCGGCCGGCATCCGGGCCGGCCAGCAGCGGGCTGATGGTGAGGCACAGCTCGTCGAGGAGTCCCTCGGCGGCGAACTGGGCCAGCAGGTGCGGCCCGCCCTCGCAGGAAATCCGCTGGTGCCCGAGCTGGGCCAGCGCGTCCACCGCGGCCTTCAGGTCGACGCTGGCCTCGCCCGCGACGATCACCTCCGCGGTCCGCGCGGCCGCGGCGCAACGGCCCGGCAAGGCGGACTCGGTGGTGATGACGATCGTCCGGGCGGACGGGGGAGCGTTGGCGATCAGCGCGCTGCCGAGGTCCAGGTCGAGCGCGCGGGTGACCACCGCGATCGGCGGGGACGGCGTCCGGCCGTCCCGCAGCCAGGCCCAGCGCAGCCCCTCGGACTCCGGCCACACCGGCCGGTAGCGTTCGGCGCGCGCCGTGCCCGCGCCGACCAGGATCACGTCGGCCTGCGCCCGGAGCATGGCGAACACCTGCTGGTCCGCCTCGTTGGACAAGCCGCCGGACCGCCCGTCCACGGTGGCGGCACCGTCCAGGCTCGCCACCATGTTCGCCCGCAGCCAGCGCTCTGGCGGCGCGCCCAGGTCCGGGAAGGCGTACAGCGCCGCAAGGGCGGCATCGTCAAGGGCGGAGCCGCCCGGATAGACCTGGCGCATGGTTAAAGACCGTCCTGGCTGGGCGCGCTGCGGCGCAGCACCACCATGGAGAAGCTGGTGAGCGCCACGTGGTCGCCGGCGGCAACCTCCGGCCGGTCCGCCGGTGCTGCCAAATCGTCCGCCGCGGTGTCGGCCACCACCGTCCAGCGCTCGCCGTACTTGACGCCCGGCATCGTGAAATCCGTTGTCCGCTGCTCCGCGGAGAACATGACCAGGAACGAGTCGTCGCGGACCCGTTCACCGTGCGGGCCGGGCTCGGTGATGGCGTCACCGTTCAGGAAAACCGTCATGGCGAGCCCGTGCGCGCCCCAGTCCTCGTCGGCCATCTCCCGGCTGTCCGGGGTGAGCCAGGCGATGTCCGACAGGTGCCCGTCGCCGGCCGGATGGCCGCGGAAGAACCGGCGCCGCCGGAACACCGGATGCTCGCGGCGCAGCGCGGACAGTGCGCGGGTGAAGGCGAGCAGGCCGGTCTCGCTGCCTGCAGCGTCCCAGTCCACCCAGGAAACCTCGTTGTCCTGGCAGTAGGCGTTGTTGTTGCCGCGCTGGGTGCGCCCGAGCTCGTCACCGGCCAGCAGCATCGGGACGCCTTGCGCGCAGAACAGCGTGGCCACGAAGTTGCGCCGCTGCCTGGCCCGCAGTGCGTTCACCACCGGGCCGTCCGGCCCTTCGACGCCGCAGTTCCAGGATCGGTTGTCGTCGGTGCCGTCCCTGTTGCCCTCGCCGTTGGCCTCGTTGTGCTTGGTGTTGTAGGACACCAGGTCGGCCAGGGTGAAGCCGTCGTGGCAGGTGGCGAAGTTGACCGAGGCGACAGGGCGGCGGCCGCTGGTCTCGTAGAGGTCACTTGAGCCCGACAGCCGGGACGCGAACTCCGGCAGCGCCGCGGGCTCGCCGCGCCAGAAGTCGCGCACTGTGTCCCGGTACTTGCCGTTCCACTCGCTCCACAACGGCGGGAACTTGCCCACCTGGTAGCCACCCTCACCCACGTCCCAGGGCTCGGCGATGAGCTTCACCTGGGACACCACCGGGTCCTGCTGGACCAGGTCGAAGAACGCCGACAGCCGGTCCACGTCGTGCAGTTCCCTGGCCAGCGCCGCGGCGAGGTCGAACCGGAACCCGTCCACGTGGACTTCGAGTATCCAGTAGCGCAGCGAGTCCATGATGAGCTGCAGGGCGTGCGGCGAGCGCACGTTGAAGCTGTTGCCGCACCCGGTGTAGTCCACGTAGTAGGTCCGGTCGTCGTCATTGAGCCGGTAGTAGGCGGCGTTGTCGATGCCGCGGAAGGACAGCGTGGGGCCGCGGTGGTCGCCCTCGGCGGTGTGGTTGTAGACCACGTCGAGTATCACCTCGATGCCCGCGTCGTGCAGCGCCCGCACCATCGACTTGAACTCGGCGATCTGCCCGCCGGGCTGGCGGGCGGCGGCGTAGCCGTTGTGCGGCGCGAGGAACGCGATGGTGTTGTAGCCCCAGTAGTTGGTCAGGCCCCGCTGCTGCAGCGCATGCTCGGACACGAACTGGTGCACCGGCATGAGCTCCACGGCGGTCACCCCGAGCCGGGTCAGGTGCTCGATCACCGCGGGGTGCGCCAGCCCGGCGTAGGTGCCGCACTCCTCGGGGAGCAGGTCGGGGTGGCGCATCGTCAGGCCGCGGACATGCGCCTCGTAGATCACGGTCTCGTGGTAGGGGATGCGCGGCGGCCGGTCGTCGCCCCAGTCGAAGAACGGGTTGATCACCACGTTGACCGGCATGTACGGGGCGCTGTCAGTGGTGTTCGGCGAAGCCGGGTCGCCGAACCGGTACCCGAATACCGCTTCGTTCCAGGTGACCTCGCCGTCCACCGCCTTGCCGTACGGGTCGAGCAGCAGCTTCGCCGGGTTGCACCGGTGTCCCTCGGCGGGCGCGTACGGCCCGTGCATCCGGTAGCCGTAGCGCTGTCCCGGTGTCACGTCGGGGAGGTAGCCGTGCCAGACGAAGCCGTCCACCTCGGTCAGCCCGACCCTGGTCTCGGTGCGCGGGCCGTCGCCGCCGTCGTCGAACAGGCAGAGTTCCACTGCCTCGGCGACCTCGGAGAACACCGCGAAGTTGGTGCCGCCGCCGTCCCAGGTGGCGCCCAGCGGGTAAGGGGTTCCTGGCCAGTGCCGCATCACTGGGCCCCGCCCGCCGCCTCGGCGCGGGCGCGGTCGGTGATGGCTGCCAGGTCGAGTCCGGCGGGCAGGGTGCCGAACGGCGCTCCCGGGCCACCGAGCGCCTGCGGGCCGAGCCGGGACGCGCAGAACCCATCCGCGACCGCGCCGGGCGCGTGCCGCACCAGCAGCGCCGCCGCCAGGGTGACCGCGATCTGCCCGGCCAGCCGCCTGGCCTCGTGCTGCGCCTCCAGGCTGTTCGCAGCCGCCAGCCCGGCCAGCTGTGCCTTCAGGGCGGCCGTGGCGCCGTCCAGGGCCTGCTCCGCGCCCGCGGCGGCGTCCAGCTCGGCGAGCAGCGCGTCGGCCGCGCCCCGGGTCCTGGCCAGCGCCCGCAGCACGTCCAGCGACGTCACGTTCCCCGAGCCTTCCCAGATCGAGTTCAGCGGGGCCTCCCGGTAGGTCCGCGGCAGGCCGGACTCCTCCACGTACCCGTTGCCGCCGAGGCATTCCAGCGCCTCGACCGCGTGCGCCGGGAAGCGCTTGCACACCCAGTACTTGGCCGCGGGCAGGGCCACGCGCAGCAGTGCCGCCTCGGCCGCGTCCCCGCGCGCCGCCCGGTCCGCCGCGCCGGCCAGGCGGAAGGCCAGCACGGTGGCGGCCTGGGATTCCAGGCTCAGGTCGGCGAGCACATTCGCCATCAGCGGCTGTGCGGCGAGTTCTTTGCCGAACGCCAGCCGGTGGCTGGCGTGATGCACCGCGGCGACCGTGGCTGCCCGGATGCCCGCTGCGCTGCCGATGACGCAGTCCAGCCTGGTCGCGCTGACCATCGCGATGATCGTGGCCACGCCCCGGCCGGGCTCGCCGACCTGCCAGGCCAGGGCGCCGTCGAACTCGATCTCGGCCGAGGCGTTGGACCGGTTGCCGAGCTTGTCCTTGAGCCGTTGCAGGCGCATCCCGTTGCGTGCGCCGTCGGGCAGCACCCGGGGGAGCAGGTAACAGGTCAGTCCGGCCGGGCCCTGGGCGAGCGTGAGAAACAGGTCGCACATGGGCGCGGAGCAGAACCACTTGTGCCCGGTGAGCAGGTGGGCACCCTCGCCGGCGGCCGGTATGGGCTCCGCGCGGGTGGTGTTCGCCCGGACGTCGGAGCCGCCCTGCTTCTCGGTCATGGCCATGCCGGACAGCAGGCCCCGCTTGCCGTCGGCCGGGCGCAGCCCGGGATCGTAGGCGCACGCGGTGAGCAGCGGCTCGAACCTGGCCGCCAGGCCGGGGGCGTGCCGCAGTGCGGGCACCGCGGCGTAGGTCATCGAGATGGGGCAGCCGTGCCCGGCCTCGGCCTGGGTCCAGACGTAGAACTTCGCGGCCCGGGCCACGTGCGCGCCGGGCCGCGGGTCCGCCCACGGCGCCGCGTGCAGGCCGTGGCTGACTGCGGTGTCCATCAGCGCGTGCCACGCGGGGTGGAACTCGACCTCGTCGATGCGGTTGCCGTGCCGGTCGTGGGTGCGCAGCACCGGCGGGTGCTCGTTGGCCAGGCGGGCCTGTTCGGCGGTCTGCGCACGCCCGGCCAGCAGGCCTAGCTCGTGCAGCCCGCCGGCGGCCCAGCCCGCGCCTTCCCGGTCCACGGCCTCCAGCAGCGCCGGGTCGGCCGCCACGTCATGACCGGCCAGCACCGGCACCTGGTTACGGACCTCATGGGTGACCCGCGGGCCCGGGGTCACCACACCCACCAGCCCCTTAAAGGTGCAGGCCGCATTCGGTCTTTCCGGTGCCCGCCCAGCGGCCGCTCCGCGGGTCGGCCCCGGGCTTGACCGGCAGCGTGCAGGTGGCGCAGCCAATCGACGGGTAGCCCTCGTCGACCAACGGGTTCAGTACCACCCCGTGCTCGGCGATGTAGGCGTCCACCTCTTCCTGGGTCCAGCCGGCGATCGGGTTGACCTTGACCATCGCGCGCTTGGGATCCCACTCGACCACCTTGGTGTCGCTGCGCGCGTCGGTCTCCTCGCGGCGCACACCGGTGATCCACGCGTCGTAGGGCTCCATCGCCCGCTCCAACGGGACCACCTTGCGCAGATAGCAGCACAGGTCGGGGTTGCGGCCGTAGAGGCGCGGACCCAGTTCCGCGTCCTGCTCGGGCACGGTGCGGGACGGGGTCACGTTGATGAGGTTGATCGGGTACGTCTGCGCCACCGCGTCCCTGGTCCCGATGGTCTCCGGGAAGTGGTAACCGGTATCCAGGAAGACCACGTCGATGCCGGGCTTGACCTCGGCGGCCAGATGGATGATGACCGCGTCGGTCATGGAGGAGGTGATACAGACGCGCTTGCCGAAGGTCTCCACCGCCCACGCGATGACCTCGCGTGCCGGGGCGTCCGCCAGATCCTTCGCGGCCTGCGCGGCCTGTGCGGCGAGTGCCTGCCGCCGCGCCGCCTCCTCAGCGTCCCCCGCCGTGACCTGCTCGGGGTACGTAGGCTTGGTCGCGCTCAATCTCACAGGAAGGCTCCCATCCGGTAAGCGTAGCCGGTCACGCCCGTACAGCCCCTGCAACCACACGCCTCGCAGAAAATGTTCCCACGAACCGATGCCCGCCCGCGCCTCTTGCCGCTCATCGGGAGTTTCCCGGAAAAGTCCCGATCATGCCTCCGTCGCGTACGGGTTCCAGGTGGGTCATTCCCCGGGCTCACACCACTAGCCTTGCCGGATCCAGGCCATCGGCGGCTCGGGTGGCTTGGCCGGCGGCTTGTGCTGGCAGTCGCACCAGTTACCACCTCGGCACTCTTCGTGATGCGCGGCCCGGCAGGCGGAGCAGACCATAGTGCCATTATCAAGGTTCCGGCAGGTTTCCTGACGGCATCTCAGGCCCCACGGTTCGCGGCGCGGCAACCGCAACCTGCCCCTACGGCGGCCATCGGGGGTTCCGGGCCGCCCTCGGGCTGGCGCTGCGAGGGTTTCTGCGGGTCGCCCCCTCGGGCCAGCGCTGCGGGCTACGGCGAAGCTGCCGCAAGCAGCGGGCAGCAGTGGCCAGCCACGGAATGGCTGCGAGCGCGGTTAGGCGTGCCGGGGACGCACTTAGGCGGCGTTGGCACGGCGCATCCGGCGGCGCCGTTCGGAGGCCCTCTCCTCCTCATTCAGGCCGCCCCAGGTGCCGTACTTTTCTGGCCGGGAAACGGCATAGGTGAGGCATTCCGCGCGCACCGGACATGCGGCGCATACCGCCTTCGCCTTGCGTTCCCGCACCTCACGCTCGGGCTGGCGCTCTCCGTCCGGCCCGAAGAAGAGCACGATATCCTTGCCTCGGCACGCGCCGGCGTCTTGCCAGGCCCAGCTCGGCCGTGGAGGCATGGCCACCTGCCGACGTACCTCAGACATGAATCGGTCTCCTCTGATTTCCGTGTGTTCCTGAGTCCAGCAAACGCCGTGGTGGACGACACGCGGTCGCATGTGTTACTGCGGCATTACCCCGTCCATCCATCCAACGCGCTACGCCGCCCTCGTGTTCCCGCACATACGGGCACCCGCGCAGCGCTGCGCGCGCAGGAAGTTCGGGGGCAATCTAAGGCGCCGGACGGGAGGGGGCCGTTGCGCGCCTGCCGTCCCGACGAAGCCAGCCGGTTCAGCCGAACCGACGCCCAATTGTGCCATCCGCTATGACCGTTCCGCAGGCAGGCGAGAGAATCAGGCAGGCCCAACTGCGAACGCAGGGTTACTGGTTGCGGATAAACGATCACCAACTGGACAAAGCTGAGGGTCGAGGGTCACCATGGGCAACATGTCGGCGTCGGACGCAGCACCGTTGCCCCGGCTTGGCGAGGTCTATTTTGACGTCAGGGGCGAATCACGCAGCATGCGGCTGAGCTGGTACGCGGCCACGGGGGTGGCCGTGTTCAGCATCTGGCAGGGCGGCACCTGCACCGGGACGTTCCGGCTCCCGATCGCCGACCTGCCCCGGATGGTCGAGGCGCTGCAGGGCGGCCCCCACGGCGACGCCCGGGCAACGGGTGGCCCGCACGGCGACCCGCGGGCCACCGGACTGCGCAGCATGCCGGGCCATCAGGGCAGGACCGGGCACGGCGCCAGTCATGCCTCCGGCCAGTACGGTCCCGGTGACTACAGCTCAGGCGACTACAGCTCCTCAGGCGACTACGGCTCAGGCGACTACAGCTCAGGCGACTACGGGAGGACGGCCCAGCGCGACGGCCCCGACCGCGACCTGGGGCCCGAACCCGCCACCGGCCATTCCGACCAGGGATTCCCGGTGTCCGGGGCGGCCAGCCAGGGCGGTCCCGTGCACACCGGTGCGCACGGGAGGCATGAGGAGACCCAGGCGGCCTACCCGGACGACAGCCTTCCCGGCGGCCCGGGAGCCTCCCGCGAGGGGCGCGGGGGCAGGTACGGTGACGAGCCGCCGACCGGCGTGTACCGCGGCGACCCGCTGAGCCAGGACCGCTGGGACGGCGGCCATCGGCAGGACCGGCACGGCGGGCACCACGACGACCCGCCCACCGGCGACCACTACGGCGACTCGGGCCCCGGCCCTTACGGGGACGACCCGCTTTCCGCTGGCTACCGGGAGGACCTCCAGGACGGCGGGCACCACGACCACCCGCCCCGCAGCGCTTACGGGGACGACCCGCTTTCCGGCGGCTACCGGGAAGAGCCGCACGGCGGGCCCTACCGGGCTGACTCACTTCCCGGCGGTTACCGGGCGGACCTGCACGGCGGGCACCACGACGACCCGCTCTCCGGCGGCTACCGGGAAGAGTCGCGCGTCGCCGGGCACCAGGCGGACCGGCGCGGCGCTGACTACCCGGACGACCCGCTCACCGGTGGTTACCCCGGGGAGCGCCACACCGGCGGCTACCCCGACGATCCCCGCAGCGGGTATGCCGAGGAGCCGATGACGGCGCGCTACCGGGCGGAGCCGCCCACCGGCGACTACCCGACCGGCCCGTCGGATTCGGCCATTGACGATCCGGACTACCCGGCACCGGCCGGCCATGCTGGCTATTCGCCCGCCCGGCCATACGTGGCGCCCGTTCCCGGCGTCACGCCAGGGACCGGCGAAGGGCGCGGGCAGCGCCGCGGCGACGGCCGGGAGGAAAGCGACCCTTCTCCCGATCCCTTCCCTTATGGCCGCCAGCCCGCTGAGCCCGAGGTGCGCGAGCGCGGAAGATAAGCCGGCTGTATTGACGTTCGGGCCGGCTGAAGGGCGCCCGGCCTGCAGCCGCCCGGCTGCCGGAGAGTTCGCCACGCGCCGCCGCCGGCCCGGGTAGCCGCGAATGGCGTTCAAGGTATCACTCAGAGTGTGCCAAGTACGGCTTCCGCCGTTCCCTCAGCCAGGGTTGACCTGGGTGTCGTTACGGTTGAGCTGCCGCAGGGGGGATATATTTGGCACAAGGGGAAGGGGGGCCAGGAGTGGCACACAAGGTTTCAGTCACATACGCGTGTGACTACGACTCGAAAGAGATTCCGCAGGGCCAGCACACGCTGCGCAGGTTCAGCATCGATGGCCGGGACTATGAGATCGACCTTTGCCTGAAGCACAGCGAAAGGTTCGACGAGGCCGTCAGCCGCTATGCGTCACACGCCCGTAAGGCATCGGCACGGCTGGTGCGGGCAAAGCGGAGAACGGCTGCGCACCGTAAGCACAGTGCGCAGGTCCGCGCGTGGGCGAAGGCGAATGGGTTCACGGTGAGCGAGCGCGGGCGCATTCCCGCGGACGTTGTCACCAAGTACGAATCATCGCACGAGTAGCCGCCAGCCGCGTGCCGGCGGGGCGCCATCGGCACCGGGCTGGCTCTGTTGCTAAGACGCGTGATCCCGGGGGCGTGCCCGCCCCCGGGATCAGCGGTGGATCTATTGTCAGGAAGACTGTTTCACGAACGGCTGGCCCACGGGGAGGATGGTCCTGCCCGGATACGCCGTTGCCCACCCCCGCGGCTGAGGTGTACCAGGCGCATAGCGCGGTCAGGATGCCCACGTAGCCACCGATCTTGACGATGTTCGCGTTGGCTGCGAAGTTCCCGATGAACAGGACGATCTCAGTCGCTTCCAGGGTCAGGAACACCGCGAACACCGCGGCGTTCACCATGCTGCTCCACAGCAGCATGTAGGTGTTGAAGATGGCGAACGCCAGCAGGATCCAGCCCAGGTCCTTTTGTGCTGCGGCCGCGTGCGCGGCCACCACCAGGGGCCCTGCCCCGGCCGGCGGTGGTGCCACCAGCAGGACCCACAGCCCCAGCCCGAGCCAGAAGCCACCGTAGGTGGAGAACGCGGTGGCGCCGAACACGTTGCGGTTGCGGAACTCCCACATCCCGGCCAGCAACTGGCCCAGCCCGCCGTAGGCGAAGGCGTAGCCCAGCCACGCACTGCCGGTGGCGCTGCCCATCCAGCCGGCGTTCGAGGCCGACAGCAAGAATGTGGTCAGGGCAAAGGCGGCGAGCCCGAGAGGTGCTGGGTCTGCCACTGGCGCCATGACGATAGGTCGGTCGTCGTTAACGGTCAACTGCTTCCTCCTGTCGAGGGTGCGTCCACCAAGTCGCGGGCAGACCTACATAGCGGCGAAGAGGACGCCGGAATAGAACGGAAGCCGCGCAATGGCCGCGAACTGATACTCGAGCGATCAAAGCGGCCAAGGAGACCTTCCTCCGTCTTCACAAGTGGCTCTGCGGAACCACGAGGAAGACCTGCCCTGAGGGTAACGCCGTATACGACGGTTGGGGAGACCCAGGTTTTAGCGGAGCCGAAATCGTTTTACCTGGCCGGCCCGGCCCCGGAATGCTCAGCCGGGCGGTGCGCTCCTGGCAAGGACCCGGGACAGCCCGGCCCGGGTAGCGATCACGTAGAGGCGGTCCTGGGCGCCCAGGCGCAGGTCCCCGGCGGGGGACCAGTTCACCGGGCCGCCGCCGGCCGGTTCCACGGCCAGCACCCGCACCAGGCCGGTCTGGTGCACCGCCTGCACCGCTGTGCCGTCCAGCTCGGAACCGGTGCCAACCCCGAGATCGGCGATGAGCAGCACGTGCCGGCCCACCGCGATGGTGCGCAGTACCTGGTGCTCGAGCATGGCCGCGGCAAAGGACGGGGCGGCCAGGTAGGGCACGCTGCGGGAGATCGTGTGCCCGACGCTGCGCTGGACCCGCGCGGCCAGGTCGTCGTCGCCGAGCCGGAGCACGATCCGGATGTCGCTGGCCAGGGCGCGGGCGTGCAGCGCGGTCTCCAGGTTGACGCTGTCGCTGTTCGTCACCGAGACCAGGGCCTGGCAGGTGGCGACCCCGGCCGCGCGCAGTATGTCCTCCCGGTGCGTTTCACCGATCACCACCCGCAGTCCCAGGCGCCGTGCCATGGCCACTCCGGCCGCGTTCTCGCTCTTGTCCACGCAGGCCACGCTGACGCCCAGGTCGTGCAGCTGGCCGACGATCCGGGTGCCGACGTTCCCCAGCCCCACGACGATGACGTGGTCGGTGAGCGGGCGCTCCTTGCGCTGCAGCGACCCGGTCAGCCGGGCACCGACCACCACGGCGGTGAGCACCGGCAGGAAGGCCAGCCCGTCGAAGGTGAGCAGCACCTGCGCGATCTTCTCCGAAGCGGGATAGCCGGGCTGGCTGACCGCGGCACCCGCGGCATCCAGGCCGGTCAGATAGGCGGCATTGGCCAGGGAGAAGCGGCTCGCCGCAGCGAGCAGCACGAACCCGATGACCAGAATGGCGAACAACACGCCGAAGGCCAGCCCGAGCCTGTTCCAGAGGAAGTGCCTAGCCAGGTCAGCGACCGCCCGCAGCGGGTGCCGGCGCTGCCGGGCGAGCAGGTTGCGGGGCGCGCCGTCCGCCACCGCGAGCACCAGGTCCGCGCGGGCCGCATCCGGCGGGAGCAGCCCGGGGGACTGCGGATCCTGTGTCACCGCCAGCCCGCAGACCACACGCCGGGCATGGGTGTCGGTGCGCCGCGCCACGAAAAGCGTGCGCCCGGCAACCCTGATATGGCTGGGCGCCGGCTCACCCAGGGCCGCTGCCACGAACGACGGCGCAGACATGGACGAACCGGACAGCACCGCGCAGTCGCGGAAGAACGTCCTGATGCGCTCGCCCAGGCTGGTGTTGAAGATGGCCACCACCAGGCGCAGCTCCGGGTTGAGCTCCTGGGCGCGCAGTGCCGCATGGAAGTTGCCCAGGTCGTCCTGGCGCAGCAGGGCCAGTGACCGGGCCGACTGGACTCCGGCGGCGGTGAAGGCGCTGGCGTCCAGGTCCGCCCGCTCGATGATCCGCACCTTGGGCAGCCGGGCGATGCGCGGCCCCTGGCCCTGCTCCTGGGACCGCAGCAGGACCGTCACCTCCTCGCCGTAGGTGGTGGTCAGTTCCTCGATGACCCGGGCGGCCAGGGTGTCGTCACCGCACACGACAAGATGGTCGCGGCGCGCCGCGAGCCGGGAGAGGGGAGGCACGGCCGTGATCCTAGCCGGACCGGCCGTTTCCGGCCGGACCGGGGCGAACGGATATGGATTCCGTAGCCCCGATCAGGGCGAGGCGATCCGGCCGAGCTGCGGCGGCAGCCGGCTTGCCGCGCCGCGGTCGAGCAGGAACAGGGTCCGCTGCCTGCCCCGCGCGCCCGCCGCGGGCACCTGGACCGGGCCTACGTCCGACAGGGCCAGCCGGACCGCCCCCGCTTTTTCCTGGCCCGCGGCGAGCACCCACACCTCCCGCGCGCTGCGGATCGAGGGCAGTGTGAGCGTCAGCCTGATGGGGGGTGGTTTCGGTGCGCCACGGACCGCGACCACGCTGCGGTCGTCGTACAGCGCGGGCATGGCGGGGAACAGGGACGCCACATGCCCCTCGGGGCCGATGCCGAGCAGCAGGACGTCGAACCCGGGGACGGGGCCGTGGTCCTCCGGGCGGGCGGCGGCGCGGAGTTCGGCGGCGTAGCGGGCCGCCGCGGCCTCAGGATCGGGCCCGTCGGGGCCGTCGGGGCCGGGCATCCGGTGCACCCGGGCCGGGTCCATGTCGAGATGGCACAGCAGGGCCTGTTGTGCCGCGGTCTCGTTGCGCTCCGGGTGGCCGCTGGGCAGGAACCGCTCGTCACCCCACCAGATGTCCAGGTGGCGCCAGTCGACCGCGTCCCGTGCCGGGGCGGCGGCCAGCTCGGTCAGCACGGCGGTGCCGATCCCGCCGCCGGTGAGCACCAGCGACGTGCGGCCGGTCGCCGCCTGGACGTCCACCAGCTTGGTGACCAGCCGCGCCGCGACCGCCTTGGCCAGCAGGCCCGCGTCGTGGTGGACGATGATCTCGGGCGGGCTCATCCGGAATTCTGGAACTGGGCGAGGGCCTCGGCGTATACCTCGTCCGGGTCGAGCCGCCGCAGTTCCTCCTCCAGCAGCTCGGTGGTCTCCCTGCGGTGCAGGGCGACACGGCGCTCGGGCTGCCCGGTACGGCGCAGCTGCGCGACCCGCCCGTCCGGCCTGGTGATCACGATCTCCCCGTCGCCGGTGGTGAAGCTGACCTCGGTGACGCCCGGCCCGGTGGATGCCTCGGCACCGATGCTGACGCCGTACGCGTGCGACAGCCAGGCCGCGATCAGGTCGGCCGTCGGGTTGCCCCCCTCGGCGCTGACCGTTCCACCGGTGACCTCCCCGGACGGCTGGTCCATCGTCGCCGCCAGCAGCGACCGCCACGGCGTCGCCCGGGTCCAGGACAGGTCGGTGTCGCCCGGCTGATACCCGCTGGCGAGCTTGGCCAGCGCGTCACGCGGCGACGCGGAGGCCGCGGCGTCGGTGATCCGCCGCTGGGCGAGCGCGCCGATGGGGTCCTGCGCCGGGATGGGCGGCACGTTGTCCGGCCACCAGGTGACCACGGGCGTGTCGGGCAGCAGCAGTGGGGCCACCACCGAGTCCGCGTGCTGGCCGAGCGGACCGTACATGCGCAGCAGCACCGTCTCGCCGGGGCTGGTCTCGCCGACCCGGATCTCCGCATCGAGCCGGGACCGTTGCTCCGGCCGCCGGATGATCACCACGAGGATGCGGCACGGATGCTGGCGCCCGGCCGCGCTGGCCGCCCGGACCGCGTCGTACTGCGCGCCCTCGTCGGTCACGATGACCAGGGTGAGCACCATTCCGCTGGCCACCCCGCCCAGCCGCAGCCGCGCCTGGCGGAGCGCCTCGTTGATCGCGCTGGTGGTGGTGTCGGTCAGGTCGATCGTCATGTCACAGCCTCCGCCACGTCCGGCCGTCCCTGGCCATGAGCGCGTCCGCGCTGGCCGGGCCGGTCGACCCGGCCGGGTACTGGTCCGGCTTGCCGTGCTCCGCCCAGAACTGCTCGACGGGGTCGAGCACCTCCCAGGACAGCTCCACCTCCTGGCGCCGCGGGAACAGCGGCGGGTCGCCGATGAGCACGTCGAGCAGCAGCCGCTCGTACGCCTCCGGGCTGTTCTCGGTGAACGACTCGCCGTAGGCGAAGTCCATGTTCACGTCCCTGACCTCCATCGCGGAGCCGGGGACCTTGGAGCCGAACCTGACCGTCACGCCCTCGTCCGGCTGCACCCTGATCACCAGGGCGTTGTGCCCGAGCTCCTTGGTGTCGGTGGCGTTGAACGGCAGGTGCGGTGCCCGCTGGAATATCAGCGCGATCTCGGTCATCCGGCGCGGCAACCGCTTGCCGGTGCGCAGGTAGAACGGGACGCCCGCCCACCGCCTGGTGTCCACGCCCACCTTCAGCGCGGCGTAGGTCTCGGTATGCGAGTCCGGGGCGATCCCGTCCTCCTCCAGGAAGCCGGGGACCTCGATGCCGCCCTGCCAGCCGGCCGCGTACTGGCCGCGGGCGGTCCCGGTGGCCAGGTCCTCCGGCAGCCGGACCGCCGACAGGACCTTCTCCTTCTCGGCCCGCAGGGCCGCGGCGTCAAAGGAGACCGGCTCTTCCATCGCGGTCAGGGCAAGCAACTGCATCAGGTGGTTCTGGATCACGTCGCGGGCCGCGCCGATCCCGTCGTAGTAGCCGGCCCGGCCGCCGATCCCGATGTCCTCGGCCATGGTGATCTGGACGTGGTCCACGTAACCGCGGTTCCAGATCGGCTCGTACATCGTGTTGGCGAACCGCAGCGCGAGGATGTTCTGGACCGTCTCCTTGCCCAGGTAGTGGTCGATACGGAAGACCGAGTCCGAGCCGAACACGGAGTTCACGATCTCGTTGAGCTCCCGGGCGCTGGCCAGGTCGTGGCCGAACGGCTTCTCGATCACCACCCGGCGCCACGGCCGGTGGCCGTCCGGGCCGGCCGGCGGCGAGGACAGGCCGGAGCGCTTGAGCTGTGCCACCACGTCAGGGAAGAACTTCGGCGGCACGGACAGGTAGAACGCGTAGTTGCCACCGGTGCCGCGCTCGGTGTCCAGCCCGGCCACGGTCTCAGCGAGCCGGTCGAAGGCCGCGTCGTCGGCGAACTCACCGGGCACGAACCGGATCCCCTCCGCCAGCTGCTGCCAGACGGTGTCGTTGAACGGGGTGCGCGCGTGTGCTTTCACCGCGTCGTGGATGACCTGAGCGAAGTCCTCGTGCTCCCAGTCCCGGCGGGCGAAGCCGACCAGGGAGAACCCCGGCGGCAGCAGCCCCCGGTTGGCCAGGTCGTAGATGGCCGGCATGAGCTTCTTGCGGGACAGGTCGCCGGTGACGCCGAACAGCACCAGGACGCACGGCCCGGCCACCTGGGGGATGCGCCGGTCCCGCGGATCCCGCAGTGGGTTGACCGCGCTCACCGGCCCGGTCCCGTCGCGCCGGCGCGGGCCGCCTCAAGTAGCTGGGCCAGCCCCGCCGCGCGGTCGCGCAGGTGCAGCCGGACGGCTGGCCGGCCGCGCTGGTTCAGCGCCCCGATGTCGCCGAGCGCCTGGGCGAGCTGGAGCCTGCCCAGCGTGAAGTCCCGCCCCGGGACCTGCACGTCGCCCTGGACCGCCCCGGTGATCTGCAGGAACACTCCGTTCTGCGGGCCGCCCTTGTGGTATTGGCCGGTCGAGTGCAAGAACCGCGGGCCCCAGCCGAAGGTGACCGGGTGGGTGGTCCGGCCGGCCAGCGCGTCCCGGAGCCCGGTGGCGGCCGCGTCACCGTCCCGGTCCAGGTAGGCCATGATCGCCAGGTAGCCCCGGTCCGGCAGCGCTAGCAGCAGCGAGTCGAGCACCCCGGCCAGCCCGCCGGCGACGGGCAGCAGGCCGGGCTCCGCGTGCACCTCGACGGCGCCGTCGGTGAGCACCGGCTCACCGGCCGGCAGCGGGCCGGTGCCCGCCTCGGCCAGCAGGCGCGCGGTGTTCTCCTTGGATTCGGCCACGTTGGGCTGGTCGAACGGGTTGATGCCGAGCATCCGCCCGGCCACCGCGACCGCGTACTCCCAGACCAGGAACTGCGCGCCGAGCGTGCCCGCCACCGAGGTATCGGCGGGGGAGGCAGGCGTGCCCAGGCCGACCAGGTGCAGGTCGGGACCGGGGGAGAAGCCGGGCGCGTTCTCCCCGCCGACCACCACGGGCAGGATGCCCCGGCCCTGCTTGCCGGTGGACTCGGCGATGAGCTGCTCCGCCCAGTCGCCGAAGCCGGGCAGCCCGGAGCCGCAGTCCGCGAGCACGACCTTGTCGTGGCCGGCCAGTGCGTACCCGCCGAGCGCGGCACCCAGCTCCAGTCCGGGATTGCCGTCGCCCGAGGCCAGCGCGGGGAGCATCGCGTCGGCCTCGTCGAGAAGCCGCGCGGCGTCCGCGCCGGCCAGCGCGGTCGGTACCAAGCCGAAGGCGGTCAGGGCGCTGTAACGGCCGCCCACGTTGGGATCGGCGAGCATCACGTGGTAGCCGGCCTGGCGGGCCGTGGCCTCCAGCGGCGAGCCGGGATCGGTGACCATCACGAACCGGCGGGCGATCTCGCCTGGGCTCAGGCCGAGGTCGGCGAACGCCCGCTCGTACACCCGCCGGTGGCTGTCGGTCTCGATGGTCGAGCCGCTCTTGCTGGAGACCACCACAAGCGTCCGGTCCAGCCGGTCGGCCAGTGCCCGGAGCACCAGGTGCGGGTCGGTGGTGTCCAGCAGGGTGAGCGGGACCTTCGCGGCGCGGCTGATCACCTCGGGGGCGAGTGACGAGCCGCCCATCCCGCACAGCACGACGTGGTCGAGCCCCTGCTCGCGTACGTCGCTGGCGAGCACGGCCAGGGAGCCGAGCAGCGCCCGCGACACCCGGGGCGCATCCAGCCAGCCGAGCCTGATCGCCGCCTCGGCGGCCGCGTCCGGGCCCCACAGCCCCGGGTCCTTGGCCGCCAGCGCGGACGGCAGGCCGTCGGCCGCGAGCTTGTCCGCGGCCGGGCGGGCTACCTCCCGGACCGCGGCGCTGCGCCAGGCGACCGACACGCCATTGGGCGGGGCGGCGGGGTCAGGGCTAGCAGAGCCCCCGCCGGGCGGCCGCTCCACTTCACCGGGCTGTGTCATCGGCGCTCCAGCTCCGCTTGAATCGTGTCCAGCAGCTCCTGCCAGGACGCGGCGAACTTCGACACGCCCTCTTCCTCGAGGACCGTGACCACGTCCTCGTAGCCGATGCCGAGGCCCGCCAGGTCCTCGAACACCTTCCTGGACTGCTCGTAGGTGCCGCGGACGGCGTCGCCGCGCAGCGCAGCGTGGTCGGCCACGGCCAGGATGGTGGCTTCCGGCATGGTGTTCACCGTGTCCGGCGCGACAAGTTCTACCACGTACATGGTGTCGGGGTAGGCCGGGTCCTTGGTGCTGGTCGAGGCCCACAGCGGCCGCTGGAGCCGCGCGCCCTTGCCGTGCAGCGCGGACCAGCGCGGCGAGGATTCCGCGAACCGCTCCTCGAAGAGCTGGTAGGCCAGCCGGGCGTTGGCCACGGCAGCCTTGCCGCGCACTTCGGCGGCCTCCGGCGTGCCGATCTTGTCCAGCCTGCTGTCCACCTCGGTGTCCACCCGGCTGACGAAGAACGACGCCACCGACGCGATCGAGGACAGGTCATGGCCGGCCTCGGCGGCCTTCTCCATCCCGTCGAAGTACTCGTCGATCACCTCGCCGTACCGCTCCAGCGAGAAGATCAGCGTCACGTTGATGCTGATCCCCTCGGACAGGCACTGCGCGATCGCCGGCAGCCCGGCCGGGGTGGCGGGGATCTTGATGAACAGGTTCGGCCGGTCCACCAGCCACCACAGGGCGCGGGCCTCGGCGACGGTCTTCTCTGTGTCGCCCGCCAGCCGCGGGTCCACCTCGAGCGAGACCCGGCCGTCCACCCCGTCCGAGGCGTCGTAGGCAGGCCGGAGCACGTCGCAGGCCCACCGGACGTCGTAGGTGGTGATGGCCCGGGACGCCTCCTCCACCGACACCCCGCGCAGCGCCAGTTCGGCAAGCTGCTCGTTGTAGGCATCCCCGTGGGTGAGGGCGTGGTCGAAGATCGTCGGGTTGGAGGTGACACCGACCACGTGCCGGTCACGGGCGAGGGCGGCCAGGTTACCGCTGGTCAGGCGGACCCGGTTGATGTCGTCGAGCCAGACGGCCACGCCCGCGGCGGACAGTTCGGCGAGTGCATCGGAATGTGAGGTCATGGCTGTTGCTCCCTTGCTAACCGGCCCCGGCGTACCCGCCGCACCGGTATCCCTTCCCGCCTTCGCCAGGCTCCACCGTTTCTTACTGGCCCGGCGTACCTACCGCACCGGTATCCCCTCCCGCCTTCGCCAGGCTCGACCGCGCCGCGGCCACCACCTTCTCCGCCGTCAGCCCGAAGTGCTGGTAGAGGTCCTGGTAACTCGCGGAGGCGCCGAAGTGCTCCAGGCTCACGCACTCGCCCGCGTCACCGGTGAACGCGCGCCAGCCGAGCGCGATGCCCGCCTCGACGCTCACGCGTGCCCGCACCTGGGGCGGCAGCACCTCCTGCTGGTAGGAAGCGCCCTGCGCGGCGAACCATTCCACGCACGGCATGGAGACCACCCGGGCGCCGATGCCGCCGGCCGCCAGCTGCTCCCGCGCGGCGACCGCGATCTGCACCTCGCTGCCGGTGGCGATGAGGATCACCGCAGGATCGCCCCCCGGGGCGTCGATCAGCACATACCCGCCCCGCGCTGCGCCTTCGGCGCTGGCGAAACCAGCACCGGCGCGGACGGCCTCCGCGCTGGCGCTGCGGTCGAACACCGGCATGCTCTGCCTGCTCAGGCAGAGCCCGGCCGGCCGGTCGGTGTGCTCAAGGACGGTCCGCCAGGCCACCGCCGTCTCGTTGGCGTCCCCGGGCCGGACCACGTCCAGGCCCGGGATGGCGCGCAGCGCCCACAGGTGCTCGACCGGCTGATGGGTCGGCCCGTCTTCACCGAGCCCGATGGAGTCGTGCGTCCACACGTACGTCACCGGCAGCCCCATCAGGGCCGCGAGCCGCACCGCGGGCCGCATGTAGTCGCTGAACACCAGGAACGTGCCGGCGTAGGGCCGGGTCAGCCCGTGCAGGACGATCCCGTTGCAGATCGCCCCCATGGCGTGCTCGCGGATCCCGAAGTGCAGCACGCGGCCGTAGGGATTGCCAGGGAACATCCGGGTCTGGTGCTCGGCCGGAATGAACGACGGCTCGCCCTTCATCGTCGTGTTGTTGCTGCCAGCGAGGTCGGCCGAGCCGCCCCAGAGCTCGGGCAGCACCCCGGCGAGAGCGTTCAGAATGGCGCCGGAGGCCCGGCGCGTCGCCGTGCCCTTGGCGTCCGGCGGGAACTGGGGGAGCACCGAGGTCCAGCCCTCGGGCAGCCGCCGGGCGGACAGCCGGTCGAGCAGCGCCGCGCGGTCCGGGTTCTTCTCCCGCCAGGCCGCGTAGGACTCCTCCCACTCGGCGTGCAGCTTCTTGCCGCGGTCGGCGACCTTGCGCGCGTGCCCGAGGGCCTCGTCCTCCGCGGGGAAGTTCACCTCCGGGTCGAAGTGCAGGATGCGTTTGGTCTTGGCCACCTCTTCGGCGCCGAGCGCCGCCCCGTGCGCCGCGCCGGTGTCCTGCGCGTCGGGCGCGGGCCAGGCGATGATCGTCCGCAGCGCGATGAACGACGGCTGGACGGTGTTGTTCCTGGCGTTCTCGAACGCCGCGGCCAGGGTCGCGACGTCCTCGTGGTAGCCCTCGGCCGTCCGCCAGCTGACCCGCTGCACGTGCCAGCCGTAGGCCTCGTAGCGGGCGGCGACGTCTTCGGACTTGGCGATGTTGGTGTCGTCCTCGATGGAGATCGAGTTGTCGTCGTAGAGGACGATCAGGTTGCCAAGATCCTGGTGGGCGGCCAGCGACGACGCCTCGTGGCTGATGCCCTCTTCGATGTCACCGTCCGAGGCGAACGCGTAGATGTGCTGGTCGAACGGGCTGGTGCCGGGCGCCGCGTCCGGGTCGAGCAGGCCGCGCTCCCGGCGGGCGGCCATGGCCATGCCGACCGCGTTCGCGAGGCCCTGCCCGAGCGGCCCCGTGGTGGTCTCCACCCCCGGGGTGAGCCCGTGCTCGGGATGACCGGGGGTGCGGCTGCCCCAGGTACGGTAATGCTCGATGTCGTCCAGCGTCAGCCCGTACCCGGACAGGTAGAGCTGCAGGTAGAGGGTGAGGCTGGAGTGCCCGCAGGAGAGCACGAACCGGTCCCGGCCCAGCCACTGCGGGTCGGCGGGATCGTGCCGGAGGATCCGCTGGAACAGCAGGTACGCGGCGGGCGCCAGGCTCATGGCCGTGCCGGGGTGACCTGACCCGGCCTGCTCGACCGCGTCCATGGCGAGCACGCGGATCAGGTCGACCGCGCGCTGGTCCGTGGCT
The DNA here is from genome assembly GCA_963806145.1 of uncultured Actinomycetes bacterium. Lineage (GTDB taxonomy): Bacteria > Actinomycetota > Actinomycetes > Streptosporangiales > Streptosporangiaceae > DASXKD01. Next base: position 197,080 of record CAWDXD010000030.1, read on the forward strand.
GACCACACCAGGTCCGCGCCAGATGCGTTACTCACCGTGAGATCAGCGCTCCTCTCCAGGCGCAGGCGGGCGCAAGCCAGCAGGCGCGGCCGCCGGGATTCATTACGCTTCAGACCCTATCGGCCGGGGTGCCGGGCCCTCCTACCCGTGTCCGGGGTCAGTACGCTGCCAGCCATGCTGACCCAGGACCCGCTGGCGGTGGTCGAGGGCCGCCCGTACGGGCGTGGGCTGATCCTCGGCGTGGTGGCCGGCCTGGGCTGCGCGCTCGTGCTCCTGGGCATCGACATGGCCGAGAGCGTGGACAGCGCCCGGCACAGCGTGGTTCCGTTCCTGGTCGCGCTGCCGCTGGCGCTGCTGCCGGTGCCGCTGCTGATCGCGCTGGTGCTGCTGCTGGACCGGCTGGAGCCCGAGCCGCCCGGCAACCTGGTGTTCTGTTTCGCCTGGGGCGCGGGCATCGCCGCGCTGCTCGCGGGCATCATCAACACCGCCGGGCTGCTGTACGTCACCCAGCCTGCCCTCGGCAAGGGCAACGGCCAGTTCGTCTCGGCCGCGATCGGCGCGCCGGTGGTGGAGGAATCGCTCAAGGGCCTGGTGCTGGCCTGGCTGCTGTGGCGGCGCAGGCAGGAACTCGACGGCCCCACCGACGGGATCATCTACGCGGCGATGGTGGGCCTCGGCTTCGCGATGATGGAGAACATCGGCTACTACGTCTCGGCCCTGGCCCGCCCGGCGGCCGACGGCGTGCCGCTGCTCGGCGCCACGTTCGTGTTCCGCGGCGTGCTCGCGCCGTTCGCGCACCCGATGTTCACCGCCATGACCGGGATCGGTGCCGCCTATGCGGCGACGCACCGCCGCGGTGGCTGGGCCCTGGCGGTGGGCCTGTTCGGCGCGATGTTCCTGCACGGCCTCTGGAACGGGCTCACCAGCCTCGGCCTGGACGGCATCATCCTCGCCTACGGGCTGCTGGCCTGCGTGCTGGTCGCGCTGATCACGGTGGTGGTCGCCGACCGGCGCAGAATGATCGGCCTGATCCGCCGGTTCCTGCCCGCCTACCAGGCCGCCGGGCTGGTGAGCGAGGCGGACCTGCGGATGCTGTGCACGCTGTCCGAGCGCCGCCAGGCGCGCCGCTGGGCCCGCCGCACCGGCGGGCGGCCCCTGGCCAGGGCGATGGTCGCCTACCAGCTCGCGGCGACCGAGCTTGCCCTGGCCCACCAGCGCGCGGCGCGCGGCGGTTTTACGCCGGGGGAGTTCGAGGAGCGCCGACGGGTATTGGCCGGGGTGATGGCCTCGGCACGCGAGATGCTCTGGCGGCACGGTCCCGCGGGAGTCGCGCGCCCGGGCTAGCGGCCCCAGCCAGCGGGGTTCCGGGGTCGCCTCCCGGGCTAGCGGGGCCCCGGCCCGGTGACGAAGGAACCGGGCCGTAGGCCAGCGGGGGGTTCCGGGGGGTCGCCCCTCCGGACTAGCACTGGGCGGCTTGCCGCCCCGGTCGCCGCCGGCTGCCCGGTCACCAGGGCACCCCGGTCCCGCAGCGCGAACATCAGGCGCAGCACCACGATCCAGATCAGGGTCGAGCCGCAGACGTGCACCCAGACCAGGCCGGCCGGCAGCCCGGTGAAGTACTGGATGTACCCGATCACGCCCTGCAGGCCGATCAGCGCGAGCAGCGCCCAGCCGAGGCGGACGGCCGGGGCCGGGGCGCGCGTCAGCCGCAGGCCGACGGCGAGCGGGACGGCGAGCCCGCCGAGCAGCCAGCCGATGTCCGCGTGGAACTGGGTCGCCCCGGTGAGCGGCAGGTGGAACCGGGGCACCGCGCCCGCGCCGGCCAGCGGCCCGGTGCCGGTCACCACGGTCCCGGCGGCCAGCATCAGCGCCACCGCCGCCACCACCGCATAGCCGAGGAGCCGCAGGTCGGCCCGGACCAGCGACCGGGCCGGCGCCGTGCCCTCGGTGCAGCGGACGTGCAGCGCGACGGCGGCCGCGAGGACCGCGATCGAGGCCAGGAAGTGCAGCGCCACCAGGGCCGGGTTGAGCTTGGTCAGCACCACGATCCCGCCGAGCACCGCCTGGGCGAGGATCCCGGCCGGCTGGACGGCGGCGAGCCAGACCAGGTCCCGCCGCCTGCGGCCGCCGGGGCGGAACCGCCACGCGGCGATGAACACCACCACGGCGATCAGCGTGATGGCGACCGTGACCATCCGGTTGCCGAACTCGATCCAGGTGTGGAACATGGGGTCGCCCGCCGAGTGCGCGGCGACCAGGCTGCCGCGGGTGCACTGCGGCCAGTCCGGGCAGCCGAGGCCGGACTCGCTGAGCCGGACCGCCGCTCCGGTCGCGATGATCCCGGCGGCGCAGATCACCCCGGCGAGGGCGATGGCCCGCATGGCGGCCGGCGAGGGATCCAGCACCGCCCCCAGCGCGCGGCGGGTGCGCGCGCGGGCTCCGCGGGCTCCCGGTGCGGGGCTGCGGGCGTGCTCGGTCTCCTCGGCAGGCACGGGCCCCATGCTATTGGGTGGGGCGGCGGGGCGAGGGACTGGCTTGGGCAGGGGGGTGATGGACTAGCAGAGCCTCACGCCTCGGGAACCTGGGGCTCCCTGGCCCCGCGGGCGGCGCCAGCGCAAGCGACCATGACGCAGCCGATGGCCAGCCATTCCCTGGCGGCCAGGGCCTGGCCGAGCAGGACCAGCCCGACCAGGGCCGCGACCGCGGGTTCCAGGCTCATCCAGATGCCGAAGAGCCGCGGCGGGATCCGGCGCAGCGCCTCCATTTCCAGCGAGTACGGAATGATCGAGGAGAGCAGGCCGATGCCCAGGCCGGTCAGCAGGATGACCGGCCGCAGCAGTGTTTTCCCGCCCGCCGCGACGCCCACCGGGGTGATCAGGACCGCGGCGACCAGCATGGCGATGGTGAGCCCGGTGGAGCCATGGAACCGCTGCCCGGTGGCCCGGCTCAGCAGGATGTAGGCGGCCCAGGACAGGCCCGCCAGCAGCGCGAACGCGAACCCGGCGGCGGCGCTGCCGTGCCCGGTGGTTGCCGTGGTGCCGCCGTTGGCGAGCAGCGCCACCCCGCTCCCGGCCAGGCCGACCCACAGCACGTCGAGTAGTCGCCGTGAGGTGGCCACCGCCAGCCCGAGCGGGCCGAGGAACTCCACGGTGACCGAGATGCCCAGCGGGATCCTGGCGAACGACTGGTAGATGGAGAAGTTCATCACCGCGAGTGTCAGGCCGAACGCGGCGACCACCGCCGCGTCCCGCCAGGCGCGGCGCCGGGCCAGGCCGGACAGCGCGGTGCGCAGCGACCGGGCCCCGATCACGGCCATCACGGCTGCGGACATCCACAGCCGCAGGCCGGTGACGGCGGCGGGCGCGATCTGGGTGAACAGCCTGGCCGCGAGCCCGGCCCCGAACTGGACCGAGAAGATGCCAGTCACAACCAGCGCGGACGGAGGCACCGCGGTCCACGGCGCGCGGCGGGCCGCGAGGCCGCCGCGGCTCGGCCCCGGGACCGGTAGCCGGTTCCTGATCACGGGCGCTGGGCTGCGGGAACCGCCACTTTCCCAGGGTCACGAGCGGCTCAATCCCAACGGAAGAGTCGCGCGGCCAGCGCTATGCCGACCGCGGCCCAGACGATCAGCACGGCGACATCGCGCACGGGCAGCCCGGCCGCGTGCTGCAGGACACGGTGCAGTCCGTCGGAGAGCGCCCCGGAGGGCAGCAGGGTGAGCACCGGCCGCGCCGACGCGGGGAACTTCGTCAGCGGGAAGATGATGCCGCCGATACCCAGCAGTACCAGGTAGACCAGGTTGGCCAGGGCCAGCGTCGCCTCGGCGCGCATGGTGCCGGCCAGCAGCAGCGCCAGGCCGCTGAACGCGGCGGTGCCGGACAGCACAAGCAGGGCCACCCAGACCGCGGCGCCCTGCCCGGCATGCGGCTGCCAGCCCAGGGCCAGGCCCACCCCGATGAGGATGATGACCTGCGCCACCTCGACGGCGATCACCGTGACGGTCTTCGCCCCGACCAGCCCGGTGCGGGACAGGGGAGTGGAGCCGAGCCGTTTGAGCACCCCGTACCGGCGCTCGAACCCGGTGGCGATGGCCTGGCTGGTGAAGGCGGTGGACAGCACCGCGAGCGCGATCATCCCCGGCACCAGGAAATTCACCCTGGCCTGCGGGCCGGAGCCCACCTTGACCAGGTCGTCCAGGCTGAACGCGGTCAGCAGCAGCACCGGGATGATGAGCGTCAGCAGCAACTGCTCACCGTTGCGCACCAGCGTCCTGGCCTCCAGGCCCGCCTGCGCCATGATCATCTTCGCCATCGGGGCCGCCCCTGGATCGGGCGCCGGCCAGTCCGCTACCTCCGCCATCTGGCTCACGACCGCAGCTCCCGCCCAGTCAGCTCCAGGAATACGTCTTCGAGGGTGCGGCTCTCGATCCGCAGTTCCTGGGCGAGCACGCCGTGCTCGGCGCACCAGGCGGTTACCGCGGCGACCAGCCGCGGGTCCACCCGGGCCTGCACCTCCACCAGGTAGTGCCCGGCCGGTGATTCCTTCGCCGCGGTGCCCACCGGCAGGGCGGACAGCAGCGCCTCGATGTCGAGGCCGGCCTCGGCCCGGAAGCGCACCTGGCCGGCGGTGCCGGTCAGCTCGGCCGGAGTTCCCTCGGCGACCAGCCGGCCATGGTCGACGATCGCCACGTGATCGGAGAGCCGCTCGGCCTCGTCCATGTGGTGGGTGGTGAGGATCACGCTGGCCCCGGCCGCGCGCAGGCCGGCGATCAGGTCCCAGGTGGCGTGCCGCGCCTGCGGGTCAAGTCCGGAGGTGGGCTCGTCCAGGAACACCAGCTCCGGCCGGCCGATCACGGCGGCGGCAAGGGAGACCCGCTGCTGCTGCCCGCCGGACAGCCGCTTGACCTGCGTCCGCGCCGCGCCGGTCAGCCCCAGCCGGTCCAGCAGCCACGCCGGGTCCAGCGGATGCGCGTGGAATCGCGCGAGCACGCCCAGGTACTCCCCGGGCCGGACGGCCGGCGGGATGCCACCGGACTGCAGCATCACGCCCACCCGGGGGCGGAGCGCACGGGCGTCGGTGACCGGGTCCAGCCCGAGCACCGTCACGGTGCCTACGTCGGGCCGTCGGTACCCCTCGCAGATCTCGATCGTGGTGGTCTTGCCTGCCCCGTTCGGCCCCAGCACCGCGGTCACCGCACCGCGGCGGGCCCGCAGGCTGAGCCCGTCCACCGCGGCCGTGCGCCCGTACCGCTTGACAAGATCGCAGATCTCGACCGCGGGGGTATCACTCACGCTCGCGAGTTTAGAGGGACATTCCCGCCCCGCTGCCTCAAGGCACCATTCCTTCGTCACGGGGCCTTGGCCCTGCTGGCCCGGGGGGCGACCCCCGGAACCCCCGCTGGCTCAAGGCACCATTCCTTCGTCACGGGGCCTTGGCCGACGCGCTGACCAGAGCCTGGATCAGGCGCGGGTCGGCGCCGGCCTCGGGATGCCATTGCACCGCCACCAGGAACGGGCCGCCGGCGTCGCTGGGCTCCACCGCCTCGACAACCCCGTCCTCCGCCCACGCTGTGGCGACCAGGCCGTCGCCGAGTCGGTCGATGGCCTGGTGATGCGCGGTCGGCACGTCAACCCCGGCTCCGTTGGCGCCGAGGATGCCGGCCAGCCGGGTGCCTGCCGCGATCCGCACTGGGTGCGAGCCGAACGTGCCTGGTACCGGGGTGTGCCCGGCGTCGCCCCCCAGGTGCTGGCACAGCGTCCCGCCGCGGGCCACGTTGAGCAGCTGCATGCCCCGGCACACGCCGAGCACCGGCTTCGCCGCCGCCACGGCGGCGCCCAGCACCTCCAGCTCCGCCGCGTCACGCGGCCCGCTCACCCGGGAGGTGGCCGGATGCGGCTGTGCTCCGTACCTGCCAGGGTCGACGTCGCCGCCCCCGGTGAGCAGCACCCCGTCGAGCCTGCCCACCGCCGCGGCGATACCGGGCAGCGGCGGCAGCAGCACCGGGATCCCGCCAGCCGCGGCCACCTGCTCGGCGTAGCTGGCGGGCAGCAGCACGGCTGGCTTGTGCCAGTGGGACCAGCGGGCCTGTTCGCAGTAGGCGGTGAGCCCGATAACCGGCTGGCGGCTCATTGGGGCGTCACGTACGCGCCGGAGATGCCGCCGTCCACCAGGAACGTCGAGGCGGTCACGAACGAGGCGTCGTCACTGGCCAGGAACGCCACGGCAGCGGCGATCTCCTCGGGCTCGCCGAAGCGGCCCATGGGGACGTGCACCAGCCGCCGCTGCGCCCGTTCCGGGTCGGCCGCGAAAAGCTCCTGCAGCAGGGGAGTGTTGATGGGGCCCGGGCAGAGCGCGTTCACCCGGATCTTCTCCCGGGCGAACTGCACTCCAAGTTCCCGGCTCATGGCCAGCACGCCGCCCTTGGACGCGGTGTAGGAGATCTGCGAGGTAGCGGCGCCCAGCACCGCGACGAACGAGGCCGTGTTGATGATCGAGCCGCCGCCGGCCCGCTGCATGTGCGGGATCACGTGCTTGCAGCACAGGTACACCGAGGTGAGGTTCACCTCCTGCACGTGGCGCCACGCATCCAGCCCCGTGACCAGGATCGAGTCGTCCTCAGGCGGGGATATCCCGGCGTTGTTGAACGCGATGTCGATGCGCCCGAACTCGCTGGCCGCGGCCTCGTAGACGGCGCGCACGTCAGACTCGCTGGTCACGTCTGCCTGGACGAAGATCCCGCCGGCCTCGGTGGCGGCCGCCTTCCCCGTCTCGCCGTCGATGTCCACCGCGACGATCTTGGCCCCCTCGGCGGCGAGCCGTCGCGCGCAGGCCAGCCCGATGCCGCTTCCGGCCCCGGTGATTACGGCGACCCGGTCCAGCAGGCGTTGCATGAGCGCTGATCACACTCCCTGTGTCAAGTGAGGCCCCGTGCCTCGCCAGGCCCTCGGTGCCCGGCCGGCCCGGGCTGTTCGTCGTGCAGCGTCATTCATCCGTCGCGATGAAGACGTTCTTGGTCTCAGTGAACGCGTCGAGGGCATCGGGGCCCAGCTCGCGCCCGAGCCCGGACTGCTTGAAGCCGCCGAACGGGGTCCAGTAGCGGACCGAGGAGTGGGAGTTGACCGACAGGTTGCCAGTCTCCACGCCCCGCGCCACCCGGATGGCCCGGCCCACGTCGCGAGTCCACACCGAGCCGGACAGGCCGTAGGGCGTGTCGTTGGCCATCGTCACCGCCTGGGCCTCATCGGAGAACGGGACCACCGCGACCACCGGGCCGAACACCTCCTCGGTGTAGGCGGGGTCGTCGAGGCGCACCGGCGCGAGCACGGTGGGCGGGTACCAGTAGCCCGGGCCCTCCGGGGCGCTGCCGCGGAACGCCACGGGCGCGCCCGCCGGCACGTAGGAGGCCACCCGGTTCCGGTGCTCGGCCGAGATCAGCGGCCCCATCTCGGTGTCCTCGCGGGCCGGGTCGCCGACCGCGACCGCCTTGACGGCGGGCTCAAGCAGCTCAAGGAACCGGTCGTACACCTCGCGCTGGACCAGGATCCGGGACCTGGCGCAGCAGTCCTGGCCGGCGTTGTCGAAGGCGGCGACCGGCGCGGTGGCCGCGGCCTTTTCCAGGTCGGCATCGGCGAACACGATGTTGGCGCTCTTGCCGCCCAGCTCCATCGTGACCCGCTTCACCTGCCTGGCGCAGCCGGCCATGATCTCCCGCCCCACCTCGGAGGACCCGGTGAAGACGATCTTGCGCACGTCCGGATGGTCGACCAGCCGCTGGCCCACCACCGAGCCCTTGCCCGCCAGCACCTGGAACACGCCCTCGGGCAGCCCCGCCTCCAGCGCCAGTTCGGCGATGCGGACCGCGGTCAGCGGCGTCCGCTCGGCGGGCTTGGCGATCACCGGGTTGCCAGCGGCCAGCGCGGGCGCGGCCCCCCAGCCGAGGATCGGCATCGGGAAGTTCCACGGCACGATGACGCCGACCACGCCGACCGGCTCGTGGAAGGTGACGTTGAGACCGCCCGGCACCGGGATCTGCTTGCCGCACAGCCGCTCCGGCGCGGCGGAATAGTAACGCAGCACGTCGCGGACGTTGCCGGCCTCCCACCGGGCCTGCCCGGCCGGGTGGCCGGAGCCGGCGGTCTCCAGCTCGGCCAGCTCGCCGATGTGCGCGTCGATCACGTCGGCGAACGCGCGCAGCAGCGCCGCCCGCTCGCCGGGCGCCACCTTCCGCCAGGCCGGCTGGACGGCCACGGCGCGCGCGATCGCCGCGTCGGCCGCCGCCGCGGAGGTCTGCTCGACCTCGGCCACCGGTTCCTCGGTGGCCGGGTTCAGCACGGTGAAGGCAGGCATCGTCGGTGATCAGCTCCGGGTCGGCTAGGTCCGCTCGAAGCCGCGGTACAGCTCCCAGTCGGTGACCGCGGCGTCGAACGCGGCCAGTTCCACTCTGGCACCGTTGGCGTAGTGCTCGACCACGTCGTTGCCGAACGCCTTGCGGGCCAGCTGGCTGTGCTCCCAGGCATCCAGCGCGTCCCGGAGCGTCGAGGGCACCCGTGGGCCCGGGCCGGAGTAGGCGTTGCCCTCCATGGCCGGCTCCAGCGGCATCTCGTGCTCGATCCCCTCCAGGCCGGCCGCGATCATCGCGGCGGTGGCCAGGTAGGGGTTGACGTCGCCGCCGGGCACCCGGTTCTCCGGGCGCAGCGAGAGGCCGTGCCCGACCAGGCGGTAGGCGCAGGTCCGGTTGTCCACCCCCCAGCGCACCGCGGTGGGGGCGAAGCTGCCGGCCACGTAGCGCTTGTAGGAGTTGACGTTCGGCGCGTGGAACAGGATCAGCTCGCTGAGCCCGGCGAGCTGGCCGGCGAGGAAGTGCTCGCCCGCCGGGGACAGGCCGAACGGCCCGTCCCCGGCGAGCACCGGGCTCCCCGCCGAGTCCCGAACCGACAGGTGGATGTGGCAGGAGTTGCCCTCGCGGGCGTTCGGCTTGGCCATGAACGTGAGGCTCATGCCGTCCTGCGCCGCGATCTCCTTGGCACCTGTCTTGTAAATCGAATGGTTGTCGCAGGTGGTCAGCGCGTCGGCGTAGCGGAACGCGATCTCGTGCTGGCCCAGGTTGCACTCGCCCTTGGACGACTCGACGTACATGCCCGCGCCGGACATGCCCAGCCGGATCCGCCGCATCAGCGGCTCCACCCGGCCGGTGCCGAGGATGGAGTAGTCCACGTTGTACAGGTTCACCGGGGTGAGGTCGCGGTAGGCCATGGCCTGCGCGTCCTCGAAGGAGTCGCGGTACACGCAGAACTCAAGCTCGGTTCCGGCGAAGGCGGTCCAGCCCCTGGCGGCCAGCCGGTCGGTCTGCGCCTTGAGGACCTGCCGGGGCGAGGCGACCACCGGGGTGCCGTCGGTCCAGGCCAGGTCGGCCAGCACCAGCGCGCTCGCCTCGTGCCACGGCAGGTGGCGCATGGTCCCGAGGTCGGGTACGAGGACGAAGTCCCCGTACCCGCGTTCCCAGGACGACATCTCATACCCGTCCACCGTGTTCATGTCGATGTCCACGGCGAGCAGGTAGTTGCACCCCTCCGCGTGGTGGCTGACCACCTCGTCGAGGAAGAACTCCGCCGACACCCGCTTGCCCTGCAGGCGCCCCTGCATGTCGGTGAACGCGAGCACGACCGTGTCGATCGTGCCCGCGCCCACCGCCCCCCTCAGCCCGTCCAGGGAGAGCATCCCTGGACGGGCAGCCGTGCTGCCGGATTCCGGCACTGTCACGTGGTCCCTTCTTTCTGGCGGCGCATTTGGCGGCTAGCTGGCCAGTTCCCGCTCAATGGCGGCCAGTTCCTCTGGACTGCCCTGGATCCTCGGCCCTTTGAACCACTTGCGCGCCGAGACCAGCCAGTAGATACCGGCATACCCGATCACCACGGCCACCGCGATGCTCGCGTAGTTGAACGTTGTGAGGTTGATGGGGCCGAATTGCGGGAGCATGAACAGGAAGAAGATGAACACGACCCAGGCCACGGCCGTCCAGCCCACCACGTAGCTCCACCGGCCGAGGTGCCAGGGCCCGCGCTGGAAGTTCTCGCCCTGCCGCAGCCGCAGGTACGTCGGTATCACGTACGCGACGTACAGGCCGATGACCGCGATCGAAACGACCGCGCCGTAAGCCGCGGCGTTCCACAGGTACGGCAGGCCGAGGATCAGCGCCCCACTGGCCGCCAGCCAGATCGCGTTGGTCGGCGTGCGTGTCCGCTTGTTCACCCGGTGCCAGATGCTCGAGCCGGGCAGCGCGCCGTCCCGGGAGAACGCGTAGATCATCCGTGAGTTCGCTGTCACTGACGACATGCCGCAGAAGAGCTGGGCACCGATCGCCACCAGCAGCAGCAGTTCGGCGCCGGTCCGGCCGATCGAGTCGATCCAGATCTGCCCCGGGGCGACGTTCCCCGCCGTCGCCTCGCCCACGTAGTTCGCCTTCTGGATCGCGAACGTGAGGCCGATGAGCAGCACCCAGCCCGCGATGAGCGAGACCAGGATCGACATGTAGATGCCGCGCGGGCCCGCGGTGGCGGCCTTGTGGGTCTCCTCGGTCATATGGGCCGAGGCGTCATACCCGGTGAAGGTGTACTGGGCCATCAGCAGCCCCACAGGGAGGATGTACCACCAGCCGATGTGGAACCCGGACAGGTTCACCAGGCCGGTGAACACGAACTTGGCGGGGGCGTGCTGCACGACATAGTGGACGCCGGTGGAGCTGACCGCGTGCGCGCCGGCATTCAGGCCGAATGTCACCGCGCCAACGATGATGAGGACGCCAACGATGTGCCACCAGACGCTGATGTCATTCAGCAGCGCGACGAGCCGGATGCCGAACTGGTTCATCAGGCCGTGCACGAACAGCACGACAGCGTAGATCACGATCGTGTGCCAGTGCGTGGTGTAGCTGAAGTTGAACCACAAGTTGAACAGGAAGTTGATGAAGAACGCCGCGCCGAAGTCGATGCCGGCGGTGACCGCCACCTGGCCTAGGAAGTTGAACCAGCCGGTGAACCAGGACCAGGCCGGGCCGTGCCTAGGGGCGAGCTTGGCCGCCCAGTAATACAGGCCACCGGCGGTCGGGAAGCTGGAGCAGACCTCGGCCATAGCTAGCCCTACGAACAGGGTCATGATCCCGACGAATGGCCAGCCCCAGACGATGACGGCTGGGCCGCCTAGCTCCATTCCGAAGTAGTACACGGTCAGGCAGCCGGACAGGATGGAGATGATCGTGAACGAGACGGCGAAGTTGGAGAACCCGGACATGCGCCGGCGCAGTTCCTGGGCGTAACCCATCTCGTGGAGGCGTTGCTCGTCCTCAGTCATCGCCGCGCGCTCATTGACGGCCACGGGAACTCCTCATGTGGTCACGCGGCGTGCACGCCGCGAGGGTCGTGCTGCCGGGCGGGCGCCGGGGCGTCTCACCTGGCCGCTGTGTCCCAATGGTTTAGTATCTGACCATTGAGGGTTACACTCCCGGTCATGTCAAGACCTGCGCCGGAAAAGAATGACGGGAGCTGACCTCGCCGCCCTGCTGGGCCCCGTGCGGGCGGGCAACGCGTTCGAGGAAACGGTCGAGCGGATGCTCACCGTCATCAAGCTTGGCCTGGTAGCCCCGGGGAACCGGTTTCCGCCAGAACGCGAGCTGGCGGCCCTGCTCGGCGTGAGCCGGCTCACCTTGCGCGAGGCGATCCGGGCGCTGCAGCAGGCCGGTTACGTGGAACCGCGGCGGGGCCGGTTCGGCGGCACGTTCGTGACCTATGAGCAGCCTCCTCCCGACCCCGGGGAGGCCCGGCGGATCGCGCTGGAGGACGGCAGCAAGCTCACCGATGCGCTGACCTTCCGGCTGGTGGTGGAGACCGGTGCCGCCGAGGTGCTCGCCCGGTCCGGCGGCGACCGGGGCCGGAGCGTGCTGCTGGGCCGCCTGGCCGACCTCAACGACGCCACCCCGGGCGACTACCGGCGCCTGGACACGCTGTTCCACCTGGCGATCGCCGAGCTCACCGGGTCCAGCCTGCTCGCCGCCGCCTGCACCGACGCGCGGATGCGGCTGAACGACCTGCTGAACGCGATCCCGGTGCTGCAGCACAACATCGACCACACCGCCCGCCAGCACACCGCGATCGCCGAGGCGATCCTGGCCGGTGACGCGGCGCGGGCCCGCCGCGCCGTCGCCGAGCACCTCGACGGCACCGCCGCCCTGCTCAGGGGCTTCCTGGCCACGCCGTCCCGGGCCGCGGACGGCCGGGCACGCAGCCGGTGAGGCAGGCTGCGGCCCGGTCGCGGCAATGTCGGCTTAGCGGGTGATCTCCCTGACTCTGCCGTCGAACAGGTCGGTGACCAGCAGGCCGCCGACGGCGTCCACGCCGACCCCGAACGGCTGGTCGAGTTCGGCATGGGTGCCCGGGCCGCCGTCCCCGGAGAACCCCGGGGTGCCGTCGCCGGCCACGGTGTAGACGTCACCGGCGGTCATCGCCTGCCCGTAGAACGTGCCGGTGGCCGCCGCCACCAGGCGCACCCGGTTGTTGCCCATGTCGAACTGCGTCGTGCCGGAGACGGTGTCGGCCACCGCGATGTTGCCCGCTCCGTCCACGGCCACCGAATCCGGGTTGTGGAACTCGGCGCTGGTGGCCGGGCCGCCGTCCCCGGCGAAACCGAGGGTGCCGTTGCCGGCGACGAGGTAGATGTCACCTTTGGTCATCGCCCGCCCGTAGAACGTGCCGGTGGCCTCGGCCACCACCCGCACCCGCTCGTTGCCGGTGTCGGCGATGACCAGGTTCCCGGTGTGATCCGGCACCGCCGACCACGGCCCGTTCAGCTCCGCTTGCGTCGCGCGCCCGCCGTCCCCGGAGAACCCGGAGACACCGTCACCGGCGATCGTGTAGATGTCGCCGGCGGTCATGGCCTTCCCGTAGAACGTGCCGGTCGTGGCGGCCACCGCCCGGATGCGGCTGTTGCCGCTGTCGGCGATCAACAGGTTGCCTGCCGCGTCCACCGATATCCCGATCGGGGACATCCCCGCATCGAGAGCCGGGCCGCCGTCCCCGGAATACCGGGGTTTCCCGTCGCCGGCGACGTTGTAGATATCGCCCGCGGTCATGGGCACGCCGTAGAAGGTCCCTGACTTGGCGGGCACCATCTGGACGTCGTACTGTCCACCGCCCTCGGTGAGCAGCAGGTCGCCGGCCCGGTCCACCGCCACGCTGTCCGGGCTGTCCAACTCGGCCTGGGTAGCGGGGAAGCCGGTCGGCCCCCCCTGGCCGCGCTTCCCGTCGCCCGCGACCGTGTAGATGTCGCCCGCGGTCATCGCCTGCCCGTAGAAGGTGCCGGTGGTCGCCGCCACGACGCGGATCCGGTTGTTGTTCGACATCGGCGATGACCATGTTGCCCGCGGCGTCCGTCGTCACGGCGACGGGGCTGGTCATCTGGGCTGTCGTGGCTGGGGCACCGTCGCAGCAGAAGCCGATTCCTCCGCTGCCGGCCACCGTGTAGATGTCGCCCGCGGTCATCTGCTGCCCGTAGGACGTCCCGGTCTGGGCCGCCACCACCCGTACCCGTCCGTTGCCCGCGTCGGCGATGATCACGGCTCCGGAAGGGTCGACGGTGAGGCCCGCGGGGAAGCTGAGCACCGCATTGGTGGCGGGCCCGCGGTCACCGATGCCCCCGGTGCCGCCGCCGGCGATCGTGTAGACGTCGCCCGCGGTCATGGCCTGGCCGTAGAACGTGCCGGTACGGGCCGCCACCGCCCGCACCCGGTTGTTGATGGTGTCGGCGATCAGCAGGTTCCCTGCCGCGTCCAGCGCCACGCCGGTCGGGTCGTCGAACGAGGCATGGGTGGCCGGGCCGCCGTCGCCGCCGGAGCCCTCCGTGCCGTTTCCCGCGACCGTGTAGATGTCGCCGGCGGTCATGGCCTGGCCGTAGAACGTGCCGGTGCTGGCCGCCACCACACGCACCCGCTCGGTGTCGGAGTCGCCGATCACCAGGTTGCCCGCGGCGTCCACCTTGATGCCGAAGATGAAGACCCCCAGCCCGGCCTTGATCGCCGGGCCCCTGTCTCCGGAGAACTGGGTTCCCGTGCCCGAGCCGGCGATCGTGTATATGTCTCCGGCCGTCATGTGCTGGCCGTAGAAGGTGCCGGTGCTGGCCGCGACGACGCGGACCCGCGCGCCGCTGGTCGGCGACAGCCGCCCCGCGTCCGCGATCACCAGATTGCCCGCGCCGTCCACGGTCACGCCCTCGGGACGTGTCAGCGCCGTCGTGGTGGCTGGCACGCCGGTGCCGCCAAGCCCGGTGCTGCCGTTGCCGGCCACCGGGTAGATGTGCCCCGCGGTCATCGCACGGCCGTAGAACGTCCCGGTCTTGCCGGGCACCACCTCCACCCGGCGCTGGAACGGGTCGGCGATCACCACGTTCCCAGCGTGATCGACCGCGACCCCGGCCGCGTCGATCGAGGCGCGAGCCGCCGCGCCGCCCGCCCCGAAGGGCCCCGCCGCTCCGGTCCCGGCCAGAGTCGTCAGCATGTCCGTTTGCGCGCTCACCTGACGTACCGAGGTGTCGGCGATGTAGAGGTGGCCCGCCGCGAACGCCACGCCCCCCAGGCCAGCGGCGCCTGTGGGGCCGATGTTGCTGGCCAGCGCGATCTTGGTGGCGAGTCCCGGCCCGCCCACGCCCCCGGCGACGGTGGAGATGATCCCGCCAGTGGTCGCTGTGCCGCCGTCATGCCGGGCAACGGCGCGGGCCTGGTTCGCCGCGTCGTGGCCAGTTCCGGCGCGCGGCGCGGCCAGTGCGACGCTGCCGCCCCCGGCAAGTACCGCGCCCACGGCCAGCACGGCCAAGGCCCCGCGACGGAGGAACGTCAACCGGGAGGACCTGTGCCCGCGATCGCGGGACCTGTGCGCAGAGATCATGTGAATACCCTCCGCCATCACGTCTGCTGACGCCGACCTGGGCGCCAGCGGATTGTTGTCGCGCGGCGGGGCACATGGCGCGACTTGGACACCGGGCGCAAATCTAACGCTTCCGGGCGCGGCACGGCATAGCGCGGATGACAGGAATCCGGGATAGCCGCCCGGTCCCTGACGGTCGCGGCGCTGCCCTGGGCCTCCCCGGCCGTTCTGGTCCCGGCCCGGCGGCGGCTCACGGGAGACGGCCAGGCACGCCAGGCCCGCGGCGAGCACCGCCAGCCCGCACCAGGAGAGTGCGGGCAGTCGCTCGCCGAGCACGGACACGCCGAGCAGGGTGGCGACGGCGGGCTCGGCCAGCGTGAGCGTGGTGGCCACCTGCGCGGGTGTGCTGCGCAGGCCGCGCCCGAACAGCCGGTAGGCCAGGAACGTGGTGCAGGCCGCCAGGTGCAGTGCTACCGCCGCACCGCGCCAGGAGCCGAGCCATCCGGTCCCGCTGGCCAGCAGGACCGGCAGCATGGCCAGGCCGGCCGCGCCGAACATAACGCCGAGCACCGGCGCGGCCTGATGGCCCGCCGCGACGAGCGCGCGGCCGATGAGCGAGTAGATGGCATAGCTCAGCCCGGCGAGACCGGCGAGCAGGATGCCCACGCCGTCCGCCAGGCCGCCGTGGCCGGTGAGCGCGGGCGCCAGGACCAGGGCGCCGCAGCCGAGCACGGCGGCCGAGGTGGCAGCGGCCCACCGGGCCCCTGGCCGCCCCTGCCGGGTGGCCCAGGCCAGCAGGCCCGCGAACACCGGCGCGCTGCCCAGGGCGATCACAGTGGCCACGGCGACGCCGGTGCGCGCTACGGCGGGGTAGAACGTGACCGGGTACCCAGCGACGGCCAGCGCGCCGAGGCCGAGCAGCCACCGCTGGGCCTGGGTGCACGCGGCCAGCATCGGGCGCGCGCCACGGCTGGTGACCAACAGCAGCAGGCCGCCAGCGGCCAGGCCGGCCGCGCCGACGGCCGCGGGCCGCGCCCCGGCCGGTGCCAGAGTGCTGGCGGTCCCTGTGGTGCCCCACAGCGCCGCTGCGGTGAGGATGGCGGCTGACCCGGACAGCGGGGCCCGACGGGCCCGCGGCCGGGCGACGCGGGGGGAGCGGGAGGGGCTGGAGGCCGCGCGGGAACGTTCGGAAACTAGGGGAGAGGCATGCTCGGACACTGTCGTGATCTCCGTCATTCGAATGAGTCAGGGACTGGATTCGAAATCGGGCGCACGAGCATGCCGACGGCGGCCCGCGAGCGGGCCGGGGCTACGGGGTCAGGCTGTCAGAGCGGCGAAGAGGCCAGCAGCAGGGTGCGCCCGGTCAGGCGCACGGCGGCGGCAGGACGACGTGCCAGTGCGAGTTCACCCGTCGATGGTGCGGCATCGGAACCCGGGATGTCTAGCCGAAATAAGGCCTCGGTTCCACCTGATAGCTACGGCCGTGCGGGAGCCGCCAGACCAGGACTCCTGGCTCGGGCTGGTCAAGCCACCAGCCTTGGGCCTGTTTGGCCTGGTGATGCCGTCGGCACAGACACGCGAGATTGCACTCGCAGGTCCGTCCGCCCTGGCCGTGCGGGATGGTGTGATCCTGGTCGCAGCGCGCCGCCGGATTGCGGCAGCCGGGGAACCCGCAGGTGCGCTCGCGGATGTTGACGACGTGCCGCAGCGACGGGGCGGGCTGGTATCCCTTGGATTTCCGCCCATGGAAGCATTCGCCGACCGCGAGCGCCCGAACGGTGACGGTCAGCGCCCAGCCGTCCGGTGGCCCGGCGCGGGCTGCCACGCTATCCGGGGCCGTTATGGGTTCTCGGCCGGTCAGGCCATCCTGGCCTGACCCGGGATCACCGCGCGGCTGACCGGCCTGGCCCGCCGGCATCGGACCGGACCGGGCGCATCCGTGACCGATCGCTCGCCCGTCCTGGCCGGTCAAGGTAATGCACCAGCGGGCGCCGGGCTGGCGGGCGATGAGATCCGCGAGTCCCCGCGCGTCCTCAGCGGGAAGGGGGCCGAAGCCGGCGGCCTCGCCGGGCTCCGGCGATGCTCCCAGCCAGGCAGCCAGTGGCATGGTCAGGTTGACCGAACCGGTAAGCCCCGGCCCGGCCGTCTCCGGCCGGCCGGAGCACGCAGCGGGACCGGCGCTGCCCGGCGCGGCGCCGCCGTCCTGGTCGCGCCCGGAGCACGCCGGGGTTGCGCCGGGCCCGGGCGGCCTTCCCGGGCTGCACCGTTCCACCGGCCGACCCCTTGGCAGCTCCACCGGCTGACCCTGCAGCAGCGCGAGGAAGGCTTCAGCCCGCAACTGGCTGAGGGTTTCCTCCCGGCCGGCCGACTTCAGGTGCCGCGCAACGGCATCGATCCGCTTGTCGGCCGCGAGGGCGTCGGCGGGTGGCAGGTCGCGGCCGGCCAGCGCGGCCGTGCCGCAACGCTCGTCCCAGACCTCGACCCTGGCGTCCTTGCGCGCCTCCTCCTGGCGGCGCTTCGCGGCCGTGGGATCCACGGCGAGCACCGCCCGCTGGGTCGCCGCGCGCAACTGGCCGCTGGTCTGCCCGGGGGCGCGGCCGATGACCGCGGATTCAACCGCCGCGGCGTGGGCGTCGCCCAGGCAGCTGACTCCCTCGCTGATGACCAGCGCCTTCGCACGATCGATCTGGCCGGTGGCCAGCGCGGCGCTGGTCAGCGGCAACCGCGCCAGGCCGCATGCGGTGTCGAGCAGCGCGTCGGCGCTGCGCGTGGTCAGGGTCAGCGCGGCGGCCAGCTCGTCACCCACGTGCTCGGCCAGGTGCGGGTCGGCCCCGGCGGCCACCTCGGCCGTGCGGCGGCGGTCCAGCTCAGCGACGGCGGCCAGCTCACCGGCTGCCGCCCACGAGGCCAGCCGCCGCCAGGCCTGGATCACGCCAACGAGGGAGTCATCGCCAACCGTGCCCAGCCCGTCCGCCCAGGCGTCCTGAGCGAACCCGGCGAGTGCCGGACCCGGCGCTAAGTGGTCGAGGAGCCCGCCCGCGGCGAATCCCGCACCGGTGCCGGAGGGCCCCGGCGGCTCACCGGGCCACTCCGGCCATTCCTCGCTGGCCGGCCCGGTGGCGTCCGCCAGCCATTCCCCGTCCAGCTCCTGGGCACTCCACATCCCGTGGTGCCCGGGAACCGTTCCGGAACAGCTCGCCTGCCGCAGCATTACGCCTCGATTCGAACTGACATTCGATTCAATGCCAGTATAAGGCAACCCGCCGACATTTCGGCATACTGCTCCGCGGCCGCGCGTGCACGCCGACGCCATCATCGCCTCCGCTGCAAAGAGGCCAACAGCGCCTGGGAAGGCGCCCGCCGGCGGCCCCCTACCCTGGCGGGGTGCTTTCCCTGCGACCGATGACTGAAGCAGATCTCCCGGAGGTCGAGTCGTGGCTCCGGCTGCCGCATGTGACCCGCTGGTGGACGCCGGACACCACTGCCGGGGCGGAGATCGCCAAGTACCGGGAACGAGTCCGCCAGGACAGCAAGTCGGCCGCTCACATGCTGACGGTCACCTTGGACAGCACGCCCGCCGGCTGGTGCCAGTGGTACAGGTGGGCGGATTACCCCCTGACGCTGAAGCCATCGGCGCACGCGATGGGGAGATCGGGATCGACTATGCAATCGGCGACCCGGCGCAGGTCGGCCGGGGCGTCGGCACCACGCTGATCGCCACGCTGGTGACCGAAATACGCCGCCGTCATCCCGGTGCCGGGATGCTGGCCGACCCGGACGCCGCCAATATGGCCTCCCGGCGTGTCCTGGAGAAGAACGGCTTTCATCTCGTGGCTGTCCGGCCGATCACCACTGAAGCGAGCGACGCTCCGATGGCCATCTACCGTCTGCCCTCAGCTACGGCTTGCCGCTAAACGGAAAACACGTTTCCGCGGACACCCGGCTCGCCAGTCGCGGCCGACAGATAAGCGAGGATCACCATAGCCAGGACCACGACACCGCGGCAGCGCTGGCAAGGCCGGGGTTTTGTTCGCCGCGACGGCCTGGCTCAGTGCCCGGGGTGCGTGCGCATCAGTGAGGTCTTCAGGTTCGGCTTGGCGGCCACGATCAGGCAGGTGATGGTCTTGTGCCCGCTTGTCCAGGACGACTGCAGCGGATACAGGTAGTGCAGCGTCATCGAGTTCTTGATCTTCGACGTCTGTACGATCTTCGTGACCCGTGCGTGGCAGCCCTTGTCCGCCTGGCGTTTGAGGGAGTCGACGCCGGGATAGCTGGCGCCGACCGCGGTGAACTGGACGAAGGCCTGCGCGTTGTGCGGCTTGCTGCACGGCACCACGGTCACGTAGGTGACGCCGAGCACCGTCTGGCTCGCCGGGGGATTCTGGAAGCACTGGCCCGGGCGCAGCGCGAACACGTTGGTGGACAGCGACCCGGGGCGCGCCGAGGTGGTTGGACCGGCCGTGGGCGAGGAACTGTGCCCGCTGGACGCGGGCGGCGGCGCAGGGCTCTTGCTGCCGCCGTGGAGCACGAAGTAGGCACCGATCAGCACCAGCCACAGCACGGAGAAGGCGAGCCCGGCGATGGCCAGGCCCCGGCCGCGCTGCCCGGTGCGGCGGATCTGGCCCAGCGCGAGGATGCCGAGGACAATGCCCGCGACGGCGCCGATCACCGTGATGCCGATCAGCCCCAGGATCAGCGACGCGATCGCGAACCGGTTGATTTTACCCGGGGTACCCGCACCTGGGGCACCCGCCCGGTGCCCCGGTGCGCCCGGCCTGCCGGGCCGGCCATCGGGGCCCGACGCCCTGCCGGGTGAACGGATCGTCCGGGCTGTACGGATCGTACGGGGCCTGCGGGCCGGTCGCTCCCGGCGTGTAGGCCTGCGTCGGGGCACCGCGCAGGGCAGCCGTCTGGGGCCCGGTGAGATCGTCCGCCCACGGGGCCGCATCGGCCGGGCCGGTGCCGAAGTCGCCCGCCCACGGCGGAGCGTCGGCGGCACCGCTGCCGAACGCACCGGGCCGGGCCTGAACCCCGGTCGGCTCCGCGGGGAATGCGCCGGTGGCGGCGGCCGGGAAGCCACCGGCCGAGGCCGCGGGCACGCCGCCGGCCCAGGTGGCCGGATCACTTGGCTGATGCCGGTCCGGAACGCCGTCGTCGACCCAGAGTTGCCAGCCCGGGGGCGCGGGCGGCCAGGACGGGTCGGGCTGCCAGTGGGGAGGCGGCACGAAACCCGGTGGCGGCGGCGGCCAGCCGGGGGCCGGGTTGAAACGCAGTCCCAAAGGGCCTCCCTGGAGGAGTTTCTGTTTGGGTAACCCGATATACATTGAAAAGGCCCCCGTCGGCCGAACATAGCAGGCAGAACGCGGCGAGGTGTGAGCTACTGCATGGCCGATCGTGTTGCGACGGGGTATGGATTTACGCCACACTGATGTTGTGGAAAGCGTGGACAGGACGGGTACGCTCCCGATTACGGGCAGCGGCGGTGACGTGCGGGGCGCCAGAGGCGCCAGTGACGCATGCACCGGTGCCGCCCTGCCTGACATCGCCGCGGTCCCCGTTTCCGGCACCGCGGGCGCCGTGACCTACCTAGGTTCCGAGCGTGGCACCCGGGCCCGGATCGCCCGGCTGATCCTGGAGAACGGGCCGGTCACCGCGGCCGCGCTGAGCACCCGGCTGGGCCTGACCCCGGCCGCCGTGCGGCGGCACCTGGACAACCTGCTCGCGGGCGGCCTGATCGAGGTCCGCACCGCGCGGCGGATGGCCAGCAGCGGCCGCGGCCGCCCGGCCAAGCTCTTCGCGATCACCGACGCGGGCCGCAGCGCTTTCGAGCACGCCTACGACGACCTGGCCACCAGCGCGCTCCGCTTCCTCGCCGAGGTGGCGGGGCCCGAGGCCGTCGCCGGGTTCGCCCGCCGCGAGGTGGCCGAGCTCGAGCGCCGGTACCGGCCGGTGATGGAGTCCGCGGGCGAGGACAAGGTCGCCGCGCTCGCGGAGGCCCTGTCCGCGGACGGTTACGCCGCCTCGGCGACCAGCGCCCCCGCCATGGCGGCGGGCGGCGGGGTACAGCCCGGCGGGGAGCAGCTCTGCCAGCACCACTGCCCGGTCGCACACGTCGCGGCCGAGTTCCCGCAGTTGTGCGAGGCGGAGACCGAAGCGTTCGCCAGGCTGCTTGGCACCCCGGTGCAGCGCCTGGCCACGATCGCGCACGGCGACGGGATCTGCACCACGCATGTGACCGCGCCCGCGCTTGCCCATATCCGCCCGACGACCATGACGACCAGTCAGCCTGGAGGCTCTGGAGCATGACGACGACTGCGCACCCCGAACTCGAGGGTCTGGATCGATATAAGTTCGGCTGGGCCGACTCCGACACGGCCGGTGAGTCCGCGCGCCGCGGCCTGTCCGAGGAGGTCGTGCGTGACATCTCGGCCCGGAAGAACGAGCCGGAATGGATGCTCGACCTGCGGCTGAAGGGCCTCAAGCTGTTCCGCCGCAAGCCGATGCCCGACTGGGGCGCGGATCTGACGGGCATCGACTTCGAGAACATCAAGTACTTCGTCCGGTCGACCGAGAAGCAGGCGGCGACCTGGGACGACCTGCCCGCGGACATCAAGAGCACTTACGACAAGCTCGGCATCCCCGAGGCGGAGAAGCAGCGCCTGGTCGCCGGCGTCGCCGCGCAGTACGAGTCGGAGGTCGTGTACCACAAGATCCGCGAGGACCTGGAGGAGAAGGGCGTCGTCTTCCAGGACACCGACACCGCGCTCAGGGAGCACCCGGAACTGTTCCAGGAGTACTTCGCCACGGTGATCCCCGTTGGTGACAACAAGTTCGCCGCGCTGAACACCGCGGTCTGGTCCGGCGGCAGCTTCATCTACGTGCCGAAGGGCGTGCACGTGGAGATACCGCTGCAGGCGTACTTCCGGATCAACACCGAGAACATGGGCCAGTTCGAGCGGACGCTGATCATCGTCGACGAGGGCGCCAGCGTCCATTACGTCGAGGGCTGCACCGCGCCGATCTACTCCTCCGACTCGCTGCACTCCGCGGTCGTCGAGATCATCGTGAAGGCCGGCGCGCACTGCCGCTACACGACGATCCAGAACTGGTCGAACAACGTCTACAACCTGGTCACCAAGCGGGCCGTGGCGCAGGCGGGCGCGAGCATGGAGTGGGTCGACGGCAACATCGGGTCCAAGGTCACGATGAAGTACCCGGCCGTGTACCTGATGGG
The DNA here is from genome assembly GCA_963806145.1 of uncultured Actinomycetes bacterium. Taxonomy (GTDB): domain Bacteria; phylum Actinomycetota; class Actinomycetes; order Streptosporangiales; family Streptosporangiaceae; genus DASXKD01. The sequence goes on from CAWDXD010000030.1 coordinate 219,220, forward strand.
CGAGCACGCCAGGGGAGAGACCCTGTCCGTCGCGTTCGCCGGCGAGGGCCAGCACCAGGACGCGGGCGCCAAGATGGTGCACTGCGCGCCGAACACCTCTTCCCAGATCATCTCCAAGTCGGTGGCCCGGTCCGGCGGCCGGACCTCCTACCGCGGGCTGGTCCAGGTCCAGGAGGGCGCGGCGCATTCCAAGTCCACCGTCAAGTGCGACGCGCTGCTGGTGGACACGGTCAGCCGGTCCGACACCTATCCCTACGTGGACGTCCGCGAGGACGACGTGGAGATGGGGCACGAGGCCAGCGTTTCCAAGATCTCCGAGGACCAGCTCTTCTACCTGATGAGCCGCGGCATGACCGAGGACGAGGCGATGGCCACCATCGTCCGCGGCTTCGTCGAGCCGATCGCCCGCGAACTGCCGATGGAATACGCGCTCGAGCTGAACCGGCTCATCGAGCTGCAGATGGAAGGGGCTGTCGGCTAATGACGGCGCTGCAGGGGGCCGTGGAATCCACGGCCCCGGTTTCTCGGTTGCACGAACACCGGCCGGAGTACCCGGTACCGACCGGGCGCGAGGAGGAGTGGCGGTTCACGCCGCTGCGCAGGCTGCGCGGGCTGCATGGTGCTGCGGCGCTTCCCACCGCGAAGGTTGCGGTGGAATGGGATGCCGCGCCCGAGGTCATTTGCCATCGTGCCGAACGCGGCGACCTCACGCACGGCATCCCCTTCGTCCCCTTCGAGCCCGCCGACCGGGTCAGTGCACAAGCCTTCAGCTCGTTCGAGGAGGCCGTGGTCCTCACGGTTCCCGCCGACGTGGTGGCGTCACGGACGACGGTGATCAGCGTTCGCGGCGACGACACGTCCGGGGCGGCGTTCGGGCACACGGTCATCAGCGTGGGGCACAACGCCAGGGCTGTCGTCGTGCTGGACCACCAGGGGAGCGCGACGTACGCCGACAACGTGCAGATCGTTGTCGGGGATGGGGCCGCCCTGACGGTCGTCAGCGTGCAGGACTGGGCCGATGACGCGGTGCACCTCTCGCACCATCAGGCGACCCTCGGGCGGGACGCGCGGCTTCAGCACACCACGGTGACCCTCGGCGGCGACGTGGTGCGGATTGCCCCGGTCGTTCGTTATGCCGGCCCTGGCGGGGATGCGGAGCTGCTCGGGCTGTATTTCGCGGACGCCGGCCAGCACCTGGAGCATCGTCTTTTCGTGGACCACGCGCAGCCGAACTGCCGCAGCCGCGTGGACTATAAGGGAGCCCTCCAAGGCGACCAGGCGCACACGGTCTGGATCGGGGACGTCCTGATCAGGCCCGAGGCCACCGGGACCGACACCTATGAGCGGAACCGCAACCTGCTGCTGACCGACGGCGCGCGCGCCGACTCGGTGCCGAACCTGGAGATCCTCACTGGCGAGGTCGTCGGCGCCGGGCACGCGAGCGCCAGCGGCCGGCTGGAGGACCACCAGCTGTTCTACCTGATGGCGCGCGGTATCCCGCTGGAGGAGGCGCGGCGGCTGGTGATCCAGGGATTCTTCGGCCAGCTCATCGCCAAGATCGGCCTGCCGGGCCTTCGTGATCAGGGCGTGCTGAACCTGCAGGACCGGATCACCGGGGCGGTCGAGGCAGAACTGGCCAGGGAGCCAGGATGAGCGAGACCGCACAGTTCGTCCGGGCGTGCGCGCTGGCCGACGTGTCCGACGAGGGAGCCCTCGGGGTGGAGATCGCCGGGGTGCCCGTCGCGGTGGTACGCGCCGAGGGCGAGGTGTTCGCGCTGCGTGACGTGTGCTCGCACGAGGAGGTCCCGCTGTCAGAGGGCGAGATCTACGACCACACGGTGGAATGCTGGCTGCACGGGTCGTGTTTCGACCTGCGTACCGGCAACCCGACCGGTCCTCCAGCCACCGAGCCGGTGCCCACCTACCCGGTGAAGATCGAGGACGGCGACGTCTACGTTGCGCTGCCCGCAGGAGCCACCTAACCGCGCCGCCCGGTACGAGCGGCCAGGAATCAGGAACCGAAATCAGGAGAAGGAACAGCAATGGCCACCCTTGAGATCCGCGACCTGCACGTCAGCGTGGCGGACAGCAGTGACGGCGGCAGCCGGGAGATCCTGCGGGGCGTCGACCTGACCGTGTCATCCGGGCAGACCCACGCGATCATGGGGCCCAACGGGTCCGGCAAGTCGACCCTCGCCTACGCGATCGCCGGCCACCCCAAATACCAGGTCACCCAGGGCAGTGTCACGCTCGACGGCGAGGACGTGCTGGCGATGAGCGTGGACGCGCGGGCCAGGGCCGGGCTGTTCCTCGCCATGCAGTACCCGGTCGAGGTGCCCGGGGTGTCGGTGTCGAACTTCCTGCGCACCGCGGTCACCGCGGTCCGCGGTGAGGCGCCGAAGCTGCGGGTGTTTCTCAAGGACATGCGCGAGGCCATGGCCGCGCTGTCGATCGACCCGGTGTTCGCCGAGCGCAACGTCAACGAGGGCTTCTCCGGCGGGGAGAAGAAGCGGCACGAGATCCTGCAGCTCGAGCTGCTCACGCCGAAGATCGCGATCCTCGACGAGACCGACTCCGGGCTGGACATCGACGCGCTCAAGGTGGTGGCCGAGGGGGTCAACAGGTTCGCCGCCGGCGAAGGCCACGGCGTGCTGCTCATCACCCACTACACCCGGATCCTGCGGTACGTGAAGCCGGACTTCGTGCACGTGTTCGTGGCCGGCCGGATCGTCGAGGAGGGCGGCCCGGAGCTGGCCGAGCTGCTGGAGGCCGAGGGTTACGACCGCTGGGTGCGGGCGGGAGCGGCGTCATGACCCTGGACGTGGCGCGGATCCGCAAGGATTTCCCGATCCTGGAGCGCACGGTCCGCGACGGCCAGCCGCTGATCTACCTGGACAGCGCCAACACCTCGCAGAAGCCGCGCCGGGTGCTCGACGCCCTGGCCGACTTCTACGAGCGGCACAACGCCAACATCCACCGGGCCACCCACCAGCTCGGCGAGGAGGCCACCCAGGCCTACGAGGGCGCCCGGGGCACGGTCGCGGGGTTCATCGGCGCGGCCGAGCCGGCCGAGGTGGTGTTCACCAAGAACGTCTCCGAGGCCATCAACCTGGTCGCCTACTCGATGGGCAACGCCAGCGCCGCGGGCTCCGGCGGGCGGTTCGCGCTCGGCCCCGGCGACGAGATCGTCATCACCGAGATGGAGCACCACTCCAACATCGTCCCGTGGCAGCTGCTGTGCCAGCGGACCGGGGCGACGCTGCGCTGGTTCGGCGTGACGCCAGAGGGCCGGCTGGACACCTCGGACATCGGCGGCCTGATCACCGAGCGGACCAAGCTGGTCGCGCTCACCCACCAGTCCAACGTGCTCGGCACCATCAACCCGGTAAGGGCGATCGCCGACCGGGCGCACGCGGCCGGCGCGCTGGTGCTCGTGGACGCCGCCCAGTCGGTGCCGCACATGCCGGTGGACGTCGCCGCGCTCGGCGCCGACTTCCTCGGCTTCACCGGCCACAAGATGTGCGGCCCGACCGGCATCGGGGTGCTCTGGGGGCGGCGTGAGCTGCTGGAGGAGATGCCGCCGTTCCTCGGTGGCGGCGAGATGATCGAGGACGTGCGGATGGAGCGGTCCACGTTCGCGCCGCCGCCGCACAAGTTCGAGGCCGGCACCATGCCGATCGCGGAGGCGGCGGCCCTGGCCGCGGCCATCGGCTACCTCGGCGAGGTGGGCCTGCCGGCGCTGCGTGAGTACGAGCACGGCCTGGTCGCCCACGCGCTCGCGGCGCTGCGCGAGATCGACGGGCTGCGCATCCTCGGCCCGGCCGAACCGGTGGACCGGGGCGCCGCGATTTCGTTCACGGTCGACGGCGTGCACCCGCACGACATGAGCCAGGTACTCGACTCCGGCGGCATCGCGGTGCGGGCCGGGCACCACTGCGCGTGGCCGCTGCACCGGGCGATGGGCGTCCAGGCCAGCACCCGGGCGTCGTTCTACCTGTACAACACCTACGAGGAAGTCGACGCGCTGACCGCCGGGATCCGGGAGGCGCAGCGCTTTTTCGGGGCCGGGGGTCACTGATGCGGCTGGAAACGCTGTACCAGGAGATCATCCTGGACCACTACCGGCGCCCGCACCACGCGGGCCTGCGGGAGCCGTTCGACGCCGAGGTCCGGCACGTGAACCCGGTCTGCGGTGACGAGGTGACGCTGCGGGTCACGCTCAAGGATTCCGACGCGGGCCCGGTGGTGGCGGACATCTCCTACGACGCGCTCGGCTGCTCGATCAGCCAGGCGAGCACATCGGTGCTGGCCGACCTGCTGATCGGCCGGACGGTCAGCGACGGCATGAAGGTCAACGACGAGTTCCTCGCGCTCATGCAGTCCCAGGGCGAGGGCGAGCCGGACGAGGACGTGCTCGGCGACGCGGTGGCGTTCGCCGGCGTATCCAAGTTCCCGGCGCGCATCAAATGCGCCCTCCTGGCCTGGATGGCCTGGAAGGACGCGACCGCACAGGCGATGGGTGAGCACGAGACCGCATGAGGCGGCACCCGCGAGGGAGGCAGTGAGATGAGCGAAGAAACGGTCCAGGTGGACGAGGCCACGGCGGCCGCGACCGCGCAGCCGGGCCCCAGTGCGCAGCCGGGCGAGCAGGCCGCGGCGGCGCCCGGGGCCTCCTCACCCGACACCGAGGACCTGCTGGAGGCGCTGCGCGACGTCGTGGACCCCGAGCTGGGCGTCAACGTGGTGGACCTCGGCCTGGTCTACGGCGTCACCCTCGGCGGCGACGGCATGGCCACCATCGACATGACGCTCACCAGCGCCGCGTGCCCGCTCACCGACGTCATCGAGGACCAGGCCGCGTCCGCGCTGGAGGGCCTGGTCAACGACTTCCGGATCAACTGGGTGTGGCTGCCGCCGTGGGGCCCCGACAAGATCACCGAGGACGGCCGCGAGCAGCTCCGCGCCCTCGGTTTCAACGTCTGACCCGTACGCCGCCCCCGGCCCGCGATGCAGGTGTGATGACCTGACAACCTGGCGTTGGCGGATGTCGTTAGACCTGAGGTGAGGCTACGACGAGAGCTGGCAATGGCCGACGGCGACGAGGCTGAGTTCGAGGCCTACGTCACCCTCGACGGCGGGCGGTTGCTCGGCTTCGCCTTGCTCCTGGCAGGCGACTACCAGGACGCCGAGGACCTGGTCCAGGCGGCGCTGCTGCGCTCGGCCGGCCGATGGCCGGCGGCCCGGCAGAACCCGGAAGGTTATACCCGGACCATCCTGGTGAACCTCGCCAGGGACCGGTGGCGGGCCCGGCGCCGGCGGCAGCCGGAGACGCTGATCGCCGACGCGGCCCGGCTGGCATCCCCGGCCGCCCGTGACGGCGCGGCCGCCGTGCTGGACCGGCAGGCGCTGCTGCGCGCCTGCCGGCTGCTGCCCGCGGCGCAGCGTGCGGTGCTCGTGCTCCGGTTCTGGGAGGACCGGTCGATCGAAGAGACGGCGGCCGTGCTCGGGTGCACCCCGGGCACCGTGAAATCCCATACCCACCGGGCGCTGCGGCGGCTGCGCGCCGTCTTGCAGGAGGCACCGGACGAGGCCATGCCCCCGCTGCCCCTGGTGCTAGACAGGCCCGGCGGTTCGCCCGGTCATGGATCGGGCCGTTTCCCGGATCAGGAGGATCGACCGTGCTGACCGATCATGACGTGACGGAGGAAGTGGCCGCGGCCTTCCATGACCACGCGGACCCGGTGACCCGGACGGCACTCGACCCGGCCGGGATCTTCCGGCGCGGGACGCGGGCGCGGCGCCGCCGCGCGGCGATCCGCGTGGCCGCGGCAGGCGCGGCCGCCACCGCGCTGGCGGTGGTTGTCACCGTGGCGAACCTCGGGGCCGGTCCCGCGCCCGATCCCGCGCGCGGTCCTGGCGCGGCGCCCAGGCCGCCCGGCCTGCTGCTCGATGCGGCCGTGACCGGCCCGCCGCCCGCCGGCGCGGCGGCGTTGGGTATGCCGCGGTACTACGTCACCACCGACCATTTCCGCCCGGTCGCCGAGGTCCGCGCCTCCGCGACCGGGAAGCTGCTGGCCACGGTTGCGCTGCCGCGCACCATCGACCCGAAGACGTCCCAGATCGCGGCGGCCGGTAACGGCCGCACGTTCGCCCTCGCGCTGCTGTCGTTCCCGCGGACCCGGTTCTACCGGCTTCAGGTCGCCGGCGGCGGCCGTTCGGCCCGGCTGACCGGGCTGAACGCCGCCCCGCTGCCCGCGGGGGAGTACGCCGACGGCATCGCGGTCAGCCCGGACGGGAGCAGGCTCGCGGTGGCCATCCAGCGCAGCGGTGGACAGCACGGCACGGTAGAAGTGGTGTCGCTGGCCACCGGCGCGACCCGGACCTGGACCACCACCCGGGCCGGCATCCCGGCCGGGGTGTCCTGGGCCGGGGGCCACATGCTCGGGTTCTTCTGGGAGGGCACGGGCGCGGCGCAGGGCGGTTCTGGGCTGTGGACGCTGGACACCGCGGCACCGGGAAACCGGCTGCTGTCCGGCCGCCGCGTCCTGCCAGCCAGCACGGGCGGGGATGCGGTCCAGTACGCCCAGCTCACGCCCGCCGGGACGGTGGTCGCCGCAGTCACCTACGACGGCACCGCGCACGTCAGCCGGGGCACAGTGGTGGGCGGCATCGTGGAACTGTCCGCAGATACCGGCCGTCCGTTCCGTACCCTGCTCCTCGAGCACGCGGCCTACTCGGCCGACCCGGGGCAACCCGGCTGGTACATCAGCTCCTGCCTGCTGGCGGCGGCCGACCGCACCGGCAGCCACCTGCTGGTGAGCTGCGACAGGTTCGGCCGGCTGGACCGGGGCCGGTTCACCGCGCTGCCCGGTGCGGCACCGCAGTCGGCGGTCGCCGCCGCCTGGTAGCCCCGGCCGGCCAGGCAGGGCCGGCCAGGCAGGGCCGGTCAGGCAGGGCCGGTCAGGTGGATGCGCACCGCTAGGAACAGCCGCGGGGTGTCCCGCAGCACGGCAAGCCTCGGATCGGGCACGGTGAGGAACCGGTCCACCGCGTGCTTCATGACCGGCCGCAGCCGCGGGTCGGCCCGCGCCCCGGTGATCGCCTTCCGGTCGCCGCCGAGCACCACCGCGTCCAGCCGTTCCGCGTAGGGGACCAGCACCCGCGCCGCGGTATCCGCGGCCGCGGCGATCGCGGCCGTCGCCTGGTTCTCCCGGCGCCGGGCGAACCGGTGCTGCGAGGTGCCGCCCGCGGCGGACCGGCCGTGTACTAGCCGCGTCCCGACCTTCGAGCTGATCAGGCGCGGTGGGCTGCCGGTGAAGACGCCGGCGGCGAACCCGCCGAGCCGGATCAGGAGCACGCCCACGGTCCGGTCCATCGCGGCGTGCGCGGCGATCAGCCCGGCCAGCTCCGCCGGGTCGCCCGGCCAGGTGGCACCGGCGGGCGCGGGCAAGGGCGGGAACGGCGGATGGCATTCGGCCGCCGCGCCGTCCGCGGCGCGGAAGGTTACCGCCAGCCGGCCCGGCTCGGTGGTGATGTCCCCGTGGCGCTCGGCGAACGTGGCGACCCAGCGGGCCAGCCGGTCCGGTGCCACGTCCACCCACCGGCCGCCGCGCGCCTCCGGGCCCGCCTCACCGGCGGCGTCCGCGCCTGCTCCAGTGGTCCCGGCAGCACCGTCGGCCTCAGCCGCCGTGCCTTCAGCCATCTGATGCCTCCATCCGTCCCCGTGATCATGACCTTAGTGGTGCTGGTGGAATTCATTGGGCATGCCGGGTGCGGGCCGTCATGCTTAGGTGGTCTCGGGGACCGCAGCGGTCTCGCTGCCGCTCGCCGACGGCGAAGGAGGTTTCCGATGGGCCAGGATGACAACCCCGCACCGGAGACCGGTTTCGTGCTGACCCACTTTCTCGTGGTCTCCGACCAGGACCGGTCCCGTGAGTTCTACCAGTCCGTGTTCGGGGCGACGGTGGTGGCCGAACGCGACCCGGTCATCTTGAAGCTGGCCAACAGCTGGCTCATCCTCAACTCGGGCGGCGGCCCGACCGACGACAAGCCCACCGTGACGCTCACGGTCCCCGGCGATCCCGACCGGGCCAGCGCGTTTCTCAACATCAGGGTGGCTGATATCGGCGCGGCCTACGCGGAGTGGTCAGCGCGAGGCGCCGTATTCCTCACCGAGCCCAAGGATCACGGCCGCGAAATCCGTGCCTACATCCGCGACCCCGATGGGCACCTGATTGAAGTCGGGCAGACGACAGGCCGACGGAGCCGGCCGTAGCGGGCCGGGACCGGGCAGCGGAGGCGAGGCCGATGGGGTGGGCCGACTCGGGCCAGGCCTGGGGTGAGCGGGCCACGGACTGGGCGTACCTGATGGAGCCGTACGCGCGGCGCGCCAACGACGCGTTGTTCGACCGGGCTGGCGTGGGCGCGGGAACGAGGCTGCTCGACATTGCGTGCGGCTCCGGGTACGCGGCCAGCGTTGCAGCAGGCCGCGGGGCTGAGGTCGCCGGGCTGGATGCCTCCGAGGCGCTGATCGCGATCGCGCGGGCGCGCACACCCGGTGCGGATTTCCGGGTTGGCGACATGTTCGCACTGCCGTTCGACGATGACCAGTTCGACGTGGCGACGAGTTTCAACGGCATCTGGAAGGGATGCGAGAACGCGCTGGCCGAAGCGCGCCGGGTGGTACGGCCGGGCGGGCTGGCCGGGTTCAGCTTCTGGGGATCTCCCAAGCGGCTTGGCCTGCTGCCGTACTTCGCCACCCTGCTGGATCTGTCGCCGCCCGGCCACGTCGATGCCACCCTCGATCAGGGTGACACCGGCCGGCCTGGAGTAGCCGAGCAAATGCTCGCCGACGCCGGCCTGGAGTTCGTGGACCGGGGAACCGCGCAGGTCATCAACGAGTGGCCCGACCTCGACCTGGCGGCCCGGGCACTCGCCTCCGCCGGCCCGTCCTGGCCAGCCCTGCAGGCGGCTGGCTACGACCGGTTCGCCGAGGCGATCCGCGAGGCAATCCGCCCGCTCTGCACCGAAGGTCTCGGCATCCGTATCGTCTCCGAATTCGGCTGGATCCTCGGACGGGTCCCCAGCGCCTGATGCCCGCCACCGGGCGGCTGGATACGTCACCGAAGTTCCGTGCCAGACCGCTAAGCAGTCCAGCGCTCGGCCAGGTGCTCGCGGCCGGTCGGCGGTTCGTACGGCTCCGGCCAGAAGTCCGTGACCCGGACGATCAGCCCGCCGGCGATCTCGAAGAACGCCATCGCGTCGTCGCATCGGCCACCGACGCGCCACTCGAACCACACCACGCCGTTGCGGTCGTCGGCGATGATGACCTTGGGCCGCAGATGCCAGTCACCGGGATACTCCTGGTTGAACCGCAGGTAGCGGTCACGGCCCCGGATGCGCTCCCGCGACTGCGGGAGCTCGTAGACCACGTCGGGATGCAACAGCCCGGCCCAGGTATCCCAGTCCCGGGCCTCCAGGCTCGTGATGAAGCGCTCCACCAGCTCACGGTTGCCATCCATCCTGGCAAGCTACCGCACGGGCTGCGGGGAAGCGCTGGCCGAGATCCCGGTGCCGGGCACGCCGCTGCACCACGACTGGGACCTGCTGGCCCGCCGGGAGGAGCAGCCGCCCCGGCGTGCCGCCTCGTGGCCCATGTGCTGCACACTGGGGCCTTCGGTGCACCCGACCAGGAGGACGCCAAATGAGCGACGCCGCGCACGTTCCGGTGACCGGGGTGGCCCAGGTGGGCAGGGACCGGGTGCGGGTGCTGACCGGGCTCACCACCCATGCGGGCGCGCCTTACCTGTGCGGGCCCGCCCTGACCTGCGCCTGCGCCCCCGAGGACAACCTGGCCATGCACGCGGCGCTGTACCAGGCCCAGCCCGGCACGGTACTGGTCTGCGACGGCACGGGCACTACCCGGTGCGCCCTGTTCGGTGAGCTGATGGCCACCGACGCAGCGAACCGGCGGCTGGCCGGCCTGGTGGTGGCGGGCCCGGTCCGGGACATCGCCGGCATCGACGAGCTCGGCTTCCCGGTCTGGTGCACCGGTACTGCTCCCGGGCAGGCCGCCAAGGCCGCGGTGGTGTCGGTGGGCCTGCCGGTGGTGGCCGGCGGCGTCCTGGTGGCCTCCGGCGACCAGGTGATCGCCGACCGCGACGGCGTGGCCGTGGTTCCCGCCGCGGAGTGGCCGGCCATCCAGGCCGAGGTGGCCGCGCTCGCCGCCAGGGAGGAGAAGACCCGCGCCCGGCTCGCCGCCGGTGAGCGCCTCGCCGACATCAACGGGCTTGACCTGAGCCGGTACCTGCCCGGGTGAGGGAGTGGGACAGATCGGGCGGCCTGGCACCGGGCACAACGCCCGCCACCCAGCCGCGCCGGAGCGCGGCGCCGGTTATGGTTTCGCGCGGGCGCTTGGCGCTCGGGTACCCTTGCCTGATGCCGCCGTTCCCGCCATCGCGACTGCCGTAGCCGCCGCGCCCCGGTGATTGCGGGGCTGCCCGGGACCAGTTGACGGATACGTGCGGGGAGTAGGTTCTCGTGATCGTGGCAAGCGGCCTGGAACTGCGCGCGGGCGCGCAGTTGCTGCTGGAGGCCGGCAGTTTTCAAGTCGCCCCGGGTGACAAGATCGGCTTGGTGGGGCGGAACGGGGCGGGGAAGACCACGCTCGCCAAGGTGCTCGCCGGGGAGGGGCTCCCCGCGGGCGGCACGGTGCGCCGGACCGGCACGATCGGCTACCTTCCGCAGGACTCGCGGGCCGGTGACCTGACCGGCCTGGCCATGGACCGGGTGCTGTCGTCCCGCGGTCTTGACGAGGTCAGGGCCGCGATGCGCACCGCCGAGAAACAGATGGCCGACCCGGATCCGGAACGCAGGGACGCGGCCGTGCGCCGCTACAGCAACGCCGAGGAACGGCTGCACGGCCTCGGCGGTTACGCGGCGGAGGCCGAGGCCGCGTCGATCGCTGCCAGCCTGGGGCTGCCCGGCCGGGTCCTGTCCCAGCCGCTGCAGACCCTGTCGGGCGGGCAGCGGCGTCGCGTGGAACTGGCCAGGATCCTGTTCTCCGGTGCGCAGACCCTGCTGCTCGACGAGCCCACCAACCACCTGGACGCGGACTCCACCACCTGGCTGCGCGACCACCTGAAGGCCTTCCGCGGCGGCCTGATGGTGATCAGCCACAACTCGGCCCTGCTCGAAACGGTGGTGAACAAGGTCTTCCACCTCGACGCCGAGCGGACCACCGTGGACATCTACAACGTCGGCTGGAAAACCTACCTGGCCCAGCGGGAGACAGACGCGCGGCGCCGCGGCCGGGAAGCGGCCGGTGCCCGCCGTCAGGCGGCCGTGCTGCAGGCGCAGGCGGACCGGATGCGCGCCAAGGCCACGAAGGCCAGGGCCGCGCAGGGGATGGAACGGCGGGCGCAGCGGCTGCTGGCCGGGGTGGCCGAGGAGCGGCGCGCGGAGCGGGTGGCCAAGCTGCGCTTCCCTGAGCCCGCGCCGTGCGGCAAGACACCGCTGTCGGCACGGGGCCTGTCGAAGTCCTACGGCTCGCTGGAGGTGTTCACCGACGTGGACATCGCGGTGGACCGCGGGGCCAGGATCGTGGTGCTCGGGCTGAACGGAGCCGGGAAGACCACCCTGCTGCGCCTGGTGGCCGGGCTGGAGCCGCCGGACACCGGAGAGGTGATGCCCGGGCACGGGCTGCGGCTGGGCTACTACGCCCAGGAGCACGAGACTCTGGACCTGGACCTGACCGTGCTGCAGAACATGGCGTCGGCCGCGCCGGAGCTGACCGAGCCGGAGCAGCGCCGCGTCCTCGGCTCGTTCCTGTTTCCCGGGGACGACGTGACCAAGCCCGCCGGGGTCCTGTCCGGCGGCGAGCGGACCCGGCTGGCCCTTGCCCTGCTGGTGGTGTCCGGCGCGAACGTGCTGCTGCTCGACGAGCCCACCAACAACCTTGACCCGCTGAGCAGGAACGAGATCCTGGGCGCCCTGCGCCGCTACCGGGGGGCGATCGTGCTGGTGACGCACGACGAGGGTGCCGTCGAGGCGCTGTCCCCCGAGCGGGTGATCCTGCTGCCCGACGGCGTGGAGGATTCATGGAGCGAAGATCTGTCCGATCTGGTAGCCCTGGCCTGACCTGGCAGCACGCGAAAAGTAGTGATCACTTACCTTGATGCGGGTAGCCGATTGCGTGCTAATGCGTGATCATGGACGGGAGACGGTGACGCAGCGGTCAGCTCAGCTCACGGGAGGTACGCGTGACCGAGACCCTCAAGAAAGGCACCCGGGTAACCGGGGCCGATCGCGCCAAGCTGGCGGCCGACCTGAAGAAGAGGTACGACTCAGGGGAAAGCATCCGTGCGCTCGCTGCGACAACCGGCCGGTCCTACGGCTTTGTGCACCGGATCCTGACCGAGAACGGGGTGTCGCTGCGCGGCCGGGGTGGTGCCACGCGCGGCAAGGCCAAGGCGAAGCGCTGAGGGGACAGTGACGTCCCGCCTGGCCGGACTGGACTGCGCGGGCCTGCGATTCGATCTTGGTGAGCCGTGCGCGGGCGCGGCCACGGTGACGCTGTCGCGCCCCGAGCGGCGTAACGCGATGACTCCCCGGATGTGGCGGGGACTGGCCGAGATCGGCCGGTCCCTCCCGGCAGACATCCGGGTGGTGGTGGTGCGGGGAGCGGGGCCTTCCTTCTCGTCCGGCATCGACCTGCGGATCCTGGCGGGGGAGGGGGCGGACGAGGCCGACCGGGTGCCGAGCCCGGCGGATCCCGGTTTCGAGGACTGGGTCGCGGCCTGCCAGCAGGGGTTCGCGTGGCTGCGCAGCCCGTCGCTGATCTCGGTCGCGGCGGTCCGCGGCCACGCCATCGGTGCCGGTTTCCAGCTTGCGCTCGGCTGCGACCTGCGGGTGCTCGCCGACGACGCGATGCTCTGCATGAAAGAGCCCTCGCTCGGCCTGGTGCCCGACCTTATGGGGACAAAGCCACTTGTCGATATTGTGGGCCTGCCGAGGGCCCTGGAGATGTGCCTCACCGGGCGGTCGGTACCGGCCGCCGAGGCGCGCGAGCTGCGCCTGGCCGAGCTGGTGGTGCCCGCGGCGGACCTGGACGGCGCCGTGGCCGACCTGGCCGCCGCGCTGCTCGCCGTGGACCCGGCGACGGCCCGGGCCACCAAGGAGCTGCTGTCCCGGGCCCCCGGCAGCACCCTGGAGCAGCAGGCGGCAGCCGAACGGCAGGCGCAGGCCGCATTGCTGCGCTCCCGGCTGACCAGCTCGTGATCTTGCGCCCTCACCCCGCGGGCGGGCCGGGCACCTCGTAGAACACCACGCCGTCGCGGCTGGAGCTGGCCAGCCGGCCCTGGGCGGCCAGCAGCTCCAGATGTGCCCGCGTCTCGATCACGGCGAGCATCTGGTTGAACGGGTCCAGCTCGTCGAGCTGGCGCGCCCGGCGGGTCCACCGCAGGGACCGGGCGGCCTCGAGCGCGGTGGCCGCGCCGGCCTGCACCGCCGCCAGGCAGCGGCCGAGCCGGTCGTCGTGGTGGGCAAGCAGTTCGTCGATGCGGGCGTGCGCGCTGGGCGCCACCGGCCCGTGGGCGGGGAGCAGCCGCATGTCCGGCAGGCTGCGGACCAGCTGCAGCGACGACAGGAAGTCTTGCAGCGGGTGCGGGGACGGCACCGCCTCGAACCCGATCGACGGGGTGATGTGCGGCAGCACGTGGTCGCCCGCGAACAGCAGCCCGGCGCCCGCGTCGCGGAACACCACATGGCCCCGGGTGTGCCCGGGGGTGGGAATCACCGCCAGGGTCCGGTCGCCTGCGCCGATCTCCTGGTGCGGCGTGAGCCACCGGTCCGGCTCCTCCCAGTCGGCGGCGCCGCCGGGCAGGGCACGGGCGATACCGCTGAGCTTGCCGATGATCTCCTCCGCCCCGCTGGCCCGCAGCTCGGCCAGCTGCGGGGCGAACGGCTCGGCCGTGCCGCCGGACAGCGCCGCGATGGCCTGCCGCTCGCCGAGGCCGAGGGACACCGTGCCGCCGTACTCCCGGCGCAGCACGACCCCCAGCGTGTAGTGGTCCCGGTGCACGTGGGTGACCAGGAACGAGCGGATGTCCCCGAGCCCGGCGCCGAGGCTGGCCAGGGCCGAGGTGAGGGCCTTGCGGGCCGCGTCCAGGGCCCAGCCGCTGTCGATCAGGACGAGGCCGTCGCCGGCCTCGATGACGTAGACGTTCACCGCCCGCAGGCCGTCGGTGGGCAAGGGCAACGGGACCCGGTGCACCCCGGGGGCGACCGGGTAGGCTCCCGGCTCGGCCCACTCGGGGGCGATGGCCCTGGCGTCGGCGGTCACGGCTGGCTTGTTCCCCCTTAATCCCGGATGAGCCTATCCCGGGCACGTTCGCCCTGAGCGCACCGGGGAAGACCAGCGCCGGCGCCGGTGTTGCCGCAGGCATGTACCAGGCCCAGTGGCACGCGATGCGCTCGTTCACGCGGGACAAGTCGGTCACCCACCAGCGGCTGAGCCGTGGCCTCGTGCGCCGGATCGCGTCGTATGCCCGCCCCTACCGGCTGGACCTGGTCATCTTCCTGACGCTGACCGCGCTGTCCGCGGTGATCGCGGTGACCGTGCCGCTGCTGATGCAAACAATCATCGACCGGGGCATCCTGCCCAAGGACATGGCGGTCGTGCTGTGGGTCGCCGGGGCGGTCGCCGTACTCGCCGTGGTGGGCGCCGTGCTCTCGATCGCCACACGCTGGTTCTCGGCGCGCGTCGGGGAAGGGCTCATCTACGACCTGCGCACCGAGGTGTACGAGCATGTCCAGCGGCAGCCGCTGGCGTTCTTCACCAGGGCCCAGACGGGTTCCCTGGTCAGCCGGCTGAACAGCGACGTGATCGGCGCACAGCAGGCGATCACCTCAACGCTGTCGTCGGTGGTCGCCAACGTGATCGGCCTGGTCCTGGTGCTCGCGGCGATGCTCTACCTGTCCTGGCTGGTCACCGTCGTCACGCTGGTGATGATGCCGTTCTTCATCATCCCGGCCCGCCTGGTCGGCCGCAGGCTGCAGCGGCTCACCCGGGAGTCGATGCAACTCGACGCCGAGATGGGCTCCACCATGACGGAGCGCTTCAACGTCGCCGGGGCGATGCTGGTCAAGCTGTTCGGCCACCCGGCGAACGAGGCCCGCGTGTTCGCCGGCCGGGCGGCCAGGGTCAGGGATATCGGCGTGACCACCGCCATGTACGGCAGCACGCTGTTCATCGCGCTGAGCCTGCTCGCCTCCATGGCCACCGCCGTGGTGTACGGGCTCGGCGGCGGCCTGGTGATCCACGGCGCCATCCAGCTCGGCACGCTGGTCGCGCTGGCGGCGCTGCTCAGCAGGCTCTACGGCCCGATCACCTCGCTGTCCAACGTGCAGGTGGACGTGATGACCGCACTGGTGAGCTTCGACCGGGTGTTCGAGGTGCTTGACCTCAAGCCGCTGATCGAGGAGCGGCCGGGGGCGGTCGCGCTGCCCTGGACCGGCCAGGGGGACGGGGCCGGGCCTGCCTCCGCGCTGGCGGTCGAGTTCGAGCACGTCTCGTTCCGCTATCCGGCCGCCAGCGAGGTGTCGCTGGCCTCGCTGGAGTCGATCGCGCTGCCGGTGCCGGAGCGGGCCGCGGCCAGCCAGGACGTGCTGCGCGACGTGAGCTTCACCGCCCCGGCCGGGCGGCTCACCGCGCTGGTCGGCCCGTCCGGTGCCGGCAAGACGACCATCACCCACCTTGTCTCGCGGCTTTACGATCCCCGGGCCGGCGTGGTCCGCATCGACGGGCACGACATCGCCGATCTCACCCTGGACTCGCTGCACGCCGCCGTGGGCGTGGTGACCCAGGACGCGCACATGTTCCACGACACGATCCGGGCCAACCTGCTCTACGCGCGGCCGGCAGCCACCGAGGGGGAGCTGGTCGAGGCCTGCCGGGCGGCGCAGATCTGGAGCCTGATCGCCACCCTCCCGGACGGGCTGGACACCGTGGTGGGCGACCGCGGGTACCGGCTGTCCGGCGGGGAGAAGCAGCGCCTGGCGATCGCCCGGCTGCTGCTCAAGGAGCCCGCCGTGGTGGTGCTCGACGAGGCCACCGCGCACCTGGACTCCGAGTCCGAAGTCGCGGTGCAGCACGCGCTGAAGACCGCGCTGGCCGGCCGGACGTCGCTGGTGATCGCGCACCGGCTGTCCACGATCAGGGAGGCCGACCAGATCCTGGTCATCGACGGCGGCCAGATCCGCGAGCGCGGGCGGCACGAGGAACTGCTTGCGTCGGCCGGCCTGTACGCCGAGCTGTACCACACCCAGTTCGCGCACCAGGAGCCGGCAGCAAATGGCCATGCGGCGGCCCAGGAGCCCGCGGCCGCGGCCCAGTGACGAAGGAAAGGCCGCAGGCCATCGGGGGTCGGGGTCGCCCCCGGGCCAGCACTTGCCGCAGGGCAGCGGGGCCCAGGGGGGCGCTTCCCCGGGGCAGCACTTTCAGCTTCCGTAGCCGACCCGGCGCAGCTCCTCGCCGGCCACGTTCTCGACCTCGGCCGCCTGGGACGGGGCGAGCAGCCGGCGCCAGGCGCCCGGCTCCAGCGGGGTACCGGACACTTGCGGTTCCACCGGCCGGATCTCGGCGCCGGTGAACGCCGACAGCGCGGCCGCGGCGGCGGCGGGCTGCCGGATCATCTCCTCATACCGCAGCGTGACCAGCTGCTCGGCGGACAGCCGGGTGCGCAGCCTGGCCATCAGCCGGATGGTGCCGCGCCAGCGCATGGCGCACTTCCCGGCCACCGACGACCCGGCCCACAGGTGCCGGTCCGGCGCGCTGTCCACGCCGAGCAGCGGGTGGGTGACCTCGGCGTCCAGGTTCACGAAACCGGGCCGGAACCACGCCAGCGCCGGGGGATGGGTGAGCATCCCGGCGACCACGTCCCGGCCGTCGCGGACGATCTGCACCAGGCGCGCGTCCGGGAACGCGTCCACCAGCGAATCGGCACAGTAGAGCAGCTCCGGGCTGGCGTCGCCGTACCTGGTGATGCCCTGCTCGGTGACGCACGGCCGGTTGCCGGGGGTCCCGCCCGCCTCCCGGCAGGCCGGCGTGCAGCCCAGGCAGCAGTCCGGGCCGACCTGCCAGCCCTGGGCGAAGGCGTCGCGCAGCACGGTGGCGGCCGCCTCGGGATGGCCACGCGCCAGCGAAGGGGTCCGCGCGAACGCCTGCACCACGGGCAGGACCCAGCGCTGCCCGAGCGTCATGTGGAACCCGGCAGAGCGCTTGACCGCCCGCGCCAGCATCTCGGTGCCTGCCAGCGGCGCGCCGATCACGAACACCGGGTTGCGCACCTTGCGCCCGTTGACCACCAGGATGTGCGGGCGGGCCGCGGACGGCCGGGGGTAGCCGGCCATGCCGCCCCCGGGCGGCGGGCCGGGGCCTTCCGTCGCCTGCGCGGGGCGGGGGATCGTGGTCACCGCTGGCCGTTCCCCGTGCCCGGGCGCCCGGCGGGCCGCCGGCAGTGGTCGGGCTCGTGCGCCGCCAGGTTGAGCGCGGCCTGGATGAGCGGGACGTGGCTGAACGCCTGCGGGGTGTTCCCGACCTGGCGCCCGTAGCGCGGGTCGTACTCCTCGCTGAGCAGGCCGACGTCGTTGCGGAGGCCGAGCAGCTTGTCGAACAGCTCGTGTGCCCGGTCCTCGTGGCCGATCATCTGCAGCGCGTTCACCAGCCAGAAGCTGCAGGCGAGAAACGCGCCCTCGCTGCCGGACAGGCCGTCGACCTGCGATTGGCCGGTGGCGAGCTGGTAGCGGCGGACCAGGCCGTCGGAGACCAGCTCCGTGGCGATCGTCTCCACGGTGGACACCACCCGCGGGTCGTCCGCGGGCAGGAAGCCGACCTCGGGGATGAGCAGGACCGCGGCGTCCAGCTCCGCCGACCCGTAGTACTGGGTGAACGCGCCGCGCTGCTCGTTGTACCCCTGGGCGCACACCTCGTCGTGGATCTTGCCGGCGATCTCGCGCCAGTGGTCGCCAGGGCCCGGCAGGCCCTGGGTGGTCGCCCGCCAGGCGCGGTCGAAGGCGACCCAGGCCATCACCTTGGAGTGCACGAAGTGCCGCCTCGGCCCGCGCACCTCCCAGATGCCCTCGTCGGGCTGGTCCCAGTTCTTCTCCAGGAAGCCGAGCAGCGCCCGCTGCACCGACCAGGCGTGCCGGTCGAAGCTGATCCCGGCGGCCCGGCCCATGCTGAGCGCGTCGATCACCTCGCCGTACACGTCGAGCTGGCGCTGGCCGACGGCCGCGTTGCCGACCCGGACCGGCGCCGAGTTCTCGTAGCCCGGCAGCCACTCCGCCTCCCATTCGGCCAGGCGGCGCTCGCCGGTCACGCTGTACATGATCTGGACGTCTTTCGGGTCGCCGGCGATCGTCCGTTCCAGCCAGGCCCGCCAGGCCGCCGCCTCCTCGGTGTACCCGGTGCGCAGCAGCGCTTCGAGGGTGATGGTGGCGTCGCGGAGCCAGCAGTACCGGTAGTCCCAGTTGCGTACCCCGCCGATGTCCTCGGGCAGCGAGGTGGTCGCCGCCGCCACGATCCCGCCGGTCGGGGCGTAGGTGAGCGCCTTGAGGGTGATCAGGGACCGGACCACCGCCTCCCGGTGCGGCCCCTCGTAGGTGCAGCGGAACGCCCAGTCCCGCCAGAACCTGGTGGTCAGGCTCAGCTCGGCGGCGGCGTCGGCCCGCTCGGGCTCGCCCTCGTGCGAGGGCCGCCAGGTCAGCACGAACGGCACGTGTTCGCCCGCGGTCACCCGGAACGACGCGTGGTGGGCCATGTTGCGGCCGGTCAGGGTGACCGGCGTGTCCAGCCACAGCGAGTCCGGCCCGGCTACCGCGCAGATCCTGCCGTCCCGGCGCCGCACCCAGGGCAGGATCGCTCCGTAGCCGAGCCGCATCCGCAGCGTGCACTCCATGTCCACGTGCCCGTGGACGCCCTCCACGATCCGGACCAGGACCGGCGGCTTGCCGTCCCGCGGCGGCATGAAGTCGACCAGGCGCACCGTGCCGGTGGCGGTCCGCCACTCGGTCTGCAGGATCAGCGTGTCGCCCTGGTAGTGGCGGGCCACCTCGGCGTCACCGGGCTGCCCGGCCGGGCAGATGCTCCAGTGACCGTGGTCATCGGTGCCGAGCAGCCGGGTGAAGCAGGCGGGGGAGTCGAACCGGGGCAGGCAGAGCCAGTCGACCGAGCCGTCCTTGCCGACCAGCGCCGCCGTCTGCATGTCGCCGATGAGCGCGTAGTCCTCGATCAGTCCCGCCACCGGTTCCTCCCGTGCTTCTCTGCCGGTCAACCGTACCTGCCGCGCCCGGCGCGCGCGCGGCGGCCGCGGCGTTGCCCCTGACCTGCGGGCCAGTTCCCCGTGCCCTCCGGGCTCGTGGCGCTGTTGGCCCGGGGGGGCGACCCCCCGGAGCCTCCCGCGGGCCTACGTCCCGGTTCCTTCGTCACCGGGCCGGGGCCCGCCCCGCCGGCCGGGACGGGTGCCTGGGCGCTCTAAGCTGGCAGCCGTGCACGTACCTCACCCGGCGCGGTTCCTGGCGGTCACGGCGGTCGCCGTGGCGCTGTGCACGGCCGCGGCCGGCTGCGGCGCCTTCGACCGGGCGTTCGGCAAGCAGGAGGCGGTGGTGCAGTTCCAGCCGAACACGCCGGCCTCGGCGATGCTGAAGGCCCGCGCCGCCTGCTCGCACCTGGCCGGGGCGTATGTCGAGCCGATCCCCAAGCACGCGCTGGCCCTGGACCTCCCCGACGACATCAGGTACGAGGTCGGCAACGCGAGCGACGCGCAACTGGCCCGGCTGCAGCAGTGCCTGCAGCGCTTCCCCGCGGTCGTCGGCATTGAGTTTTCCAGCCCTTCCGGGGACTGACGCCCCCGGGCTGGCTTCCCCGGCCGCCTTCTCCCGGCCTGCGGCACGGAGCTCTGCGGCCCGGCCGCAGGCCGGACGCAATAGGCTATCGAGCCGTGAGACTTCGGTCGGCCGCCCGGCCGGTGTGGCGGCTCGGCGCGGCGGCGGCGGCAGTGGCCGCGCTGGCCGGCTGCGGGCTGCTCTCCTCGTCGGCGGCGCCGGCCCCGCCGGGCGCCGGCGAAGGCCCCGGCCCGGCCCCGGTGACCGGTTCCCCGTCCTCGCCGGCGCCCGCCGCCCCGTCCTGCCCTGCCACGCCGGCCAAGTTCACCTGCGCGATGCGCGCCAGGATCGCCGCCGTGCGGGCATTCCTGCAGCACCGGCCCGGCGTGGTCGGCGTCGTGCTGCGGGACTCTTCCACCGGGGCGGTCTGGGAGAACGCGCACGCGCGGACGCCCATATATATGGCCTCCACCAGCAAGCTGGCGATGGCCGTCACCCTGCTGATGCAGAACCAGGCCGGGGTGATCCACCTGTCCGCCATGGACATGTCGGTGATGCACGACATGCTGCACGTCAGCTCGGACACCGCGGCCGACACGCTGTGGTTCAAGTTCGGCGCCCGGTTCTATACCAGCTACTTCCCGCGGATCGGCCTGGCTTCGGCGCGATACGTGTCGGCGCCGGGGATCAAGCCCCCGTACTGGGGCGAGATGCTCTGCCCGGCCACTGACCTGAGCCAGGTCATCGGTTTCGTGCTCGGCGACATGCCGGCGCCGCTCCGGAGTTACCTGGTCACCACGCTGAGCCACGTCGCCGCCGACCAGCACTTCGGGGTCTGGGGCGCGGGCAGGGCCAACCACCCGGGCAACAAGGACGGCTGGTCTGTGGAGAAGCCGGGCTGGATCATCAACTCGGTCGGGTTCGCCGGGCCGCGGCAGCGGTACACGCTGGCCATGATGAACAGCCTCAACGGCCACGGCGGCTACCGCGCGGGCACCGACACGCTGACCCAGGTGGCCGCGATCTTGTTCCGCGGGCATCAGGTGCCGACGCCCACAGTCAGCCCCACTCCCTGAGGTGCGCCGTCGCCGTCACGGATGACCGCGCCGGCTCCTTTCACCGCTGACCCGGATCGCCTGACCGGTTCCTGTTGCGAGCGGGCCTATTCTCTATTAAGTTGATCTGGATACTAAAGTGATCGGGAAAGGTGGAACTCAATGCGGCGTGTGCTACTCACGGCAGGAGTAGCTGCTGTCAGCCTCCTGGCGGCGGGCTGTGCTTCGTCCGCCACCGGGGCGTCGAACTCAGGCTCGTCACCCGTGGTGCTGCGGCTGGGCTTTCTGGCGAACATCACCCACGAGCCCGCTCTGGTGGGCTTGGCCAAGGACTACTTCACCAAGGACCTGGGCAAGAACGTCACGCTGAAGACCTCGGTCTTCAGCACCGGCACCGAGGAGACCACAGCCCTGCTGGCCGGCCAGCTCGACGCGGCCTACGTCGGCCCCAACCCGGCGATCAACGCGTGGCAGAAGTCCAACGGCACTGCCATCAAGATCATCTCGGGCGCGGCCTCGGGGGGCGCCTCCCTGGTCGTGAAGAAGGGCATCACCAGCGCCGCCCAGCTCAAGGGGAAG
Source organism: uncultured Actinomycetes bacterium (assembly GCA_963806145.1). GTDB lineage: Bacteria > Actinomycetota > Actinomycetes > Streptosporangiales > Streptosporangiaceae > DASXKD01. The sequence continues at coordinate 240,735 of CAWDXD010000030.1, forward strand.
TCGCTCGCCACGCCGTCGCTGGGCAACACCCAGGACGTCGCGCTGCGCTTCTGGCTCAAGCAGCACGGCCTCAACACCACGCCCACCGGCGGCGGTGACGTGTCCATTAAGCCGATCAAGCCGAACTCGGCGGCGGTGCTTGAGTTCCAGTCAGCCCAGATCGACGGCGGCTGGGAGCCCGAGCCGTACGCCACCGAGATGGTGCTCGACGGCGGGACCCGGCTGGTGAACGAGGCCAGCCTGTGGCCCGGCGGCAACTTCGTCACCACCAACCTGGTGGTCACCCAGTCGTTCCTGAAGGCCCACCCGTCCGCGGTGAACGGGCTGCTCAAGGGGCAGATCCAGGCGAACTCCTACATCAACTCCAACGGCACCGCGGCGGCCAGCGTGGCCAACGCCGAGCTGACCAAGCTGCTCGGCAAGGGCCTGAAGCCGAACGTGCTGAGCGCGGCGCTGCCCTACATCCACTTCACCAACGACCCCGTCGCATCGTCGCTGGCCACAGACGCCCAGCACGCGGTGGCCGTCGGGCTGCTCACGCCGGTGAAGAACCTGTCCGGCATCTACGACCTCGGCCCGCTCAACGCGCTACTGAAGGCGGACGGGCAGCCGCAGGTGAGTTCGTGAGCCTTGACCAGCGCCAGGCTGCGCCCCCGGGAGTCCTCCCGGGGGCGTCAGCCCGTTTCGGCGCTGTGACCAACGACGCCGTCAACGGCGCGGACGGCACCACCGCCGTCTCGATCAGCGAGGTGTCCAAGGCCTTCGGCCACGGCAAGACCACGCTGCTCGCCCTCGACCGGGTGTCACTGGACGTGGCGCTCGGCGAGTTCGTCTGCATCATCGGCGCCTCCGGCTGCGGCAAGAGCACGCTGCTGTCGCTGGTGGCCGGCCTGGACACGCCGACCGCGGGCACGATCGGCACCTTCGGCCGGAAGGTCGCGCTCATGTTCCAGGAGCCGGCCCTGTTCCCGTGGCTGACCGCGGCCAAGAACGTGGAACTCGCGCTGCGCCCGAGCGGCATGGCCAGGAAGGCCCGCCGTGACCGGGCCGCGGAACTGCTGGAAGCGGTGCACCTGGATGGCTTTGGCGACAAGCGGCCGCACGAGCTGTCCGGCGGCATGCGCCAGCGGGTGGCGATGGCCCGGGCACTGGCCACCAGCGCCGACGTGCTGCTCATGGACGAGCCGTTCGGCGCACTGGACGCCATGACCAGGGACCTGCTGCACGACGAACTGGACCGGATCTGCATGGACCGGGGCCTGACCGTGCTGTTCGTCACGCACAACGTGCGGGAGGCGGTCCGGCTCGGCGACCGGGTGGTGGTGCTGTCCAGCAGGCCCGGCCGGGTCATCGACGAGTTCGCGGTGCCCATTCCGGGCCCGCGCCGGATCGACTCGGCGCAGGTCGCCGAGCTGGCCGGCAAGGTCACCGACCGGCTGCGTGAGGAGATGAGCCGCCATGGCCAGGCTCGGTAACCGCAGTGCGTCCGCGGAGACGCTTGCCACGATCGCAGAACCGGAGGCCGCCGCCCTCACCGGGCTGGACAGCCTGGAGACCGTCCAGGTCGCCAAGCATCCCTGGCACCCGCGCAACGTCTGGGCCGTCGTCTGGCCGAAGCTGCTGGCGATCGGCCTGGTCCTCGGGATCTGGGAGATCATCCACCTCACGGGCTGGAAGAAGTACGTGCTACCCGGCCCTGCCACGGTCTTCGCCAACCTGTGGGGCCAGATGCACCATGCCGTGCTCTGGCAGGCCATAGAAGTCACGATGCACCGCGCCGTGCTTGGGTTCGCCCTGTCGGTGCTCATCGGCGCGGTGGTCGGGGCGCTGGTGTCCCGGATCAAGCCGCTGCGCGCGGCCGTCGGCTCGATGATCACCGCCTTGCAGACGATGCCGTCGATCGCCTGGTTCCCGTTCGCGATCATCCTGTTCGGCGTCACCACGAACGCGATCATCTTCGTGATCGTGCTCGGCTCCGCGCCGTCGGTGGCCAACGGGCTGATCACCGGGGTGGACTACATCCCGCCGCTGCTGCTGCGCGCCGGGAAGACCATGGGCCTGTCCCGGATCGCCACCTTCCGGTACCTGGTCCTGCCGGCCGCACTGCCGGCCTTCGTGTCCGGCCTCAAGCAGGCCTGGGCGTTCGCCTGGCGCAGCCTCCTGGCCGGCGAACTGCTGGTGATCATCCTCGGCCAGGTGTCGATCGGGACCCTGCTGTCCGCCGACCAGGACCAGGCCGACATGCCCAGCGCGATCGCCATCATGATCGTCATCCTGGCCCTCGGCATCGGGATCGACATGCTGTTCAGCAAGGCCGACGCCGTGCTCCGGCGGCGCCGGGGGATGACCGACCCCGCGTCGGCGTAGCGCCTGGCCGCGCCTGCGGACCCCGGGGCGAGTGGCCCGATCCAGGGTGATGGCGCACAGCAGGCAGACCAGCCACCCCGGGCCGTAACATCGAGACTGTGCCCGATACCGCGGGAATCGTGCTGGCCGGCGGGCGCTCGTCCCGGATGGGGGCGCCCAAGGCGGCCCTGGAATGGCACGGCTCGACGCTGCTGCGCCGCACGGCCGGCATCCTGTCCCGGGTGACGGACGGTCCTGTCCTTGTGGTCTGCGCCCCTGGACAGGAACTGCCGGCGCTGCCGCCGCAGGTCGAGATCGTCGAGGACCCCGCCGAGGGCCTGGGCCCGGTGCAGGGCCTGGCCGCCGGGCTGGCCGCGCTCTCCGGCCGGGCCGACATCGCGTTCGTCAGCTCCACCGACATGCCGTTCCTGCACCCGGCGTTCGTCCGGCGGGTGCTGCGCGCCACAGCGGACCGCGCGGACGTGGGCCTGCCGCTGGCCCGTGGCTACCCGCAGCCGCTGGCGGCCGCCTACCGGGTCACGCTGGCGCCGGTGGCCGCGCAGCTGGTCAAGGAGAAACGGCTGCGGCCGGCCTTCCTGTTCGAGCAGTGCCAGGTCACCCGGCTGGACGAGACTGCGCTGCGCGCCGACCCGGTGCTGGCCGCACTGGATCCGGACCTCGACTCGGTGATCAACGTCAACTCTCCGGACGACTACACCGGCGCCCGGGCCCGGCAGGCCCCGGAGGTGACCGTCCAGCGGTTCGGCACCCTGGCCGACGGCCACCGCGGTCCGCACCTGGTGCGCGCGGCGACCGTCGCCGGGGCCGCGGCCGCCACCGGGGTGGCGCTGGACGGGCATGTGGTGGCGGCGCTGAACGGGGAGCAGATCACCAGGGACGGCGAGATGCCACTGGCGGCGGGGGACACGGTGTTCTTCCTGTCGGCGGACGCGGGAGGCTGAGCCGATGGCCCCGG
>CAWDXD010000031.1:0-124066 GCA_963806145.1 uncultured Actinomycetes bacterium
TCGTCTACCAGGTGTCCCGCGAGCTTGGCCTGACCCAGGACTGGCCGGTGGTCATCGTGGGCGCGGGCAACCTTGGCCGGGCCCTGGCCAACTACGGCGGCTTCGCCTCCCGCGGCTTCCGTATCGCCGCGGTGCTCGATGCCGACCCGGCCGTCGTCGGCACCGAGATCGCCGCGGGCCAGGTGGTCGGCAGCAGCGATTCGATCGAGGAGGTAGTGGCGCAGCGCAGCGTGTCGATCGGGGTGATCGCCACGCCTGCGGCCGCCGCGCAGGGGGTGTGTGACCGGCTGGTCGCCGCAGGCGTCACCAGCATCCTCAACTTCGCGCCGGTCGTGCTCAGCGTGCCGGTGGGCGTGGACGTGCGTAAGGTCGACCTGTCCATCGAGTTGCAGATCCTCGCCTTCCACGCGCAGCGGAGGTCGGACGTGCGCGTAGCCTCCGGCGGGAAGCGTCACTACCGCGCCGGGGTCGGGCTGGCCGCCCTGGCAGGCAGCCCCGGGGAGTCGGTGACAGCGCCATGAGCGTCCTGGTAGTGGGGCTGAGCCATCGCAGCGCTCCCGTGGCTGTCCTGGAACGGGCCGCGGTCAGCGGTGATGCGCTGGGCAAGCTGCTGCACGACGTGTTCCACGCCGAGCACGTCGCGGGCACGTTCACGGTGTCCACCTGCAACCGGGTCGAGGTCTACGCCGAGGTGGACAAGTTCCACGCGGGCGTGTCGGTCATCTGCGAGATGCTCGCCAGGCACAGCGGTGTCGCGCTGCCCGAGCTCACGCGGCATCTGTACGTGCACTACGAAGACCGGGCGGTGCAGCATCTGCTGTCGATGACCTGCGGCCTGGAATCGATGGTGGTCGGCGAAAGCCAGATCCTCGGCCAGGTGCGCCGGGCCCTGGCCCTGGCGCGCAAGCACCAGACGATCGGCCACACCCTCGACGACCTCGGCACGCTCGCGCTGCGCACGGCCAAGCGGGCGCACACGCAAACGGGCATCGACCGGGCCGGTGCCAACCTGGTGACGGTCGGGATCGGCCTGGCCGCCGCCAGTCTGGCCGCACCGGTCGCCCCGGGTGCCGCCGCGCCACTCGCCCCGGGGGCCGCCGAATCGCTCGACACCGGCGCTGCCACGCAACTCCACGGGCGGACCGTCCTCGTCGTGGGCGCCGGCTCGATGAGCGCGCTCGCGGTCGCCACTGCCGCCCGGCTCGGCGCGGCCAGCGTCATCGTCGCGAACCGCACCAGGGAACGGGCCGAGCGCCTGGCGGCCTCGGTCGGTGGCACCACGGCCGACCTGCACGACCTGCGTCCTGCCCTGGCCGCGGCTGACCTTGTCATCTCCTGCACCGGCGCGGCCGGGCTGGTGATCACGGCAGGCATGGTCACGGCCGCACTCGGGGAACGGCAGCCCGCGGGCGCCGCCCGTCCGCTTGCCCTCCTCGATCTGGCGCTGCCGCGCGACGTGGACCCCAGGGCTGACCGCCTGCCGGGCGTCACCGTGATCGGCCTGGAGTCGCTCCAGGACGCCGGGGCCTCCCTGGCCGCCAGCCAGGCCGGGGACGTGGCCGCGGTGCGGGCCATCGTGGCCGAGGAACTCGCCGCACGGGCGTCCGCGCGGCACGCGGCCCGGGTCGCGCCCACCGTGGTCGCGCTGCGGGCCAAGGCCGTCGAGGTGGTCGAGGCGGAACTGGCCCGGCTGGCCGGCAAGCTCGGCGAGATCGACGACCGTACCCGCGCCGAGATCGCCCAGGCCATGCACCGGGTCATGGATAAGCTGCTACATGCGCCGACAGTGCGAGTCAAGGAGCTGGCCGGGTCTCCGGGTGGCGATTCCTATGAGGAAGCGCTGCGGGTGCTCTTTGATCTCGACCCCGGGGCGGTCGAGGCGGTGACCAGGGCCGATGCCGGGATGGTGGCAGACGGCCCGCCGCCTGACGTGCCGCCCGAGCAGGAGGCCAGGTGAGCAGGTCGGTACTGCGGCTGGGGACTCGCAAGAGCCCCATGGCGTTGACCCAGGCTGGCCAGGTGGCCAGGCTCATCACCGCGCGCACCGGCAGGCAGGTCGAACTCGTCGGGCTGACCTCGTTCGGCGACGTCACCCAGCTCCACCTGCCCGACATCGGCGGCACGGGCGTCTTCGTGAGCGCCCTGCGGGAAAGCATCCTGCACGGTGACGTCGACCTGGCCGTGCACTCGCTCAAGGACCTGCCCACGGCGCCGCTGCCCGGCATCCTCCTCGCGGCCGTGCCCGCCCGGGATGATCCCAGGGACGCGCTGGTGGGCAGGGACGGCGCCAAACTGGCCGACCTCTCCTCCGGCGCGATGATCGGCACCGGCTCGCCACGGCGGGCCGCCCAGCTGCGGCTGATGCGCCCGGACATCCGCCCGGTACCGGTGCGCGGCAATGCCGGGACCCGGCTGGCAAAGGTGACTTCCGGGGAACTGGACGCGGTGGTGCTCGCCTACGCCGGGCTGGCCCGGATCGGCGAGCTTGACCTGGTCACCGAGGTTTTCGAGCCGGACGCGATGATTCCCGCGCCTGGGCAGGGTGCCCTGGCGGTGGAATGCCTGGACGCCGTGGGCGATCTGGCGGCCCTGCTCGCCGAGGTGGACGACCCGGGCAGCCGCGCGGCCGTGACGGCGGAGCGCACCGTGCTCGCCGAGCTTCAGGCCGGCTGCAGCGCGCCGCTTGGCGCTTACGCCGCCGGAACCGACATACTGCAGCTCACGGCCGCCGTCATAGCGGAGGACGGGAATGTGGCCGTGCGGGCATTGATGAGCGGCCCCGCCGCGCAGGCAGCCAGGCTCGGCCGTGAGGTCGCCGGCGAGCTGCTGCGGCAGGGGGCAGGAACGATCGTGGCGGGCTCGACCGCCATGGAAGCGCCCGGCAAGAGGGCGCCAGACCCGGCGATGCCGCCGGGTGCTCTAGGTAACGGGGACGATGCGTAGTGAACCTCACACCCGTGATGCAGAAGACCGAGGCCCCGGCGGCGGGTACGGTGCCGGCCACCGGCCAGGAGGCCGGGACGGCAGCGTCCCGGCCGGGACTGGTGGCCTTCACCGGGACCGGCCCCGGTGACACCGGCCTGCTGACCCTGCGTGCCGCCGAGTTGCTCGGCCAGGCCGACATGGTGATCGGCAGTGCGGAACTGACCCGCCGCGTGGCGCACCTGGTGCCCGGGGCGGCGGCTGTGGTCGAGACGGGCCAGCACGGCGCCGACACTCCGGCGCTGATCAGCGCCGTGCAGGCGGGCCGGATCGTGGTCCGGCTGTGCCCGGGCGACCCGCTGCTGTTCGGCCAGGCGGCCGCCGAGGCGGACGCGTGCGCGCAGGCAGCGGTGCCGCTGGAGATCGTGCCGGGCATGCCCGCCGCTACGGCCGTTCCCGCCTACGCGGGGCTGCCGCTGACCAGCGACGCCACCGCAGACCTGCGGGTCGTGCACGCAACCGAGCTGAGCCGTGCGTCGGCGGAGTTCCAGGCAGCGGGCAGCCTCGTCATCCTGGGCGCCGAAGCAGGGCCGGTCGATCTCGCGAAGATGCTGATGGCGGCCGGCTGGGCCGACGCCACCCCGATGGCCATCACCTGGAACGGCACCACCACCGACCAGCACACGGTGCTGACCAAGCTGTCGTCGGTGGCCGCGGACCTGAAGGCGGCCGGGGTGAGCGTGCTGACCGAGGACGGCCCAGCGGTCGCGGTGGTCGGCGAGGCAGCCGGTCACCGGGGGCTTTCCTGGTTCGAGGACAAGCCGTTGTTCGGCTGGCGGGTGCTCGTCCCGCGCACCAAGGAGCAGGCCGCGTCGGTGTCGGAGCGGCTGCGCTCCTACGGCGCGGTGCCGCAAGTCGTCCCCACCATCGCGGTCGAGCCGCCGCGCGCTCCGCAGCAGATGGAGCGCGCCATCAAGGGCCTGGTCACGGGCCGGTACCAGTGGATCGCTTTCACCTCGGCGAACGCGGTGCGCGCGGTGCGCGAAAAGCTGGAGGAATACGGCCTGGACGCGCGGGCCTTCGCCGGGATCAAGGTGGCCGCCGTGGGGGAGCAGACCGCCGCGGCGCTCGGCGAGTTCGGCATCAAGCCCGACCTGGTGCCGGAGGCCGAGCAGTCGAGCGAGGGCCTGGCGGCCGCCTGGCCGCCGTATGACGACGTGCTCGATCCGATCAACCGGGTGCTCCTGCCCAGGGCGGACATAGCCACGGAAACCCTGGTAGCGCGGCTGACCGACCTCGGCTGGGAAAGCGAGGACGTGACCGCCTACCGCACGGTGCGCGCTGCTCCGCCGCCCGCCCCGATCCGGGAGGCGATCAAGGGCGGTGGCTTCGACGCCGTGCTGTTCACCTCCTCCTCCACCGTGCGGAACCTCATCGGCATCGCTGGCAAGCCGCACGCGGTGACCGCGGTGGCGGTGATCGGCCCGCAGACCGCGCAGACCGCGGCCGAGTACGGGCTCCGCGTCGACGTCACGGCGCCCCGGGCGTCGGCCACGGCGCTGGTGGACGCACTGGCCGAGCACGGCGCGCGGCTCAGGGATGCCGCCCTGGCCGCGGGTGAGCCGGTGCGCAGGCCCAGCGAGCGCCGCCGCGGCGGCCGCCGCCGCATACGGTAGTCCGGGAGCGCCCAGGTCCCGGCGCGCGTAAGGAGGTAGTCGTGACTGGCTTCCCCGCGGTCCGGCCCCGGAGGCTGCGGCGCACCCCGGCACTGCGCCGCCTCGCCGCGAGCACCAGCGTCCGCGGCTCCGACCTGGTGCTCCCGATGTTCGTCAAGGAAGGGATCACCGAGCCCGTGCCGGTGCCCTCCATGCCCGGTGTGGTCCAGCACACCAGGGATAGCCTGCGCAAGGCGGCGGCCGAGGCGGCCGAGGCCGGCGTGGGCGGCCTGATCCTGTTCGGCATCCCGGCCGTCAAGGACGGCCGGGGCTCGGCCGCCGACGATCCTGGCGGCATCATCCAGGCTGCCCTGCGCGACGTGGCCGCGGAGGTCGGCGACGAGATCGTGATCATGGCCGACCTGTGCCTGTGCGAGTACACCGATCATGGGCACTGCGGCGTGCTGACCGGCGCGGGCGCCGTGGACAACGACGCCACGCTGGACCGGTACGCCGCGACCGCGGTGGCACAGGCTCGCGCGGGGGCACACGTCGTCGCCCCGAGCGGGATGATGGACGGACAGGTGGCCGCGATCAGGCGTGCCCTCGATGAGGCGGGCGAACCGGAGGTGGCTATCTGCGCCTACGCGGTCAAATACGCCTCGTGCTTCTACGGGCCGTTCCGCGACGCCGCCGAGGGCGCGCCCCGGTTCGGTGACCGGGCCTCCTATCAGCAGGACCCGAGCGCCGGGGACGCGCTCCGCGAGGCGATGCTCGATGTGGACGAGGGTGCCGACATCGTAATCGTCAAGCCTGCCCTGCCTTACCTGGACATCGTTGCGCAGGTCGCAGCGGCCGCGCCGGTGCCGGTGGCGGCCTATCAGGTCAGCGGCGAGTATGCGATGGTCGAGGCGGCCGCCGCGCGGGGCTGGCTCGACAGGGACCGGGCGATCATGGAGACGCTGACCGCGATCAAGCGGGCCGGCGCGGGCATCATCCTCACCTACTGGGCCGCCGAGGCGGCCCGCCGCCTCACCTGACCCGCCGCCGGGGGCGGCCCGCCGCCTCGCCTGACAGCCACGTATGTGGTCATCGTGCCAACGACCACAAACCGGGATCCCCGGAGCCCGTGCGGCGCGGCAGCGGGGTGCCCGGACGTCACCGTTAGGTATCTTCTGGGCCTCACTCAGCGAGGTCGCCTGCATGCCCGCCGCACACCCGGCATCATCGGGGGTAGCAATGGCGGAAGGGGAGTGGGGCCGCCGATGGTTGAGGTATTGCCGCGCCGCGCACGCCGACGCGCTGGTGCGGGCGGGCGGGCGGCCGCCGCGGTCGAGTTCGCGGGCTTGGGCTGGCCGGTGTGCCCCGGGGCGGTCACCCCGCGCGCGGACTCCGCCCGTCACCGGATGCCCGGAATGGCTGCCCGGGGCCAGCCGCGCGGCAGCGGCCGTGCCTGTTCCTGTGACCGGATCGGCTGCCCCGCGCCCGGGGCCCATCCGGTCTCCGCCGCGTGGCAGATCGAGGCGTCCCGTGATCCGGCCGAGGTGAGCCGGTGGTGGCGGGACCGCCCGGAAGCGAGCATCATCCTGGTCACGGGGCGAGTCTTCGACGTACTTGACGTCCCGGCAAGGGCCGGCTTGCTGGCCCTGGAGCGGATGGGCCGCTCCACGGTGGTCACGGGCCCGGTCGCGCTGAGCGCGGACAACCGGGCCCTGTTTTTTGCCACCACCCGCGGCGCGCCCGCCGACGAGGACGAGTGGTGGTCAAGTCACCTGGATTGCGAGCCGGACAGCTTCACCCCGGTGGCCGGGCTGCGCTGGCACTGCCGGGACAGCTATGTGGTGGCCCCGGCCCGGGCTGGCCGCGGGCCTGGCGCACACTGGATCCGGGACCCGCGGGAGCATCCCCTGCCGGACTGCCTGCGGCTGCTTGAATACCTTGCCGACGCCAGCGAGGAGGTGCCGAGCTGAGCCAGGCGGACACTCCCCGGGGCCTGTACCGCCGGGCCTGCGAAGTCATCCCCGGCGGGGTGAACTCACCGGTCCGGGCGTTCGGCGCGGTAGGCGGCGACCCGGTGTTCATCGCCTCCGGCCACGGCCCCTACCTGAGCGACGTCGACGGCAACCGCTACGTGGACCTGGTCTGCTCGTGGGGCCCGATGATCCTCGGGCACGCCCACCCCGAGGTGGTGGCCGCCGTCACCGCGGCGGCGGCCCGTGGCACCTCGTTCGGCGCCGCGACAGTGGCCGAGGTCGAGCTTGCCGAGCAGATCGCCGCGCGGGCCCCGGTGGACAAGGTCCGGCTGGTCAACTCGGGTACCGAGGCGACGATGTCGGCGGTGCGGCTGGCCCGGGCGTTCACCCGCAGGAGCCTGGTGGTGAAGTTCGCCGGTTGCTACCACGGGCACGTGGACGCGCTGCTGGTCGCAGCGGGCTCCGGCGTGGCCACGTTCGGCCTGCCGGACTCACCCGGGGTGACCGGCGCCGCGGCCGGCGACACCTTGGTCGTGCCCTACAACGACACCGCCGCGGTCGCGGAGGCGTTCGCCGCGCACGGGCCGCAGATCGCCTGCCTGATCACCGAGGCCTGCCCGGCCAACATGGGCGTGGTGCCGCCCGAGCCCGGCTTCAACGAGCTGCTGGCGCGGATCTGCGCCGAGCACGGCGCGCTGCTGATCATGGACGAGGTGCTCACCGGGTTCCGGGTCACCAGGTCTGGCTGGTACGGCCGGGAGGGCGTGGCGGGGGACCTGATGACGTTCGGCAAGGTGATGGGCGGCGGCCTGCCCGCGGCGGCGTTCGGCGGGCGGGCCGAGATCATGGACCTGCTCGCCCCGCTCGGCCCGGTCTACCAGGCGGGCACCCTCTCGGGGAACCCGCTGGCCACCGCCGCGGGCCTGGCCACGCTGCGCGCCTGCACGCCGGAGGTGTACGCGCGGGTGGACGAGGCGGCCGCCGAGGTGGCCAAGATGGCGGCCGGGGCGCTCGGCGCGGCCGGTGTGCCGTTCCGCCTGCAGGAGGCCGGGAACCTGTTCTCGGTGTTCCTCGGCGGCACCGGGCAGGTACGTGACTTCGACGGCGCCCGGCGCCAGTCCGGTGCCGCGTACGCGGCGTTCTTCCACGCCATGCTGGCCGGCGGGGTCTACCTGCCGCCCTCGCCGTACGAGGCATGGTTCCTGTCCGCCGCGCACGACGACGAGGCGCTCGGCCGCATCGCCGCCGCGCTCCCCGCCGCCGCCCGGGCGGCGGCCGCATCCCTGGATTGAGCGCAGCCGGCGAATACGGACAGTTACCCTACTGAGGGACCGGGAGTAGCTGCCGCGCGCAGGGTTTGAGTACCCGTCACTCAGGCACCCCCGGGGGGCGTGTCTGCCAGAATGTGGTGCAAATCACCCGGTCAGCATGGCCTGGCCTGCCTCTACGGGAGCGAGAGGAACCCCATGGCGGTGCGTAACGTAATAAGCACGTTGTCCCAGGACGGCACTGAGGTCATGGGCCCGGGCGTGCGGGTCAACGAGAAGATCCACGAGATCACTGAACTGGTCCGCGGCCACCTGCAGGACTTCCTCGCCATTTACGGCATCACGCTGAACCACGTGAAGGTCCTGATGCGGCCGAGCGACGAGCGCATGCGCGAGCTGATCTCGCTGCGCGCGTTCGGGCTGTCCGAACTGGACGCGGTCCGCTATTACGTGGCGCTGAAGATGGCCGAGCGTGGCCTGGTTTCCGCGCCCAACGTGGCGGTCGGCGAGCCGTTCAACTACGGCATCACCAGCTTCGCCGCCCTGCCCGGCCTCGACTTCCGCGGCGGCGCGAACGCCGCCGCGGCGCAGCAGGTCCAGCGCGACCCGGCCAGCGGCTGAGCAGCCCTTCCCGCCCGCCGGGGTCATGGAGCCCATCAGGAAGGGCGAGCGCCTCTGCCGCGCCGTCGAGGACGCGGCCACAGCACGGGGCCAGTGATGGCACAGGTAGGCTGAGCGCGCCATGCCCGACATGACGGTGATCCACCTGCTCCGCCACGGCGAGGTCAGCAACCCGCGCGGGGTGCTGTACGGCCGGTTGCCCGACTTCCACCTCTCGCCGGACGGTGAGCACATGGCCAAGGCCGCCGCCGCGTTCCTGGCCGGCCGCGACGTCACCTTGGTGCTGTCCTCGCCGCTGGAGCGGGCGCTGGAGACCGCCTCCCCGGTGGCCGCGCAGTTCGGCCTCGAGGTGCGGGTGGACGAGCGGCTGATCGAGCCGTGGAACCACTTCGAGGGGGAGCGTTTCGACATCGGGTTCCCCGCGCTACGCCGGCCCGGCAACTGGCCGCGCATGGCGAACCCGTTCCGGCCGTCCTGGGGGGAGCCGTACGCGAGCATCGCCGCGAGGATGCGCGCGGTCATGGCCGATGCGGCCGGGCAGGCGCGCGGGCACGAGGCGGTGCTTGTCAGTCACCAGCTGGCCATCTGGGTGGCCCGCAGGTCGGCCGAGGAACGCAGGCTGTGGCACCATCCGGGCCGCCGCGAGTGTGCCCTGGGCAGCGTGACCAGCTTCACCTACCGCGATGATGCGATCGTCGGCATCAGCTACGCCGAGCCCGCCGGTGCCGGGCCCGGCGGAGGCCACGGAGCCTGAGCAGTTCTCCACCCGGGCCAGCAGGGCCAAGGCCCCGTGACGGAGGAGCGGGGCCTTGAGCCGGCGGGGGTCCGGGGGTCGCCCCCCGGGTTAGCAGGGCCAAGGCCCCGTGACGGAGGAGCGGGGCCTGGAGCCGGCGGGGGTCCGGGGGTCGCCCCCGGGTTAGCGCGGCGTTCAGGCAGCATTCAGGCCGTGCTCAGGCGCCGCCGGCAGCCGGCCCGATGTCGCGGGCCGAAGCGGGGTCCGGCACAATAGGGCGCGGCACTACCGCTTGTAGGAGACCACTCTGTCCCGTTTGCCGCGATGCCCGCGCCACGGGGGCATCCTCTCCCAGCCCGCGCTGCGGCGCCCGCGCGCCCGTGCGGGCGTGCTGGCACTGGCTGGTGCGCTGAGCGCCGCGCTGGCGCTCGGCGCGTGCGACAGCGGGGCGATCGGGAACAGCGGCCCGGGCAGTAACGGCCAGAGCTTCGTGTCCGGCAGCCCCGGCACCACCGTGTACGGCGGCAAGTCGGGCCCGGCCGCGCCGCGGGTCACCGGGACCCTGCTGTCCGGCGGCAAGTTCACCCTGGGCCAGGACCACGGCCACGTCGTGGTGCTGAACTTCTGGGGTTCCTGGTGCACCCCGTGCCGGGCCGAGGCGCCGTTCCTGTCCCGGCTGGCCCAGGACTTCACGCCCAGCGGTGTCCGGTTTCTCGGTGTCGACATCAGGGACAGCCCGACGACCGCCGAGGCGTTCCAGCGTGACTTCCACATCAGCTACCCCAGCCTCAACGATCCCGGCGACGAGGTCGCGCTCGATTTCCGCGACACCGTCCCGCCCGCGGGCATCCCGACCACGCTGGTCATCGGCCGCGACGGCCGGATCGCCGCCAGGGTCATCGGCGAGGTGTCCTACCCGGGCCTGCGCGGGCTGATCAGCCGCGCGCTGGCGCAACCGGCATGACCGGGCCAGGCGGCGGTGCCCCGGTGACCGGGCCGCGGAGGGCGGACCGGTGACCGAGGTCCGGGTCCCGGCGGCCACCGGGCGCCCCGAGGACGCCGCGGACGGCCTGCCGCAGCCTCCGGGTTCCCCGCCCCCCGTGCCGCGGCGGAGCGGGCCAGGCAGGCGGGGACCGTTCGGCGCCCTGGACTGGGCCCGGTGGGGGTGGCGCCAGCTCACCTCGATGCGCACCGCGCTGATCCTGCTGTTCCTGCTCGCGCTCGGCAGCGTGCCCGGGTCGGTGCTGCCGCAGCAGGGCATCAACCCCCAGGCAGTGCAGCAGTACTACGCCGCGCACCCGGCGCTGGCCCCCTGGCTGGCCAGGTTCTCGTTGTTCAACGTGTTCGCGGCCCCTTGGTTCGCGGCGATCTACCTGCTGCTGTTCCTCTCCCTCGCCGGATGCGTGGTGCCGCGGACGTTCCGGCAGTTCGGCGCCGCGCGCCAGCAGCCGCCCCGGGCACCGCGCAACCTGTCCCGGCTGCCGCTGGCGGTCACGATGGCCTCGCCGCTCGCCCCGGACGCCGCGCTCGCCAGGGCGTCGGCGCTGCTGGCGGGCAAGCGGTTCCGGGTGCGCACCGGGGACGGCTGGATCTCGGCGGAAAAGGGCTACCTGCGCGAGGCCGGCAACCTGCTGTTCCATCTCGCGCTGCTGGCCCTGCTGGCCGCGATCGGCCTGGGCGGGCTGTTCGGCTACAAGGCGGACCGGCTTCTGGTAGCTGGCCAGTCTTTTGGCAATACGGTGACCGCGCTCGATCAGTTCCGCCCTGGGCGGCTGGTCTCGGCGTCGGACTTGCAGCCATTCAGCATCGCGCTCAACTCGTTCAACGCGCGCTACGTGGCATCGGGGCCGGACACCGGAGAGCCGGCCTCGTTCAACGCCTACCTCAGTTACCAGGCGCAGCCGGGCGCGGCCACCCGGCACTACGACCTCCAGGTGAACCACCCGCTGAACGTGGACAACGTGAAGGTGTACCTGATCGGCCACGGATACGCCCCGGTGTTCCGGATCACCGACGGGACCGGTCACCTGGTATTCAACGGGCCGGTGCCGTTCATCCCGGTCTCGCTGAACGGGCTCACCTCCGAGGGCGTGGTCAAGGTCCCTGACGCCCGCCCCCGGCAGCTTGGTTTCGCCGGGGTGTTCCTGCCCACCACCGTGGACGTGGGCGGCAAGCTGGAGTCGGCCTTCCCTGCGCCGTACCGGCCAGCGGTGAGCCTGGTCTCCTACGCGGGCAACCTCGGCATGAACGGCGGCGCGCCGCAGTCGGTCTACCAGCTGGACACCGCGGGCCTGCACCGGCTGGCGCTCGCCCCGAGGCCGCTGGCCCCCGGGCAGTCGATGAAGCTGCCGGACGGGATGGGCACGCTCACGTTCACCGGCTACCGGCAGTGGATCAGCCTGGCCATCACCTACGACCCCGGGCAGCTTCCCGCGCTGTTCGCCGCCATCGCCGCGCTGGCCGGGCTGCTTGTGTCGTTCCTGATCCGCCGCCGCCGCGTGTTCGTGCGCGCCGTCGGCGCTGACGAGGGCGCCACGGTCGAGTTCGGCGGCCTGGCCCGTACCGAGTCGTCGGAGACCTTCGGCGCCGAGTTCGCCGGCCTGTCCGCCGAGCTTTCTGCCGCGCTTGCGGCGAACCCTCCCACAACATCAGACCTGCCCTCATCACCAGACGAGAGGGAGTGAGGCTCATGCCTGTCAACGTCGGGCTGGCCCAGCTCAGCGACCATTTCCTGCTGGCCACGGTGTTCTTCTACGCCCTGGCCGTGCTGGCCTACGCCGGCGACTTCGCCTTCGGGCGGCGAGGCGAGCCCCGCGCGGTCAAGGCGGTGCCAGCGGAGCAGGCTGCCCTCGTGGCCGAGGAGGCCAAGGTCGCGGTGGGAGCGGGGATTGCCGCCCAGGTCGCGGCCGCCGCGCCGGAGACCGCGGCACCGGCGACGCTCACCGGCAGTGCCGGGCAGGCCGGTGCCGTGATCCGGGCGGCCGCCAACGGCGGTGCCGGGACGGGGCCCGCGGTGGCCGCGCCGGGCCGCTGGCGCGCGGGCGGGCCGCCCGCCGGGCCGTGGGTCCGGGCCGCGCTCGCCCTGACCGTGATCGGCCTCGCCACCCAGATTCTCGGCATCGCCACCCGCGGGATCGCCGAGCACCGGGTCCCGTGGGGCAACATGTACGAGTTCCTCATGGCGATCACCTGCGCGGCGGTGATCGCGTTCCTCGGGCTGTCGTTCCGGTTCCGCGTCTACACGGTCGGGCTCTTCCTGATGGCGCCGATCGTGCTCGCGCTCGGGCTGTGCGC
Source organism: uncultured Actinomycetes bacterium (assembly GCA_963806145.1). Classification (GTDB taxonomy): domain Bacteria; phylum Actinomycetota; class Actinomycetes; order Streptosporangiales; family Streptosporangiaceae; genus DASXKD01. The sequence continues at coordinate 12,467 of CAWDXD010000031.1, forward strand.
CACCGTCCTGTACACCGCGGCCGGGCCGCTGGTCCCCGCGCTGCACTCCTACTGGATCTGGATCCACGTCACCGCGATGACCGTGGCGATCGGCTCCTACATCGTGGCGGCGACCTTCACCGTCCTGTACCTGGTCGCGGACCGGCACGCCAGGAAGCAGGCCACCAGCCCGGGCGCCGGGTTCGGCGCGGTGCTCGGACGGCTGCCCGGCGCTGACGCGCTGGACCGGCTCTCCTACCGGACGGTGATCTTCGCGTTCCCGATCTGGACGTTCGCGGTCATCGCCGGGGCGATCTGGGCGGACCAGGCCTGGGGCCGGTACTGGGGCTGGGACCCGAAGGAGACCTGGGCGTTCATCACCTGGGTTGTGTACGCCGGCTACCTGCACGCCCGCGCCACCGCGGGGTGGCGGGGCCGCAAGGCCGCCTACATCCAGTTGGTCGGGTTCGCCAGCCTGCTGTTCAACCTGGTCGGCGTCAACCTCTGGATCACCGGCCTGCACTCCTACGCCGGCATCAACTAACCCCGGGACCGTCAACGCGTCAGAGTTCCTCGTCAGGCTCGCCCCCGCGGACCAGCCACTCCAGCGCGTTGATGAACTCTGGATCATCATCCGGCCCGATCGCCGGGCCCGGGTACCCCGCCTCATGCCGGGCCCGGCCTGCGGGATGCCGTCGCAATGCGTCATCGGCAGCCGGGCCGCCCGGGTGCGAGGGCGGCCGAGTCCGCCGCCACACCCGTCCCGTGAGCAGCAGCATGCCTAGGGTGGCGGCCATCAGCAAGGCGATGACCAGCGTAGATACCGCACCCAGGAGCATCATGGCGGCAGCCTAACCGCAGCGTCGCCACCTCGCGGGGCAAATGAGCGCACTTGGTGCGTCTCACCCACCGGCCCGTAACTCATGACAGTCGGTAACGACAGGTGACGGTGGAGGTAATTTCGGCGTAATCTGGCGGCTGCAACGCCGATCGCGGGGAGACCAGTATGCGGCAGCGGCTCTTCGCCCGCCTCCGCTCGCTGTTGTGGCCAGGATCGGCTCGCTCCCGGGCACAGGCAGCAGCGCGGGCCGAGGTGACCGCGCAGTCAGCGAACGCCGGAGGGCGGCATCGCCGCGCCGCCCCGGCCCAGCCCGCACCCGTGGCGGCGGAAACTGCCCCGGCACAACCGCCGGGAAGCGGGCCCTTCGCCTCGCCGGTGCAGGAGGCCCGCGTCCGCCCGGCCCGGTCGTCCAGGCCCGGCAAGCCTTCCCGCGGGGAGGCACCCGGACGCGGCGTCAGCCGCCGGGTCGGGGCTGCCCGGGCGGCCGTCCGTGACGCGCCCCGTGCGTCCGCGGCGGCCCGTGCCGAGCAGGCCCGGGCGGCGCAGGCGCGCCAGCGCGTGGCGGTGCAGGCCAGCGATGCCAAGGCGTCGTGGTACCAGGCCGCGGACGCGCGCCGGGTGGCGGTGGGCTACCGGGACTGCGGCCCGCTGGAGAAGGTGCTCCATCGTGACTGGGCGGCGGGTGCCCTCCCGCAACCGGAGGTGGTGCGGGCCATCGACCGGCTGGCCGAGTTGCCCCTCTCGGTCTCCGAGCGCCTCGCGGAGGGCGTGGACGCCATCTACGTGGGCCCCGGTGGCGTGCCCGACCTGGACGATATGGGCCGCCTGCGCGGGGTTCCGCTCCCTTCAGGCCGGGCGACGTGGGATGCCTGCGCGGGTGCCTACGGCGAACGCAAGATCATCATTGGCACGCAGCCCTCCGCCACGCCGGATGTCGTGTGCCACGAGATCGGGCACGCCCTCGATGACCTGGACGGGTCGGGCAGCAGGTGGCAGTCGGACTCCGATGAGTTCCGTGCGCTCTACGGGCGGTGCCTGCCGCTCCTGGTGAGCGACTTCCACCGGCAGGACGGGCCACTCGGGCGGCGTGAGTTCTTCGCGGATGCGTTCGCGGCCATCGCCTCCAGCCAGCGACCCGCGCTCGTGGACATGCTCGGTGGCGACACAAGGACCGCACTTGATGTCATGCTGTACTTCAATGTGCGCTACGGGATCTAAGTGATTCGCGATGTTTGTCATCAGGCTGCCCAACGGACACCTTCTCGCGCCCGAGTCCGCCATGGACCACGAGGGCCACGTGGTGGGTGACGCCTACGTCGAGGTCAGCCCGTCGGACCCCGAGTATGCGCGGCTGGCCAGCCAGGCGATCTCGGAGGAAGAACTGGACCGGCAGCGACGGCGCTGGCGTGAGGACGACGAGGCGCTGCGGCGTGAGTTCGAGGATTACCTGGTGAACGGGCGGCAGGACGCCAGGCCGCCCGGGGAGTCCCCCGGCGCCTGACGCCTGCCACACGTGTCCCGCGTCAGCGTGGCCCGATCCGTCGCCCGTTCGTGGTCGCGCGGCCCGCGCGGAGCCATCTGCTGCCCGCGGGTGGCCGTCCCCGGCTGGTGCGCGCCGGAGAAACGGGTCTGGCTGGAGGGGGTGTCATCGCGTCGGCTGCCAGCTATGTGCTGGTCACGGCGTTGGCGTGCCGCCTGCCGGTTGTGACTCTCCGCGGAGCAATGCGCGCACTTCCGATTCGCGGAACCTGCGGTGCCCCCCGGGAGTCCGGATGCTGCTGATACGGCCCGATGCCGCCCACCGAGTGACCGTCTTCGGGTCTACTCGGAAGAGCGCTGCCACCTCACCTGGCGTGAGAAGGCGCTCATTGTTGCCATCCACGGATCTCCCCTCCCTATCTCCGTTTCGGAGCATGTCTTCAGTGTCGCGAAAACATCCGTTTACTTCCTTGTTTTCCCCAAAAATGAGCCGCTGGTGCCCCTTGTCAGCTTCGGCCGGGCCGGCACGCGGGCCAGCGCCGCGGCTTTGCCAGCCGATCTCGCCGGCTGTACACGGGAAGTGGCAGGATGTGCCCGCGCGGTGCCGCAGTTGTCGCGCAATGTGCAACGCACGATTACAGAATGTGCAAGGCGCTATTTAGCACCCAGGTGATTGTCGGGAGTTCGCCGAGGGCGGAGCGTGCACCACTGATCTCGTTTGCGGCAATCCCGGTAAGTGGAGTAGCGGATGATGCAGGGCGCTATGGAACGCGTGAACCGGTACCTACGGGCCGGCGGATATCCCCGGTAGGCCCAGCGGGTAGAGAGTGATGGCGGCCCGCGCGCCGCGGCCGCCCCATGCCCCGCCCCGCTCGGCTCGCCATGTCCCTCCCGATGCCCCACCGGGCCACGAGTGGGAGCGGAGAGGAGCCAGGGGCGCCCGGGCGGCCCCGGCCCTCCGCCGCGATGACTTAGGGTGGCTGGATGTCAGATTCGCGCGGGCGAGGGTGGTGCTCCTCGCGCGGCCCGCGCCGGGGTGACCGGTGAGCGCGCTGGTCACGGTCGAGGAGATCATGGCCGCGGCGCGGCGCCTGGACGGGGTCATCGTCAGGACGCCGCTGGTCCCGTTCCCTGACACCGAGCCGCGCCTGCTCGTCAAGCCCGAGTCCCTGCAGCCGACCGGGTCCTTCAAGCTGCGCGGTGCGTACGCGGCGATCAGCGCGCTGTCCGCCGGGCAGCGCGCGCGGGGCGTGGTGGCGCACTCCAGCGGGAACCACGGCCTTGCGGTGGCGTACGCGGCCGAGGCACTGGGCGTCCGGGCGGTCGTGGTCGTGCCGCACAACGCGGCCGAGGTCAAGGTCGCCGCGGCGGCCCGGCACGGGGCGCGGATCGTGACCGTCGAGCCCACCCTGCAAGCCCGGATCGCGGGCACGCAGGAACAGATCGACCGGCACGGGTACACGCTCATCCCGCCCTTCGATCACCGCGAAGTGATCGCGGGCCAGGGCACGGTCGGCCTGGAGATCGCGGCCGACCGCCCGGACGCCGACCTGGTGCTAGTCCCGGTCAGCGGGGGTGGCCTGATCTCGGGCATCGCGGCGGCCATTTGCGCGGCATGCCCGGCGGCCAAGGTGATCGGGGTAGAGCCGGAACTCGCGGCGGACGCCAGGGATTCGTTGCGCCGCGGTGAACGGGTCGCGTGGCCGCCCGGTGACACCGCGCGGACCATCGCGGACGCGCTGCGGGTGGAGCAGATCGGTGCCCTGCCCCTGCGGCACATACTCGCCCAGGTCCACGACATCGTCACCGTGACCGAGGACGAGATCCGCGAGGCGGTTCGGCTGACGGCGACCCGGGCCCGGCTGGTCGCAGAGCCCGGCGGCGTGGTGGCCGTGGCTGCCTGGCTGTTCCGCCGGGACCTGCCGGCCGCGCGGGTTCCTGTCGCGGTCCTGTCCGGCGGAAACATCGCCCCCGCGCTGCTCGCCGGGATCCTCGCCGGCCCGGCGGGGCCCGTGCCCCGGCCAGGCGTCGCGGCCGACTCCAGCGCGATGTCCCGCGAGTGAGGAAATGATGCACAGTTGCTCTAGGCTGGGCTCGTTATGCGCGCAACCTTTGCCTACACCACCGCGCGGATCCTGCTGTTCGTCGCGGCCACGGGCCTGATCTACCTGGCCGGCGCACGCGGGCTGCTGCTCCTCGGGCTGGCTCTGGTGGTGAGCGGGGCCGCCAGCTATATCCTTCTGTCCCGCCAGCGGGATGCCATGGCGGGCGCGCTGAGCCGGCGGCTTGGCTCGTTCAGGTCCAGGCTCGACTCCGGTGCCCGTGCGGAGGACAAGGACTAGGACCGGGGTACCCGCAGTCTCCGTCCACCGTTAGGGCATGAATGTGACGACGCGGCCGCTCTAGGAGCACCAAATTCACAGTCACGGACCTTCAGCTGGCCGCGGCGTCCTTCAGCCAGCCTCCGCTGGTGAGCAGCCCGAGCACTGCCTGGACCGCCTCCTGCCTGCTCATCACCGACGTGTCGATGGTCAGGTCGGCGTTCCTCGGCTCCTCGTAGGGGTCGGAGATCCCGGTGAAGTGGTCGATGAGCCCGGCGCGGGCCTTCGCGTACAGGCCCTTGCGATCCCTGGCCTCGCAGACCGCCACCGGCGTGGCGACGTGAATGAGCAGGAAGTCGCCCACCTCGCTGACCATCCGGCGCACCTGCGCGCGGGCCGCCTCGTAAGGGGCGATCGGCGCACAGATCGCGATGCCACCGTGCCGTGCGACCTCCGTGGCCACATATCCGATCCGCGCGATGTTCAGATCGCGGTCGGCCCTGGAGAAGGTGAGCCCTGCCGACAGGAGCTGGCGGACCAGGTCCCCGTCGAGCAGTGACACCGTCCGGTCTCCGCGTTCGGCCAGGGCGTCGCGCAGCGCCCGGGCGATAGTCGACTTGCCGGATCCGGACAGCCCGGTGAAGAACACGACCACGCCGCGTTCCCGCCGCGGCGGGCGCGCCCGCCGCAACTCGGCGGTCACACCGGGCGGCGCGTACCAGGCGGGCACCTCTTCGCCGCGGTCGAGCAGATCCTCCAGCTCACCCGCGGCCAGGTCGGACTGCTCGGTGCCCGGCTCGATGAGCGCCAGCGGGCGCCACACCTCGGCCGCCCGGTCATAGGCCCATTCACCGCCGGGCATCACCGGGATCGGGGTGTGGATGTTGACATCGTCGTGCACTGCCCGGCCGCCACGGTCGGCGTCCCGTTCGTCCATGACCAGGTGGGTGGCGCCGTATGCCGCGGCGACCACGGCGCGGATCGCGGCCTCCCGCGCGGCAGTGGTGTCCCTCGGCGCGAGGGGCACCGGCACCATCACGGTGCCCGGCGGCAGATGCCTGGCCGCCGCGGCGACCGCCCGCACCAGCGCCTCCGGCCGCACCACCACCTCGGCCGGGCCGCTGATCAGCGGCAGGAGCAGCAACCTGGCCCTGAGCTGACCGGCGAAATGCCGAAGCTGCCCGATCTGCTGCCCGCTGAGCGGGCGCCGGGTCGCGAACGCGAGCACCGGGCCCTCACCCAGTTCCGCCCGCACCTGCGCCGGGGTCCGCCGCAACTGCCGGAACGGGCCGTGCTCGGGCTCGCGGAACCCGGTCACCGGCCCGGCGAGCCGGACCAGGGCCGGGCCTGTGCCGTCGGGTCGCGCGTGCCGCCCGCTCTGCCCGACCGGTTGCGCCGCTGATCTCTCGATGATCGCCATGATCGCGAGCGGCGTGCCTTCTGGGTCGTTGAGCGTGAGCTTGGCCGCCGAGGCCGGAACGGCATCCTCGGTGACGTCGAGGACCACGGGGACCGGCCACGGCGTGCCGTCTTCGAGCGTGGCCCGTTCGGCTACCCACGCCACGTCGGCTGCGTTCAGGAATCCGGTCAGGGGCGCGAAAGCGCCCATCAGCAGCAACTCCAGGTCGCCGAGCTGGCCTTCGTCCAGGGTCCAGGAGGGAAGGCCCGTGATGTCCAGGGCCGGCCCGGCCGCCGCCTCAGCGGTCACATCCACCTCCGTCTGGGGCCGGCCCACTCCACTGGGCCGCCGCGTGGGCTCCGGCTACCGCCCGGCAAGCCGAGGGTACTCCGGCAGTGACTACCGGGCCAGGCGGTTCCGCCACGCCTGCCGGTGCCGTAGTGCCCCGGAGCCGGCGGGCGCTGTGCAGTTGTGAGCCGCAACGCGGAGATGCAGGCCGCGCGGTCCCGTCCGCTGCCCTTGGGCTCAGATTATCCGGGCGAACCTGTCCTCCGGCTTGCGGATGACGTAGAGCAGGTCCTCGTGGGCTGAAGTCAGCCGCCCGCGGGACAGCCGGGCAACGAGCTTCTGCGCGGTGAGGTATCCGCGCGGCCCCCTGGGCAGCCCGCCGGTCAGCCCGCCAAGCGCCCCGCGCTCCGCGATCACCAGGCCGTGCATCAGCACATAGGCCTGCACCCCGCGCCCGGAGGCGAGCCGTTCGTATACGGCAACGTACGGCCCGGGCTCACCGGGCTGGCGCTTGCGCCAGATGGCTTTCCGGAACGGCCCGGGCAGCACCCGATCCAGGAAACCTGCGGCGCTGTCGCGGTCCCGGATGCGCAGCAGTAGCAGCCCGCCGGGCTTGACGGCCGCGCTCAGCCGGTCCAGGACCAGTTCGGCATTCTCGATCCGGCCCAGCAGCGAGGAGCACTGAACGATGTCGTAGGCCCGGGGCGGCAGCGGCACGGTTCGCAGATCGCCAAGGATGGCCTCGCTCATGCTCCGGTGCTGAGCCACGGCCACGCGGGTGACCTCGTTGTCCTCGTCGATCATGCTGACGCTCAGCCGTGCACCGGCGGTGCGCAGCGGATCCGCGTCCAGGTCCTCGGCGGTGGTGCAGCCGGCCTGCAGGATCGTGATCAGCTGCCCGGAGTTCTCCGCGGCATAGGACCGGGTGTGGCGGCCGAAGAGTTCCCCGCGGGCCAGGCGCGGCACTACCGCCGGTGGTACCGCGGTCCGGCCGCCCGCGTCGACTGGTGCCGCACGGCCCGTGGTGGCGGCGCGATCTGTGGTGGCGGCGAGGCTCGGAATGACGTGCCGCGGCTCGGCCCGGTCCGGCTCGGCCCGGTCCGGCCTGGCACGTGCCGTTCTGGCGGTGGCCGGGGGACTGGCGCCGGTCGCAGGGCTGCCCGGCCGCCTGGCGGCGCCGGGTGGCGTGGCGGTGCCTGCTGGGGTGGCAGTGCCTGCTGGGGTGGCAGTGCCTGCTGGGGTGGCGGTGCCGGGTGGCGTGGGTGAGGTCGTGGCCCGCCCGGCCACGGATGGCCGGGCCACAGGCTGACGGCCGGTACCCGGCCCTGATGGCGGGATCAGCCGCACGCTGCCCGTGCTCGGGAACTCGTAGGGCATCGTGCTCGCCACCGTGGGCTGGTACCAGTCCGCGGTCTCCGGCCTGTCCACGGGTTCTCCGGCCGGCGCCTTGGAGACCGGCGCCTCGGAGGCTGGTGTCACCGGGCGGTTGATGGCCCGGCGGGCCTCCTGCCGCGAGGCTGCGGCGGAGCCTAGCAGGCGGAAACCCTCGGACTCGTCGTCCGCCAGCGCGGCGGCGTCAGGTGCAGCCGCATCGGGTGCGGGCGTCGTGGCCGCGGTGGTGGCTGCGGGTGACTCTGGCAGGGCGCTGGCCGGGGGCGCAGTGACCGCGGCCCGGGGTGCCGGCGAGGGGGCGCCGGCTGCCGGTGCTGCGGCGGTGCCTGGTGCCGTCGTGGTGGTTGCCGGGGTGCCTGGTGTCGTGGTGGTGGTTGCCGGGGTGCCTGGTGTCGTGGTGGTGGTTGCCGGGGTGCCTGGTGTCGTGGTGGTGGTTGCCGGGGTGCCTGGTGTCGTGGTGGTGGTTGCCGGGGTGCCTGGTGTCGTGGTGGCGGTGCCGGCTGGCTGGCCGCCGTCTTTGCGCGGGCGCGGGAGGTCGTCGTCTTCGCCCGCGGGCTGGCCGTTGTGCCCCCAGACCGCGCGGGTGGTGTCTTCGGCCGGGTGCTGGCTGTCGTCGTGGGCCCGGAGGTGGCCGCCGTTGTCTTCGGCCGGGTGCCTGGCCCGGACGCGGTGGACTGGGTCCCTGGCAGCTCTGAAGCGGCACCGGAAGCGTTGGTGCCGTCGGCTATGGCAGGCCATGCTTCTGTCTCGGTGGCAAGCGCGCTGGCCTGGTCACGACCGGTCGAGGCCTCGCCGGCCGCCTGCGGCCGGCCCGCTGTGCGCGCCTGGCTCAGCGTGTCGGCGGGCTGCCTTTTGGCGGCGCGCTTGGGGGCGGGACCGGTTCCCCCTCCCGGCGAACTATCCCCGGGGGTCCCGTTCTCCGAAGTCACGGCACCATAGCGTAGCCTGTGGCTTTTGCGAGCTTGTGGGAGAGAGGCACAGAAAGTTCCGCCGCCCAAGCCGCAACCGCCCGCCGGGACCGGGACTGCCGCCCCGCGGGAGGCAATAAGGTGGAGGTATCCCGCATCCGCGTCATGCGTCCGCTGACGTCAGTGTGGGCCTTTCGTGCTGCCTACCCAGGGACATCATGAGCCTCGCCGGCCTCCTCAGCGTCATCACGGACGATCCCCAGTTTCGCCAGGTCGTGAGTCAGGCCGCGGCGGGCTCCGACGGAGCTTACCCCGGCGGAGGCGCGGACGTGACCGCGCCGTCCGCGCTCCGTCCGCTGCTCGCCGCGGCCCTGACTGGCCTGCCCGGCACCGCCACCCGGTTCCTGCTCGCGGTCACCGCGACCGCCAGGGAAGCCGAGCAACTGGCCGGGGCCCTCGGCTCGCTGCTGCCCGCCGACGGCGTGGCCTACTTCCCCGCCTGGGAGACGCTCCCGCACGAACGGCTCTCCCCCCGCTCGGACACCTCCGGCCAGCGCATGGCGGTGCTGCGCCGGCTTGCCCACCCCGATCCGGCCAGTTCCCGTACGGCCGCGGTCACCGTCCTGGTCGCTCCGGTGCGCGCCCTGCTCCAGCCGATCGTCGGCGGCCTGGGCGACGTGGAGCCGGTCTCGGTGGCCGAAGGTGACACCTGCGACCTGGACGAGATGCTGGCCAGGCTCGTCGACATCGGCTACGTGCGGACGGACCTGGTGGAGCGGCGCGGTGAGGTGGCGGTCCGCGGTGGCATCATCGACGTCTTCCCGCCCACGGACGAACACCCGGTGCGGGTCGAGTTGTTCGGCGACACGGTCGAGGAGACCCGGTTCTTCCGGGTGGCCGACCAGCGCAGCCTGGGGCCTGCCCCGGGGCTGTGGGCGCCGCCGTGCCGCGAACTGCTGCTGACGCCCGACGTCCGGGACCGGGCCAAGCACCTCGCCACCGATCATCCCGGGCTCGCCGACGTGCTCGGCAAGCTGGCCGACGGCATCTCCGTCGAGGGCATGGAGGCGCTCGCGCCGGTGCTCGCCCCGCGGATGGAACTGCTGCTCAACTACGTGCCGGCCGGCGGGGCGGTGCTCGCCTGCGACCCCGAGCGGATCCGCGCGCGGGCCGCCGACCTGGTCCGCACCAGCCAGGAGTTCCTCGAGGCGTCCTGGGTGAACGCGGCGGCGGGCGGCCAGGCGCCGGTGGACCTCGGGGCGTCCGCGTTCCAGTCGATCACCCAGGTGCGCGCCGCCGCGGACAACCTGGGGCTGCCCTGGTGGACCATTGCGCCGTTCGACGCCGCCGACCCCGGCGCGGGTCCGCTGGCCGCCATCCCCGGCGCCGGGGATGGCGGAGCGGGCGAGGCCGGCCACGGGGCTGCGTATGGCCAAAATCTGGACAGTGATCCGGACAGTACCGATCGCCCGGCGGTGCGCCTCGGCGCGGCCCCCGCCCCCGCCTACCGCGGCGACACCGACCGGGCACTGACCGACGTCCGGGGCTGGCTGGGCGAGGGCTGGCGGGTGGTGCTGGTCACCGAGGGCCATGGCCCGGCGCAGCGCCTGACCGAGATGCTCCGCGGTGAGGGCCTCGGCGCGCGGCTCGGTGACCTGGCGGACCCGCCGGAGCCGGGAGTGCCGAGCGTGACGACGGCGCTGATCCAGAACGGGTTCACCTGGGAGTCCGTGCGGCTGGCCGTGCTCACCGAGGCCGACCTGGTCGGCCAGCATGCCGGATCGCGGGAGGGGCGGCGGATGCCCAGCCGCCGGCGTGGCGGCATCGACCCACTCCAGCTCACCCCCGGTGACTACGTCGTGCACGAGCAGCACGGCGTCGGCCGGTACCAGGAGATGACCAGCCGCAGCGTCCAGGGCGCGGTCAGGGAATACCTGGTGATCGAGTACGCGCCCGGCAAGCGGGGCCAGCCGCCCGACCGGCTGTACGTGCCGACCGACCAGCTCGACCAGGTGACCAGGTACGTCGGCGGCGAGATGCCGAGCCTGCACCGGCTCGGCGGAGCCGACTGGGCCAAGACCAAGGGCCGCGCCCGCAAGGCGGTGCGGCAGATCGCCTCGGAACTGATCAGGCTCTACTCGGCGCGGATGGCCTCGCCCGGGCATGCGTTCGCCGCGGACTCCCCCTGGCAACGCGAACTGGAGGACGCGTTCCCCTACATCGAGACGGCCGACCAGCTCGCGGCCATCGACGAAGTGAAGCAGGACATGGAGCGGCCGGTGCCGATGGACCGGCTGATCTGCGGGGACGTCGGTTATGGCAAGACCGAGATCGCGGTCCGCGCGGCGTTCAAGGCGGTGCAGGACGGGAGCCAGGTGGCCGTCCTCGTGCCCACCACGCTGCTGGCCCAGCAGCATCAGGCCACGTTCGGAGAGCGGTACGCGCCGTTCCCCGTGGTGGTGCGCACGCTGAGCCGGTTCCAGAGCGACGCCGAGGTGGCGGAGACGCTGCGCGGGCTGGCCGACGGCACGGTGGACGTGGTGATCGGCACCCACCGGCTGCTGTCGCCGGACGCCCGGTTCGCCCGCCTCGGCCTGGTCATCCTCGACGAGGAACAGCGGTTCGGGGTGGAGCACAAGGAGTACCTCAAGCGGCTGCGGACCGAGGTGGACGTGCTGTCCATGTCGGCCACCCCCATCCCACGCACGCTGGAGATGGGCGTGGCCGGGATCCGGGAGATGTCCACGATCCTGACCCCGCCCGAGGAGCGGCACCCGGTGCTGACCATGGTCGGCCCCTACGACGAGAAGCAGATTGCCGCCGCCATCCGGCGCGAACTGCTCCGCGACGGCCAGGTGTTCTTCGTGCACAACCGCGTCTCCTCGATCAACAAGGTCGCTGCCAAGGTCGCGGAGTTGGTGCCGGAGGCCCGGGTCGTGGCCGCGCACGGCCAGATGAACGAGCACATGCTCGAACGGATCATGCTGGAATTCCTTGACCGCAAGCACGACGTGCTCGTGTCCACCACGATCGTCGAGTCCGGCCTGGACATCCCCAACGCCAACACGCTGATCGTGGATCGCGCCGACGCGTACGGGCTGGCCCAGCTGCACCAGTTGCGGGGCCGGGTCGGCCGTGCCAGCGAGCGGGCCTACGCCTATTTCCTGTTCCCGCCGGAAAAGCCGCTGACCGAGACGGCGCACGAGCGGCTGGCCACCATCGCCCAGCACACCGAGATGGGCGCGGGCATGTACGTGGCGCTGAAGGACCTGGAGATCCGCGGGGCCGGCAACCTGCTCGGCGGGGAGCAGTCCGGCCACATCGCCGGGGTGGGCTTCGACCTCTACGTGCGGATGATCGGCGAGGCGGTGGGCGAACTGCGCGACGCCGGGCCGGCCGAGCGGACGGAGGTCCGGGTGGAGCTGCCGGTCAACGCGCACATCCCGCACTCCTACGTGCCGGGGGAGCGGCTGCGGCTCGAGGCGTACACCCGCATCGCCGCCATCGACTCGGGTGCGGACATCACCGCCGTCACCGAGGAACTGATCGACCGCTACGGCCCGCTGCCCGGCCCGGTGCTCGGCCTGCTCGCGGTGGCCGGCCTGCGCGCGCAGGCCCGCAAGGCCGGGCTGACCGACATCACCCAGCAAGGCACGCACATCCGGTTCGCGCCGGTGGACCTGCCGGAATCCAGGCAGGTTCGGGCGCAGCGGCTCTACCCGAAGACGGTGCTGAAGCCGGCAGTGCGTACGATGCTCGTACCGGTGCCCAGGGACGCACCTGGCACCCGCCCAGGAGCGCCTGTCCCGCCGGGCACTCCGCTCCTGCGCGACAGGGAGCTACTCGCCTGGTGCGGGCAGCTCATCGAGGCGCTGTTCGGCGAGAGCGGCCCGGTCACGCCGAACGTCTCGCCCACATAAGGAAGGGATGCAGTCGTGCCTCGCAACTCCGTGTTCGTGATCGCCGCGGCGGCCGCGGCCACGTGCGCCCTTTCCGCCTGCGGCCCGGTCCGGTTGGGCGCAGCCGCGATCACCGGCGGGGAGCGGCTCACGGTCACCACCCTGAGCGACCAGGTCACCAACCTGCAGAATGCGTACCAGGCGGGCAGGGGGACCATTCAGCTCCAGTTCCCGCAATCCCAGGCGCCGCAGCAGGTGCTGAGCTGGCTGCTCCGGTTCCAGATCCGGGACGAGCTTGCCGCCCGCAACCACCTGGTGGTGACCACCGGGGAGAGCCAGCGGGCGCTCAGCATGCTCGCCAGGCAGACCGGGCGGAAAGGGCCCGCGTTCGTCCAGCTTGCCGTGGCCAACGGCCTGGCCCCGGACATGCTGCCGGACCTCGGCAGGTACCAGGCCATCCAGAACGAGGAGCTCACCCGGCTGAACGGCGGGACGCTGCCACGTACCCAGGCGCGGGTCCAGGCCCTCGGCCAGGAGTTCAGCCGCCGCGAGTGCGTGGCGGCGAAGAGCCTGAACATCCAGGTCAACCCGCAGTTCGGCCAGCTTGACTACGGCACGTTCACGGTGATCCCGGCCAACTCGCCGCTGTCGGAGCCGACCTTGCCCGTGCCTTCGCCCACGGCCAAGCCGCAGCTCACCCCCGCCTGCTGACGATCGGCGGGTGACAGGGGTGGCGGGGACACACGGCGACCGGGTGACCGAGAGCCCGGTGCCGGACGGTGCGAGACCGGACGACGCCGGGCCGCGGGCCGGCATCGCGCTACCGGGGGCTGCCCTGCTGCGCTTGGTGGAGGTGATGGACACCCTGCGGGTGTCCTGCCCGTGGGACGCCAAGCAGACGCATGAGTCGCTCGCCCCGTATCTGATTGAGGAGTGTTACGAGGCGCTGGAGGCGCTCGAAGACGGCGATCCGGCGGCGCTGCGCGACGAACTCGGCGACGTCCTGCTGCAGGTCGTGTTTCACGCCCGGGTCGCGGCGGAGCGCACCGACGGCAGCGGGTTCACCATCGACGACGTGGCCACCGGGATCGTGGAGAAGCTGATCCGGCGGCACCCGCACGTGTTCAGCGACGTGAAGGTGTCCGGTGCCGATGACGTCAAGCGCAACTGGGATGCGATCAAGGCGGCGGAGCGGGGCGACGCCCAGGACGGTGCGCTGCCCGCCGGGCTGGGCTCCGTGCCGTTCGGGCAGCCAGCGCTGGCTCTCGCCGCCCAGTTGCAGCGCCGGGCGGAGCGGGCAGGTGTCCCGGCGGAGCTCACCGGCCTGCCCGCCGGGCCCGCCGGCCGGGCGGCTGACGGCCAGGCGGCTGACGGCCAGGAGCCGGGCGGCGTGAGCGAGATCGGGGCGGCACTGTTCTCCCTCGTGGCCCAGGCGCGCGCGGCCGGCGTCGACCCCGAACTGGAACTGCGAGCCGCCGCGCGGAGCTACCGCGAGCGGGTCAGGCGGTGGGCCGAGGACCAGAGCCGCGACCATGCCTGAGGCTCAAGGACGGGCGCGCGCAACCGCGGTGGTCCGGGCCGTGCCGCGCCGGGCGTGCCGCGGCGGCGTGGCCGCTGCGGGGGATCGCGCCTGCTCGGCTAGGCTCCAATACCGACACCACGCCAGGAACCCGCCGCGCCGACATACCGGGAGATCCGCCTTGGCCACCATCGACGCCGTCCACGCCAGGCAGATCCTGGACTCGCGGGGCAACCCGACGGTCGAGGCCGAGGTGGCGCTCGACGACGGCACGCAGGCCCGCGCGGCTGCCCCGAGCGGTGCCTCCACGGGCGCGTTCGAGGCGGTGGAACTCAGGGACAACGGCGATGCCTACGGCGGCAAGGGCGTCACCAAGGCCGTCCTGTCGGTGACCGAGGAGATCGAGCCGGACCTGCTCGGCTACGAAGCCGACGACCAGCGCCTCATCGACCAGGCGATGATCGACCTGGACGGCACGCCGGACAAGTCACGGCTGGGCGCCAACGCCATCACGGCCGTCAGCATGGCCGTTGCCAAGGCCGCGGCCGAATCCTCGGGGCTGTCGCTGTTCCGCTACCTGGGCGGCCCGAACGCGCACGTGCTGCCGGTGCCGATGATGAACGTGCTGAACGGCGGCGCGCACGCGGACAACAGCGTGGACATCCAGGAGTTCATGATCGCGCCGGTCGGCGCGGCCACGTTCAGCGAGGCACTCCGCTGGGGCGCCGAGACCTACCACGCTCTCAAGGCCGTGCTGAACCAGCACAAGCTTTCCACCGGGGTCGGCGACGAGGGCGGGTTCGCGCCCGACCTGGCCCACAACCGGGCCGCCCTCGACCTGCTCGTCGAGGCCATCGGCAAGGCGGGCTTCCAGCCGGGCCGCGACGTCGCCCTCGCGGTCGACGCGGCCGCCACCGAGTTCTTCCGTGACGGCGCCTACCGCTTCGAGGGTGGCGCGCGTTCGGCCGCGGAGATGATGGAACTGTACGCGGAATGGCTCGATGCCTACCCGATCGTGTCCCTTGAGGACCCGCTCGCCGAGGATGACTGGGCGGGCTGGCAGGCACTCACCGCGGCGCTTGGCGACAAAGTGCAGATTGTCGGCGACGATCTGTTTGTTACCAATCCAGAACGGCTGCGCCGCGGGATCGCCGAGCGCAGTGCGAACGCCCTCCTGGTGAAGGTCAATCAGATCGGCACCATCACCGAAACCCTGGACGCGGTCTCGATCGCCCACCGCAACGGTTTCGCCTGCATGATCAGTCACCGTTCTGGCGAGACCGAGGACACCACCATCGCCGACCTCGCGGTCGCCACGAACTGCGGGCAGATGAAGACCGGGGCCCCGGCGCGCTCGGAACGCGTGGCCAAGTACAACCAGCTCCTGCGGATCGAGGAACTGCTCGATGACGCCGCCGCCTACGCCGGGCACGCGGCCTTCCCCAGGACGCCCGCGGGCCCGTGATCCCCACGCCGGGCCGCCCGCCGGGCGGGGACCGGGCCAGGCTCACCAGCCGGGCCGGGGTGCTCGCCGTGGTGATCTGCGCGATCGCGCTCAGCCTCGCTTACCCGGTGCGCGAGTACATCGCCCAGCGCCGGCAGATCGACCAGTTGCAGGCCGAACGGCAGATGCTCGGCGGCCAGTTGCAGTCGCTCCAGCACGAGCAGCAGCGGCTGGCCGATCCCGCCTACGTCGAACAGCTGGCCCGGAACAACCTGCACATGTGCCTGAAGGGCAAGATCTGCTACGTCGTCATCGGCGGTCACACGGCCAATGGCGGCGCGGCTTCGATCGCGGCCAGCCTCACGCCCTGGTACGAGCGGATGTGGCAATCGGTACAGCAGGCGAACCGGGGCGCCGTCCGGTGACCGCCGACGCCGAAGTGGTCGCGCGGCAGCTTGGCCGGCCACCACGAGGACTGCGGCGCGTCGCCCACCGCTGCCCTTGCGGGCTGCCCGACGTGGTGGAGACCGCGCCCCGCTTGGCCGACGGCACGCCGTTTCCCACCCTCTACTACCTGACCTGCCCGCGGGCGACCGCGGCCGTGGGCAGACTCGAAGCCGCCGGCGTCATGCGGCAGATGCAGCAGCGGCTGGCCACCGACCCGGAACTGCGCGCGGCGTACCAGGCCGCCCACCACGACTACCTGGCCCGGCGGGAGGAAGCGGCACGCGCCTCGGGCGTGGCGCCGCTGCCGCCTGGCACCCAGAGTGCGGGCGGCATGCCCGCCCGGGTCAAGTGCCTGCACGCGCTGACCGCCCACGAGCTTGCCGTGCCGGGAGCCAACCCGCTGGGCCGGGAGGCCGCGGCGCAGGCCGGGCCGTGGTGGGCGGCGGGCCCGTGCGTACCCCCCACGCCCTGGCAGGACGGTGGGCCGCCGTGAGCGGCCGTGCTGGGTGAGAGGCATGGCCCTGGTGAACGGCGGTGCCGTCGTCCGCGTGGCGGCGATCGATTGCGGTACGAACTCGGTGCGGCTGCTGGTGGCCGACGTGGACCGGGCCGCGGGCCGGTTGTCGGATGTGGACCGGCGGCTCGAGATCGTCCGGCTCGGCCAGGGCGTGGATGCCACCGGGCGGCTCGGTGCCGAGCCGCTGGCCCGGACCTTGGGGGTGCTGCGGTCCTACCGGCAGATCATCGCGGCGGCGTCGGCGTCTGCCGTGCGGATGGTGGCCACCAGCGCCACCAGGGACGCGGTCAACGCGGGCGAGTTCGTCGCGGGCGTGCGCGACATCCTCGCGATCGAACCGGAAGTGCTCAGCGGGGAGGACGAGGCGCGCCTGTCGTTCACCGGGGCGACCGCCGAACTGGCCGGTGACGCGGCCGCCCCTTACCTGGTCACCGACATCGGCGGCGGCTCGACCGAGTTCGTGCTCGGCGAGCCCGGGGCGGTGACCGCCGCCGCGAGCGTGAACATCGGCTGCGTCCGGATGACCGAGCGGCACCTGCGCCACGACCCGCCCCGCGACGACGAGATCGCGGCGGCGCGCGCCGACATCGATGCCGCCCTCGACGTGGTCGCCGGCAAGATCCCGGTGTCCGCCGCGCGCACCCTGGTCGGCCTGGCCGGTTCGGTGACCACCGTGGCCGCGCTGGTGCTCGGGCTGGATAGTTACGAGCCCGAGCGGATCCATCACTCCCGGGTCAGCGCGGCAGCGGTGCGGGAGGTGGCCGCGAGCCTGCTGGCGCAGACCCGGGCCGAGCGGGCACGGCTGGCCGTGATGCACCCGGGCCGGGTGGACGTGATCGGCGGCGGCGCGCTGGTGCTGACCCGGATCATGGAACGGTTCGGCTTCGATGAGGTGCTGGTGAGCGAGCACGACATTCTCGACGGCCTGGCCTGGTCCCTGGCGACGGGCGCGGGACGGTGATCCCGGAGGGCCCGCCGGAGGGCTTGCCGGTGCCGGAGGGGTTGCCGGTGCTGCCGGAGGGCCTGCCGGTGCCGCCGGGAAGCGGCTGGCCCGGGGATACGGCCACGCCCGCCACCCCGGTAGCCGCCGACGCCGCGCAGGTCCGCACGCTTGCCGCCGAGGCCGCGCAGGCCGGCCGCCTGGACGAACTGACGGCACGGCAGTCCGTGTGCCGTGCCTGCCCCCGCCTGGTCGAATGGCGCGAGCAGGTGGCGGCGGTCAAGCGCGCGTCGTCGCGCACCCAGCAGTACTGGGGGCGCCCGGTGCCCGGCTGGGGAGACGCCGGCGCCCGCGTGGTGATCCTCGGTCTTGCCCCGGCGGCACACGGCGGCAACCGGACCGGGCGGATCTTCACCGGCGACCGCAGCGGCGACGTCCTGTTCGCCTCGCTGCACCGCTGCGGGCTGGCCGCGCTGCCGACCTCCACGGCGGCCGGGGACGGCCAGCGCCTGATCGGGACCAGGATGGTCGCGGCGGTCCGGTGCGCCCCGCCGGTCAACAAGCCCACGGTGACCGAACGGGACACCTGCGCGCCCTGGCTGGCGGCGGAGTTCGAGCTGCTCGCTCGCTCGGTCCGGGTCATCGTCTGCCTGGGCGGATTCGCGTGGCAGGCGGCATGGCCGATGCTGCGGTCCGCGGGCTTCGCGGTGCCCAGGCCCCGGCCGAGGTTCGGCCACGGCAGCGAGGTCACGCTGGCTGCTCCGGCCGGGGTGGGTGGCGGGGTCCTGCTGCTGGGCTGTTACCACCCGAGCCAGCAGAACACCTTCACCGGCCGGGTCACTCCGGCGATGCTCGACGAGGTGTTCGGCCGCGCAAGCCGCGCGGCAGCTTAGCTGCCACCAAGCCCGCTACGCTGTGTGTGCATTTCTTCCAAACCAAGGCAAATTGGTAACGCTTCGCATTCACGGATCGGTGCATACGAATTGAATATGTGCACCCGGGCGAGTTTTTCTCCCCCCATTCGCCTGAGCAAGAATGGTTCGGACCCACCGGGGTATCATGACCCAGCCCCCGTAGCCCAAGGGAAGAGGCCGGCCCCCTAAAAGGGTCCCCAGTGTCGGTTCGACTCCGACCGGGGGCACGCCCCTCGTACCTGCAACGACCCCCAAAGCCTCCGGCACCGCCGCATGGCTGGTGCGTAAGGCAACCGCTGGTGGGGAGTGCTGGCCGCTGGTCCGCGACCCCAGGCGTGCGCTCACTTCACCATTCCGGCCATCCGGCAGTTGATCACTTATTCCGAACAGGCGAGCGGATCATGATGGGCGAACAGGTGCATGGGATCTGTAGTAGAACGGCCCCGGATGTTCTTCTCGATCCGGCCAACGCGGCGGTACGTGCGGCTGACTGAACGGACAATAAGAACCCGTGGCACTCACGTTCCATGGGCCGCCCTTGGGCGGTGAACGGCGCCTTGCGCGTGCATTAAAGGCTGGCGCTGCGGCGTGGTCAGCCACTCACATCCGGGCCCGCGCGGGTGATGGTGATCCGCACGATAACGCGCCGGTCGCGGATCATCGCGGCCCGGTAGTCGTCCCAGTCCGGGTGTTCGCCGGACACCCGCCGGTAATAGTCAACGAGCAGGTCCATGGCGCCGGGCAGGGAGATAACCTCTGCGTTCCCTTCGACCTGAACCCACTCGCCGAAGAAGGTGTCGGTGAAAACGCACAGCGAAGCGCGTGGGCGGTGCCGCAGGTTCTTCGTCTTGACCGCGGCCTCCCGCGTGCTGACCAGCACCCGGCCCTCGTCATCCACCGCGCACGTCACGGGGGACAACTGCGGCATGCCGTCGGACCGCGAGGTGGCCAGGACCGCCCGGTGATGGGCGCGCAGGAAGTCGGCGGCCCGCCCGATGTCCATCAGGCGCTGTTGAGCCGGATGCGCCTGCGCAGCTCGTACTCGTGCACGATGGCGCTGGCATAGCCGTGGGTGAGCCCATGCTCGTCGGCCAGCCAGTGCGCGCGCTCTTCGCAGCGCAGGAAGGCGGGACCGGATTCGAGGCTTGCGAACCACTCCGGGAGTTCGCGTCCGGTGACGGACGGGATGCGCGCGATCAGGTTCTTATGCGTTTCCGGGGAGTGGTTCAGAGTCAACTGGCACCTCCAGTGGGCGGACCCCTGCTCCTGTTGAGAGTGCATCACGGTTGCGCTCCTGGCAACCCCCTGAGCCGACTTCGAGCAAACGTGGAGGAGCCTTACGGGATCCAGCCGCCTGCCTCGCGGTGACCTGGAGTAGTTGCAGGGTGAACTCCCTGTTTACCCCACGGTGACCAGGGTGACCGGGAGGCCTCAGGGGGACGGATCTACCGGATCAGGACAGCCGCTCGACGATCATGGCCATGCCCTGGCCACCGCCCACGCACATCGTCTCCAGGCCGAACGTCTTGTCGTGGAACTGGAGGCTGTTCAGCAGCGTGGCGGTGATCCGCGCCCCGGTCATGCCGAACGGGTGCCCGACCGCGATCGCGCCGCCGTTGACGTTCAGCCTGTCGATGTCTATGCCCAGCTCCTGGTAGGACGGGATAACCTGGGCGGCGAACGCCTCGTTGATCTCGACCAGGTCGATGTCATCGATGGTCATGCCCGCCCGGGCCAGGGCCTGCTTGGACGCCTCGACCGGGCCGAGTCCCATGATCTCGGGCGACAGCCCGGACACTCCCGTGGCCACGATCCGCGCCAGCGGGGTGATGCCGAGGTCGGCGGCCTTGCGGTCGCTCATGACCACGACCGCCGCGGCGCCGTCGTTGAGCGGGCAGCAGTTGCCCGCGGTGACCGTGCCGTCCGGGCGGAACACCGGCTGCAGCGTCGCCACCTTCTCCAGCGTGGTGCCTGCGCGGGGGCCGTCGTCGGCCGCGACCACGGTGCCGTCCGGCAGCGTGAGTGGCGTGATGTCGCGCTGCCAGAAGCCGTTGGCCAGTGCCTTTTCCGCCAGGTTCTGCGACCGGACGCCGAACTCGTCCTGTGCCCGCCGGGTGATGCCGCGCAGCTGGGCCACGTTCTCCGCGGTCTGCCCCATGGCGATGTACACGTCAGGTACCCCGCCGTCCTCGCGCGGGTCGCGCCAGTCCGGCGCGCCCGCCCCGGACCGTGCCTCGGTTCGCTCCTTGGCCGCCGCGAACACCGGGTTCTGCGTGTCCGGCCAGCTGTCGCTGCTGCCGTTGGCGTACCTGCTCACGCACTCGACGCCGCCCGACAGGAACACGTCCCCCTCGCCCGCCTTGATGGCGTGGAATGCCATCCGGGTGGTCTGCAGCGAAGAGGAACAGTACCTGGTGACCGTGGTGCCGGGCAGGTGGTCGTAGCCCAGCATGATGGCCACCACCCGGGCCATGTTGAAGCCCTGCTCACCGCCGGGGAGCCCGCAGCCGAGCATGAAGTCGGCGATGTCCGCGGGGTCGAGCTGAGGGACCTTGGCCAGGGCCGCGACGACCATCTGGCGGACCGCGTCGTCCGGCCGGATGGTGGTGAGGGATCCCTTGAATGCCCTGCCGATCGGGGACCTGGCTGTTGCGACGATCACTGCCTCAGGCATGGCTGCTCCCTCGGTTTCACTCAGGCTACTGGTCAGTAGCTTACGTCAGCGCCCACCCCCGGCAAATTGTTCCCCGTCCGCGCCATGATCACCGACGATAACCCCGCGAAAACTCCGGTGGGATCGTCCGTGATCATGAAGGCATGCGGTCGGCACGGTAAGAGCGCCGGGGCGCGTCCGACGTGGGATAGCGTCTGTGCAGCAGGACCGGCCGGGACAGCGGCGTCCCGGGACCGGCGCCGCGGGGAGGTGGCTGGTGATGCAGGTCCACGACTCGCTCATCGAGCTTGTCGGCAACACGCCGCTGGTACGGCTGCGCCGGGTCACCAGGGAACTGGGCGCGGACGCGCCGGCCGTGCTCGCCAAGGTGGAGTACTTCAACCCCGGCGGCTCGGTGAAGGACCGGATCGCGCTGCGCATGGTGGAAGCGGCCGAGGCCTCGGGGGAACTTCGCCCGGGCGGCACGATCATAGAGCCGACCTCGGGGAACACCGGCGTGGGCCTGGCCATCGTGGCGGTGGAGAAGGGCTACCGGTGCCTGTTCGTCTGCCCGGACAAGGTCGGCCAGGACAAGATCAGCGTGCTGCGCGCGTACGGAGCCGAGGTCGTGGTGTGCCCGGGGGCGGTGCCCCCCGACCATCCGGAGTCCTACTACTCGGTCTCCACCAGGCTCGCCCGCGAGACACCCGGCGGGTGGAAGCCGGACCAGTACGCCAATCCGGACAACCCCGATTCGCACTACCACTCGACCGGGCCGGAGATCTGGGCGCAGACCGAAGGGAAGGTCACCTGCTTCGTGGCCGGGATCGGCACCGGCGGCACGATCAGCGGTGCCGGGCGGTACCTCAAGGAAGTCTCCGACGGCCGGGTCAAGGTCATCGGCGCCGACCCGGAGGGCTCGGTGTACTCGGGCGGGACCGGCCGCCCCTACCTGGTGGAGGGCGTGGGCGAGGACATCTGGCCGGTGACCTTCGACCGGGACATCTGCGATCAGGTGATCGCGGTCAGCGACGCCGACTCGTTCCTGATGACCCGCAGGCTCGCCCGCGAGGAAGGACTGCTCACCGGCGGGTCCTGCGGGCTGGCCGTGGTCGCCGCGCTCCGCGTCGCGGCCAGCGCCGGCCCCGGTGACGTGATCGTGGTGCTGCTGCCTGACGGCGGCCGCGGCTATCTGTCCAAGATCTTCAACGACGACTGGATGGCGGATTACGGGTTCCTCACCGAGCAGACCACCGCGCCTAAGATCGCCGATGTGCTTGCCCGCAAACAGGAAGGGCTGCCGATCTTCGTGCACGCCCACCCGGACGAGACGGTCGCCGCGGCGATCGCCATCCTCCGTGAGTACAACGTGTCCCAGCTTCCGGTGATGAAGGAGGAACCGCCGGTGATGGTGGCTGAGGTCCTCGGCTCGGTAGTGGAGCGGGATCTGCTCGAAGCGCTGGTCTCCGGCCGGGCCCGGCCGGAGGACCCGGTCGGCGAGCACATGTCCGCGCCGCTGCCGATGGTGGGCTCCGGCGAGCAGGTCAGCAGCGCGGTAGAGGCGCTGGAAAAGGCCGGGGCGGCCGTGGTCCTCGTCGACGGCCGCCCGGCCGGCATGATCACCCCCCAGGACCTCCTCGCGTTCCTGGCCGGCGGCACATCATGAGCGAGCAGAGCATGAGCGAGCAGAGGATGAGCGGGACCGGGCAGGCGCGGCCCGGCGGTTTCGAGACGCTGGCGATCCACGCCGGGCAGGAGCCTGACCCGGCGACCGGCGCCGTGGTCCCGCCGATCTACCAGGTCTCCACCTACGCCCAGGACGGTGTGGGCGGGCTGCGGGCCGGTTACGAGTACTCCAGGACCGCGAACCCGACCAGGGCAGCGCTGGAGGAGTGCCTCGTCGCGCTGGAGGGCGGTGCCAGGGCCCTCGCCTTCGCCTCCGGCATGGCGGCCGAGGACTGCCTGCTGCGCACCATCTGCCGCCCCGGCGATCACGTCCTCATCCCGCACGACGCCTATGGCGGGACCTACCGGCTGTTCGACAAGGTCCTGGCGCCGTGGCAGGTGAGTTACCAGCCGGTGCCGATGACCGATCCGCAGGCCGTCAAGCGGGCCCTGGGGCAGCGGCCGGTGCGCGCGGTTTGGGTGGAGACCCCCACCAACCCGCTGCTCTCCATCGTGGACATCACCGCCTTGGCGGTGCTGTGTGCCGATGCGGGCGCGCTGCTGGTGGTTGACAACACCTTCGCCTCGCCCTACCTGCAGAACCCGCTGGCGCTCGGTGCCGACGTGGTGGTCCACTCGACCACCAAGTACCTCGGCGGCCATTCCGACGTGCTCGGCGGCGCGCTGGTGGCGGCCGATCCCGCGCTGGGCGAGCGGCTGGCGTTCGCGCAGAACGCTACCGGTGCGGTCGCCGGGCCGTTTGACGCCTGGCTGACGCTGCGGGGCATCAAAACGCTCGCGGTGCGAATGGACCGGCACAGTCTGAACGCTGCACGCGTGGCGGACATGCTCCTCGCGCATCCGGCGGTGTCCGGGGTGCTCTACCCGGGACTCCCCGCCCACCCTGGCCACGAGATCGCGGCCAAGCAGATGCGCGGGTTCGGCGGGATGGTGTCGTTCCGGGTGCGCGACGGCGAGGAGGCGGCGGTCGCGGTCTGCGGGCGGACCAGGCTGTTCACCCTCGGGGAGTCGCTCGGCGGGGTCGAGTCGCTGATCGAGCATCCGGGCCGGATGACGCACGCCTCCGCGGCCGGGTCCCCGCTCGAGGTGCCCGGTGACCTCGTCCGCCTGTCGGTCGGCATCGAGTCCGGCGGCGACCTGCTCGAGGACCTGAGGGTTGCCCTCGGCTGAGAGCCCGCTCCCGGGTCAGGAGTTCCAGACCATGAGGACCAGGATTACCAGCCAGAGCAGGGTGACGATGCCGGCCAGGGAGGCGACGCGGCCGCGTTCCAGCGACGCCGCCTGCGGCGCGCGGGACATCGGCGCGACCGGCAGGGCCTGAGCGTCGGGCGCGTCTTCGTGGCCGTCCTGGGCATCGCCTGTGGGCGCGTTGTTCGCGGTGGCCAGCGCCTCGGTCTCGCTCGCCGTCTCCAGCGTGACCACGGCCCGCCGCTGATCGCGCATGATCAGCACGAGCAGCACCAGGGAGACCACGAACAACGTCATCGCCGTGGTGACCCATGGCGAGCTGACCTTGTGCAGCTCCTGCGCCGCGGCGAGACCGAAGGCGAGCACGCCCAGCGACGCGATGCCGAAGATCCTGGTCGTCCGCAGCATGTACCGGAGCACCGCGACGTTGCGCGTCCTGATGTAGCGGGGGGTGGACAGGATCGCGATGGTGACCGGCCCGATAGTGAAGATCACGAAGGCCACGTGCAGCCAGATGATGAGCCGGTCGGGGAACGAGGTGCCGGCAGGCTGCAGGTTGACGCTTAGCCGGTCGGTAAGGAGCATGCACCGATCCTAGGGGCCGCGGGGCATGCCCCATAGATCATTCAGCCTGCTCCGCGACGGCATAGATCTACGGGGCACGCCCTGGTGCGGACAGTCGTGATCCCCTGGCACAGGGTGCCAGGGGATCACGGTGCGCGGCAGGCCCGGTGGGCCTGGCACGGTCAGTTTCGGCTGGAGGCGTCCACGGGATCCCGGCTGCCGTCTTCGGCGCCCCTGTTGCTGCGGTTGACGAAGAACGCGGCGACCAGGCAGATCACGCCGACCACCATGGCGCCGGCGCCGCGCAGCGAACGGCTCGCGTTGGCCCGGCTCAGCGAGTGCGGCGGGTGGGTGATTTTGCCCATGAAGCCGGGCAGGGAATGCGCTGGCTCGATGAAGTAGATGATGCCGGCGACGATCGCCAGAACGGCGATGACGACCAGCACGACAGTGATGATCGTCTTGCCGGTCGACCGGCCAGACGCGCTCACAGAACTCACGGGTTCCTCCTTGACAGATGTGCGGGCCCGCTCCGCCTGCCGCTGCATAGGCCCGCTCATCAGTGATGACTGCCGAACGCTACTACGGGAGGGCGGCGCTACGGTGTGAGGTCTCAAATGCTCCCGAAGTAAATCTAGCGCCTGCCGTTACGGCGAGTGCGAAGAAAGTCCCTTACGACGTACTCTCCGAGCCGGTCGGGCTGGGCACGGAGCACCCGGCCGCCGTTCCGCCGCGCGACTTCCTCGACAAATGCGGTCAAGCGTTCGTCATCGGCAAGCATAAAGATGTTAAGTTGCGCCCGGCGCCTGGTCATTTTGTCCACCTCGGCGAGGGTCAATTCCAGAGTTTCCGGCGCGGGCGGCCAGTCGAACCAATATTGCCCGTCCCGGCGCAAGTGCGCGGTAGGCTCGCCGTCGGTGACGATGAGCACCACCGGGTCGTGCTCGGGCCGCTGGTCCAGGAAGCGGCCGGCCAGCACCAGCGCATGGTGCAGGTTGGTGCCCTGCACCATGTCCCAGCCGAGCCCGGCCAGGTCGGTTTCCTTGAGTTCCCTGGCGTAGTTGGAGAACCCGACCACCTGGATGCTGTCCTGCGGGTACCGGCTCCGGACGAGCGCGTGCAGCGCGAGCGCGGTCTGCTTGGCCACGCCCCAGGTGCCCCGCAGCGCCATCGAGTAGGACAGGTCCACGAGCAGGCACACGGCCGCCGCGCCGCGGCGCTCGGTCTCCCCGACCTCGAAGTCCTCGGGGGACAGCCGGACCCGGGGCAGGCCGGCGTCCGCGGCCGCCGTCCGCCCGGTCCCGGATCGCGGTGGCGTCGCGCAGCAGTGCGTTGCGCACCGTCGCGGGCGTGTCGATCGCCTGCTCGTCGCCGAACTGCCAGGGCCGGGTCGCCCCGGTGCGCTCGCCTGCCTGGCCCGCGTCGCGCTGGTCGTGGTCCCCGAACCGGCCCTCGGGCAGGTCGGCGAAGATCTGGCGGAGCGCCGTCTCGCCGAGCCGGCGCACTGCCTTGGGGGTGAGCTCGAGCCTGCCCGCGGTCCGCTGCAGATATCCCTGCCGCTCCAGTTCCCGCTCGATCTGGCGCAGCGCCTCCATGTCGTCAACGGCCTGGCGGCCGAGAGACCGGCGGATCGATTCCTCGTCGATGTCGTCGAGGCTGGCGCCTGGGTAGTCCTGGCCCAGCGCCGCCTCAAGGTCGGCCAGATCGGCCAGGTCGGCGAGTGCCGTGGTGGCATCGCCGAGCCCGAGCGGGTCGTCTCCGGTCATCGACTCCTGCTGCCATCCGGCCATGTCGATCTCCGGGCGGCGGGCCCGCAGGGCGTCGGCCAGCCGGGCCATCTCCGCGGCCAGGCCCGCGTCGGACAGCGCCTGGTCCATCAGGCCGGCCAGTTCGTCCCGCTGCTCGGCGGACAGCGACGACATCAGCCGCTGAGCTGCCATGGCCCGCCGGGCAAGCTGGTCGACCAGTTCCTCCAGGTTGGCCGGGCGGTCGGGGAACAGGTCCCCGTAACGCTCCATGAAGGCGTCGAAGTCCTCCTGGGTGTGCTCGCCCCTCGCGTCGGCGTCCAGCATCGCGTTCAGCTCGGCCATCATGTCCTTGACCCGCTGCAGCGCCTCTGGATCCGGGTTGGCGAGCGCGTCCTTCATGCCGCGGAACTGGCTGTCCAGCACCTCCCGCCGCAGCAGTTCCTTGAGCTGCTCGAAGGTCTCCCGCGCGGCGTCCGAGCGCCATTGGTAGTCGGCCAGGCCGCTGATCGCCTGCGCGGTGTCGGCCGGAAGCGCGTCAAGCTCGGCCTCGCGCATCCTGGCGTCGTCGCTGGGGTCGGGGAACAGTTCCGCGCGCTCCTGCCCTATCGCGGTGTCCAGCAGGGCGCGCGCCTGCTCCAGGATGCCGTCCAGGCGCCCGCGGCGGCGGATCTCCTCCCGCTGCTCGCGCACCCGCCGCAGCATGTCGTCCAGGCCGCGGTGGCCCTGCAGGCCCCGGCGGAGCAGGTCGCGCAGGGCGGTGCTGGGATCGGCGCCGGCGAGTACCGAGTCGCCCATCTCGTCGAGCGCGCGCTGCGCATCGTAGGGAGGCGCGAGCGGGTCGGGGCCGCCGGTGTACGGGCCGTACCGGTAACCAGTCACGTGCATCCTCCTAGGGCCGGCCGGGCCGTCATCAGGTCCGGTACACCGCCCCGCCGTCGACTTCGTCCTTGGACAGGCGGCGCATCAGGTAGAGCCCCTCCAGGGCGAACTCCACCGCCGCGGCCGCGTGGCCGAGCGATTCGCTGCCTTCCATGCCGAGCCGCTGCATGATCTTGGCCAGGCCGGTCACCTCGCCGACCCGGCTGAGCAGGTCGGATGCGGGCACCAGTTCGCCGGTCTCCACCGTGCCGCCGCCCTCGAACAGGGCCAGCAGGCCGGACAGGTCCGCATTGCCGAGCCGGGCACGGAAGGTGTCGGCGGTGGCCCGCCGGAGCATGTGCTCAAGTACCTCCTGCTCCCGGCCCTCCTCGCTGACCTCGAACTCGACCTTGCCGCGCAGGCTCGTGACCACCGGCGGCAGGTCGCAGATCCGGGCCACCGGCGTCGTCTCACCGGTCAGCGCGGACCGGCGCACCGCGGCGGCCGAGGCGGACTCCGCGGCGGCGATCGCGAACCGTGCCGACACGCCGGAACGCGCGTCCACCGCGGGCGACGCACGCACCAGCCGGGTGAACCGCGCGATGACCTCGACCAGGTGGCCGGGCAGCGCGGCGCCGGGGTCAGAACCGTCGGCGGAGATCTGCGCCTCCTGGCGGATCAGTGCCAGTTCGTCGGAGAGGGACAGCGGGTAATGGGTGCGGATCTCGGCGCCGAACCGGTCTTTCAGCGGCGTGATGATCCGGCCGCGGCTGGTGTAGTCCTCCGGGTTGGCGCTCGCCACCAGGATCAGGTCCAGCGGCAGCCGCAGCGCGTAGCCGCGCACGCCGATGTCCCGCTCCTCCAGCACGTTCAGCAGCGATACCTGGATGCGCTCGGCCAGGTCGGGAAGCTCGTTCAGGCAGAAGATGCCGCGGTTGGTGCGGGGCACGAGCCCGAAGTGGATCGTCTCGGCGTCGCCCAGGGTGCGGCCCTCGGCCACCTTCACCGGGTCCACGTCGCCGATCAGGTCGCCCACGCTGGTGTCCGGGGTGGCCAGCTTCTCGCCGTAGCGCTCGCTGCGGTGCCGCCAGGTCACCGGCAGCGCATCCCCCTGCTCCGCGGCCAGCCGGCGGCAGCGGGCGCACACCGGCTGGTAGGGATGGTCGTTGATCTCGCACCCGTCGACCGTGGGTGTCCACTCGTCAAGCAGTTCGGGAAGGGTCCTGATCAGGCGCGTCTTGCCCTGGCCGCGCTCACCGAGCAGCATCGTGTCGTGCCCGGCGAGCAGCGCCCGCTCCAGTTGCGGTAGCACCGTCTGGTCGAACCCGATGATCCCGGTGAACCGGTGCTCGCCCGCGCGCATCGCCGCCAGCAGGTTGCGGCGGATCTCCTCTTTGATGGTCTCGTAGGCGTGCCCGCTGGCGCGCAGTTCGCCTACGGTCGCGATGCCGGGGCGGGGGGCTGCGGGAGCGGCGGCGTATGTCTGATTGTCTGAGTGCACCATTCGACATTATGTCCAGATGGGCGGGGCTGGCACCGGCCCGGTCACCCGCCGGCGCGACAGCGCGGGAGAGGCGAGCAGATGGGACCTGAGGATCCGGTGCTGTCGATCGACATCGGCGGCACCAAGATTGCCGCCGGCGTGGTCGAGCCGGGCGGGCGGCTGGCGTCCTGGGCGCAGACGGCCACCCCTCGCGGGCTCGAGGCCGAACAACTCTGGTGGACGCTGGACGCGCTGTGCACGAACCTGCTCGCCGAGCAGCGGATAGACGCCGATGACGGCCTCGCCGGCGTGGGGTGCGGGTGCGGCGGCCCGCTGGACTGGCCGGCGGGCCGGGTATCGCCGCTGAACATTCCCGCGTGGCGCTCGTTCCCGCTGCGTGAGCGGCTCCAGGAGCGGTTCGGCGGGGTCACGGTGCGGCTGCATAACGACGCCATCTGCATGGCGGTGGGCGAGCACTGGCGGGGCGCGGGCCGGGGGCGGCGCAACATGCTGGGCCTGGTGGTCTCCACCGGCGTGGGCGGTGGCCTGGTGCTGGACGGGCGGCTGATCAACGGCGCGACCGGCAACGCGGGGCACATCGGCCATGTGGTGGTGGACCCCAGCGGGCCGTTCTGCGTGTGCGGCGGTCGCGGCTGCCTGGAGGCCATCGCCCGGGGGCCTGCCCTGGCCGCCTGGGCGCAGGGTGAGGGCTGGCGGCCCGGGCAGGCGCTGGTGACCGCCAAGGATCTCGCCGACGACGCGGCGCAGGGCCACCCGATCGGGGTCGCCGCCCTGCGCCGGGCCGGCGGGGCGCTGGGCATCGCCATCGCCTCTGCCGTCCAGCTGTGCGACGTGGAGGTGGTCTCGATCGGCGGCGGGCTCGCCCAGGCCGGGCCGCTGCTTTTCGATCCGCTGGAAGAGGCGCTGCGTACCCACGCCGGGCTTGACTACGCCCGGGACGTCCCCGTGGTGGCCGCCACGCTGGGCCAGAGCGCGGGGCTGATCGGGGCCGCCGCGCTGATCCTCGCGCCCGACCGGTACTGGGCCGGGGATTGACCGCTGGCCGGAGCGGTGAAGCCGCCGCGCCAGGATGCGACACTGCTCGCATGACGACCATCCCACGGGTCCGCCCCGATGACGTGGCCGCGGCCCGGAAGCTGCTGCGCGGAATCGTCTCGCCCACCCCGGTGCTGCATTCCCGGGTGCTGTCCGACCGGCTGTCCGGCCCGGTGTACCTGAAGTGCGAGAACCTGCAGCGGACCGGCTCGTTCAAGGCGCGGGGCGCGTATGTGCGGATCAGCAGGCTGACCGAGGCCGAGCGGGGCCGCGGTGTGGTGGCCGCGAGCGCGGGCAACCACGCGCAGGGTGTCGCCTTCGCCGCCGCTAAGCTCGGGGCCCGCGCCACCGTGGTCATGCCGGAGGGCGCGCCGCTGCCCAAGGTCGAGGCCACCAAGGGCTACGGCGCCGAGGTCATCCTGCAGGGCGAGACGATCGACGATGCGCTCGGCGTGGCCCTGGCGTACGCGCAGCAGAGGGGCTCGGTGTTCATCCACCCCTTCGACCACCCCGACGTGGTGGCCGGCCAGGGGACCGTCGGCCTGGAGATCATGGAGCAGTGCCCGGAGGCGCGCACCATCGTGGTGCCGGTGGGCGGCGGGGGGCTGGCGTCCGGGATCGCGGTGGCGGTGAGCGACGCCGGCCCGCCGGTGCGGGTGGTCGGGGTCCAGGCGGAGGCGGTCGCCCCGCTGCCCGCCTCACTGGCGGCGGGGCACCCGGTGCGGATCGAGCCGGGAGCCACGATGGCGGACGGCATCGCGGTGGCCAAGCCCGGCGAGATCTGCTGTGCCGTTTTCGGGGAACTGGGGGTCAGCGTGGTCACGGTGACCGAGGAGACGCTCTCGCAGGGGCTGTTGCTGTGCCTGGAGCGGGCCAAGCAACTCGTGGAGCCCGCCGGGGCCGCCGGGGTGGCCGCCATGCTGGAGCACCCCGAGGCCATCGAGACACCGGCCGTCGCCGTGCTGTCCGGCGGCAACATCGATCCGCTGCTGCTGGCCAAGGTGCTGCGGCACGGCCTGTCCGCGGCCGGGCGTTACCTGATCTTCCGGTGCCAGCTGCCCGATCGGCCCGGCGCGCTCGCCACGCTGCTCGCCGAGGTGGCCGCGCTCGGCGCGAACGTGCTCGATGTCTCGCACGAGCGGGTGGCGCCCCGGCTGCTGGTGGACGAGGCCGAGGTGCTGCTGCAGGTGGAGACGCGCGGCGCCAGCCACTGCGATGCGGTAATCACCGGTCTCCGCCACGCCGGCTACACCCTCAAATTCATCTAACGCCCCCCGTAGCCGGTCCCGCCCAAGCAGCCCAGCCCCGTGGCCCGCCCGCACGGCCAAGGCCCCGTGACGAAGGAACGGGGCCTTGAGCCATCGGGGGTTCCGGGGGGTCGCTCCCCCGGGCTAACAGGGTCAGAGGTTGCCGCGGCGGGCCTGTTCCCGCTCGATCGCCTCGAACAGCGC
This sequence comes from uncultured Actinomycetes bacterium, assembly GCA_963806145.1. GTDB lineage: Bacteria > Actinomycetota > Actinomycetes > Streptosporangiales > Streptosporangiaceae > DASXKD01. The sequence goes on from CAWDXD010000031.1 coordinate 43,441, forward strand.
CTTGAAGTTGCCCTTGCCGAAGCCCTCCGAGCCGTGCCGCTCGATGAGCTCGAAGAATACCGTCGGCCGGTCCTGTACCGGCTTGGTGAACACCTGCAGCAGGTAGCCGTCCTCGTCCCGGTCGGCGAGGATCTTCTCGGCGGCCAGTTCGGCGAGCGGCACCCGGGTCTCGCCCACCCAGTTGCCGAGTTGCTCGTAGTAGGTGTCCGGGGTGTCGAGGAACTCGACCCCCGCGGCCTTCATGGCGCGCACCGTGGCCAGGATGTCGTCGGTGGCCAGCGCGATGTGCTGTACCCCGGGGCCGCCGTAGAACTCCAGGTACTCGTCGATCTGTGACTTCTTCTTGCCCGGCGCGGGCTCGTTGATCGGGAACTTGACCCTGCGCGAGCCGTCCGCGACCACCTTGCTCATCAGCGCCGAGTACTCGGTGGCGATGTCGTCGCCGACGAACTCCTTCATGTTGGTGAAGCCCATGACGCGGCGGTAGTAGCCGGCCCACTCGTCCATGTGGCCGAGTTCCACGTTGCCCACACAGTGGTCGATCTCGGTGAAGAAGGGCTTGCCGGCCGGTGCCACCAGCGGGTCCGCGGGCGCGTAGCCGGGCAGGTACGGGCCCGAATAGTTGGACCGCTCCACGAGGGTGTGGGTGGTGTCCCCGTAGGCGGCGATCGCGGCAAGCACCACCTTGCCGTGCTCGTCCTCGGCCGTGTGCGGGGCGGCGATGGGCCGGGCCCCGCGGGCGACCGCGTAGCCGAAGGCCTCTTCCGCGGACAGGACGCCGATCGACAGGTCGGTCACGCCGTCGCCGTGCGCGGCCACGTGCGCGCCAAGCTCGGTGCCCGCCCGGACCGGGCCGCGCAGCACGAACCGCGCCTGGCCCGACGTCAGCACGTAGGCGGCCTCGTCCCGGCAGCCGGTCTCCGGGCCACGGTAGGCGACGCAGCGCATGCCGAAGGCGGTGGAGTAGTAGTGGGCGGCCTGGCGGGCGTTGCCCACTGCGAAGACGACGGCGTCCATGCCGGTGACGTGGAAGCCGTCCGCGGTGCCGGGATGATCGTGCCAGCCGTTGCTCGCCATGGTCGGTTCCCTTCGCAGCCGTCCGGTCACGCCCCTGTGCGCGGCCGTCCGTTGAAGGCAGGATGCGAGTGTTCAAGCATGATGTGCAAGGGTTCCGCGCGGCACTGGTCGTTTTGTATATTCATGACCGGGGGACTTGGCGAAAACTGCACAGCATGACTGCATGGAGGGACGGCCGTGATCGACCAGCTGGACGCGCGCTTGATCGAGCTGCTCGCGGCGGAGCCGCGGGTAGGAGTGCTTGAGGCGTCCCGGCGGCTGGGCGTGGCCCGGGGCACCGTGCAGGCGCGGCTCGACCGGCTGCAGGCCAAGGGAGTGGTGACCGGCTACGGGCCGGAGATCGACCCGGCCGCGCTCGACCACGCGGTGACCGCGTTCGTGACGCTGGAGATCCGGCAGGCCGGCGGCCACGATCCGGTCGCGGAGCGGCTGGCGGCCATCCCCGAGGTGCTCGAGGTGCACACCATCACCGGGGCCGGGGACATGCTGTGCCGGGTCGTCGCGCGCACCAACGCGGACCTGCAGCGGGTCATCGATGCCATCGTCGGCGCCGCCGGCGTGGTACGCGCATCGACGGTGATCGCGCTCGCCACGCCGGTGCCCTACCGGGTGCTGCCCCTCGTGCGGACTGTCGCTCGCCCGGCGCCGCACGGTTAGGCGCCCCGGCAACCCCAGGGATTGTCGTCGTTGTCACAACGAGGCCCTTCTTTGGGCCCTGGTTGTCACAACGACCACAAACGAGATGGGGTGCGGGCCGGCCGGGCTACCCGGCCGCGGGAGGCTTCGTGGCGCCACTGAGCCCGCAGGCGATGTCGAGCACGATGGAGCGCAGTTTCTCCGGGTCGTCGGCGCGGTCGGCGTAGAACATGCAACCGAAGCTCACGCTGGCCAGCGCTACTGCGGCACGGACCTGGCTCTCCAGCGGCGCGTTCTCCCCGGTGAGCAGGCCGACCATGGCATCCATCCGCTCGCGGAACAATTCGCTGCGGTTCTTGGCGTGCGCCAGGCTGTTGACCGAGGCCTGGTTGTGCTGCAGCATCCGGAAGACGCTGCTGCCCTCGGCCACGATGCGGTAGTAGCGGTTCAGCACCTCGGCGCGGAATTCGGGCGTGCGGGGCTGCGTCCGGCCCCAGGTGATGAGGTCGTCCATCTGGCCGAAATAGTCCTCGACCAGGCTGGCCACGATGTCTTCCTTGGACTTGAAGTGGTAGTACAGCGCGGCCTTGGTGACGTCGAGCCGTTCGGCGATCTCCCGCAGCGAGGTCTTGTCGTAGCCCTGCTCGGCGAACAGCTCCAGGGCCACGGTCTGGATCCGCTGCCTGGTGTCGTGGCGGGCGTGTGCTTGGCTGGTCTCGGTCACGGATGCCGCGCCTCCCGCCTTGCCTCTGGGCCGGTTCTCTGAGCAGGCCTGGTTTCCGTATTGAGCGGATCGAAACTTACTTGACGACCGGTTAGTTCACGATCTATGGTATGAGCATACGGCCAAACTAACCGGTCGGCAAGTTAGTAGGGCGGAATCAGGGCGCGGCGGCCGGTGTGGTGGTCCCACGAGGACTAGCGACGGGCCGAGAACGGCGACGGGTCGGAGAGAACGCTGACGGGCCGAGGACGGCCAGAGGAGGGAGCGGGCATGGCAGAGGCGAAGGCCGCTGCGGCGCCTAGCGGGGGAGCCGACGGTACCGGTGTGCGGCGGGAGGTGCTCATCATCCTCCCCGGGCTGCTGCTCGCGATCATGCTGGCCATGCTGGACCAGCTGGTCGTCTCCACCGCGCTGCCCAGGATCGTCGGTGACCTCGGCGGAGTGACCCACCTGTCCTGGGTGGTGACCTCCTACGTACTGGCCTCGACGGTCACCACGCCGCTGTACGGCAAGCTGGGCGACCAGTACGGCCGCAAGCGCTGGCTCATGATCGCGATCGTCATTTTCCTGATCGGCTCGGCATTGTCCGGCCTCGCGCACTCGATGGACCAGCTCATCGCGTTCCGTGCGCTGCAGGGCCTCGGTGCGGGCGGGCTGCTCACCGGCGCCATCGCGACCATCGGGGACCTTGTGTCGCCCCGCGAGCGGGGCCAGTACATGGGCTACATCATGGGCGTGATGACCCTGGCGATGATCGCCGGGCCACTGGTCGGCGGCTATATCACCGACAACTTCAGCTGGCGGTGGATCTTCTACATCAACATGCCGATCGGCGGTCTCGCCCTGGTCTACCTGGCGGTGACCATGCACCTGCCGCGGCTCCGCGTCAAGCACAAGATCGACTATGCCGGGGCGGTGACCCTCGCCATCGCCGCCACCTCGATCATCCTGATGACCACCTGGGGCGGCACCCAGTACGCCTGGGGTTCTGTGCAGGTCATCGGGCTCGCTGCGCTCGCGATCGCCGCCACCGCGGCGTTCCTGGCCATCGAGGCACGCGCGGCGGAGCCGATCATGCCGCTGAACGTGTTCCGCAACCGCAACTTCTCCCTCGCCATCGCGATGAGCTTCCTGCTCGGCCTGGTGCTGTTCGGCGCGCTGACCTTCCTGCCGCTGTATCAGCAGACCGTGCAGCACCTGTCGGCCACGCAAAGCGGGCTGATGCTGATCCCGATGATGCTCGGCTCGACGGTGACGGCACTGATCTCGGGCCAAGTCACGACCAAGACCGGCCGGTACAAGGCGCTGCCGATCGTCGGCGCGGGGGTGATGACGATCGGGCTGTTCCTGCTGACCGGGATCGGCCTGCATACCAGTCTGGTCACCATCGGGATCTACTTCGCCGTGATCGGGCTCGGCATGGGCTTCCTGATGCAGATCACCACGCTCGTGGCGCAGAACAGCGTGGCCCCGCAGCAGATGGGCGTGGCCAGCAGTTCCCGGACGTTCTTCCAGCAGATCGGCGGGTCGCTCGGGGTGGCGGCGTTCGGCGCGGTCTTCGCCCGGCGGCTGGTCGAATCGCTGGCCGCGCACCTGCCCGGCGCGCACGTGAACGTGAAGGGTGCCCAGTTCGACCCGGCCACGGTGAACCACCTGCCGGCGCTGGTGCGCGCCGACTTCTTCGTGGCGATCACGCACGCGGTGACCGGGGTGTTCTGGCTGGTCGTGCCCGCATCCGCGATCGTGTTCCTGCTCGCCTGGCTGATCAAGGAAGTCCCGCTGCGCGGCCGGGCGCCCGTGGCGGAGGAGCCTGCGGCGAAGGAACTGGTGAGCTGAGCCCACCGCATCCAGAGGCGCCGGCCCCCGCAACCTGCTGCGGGGGCCGGTGCATCTTTCTGGGCGTAGGCAGCACCGCCTACGTGCTCGACAACGGCGGGAAAACCGTGACGCCGATCGCGACCGCGACGGACGAGCGGGGCAAGCCCATCAAGTCGGCCCGAAGCCCCCGCTATTCGCCATCGCGCTAAGGGCTGCGGTCAGACCCCGACGTAGGGGACCGCCTCGAGGATCTCGACCGTGGCGGCGCGACCGTTCGGCAAATTGTAGGTGGCTGTCTCGCCGACCTTCTTGCCCGAGATCGCGCTGCCCAGCGGGGAGCGGGGGGAGTACACGTCGATGGGCGCGCCGCTTTCCTCGCGGGAGGCGAGCAGGAAGGTGACCTCATCCTCGTCGCCTGCGAACCGGATGGTCACGGTCATGCCGGGCCCCACGACGCCCTCGGTCCGGGGCGGGTCGCCGACCCGGGAGTTCTCCAGGATGTGCTGGATCTGCCGGATCCGGGCCTCCTGCTTGCCCTGCTCCTCCTTGGCCGCGTGATAGCCGCCGTTCTCCCGCAGGTCGCCCTCGTCTCTAGCGGCCTCGATCTTCTTCGCGATCTCTACACGCCCGGTGCCGGCCAGATAGTCCAGCTCGGCCTTCAGCCGGTCATGGGCTTCCTGGGTGAGCCAGGTGACATCCTCGCGTGTCTCGGTCACGGATACTCCTTGCCTGCACTGCGAACGGGTGAGGTCCGCCGGAGCCAACTCGGCCCCATGGGTATTGGGGGGCCTACGCGGCCCTCGGGGTAACTCTCCGAGGTTACAAGGGTGCGGGGTATTACCGCGCCAGTCAATAACCTGCCGGGAGCGAGCGCGGGAATAAGTTCGCCTATCCGGGGTGCTGTCGTGCAGGATAAAGACCCGGCGCCGTGCCTGCTGGTGCAGCTGAGCCTGGCTGGCGGCGCCCGACCGCGCCCGTTATTCCCACCACCGGGGGAATTTGCCGTGCCTGCTTCTCACACCGACGCCGCTGGCCGGGCGATGCCCGGCACGCCTGCTGCCACGCCCGGCCCGCCGGACGCGGGGCTGCGCCTGCTGGCGGTGCATGCGCACCCGGACGACGAGTCCAGCAAAGGTGCAGCAACAATGGTGCGTTACGCACGTGCCGGGGCGGATGTGATGGTCGCCACCCTGACCGGGGGTGAGCGCGGTGACATCCTCAACAAGGCAATGGACCGGCCCGAGGTACGGGCCGACCTGCCCCGGATCCGGCGGGAGGAGATGGCACGGGCGCGGGAAATCCTGGGAGTACGGCAAAAGTTCCTGGGATTCGTCGATTCCGGGCTGCCGGAGGGCGATCCGCTGCCCCCGCTCCCGGACGGGTGCTTCGCCCTGCAGAAGCTGGAGGATGCCGCGGAACCGCTGGTCGCTCTGATCCGGGAGTTCCGCCCGCACGTGATCCTGACCTACGACGAGAACGGTGGCTATCCGCACCCGGACCACGTCAAGACGCACGAGATCACGGTCGAGGCGTTCGACGCGGCCGCCGACCCGGACCGCTACCCCGGCTCGGGCGCGCCCTGGCAGCCGCTCAAGCTCTACTACTTCGCCACGTTCCACAAGGCCAGGCTCATCGCGCTGCACGAGGAGATGCAGCGCCGCGGGCTGGAGTCGCCCTACACAGAGTGGCTCGCCGAGTGGGAGGACCCGCCGAAGGGCCGGGCCGGGCTGGAGATCACCACCAGGGTGCCGTGCGCGGAGCACTTCGCCATCCGGGACCTGGCGCTGCTGGCCCACGCCACCCAGATCGACCCGGAGAGTTCCTGGTTCGCCGTGCCGCTGGAGGTCGCGGCGGCAGCCTGGCCCACCGAGGACTACCACCGGGCCAGGTCGCTGGTGGATACTGAGCTTCCAGAAGATGACCTGTTCGCTGGCATCCGGGAGTTGGTGAGCCGGTGAGAATCCTGGCCTCCCCCGCGGCCAGCCAGGTGGTGCCCGGTGTCCTCGGGTTCCTCGTGGTGGCCGCGATGGGCCTGGCGCTGTACTTCCTGCTGCGCTCGATGAACAAGCACCTTCGCAGGGTGGCGCGCGAGCCGCGCTGGCGCGAGGAAGCGCAGGAGGGCCAGGAGCCGGGGGACGGCGGGGAGGGCCCGCAGGGCGAGCCGGAGCCCGGCTACAGCCGCAACGGCTCGGGCCAGGCCTGACCCGGTTCGGGTCAGCGGCCCAGTTCGGTCAGGGCCCTGTTCGGGTAGCGGCCCAGGCCTCCGTCAGCCCTCGGCCATGGGCAGCCCGAAGGCCAGCAGGTGATGCCCGGGGGCGTATTCGTAGTCGCGGTGCGGCAGCCGCTGGAACCCGGCCTCGGCGTACAGATGCTGAGCCGCGCGCATGTCCGGCTGGGTGAGCAGCAGCAACTCGCGCACCTCCCGGGTGGCGGCCCGCCGCATCACCGCGGCCAGCAGAGCCCGCCCGATCCCCCGGCCCCGGGCCGCGCTGGCCACCGCCAGCGCCCGCACCTCGCCCTCGCCGGGACTGCGCAGCACCTCACCGCCGTACGGCCAGGTGACCAGCGTCACCGTGCCGAGGATGCGCCCGTCGTCCACGGCGGCCAGGATCTCGCCGGTGCCGTCCATGCCCAGAACCCGCAGCGTGTCGGTGTAGCCGGACGCCTCGGCCAGGAACCCGTCGGCCTTGTAGGCGGCCACCCGTAGCTCCCCGATGCTGCCGAATTCCTCGGGCCGCGCGTCACGTACGTCCACGGTCGGCTGCAACGGGCGCGGCGGCTGCGGCATTCCGCCCGCCCGTCCCCCGCGCGGGCCGCGAGAGGCTCTGTGCTGGCCGGCTTCCGCGCTGGCCGCGAGGCTCCGTGCTGGCCGGCCCCGCGCTGGCCGGCCCAGGCTGGCCGCGGCGTCAAGCCACGTAGGGCTGGCCGGATTCGGCGGTCATGGGCAGGCCCGCGGCCTGCCAGCCGACCATGCCGTCGGCCACGTTGCTGGCGTCCCAGCCCGCGCCGGCCAGTGCCTGCGCGGCGTGCGCGGACCGGCTGCCTGACCGGCAGATGACGTACAGCGGCCGGCCGGTGTCCAGTTCGGTGTAGCGCGCGCCCAGGTCACCGAGCGGGATGTGCACCGCGCCCGGCGCGTGACCGGCATCCCACTCCTCGGGTTCCCGCACGTCAAGCAGGTAGGCGTCAGCCGGCACCTCGGCCGCGGGTACCTCTGCCACCGGGCCACCGTGAGTCATCCCAAGCCACCTCCTCGTTGCGCGGGCCGTTATGTGGTCAGTGTGCCAACGACCACGGAAGAATGTGGTCAGTGTGCCAACGACCACAATCATGACCGTGAGGCGTCCAGGCGGGCCAGTTCCCCGGGGGTGAGGGCCATGTCGGGCGCCTGTGCCGAGTCGATGATCGATTCGCGGCGGCTCGCACCCGGATAGGGATGACCACCGGCGCAACACAGTGACCGCGGCGGGCATGCCCGGCGCCGCCAGGATGTTGTCCGCTATGACGCTGCCCCCGGAGCGCCATCGCTTCCGTGTGCGTGGGCGGCACCTGACGTCGGATCGTTTCGCGAGAGGTGTTCATGGAGTACGTCAACCTGGGCTCGACCGGCCTGCGCGTGTCCCGCATCTGCCTCGGCATGATGAGCTTCGGCGACAGGAGCAGCAGGCAGTGGGTGCTGGAGGAAGATGCCGCGGAGCCGCTCGTCAAGGCCGCGGCCGACGGCGGCGTGATCTTCTATGACACCGCCGACACCTACGCCAACGGCGCGAGCGAGGTCGTCACCGGGCGACTGCTCGGCAAGCTGTTCCGCCGCGAGGACGTGGTGGTTGCCACCAAGGTGTTCAGCCCCATGTCCGACGCCGAGAACGACCGCGGCCTGTCCCGCAAGCACATCCTGGCCGGGATCGATAACTCACTGCGCCGCCTGGACATGGACTACGTGGACCTCTACCAGATCCACCGGTGGGACCCGCGGACCCCGGTCGAGGAGACCATGGAGGCACTGCACGACGTGGTCAAGGCGGGCAAGGCGCGCTACATCGGGGCGAGCAGCATGTACGCCTGGCAGTTCGCCAAGGCCCAGCACGCGGCGGAGCGGCACGGCTGGACCCGGTTCGTGTCCATGCAGAACCACTACAACCTGCTCTACCGCGAGGAAGAGCGGGAGATGATCCCGCAGTGCATCGACCAGGGCGTCGGGGTGATCCCGTGGAGCCCGCTGGCCCGCGGCGTGCTGACCGGCAACCGGACCAGGGACGGGCAGCGGCTCACCACCCGGGCCGGCTCCGACCCGTTCGGTGACAGCCTCTACAGCCAGGCCGACTTCGACGTGGTGGACGCGGTCGCCGAGGTGGCCGCCGGGCGCGGGGTGCCGGCCGCCCAGGTCGCGCTGGCGTGGCTGCTGCGCCGGCCCGGGGTGACCGCCCCGATCGTCGGCACCACGAAGGCCAGCCACGTGGACGACGCGCTGGCAGCGGTGAAGCTGGACCTCACCGAGGAGGAGATCCGCCGGATGGAGGAGCACTACGTGCCCCATCCGGTGCTTGGCCACCGGTAGCCCGGTACTCCAGGCCGAGCAGGGCGGCGAGTTCGCCGAGGGTGTAGTCGAACAGCGCGGCCGGGTCGTCCAGGGCGAAGTGCAGGTGGCCGAAGACCTCCAGGCTCACCATGCCGTACAGGCGCACCCAGCAGCGCAGGAAGATGAGCACCGCCCCGGCGGGCAGGTCGGCGCCGAGCCCGTCCCGGTAGCGGATGAGCTGGGCCAGCAGGCCCGGGTCGATCTCGTCGTCGGCGGGCACGGGGAACGGGTGCTTGCTCCACAACTCGAAGAACAGCACCAGGAACTCGAGGCTGAACTTGCCCGCGCACTCGGCCACGATGTCGTCGCGATCGCCCAGCCCTTGCACGGCTTCGAGCCCGGGCAGCGGGGTGCCGAACAGCAGGCCGAACTCCCGCGGATGGGCCAGCGACCAGCTACGGAACGCCTGGCACGCGGCGATCAGCTTGGCCGTCATGTCCCCGCCGCTGGCCAGGGCGGCCCGGACGATCGCGGCGTGGATGTCGGCGGCGATCTCGGTGAAGATGTCCCCGCACACGTGCTCGAGCAGGTCCTCGCGGCTGCCGAAGTAGCGGTAGAGGGCCGGAGCGGTCATGCCCATGGCCCGGCCGATGGCCCGCAGCTTGACCGCGTCCGGGCCCTCATCGACCAGCAACTGGCGGGCCGTGCCCTTGATCTCCTCGATGGTGGCGGCACGGACGCGGTCACGCCGGCTTGGTGCCTGGACCACGTCGTCCTCCTCGGAACCTGAGAAAACGCTTAACACGTTTGACAGATCTGAATGCCGTATGCGACGTTAACACTGTTCTCAGTTTACATCGTTCACCAAGGTGAACAACAGGTAACAGTCTAACCGCGGAGGTACCCGGTGTTCGAGGCTTGGGGACGTTTCATCTATCGCCGCCGGCGGCTGGTGCTCCTGGCCGCCGTGGTCGTCATAGCCGGTGCCGCGGTCTGGGGGACCGGGGTGTTCGGCTCGCTGCAGTCCGGCGGTGGCTTCACCGCGCCGGGCAGCCAGAGCGAGCAGGCCAGCAGCCTTGCCACGAAGGCGTTCGGCCGGGACACCGCGGACGTCGTGGTGCTTTACCGCAGCGCCACCATGACCGTGGCCGATCCCGCCTACCGGCAGGCGGTGACCGGCACGCTGGCCGCCCTGCCGCACGGCAAGGTGCTGTCCGCGGTCACCTACTGGACCACGCACTCACCGCAGTTCGCCGGGGCCGGCGGCCACGAGACCTACGCCGTGCTGCGCCTGGCCGGCGGCGGCGACGCCGCCCAGATCGAGGCCTACCAGGCCATCAGCGGCAAGCTCGGCGCGCCGGGGCTCACCGAGGTGACCGGCGGGCAGATCCCGACCGAGCAGGCCATCAACAGCCAGGTCAAGTCGGACATCGGCCGGGCCGAGGGGCTGTCCATGCCGGTGCTGCTGATCCTCATGCTGGTGATCTTCGGCAGCCTGGCGGCCGCCAGCCTGCCGCTGGCCATCGGCGGGGTCGCGATCCTCGGCTCGTTCGCCGCGCTGCGCCTGCTCACGCTGTTCACCAGCGTGTCCGTCTACTCGATCAACATCACCACGATCCTGGGCCTGGGCCTGGCCATCGACTACGGGCTGTTCCTGGTGGCCCGGTTCCGCGACGAGCTTTCCGTTCAGCCGACCACCGAGGCGGCGCTGGCACGGACCGTTGCCACGGCCGGGCGCACGGTGGCGGTGTCCGGTGTCACGGTCGCCCTGGCCCTGGCCAGCCTCATGCTGTTCCCCGAGATGTTCCTGCGCTCCATGGGCTACGGGGGCGTCGCCACCGTCCTGGTGGACGTGCTCGCCGCCCTCACGATCATGCCCGCGCTGCTCGCGGTGCTCGGCCCGCGGGTGAACGCGCTGCGCATCCGGCGCTCGGTCCGCCGGGCCCCCGCGGCGGACTCGGCCGGGGCCTGGTACCGCATCGCCCGCAGCGTGATGCGCCGCCCGCTCGCCTACATCGCCGTCATCGTGATCGCCCTGCTCGCGCTCGGCTCGCCGTTCCGCTCGATCACCTGGGGCGGCACGGATGCGCGCGCCCTGCCGTCGGGCTCCGGGCCGCGCGTGGTGGCCGAGGCGCTGGCGCGTGACTTCCCGGTGAACGCGACCACCCCGATCGAGGCCGTGGTCAAGTTCGGCAGCCCGGTCAGCGCACCGGCGCAGCGGGCCGCGCTGGCCAGCTACACCGCCCGCCTCGCCGATGTCCCCGGGGTCATCGGCGCGCAGGTCACCGGGGTGGCCGGCGACGTCGCCAAGGTGGACCTGCGGTTCACCGCCGACGCTGAATCCGCGGCCGCGCGGGCGCTCGTGGCCCAGGTGCGGGCGGTTCCCGCCCCCGCCGGTGCCCAGGTGCACGTGGGCGGCACCACCGCGGAACTGGTCGACGAACTGGCAAGCCTCGGCGCCACCCTGCCATGGATGGCGCTGATGGTCGCGGTCACCACGTTCGTCCTGCTGTTCCTCGCCTTCGGCTCGGTGGTGCTGCCGGTCAAGGCCATCGTGATGAACGTGGCATCGCTGGCGGCGACGTTCGGCGTGATCGTGTGGATCTTCCAGGAGGGCCACCTGTCCGGGCTGCTGCACTTCACGCCCACCGGCACCATCGACCCGACCATGCCGATCCTGATGCTGGCCATCATCTTCGGCCTGTCCATGGACTACGAGGTGTTCCTGCTGTCCCGGATCCGGGAGCGCTACGACGTGACCGGCGACAACACCGCGGCGGTGGCCGGCGGCCTGCAGCGCACCGGCGGGATCGTCACCAGCCTGGCCCTGCTCCTGGTGATCGTGGTCGGCGCGTTCTCCGCGTCCGGCATCACGTTCATCAAGCTGATGGGCGTCGGGATGATCATCGCCCTGGCGGTGGACGCCACGATCATCCGGGTGCTGCTCGTGCCGGCCACCATGCGGCTGCTGGGGCCGGTGACCTGGTGGGCGCCGCGCCCGCTGCGCCGGTTCTACGCGCGCTAGGGGATCGGCGAGGACTCCGGCGACGCTGCGCTGCCGCGCGCGCTGCCCGCCCGCAAGGTGGCTGAGCCGGTGTAGGCGCACCGCGCAGGGTTCCCGGTGCCGGGCGGTCCGGTCCGCCGTCCGGCACCGGAATTTCGTTGCGGCCGGGACGCAGGGGGGCGGACGATGTCTGGATGACATGGACCGCGCCTGAAGTGGACCGCCCCGAGCCGCCCCTGGTCGCGGGGGAGCGGGAATCGCTGGACGCCTGGCTCGACTTCCACCGCGACACCCTGCTGGGCAAGTGCTCAGGGCTCACCGCCGGCCAGCTCAGGGAGCGGGCCGTGCCGCCCTCGGGCCTGTCGCTGCTCGGCATCGTCCGGCACATGACCGACGTGGAGCGGTGGTGGTTCCGGGTGCACGGCACCAACCAGGACATGACCTTCCGCTACTTCAGCGAGGACAACCTGGATGGCGACTTCGACGACCTGCACGAGCCGGACGCCCCGGCCGTGCTGGCGGCGTTCTGGGAGGAGGTGGGCCTGGTCCGGGCGGCCGTGCGCGACCTGGACCTGGACCACGTGGTGCCCAGCCACGCCGACCACCCGGAACGGGTGCGGAACATCCGCTGGATCTACGTGCACATGATCGAGGAATACGCCCGCCACAACGGCCACGCCGATCTGCTCCGCGAGCGCATCGACGGCGTGACGGGCGACTAGCCGCCCGGGCCCGCGACGGCGCTCGCTCCACCACGCGCCCCTCCACCTCGACGCTGCCGCGCGCCCTCGGGGAGCCCGGGTGCGGCGCCGGAGGGTGGCGGGAGGCGAAGATGGGGGGTATGGCAGACCGGCTGAAGAACGCGACGAGCCCTTATCTCCTGCAGCATGCGGACAATCCGGTCGACTGGTGGCAGTGGTCACCTGAGGCGTTCGCGGCTGCCCGCGAGCGGGACGTGCCGGTGATGCTGTCGGTCGGCTACTCGGCCTGTCACTGGTGCCACGTGATGGCGCACGAGTCGTTCGAGGATTCCCAGACCGCGGCGCTGCTGAACGACAACCTCGTGTCGATCAAGGTGGACCGGGAGGAACGGCCCGACGTGGACGCGGTGTACATGACCGCGACCCAGGCGATGACCGGCCAGGGCGGCTGGCCGATGACCGTGTTCATGACCCCGGACGGTGCGCCCTTCTTCTGCGGCACGTACTTCCCGCGCGCGCGGTTCCAGCACCTGGTGCTCGCCATCACCAAGGCCTGGCACGAGGACCGGGCCGGGGTCGACGGCCAGGCCAGCCGGATCGCCGCCGCACTGGCGGAACAGACCGGCCCGTGGCAGCGCGGGGACGAGCCGGCCGACCTGGCCGCCATCTGCCGCGAGGCGGTGGTTAACCTGGCGCACGGCTACGACGCCCAGCGCGGTGGGTTCGGCGAGGCTCCCAAGTTCCCGCCGTCGATGGTGTGCGAGTTCCTGCTCCGGCAGTCCGAGCGGCCCGGCGCGCCGGGCGGCGAGCGGGCGCTGGAGATGGCCGCCGGCACCATGGAGGCGATGGCCAGGGGCGGCATTTATGACCAGCTCGGCGGCGGGTTCGCCCGCTACAGCGTGGACGCCGCCTGGGTGGTGCCGCACTTCGAGAAGATGCTCTACGACAACGCCTTGCTTGCGCGGGTGTACGCGCACTGGTGGCGGCGTACCGCCGGCCCGCTGGCCGCGCGGGTGGCCAGGGAAACCTGTGCCTGGATGATCCGCGAACTGCGCACCAGCGAAGGCGGGCTGGCGTCTGCGCTCGACGCCGACAGCGACGGCGCGGAGGGGCTGTTCTACACCTGGACCCCGGATGAACTGCGCGAGATCCTGGGGCCGGATGACGCCGGTTACGCGGCGGAGGTTTTCGGCGTGACCCCGGGCGGCACGTTCGAGCACGGCCGCTCGGTGCTCCAGCGCCGTTCGGATCCCGCGGACGAGGGGCGGTTCGGCCGGATCAGCGCCGCGTTGCTCGCGGCCCGCGAGAAGCGGGTGCGCCCGGGCAGGGATGACAAGGTGGTCACCGCCTGGAACGGGCTGGCGATCGCCGCGCTCGCCGAGTGCGGGCTGCTCCTGCGCGAGCCCAGGTTCGTGACCGCGGCACTGGAGGCGGCGGACCTGCTCACCACGGTGCACCTGGCGGACGGCCGCCTCGCCAGGACCTCGCGCGCCGGCGAGGCGGGGCCGGGCACCGGGGTGCTCGAGGATTACGCCTGCCTGGCCGACGGGCTCATGGCCCTGTCCGGGGTGACCGGGCAAGGCCACTGGGTGACGCTCGCCGGTGACCTCCTGGAGACGGCGCTGACCAGGTTCGGCGACGGCAACGGTGGCTTCTACGACACCGCCGACGACGGCGAGCGGCTGCTGTACCGGCCCGCCGATCCCGCCGACGGGCCCAGCCCTTCCGGCACCTTTGCGGCAGCCGGTGCGCTGCTGAGCTACTCCGCGCTCACCGGCTCGTCCAGGCACCGCGAGGCGGCCGTGGCGGCGCTGGATGTGCTCGGGCCGATCGCGGGCCGGTTCCCCCGTGCGGCCGGGGCCGGCCTCGCGGTGGCCGAGGCGGTGTTTGCCGGGCCCGCCGAGATCGCGGTCGTCGGGGCGGCCACGGACCCGCGCACCGCGGCGCTGCACCGCGCAGCGCTGCTCATGGCGCCGCCCGGGGCCGTGCTGGCGCTCGGTGACGGCAGCCCGGACGGTGAAGGCGCCGCCGCGGTCCCGCTGCTTGAAGGGCGCCACCCGGTTGACGGCTCCCCGGCGGCCTACGTCTGCCGAAATTTCACCTGCCGTACCCCTCTCACTGATCCCATGGAACTACCGGATGCCCTGCGATACCCTGCCGTGACCTGGGTAGAGGAAGATTATGGAACCGTCAGCCCTGGCCAGGACGTCTAACGCGATGGAATAGTAGGGAATCCTGAGTCGGTTGACAGGGCATGCACGCCGAGCGGTGACGAGGATGGTGAAGCGCGTGGAACTGGGCAGGAGCCGCCCCTCTGGGGGGACCCCGGCACAGCGGGACCCGCGCTCGAACCGCCGAGCGCGACGGTTGCCCCTGCCCGCGCTCGGGGCTGTCACCGCAGTCATGATCGTCGCGGCTGGCTGGCCCGGCATCGCGTCCGCCGGCATCCACAGCACCGGTCCCGTCGGCCCGGGCCCGGCGCCCTCGGCGCGGCCCTGGCTGCTGAGCCGGACGGTGTCGGCGCTCGTGCCGCCGCCCACTGCCCCCGCTGCCCCGGCCGTCAGCACCGATGTCTATGTGTCCCCGTTGAAGCACGTGCTGCCCGTGGACGTGGTCGCGGTCTCGGCTACCACGCTGCCTGCCGCGGCCGTGAAGAAGGTCCGCGGCCTGCCCGGCGTGCGCGCAGTGCAGGCCGTGGACGCGGCCCGGGTCCGGGTGAACGGCAGGTTCGCCGCTGTGCTGGGCGTGAACCCGTCCGGCTTCCGCCGGTTCGCCGCCAAACCGACCGCGAAGGACACCGCGTTCTGGCGCAGCGTCGAGGGCGGCGGCCTGGGCCTGTCCTACGAGATGGGCAAGCAGGACAAGCTGCCCACCGGGACGGCCGTCACGGTGGCCGGCCGTAGCATCCAGACGATGCGCGTCGGCAAGTTCGGCACGGTGGGCATCGGCGGCGTCGACGCGGTGATCTCCGACCAGACTGCCCGCGCACTCGGCTTCCCGGTGCGCAACGCGATCGTGATCAGCGCCCCCGCGGCGCACTTCACCAAGCTGACCCGCGAGATCAAGAAGGCCCTGCCGCACGGCACCGAGGTCGACCAGCTCGTGGTGCAGACCGGGCAGGGCACCTCGGGCGCGGCCTCGGCGGCTGCTGGCTCGGTACAGCCGACCGTCGGCGGGCTGGCCTCCGCGACCGTGCTCCACGCCTTCCTTGAAGCGGCGGTGAGCCGGCTCGGCATGCCGTATGTGTGGGGAGCGGCCGGGCCCATGTCGTTCGACTGTTCCGGGCTCGTGCAATGGTCCTTCCGCCAGGCCGGCGTGGTCATGCCACGGGTGGCCGCGGACCAGGCCCGCACCGGCCCCTCGGTGCCGGTGAGCCAGCTCGCGCCCGGTGACCTGCTCTTCTACCACACCGACCCGACCGCGCCTGGCTACATCTCGCACGTCGCGATCTACCTCGGCGGCGGCAAGATGATCCAGGCCCCGGAGCCCGGGATGAACGTAGAGGTCGTGCCGGTCGACCTCGGCAGCGAGTTCGCCGGCGCCGTGGATGTGTCACCGGCGGTCGCGGCCCAGGTCGCTGCTACCTCGGTCTGACGTCCACGCCCGCCCCGGTAAGGACGGCACCAGGATTGCTCTGAACAGCGGGACAAAACGCTGTTCACAGCAACCCTGGCACCGTTGAGATGAACGACCAAGAAGCGGTCTGGGCAGTGTTATCACTGTCGGCTGCTCATGTTGGTCAGCGATGGGCGGACACGCTGCGTGCGGAGTGATTATTGCCGGAGGGCGTGAGGCATGTAATCATAATTACATGAGTACGGAGCAAGAGAACGTAGCGACAGACGCCGCCGGGCAGATACGCGCGTGGTTCCTGGGGCGCCTTCCCGACGGATGGTTCACCGGGGAGCCTGAGGTGATCGTGGACCGTGAGGAGATCACGGTCGTTGGTGAGCTTCCCGCGGTGAAGGTGGCCGCCGAGGAGGGTGCCGAGGCCGCGGGGCAGACCGAGGCGGAGGCGATGGCGGCGGGGCGAAGCCGGCGGTTCCGCGAGGAGACCCGCGACACCCGGGTCGGGATCGCCCGCGAGGCGGAGATGCGGTTCGGCCGCAAGGTGTCCTGGGGCGTAGTGAGCGAGGGCCGGAAAGTGATGTTCACCACACTTTCGGTCCCGGTGATGACCAGGTTGCGGCAGGCCGAGCGCCGGGTGCTGGACACGCTCGTCGAGGCCGGCGTGGCCCGGAGCCGGAGCGACGCGCTCGCCTGGTGCGCGCGCCTGGTTGGCGAGCACGAGGACTCGTGGCTCGGTGCCCTGCGCGACGCACTGCGTCACGTGGAGCGGGTTCGCGCCGAGGGGCCCCGCTCGTGACCAGCGGTGAATTACCGCGAGCGGTTTAAACCATAGGTCTAAACCAAACACCGCGGAATGCGCCTCCAGCGCGCTCTCCCTTGGCCGTTTGCGCTCATTTTCCGATGCCCCTAGCGAACGACTTTCCGCACCTGGCCCGGCTGGTGTAAGCCGGGCGCCGCGCGCATCGCTTCCTCCGCCACGCCGGCCCGTAACGGCGGCCGCGCCGCCGGTACGGGTACCCGGCCCGCATTCGTTTGGGCCCTGCCGGGTACACTCCCCAGATCTCGCAGCGTAGGGCGCACGCGAGCGTGCCCGGCGGCCGGCCGGACCCGGACCGGGCCCGGGCCGGCGCCCAGAAGGAGGAGCAACTGTGGGGCAGCAGGTGAACGCGGCAGCGGTGGAATGGAATCCCACTGCGGAACGGCTTCGCGAGCTAACGGAGAAAATGCCGAACGCTTCGGTCACGGAGTTTGGCAATGTGAACGTGCGGGCGCGCGTGGACTCGCGAAGCACCCGGTCGACGTTCATCGTCGAAGACTCGACCAATGCGACCAAGCAAACGATTACCCGGGCGGAATTCGACCGGATCGCCGCGGAGCAGGATGCCTACATCGCCGGCGCCCACATGGTCGTCGTGGACGGTTACATCGGGTCGGACCCGCAGTTCCGCACGCGTGCCCGGCTGGTCATGGAGGCGGCCAACGCCAACGTGGCCGGCATGCAGAAGCAGCTCTACTACCCGGCGGACGAGGACTACGACCCGGGCACCTGGGAGCCGGACACGACGGTCATCTACACGCCGAACCTGCCTGCCCCGGGCTACCCGAACGACCGGGTCATCGCGGTGGACCTGAACAGCAACATCACCAGGGTGCTCAACTCCGACTACTTCGGTGAGTCGAAGAAGGGCGGCCTGCGGATGTGGAACAACATCGTCTACAGCCGCGGCGGCCTCTCGCTGCACGCCGGCTGCAAGGTCATCCCGGTCGGCGGCCGCCCGCGGGGCGTGCTCATCGTGGGCCTGTCCGGCACCGGCAAGACGACCACGACGTTCACCACGCAGCTGGGCAGCAAGCCCGCCCAGGACGACTTCATCGCGCTCATGCCGGGCGGCCGGGTGTACACGACGGAGAACGGCTGCTTCGCCAAGACATTCGGCCTGGATCCACGGTTCGAGCCGGCCATCTACAACGCGACCACCAAGCCCGACGCCTACCTGGAGAACGTGTCGGTGGACGCGCTGGGGAAGGTCGACTTCTTCGACACCTCCTACACCAAGAATGGCCGCACGACCTGGCCGTTCTCGTATGTGGACCCGTGGCCGGCCAATGACATACCGCTCGCGGAGTTCCTGCTCATCCTGAACCGGAACGAGAACATCGTGCCCGGCGTCGCCCGGCTGGACCGGGCGCAGGCGGCGGCGTACTTCATGCTCGGCGAGACCACGGGCACGTCGGCGGGCGGCAAGGACGAGGAGGGCAAGTTCCTCCGGGTGCCCGGCACCAACCCGTTCTTCCCCCGGGCCATGGCCGACATGGGCAACCGGATGCTGGAACTGCTCGACAGCCATGAGCTGAAGGTGTTCGTGCTCAACACCGGGCGGGTAGGCGGCGGCGACGACCATGAGGGGTCGAAGAAGGTCACGATCCCGATCTCCTCCGCGATCGTCCAGGCGATCGTCGAGGACACGATCGACTGGGCCACCGACACCGACTTCGGCTACGAGATCGCCCAGGCGGTGCCCGGCGTGGACGACCCGGAGATCCTCCAGCCCCGGCGGCTGTACGCCACGCAGGGCCGCACCGCCGAGTACGACGCCATGGTGGACCGGATGAAGCGGGAGCGCAGGGAATACCTCGCCTCGTTCCCCGGCCTGGATGAGGCGATCGTCAAGTCCATCGGTTAAACCCTGGTTGAATGTTGACCCCGTCCCTGCGGCACGCTACGCCGGGACGGGGTTAACGTATGTTGGTAGCACTCTCACCAGCCTCACCATCATCTGGCATGGGCCGTCTGGCATGAGCGCAGAAAGGGTGCAGATGGGACTGCGCGAGCTCGCCTACAAGCTCTACGAGCGCAGGCTGGAAGCGTCGCTGTCCACGCACTCGATCCCCCGGCACGTCGGGGTGATTCTCGACGGCAACCGGCGGTGGGCCCGCATGACGGGCCTGACCGACGTCAGCCACGGCCACCAGAAGGGCGCCGACCACATCTTCGAGTTGCTCGGCTGGTGCCGCCAGGCCGGAGTCGAGGTGGTCACGCTATGGCTGCTGTCCACCGACAACCTGTCCAGGTCCGGCGATGAGGTGGAGGCGCTGCTCCGGATCATCGAGAGCACCGTGCGGGAACTGGTGGTGCAGGGCTGGAACGTCAAGCCGGTCGGCGCCCTCGACCTGCTCCCGGTGGACACGGCGCAGGTGCTCAAGGACGCCGCCGAGGCCACCGCGGGCAACCCCGGGCTGCTGGTCAACGTGGCGGTCGGCTACGGCGGGCGGCGGGAGATCGCCGATGCGGTGCGGTCGCTGCTGTACGACCACGCCACCAAGGGAACCAGCATCGAGGAACTCGCCGAGATCCTGGACGTGGAGCACATCGCCGACCACCTGTACACGGCCGGCCAGCCCGACCCTGACCTGGTGATCCGCACCTCGGGGGAGCAGCGGCTTGGCGGCTTCCTGCTCTGGCAGAGCGTCCACTCTGAGTTCTACTTCTGCGACGCCTACTGGCCCGCCTTCCGCCGGGTGGACTTCCTCCGCGCGCTGCGGGACTACGCCGCGCGGCACCGCCGGTTCGGCGCCTGAGGGCACCGGCACCTGGGTCGTGCTCCCGGGGCCAGCATGGCCAATGCCGGGTGACGAAGGAGCCCGGCATTGGGCCACCGGGGGGGTTCCGGGGGGTCGCTCCCCCGGGCCAGCACCTGTGGCAGATGGGTACTTCCGGGAATTGATCCAGGACTGTACCGTCGGAACTGGATGGGCGGTGCGTAGCCGCCCGCCGGGAAGGCCCTCGACATCCTCGAGCTTGTTGTCCTGGTACGCAGGCGAGACGAGCGAAGGGCCGGCGACCGGCCTTTCGCGGGCCGGCCCGGTCTTTCTCACCCGTCTGGAAGTCTGAGCGCGGCGCCATCACGGTGCCCAGGGGAGAACGAGTGGCCAGTTCTTCTGCCCGCCGCCCCGCGCGGCAAAGCACACCCGGCTCCGACACCGACCGCCCAAGCGAATCAAGCACGCGGCGGCGGACTTACGTCCTGGACACCAGCGTGCTGCTCGCTGACCCGGGCGCCATCGGCAGGTTCGCGGAGCACCGCGTGGTCCTGCCCATCGTGGTGATTACCGAACTGGAGGCCAAGCGTCATCATCCTGAACTAGGGTTCTTCGCTCGCCAGGCGCTTCGGCACCTGGACGACCTGCGGATCACCTATGGCCGCCTCGATGATGACCTGCCCATCGGGGACAGCGACGGCACCGTCCGGGTCGAGCTGAATCACAGCGACCCCCAGGTGCTCCCTCCGGGTTTCCGGCTCGGGGACAACGACACCCGGATCCTCTCCGTCGCCCGCAGCCTGGCCGCGGAGGGCGAGCAGGTGATCCTGGTCAGCAAGGACCTGCCGCTGCGGGTAAAGGCCGCCTCGCTCGGGCTGACCGCCGAGGAGTACCGGGCCGAGATCCCGGCCGACTCCGGGTGGACCGGCATGGCCGAACTCGCGGTGACCACCGCCGACATCGAGCAGTTGTACGACTCCGGCTCGCTTGACTGCCCGGCCGCCCGGGACCTGCCGTGCCACACGGGCCTGGTGCTGACCGCCGGGGGAGTCGGCGGCGGCAGCGCTCTCGGCCGGGTGCTGCCGGACAAGTCGGTGCGCCTGGTCCGGGGCGACGCACAGGCGTTCGGACTGCGCGGCCGGAGCGCGGAGCAGCGGGTCGCGCTCGAACTGCTCCTGGACCCCGAGATCGGCATCGCGTCGCTGGGCGGCCGGGCCGGCACGGGCAAGTCGGCGCTGGCGCTGTGCGCCGGCCTCGAAGCGGTGATGGACCGGCGCCAGCACCGGAAGGTCGTGGTGTTCCGCCCGCTGTACGCGGTGGGCGGCCAGGAGCTTGGCTATCTGCCCGGTTCCGAGGCGGACAAGATGAACCCGTGGGCCCAGGCGGTCTACGACACCCTGTCCTCGGTGACCTCCCAGGACGTGATCGACGAGGTGCTGAGCCGGGACATGTTCGAGGTGCTGCCGCTGACCCACATCCGCGGCCGTTCGCTGCATGACTCGTTCGTGATCGTGGACGAGGCCCAGTCCCTGGAGCGCGGCGTGCTGCTCACGGTCTTGTCCCGGATCGGCACCGGCTCCCGGGTGGTGCTCACCCACGACGTTGCACAGCGCGACAACCTGCGGGTGGGCCGGCACGACGGGGTGGTCGCGGTGATCGAGAAGCTCAAGGGCCACCCGTTGTTCGCACACGTGACGCTGGTGCGCTCCGAGCGCTCGCCGATCGCCGCGCTCGTGACCGAGATGCTGGAGGACGTCAGCCTCTGAGGCCGCGGGTACGCGGCGAGCCGGGCTGCCTGACACGCCGGGTGGCATGCCTGGTTAATCGCCTTGGACGAGCCCGCTCGCCTGGGAGAACGGTGCCAGAGTGGCGGTCTGCGAGGTGGCGAGCCCCTGATCGGCGAAGAAATCCTCCGCCTGGTCGCCGTTGTTGGTGATGGTCACCGGCTGGCCCGCGGGCGGCGTGGCCGTGGTGCCGGCCCGGCCGTCACGGGCGGAACGAGCCGGGGGGAGTGTCGCGGAGCAGGGCCTCGGCGACGGCAAGGTCCCTGGGAAAGGTGATCTTCAGGTTCCGCTCGCTGCCCGGTACGACATGCACCCTGACGTCAGGCAGGTAGCGCAGCACGATCCCGCAGTCGTCGGTCGCGGGCAGGTCGCCGAACCCCGGGTCGGCGGCCGCCAGTTCGTGCGCCCGCCGGATCACCGAAAGCCGGAAGCCCTGCGGGGTCTGCAGCCGTACCAGGCTGTCCCGCCGCGGCATGGCCGTCATGACCCCGTCGCTGGCCATGGCGATCGTGTCCGAGGACGGCACCGCTACGCCGACCGCCCGGTGTGCGGCCAGTGTGGCCACGCAGTCGGCGATGATCCGCTGGTCCACCAGGGGCCGCGCCGCGTCGTGGAACAGCACGTCGCACTCTTCGCCGCCGAGCGCCTCGATGGCGCACCGGGTGGACTCGACTCGGGACGCGCCGCCCGGGATGATCCCGGCCAGCTTGCGGTAGCCGCCGCCCCGGAGTACCTCCCGCGCCCGGCCGGCGTGCCCCGCAGCCATCACCACCAGCACCGAGTCCACGGCGGGAGCCTCGTCGAACGCGGCCACCGAGTGCTCGATCAGCGGCCGTCCGGCGAACGGCAGCAACTGCTTGGGGATGTTCGTGCCGAACCGCTCACCCGTGCCACCTGCCAGCACCACGGCCACCGTCCGCATGAGCGGGACTCTACCTGCGCCGCCCCGGCCGGCCGCTACGGTCATCCATTCGTCCGGTCCGGGCGCGTCCGGTGACCCGCGCGCCAGACAGGCACCGATATCCGGGTAGCGGCTAGGATGGCCCTCGCTGGAGGGTGCATGTCGATGCTGACGCTGCGGCAGGTACCGCTGAGGGGCCCCGAGTCGCGCCGGTTTGACTGGCCGTCGCCCACGATGGCTCCGCGGTCCTGGATGACCGCTCTATTCGCCACGTCCGCGGCGTATGCGGTGGTGATGGCCCTTGTGACCACCAACCACCTGCATCGGACCTGGGGAATCTTGGCAGCCTGCGCGTATCTGGTGGCTGCCATGCTGGTGCTGGCCTTTAAGTCGCGCGGGGTGGACTCGGCGCTGCTGGTCAGTCTCACCGGGGCGCTGATCGTGCCGCTGGGCCTGATGGCCGCCGACCGGCTGCAGCAGCCCGAGGTGCGGGTGATCAACAAGTCGGCGTCGCTGCTGGTGCAGACCGGCACCCCCTATCTGGGGCCGGCGGCACTGGCCTCCGCGCACAGCCCGAACATCTTCGACCCCTACCTGCCGCTGATGACGCTGTTCGGCATGCCGCGGGCACTGCTCGGCTTCTCGGTGCTGACCGACCCGCGGATCTGGTTCGGCGTGGGATTCGTGGTCGTGTTCGCCGCTGCGCTGGCCGTGGTCGGCGTCGGCGACGTGGTGCGCTGGACCATGCTGGTGACGGCGTCGCCGGTGATCGCGTTCTCGCTGAGCGTGGGGGGTACCGACGTGCCAGTGCTGGCCTGCCTGTGCCTGGGCCTGGCGCTGCTGTGGCGGGAACCGCACCCGCTGCTGGCCGGCCTGGCGTTCGGCGTCGCCGCCGCGATGAAGGCGACGGCCTGGCCGGCGCTGCTGATCGTGGTGGTGCTGGTCGTGCACCGGGACGGCAAGCGGGCGGCGGGGATCATGTCGGGCACCGCCCTGGCGGTGTTCGCCGCCATCGTCGGCCCGGTGGCCGTGCTGGGACCGAACGCCCTGGTGCAGAACACGATCTCGTTCCCGCTGGGCCTGGCCAGTATCAAGTCCGCGGCGGTCAGCCCGCTGCCCGGGCGGTTGCTGGTGGAGACGGGGCAGACCGGTCACCTGATCGCGGTGGCTCTGCTCGCCCTGGCGTGCCTCGGCATCATCGTCTCGCTGGTTATCTGGCCACCGCGCACGGTCCCGGCCGCCACCTGGCGCGTGATCATCGGGCTCAGCCTGATGTTCGTGCTGGCCCCGGCGACGAGGTTCGGCTACTTCCTCTACCCGGGGGGCCTGTTGGCCTGGCTGGCGATCTCCTGGCTCGGTTCCTCGGGCGCCGGACCGCCGGATTCGGGCGCCAGGTCGGCGAAGGCCTCCGCCCAGCCCGCGTACCAGTCGGCGAACCACGGCTCGTCGGCGGCGAGCGGGACGATGTACTCGACCGTCTGCGCGTAGTAGGCACGCCGCCGGGCCTCCGGCAGATTCCGCAGCGTCTGGGCGTTGCTCGCCCGGTCGGCCAGCTTGACCAGGCGCGCATCCCGCGGCGCATGGGGCAGCCCGCGCAGGTATTCCTCCTTGACGCCGGCCTTGTCCTGGCCCGGCCCCGGCTCGGGGATGGTCACCCAGCCAACCAGTTCGGCGACCCGCGGCCCGAAGTCCACGCGAACATCGTCCACCGTGCGATCGGTGTCCTCCACCACGTCGTGCAGCACGGCAGCGCAGAGTATCTCTGGGTCGGTCACGCCCGCGCCGCGGACGAGCACTTCCAGTGCCTCCAGCAAGTGTTCCCGGTACGGCGCCCCGGTCGGCCGCCGCTGATCACCATGATGGGCGTCGGCGTAGGCGGCCGCCTGGCGCAGCCGCGCCACGGTTTCCGCGGGCAATGCCTCGCGCAGCCCAGGCTCGGCCTGCTGCCACGTGTGCCAACTGGTGAAAAGCTGCACGCGATCAGTTGCCGAACATCGAGGGGGTATCTGGTCCGGTGAAGGCGGCCGACTGCCTGCAGATGTTCGCGGCGCCGTTGACCCCGCCGTAGTTCTTGCTCAGCGCCGCCGCCGACGTGCTCTTGGCCTTCTTGTGCCGCTTGTGGATGGCGACGCCCTTGAAGCCGGAGCCGAGAACCAGGCTGAGCGTGCTGCCCTTGAGGCTGGTCACCTGCTTGGTCGTGGCGCCGGGGATTTCCTTCTGGAGCGTGTTCACCTGGGGCATCTGCGAAGCAGTGGCGTACTCGATGACGGTGCTGCTGCCGACGGTCGCGTTGCCGCGGCCGACCACCTTGAAGCCGCGGGCGGTGAGCTGGCTGGCCGTGGTCGCGGCGAGCCCGAGAACGCTCGTCCCGTTGAGCACCTGGAGCTGCACGCTGCCCGGGCTTGACGGTGGGCAGCGGCTGCGCCTTGGCGTGGGCGGCCCGCCTCGCGGTCTTGAGGATGTGGTTGTCCTTGGCGATCGCGCGGAACAAGCTGTCCGCCGACGGCTGGGCGAACTCCACCAGGTCGTTCGGGTTGGACGGGTAGGGCACCACCGGCGCCATGATGAACTGCAGCGCGCTGGTGCTCAGGCCCTTGAGGCTGTTGGCGATCGCGTACATGTCGGTGAACGTCAGCCCGGAGTCGGTGGTCAGCGAGCTGGCGATGTCGTGGACGAGGCTGTACAGCTTGGTCGGGTTGGACAGCGAGCTCGACTGCTTGATCTTCTGCGCCAGCGACGCCAGAAAAACCTGCTGCCGGTTGATCCGCTGCAGGTCAGAGCCATAGCCGATATGCCGCTCCCGGACGAAGGCGAGGGCCTGGTCGCCGTGGACCACGCTCTTCCCGGCCGGCAGGTTCAGCTTCGAGGCGGGGTCCTTGATGGCGTACGGAAGGCACACGGGGACGCCGCCGACGTCGTTGACGATCGACTTGAACCCGCCGAAATCGACCTCGACGAAGTGGTCGATGTGAATGCGGGTGACCTGCTCCAGGGTCCTCCACAGGCACGCCGGGCCGCCGAAGGAGAAGGTCGAGTTCAGCTGCTCCAGCACGCCCAGCTGCGCTTGCTGGCCGGGGTGCCCGTGGCCGTCGGCCTCGCACGAGTAGGTCGGCACCATGGTGTCGCGGGGGAAGCTGATCACGGTCGCGCCGGTATGAGTCGGCGAGATGTGCAGCAGCATCGACGTGTCGGACCGGGACCCCTGGATGCCGCGGCCATACTTGCCGTGCGTACCACTGCGCGAGTCGGAGCCGATGATCAGGATGTTTTCCGAGCCATTCAGCTTCGGCGGGCGCTTACCCAGCTCGCCGCTGGTGACGGTGACATGGTGGATGCTGTCGTAGACGCTGCGGTAGGCGGCATAGGCGCTCAGCGAGACGAATGTGATCGTCAACGTGGCGAGGATGGCCAGGACGCTGACCACGGGATGGCGGCCGAGAACGCGGCGGCTGCGCGAAGGGGGCTGGCTGGAACGGGCGGAACGCCTGCCCGGCCGCCCGGAAGGCTCCCACGGATCGGAGCGCCCACGACGAGAACGGCCGCTGGCGTCCCCCTTGCCGGTCTCGCCGGCGCGGCCGCTGCGGTTAAACAGCGAGCGCCGTTTCCTCCCGGCGGGGTGTTCGCCAGTGCCTTCAGGGTCCTCGTAGCGGCTCATTGCTGCTGCTCAGCACTCCTCGGCATGAATCGTAGCTCACGCGGGGATCGGGTCCATTGTCTCCGGAGAAGCCCGGGCATGTCGTGATATTAAGGTGATGTCGGTCAGCGCGGCCTCGCTGACCTCGGCCGCCCCGGTGCGTAGCCGGAGCGGATTCGCTGGTTACCGGCGCGTTCTAGAGTAGGGCACGTGCGCCTGGGACTTCGCCTCACTCTCCGGCAGAACGGCAACAAGCCTGCCGGCAGCCAGACTGAGGATCAGTCTGCCGTCGGCCAGGGCGAACGCCAGCCTGCCGTAAATCAGGCCGATGACCAGCAGACCGGCACTTCGTCCGGGGATCAGGCCGAGCTGAGCCGGCCGGACGGCGATCTAACCGACACCAAGGCTGACCACGAGCTCTCCGGGGCCGCGACGGACGATTCCAGCCCCTGGCCGCAGGACCAGGCGGCCAGTTCCTGGCCGCCGGATTCGCCTGCCGACAGCCAGACCGAGAGCTTCCCCGCCGTCTCGATGCCCGAGGACGTGCCTGCGCTCTCCCACGAGGAGTATCTGCCCAGCACCTCCCACACCACGGACCAGTCCGCTGGCAGCGGAGCCGGAAGCGCGGCCGCTGGCGCCGCAGCCGCAGCGGAAGGGTGGTCCGCCGGGAGCGGTACCGGGGACACCGCCGCTGGCGTCGAGGCGGAAAAGTGGTCCGCCGGGAACGGAACCGGAGATGGCTCCGCTGACGTCGAAGCTGACATGCGCTCTGCCGAGGATGCGGCCGCGGGCCAGCATGCCGCGAGCGGCGCGGTGGACGGCTTCGCTGGCGTCGAAGCGGACATGCGCTCTGCCGAGGATGCGGCCGCGGGCCAGCATGCCGCGAGCGGCGCGGTGGACGGCTTCGCTGGTGCCGGGGCAGAAGCGTGGTCGGGGAGCGAGGCCGCGGACCAGACTGCCGTGGACGAGGCCGGAGAGCGCGCCGCCGGAGACCCGTCCGCTGCGGGCGAGGCCGGAGTGGCGGCCGGGGGCGAGGCCGCGGATCAACCGGCCGGAAGCGGGGCCGACGGCGAGACCGCGGCCGCCCGGACCGCGGTCCCCGGCAAGCCCGCCCGGCGCCGGGACCTGGGCCTCGCCGCGGCCACGGCCGCGCTGTGGCAGCGCACTGCCGGGCGGGCCTGGCAGCGCACCGTGGGCCCGGCCTGGGAGCGCACCGTGGGGCGGGCCTGGCAGCGGACCATCGGCCGGCTCGGGATCAGCCGCCTGTGGCAGCCCGGCCCAGGGGTGCGCGAGGCCGCCGCCCCGGGCACCCGGACGCTCGCCCTGGTCACCGTCATGCCCGTCATCCTCGTGGTGGCCTGGCTGGTTCCCGGCCTGTTGCTGCTGCTCGTGCACGGCTTCCTGCCCGCGCCGATGGTGCTGATCTCGGTGCCGCTGGCCGTGGCCCTGACGATCCTGGTGGCACGGGAACTCCCCGGCCGCTGGCCGGCCCCGGATGCAACGGACATTGCGGACACCGCGGACACTGCCGATGCCAGCGCTCGGCGCGCTACCGGCGCTTTGGGCACCGGCGCGAAGAGGAGCGTCCGGCCGTGGGCGGCCTGGTGGGGGCTCCTGGGGACCGTGGCGGTCGCGGCCGGGTTCGCCGTCTGGCAGTTGATAGGAGAACTCGCCGCAGTTCATCGTGAGCCGCGACCCAGGCGCGTTCGCGCAGTTCGCCTATTGGATAGCCGACCACGGCTCGCTGCCCATCCCCACGTCTGCCGCGGCCTTCGGCGGCGCTCACCCCGGCCTGACCTTCGCCAGCTTCGGCTTCGCCAGTCACGGTGGGGCACTGGTTCCCGGTCTCGCGCCTGGCCTGCCGATCGCCCTGGCGGCGGGGATGTGGGCGCACGGCGTGTCCGGGGCCATCGCGTTGAGCCCGCTGATCGGCGCGCTCGCGATACTCGCCGTGGGCGGGCTCACCGCCCGCCTGGCCGGGCCCCAGTGGGCTCCGGCCGGCGCCGTGCTGCTGGCGATCACCGTGCCGGAGATCTACACGAGCCGGTCCGCCTTCAGCGTCACCCTGGCCCAGGCGCTGCTGTTCGGCGGCCTGAGCCTGGTGGTGGACTCGTTCTCCTCGCGGCGCCGGATCACGCTGGCCAGCCTCGGCGGGCTGGCGCTCGGTCTCACGGTGCTGGCCGGCACCAGTTTCCTGCTGTTGGTCCTGCCGGTGATCGTCGTTGCCGGGGCGCTGCTGGTCGGCCGCAGGCCGCAGGCCATCCCCCTGGCCGCCGGCTGGCTGGCCGGGGTCGTCTGTGGCCTGGCCGCGGACGTCGGCCTGGACGCTCCGGCGCTGAGCATCACGACACCATCGTTCAGAATCATTGGCATCCTCGCCGCGGGACTCGCGGTAGTGACCGCAGCAGGCGCGGCCATCGCACTGGCTGGCCCGGCGCGCCGGCGTGCGCGCAAGCTGCTGGCCGCCCGCCCGATGCGCTGGCTGCCCGAGGCGGGGGCGGCACTGGTGGCCGTCGCCGGGATCGGACTGGCGATCCGCCCCTACGTGCAGAAGGTCCACGGGCCCGCCAGCCCTTACGTCGCCGCGCTGCAGCGACTGCAGGGCCTGCCCGTCGACCCTGGGCGGGTGTACGCCGAGAGCAGCGTGTACTGGGTGATCTGGTACCTGGGTCTCCCCGCGCTGCTGCTCGGGCTGATCGGCCTGGCCATGGTTACGCGCATGTGCCTGCGGGCCCTGGTCACCCGGCGGGATCCCACGGGCGCGGCCCGGTCTTGGGTACTGCCGGCCTCGATCATCGGCTGGGGGCTGTTCGCCGTGCTCTGGGACCCGGGCACGGTGCCTGACCAACCGTGGGCGAGCCGGCAACTGGTCCCGGTCGTGCTGCCCGGGCTGATCGTGCTGGCCGTGTGGGTGGCGGCCTGGATGATCGGGCGGGCGCATGCCCGCGGGGCCGGGCGGACGGCCGTCGCGCTAGCCACCGCATGCTTCGTGGTCGCCATGGGTGTGCCGCCCGCCGCGATCACGTTTGGGATAGCGCTGTCGCGCCCAGCGGACCCCGCGACCCGGCTGGCCCTGTCGGGGCTGGCGTTCCGCACGACCGGCGCGGGCCAGGTCGCCGCGGTCGAGCAGTTGTGCGGGGCGATACCGCCGCACTCGTCGGTGGTGCTCCTCGACACAGTCGCGGCCCGCGCGTTCACCCAGGTCATCCGGGGTACTTGCGGCGTGCCCACGGGAATCGTCACGAGTACCGCCCCGGGGAACGTGTCCGCGATCGTCGGCGGGATCGTGCGTGCGGGCCGTCACCCGGTGCTGCTCGCGACCAAGGCGGCGGAGCTCACCCCGTACGGCGCGCCGCCCCGCGAGATCGTTAACCTGTCTACCCAGCAGGACGAGCACCTGCTCACCCGGCCGCCGACGTCGACGTGGCCGGTGCGGTACTCCCTGTGGATGTCCCAGCCCGGCGGGACGGCCTTCGGGGCGTGATTCTCCTGATCGGCATTTGGGGTGTGGAGCGCGTGAGACGAGCGGCGTGAGAGTCTGGTGGGTCGGGGCCAGCGTGATTTGCCTCGGGCCAGCCGAGCCCATACAGTAAAAGGACACCGACGCGGGGTGGAGCAGTTCGGTAGCTCGCTGGGCTCATAACCCAGAGGTCGCGGGTTCAAATCCCGCCCCCGCTACCAGTAAGTGCAGGTCAGAGGCCTGATCGCCGGGAGGCGGTCAGGCCTTCTTGA
This sequence comes from uncultured Actinomycetes bacterium, assembly GCA_963806145.1. Classification (GTDB taxonomy): domain Bacteria; phylum Actinomycetota; class Actinomycetes; order Streptosporangiales; family Streptosporangiaceae; genus DASXKD01. The sequence goes on from CAWDXD010000031.1 coordinate 73,081, forward strand.
TCGTTTGTCCGCGGGTTGTCCGCGGGAGCGGGGTGCACTGGATGGACGCGGCCGGACGAGATCGGCAGCGAACGGCATCTTGGCTGGCACGAGCGAGTCATCGGTGAGGCCCATTTCTGTACGGCGCACTGGCCGCTCGGATGAGGACGGCCTTCGGAACAGCTAACCGAAGCGCATCTGCTGAGACGAGTCCGTCCCAAGGCCGGGCAGCAGGGGCTCCGACACGAGTGCCACCTCATCATCGAGACTTGGCGACGAGGGACCGAACGGGACGCGGGTGAGCCGATGACGAGTGCCGGTGCCTCCATGACGTAGTCCGAAGGGGTATCCCCGGCGCCCGGCCAGGCCACGTCCAGCCGCAAGCACCCGGGTTACAGCGGCCGACCCGGATCCCATTTACCGCTCATGCATGCCGAATAGCGGACGTTGCCTCTGCACATACTCATGCGGTCGTTCGTATGTTCACTCCGCGCCTGGGGTCGGCCCGAGGGGCACGCCCATCGGGCGGCTCGGCATTCTCATTCGTTATTCGGGCGCGCCTAACGCCGAGTATGTGCTTCTGTTAGTCGGACCTGTTCGCGCTGTGCCCGGGCGCTGATCGGCCAGTTATGGATCCTGGGCCGCCGGGCTGCCCGTGGCCGCGCGTCAAGCTGCTCGGGTGTTCGGTGTGCCGTGCGGCGGAAGCTTCTGTGCACCAGGGAGCGCGTTTGCCACGACGTGCCGTCGCTGGGCGGGATCGGACCTAGGCGGTTCGGGTGGCGCCGTCGTTTGGCTCGATGCGGTGCTGGCGGAGCAGGTCACATGGGCGTTCGAGCTCGCGGTGCAGTCGCTGGCTTTCCGCGATGATGGCTTGACCATGCCCGCCAATTGTCAACTGCTGTTCCAGGTCATGGCCAGCGGGCGTCCGCTCGCACGGATTCTGGCACCTGCGAGCAGGACGGGCAGGAATGGCGGTCCAACCCAAGCCCGATCACGAGCCCGGTCACGGCTGGCTGGGCCAAAGACATCTACCTCCGCCCAGGTTTCACCAATGTCACGGGGTGGCCAGCGGGATGAAGGTGAGATGCAGGGTGCTCAGGCAGCTGGTGCTGGCGGGCGGGGATGTGGGGTTGTCGACCCAGGCGTTGCGGATCGACCGGGAGCATTCGTCTTCGCCGAGGACGTTGTGGCCGAGGCTTGGCACCTGTTCGATCCAGGCGCGGCTGAACGTGGTGGCGGCCTGGCGGGCGACCGGCAGCGCACCGAACGGGTCGAACTGTCCTGCGAACATCAGTGCCGGGACGTTGGTGTGCACGGGGCTCACGACGGACGGGCCGGCGGGGCGCACCTGCCAGCGTGTGCAGACGTCGAGGTAGGGGTTGTGGACGAACGCCTCGAGGTAGGCGGGGTCGTGGCCGGCGAGCTTGGCGAGGGCGCGCCGGTTGGTGAATGGCTGGATGTCGCGGCACAGGATGGAGTAGTAGGCGCCCTCGGTGAGTTGGTGAAGGTCGTCGCATTTCGGCTGGTACCCGTCACAGTAGGTCTGATCGGTGGCCATCCTGACGGCGATCGGCTGCAGCGGGGAGCTTGCCGCCGAGCCGAGTACCTGGTGGATCAGGGCGGGAATCTGCGGTCCCGCGTTGTCCCGGGGGATGGCCGCCAGAAGGTCCCTGAGCCCGCGGACGAACAGCGCACCGTCGAACAAGATCCTTGTCGGCGGGCCGGATGCGGCGGGAACGGTCACCATGACCGGTTTCCTGGTGAGCCGAACGGCGATCTTAGCCACGGCCTGCGCGAAGTGCGGGAAGCGCCGGCTGCATGACCGGTCCGCGGAGCAGGTGGCGTCCATCTGGCCGATCGCGCGCCGGGTGCCCCGGATCGCTTCGGAAAACGGGTCGGCCTGCGGGAAGTCCGCGCCGTCCAGCACGACCTCCCGCACGTGCTGCGGGTACTCCCGCAGCGCCTGCACGATGACACGGGAATCGGTACCGGTCGCGGTGAGCCCCCACTGCTTGATCCGCAGCGCCTGCCGCAGGTCCTCGATGTCGGCCGCGTTCTGGTGCAGGTCGTAGCTGGACAGGTCGATGCCCTCCCCCCGCAGGCGGTGGTAGCAGGCGGCGACCGCGTTCAGGAACCGCGACCGCATGGTGGCATCGCCGGTGGGGACGCCCAGCGATGACGCCGCAAGCCTCTCGACCTCCGGGCACGCCAGGGTCGGCGTGGAGTGGCCCACTCCCCGCGCGTCCATGGTGATGATCTCGCGGTCGGTGCGCTGCGCCATCGGCGCGATCCCGGCGTAGTCGGGGGCCACGGCGAGGTCTGCGCCGACGAACATGGGATCGGGCTTCGGGCGCCCCTGCGGCGGCTCGATGCGGGTGACGAACAGCTTGATGGTCCGGCCCGCCAGCAGGCTCCGGTTCTCCAGCACGGTGAGGTAGCCGCACGTCACCTTCAGGACCACGATGCCCTGCACATCGGCCGGGCATTTGACGGGCGCGAACGTGGGCCTGAAGGCGGCTGCCGCGGGTGACCCGGTGCACCCGGCCACGAGGGCGGCCACGGCCACGAGGGCGGCAGCGGCATGCCCTCTGCCCGGAAAGGTGCGCGGCATGAGGCTCATGAGAACTTCAGGGTCTGCATGATCTTGACGGCAGTGGCGAGGTTCGAGGCGAAACGCGGGGTCAGATCGCTCCAGGCCACGGCGACCGGGGTCCCGTTCACATCGAAGATCCAGATCCGGTCGGAGTAGCCGGCTTCGAATGCGGCGCCGAAGCCACCGTCAAAGGCCGGCGGGAAGTCCGGCGTCGTCCCCAGCCGCACACAGGGATGGGGGTCGCCGTTGCAGGACGGGGGGCCGGGCAGCTTGCCGACGACCTGGACGTCGAGCTGCTGGCCCGAGATCCCGCCGATCGTGGCCGGGGCCGGCTTGGCTGTCACCCGAAGGTGCGGGTTGTGGACGAGGCAGGCCAGGAGCTGATCCGGCGCGGCGGTGAGCCGGCTAGGCGCGCCCGGGTCGCACACCTTCGCAAACTTCAGGAAAAAGAAGCTGGCGAAGTAGGAGTTCCGGTAGATCTTGACCGAGAAGTTGGCCACATCAGGTCTGTCCGCGCCGCCGCCGGCGGTCGCAGTCGTGCTGAAGGTGAACGGCGGCCGGAACTGGACGGTTGCATATTTGCCCGGTCGCATGGGGGTTCTCACATCGTCGGGAATCGTCCCCGGTGTCGCGGCCGCCGCTGGCGCGGCCGCCGCCGGCGAGGCCGGGGCCGATGCGGCGGCCCCGGCGGCCGGGCTGGTCGTGGCCGCGCTCCCCGAACTTCCCGAGCTGCACCCTGCCAGGATCGACACCGTCACCGCGCATGCGGCGCCCAGCGTGGCGATCGTCCATCGCTTCATCGGTCCCCTCCTCCGTGTGGGCTTCTGCTGGTACACAGGCCGGCCGAAGCGGGGAGGTTACGCGGCATCACTCACGGGCGTGCCAAGGTTTTGTGCTGAACAGGGCCCGGCGCAGCGCACATGTGTCGCTGACCGGTGTGAACACCAGCGTCCCGCCCGCCCGCTGCCACCGGTACACCCCCACGTCATTGGAGCAGCGGGGATCGTTCACGAACGCGTTGGTGGTGAACCGGTCACCCTGAACCCGGAACGCGATCGAGACGAGATCGCCATGGAAGGACCGGGGCGCGGACATCGTGAGCACGCCGTTCGCCTTCAGCCGGAACATCCAGGTGCCGGCCATCCCGTTGTCCCGGATGACCTGCGAGGTGGCGCCCAGCGTCGAGGTGTAGCTCCCGGCGATCACCGCATCAGGCCCGGGCGTCAGCGTCGGGCCCTGGTTTACCGCGGGGTGCTGGCTGCGCTGGACAAAGCCGGTGACCTGAGGTACCACGAGCCCGATAGCGGCCAGCGCGGCAACCGTCCCCACGATCAAGCTGGCCCGCCGGGCACGCCGGCGCCGGCGCCCCCGGGCGATGGCCTCCGGCAGCCGCCGGCCCACGTCCGGCTGGACGGCCAAGGCCGACCGCTCCAGCCCCTCCCGCAGGCGGCGTTCAACCGACATCTTCGCCGACCTCCTCCTGGAGAAGCGCGCCCAGCCTCCGGCGGGCCCGCATCAGCTTCACCTTCGTCGCCGGCACCGTCCAGCCCAGCACCGACGCAACCTCCGCGACGGGCCAGTCCTCGTAGTAGTGCAGCACAAGCGCCGCGCGGTAGGCGGGGGAGAGCTGCCGCATCGAACGGAGCAGATCGACGTCGCCCGACGGGGGGACCGCCGGTGGTTCGGCGCTTCTTTCCAGGACAGCCCGGATCCGCTCCCGGCTCTGGTGACGGATCGCCAGCCGGATGGCCACCCGGCGAACCCAGGCCCCCGGCCGGTCATACCGCGACACCTTCCCCCAGTGCGAGTAAAGCTGGATGAACGCGTCCTGGGTGATGTCCTCCGCCCGCTGCCGGTCGTGCAGGATCAAGAAAACTGTCCGCGACACCGGCGTGAACTCGGCCGCGTACATCGAGGCAAAATCCGATTCCTGATCCTCCACCGCCGACCCCCGCCACGTCCGCGGCGCCTGCGCAGCAGTCTCCAGCGTCGCCGGTCTCAAGGCAAGGGGCAGCGGCATTGGGGGGCCTCCCAAACCACACACAGGCGCGAGCAGGCCGACAGGTTACACGCGGCACTCGCCGAATCAGCGCCCCGACCGCGTCCTCGAGTTGGCAAGTGGCCACACGACGCCATGCCTGACAGGGCATTGTTTCGTCGGCCGATCGCGGATGGCTCGAGACTGGTCCGGTGCGCCAATGTGCACCCGAACCCGCCATACCGCAAAGTGCAGCTCACCGTCGTGGCCCACGGCGTCACCGATCTGCAGCAGGCGCTGGCCAGCCAGGTTACCCCGGGGCAGGGGCAGGTGACCTACCTCCGTCGAGCCGAGGTCAAACCCGCCAGGCTGCCGCTGGCCGCGGCCACCCCCGGCGCCGGCACCCGCCCCGCAAGTGCCGCCGGGCAACCACCCGCTGACCGCACCGGCCAGGACCTTCCGGGTATAGCCCAGCCCGCAACCAGCGCAGTCCTCCCACCGGTCACGGCGCCTCCCGAACGCACACGCCCTGCCGACGTCGCAGAACATCCTGATCTGGCGCTTGACCCGACCAGTCGGCGGGCTGTTCCGAGCCGCGCCTAACGGCGGGACTGTGCGCGGTTATCAAAAGGGACCTTCGCGATTTCGGCGGTCAACAGACCGGCGCTCGGTTCAGCATGCAGCCGTCCGGCCTGAATATTTATGCATCGCAGGTAGGCCCGGAGAGTGCTCGCTCATGCCGCTGTCAGCGATGCGGGTGACGCCGGGGCGTATGCGGTTGCCGTGGTACGGGTGGTGGCCGGTGGTGCCGCGGCGGGCTGTGTTCTGGGCTGCTTGGAGGTCGGTGAAGGCGCGGCCGGGGCCGCCAGTGCGTGATTGCCCCGCGGTTGCGAGGTATTGCGTTGGCCAGGACGGCAGTGGGCCAGTGAGAATCGGGTGGTGGAGCATCTGTCGCGTCAGCGCCTGGAAGCAGGACTTGGCCGGATCCGTGATTCGCCCCGCGATGGTGGCCGGATCGTCCTGGTGGTGCGCCGCCCGGCGGTCGGTGTGCGGGAGTTGCCGGGCGCGGCGCTGCTCGACCCCGCGGCGGGGCTTGCCGGGGATAATTGGCTCGCTCGCGGCAGCAAGAGCATGCCGGACGGATCGGCTGACCCGCAGCGGCAGGTGACGGTGATGAACGCCCGGGTGGCCGGGCTGGTCGCGGGCGGGGCGGACCGGATGGCGCTGGCTGGCGACCAGCTCTACCTCGACCTCGATCTCAGCGTGGGCAATCTCCCGGCGGGCAGCCTGCTCGCGGTCGGCCGGGCCGTGTTGCAGGTCAGCGACGCCCCGCATCTGGGCTGTGCGAAATTCGTCGAGCGGTTCGGCGCCGAGGCCATGCGCTTCGTCAACTCCCGCGTCGGGCGGCAACTGCGGTTGCGCGGGATGAACGCCCGGGTGGTGCAACCGGGTGTCGTCCGCCCCGGTGACATCGCCACACGGCCCCCGGTGACCGCCCGCCAGCTCTGAGAGTTGCCCGCAAGTCCAGGGCTGGCGTCCAAAGATCACCGCCCCGGCTTGCCGCAATACGATCCGCCGGCCCACGGCGCACGGCGCCCCATGCTCTCATCGCTCGGGCGTAGTGCGGTTGGCCAGGCATGGAGTAGCCGCGGCCTGCATGACCTGCCGTTCGGTGCTCATGGCTGGTCTCCTTTCCCCCTTCACGGTCGCCGCGGGAGGGTTGGTGGCTAGCTGTTGTAGGTGATGGTGACCGCCGAGTTGGTGCCGATTTGTTGGCGGGCTTGGCTGTGATGGTGCCGGTGGCCCCGTGGAACATCCCGGGTGCCCGGTGACCGTGCCGTGCGCCTGGGCGCCGTGCCGGTGAGGATCAGCGCCCCGTACAGCAGGCCGCCGCGGCCAGGCCCAGGGTGGCTGCTGCGCGTTAGGGGGCGACCACCGACAGCGACCAGCCGATCATGGCGGCGTCGGTGAGCGGGGCGGTAGTGGACAGGGCTAGGTCGTGCCCGGTGCCGGGGATCACCACGACCTTCAGGTGTGCGGCGGGCTGGTAGTACTGGGTTTCGAAGCTTCGGACCGATGCGGGGCTGGTGCAGTTGTAGGCGGTTACCCCGGTGCAGAAGATGTTGTCGTCTTCGCCGACGATCACCAGCACGGGCACGGTGATCTGGGCCCAGGGCTGCTGGGCAGGCGGGACGCTGGTGATGGACAGCAGGCCGCCGAACTCGCCGAGGGTCGAGGTGTCCTTGGTCGTTTCGTCGAGGGCGGCCACGGCCGGGTTGGTGGTGGCCGGGTCATAGAACAGCGATTCGCGGGTGCCAGGCACCGTGGTCAGGTAGCCCGAGTCGAGCCCGGAGCCGGCGAACTTCGGATCGTCGGCCGCCGGGTACACATCGGTTTGGGCCAGCGCGGGCAGGCCTGGGTTGAGCGCGTGCAGGGCGCCGGTGACGATTATGGCGTCCACGTCGTGGTAGCGGGCGGCCTCGATCCACGCCTCGACCGAGCCGACGGAGTGCCCGACCATGATCACGTGGGCGAAGCCGTGCCCGTCCACGGCACCGGTGCGCAGCGCGGTGACCGCGTCGTGCAGCGCGACCGCGCCGGCGGTCAGGTCGAGTTGCGCGCTGGGCGGGTGGGAGCTGTTGCCGTCCCCGATGCGGTCGATGTCGAAGGTCGCATACCCGGCCGCGGTGGCGGCGTCCACGTAGGAGTAGTAGCCGTTCCCGTAGGGGAAGTTCCAGTACAGGTGGTTGTAGGAGGCGCCGTGCACCAGCAGTTGCACCGTGGCCGGCTCGCGGCTGCCGCGGTAGCACAGCTGTCCCCACATGGCCTGATCGGCCGGTCCGGGATCGGCGATACGAACCGCCAGGGTGTGGTCGGAGCAGGTCAGTGCGGGCAGCGGCGAAGCCTGGGCGCCAGCGGCCGGTGCCACCGCAAAGGCAGCCAGTGCGGCGGCGATGGCACAAACCCGCGGAACGCTGCGGCCGAGCGCGGTGCCCGCGGCCAGCCTTATCGGTGAGCCTGCTGCTGTCGGCCAGTGTCCATACTGCATATGTTGCTTCCTCCCGTGCGGGCTGGTTTCACGGGCGGCACCAGCCATCGGGGGTGACCGTAATTGCCGGCCGTGGGCCGGGCATCGGGGAAAAGGCGTACATCAGGTACGTAGTTTTGGGCGCTGGCCCCTTTCTTACCGCCGGTTGCAGGCGGCGCCGGCTCTTGACCTTCGTAGCGCGGAAGTGGTTGCTTTACGGACGGGGTGGGGAGCATCACGGGCATAGACCGCGAGGGACCATTGACCAGGGCCGGGAGTGGCTGGCCGCCTGGCCTGCCGTTTCCGCTGACCCGGTTCGTTGGCCGGGAGCGCGAGCTTGCGGAGGTCGCGCGGTTGGTGGCGGCCAACCGGCTGGTCACTTTGACCGGTGCGGGCGGGGTGGGCAAGACCCGGCTGGCCATTAAGGTAGCGGCTGGAGCGGCGGCCGGCTTCGGCGATGGGGCCGACCTGATCGAGTTGAGCGCTGTCTCCGATCCGGCGCTGCTGCCCGGCGCGGCGGCCCGGGCCCTGGGTGTGGAGGAGCGGGCCGACACCGGCGTCCTTGAGCGGCTGGCCCGGGTGCTGCGCGGCCAGCAGCGACTGCTGGTAGCAGACAACTGTGAGCATCTGCGCGGCCCGTGCGCGGATCTGGTGACCGCGCTGCTCGGCTCCTGCCCGGACGTGGTGGTGCTGGCGACCAGCCGGGAAAGCCTGGGGGTGCCCGGTGAGGTGACCTGGCGGGTGCCCTCGTTGACCTTTCCCTGGCCCGAGCACCTGCCGGGCCCCGAGGACCTGGAGAGCTTCGAAGCGGTCGCGCTGTTCCTGGATAGAGCCCGGGCGGCCCGGCCCGGCCTGGTAATCGGCCCTGCCGAGGTGGCAGCGGTCACGTCGATCTGCTTTCGCCTGGACGGCATCCCGCTGGCCCTGGAACTGGCCGCGGCGCGAACTGGCGCGCTGAGCCTGGCAGAGATCGCCGGCCGGCTGACCCGCAGCCCGGGGCTGCTGGCCCGTATCGGAGCTGGCCCGGCCCGGCACCAGACGCTGCGCGCCTCCGTTGTGTGGAGCCACCAGTTGCTGTCTGAGCAGGAACAGGCGCTGTTCCGGCGGCTGGCGGTGTTCACCGGCGGGTGGGCGCTGGAGGCCGCCGAGGCCGTGTGCGCCCTGCCCCCGGTCGCCCTGGAGGAGGTGGCGGGGCTGCTGGCCGCCCTGGTGGACAAGTCGCTGGTGCAAGCCGACCACGAGCCGCAAGGCAGCCGGTACCGGCTGCTGGAGGTGATCCGGGCGTTCGCCGCCGAGCGGCTTGCCGAAGCCGGCGAGCTCGATCAGGTACGGGAACGGCACGGCCGCTGCTACGTGGAGCTGGCCGGGCAGGCAGCGACAGAGATGCTCGGTCCCGGCCTGGCAGTCTGGGCGGCCCGGCTGGACCAGGAGACCGGGAACATGCGGGCGGCCCGCTCCTGGTGCGCCGAGGACCAGGCCCGGGCCGGTATGGGCCTGGAGCTCGCGGCGGGACTATGGCCTTACTGGCACCCTCGTGGCCAGTTGCGCGAGGCTGCCGACTGGCTGGAGGATGCGCTGGCGCGCGGTAGCGGGCCGGATCGTGCTCGGGCCGCGGCGCTGGGCGCGCTGGGCTTGATCGCCAGCTTCCGGGGCGAGCAGGAGCAAGCCCAGGATCTGCTCACCGCCAGCATCGAATGCGCCCAGCGCTGCGGTTATCAGCACGCCGAGGCACGGGCCTTGACCCATCTCAGCCAGGCCCGCGTGCTGTGCGGGGACTTGGTCGGCGCGGCCGAGGCCGGCGACCGCGCGCTCACGCTGGCCCGCCAGGCCGGTGATGCCTGGGTCGAGGGTGTTGCCCTGTTCCGTTGCGCCATTGTCAAGGTCTTGTCCGGCGATATCGCCGGGGCCAAATCCTTGGCCAGTGCGTGTATCGACCTGTTCCCCAGGACAGGAGACCGTCGGCTCCGCGGCTATGGCCAGATGACGCTCGCGGGCTGCCTAACCCGGGAAGGAAAGCCAGCAGAGGCCATCGCAGTGCTGCGCGAGGCCCTCGGCGTGTTTGAGTTGCTCCCGGAGCGGTGGGGGCTGCTGAGGGCGGCCAGCCTGCTCGCCGAAGCCTGCGGGGCGCTCGGCGACTGGCCGCGGGCAGCTATGCTGCTCGGCGCTATCGAGACCCTCAGCGAGCGCATCGGCGGCCAGCCGTTCGCTTACACCCAGGCCACCCTCCACGCGCTGCAAGCCCGTGCTCGCGGCGAGCTCGGCCCGTCGCTGGAAATGGCGCAGGAGGCGGGCCGCCTGCTCGGCCGTGGCGACCAGATCACCGCCGCGCTGTGGCCGGGCCAGCATCGGGGGCCTGCCCCAGCCGCAACCGGCATTCCACCCGTGCTGACCAGGCGGGAACGCGAGGTCGCTGAACTGATCGCGCGTGGCCTGACTAACCGGCAGATAGGCGCGCGGCTGTTCATCGCCGAGCGGACCGTCGACACCCACGCCGGGCGGATCATGGCCAAGCTCGGCTGCGCCAACCGGGCACAGGTCGCCGCGATCATCGTCGCCACCTCTACTGTGACGGCGCCGGCGAGCCCAGGGCATACCGCCGCTAGGTAACCGGCGGAACCAGCGCGCCAGCCGGGCACCAGCAGCAGCCCGCAAATACGTACCCCCGGTACGGCCTTTCCCCGATCCGCTACGGGGGGCCCGGGTCCTAAGGTCGGCTGGTGCCCTCATTCCTCGTGTTCCGCGACCTGCCCGGGGTGACCCGGGACCAGTACACTGCCGCTCAGCGTGCCGCCGCCGACGCTTCCCGCCGCTCCAGTGCGGCCGGCCGCGAGGTCAAGTACCGGGGAGGATTCTTCCTCCCCGGATCCGGCCGGGCGATCTGCATCTTCGACGCCGAATCAGCCGCCGACGTCGTGGCGGTCAACACGCGGGCCGGAGTGCCCGCCGCTGACGTGATCGAAGCCATCGACCTGCCTGCCGCAACCTAGCCGGATCCCCCGGAGAATCGTCACGCTGCGTATCCGTTGGCAGCTGGGCGCCGCTCTCCACCCCCACCCCCAGAGGGACGCTTGACAACATCCCTATCGCGCCCCCGTTGCCTGGAATCGAAGATCACCGCACTCTCTCGGGCTCACATAATGACCGGTTATTCGCTGCCCCGCTCTACGAGGGTCTGTAAGACGGAGCCGCGCCTAACGGCGGCTCGGCGTGCGTTATTCACAGTCTTTGCTGTCCCGTCGGCGGGCGTCCGGCCTCCCCGCGAAATAGCCATTCCAAGAGCCAACGTGAGGCGGTCTCAGGCGACAAGGGGCCGACGTTGAGCCACTGTTGGGGCAGGTCAAGTGCTCAGTGAGCCCTCTCCAGCTACGCCTGGCGACGCCCGGGAGGTGGCTGGGGGGTCAAGGGGTCGCCGGTTCAAATCCGGCCGTCCCGACTGGCAGTTGAGTTTTTTCGAACATACTTATGCCCCCATCAGAGCCAGCCAAAGAGCCATTCCATCGTGAAATGGCCCTTCCACAGGCGCGCGCCCACCATGTGCCCAGGCCTCCTACCAGGGCATTCGTCAACACGGCAGAGCCCGCGAAACCGGCAGTCAAGGGGTCAAAGATCGCCGAGCCACCCCGGATCTGCCCAGCGACCCCGACAGCTGCGAACCCGCGGACACCATCCCCGGCGCACCGGCTCACCGGCTCACCGGCTCACCGCAAGCCAGACGCGCACCGGGCCGCAGAAGCTATGGGACCCGAGTTGGGGCACGTTAGTGTGCAGGTCAGCTGGCGCCTGTGATCGCTTCGAGGGCGTGGCGGAGGTCGTCGGGCAGGGGGTTGGCGGCGGTGATGGTGTGGCGGCCGGACCGCTGGCGCGCCCGTCAACGCGCTCCGCCTCGTTGTCCTGATCGGCGCGGGAGCGACCTTCATCAACGGCAAACTCATCGAAGGCCGGCGAGGACGCCGAGCCGGAAGCCGCCAAAAAAGTTTTCATCCGCAGATCTTGACAATTGCTCCCGTGCTGCAGCGCCATGTCCCAATTGGCCAGCCGGTCAAGCTGCCGTTTGGGAAGGGCGGCGACGGGCCTACGGTGCCCGGGGCGAAGTTTCGGGCACGGGACCCTGCATGGTCCCGAATACTTGTTCTAGCACGGCCGTTGTTATCCATGCGGCGAGCTCGTCGGTGCTCCAGCCGAGCTCGCGGGTGAACTGCACGAAGAGTTGCGGAGCGGTGAGGACGAGGAGCACGTCGCGTGCCCTGGGCGGCGTGAGGCCCGGTCGCAGCGGATGTTTCTCGGCGAGGATGTTCACGAGCTCGGTGTATCCGTACTGGCGTTGCTGCTCGTTGTGCTCGTAGCGTTCGCGGGCGCCTTCGTCGCCGACCACCGACCAGACCAGCGGGGCGGCCCGGGTGAGGACCTCCATGGTCCCGTCGACCAGGCGGCCCACCGCCGCAGTGATGTCGTGGTCGTCGTCCGGGCGCGGCCACCACGGCATCAGGTGCGGTGGGATCCGTTCCGGGCCGAGGACCGCGTGCTCGAACACCGCCTGAAGTAGCTCGCTCTTGGTGCGAAAGGTGAAGTACACCGTCTGCACCGCGACGCCGGCGTTGGCCGCTACCGCGTCCATCGTGGTTGCCGAGTAGCCCCGTTCGCTGAACGCGGCCAGGGCGCTGTCGAGGATGCGGCGCCGGGTGGCGGCAGCACGCTCCTTGCGTGACGACCCCGCCGGAACGGTCCCCTCGGTTCGACCCATACCGGTGATCGTACCGCTTGACTTTAGCTGATTCTAGTGGCATTACTAGTGATATCACTAGTGAAATAGCTAGCGAATCTAGGTGGGACAATGTCTGAGCTGCAGAACCGCGGCGGCTGGGCCGCCATCGCCGGCGGGCTGCTGGCGATCGCCGGCGACGCCGTCGTGCTTGGGTCGAGCCCGTCGGTCGCGAATGACCGGGTCAGCTACCCGTTGACGACCCACGCCTTCCAAGTCGGCCAGCTGTTCTTCGCGCTGACGCAAGCGCTGGTCGCGGTGGGCATCGTGGCCCTGGTCCGGTCAGATGCCGTCCGGCCAAGCCGTGCCGCGAGCGTCTTCGGCCGGCTCGCAATCGTGGGCATCGTGCTGACCGTGCCGGGCGAGCTGGCGTTGATCCCGGTCGCGAGCGCGAATGTCGACGGTGCGGCCGCCTCGGCGGCGAGCAGCATGTACGGCATCGCGGTGCTGCTGACCGACATCGGGCTCATTGGGTTCGGCGTGCTGGCGGCGCGCCAACGCCGGTGGCCGGCCCGGTGGCGGTTCCTGCCGCTGGTGCTCGGCCTGTTCCAGCTGCTAGTCACCACACCGGTGGCGTTGGCGGCCGGGTTCGCGAGCACGGCAGCGTTCGTGGTCATCGCCCTTTGCGACCTCCTGGTCGTCGGCGTCGGCTTGGCCCTCGTACGCGAGCCGGTCGCGGCCGAGACGCTCCCCGCGACGCAGTCATCATGAGGAAGTGATGAGGATGGCCAGATGGACAAGTCGCGTGGCGATCGTCGGTGCGCTGATCCAGATCGGGTACGGCCTGCTCGCATGCGTGTACCGCTACCCCACGATCACCGACCGGCCCTTCGAGGCACTCTGGGCAGCCGCGAACCTCGGCATGATTGCCAACATTGTGACCTGGCTTTCGATCAAGGTCGCCACTCGCCGGCTCGCGCTGGCCGGTGGCCTGCTGGCCATCGCCGGCCACGCGTTCCGCGTAGTGATCTCGCTGATAATCCAGGCACGCCCGGACGCAGCCGTCGACATCCCGATCGTCGCGACGATCATGCTGTCGTTCGCTGGTCTGGCGCTGCTCGGCACGGCCACCCTGCGGGCCGAGCAGCTGACCGGCCGGGCGGCATGGGCGCCGCTGTTCGTCCTGGCTGGCGGGCTGGTGGCGGTGCCGTTCTACTCGTTCGACAAGGTCGTGCACTTCATCCTGCTCGGCCTGCTGTGGGGCAGCGCCTGGCTGCACATGGCCCTGGTGGGTCACCGGCGGGCCGTCGCAACGGCCGGCGTGCACGCGACGGCGATCTCCGAGCCTCAGCCGTCGCCGGACATGGCCTGAACGCGGGGGCGGGCGGACCGACCGGGACAAAGCTCAGCGGGTGAGGCCCCGGCCGACGTCATCGCTGACCTGGGCTGCTCGCTGTCGGTTAGAGTCGTAGGTGCTCCCGGCGACGCCGCCACCGGCCCCGAGTCCGGCCACGCTCGTGCGCAAGTCAGCTGGCGCGGGTGATCGTTTCGAGGGCCTGGCGTAGGTCGTCGGGCAGGGGGTCGGCGGCGGTGATGGTGTGCGGGCCGGCCTGGATCTCGATGGTGCGGTAGCGGCGTGCGGTGCGGACGAATTTCCTGATTGACCAGCCGGTCTGGTCCTCGATCCAGCGGCTGACGGCAAGGGCGGCGAACACGATGGTCAGGTGGGCCTCGATCGAGTCTCGCTTGCGGTGGTAGACCGGCCGGGCCTGCAGGTCGTGCTTGGACATCCGGAAGGATTTCTCGATCTGGAACAGCCGATGGTAAGCGCCGATCACGAACTCCGCGGTCACAGGCGTCCCGTCGGGGCAGGCAGCGAGATTGGTGATGTAGCCCTTCAGCCCGGCCAGGGCCCTGGCCTTCGCCTCGAGCTCGCGGTTGATGCTCTTGGTGCCGCCCGATAGCTGGACGAACCGGTTCCGCTTGACCGCGGTCTTCCCGGCGACGGCCTGCTCGGCCTTGGCGACCTGCTCGTCGATGCCGCGCAGGGTCCGCCGTGCCCGGTCGGAACGGTAGTGGTGGTAGATGACCTGGTCACGGCGATTCGCGGTCGGCCCGGCGGGCCACGGCTGGGTGAAGACGTGCCCGTCGGGGATGTCCTCGCCGGGGTACTCGCGCCGCCACCGGGCGACTACATACGGGACACGCGGGATGCGCATGCCGAGGATGAACGACAGCCCGGCGGCCTCGATCTCCTTCTGATTCGCCTCCGACACCATCCCCGCATCGGCAACCACGGTCACATCGGGCAGCCGGTGAGCGGTCATGAACGACTCGATCACCGGCAGCATCGTCTTGGTCTCGGCCATGTTCCCCTCGAACGCATTCACCATCAGCGGGAACCCGGCCTGATTGGTGAGCAGCCCGATGGTGATCTGCGGTTCCAGGCGGCGTTCTTTGGAGAACCCGGGCTCCCGGAACCCGTCCCCCGCGTCAGTCTCGAAATCAGGGTGCTGACGTCGTAGAGCACCAGGCTCGCCGGGCCCAGCCCTGCATGCGCGGCGCACGCGGCGGACAGTTCCTGCCGCCACGACTCCTTCGCATAGACGGGCAGGCGGCGCGTGACGGTCCGGTAGGAGGCCGCCGCGGCGCCGGCTTCCTCCAGTACGCGCAGGGAGTCCAGCTTGCTGACCGGCTCGATGATCCGGGCCAGCACCAGCTGAAGAAACACCTCGTCCCCGTCGGCAGCGTGCTCGAACCCCAGCACCCGGTAGACGTGAGTCAGGGCCTCCAGCAGGTGACCCATCCGCGAGGACGTGATCGGCAGCGGACCGCCGCCCGCACCCCGCCTGCCGGGCCCGGTGCGCTCCAGGCCCAGGTCAAGCTCGCCCTGCCCGGCGGCCAGCAACTGACGCGCCGCGGCTTTCAGCACCTCGACCCGGGCGTCGTCATGCGCGGACCCGAGGTGCTCGATGTCCCGCGACCCTCGCCGGGATGAGTGCACGATCTGCACCGCCGTCGCACCCGACGCGGTCTTCACCGTGCGCACATACGGGGACACCAGCCCAGCCTACGGGCCAGGATTAGTGCGCAACTTCAGCGATCGCGACCAGCGAACCCGCAGGTCAGCGACCCGCAGAGTCGATCAAGGCCAAACCGTGGCCGAAGTCAGGGCCGAGCCACCCCGGATCTGCCCAGCGACCCCGACAGCTGCGAACCCGCGGACACCATCCCCGGCGCACCGGCTCACCGGCTCACCGGCTCACCGCAAGCCAGACGCGCACCGGGCCGCAGAAGCTATGGGACGCGGGCAGGCCGGAACGCACACGCCAGGCCTGCCCCCGCCACCTCAGACGCGACGCCTGCTGGCATGAGATCTCCCTTCGGACAAACCGCCACGACAGTTGCCAGCGACACGGCAAACGCCTTGCTGTCATGAAGTGCGCATATCGGGCTCTTCGAAGTTAGCCGGGACAACGTTGTGGTGTGACCACATTGTGTGACGAGGTCGGGCTGAGCTTTGCGGCGGGAAGGGGATCCAGCGGCTGGGGGCGGGGCAGCGGCGTGCCGCGGGCTGGCCTGCCATCGCGCGTGCGGCGGAGTGCTGGGGGTGACTGTGAGTCCCCTGGGTTCAGCGCCCCTCGGGGCACGCAACGGGCACAGCAGAAGTATGCAAACCTGGGGAGATGGTAGGTCGGGCTGTTGTCGTCCGGGTGGCTGCGACACCGGGTGACCTGGACGGGATCGGGAAGATCGATGCCTCTTACTCCACTGACCGTATCTACCGCGTGCGGCGAGGCGAGCTGGGGTTCTGGCTTGATGAGGAACAGGTCAGCCCGCCGCTGCGAAAGACGTACTCTCGCGCCGAGCCTGAGCTGAGCGACCGGCTGCTGGTAGCAAGCGCCGGCCTGGAGATTGTCGGCTACGGGGAGTTGCGGTTTGATTCGTGGAGTCGGCGGGCGGAGATCGAAGGTCTTGCTGTGTCAGCTGGTTTCCGGGGCCAGGGCGTGGGGCGCTCGCTTATCCAGGCGCTGGACGAACGTGCCCGCCAGGAGCCTTCCGCGCGCTGCCTGTGGCTGGAGACCCAGAACGTCAATTATCCGGCGGTCCGGTTCTACCGGCGCATGGGATTCCGGCTGTGCGGGCTGGATGAGACGCTCTACCGGCCCGGTGTCCCCGGCCTGCTGCCTGGAGAGGTCGCGCTCTATCTCTCCCGTGATCTGGCCTGACCCGGCTGGAGATTGCCTGCTCTTCGAAGCTAACCAGGATCGGGTGGCCCGCCGGCTGCCAGGCGTGTTCTGCGGACGGCGGCGCCGCGGAGCCGGCCGCGGCCGCGGGTGCAGGCGGTGCGGACCCGGCGCCGCTGGTTGGCCGGGTTGCGGAAGGAATATGCCTGGCGTGCTTCCAGCTTGGCGATCCGGTTCAAGCTCTCGCTGCGGGCGTTGCTCACCCCGCTAAGCACCGCGGCGACGATCTCGTCCTCCCACCGGGAGATCGTGCGGGCAAGGGTGACCAGCTCAGGGATGTCGTCGTTCTGGGCGCACCAGTCGTAGAAGGCGAACAGCCGGCCGCGGACATCCCGCTCGCCCGGGGTGGACCCCGTCACGCGGGCGCGCAGGTTCAGCGCATCGCGGAGTTTTTCCTTCCCGATCCAGGCGGCCAGGATCTGCTGTCCGTACCGGTCGCCGCTCAGGGTGTCCATCACCTTGGCGAACTGGCCGGCCGACAGGTGCTCTAGGTTGCGCACCAGCAGGCCCTTGATGCCGTACTCGGGGTCGCCGGAGCGGCCCCGCCGCCCGTACTTGCCGCGCACTGCCCGCCGCCGCACATCCCCGGTCACCTTGACCGCGAGCTGCACCACGTGGAACAGGTCCACGGCGATCTGCGCCCGCGGGAGCATCCGGCGGATGGCCGAGGCGTAGATGGAGCACATGTCGATAGCCGCTACCTGGACGGCATCTCGCCACGCCGGGCCGGCCTGCCACAGCCAGTACGCGGTGTCATCGGCGGTGCGGCCCTCCACCTGGCCCAGCAGCCCCTGATCCCCCGACAGGTCAACA
Source organism: uncultured Actinomycetes bacterium (assembly GCA_963806145.1). GTDB lineage: Bacteria > Actinomycetota > Actinomycetes > Streptosporangiales > Streptosporangiaceae > DASXKD01. The sequence continues at coordinate 90,418 of CAWDXD010000031.1, forward strand.
AAGCAGGTGTGCCATCGGTCTGCGAGCAGGGTGTACACCCCAGTCTGCTCGTCGGCCCGCCACCGGGCCCTGCCCCGGCGGTGCTCGTCGATGCCCCAGGTGCGCCACCAGGGCGGGGGTCTGCGCTAACACCGGGTCGGCGCGCTCAGCGAACGCGGCATGGGCCACCGGCCAGGACACGCCCTGCCAGCGGGCCGCCTCGGCCACCGTGCAGCCCCGCTCGGCCACCTCCGCGCCGGCCAGCTCCCGCAGCCGGGACATCACCCGGCACCGCGGCGGCACCGCCGGCACCGACTCAGTGAACGTCTGGCGCGTGCAGGCCCGGTCCTCGCATCTCCAGCGCCGCTTCACCCAGCACACGGTCACCGCATCCAGGCCCCGCCGCAGGTCCCGCGGCCGGGTAACGACCCGCTCGTAAACCCGCCCGGCCCGCGACCCGCAATCCGGGCAGCACGCCGCGTCCGCATGATCGGTGACCACCCAGACCGTGACCGAACCGTCGGCCTCACGCTCGGCGTCGAAGACCCGCAAGCCCTCCACGCCGAACAACACCGATGCCGTATCCTCGGCCACAGTGCCCGCGGCTCTCTGCTGATCATGTATCCGTCAGAAGATCCATGATCTTAGAGCCGCGGGCGTCTTGATCACCACGGCACGCCCAGATCAACCGCCGACGCCGCCGGGCGCCGCGGCCCGGCCCGCCAGTAGTCACGCACTGTTACTGCACCGCGACACAGTCCCGGTTAACTTCGAAGAGCCGCATATCGCCGAATCGGCGCGGGCGTACAGCCGTGTCGGACAGTGCGCAGATTATTCGTTCAGGTGTGCAGTGGCACCGGCAGGGCTTCGGCGTGCAGATCCGCGGTAAGCCTTCTTATTGGAGAAGGGCCGCGTAGCCGTCTTTGCCAGCCGCTTGTTCAGATCGCGCGGGGACTGAAAACCGCCGAATTTCATACGCGGCCGATCGGCAGGATCAGGCGAGCGTACCGTTGGTATTGGGGCGCATGTGCGCGGGGGCTAAGTGGCGCGGAAGCGCGGATATGGCCAGGCATCGGAGGTGTCGGGTGGCCGGGTCGTCGTGGCTGGAGAGCGTCCCGCTGATAGATCATCATTGCCATGGCGTCACCTTCGCTGAACTAAGCGCTGTCCAGTTCGACAAGCTGGCCAGCGAGTCGTCAGCACCGGGCCGCCCGGGCCGAATGCTCGCCGCCAGCCAGCTCGGCGCCGTTGTCCGGGCGGAGTGCGCGCCCCTGCTGGGCTTGCCCCGGCACTGCAGTGCCGACGAGTATCAGGCCCGCCGACGTGAGCTGGACGCGGCCGAGGTGAACCGGCGCCTGCTCAGCGCAACGGGCATCAGCAGCTATTTCATCGACACCGGATACCGTGGTAGTGACCTGCTGACCCCCAAGCAGATGGCAGAGGTCTCCGGTCAGTCGGCCAGGGAAGTGGTCCGGCTGGAGGCGGTAGCCGAGCAACTCGCCAACGGTGACGTCAGCGCGGACGGCTTCGCCCGTGCCTACGCCAGCGCGCTGGCGGAGGCGGCCCAGGGCGCGGTCGGGCTCAAGTCCATCATGGCCTACCGCTTCGGCCTTGATTTCGATCCGGAACGGCCCGCGCCTCGCGACGTCACCCGCGCCGCGGGGGACTGGCTGCGCCGATGCGCGCAGGATGAGCGGGCCCGTCTTGATGACCCGGTCCTGCTCCGGCACCTTCTGTGGGCGGGGGTTGATCTCGGCCTGCCGTTGCAGTTCCACGTCGGGTTCGGTGACTCCGACATTGTGCTGCACCGTTGCGACCCGGCCCGGATGACCGGGTTCATCCAGGCGGTGCAGCCGCTGGGCACGCAGGTCATGCTGCTGCACTGCTACCCCTATCACCGGCAGGCGGGCTACCTGGCGCACGTGTACCCGCATGTATGGTTCGATACCGGTTCGGCTGTCTCGCACAGCGGCCTGGGCTCGGTGCAGCTGATCCGGGAGTCGCTGGAGGTTGCACCGTTCGACAAGGTGCTGTTCTCCACCGACGCGTTCGGCTTGGCGGAACTTTACCTGTGCGGCGCGTTGCTGTGGCGCCGCGGGCTGGCGCAGGTCATGGACGAGTGGCTGGCCCGGGACTGGCTGTCCGCCGCCGACGCCGAACGTTTCGCCGCGATGATGGCGAATGGCAACGCCCGCCGCGCGTACGAACTGGGGGGTCACCAATAATGGCTACCGCTGCTGGCTGGGGCAGGCAGTAGTGACCGCCGCCCGGCGGTCGGCTGCCGCATCTGCTGGTACCGTGCTCGCGATGCTGCTAGAGGCGGTGGGCCAGGAGGTGCCGGCCGCGGTCGCCCTGCGCCGCGAGCTGCACGCCAGCCCCGAGCTCGGCGGCCACGAAATCGGGACCGCGAGCCGGGTCGCGGCCGCGCTGGGTGAACCGGGCGTCCCCTCCGCCACTACGGGCCGCCTTGTCCGCATCGGCGCTGCCCGCGGCCCGTCCGTAGCCATCCGGGCCGAACTGGATGCGTTGCCGCTCACCGAGCAGACACCGGTCGCGTGGGCATCGCAGAACGGCGCCAGCCACTCTTGCGGCCACGACGTGCACCTTGCGGCCCTCACTGCGGCGGGTCGGGCTGTTCGCGGCGTCGGCGGGCCGCTGCCGCTGGTCGCGGTACTGCAACCGCGGGAGGAGAGCCAGCCGAGCGGGGCCCAGGATCTGGTCGGCTCCCCGCAGCTCGAAGTTCAGGACGTCCGCGCCATGATCGGCGTCCACGTGCACCCACACGTCGCCCGCGGCCAGGTCAGTGTCGGGCCTGGCCCTGTGAACGCGGCCTACGACCAGGTCACCATTACCGTTCGTGGCCGTGGCGGGCATGCCGCCTACCCGCACGTGACCAGGGACCCTGTCATCGCGGCCGCGCACGTGATCCTCGCTCTGCAGCACCTGATCAGCCGCCGGACTGACCCCATGCACTCCGCTGTGCTCACCATCGGCACCGTGCAGGGTGGCACAGCTGCGAATGTCATCCCCGAACAGGTCGTTCTCACCGGGTCGCTGCGGACTTTCGAGCCTGCCGACCGGACGTCACTGCGATCAGCGGTTAGTGCCACCGCAGGAGCCACCGCCGAGGCGTACGAGTGCACCACGCAGGCAACCTTCACGCAGGGCGAACCGGTACTGGACAACGATCCTGCCCTCGCCGCGGCCGCGACTGCTTGCCTGACCCAGGCCGGGTTCCGGGTGGTCGAGTCGCTGCGTTCCTGCGGGTCGGATGACTTCGCGTATTACTGCACGAGATACCCCTCACTGATGATGTTCGTCGGCGTGGGGCAGCCGGGCGAAACCGACGCGCCCGGTCTGCACCATCCGGCGTTCCTGCCGCGGGAGGAGGCGGTCGGAGACGTGGCCCGGGCCATGCTGGCCGGCTATGTGGCAGCCTGCTCGGTCGTGCTGCCGGGCGCGCCGACCCGTCGCACCGGGGCGCCGCCCACCGCACGCGGATCGCGCCGGACGGCGACCGGCAGTGGGCCGCACCGGGCACGCGGAGCGGGACAGCGCTGAGTTGAGAAAACCCCGCCAGTACCCATTCGCCGTGGCCAGCCTGCACGGCATGCGGAGGCAGGTCCCGGACTGTAACAGCTACCGGGGGTGCGGCAGGTCGGCCAGCCATTTGGCGTTGCGCGCTCGATGGGCACCGCAAGCGAATCCTGGCCCACGTGGCCGGGTTCCCGTCCTGCGACCCGGAGAAGACCCGTCCCCGCTTCTGACCCGCAATGCAGGTATGGTGCACTGCCGGGCTAGGTGGCAAGCTATCAAGGTAGCAGGGGCACGTGTCAGCGCCCCGCGACCCGCCGTTCAACGTTGCATTTGGCGCCTGTGAAGGTGGAGCCGGGCGAGGTTGAGCACACACCAGCGGGTGTTCATGGGAGGTGTTCCATGGCGGCAGATATGACTAACAACCGGGCCACGATCTCCGAGCGGGACATGATCTCCGAGAAGGTGGCTCCCACCTTGGTCGGCAGGGTGCTGAACTCCTTCGACCTCGTGGTCATCTTCGTGGCCCTCGTCCTGTTCGTGTCGAACTCGTCAACGGTGCAGTTTGCCGGCTCCGCGATATACGTGTTCTGGATCCTTGGGTTCCTGACGTTCCTCATCCCCGGAGCCCTCGTCACCGCGCAGCTGGGCCGGATGTTCCCCGAAGAGGGCTCGCTGTACGTCTGGACCCACAAGGCCCTGGGCAAGTTCTGGGGATTCTTCGCCGGGTTCGTGGCGTGGTGGCCGGGTGTCCTGGTCATGGTCCTGACAGGGTCACTTGTCGTGTCGCTTTCACAGGCGATCAATTCCAGCCTGTTTACCAAGCCATGGCAGCAGGGGCTCATCGTGCTGGCCGTGGTGTGGTTCTCCTGCCTTCTCGGGACGCTCCGCTTCCGGATGACTCAGAACTATGTAAACGTCCAGTTCGTGCTGTACTCGGCCTGCCTTATTTTGATCGGGATCTCCGGTTTCGTCTGGCTGGCCCAGGGGAACCATGCGGCCAACTCGTTCGCATTCCATGCCTCTGGCCTGAGCGGGTGGGGTCAATGGACGTTCTTCTCGACCGTGATCCTCGCCCTCCTGGGCATCGAGGTGCCGTTGAACATGGGTGTCGAGATCAAGAGCGAGAGGTCGATTAAACGTTACTTGTTCTGGGGCTGCCTGGTCGTGATGGTCGCCTACCTGTGGACTACCTTTTCCACCATGCTGGTCGTCCCCGTCGGCAAGAACAACGCAACCTACGGTGTGGTCCAGACCGTGCAGATCGCGCTCAGTCACACGCTCGGCTCGTGGGTAGCCTTCATTCTTGTGCTCATCTTCGTGTCCGACATCGTCGTCTATAACTACTCGTTCGCGCGCCTTATGTTCGTCTCGGGCCTGGAGCGGCGCCTTCCGCATCAGCTCGGGCGGGTGAACAGGAACAAGGTCCCCGCCAACGCCGTCCTGGCCCAGACCGTGATTGCCTCGATCGTGGCCGCGATCATCTACTTCCCGATCCAGTCGGCCGGTTCGAACTACTCCACCAAGGTTTACCTGGTGCTGCTCGCCGGTGTCACGGTGGTGTGGTGCACGTCGATGGTGCTGCTCTTCAGCGACGTGTTCTTCGTCCGGCGCGCGTTCCCCGAGAAGTTCAGGGAAGCCCAGCGCACTCCGTGGGCCCTGCTGGCCGTGTGCGGGGTGGTCGGCGTCATCGCCGACGTTGCAGCTGTGTTTCTGCTGTTCTGGGGGCCATGGGCGCCCATCTTCACCAAGTCCGGGTGGGCCCTGGCCGTGGGGGCGATCGCCGTGGTGTCGATCGGCATCGGGCTCGCCATCTACTTCGTCTCAGAACGAGGCCGCAAGGAGCGCGTGGGCCCGAAGGCAGCCGAGGCGCAGCCCGGGCTCTCGTGAGCTGGCTAGCATCTCGCTCGCCCGCAGTGGTAGTCATCCGCCCTGTCGCGCTTGCTGACCCGCAGCCGCGACCCGATCAGCCGATATGCATCCAGCTGGGCATGCCATCAGGCGAGGGGCGCCGGGGGACAGCAGGGGGTCGCCAAGGCCATCGAGATCATCCGTAACGAGCTCGATGTTTCGATGGCGCTGACCGGCATCACCTCAGTCGCCGCCGCCGGCCCCCAGATAATCGCTGCTGGCAGTGGCATCGAAGCGCCGCGCCGGCTGTCTTGATCGGGCACCCGCGAGCAGCATCTGGCAAATGGAACCGCCGCGCCCGCACCGCACCGCACCGAAGCTGACATAACCCCAACCGTCTGCCACCGCGCACTCGCAGCGCGGACCGCCGATTATTCGCGTCTGCGTCGGTGTGTCCGCTCGCCAATCCAGCCGCCCAGAACGTCCGGTTATGAAGATCAGAAGGAGGAGGAGGAGGAGGAGGGCCGTCGGGCGCGCGGATTAGGTCCGCCGGAACGATACCAGGGGCCCAGGGTTCGTGAGCGGTGACCCCGATGCATCGGGATTGACGATGGTTTACCTGGCCGGAAAGCTGTTGCCGTGACCGGGGAACAGGCGCAGGCGGAACGGTTCGCCGAGCTCTTCCATGCCGTCTACCTGACGTTCCACCGTCGTGACCGGCCGCGGAGCGAGCTGCCCGGCGCGTCGAGGGCGGTGCTGGAACACCTGGCGCTGGCCGGCCCGCTGACCATCGGCGAGGCCGCGGCGCACATGTGCAGGGCGCAGTCGGTGATCAGTGAGATCGTGGCCCATCTGGAGCGCGACGGCCTGGTTGAGCGCGAGAACGATCCGGGGGACCGGCGGCGGACGCTGATCTGGCTGGCACCCGCCGGTCACGAGGCCTTGCGCCGGGATCGCGAGGTGCTCGGCGCCGGCCTGCTCGCCCGCGCCATGGCCCGGCTGCCACCGGGCCAGGCCGATGCGCTGAACGCCGCGATGCGCGCCTTGATCGAGTGTGCCCAGTCAGATGGCGTACGACCTTACGGAGGAGAAAGTCATGACCACGACGTCAAGCTGTGACAGTTGCGGCATGCCCATCGAGAGCGGCCGGTACTGCGGCTACTGCACCGACGACAGCGGCGCGCTCCAGCCGTTCGAGGAGCGCTTCGCCCGGATGGCCGCGTGGCAGGCGCGCCGCGATCCGGCAGCTTCAAAGCAAGACATCGAACGGCAGGTGCTCGACTACATGGCCACCATGCCAGCCTGGCGCGACCATCCCAGGGTCCAGGCACGCTAACAGTAGGCCAGCACTATGTGCCCTGGATGACGGCGCTGAACGCTGAGCTTGCGGGGCAGGACGGTCTGACAGGCGGGCAATTCGCAACCTTCCCGATCAGCCGCCGCTCGCCCTGCCTGCCCGGCTCATCCTGGACGATGCGCGTGCCGCCATCGACCGCGTCGAGGACGCCTGGCACCGAATGCCGCCTGAGGCCTGGGCCCCAGCCGCCCCGGGAACCAGTGCCGGAGGTGGCGGCCAGCGCCGTATCGCCACTTCTGCGCGCTTGAGCGGATCGGCGCGAAGAGTATCGAAGCCGCGCCGATCGGCGGATCTGGCGTGTGGTCAGTTGCGGGTGACGATAACTCTACGTGACTGGACTGATCCCGCGCGGGAGGGATCATCCACGACGCCGGTCCGTCGGACCTCAACGGCGCGGCGGAGGGTGGGATGTGCCTCTCGCTGGGCAGAGTCGGCGTCAGTGACAGCCCTCGCCAAATCGCCCATGCTGTCAGCGTGTCAGCATCAACAGCAGATAGCTCTGAGTACACCGTCCTCCTGAGAAGCCGCTCAGGCGCTCGCGTGCGCCTGGGCTACTACGTCGACCTCAGTGATTTCCCCGACGGCTCGGGCGGTCAGGTTCAAGTCCGAATATCCACCCGCTGGGAGGATCTTGGGCTCGATAATCCGGTCCCCAGAGAGCTCTGGATGGCGATCCGTAGCACGGCGCCCGGCGTCGACGCGGCTGTACGCAGCGCCGCGAATGCCGCCTCGGCGATCGCGATGATCATCGGCTTCTGCGTGAACGCTGTGGTGGAGCCGCCCGCACTGCACGTGGCATTCAACTCAACGGCGGGCATATCCCGGCGCGAGTTCATGGAGGTATTCCTGCCTGATGAGAGTGGTCTTCCGCGGATGGGACGGTGGATCGACGCGGATACCCTGTTCGCGTTCGGCCAGGCCGCTTTTGCCAGCCCGGAGGCCCCCCGTATCTTCCGTGCCCTGGCGCAGTATCAGGCCGCCTTGCGGTACTGGAACACCGGATCGCGGGTGCTGGTGCTGGCGCACCTCTACATCGCCTGTGAGGTCTTGACCAAGGCTGTCCAGCGAGTACACCAAGCCCGTCTCGGGCTGACGGAGATCGACCATGCGCGGCTTCTCGGCGTGGACGTTACTCAGAGCAACTGGCGGATGATGGCCGGGAACTTCGCGCGCCGCGAATATATCTTCGAGGGCGACAGGCAGGTTTACGACGCTGCCCGGAAGGCCAGCGACGACTTCGAGCACGGTAAGGCCGACCTTGGCGGGGTCCGGCAAGCTGCGGACAGCGTCACACGAGAACTGTTCGACCTCGTGCGCTCCGCGATCCTGTCGGTGGTTCCCTCGCTCGGCCAGGCCACCGCCGACCAGATCATGTCCAAGGGACCGGTCGACGTATCCCCGCTATATAAGCAGGTAACTGGCTACATCGTCAGCGACGGGCCGTCTGATCCGCTGAACCTCGGTGTTGCCGGCGAGTTGTATCCAGCCTTGCGATGGCGCTCTGGCATCAAGGCTTGTCGACTCGAGGACGACAAGCTGGTCTTCGAGCCCGAGGAGACCATTACGGTCCAGTTCGCCCCAGGGCTCAGATTCGAGACCCGAGACCTCGCGATCTACGGGGGCTTGAATCCCAGCCCGGCGGATGTCACCGTCCCCCGGCCCAGCGGGTGGGAGCAAGGCGACTGGGCCGCTCGCCAGGTCGCCAGCGGTGATCAGACCATGCACCCGGTGAAGCGTGACCTGCTTGCCGCCGTGATGTCGCTGGTCGACGCTGCCGCGGCGACCGGCGCCGAAACCGCCCACACACCCCCCACAGTGCTTGCCTTCGCTCTGTTCAGCCAAGGCGTCGCCTACTTCCAGGGCGCCCAGACGCTGATCGTCGGCCGCCAGCCCGCCGAGGCCCTGCCGTTGCTGCACGGGCTCGTGACCATCGCGGCCCGTTTCGAGCAGATCACTGACGAACACAGCGAAGGGCTCGGCCTCGTCATCCGGATCGCCCTCGACTCGCTTGACGAGAACCTTGGGGTTGGTCCCACGCAGGCTGCCACTAGGAGCAATCTGCTCCAGGCGGCCGCCACCGCGGGACTCGCCGTCCCTGACCAACTGCCGACCGTCGAAAGCTCAAGGATCTGGCGCAGCCTCACCGCCGAGATGCAGATGGCCCAGCACGCCGCCGGCCACAGCTTCGGCATAGCCGGTCTGCACATAAAACCCGTCAACGCCAGCACCGTCGGCTTTGAAACTGGACAAAGACCAGGACCATTCACTGATCTGATCACATCCGCCTGCGTTATCGCACAACTAGAGTCGCTCAGGCACGCCGCACCGATATTCGGCTGGACAATAGACGCCGAGACCATCGACGCGCTAATAACCGAAGCGAGGGAACTAAACGAGGCATCAGCACGTACTCTCTAGCCAGAGCTCAGCAACCCGACGCGCAGAGCAGCGTGATCTGTGGCGGATCCGAAGGCAACGTCTAAAGTCAGTTGACCGCTCCTAACGGCGGCTACGCGCGCGTCGTGGATGTCGAGGCAGGATCACTGACCGTGACCGCCTCGCAGGAAGCCACAGCGCCGGATCGCCGGCTCTTATGGTGGTGTATTCCCCGGCGTGTTCTGTGGCCCATTCGCGGCGGTGTTATCCGGCGTCGCCGCCTGCTGCGGTGCGGGCAGCCGGGCGGCGTCCAGGTCGGCGGTGAACACCTTCTGCAGCATGTGCCAGTCTTCGGGGTGTTGTGCGATGTCGGCCGCCCAGGCGGCCGCCAGCTGCTGGGTCATCGCTGCCACCTTCTGCGCGGGGGCCCCGGCCTCCGGAACCGGGATCTCTGGGTGAATGTGCCCGCGCCACTCCTCACCCTCGAACCACAGCGTGACCGGCATCAGCGCGGCGCCGGTCTGCACGGCCAGCGCGGCCGGGCCCGCCGCTACCCGGGCCTTCTCACCGAACAGCTCCACCTCAACCCCGCTGCTGCTGAGATCCCGGTCGGCGATCAGGCAGATCAGCCGGCCGGCCTGCAGCCGGTGCGCCATCACCCCGAACGGGCTCGGGCCGCCGGTGTGCGGGACCACCTCGATCCCCAGGCCTTCCCGGAAGGCCACAAACTGCTCGAACAGCGACTCCGGCTGCAGCCGCTCGGCCACCGTGGAAACCGGCCCGGCCCCGCGGGTCATGATCCAGGCCGCGGCGAGGTCAATGTTGCCTGAGTGCGGCAATGCGAAGATCACGCCACGGCCGGCCCGCAGGTGCATCAGCGCGGTCGGCTCCTCCCCGGCCACAGACATCCCGGACACGATCCGCTCCCGCGGCATCACCGGCAGCCGGAAGGCCTCCATGAAGTACCGCAGGTATGACCGCATGCCCGCGCGGGACAGCTCGCGCAGTTGCTTGCCGGTAGCGCCCGGCACGACCCGGCGCAGATTGGCCTCCAGCTGCTGCACCCCCTTGCCCTGCCGGCGCCACAGGATGTCCGCGATCTGCCGGAAGACCCAGCGTGCCCACGATTCCGGGACCCGGCGGACGACCAGCCAGCCGAGCCGGTAGGCCGCCGAGGCCGCGCGTTGTGTCAGCGCCATCACAGGCCACCACCCTTCCGCGGCGCCGGCCAGGCGGCCACCACCCGGTAACCGGGGCCCATTCCTCGGCTTGAACCGCTGCCCACAGGGGTTCCACTCCCCGCCGCCGAGGCCGGCGCGCAGGCAGCGCATCCCTTCCGCACGATCGGCTTGGCGGGATCATGGTCAGTGCAGACGCGGGCCGCCCCACCTTCGGGTTCAGGATGCCCGGCTGGGGTGGACCAGGTGCTGCGCGGTGCCCGCCAGCGCGAGTGCCGGGACTCGCTGGGAGGGCGGAGCCGGCCGTGCGGGATACTCGCCACATGGTGGCCGACATCGCGCGGGAACGGGCCATCTATCAAGCGCTCAAGGCGGCCGACGAGGTCGCTGCGGCCCTGCAGGCACACCTCATCGAAGAGCACCAGGCTGATCCGGAGCGCGCCGCTGCGCGGAGCACCTTCACCAACTCGCTCAAGCTCCTGCGGCAGGCTCGCGAGCGTCTCGGCCACGGACTGCGAGCCGTCGAGGCTGGCACCATCGCCGAGTCTGACGAGATCTCCCTGCGTAACCAATGACCTGGCAACCCCGCCACGTGACATGCCGGTCAGCGGCCCTTCGCTGGGTGCGGCCGTTCGCTTTCCGCCGGGGTGATCTGCGGCGGCGCCGGCGTTGTCGCTGCCGGGGCGTTAGCCGGTGACTCTGACGTTTTCTGCCTGGGGCCCCTTCTGGCCTTGGGTGAGGTCGAACTCGACCTTCTGCCCTTCTTCCAGGTTGCGGTAGCCGTCACCGGTGATCGCGCTGAAGTGCACGAACACGTCCGGGCCGCCCTCGACCGCGATGAAGCCGTAGCCTTTGTCGCCGTTGAACCACTTCACAGTGCCCTGCGCCATCTGGACCTTCTTGGTTGTGCGCGCGGCGCCCCGCCATGGCCGGGGGGCCACGCTCGCTACTTGCCTTTGGCCAGCTTGTCACGGAACGCCCGGGGGGCGGAACCGTGTTGCTGGCTAACCGCCCGGCAGCGGCGGGTGCCGGCGAACCCGGCAGGTATCTAGATGACCTGGGCGCCGGGCGGCGTTCGAGCCGCCCGGCACTCCGCCTAGTGTGGTGTGCGGGAGGACGAGGCAGCCGCGCTGATTTTCTGTCATTTTGTCGTCCGGCACCGGGCAGACAGCGCAGGTTTGGCCGTATGTCCCGCTTTGTAGTCCCGCATGTTGGGGAGAGGATGCCTGTGCCGCGAGCCAGCCCGGCCGGCCAGGCGTCGAGCCCGGCAGGGCCCGCTGCGGTCCGGCGATCGCAGGGGTGATGCGGTGGCAGACGCGCCAGGCTCCGGCACGGCATCCGCCAAAGTTGCGGGGGTGGCCGCTCCTGGACTGGCCCATGGGCCAGGGCTCACTGCGGCTGCCGGTGGCGGTATCGGCGCTGCCCTGGGCTTGACTGACCCGGCGGATCCCGGCGGGGACGGCGACGCGGTGGAGATCGGCGGGCCGCTGGCCGCCGCCCCAGCCGAAACGGCGGGCTCAGGCTCTGCCCACGGTGAGCCCTGCGCCGCGGCGGAGGCGGCCGGTGAGCAGGAGCCAGGCACCGGCCAGGGCGGCGTCGCGGCGGCTGCCGGCCGCCCGCCGCAGGCGGCGGCCGGCGACAGCCAGGACGAGCCGTTGGTTTCCGGCGATGACGACGAGGGCCTGCCCGCCGCCCGGCTGGCAGCCGGCGGCGCTACGGCCGACCCGGTCAAGGACTACCTCAAGCAGATCGGCAAGGTGCCGCTGCTGGACGCCGGGCAGGAGGTCGAGCTGGCCAAGCGGATCGAGGCCGGGCTGTTCGCCGATCAGAAGCTCGCCGCAGGCAGCGGGGTGCTGCGTCCCGGCCAGGGCATCGACCTTGAGCGGGTCGCCGAAGACGGCAGGAGGGCCAAGAACCACCTGGTGGAGGCCAACCTGCGCCTGGTCGTCTCGCTGGCCAGGCGGTATGCCGGCCGGGGGATGCTGTTCTTGGACCTGATCCAGGAGGGGAACCTGGGCCTGATCCGTGGCGTGGAGAAGTTCGACTACACCAAGGGCTACAAGTTCTCCACCTACGCCACCTGGTGGATCCGGCAGGCCATCACCCGCGCCATGGCCGACCAGTCCCGGACCATCCGGATCCCGGTGCACATCGCCGAGGCCATCAACACGCTGGCCCGGGTGCAGCGGCAGATGCTGCAGGACCTGGGCCGCGAGCCCACCCCCGAGGAGCTCGCGGCCGAACTGGACATGACCCCCGGGAAGGTCATCGAGGTGCAGAACTACGGCCGGGAGCCGATCTCCTTGCACACCCCGCTCGGCGAGGACGGCGACAGCGAACTCGGCGACCTGATCGAAGACTCCCAGGCCATCCAGCCCGGTGAGGCGGTCAGCTTCACGCTGCTGCAGGAGCAGCTTCACTCGGTCCTCGGCACCCTCTCCGAGCGCGAGGCCGGCGTGGTGTCCATGCGGTTCGGGCTGACCGACGGGCAGCCCAAAACCCTGGAGCAGATCGGCAAGGTCTACGGCGTCACCCGGGAGCGAATCCGGCAGATCGAGTCGAAGACCATGTCGAAACTGCGGCACCCGTCCCGATCCCAGCTCCTCCGGGACTACCTCGACTGACCCGACCGGCGGCCGTCCAGCCCCGGATGCAACCAGCGATCCCCGTCCGCCCGGCCCGCGGACGCACAGAATGCCCCAATCTGAACGGCCTGCAACATGATCGACTTGAGCCAGCAGCCGCCCGTAACACTTCCTCCACGATTGTTGGGTGAGGGTTCACTGGCTGGGTTATTCACAGGGTTGTCCTCTGGTGATCCACAGCGGCCTTCGCGCAGGCTGGTCGCGTCCTGCCGCTGGCCCCGGTCTTGGCTCTGCGCGTAACTGACCGCGTGGATCGCGTGTCTTGCCCCTGAACTGCCGCGCCGGGGCTGGCGGGAGGACGCGAGCCGCCCGGCCGGGGACGTCGGTGACCAGGTAGGAGCCTGACCTTCGGTGTCCCGGAAGTGTTTTGTCCGCACGCCCCCGGGCCCGGCGGCGTCCCCTTCCCCGGTTACCAGGCACTGGCACGAAGGAGAAGGAGAGGTCATGTCTAGGATCGCAGAACAAGCTGGCCCGGTCACCGGGGGCGTGGACACCCATGCCGATGTGCACGTGGCCGCGGTGGTGGACCAGGTGGGCCGGGTGCTGGGTACCCAGGCCTTCCCGGCCACCGCGGCTGGGTACCGGGCGGCGCTGGCCTGGATGAGCGCGCACGGCGAGCTGGCCAGGGTCGGAGTGGAGGGCACCGGCAGCTACGGTGCCGGGCTGGCCCGCTACCTGGCCGGCTGCGGCATCGAGGTGGCCGAGGTGATCCGGCCGAACCGCCAAGCCCGCCGCCGGCGCGGCAAGTCCGACGCCGCCGACGCGGTGGCGGCCGCGCTGGCCGCCCTCAGCGGCGAAGCATCCGGGGTGCCGAAGAGCCGCGACGGGGCCGCCGAGTCCATCCGGGCGCTGCGGGTGGCCCGGGCCGGGGCGGTCAAGGCCCGTACCCAGGCCAGCAACCAGCTGCGCGACCTGATCCTCACCGCACCCGGGCCGCTGCGCCAGCAACTGGCCGGGCTGCCCTCCGGGCGGCAGGCCGATGTGGCGGCCCGGTTCCGCCCCGGCGGGCCGGCCTGCCCGGCCGAGGGCACCAAGGCGGCGATGGCCAGCGTGGCCCGCCGCCACCAGCAGCTGACCGCGGAGATCACCCGGCTTGACACCATGCTGGACGAACTCGTGCGTCATGCCGCCCCGGAAGGGTTCCTGGCCAAGCGGGGGGTGGCCACCCAGGTCGCCGCGACGCTGCTGGTCACCACCGGCGACAACCCCGGCCGGGTCCGCCGCGAGGCCAGCTTCGCCGCCCTATGCGGCGCCAGCCCGGTCGATGCCTCCTCCGGTAAGCAGATCCGCCACCGGCTCAACCGTGGTGGCGACCGGCAGGCCGGCTCCGCGCTGTGGACCATCGCCATGACCCGCCTGGCCCACGATCCGCGCACCAAGGCCTACGCCGCCCGGCGGACCGCCGAGGGCAAGACCAAGAAAGAGATCATCCGCTGCCTGAAGCGTTACATCGCCCGCGAGATCTACAAGGCCCTCTGCCGCCCCCAACGGCCAGGAAAAGCCACCCGCGCCGCAAACAAAGAAGATCTTTCAGCTCCGGTCTTGACGTAGGAGCTTCGGCGGGTGGGGGTCGCATGGCCATAAAAGCACCGGTCGCTGAGCGTGAAGGCGCGGCCGTGGCAAGCCCCGGCCTTATCAGGTGCGCCCGCGGTGCTGCCCCGGCTGAAAACGGGATGTTACCCGCCGCCTTCCAGGTCGAACTCGTTTCCCTCGGGATCGGCCATCATGACCCATCCTCCGGGCGTGGCCTGCCGGCGGTCCTCGATGACCCGGACACCCAGCGACTCAAGGCGGGCAAGTTCCACGGCCTGGGACCCGTCAGGCACCAGATCGAGATGAACGCGGTTCTTGACGGTCTTTGGTTCGGGAACAGTGACGAACACCAGCCGAGGGCCCGCCCCGTCCGGCGCCCGGGCAACCCAGTAGGGGTTGCGCCGGGGGCAGCGGGACGGTGGCCATGGGGCGTCCGCGGGGTCGCCGGTCAGGGGGGCTTGGGGCCCGCGCGGCGCCGGCGGGCGGGTGGTGGTGGTGGTATCACTTTCCCGGCCAGGGCGCGCCCGGTGGGGATCATGACCAGGTTCCCGTCGCGGGTGCGGACCGCGAAGGACCCGGCGTCGGCCTGTTCAAGAATGCCCAGCACGTCGGTCATCTGCTTGCTGTCACCCGGTCCGGGCCGCCAGCGGATCACCACCCGCTTGCCGACGTCGGCGGGGGTGAGCCGGATCACCAGCCGGTACCACATGCCGGTCACCTGCTGGCAGCCTGGGTGGCCCGGGCTCCCGGGGAACTGGGCGCCGGGCCGCCGCTGGCACGGCCACGCTCTGGTATCTGGCGCAGGGACATGGTCGGGTTACCGGCCGGTGAGGTAGCTGGCGGCGTGGTCGGTGTCGTGGGGCAGCGGGGCCGGTCTTGGCGGCACCGCCGGGCGAGCCGAGCTGGCCGGAGAATTTGGCGTTTCCGGCGGTGAACTGGGCCCACTGGCCGGGTACGTCGTCTTCGCAGAAAGCTTGCCCCGGCCGGGCACACAGGCTCGCAGCCGCCACGGTCGACGCACTCGCCGGGGTGGATGTAGAGCATCCGCTCGCCCTCGTTGATGCAGCCGGCCGGGCATTCACCGGCACAGGCCTTGTCCTTGACGCCGGTGTACGGCTCGGCGATCACATACGTCATGGGGCGGCTCCGACCTCCTCGGTGGCCTCTATGCGGCGCCGGGCGGGCCTGGTTGCTGGCTGGGCGGCTGGCTAGCCGCCGATGCGCGACATCTCCACCTTCGGTTTCACCCGCTGGGTGCGGCTGGTCTGGCGGGTGCGCTGCTCGGAGTAGCGGTCGGCCCGCCGTGCCCAGATGGCGCTGATCTGCTCGCGCAGCGCCTGATCACTGGAACCTGCGCGCAGCGGCCCGCGCAAGTCGTGCCCGGTCCCGGCGAACAGGCAGGTGTAGAGCTTGCCGTCGGCGGACAGCCGGGCGCGGGTGCAGCCGCGGCAAAACGGCTGGGTGACCGAGGCGATCACGCCGATCTCACCGCCGCCGTCACGGTAACGGTACCGGCGGGCGACCTCCCCGGGGTAGGCGGGATCGGCGGGCTTCAGGGGCCAGTGGCCGCCGATCAGGGAGATGATCTCCGCGGCCGGAACGACCTCCTCCAGCCGCCAGCCGTTGGTGGTGCCGACGTCCATGTACTCGATGAACCGCAGCACGTGCCCGCTGCCCCGGAAATGGGCTGCCATCGGCAGGATCGACTGCTCGTTCACCCCGCGCCTGACCACCATGTTCACCTTCACCGGCGACAGCCCGGCACCGGCGGCCGCGGTGATGGCGTCCAGCACCCGGGCGGCCGGGAACCCGGCGTCGTTGAGCGCCATGAACACCGCGTCGTCGAGGGAGTCCAGGCTGACGGTCACCCGGCACAGGCCCGCCGCTGCCAGCGCTTTGGCTTTGCCGGCCAGCAGCGCCCCGTTGGTGGTCAGGGCGATATCCTGGATGCCGCCGAGGCCGGCCAGCATTGCGACCAGCTTCTCCAGGTCGCGGCGCAGCAGCGGCTCGCCGCCGGTCAGCCGCAGCTTGCGCACCCCCAGGCCGGCGAACACCCGGGCCAGGCGGGTCAGCTCCTCGAAGGTGAGCAGCTGCTCGCGGGGCAAGAAGACGAAGTCCCGGCCGAACACCTCGCGGGGCATGCAGTAGGTGCAGCGGAACTGGCAGCGGTCGGTCACCGAGATCCGCAAGTCGCGCAGCGGCCGTGCCAGCGTGTCCGCCAGCGGCAATTCAGCGATACCCATCACCGCACCTCAGCCCCGGGAACCCGGCGGCTGCCGCGCAGCCCCGCGGCTACCAGCCACCTAGGCGACCCCAGCGGCAAGACGGAACTCCTGTTGCCGTCTACGTTCAGGTTAGCTGCTCGCGGGTGTGCGGCCGGCACGCTCAGCCTCCAGGCTTGCGGCCTTCGCGGGCAAGCCCCGCAACCTCCGGCAGGCCCGTGGCAGGCCACCGGCCCCTGGCCGTGTGTGGGGGCTCGCCTTCAGGACCGCGCAGAGTGTCGGCCGTGACCGGCACCCTGCGCCGAGGTGTTGCCAACGTTACAAACGCATGCGCAAGCTTGGTCACGTCGAGAGCTCAGGGGGAGCTATGCGCAAACACAGCCCGTCGAGCGCAACCGCGCAGCTCGCCATCCCTGATCTCACCCTTACGGATACCTGCGATCAGTGCGGCGCAGCCGCGTGTGTGCGCGTGGCCGTGACTGACGCACAGCACCTTGACTTCTGTGGCCACCATTACGCCGAGCACGAGATGACGCTGTTGGCGGCAGGATATCGAGTGCTGGATCGGCGCGGCGCGGCCTGCCGCGTCTGAATATGCCGAGGCACTCGGCCGCGGCGCTGGCCCGGCCCGTCTCCAGCAGGTCATTGCCCACGTCACGCTCGTTGACGGCGGCGGGCACGATGCCCCGGGCCCGTACCAGGCGGCTGCCCAGGTCTCTCTTGATCGCCAGGCGGAACCCGCAGAACCACTCGCCGTGCGCGGCGTCGCGGCCGAAACGCGCGTGCAGGCCACCTGGGCTGGTCCAGGAACCGGGCTGCGGACCCGGAGGTGTGCTTGACCGGCAGCGCGCTGGTGCCGGTCGGCTGGCAGTCATCTTCGGACGCTCTTGCCGCCAGCGCAGCCCGGACTGTCCAGACGCGCCCCATAGCCAGCGGGTCCTCTGGTTAGCCTCGCTTTGGTCCGGCAGGACCGGGAACAGGTGGGCCCCAGTCACGGGCCACCGTGGCCAGGAACCCGGCCTCGCTGCGGCGTCCCAGCAGGTGGCGCACCACGGCGCTGGTCAAGCAGCTCGGCGTCACTGCGGGCAGGCACCAGGCCAGGCCGCGCCGATCCAGCACTCGATATCCTGCCGCCAACAGCGGCATCTCGTGGCCGTTCGCGCACCCCGGCGGGTAATATCACCAGGCGGGCAGCCGCACGTCCACGACACGATTAGAACTCCTGTCCGGTCAGGGCGCCATCGTGCCGTTCTGCCGGCGTTGATCGATCGCCTGGGTCCGGCTCGTCGGGGATGTGCAGGTAAGCCCACAGGACGTCGATACAGGTCTGCCGCCGCGTGGTGGGCGGAGGGCCCGGCTGGGAATCATCTCCGGGTGCCCGCAGATCGTTCCCGTGGGCTCGCGGTGCCCAGCGACGAAGCGCCCGGCAAGATGGCGCCAGACCGCGCTCCAGATGCTGGTCAAGCAGCGCAGCCGGAACCCGCGAAGCCGAAGCCGGCGCGGCCCGAACCGGTGGAGCCGCCGCCGGTGCCGCCGCCGGTGCCGCCGCCAGTGCCGCCGCCGGAACCCCGGCCACCGCCACGACCATTGCCGCCGCCGCCGGAGCCGGAGCCGGAGCCAGTGCCGCACCCGGAGCCGCTGCCGGAGGCGTCGCAGGCAGCGCCCGGCGCGTTCGGCTGCTACCTCATCCCCAGGCGGGCCGGTCCCGGCACACGATCCGCGCCTACCTCGGCGATGCACTCCCGCTGCTCGATCATGCCACCACGACGGCGCGCTGATCCTGCCCGTTGGCGCCTGACTGGCGAGGTGCAGGCCGACGGACGCCGAATTGCGCGCCCGGCACCGGGAACAACCCCACGCGGCCGGGGAGCGGGCGCGGCTGGAGCGAACACCCGGGCTGGCGCGCCCCGCTCGACCTGGCGCCCGGCCACACTCGCTGATCGGCGGCCCCCAGGGTTCACCCCGGTGCCGGACAGCCACCAACGGGGCGGCGCGACTGTCGAGGTGACCCCGCTCGTGAGGTTCCCGTTGTGAGCCTGCGTGCGGTGGCCAGTGTGACTGCTGCCACTGCCCGGGGCCACGGTGGGATCCGGCTAGCTTGCAGGCCGGACAGGCTCCCGGCACGCCGGCGTCGGGCTCGGCCAGAACTCACGCCCCGCGGCCACGCGCGCGTCCACGCCCTGCCGGCGGCCCGGCCCGCGCCCGGGGATGACCCATGACCCTGATGGCGGTTGAATAGTCCCCAGAAGGTTGGGTGGGTGTCACGTGATCGCCGCGTACATTCTGATCCAGGCCGAAGCCGGCCAGGCGGCCATCGGGCTGTGGCGCTCCGGGGCTTGCCCGGCGTCTCCGAGACGGCGAGCCTGGCCGGGCCCTACCACGTCATTGGGCGGGCACAGGCGCGGGACATCGACGAGCCGGGCAAGCTGGTAGCCTCCCGGGTCCAGGTCCTCGACGGCGTGACGCGGACGATGACCTGCCCGGTCATTCACCTCTAGATGAGTGAGTCCCAACTCGGTCTGGTGCGGCGTGCCGGGTTGACCTGGACATGGGAGGAGGGCATCCATGGTCGCTCGTGACTGCAGACCTAGATACCCTCCTGACGGCACTGTACGTGCTGATCGACGATCACGTGATCCCCTCCGGCCAGCGCCGTCCTGGCCGGCCCAAGAAGCTGTCCGATGCCGAGCTGGTGTGCCTGGCCGTGGCGCAGGTGCTGCTGGGCGCCCGGTCGGAGCATCACTGGCTGCGGATGTGCTACGCCCGGCTGGGGCACCTGTTCCCGTACCTTGGTTACGAACGCCTCGCTGATTGCTGGGCTCGGCGGGGGCGGGTGTCGGCGGACACGGCTCAGCTGGTGTCAGGCCGGTCTGAGGGGCGGGTGTCGGCGGACACGGCTCAGCTGGTGTCAGGCCGGTCTGATCTGGCACGGATGTGCCCGCCGGGCGCGGGCCGGGCCGCCACTAGGCCTGACCGCGTTGCTGCGGCGGGCGCGAGCACACCAAGGATCCGGACCTGCTCAAGGTGCTGCGGTGGCTGGGCGGATTTCGTCATCCTCTCCAGTTGGTGAACCGCAACCGTCCCGGCTTCGTGTGAAGTGGAAGGGGCCGTCTGGCCCGCGGGTGCTCTCACAGCGGGCCAGCCATTTCGGGTACGGCCTCGCAAGCTGACCTAAGGGGGATCAGCTATGAGACGGATCACGAAAACGGCGCTCACGCTTGCGGCCACCGTCAGTACGGCGGCGGCGCTGACGGTGGGGGCCGCGGCCCCGGCATGGGCGTACTACCCCAAGCCGGCCATTCACCTGCTGTGCACGGCAGCGGCCAACGGCGGCGCGCTGCACGGCAGCGTCTGCGCGCTGCCCCCCGGGCAAACCACCGCGCCCAACAACTACTCCGCGACCATCGCGGTGAGCAAGGCTGGCGCCGCTGGCCCCACAGTCACCTTCGCGCTGACCGCGGGCAGCCTCCCGCCCGGCCTGACCATGCCCGCCCAGGGCGGGTCCGGCACCGTCATCACCGGGAACCCCGCCCAGGCCGGGACGTTCAACTTCACCATCAAGGCGACCGACGGCGGCCTGACCTCCACGCTGGCCTACCAGATCACTATCACCGTGCAAGGCCCGCCGGATCAGCTGGTATGCGACCCCGCCGTCAACGGCGGCTTCCTGATCAACGGGACCTGCGTGCTGCCCGACGCCGTCATCGGCAAGTCCTACCAGGGGCACCTGGTCACCAGCCATCAGGCCGGCGGCACGCTCAGCATCGTCGCCGGTTCCCTGCCCCCGGGTTTGACCCTGCCTGCCGCCTTCGGGCCATCCGGCGACATTGTTAGCGGCACCCCGACCGACCCAGGCGTCCAGCCCGGCCGCAACTTCACCGTGCAAGGCACCGGCGACCAGGGCCAGCCGTTGTATCAGGCCTACTCGATCGGCGTGAACCAGGACCTGCCGCTGACCATCAACGCCAGCGGCGGAACAGACCTCGGTGGAACCGTCGGCCAGGCATTCGCGCAGGACTTCTTCCTCAGCGGCGGCGCCGGTCCCTACGTCTGGTCCGTTGCCTCCGGGCAACTCCCGCCCGGCCTGTCCCTGCGGACCTTCGCCGGGCCGCGCGACGCCAACGACGAGCTCGCCGGAACACCGACCACGGCCGGCACCTACACCTTCACCATGCAGCTCACTGACTACAGCGGCGCGCACGTAACCCAGCGATTCACCGCCACCATCGATCCGCCGCTGCAGATCACCACCCCGCTTGCGACCGGAACCGTTGGTGTGCGGTACAGCCACGACCTCATTGCCCAAGGCGGCGCACCGCCGTACTCCTGGTCTGTCGTCATCAACATCAATGAGCTCCCGCCCGGCCTCACCCTCGGTACGACTGCTCCGGACTTCAACAACGTCCTGACGGGAACGCCGACCCAGGCTGGCACCTTCAGCTTCCCCATGCAGGTACAGGACTCACAGGGCAACATTGCGAGTGGGACGGTGACTGTCACCATCGATCCGTAGCGCCGAGCGACGAGCGCGTCCCCGGAGAGCCGTGCAAATGAGCGGGGCTCCAGCCCACCGGGCAGTGATGGGTGATCGCTTGCCAGCACAGCGGCAGCCACGCGGAACACCCGGCCGTGACCAAGACAGCGGGTCACGGCCGGGCCCAGCGCTCACCCGATTGGCGACCTCAGCAGCCAGCATGCCCAGAACGTCGGCCCGCGCCCACCGCACGACGATTTCATCTACGGTGCCTTTGCCGCGAAGGTGCTGCTGGTACAGAGCAGGCGGCTGCCGGGCTGGGTGCTGCCGGTTGCCGGGGCACGCTCGCCGTCGCCGTCGGCGTGCTGCGGTACACCTCGTCGCTGTGGTATTACCACGGCTTCCAGCTGCCCGGCCTGTAGGCGCGCGGCCTTGCTGTCGTGTCCGGCATGCACGTGAGCCGTCGACCCGGGCAGTCCGCACCAGGGGCGGCATCAGCTCCCCGGCTGGCCAGAGCGGGTCCAGAGAACGCCTTTACCCCGGCGATCCCGAGGCCGCCGCCCCGGACTGCCTGTTCGGCACGGACTGAACCAGCTGCTGCGCCTGTGCGTGCAGGAGATGAGGTCATGATGAGCCGCACCCGCAGGCCAGGCCAGTGCCGCGATTCCGCGACATCGTCCCGCCGTGAAGACATCCCGGCACCAGCTACCGATCATCCTGCCCCGAGGATTTGGACCTGGCTCGAGACGGTTTCGCTCCCCCGAGGTCTCGGGCGGCCCGCCCGGATCGTGGTGAACCTGGCGGGCGCAGCGGGCGCGGCGCTGTTCGCGCAAGCAAGCCTGCAGTTCTACCTGCGCACGCACAGCCTCATCGGGGGTGCCTTCCTGGTCGAGCAGACATGGTTCGTGATCGCTTTCCTGGTCCGCCGGCCGGCGGCTGCCGTCAGCCGCAATCCCGGGAGCTGGCTGCTGGCGTTCGGCGGGATATTCGCCGGGGTCCTGTTCCGGCCCGTCGGCGCCCATCCGCACTGGGGAGTTGTCGCCGGGCTTGGCCTGCAACTGGCCGGCCTCGCCGTCGCCATCGTGTCACTCCTCGCGCTGGGCCGCTCCTTCGGCTTCGTCGCTGCCGACCGTGGCCTGGTGACCCCGGGCCCCTACGCTGGCGTCCGGCATCCGGTGTATGCGTCGTACCTGCTGATTCAGTCGGGGTATCTGCTGCAGAGCATTTCGCTGAGAAATGCCGTGGTCATGGTGCTGGCCAGCGGCTGTAACGCCGGCCGGGCACTGATGGAAGAGCGCCTGCTCGCCCGATCGCCGGCCTACGGGGCCTATCGTCGCCGGGTCCGCTGGAGGCTGGTCCCCGGTCTCTGGTAACGGCTTGCGCGACACGCGCTGGCTCATCCGGCCTATCGGCCAGCAGCCTTCCCCCGCCTGGAGCACTAGCGGACCAGGGCAGGAGCGCAGAAATGCCTGTTCTGTGTCCGATCAGAGTGAATAGGCGCCAACCGCCTGACCGTGCAGAACGGCGGGTAGGCGCGCGCCTATTTGGCCGATTCATCACGCGGCCAGCGTTCCGGTCATCATGAGCGTCCACAGCACGATAACGAGCGGGTCCTGGATATCTCAGCCTGTCGCACAAACCCGAATGTGTCTCGCATCACGAGATGGAGCGTTCTGGGAGTCTGTTGTAGCCCAGGTCTGCACTGGTCATGGCGATACGGAGCAGCAGCCCGCGTTGCCCCACCGTTCGAATCTCGCAATATGAGACGCCCAAGCCTTTGTGCGACAGGCTGATTTATGCAGACCAACGTGCCGCCCGGAATACGCGCTCATGCCGCCGACCGGGGACCTGCCAGGCGCGGAGGTCGCACCGTCGAGCCATCCGTCGGCTGGGCCGAACGCACGGCCAGCTAGCTTGGGCGCGGCCCAGGCCGGTGGACCGTCGCGCGGGCGATGATCTGTTCCACGATCGCGGTCTTGGCGTCGGCATAGTGCTGCACGTGCCGCCAGGTCCGCTTGGCCAGGTCCCGCTTAACCTGCAGGTAGGCGTCACGGTCGGCGTCGTTCGCCCGGAGCCAGTCGCGGAAAAGCAACATCCGGTCGATCTCCGCCGCGCCGGCGGTGAACACGTGCAGGTTGATATCGGTGTCCGGGCCCTTGAACATGCGATGCTCGAACCAGTCTGGCTCACGGGCCTGCAGCACGTAGCCAGCTGCCTCCAGCGCCGGGACATACGCTTGCTCGTCCGATGAATCGGGCACGGCGAGCAGGATGTCAATGATGGGCTTGGCAGCCAGCCCTGGCACCGAGGTCGAACCGACGTGCTCGACCTGGACGGCACGACCACCGAGCGCGGCGCGGATGCGAGCAGCCTCGCGAGCGAAAAGCACTGGCCAGCCCGGATCGTAGTCGGCCAGAGTGATCGGGGCGTTGTGCGGCGTGACCTTGTCCAGCCGGACGCGCTGGAGGTCCTCATCGCTGATCAGTTGCGGGGCGTTCGACCCCGGCGGCGGCTGCATGGCCTGATGATGGCACCAGCCCAGAACTGCCTCAACAAGCCAGTGATCCCGGCCGAGCCGGCTCGCAACGACGGCACGATCCGGGCATGGTTCCTCTGGCCGCCCGGCCCTGTCGTCAAACCAGAACCGCCGGTTCGGGCCGCCTCGAGACGACCGGGCCTGGGGTCGCCAGCCATAAGACGGATGCGTGCCCTTGATTAGCGGCAAGAACGATGCCGACCGACTGGCCAACCTCACCAGCGAA
This sequence comes from uncultured Actinomycetes bacterium, assembly GCA_963806145.1. Classification (GTDB taxonomy): domain Bacteria; phylum Actinomycetota; class Actinomycetes; order Streptosporangiales; family Streptosporangiaceae; genus DASXKD01. The sequence continues at coordinate 114,329 of CAWDXD010000031.1, forward strand.
GTGCCGATCGGTCGCCTGAACCTGGATAACTATGCAAAGCAGCTCAGGACCGGGAATGCGCGCATCTGCCGCCGACCGGGCGATGACTTGTATCCAGAGCAGGTGCACTGCTGGTACGGGGTGATGGACCGCTCTAGATGTGCTCTAGATGCAGCTGGGGGTGCCTGTGTTCGAGCCGCGATGCGCCACCATGGCGCAGGGACTCATGGCCCACAGTTCCGCAGTCCCGTCAGGCGAATGGCCGCGGTGACCGAATCTTGGTCCGCGGTGCGGTTCGGGGTTTGTGGCTTGTGCTAGCGTCCGCCGACCGTGTTGTACTGCTCCACCATGCTGGCCGGGATGCGCCCGCGCTCACTGACTGCCAGGCCGTGCTCTTTCGCCCAGGCCCGGATATCACCCGACCGCTGGCGGCCAGCCGCAGCCCGCCCGGAACGGCGCGACGGTGCCCGCCCGGCCCGGCGGGCATGCTCAAGGTAGGGCGCGAGCTGCTCGCCGAACACGGCAGTGTTCCTGGCGTTCAGGTCGATCTCATAATCGCTGCCCTCAAACGCGAACCGGATGGTCTGCTCGGCTGGGCCGCCGGTCAGGTCGTCTTCCAAGACGACGCTTACTTTCTGGACCACATCTTCACCTTCCCGCCTCAACGGTGCCTGCACCGTACCGCGGCCAGTGTCCGGTGACCGTGAGCAACGCCACGATCAGGCACACACCTGCAAGGTTCCTCGCCCGGGTCAGACCAGTATTTCCGACGGTCAGCCAGGTCTGTCCAGCTACGCTCAGTTACCGGTGCCGATGACGTCCGCGCGCAAGTACCCGCCGTTCTGCGCGGGTTCGAGTGGTCTGTCGGCGCCCGCACGGTGGATGCAGATCAGGTCATTCGGTGCGCCGCCGCGAGAATCCGGGTGGACTGGGACTATTCCGTCCATGGCTGGCCAGCGAGGCCGAAAATGGCGACTCTGATCAGGTCATGCACTTCCACGCCAATGCTCGGGCAGAAACTTCGTATGGAGCGCTGGGGCCAGCCTGGAGTGGACCGAGGCGAGTCGGGGTGAGAGCCAGCCGTTTCGCCGTAGCCGCAACGTGACCACGGCCACCGGTATCGCCGCGAGTGCGAGCATGACGGGATAGCCGTAGGTTCGGGTGAGGATCGGCGGGGTGCGGTTGTTGACCGCCGCGCTGACGGAGTCCCCGGTGGCGTCTTGGGTCAGGCAGGTGTTCCCGTTCAGGGAGACTTTGCTGCCGCCGGGCAGGCCGATATGGCAGCTGCACGCTTCTACGGCGTGCGCGGCTGAGGCGTCATTGCCGACGTGCGAATCGCGGCCGTGCCAACGGCCCTGACGAAGCCAAGGTCATTTCTGCGAAGCGCACCCATTAGGTCGCGTTCGATGGCATTGAACAGCGCGTATGACTCGGCCGTGGCACCGTGGAAATAGTCGGCAAAGGGTTCGGGTGCGATCCGCAGCAGGAGCGAGAGCTCGCGGGTTCTCACCGTCACCGGCGCGGTCTTGCCGTCGATTAGACCGACGTACGAGAACGCTCGCCCGGGACCGGCGATACCGATCGGGATGCGCTGTTGGCCGCGCTCGATCGTCATCTCGACTGCGCCGTTCAGCGTCACGTAGCAACCCCGGGGCGCATCCCCTTCGTGCTCGAGGACGCGCCTGCGTGAAATCATGAACAGCTGCGAGCGTTCGACCAGCGACCGCAGGTGATCAGCAGCGAAGTCGCGAAAGAACGCCAGGTTGCTCAGGTATTCGTCCGGTGGCGCCGACTCGGTCAGCTGGGCGGCCGTCGGTGGCTCTGACGCGCCGGACGGCAAGCCGGGAGCGAGCGAGTTAGCGAGCTGCTGGTAGCGGTCGCGCAACCGGGTGCACGCGACGGCGCAGATGCTGCGCCTAAGCGCCAGCGCGGTCGGGCTTCGCCGCAGCGTCAGCGCGGCGAAGTCGGCCCGGCTGAGCGACCACAGCCGTGCTCGGTCGAGGGCGCGAGCGGTTGCGCTGCGCGTCCCGCCGTCGATCAGCGGCAGCTCCCCGAGCACTTCCCCCGGGCCGAGCGTGGTCAGGTGGACCTCGGTTCCGCCAGGCTGCCGCAGGTAGATGCCGATCCCGCCCCCGCTTATCAGGTGAAGCGCGTCTGCCGCCTGGCCTTGACGCCAGAGCAGTTGGCCGGGCGCGAGTTCGATCGGCTGCATGACTGCCACCAGGTCGTGCAATTCATTCGCCGTCAGGCCGGCAAACAGCGGCACCTGCTGTAGGAAGGCGGCGGTGATTGTGGAGCCTTCCCGCCCACCGCCGCCGACATCGGCCTGTTTAGACATCGAGATCAAGCGCCTGAAACCTCAGGCCATCGTCGTTGATCCACGCCGTCAGCATCGAATACTCCGGCACCTCCAGCCACGTCGAAACGTCCCGGGTCAGGGGCTCTGAGGCCAAGATCAGCGACCGCGGCCTGTCACCCGCCGGCGTCATCATCCACTCTCCACCACGCTCCAGATACTCGTCTCCGAGCGTGTACCAGAGACTCATGTAGGCCAAATCCAATTCTAGAAGCGCCCGCTCCTTGGGCGGGTACCAGCCGTAATCGAACGAGAACCGTGTCACGATCACGCATTGGCCCGTACTGACGAACAGATTGACCGGGGATGAGACGCGAATGTCGTGGCGCTCCCGCACGCGTCGCACGATCGACAGCGTCTGCGCGACCGCGGCGGCGAGCTCGTCGGGACCGGGGACACCGCACGGGTCGTCGAGCTGAGAAAGCAGCAGCACGTAAAGCCACTCCGAGTCGGTCGTTCCCTCGATTCGCTGCGCCAGCTCGGGCCTGATGAACTCCAGCAATCCGTGACGCATCCTACCGAAGTCGCGCAGGTACCCGTTGTGGGCGAGCGCGACATGAGCCCCGCTGTAGAGAAACGGGTGCACGTTCTGCTGCGAGACGACGTCTTCGGGGCCGCCCAACGCGCCCCTAACGTGGGCCAACAAGCAGCGCGGGGTGATCTTCCGCGCCAGATTCTCCAGATTCCGATCGAATACCGGGAGCGTCGTGACCCGATAGACGAACGGCGCCTCGGGCATCCGGGAATTCGGGTCCCACGCCACCATCCCAAAGCCGGCGAGGTTCAAAAATGAAGCCATCATTCGCGGGCTGTACGCCTGGCGCACCAGTGAGCTGTCCGGGGCGAACAGGACAGACTCGACGTTCAGCGGTGGACCGAGGTAAGCAAGGACGCGGCACATCAGACAAATACGGCCAGCGGCCGAGCGTCACCGGAATAGCCGGCGAACCGGCCCGCCACCATACGTGAGCCCGCGCATCCGCGGGCAACGTCGAACTGCCTGCAGACCAGCGCGTCGAGCGACCAGGGTATCAGCGCCACTGCCAGCCGAAGCGAGCCGCCAGCCTCTCCCCGCGATCCCTCCACTGAGCAATCATATCCAGATCGGCCCGACAGAGCTCCGATCAGTTGCTGACAAACAACCGCTCCGCACGAATCCGGCCGACTGCACCGTACAACACCTGTTCGGCCCGGCATTACGTCAACGTCCGACCGTCAGCTGCCAAAGGCCGCCTACCCGACCGATCAGCGCGGATGGACCAAGCCGCCAACAAGGGCTCCGCCGAACCGCTGCCTGAGGTCATCGACTCGGGCCGCCGGGCCGCGGCAGGCCACTGATAACCCGCAAGTCGTCGAACGGCTATCAAATCATAGAGCAACGAGCCTACGCCTACGCCGCACTCACCGAGGACTGCGAACGCGCCATCGACGAGGACGGCGCTGCCGAAGTCTAGCTCCGCGGTGCACCAGTCTCACACAGCGTGATTTGCCTAGGACTTCACGGCCACGCGCTGATCCGCCGTTCGGCGCGGCGCTTGGCGCGGAGCGGTGCCGCTCATGGTCGGCGCAGACTGGGGTTATCTGAGCGCTGTGAGCAGAGTAGGGGCAGGCGGGTACCCGGCACAGCCGGGTAATCTCCCCCATCGCCGCCTTCCCCGGGGGGTGGGCTGCCCCGCGTTTTCCGGACGGGTAATCCGGGTTTAATTCATGCCGCTGCCTGCAAACTCAGATACTCGTCGTGTACCTCTTGTGGCGTCCGGTACCCGAGCGCTGAATGAAGCCGGATCCGATTGTACCGGAGTTCGATGTACCGGGCAATATCTTCGCGTGCCTTCTTCCTGGTCGGGTAGACGGTCCGGTGCACCCGCTCCACTTTCAGCGCAGCATTGAAAGACTCGGCGAGTGCATTGTCGAAGCAGATGCCGGTGCGCCCGACGGACTGGCGGATTCCTAGCTGTTCCAGGACTGCGGCGAACTCGGCAGAAGTGTAATTGCTGCCGCGGTCGGAATGAAAGATGGCATCAGCGGGAAGGCCGGTGTTCCGGGCGGCCATCTCGATCGCCGCTGTGATGAGCGGTGTCCGGTAGTTGTCATCCATCGCCCACCCGATGACCTTGCGCGTGGCGCAGTCAATGACCGTCGCCAGATACAGCCATCCCTGCCAGGTCGGAATATAGGTAATGTCCCCGACCATTTTCTCGCCCGGGACGGCCGCGCTGAAATCACGGGCCACCAGATCCGGGATCGGCCCGGCCTGGCCCTGCTTCGTGGTGGATGGCCGCCAGGGCCGGGGCTGGCAGGCCACCAGGCTCAGCTCCCGCATCAGCGCCCGGACCAGCTCCAGTCCTGCCTGGATGCCCCAGCGGGCCAGCTGCAAAGCCACCCGGCGGTATCCATAGGTGCCGTCGGAATCCTCGAATGCCTTCGCGATTAGCAGTTTAAGCTCGTTCCTTCTTTTTGCGGCCGCGGACTGTGGCCGGGACCTCCATTCGTAAAAGCCGGAGCGGGATACCCGCAGCCAGGCGCACATTTGGGTGATAGACGGAGCGCGGGCCGCTTGTGCGGCCACGGTGGCATCCTCCGCCTCGATGAACGCGTACTTCGCGCTCACCGGGGCTCCCTCGCGAAGTATGCCGCTGCTTTTTTCAGGAACGCGTTCTCCATTTCCAGCTCACGGTTCCGGCGTTCCAGCTCCCGTAGCCGCGCCCGCTCCGATACCCCGAGCGCCGGCTCATCCCCGGCGTGGCTTTCCCGGTATGCTTTCACCCAGTATCCCAGGGTGGTCCCATTCACCCCGAGCTCACGGGCGACCTCGGCGATAGAGCGGGAAGTCTCTACCACCATCCTGGCGGCTTCCTCCTTGAACTCCGGAGAGAAATTACCGCGTTTCTTTCCTGCCACTCGATCCCGTCCTTTCCGGTGAAGATCCTATTGGATCCCCGTCCGGAAAGCTCAGGGCACCTCAGGGCTTCTCCGTCGGATGTGAGCTTTTTGTGAGGTTGTGGTGCAAGGGTGAGGCGGCTGCCGGGCGGCGTTTGAGGGCGGGAGGGGATCGCGGTGAAGAGATCGGTGTTGCTGTTGGTCCCAGTGCTTCTGATTGGGGTGTTTGCGGCCCCGGCCAGCGCTTCGCGGGCGGGGTGGTCGGTTACGCCGAGCCCGAACCCTCGGGCCGGGAACGGCGGGCTCAACACGGTGTCGTGCCCCACGGCTTCGGTATGTACAGCCGTTGGCTTGCACGTGCGGGAGTCGGGGCTGGGGGTGACGCTTGCCGAGCGGCGCAGCGGCGGCAGGTGGGCGGTCCAGCCAACGCCGAACCCCGCCGGGGCTGCGGCCAGTGCTCTCAATGGTGTGTCGTGCCCGTCCGGCTCGGCGTGTACCGCCGTCGGGTCGTTCGCCGCCGGGTCGGGGGCGCGGCTGACGCTGGCCGAGCGGTGGGACGGCAGCAGCTGGCGCATCCAGCCCACCCCCAACCCGCCCGGGTCCCCGTTCAGCATCCTGGCCGCCGTGGCGTGCCCGGCAGCTGACAGCTGCACCGCGGTGGGGGCCTCGAACTCGAAGCTCCTGGTGGAGCGGCGGGACGGTGCCCGGTGGCGCATCCAGCCGGCTCCGGTACCGGCCGGGGCGCAGTTCAGCGGGCTGAGCGGGGTCACCTGCACCGCGGTGGCTTCGTGCGTCGCGGTCGGCGACTACGTGAACAGTTCGGGCGCCGATGTGACCTTGGCCGAGCGGTGGAATGGCACCGACTGGAGCATCCAGGCCACCCCCAGCCCCGGCGGGGCGGCTGCTGCTGTGCTCTTCGGGGTGTCCTGCACGTCCGGGTCGTCCTGCATGGCCGTCGGAACCGCCTTCAACAGCTCTGGCCCGGCGGGGTTCGCTGAGCGGTGGAACGGTGCGGCCTGGCATCTGCTGGGCGTCCCGTCCCCGCCCGGGGCTCAGTCCAGTCTGTTGCTCAACGTCTCCTGCGCGGCGTCCTCGTGCGCGGCGGTCGGTGAGTACAACGACAGCTCCGGGGCCACTGTGACGTTGGGCGAACGGTGGAACGGGAGTACCTGGCACGCCCAGCCGGCCCCCAACCCGGCCCAGGCGAGCGGCAACAGCCTCAGCGGCGTGTCCTGCCCCGCGGCGTCTGATTGCACCGCGGTGGGCCTGGGCAATGGTGCCGGGACGCCCGTCACGGTAGGCGAGCGGTGGCGGGATGGCCGCTGGCGCCTCGAGAACGTGCCGAGCCCGGCCGGGGCCGCCGACAACCAGCTGAACGGGATCGCCTGCCCGGCCACCGACCGGTGCGTAGCAGTCGGCGCCGCGGGCCCGACGCGCGGCGTCGTATCGACCGAGGCCCTCGGGTGGAACGGCAGGGACTGGCGGATCCAGCCCACCCCCAGCCCGGCCGGGTCCTCATCGAGCACCCTGTTCGCCGTGGCATGCCCGGCAGCTGACCGCTGCACCGCGGTCGGCACCTCGAACTCGAAGGTCCTGGCGGAACGGCGGGACGGTGCCCGGTGGCGCATCCAGCCTGCTCCGGTGCCGCCCGGAGCGCAGTTCAGCGAACTGAACGCGGCCAGCTGCACCGCGGCGGCTGCGTGCATCGCGGTCGGCGACTACGTGACCAGCTCGGGCGCCGATGTGACCTTGGCCGAACGCTGGAATGGCACCGGCTGGGGGCTTGTGCCGGCTCCCACGCCATCGGGCCCGCCCATCAGTTTCTTCACCGGGGTCGATTGCCCAGCGCCCGCGGCATGCATCGCGGTAGGGACCTCCCTCCACGCCTCGGGCAACCCGGCTGGGACGTTCGCCGAGCGGTGGAACGGCACCAGCTGGACGGTGCAACGCACCCAGCGCACACCGGGTGGCTTCCTCGCCAGCGTCTGGTGCCAGTCGGCGGCCGCGTGCATCGCGACCGGCGGCACCAACGCCGGCACGCTGGCCGAGCGGCTGAGCGGCACCACCTGGACCGTGGTGCACACCCCCAACCTCCCCGGCACGCAAGGCGACTTCCTCGGCAGCGTGTCCTGCACCTCGCTGTCGGCCTGCACCGCTGCCGGAGGAGTCTTCGGCTTTCCTCAGCAGACCCTCGCCGAGCGGTGGAACGGAGCACGGTGGCGCATCCAGCCCACCCCGCTTCTCCCCGGAATCGGCCTCCTCAGTAACTTCTCCGTCGCCTGCCCCGCCCCATCGGCCTGCATAGCGGCCGGAGGGTTCGCAAACGACGGCTCCGCCTCGGTGAGCCTGGCCGAGCGGTGGCGGGGCACCGGGACGTCCACTGCCCACTCCGCACCAGCCGCCTTCTCCCCCCGCGCCGATCGCGGCATCGCCGGCTGCGTCCGCGCAGCCATGGGCGCAGGCGCCGCGATCAGGGCGGCGGCGTCACCCATAGGGCCGAGGATCAACACCCCGATGCCGCAACGATCCCACCCGGTGCCCGAGATCGAACGGATCACTTCCCGCTGTAGCACCGCCTGACCGGCAACAGGTCCTAACCTCAACACCCTCATCCCCGGGGCTCCCAGTTCTCTCTCCTGGAGGCATTACACGTCAATAACCGCGGGCAGATCGCCAGCTACGGCATCTACCACAGCCAGGTGCGCGGTTACCTGCTGACCCCCCGCGGCAGCAACGGCCCAGGGACTGGCTGTGCGACGACCGGAACCAGCATGCCCGGCACCCCAAACGCCGCGCCCCCAGCACCGGCGACCCCCATGGTCGCCGCCCCAGCGGGACGCCTCCCCTACCGTTAGGCCGGCCGCCACCGGAATCAACCGTCGGGCGCAGGGAACGAAAGAGGAAGACAGCCGGGCAGCAGCACCACCTCGCAAAACGACGCGATCCGATGAACAAACAGCCCAGGACACGTGCGCCAGAAGCGCCTGATGTCGGGCGGTGCTGGTTACGGCGAGCGCGCTGCCCTTGCAGCGGGCGCCCGGGATCTTCGAATCCCTGCCCGCACCAGCGTGGTCGGCCGGGCCAGCTCGGAGATCTCCCGCCTTGGGCTTCGCCCGCCTGCCCCGCTCACGCTGACCGCCACCGAGCGCGTCGCAGCCACGGCCCGCACGCTTCCTCCCACCCCCCTCCTTCGGCAGTCCCCGCCGTACTGGTCCGGCCGGCCTTGGGACGCCGGCGGGCACCATTCATGTGGGTGGCGGTCCCACCTGCATGTGGAAATCCCAGATTCCTCCTCCCCCCGCGGCCCTACCGTCTCCATCACCGGCACTTGTGGCATAGCTGGCAGCCCCGCTCGGAGCCCATGTGAGCTTTTTGTGAGGTCAGCGCGCAACAATCGGGTCGGCGGGCGGACCGGCCACGGCATCTTCCGGCGGCGGCCTCGCTGGCGGGCTGAGCCAGCCCTCGGGGACAAACGCGGAAGCTTGGGAGCGGAACGATGAAGAACAGATCCCGCTCGGTGGGAACACGCAGGGAACGGCGGGCACTGGCGGCGCTTGCGGTCATGGCGTGCGCTGCAGCCGGCCTCGTGCCGGTGGGCGCCGCGGCCATGACCCGTCCAGTTCCGCATCGCGCAGCCCTGGCACGGTTCGAAGTGCCAGGGCCCCGGGCGGACCGCCACGGAGGCCTGGGCGGGGCGGTCCTGGGGCAATTGGGCCCGGTAGCTCAAGGCGGTGCGGCCCGGCCGGGCGGGTCGGTCGTGCTCGACGGCAGCCCGGGTGTCCCGCTGGCCAATCCGAAAACCAATACGATCTACGTGCCGATCCCGTGCACGACCAGCTCCTGCACCACGCCCGAGCACGTCATGGACATCATCAATGCCGCGACTTGCAACGTGCAGGTCGTTTCGGGGTGCCGGGTGACCGCCCGGGCCGCGGCCGGCAAGTTCCCACTGGCGGCGGCCTTGGATGAGCGCACGGACACCGTTTATGTGGCCGACGGTGCCGGGACCATCTCGGTGGTCAACGGCGCGCGGTGCAATGCGAAAGTGACCAGCGGTTGCGCGAAGCCGCTGGCGACCATCAAGACCGGCGGGTTCCCCGTCGCCGCGGCGCTTGACCCCAAGACCCGCACACTGTATGTGGCCAGCCCCGCCGGCCAGGTGTTCGTGATCGACGCCGCCCGGTGCAACGCGGTCACCACCTCGGGCTGCGGGGAACCGGTCAAGACGATAAAGGACGCCCTCGACCCCGCGGCCCTGGACGTGGATGTGGCCACCGATACGGTGTACGCCGCCAACGGCGGGCCGACCGGCAACGGCGACACCGTCTCGGTGATCAACGGGGCCACCTGCAACGGCAGCACCGGCACCGGGTGCGGCCAGACCCCGCCCGCCGTCAAGGTCGGCGTCAACCCGTCCTGGGATGTGGTCGACCAGGCCACCAACACCGTCTACGTCACCAGCCACAACGACGGCACCGTCTCGGTGATCAACGGCGCCACCTGCAACGCCACCGTGACCACCG